>JBBCHV010000001.1:0-34967 GCA_037200205.1 Chthoniobacter sp.
ATGAGACGATTCGTCATCTTCCGCACGAAAGGCATCTTCCGCGTATCGCTCATGCGGGTGCCCACGAGCATCGGCGCCTGCGTTTCATTGGCCGCCGCGAGGAAGCGCGGGATCTCCTCCGGCGCATGCTGTCCGTCACCGTCGAGGATCAGCGCGTATTCCAACCCGGCCCCGCTCCGCCAGCGCGCGCAGGCCGGTTTTGATGGCCGCGCCTTTTCCCTGGTTCACCGTGTGACGGATGACCTCCACGCCGGCCGCGCGCGCTTCGCGCTCCGTCTCGTCCGTCGAGCCATCGTCCACCACCAGCACGACATCGAGTTGCTCTTTCACGCGCGCCGCAACATCGCGGATGCGTTTGGCCTCGAAGTAACAGGGAATTAATGCAGCAACGTTGGTGCGGTCGATCAGGCGGGAAGCGGCGAACCTAGGGTGATGGGAGCCTGCGGGGAAAGCGCGAAATGTGGCGCAAGGCACTACTCGTGCCGAGGGAGCGACACCTTCGCTGCCAGCCTCATCCGGAGCGCGGAATCGGGTGATAAAACCGCAGCCAGCCGCTGGTCATTCCACCGAGAGATAATGTCTGCCGGCGCACGATTTCATGATCATTCCAGTTCTGATGCAGGATGGTGATGGGTCGCGCGGGCGACGTCCACGCTTTCCACGACTGCGTATGGTGGCGCGCCACCATTCGATAAACCCCTGCCCCCGAATGGTCGTAACCGGCAAACCGGGTGTTATGAAATTGTACGATGTCGCCCGCTTCCACCCGCGCCAGATCCCGCACGCCCCGGGCGCCATAAAATCCCGCCTTGACCCAGGCGACCAGGTCTCCCCAGACATAATCTCCTTCGCCCGGCCAGTCCGCGCCGCCCGCAGCGCGGCCCCGGCCCTTTTGAGCGCCTGCGCGGCGAGATCGGCGCACTGTCCATTTCCGATTTTCTTCCCGATGCTGTCCTGGCAATACTCCAGGATCGATGGATTGTAAGTGAACGAGGCAATGGGCGGCAGGCGGTTGACCGGCGTAGCCCGGACCGCGACTCGCGGAACCGGGACCGCCACTGGAGCGGGCCTGACTGCAACTGGCGCGGGCCTGACCGCGACGGATGTGGACCGGACCGCGATTCGCGTCGCCGGGATCGCCAACGGCACGCGCACCGCCAGGCGCCTGGCCTGCTCCAGGCTCGCCGGAGAAAGAGTGAAAATGGAGACCGTGAATTCCAGCCCGTCCCTTGCGACCACGATCGCGGTGCCTTGCAGCCGATGAATTTCGCCTGAAAGGACACGTCCATCGTTCGTCGTCCATTGCGGAAGCGGAGTGCTGTCTTCCGCCCGGACAAATTGGCTGCTGGCGAGGACGAAAAAAATCGCCAGGACGACAGTGAGGAGTCTGCGCCCTTGGCGGGCGTCATGGAAAAATGCGAACCGCGATAAACGCGCATCAATTCATTCACGAGAATGTAGGAGTCCACGAAACCCACCAAAGCGCACGAAAAAACGGAACGTGTGCGGCCAAAACTTTCGTGCTTTTTCGTGTCTTTCGTGGACCCCTCTTTCCACAGGAGAAATCACCGTCCCAGCGGGTTGAAGTCCGCCGCATGATACGAACTGCGCACCAGCGGACCGGAGGCTACGTGCTCGAAGCCCTTCTTCTCCGCGATCTCCTTGTAGAGTTGGAAAGTGTCAGGGTGCACGTATTCCACCACCGGCAGATGCTGCGGAGTGGGGCGCAGATACTGACCCATGGTCAGCAACTGTACGCCGGCTTCGCGCAGATCGTCCATCGTCTGGAAAATCTCCGGCTCCGTTTCACCGAGCCCGAGCATGATGCCGCTCTTGGTCACGAGGGGCGGGGCGATCTCCTTCATGCGCCGGAGCACCTCCAGCGAGAGCCGATACTTCGCCCGCGAACGCACCAGCGGCGTCAACCGTTCCACCGTCTCCACGTTGTGATTGAAAATGTGCGGCTTCGCCTCGGCGATCATCCGCAGGCATTCCTCTTGCGCATGAAAGTCCGGGACCAGCACCTCGATGGCGATCTCCGGTTGGGCGGCGCGAATCGCCTCGATCGTTTTCGCGAAATGCGCGGCGCCGCCGTCCTTCAAATCATCGCGCGCCACGGCCGTCACGACCACGTGCTTGAGCTTCATGCGCTTCACCGCTTGCGCGACGCGATCCGGCTCATCGGCCTCGAGCGCGAAGGGCTTCGCCGTCGTCACCGCGCAAAAGCCGCAGGCCCGCGTGCAGCGTTCGCCGGCGATCATAAAGGTCGCGGTGCCCGAGCTCCAGCATTCCCAGCGATTCGGGCATTGCGCCTCTTCGCACACGGTATGCAGCCGCAGGTCGGAGATGAGCGCCTTGGTGGAGAAAAACACCGGGTTGGTGGGCAGGCGCACCTTGATCCAATCAGGCTTTTTCGCCTGATGAAGTGCGGGATCGATCTTGCTGCAGGACATGGGCGGAGACGCTAAACATTCCGCCACAGAAAGCAACCGGAGCATGTTTGATGGCTGATATTTGCTCTATGATTTAAGATCGCTGTGATTCCATTTCCCCTTGAGAGCGCACTCCCAACTCCAACATCCGACTTCGAATCTCCCCGCTGTCTCCCGCCGCACGGTGCTCAAAACTGGCGCTGCCTTCGCTGCCAGTCTCAGCTTTGGCCTCCACCGGGCGCAGGCGGCCAGCGAAGCCGCCGACGCCGCGCAGAAGGTCCACGACGAGGTCTGGCGCCGCTTCGTCGACGGCCACAACCTGGTCCTCGACTACACCGACTTCGACGGCACTTTCCCCCGCGCCACCGCGGAGGAATGTCGCGAAGGCAAGCCCAACGCCCTCGGCTGGTGGACCCCGACGGAGAATGGCTCGATGTTCAACGGCTTCTACCTCGACGCCATCATCAGCCGCTGGAAAATCTCCCGGGCCGAGGCGGACAAGGACAAGGCGCGGCGCCTGGCCGACGGCCTCTTCTTTCTCTCCTCGCTCGGCCCGCCCGGATTCATCGCCCGCAACGTCGCCGACGATGGCAAGACCCCCTACCCGATGGGTTCGAACGACCAGACGTCGCCGTGGTTCTATGGCCTGTGGCGCTTCCTGCACGAAGGATTGGCCACGCCCAAGGAACGCGAACGCATCGTCGCCCGCATGGTCGAGGTCGCCGAAGTCCTCGCCGCCAATCGCTGGCTCATGCCCTGCAACACGGGCGCTCCCTCCCCCTTTCGCGGCAGCTTCGCCGGCTTCACCTGGGAGAGCGCGCCCCGGCTGCTCTTCGTCCTCAAGGCCATGCACGATCTCACGCGCGATCCCAAGTGGGCCGACCTGTATCAAAAAGCCGTGGACGAACGCGGCGCGAATCCCGCCGCCACCACGCCGCCGATGAGCCGTCTCGAGATCTGTGCGAAAGGCATGGAGTTCCACAACAATCGCCGCCAGTCGTGGACCTGTGCCTCCGGCATCGTCTGCCTGCGCGGCCTGTGGGAGATGGAGAGCAATCCGACCTATCTGCGGGCCTACACCCAGGGCCTCGCCGCCAGCGTCGCCCTGGCCGCGGACGGTCTTCCGCTCGCCGCCCAATTCGATAACGCGTCCACCGCCGCCTGCCTGCTCAACTGGCGCATGCTCAACCTCTGGTGGCAGCCGCAGCATTCGGAAGCGGAAGCCGTCGCCGTCGCCGAGCGCCAGGCCAGGGAATTGGGCCGCCTCTCCCCGCGCCGCGGTCCCGAGTTCAACCTCGTCCGCGAACCGCTCTTCGCCGCGTGGATCGTCACCCTCTGCCCCGACCGCATCCTCGTCGAACCCCACCGGGCCGCCATCCTCGCCGCCATCCAGCACTTCGACTACCAGCGCCTCTACTACTCCCAGTTCTTCCCCGCCGAAGCGGCAGCCTATCGCCTGCAGCTCCTGGAGAAAGCGTGACCGCAACCGTGCGTAGAAGCGCTTGCCGAACGTCTCCGCCCGCTACCCGTCAGCGAATGTCTTCTCTTCCATGCACATCCGCGCAGAGAGCGGTGGGCGATGCGACTTTTGGAAAGAAGCCCCAGCCGCATGTCACCGGAATTGCGTTCCAAAAAGCGCGTCAGCGTCCAGCAGGAGCCGTATGGCTCCATCGTGCTCGTCGACGCGGAGCCCGTCCCTCCGCTGTACGGCTCGGCGCGACGCTCTGCGGTATGCGGTCATGGTTCGCCGCGCGCTGTTGCGGGCCGATCTGCTGAAACGGGACGGTTTCTCCACGTCCCCAGCGCCGCAAAATCGCAAAAATCGCCACTAAATCCCTTGCCAAACCGCGGAAGGAGCCTATTTTACCGGCCCCCTTTTCCCCCGTTATTGGTGGCGCCCGTACTGGCACTGCCCGGGTGGAAAAGACCCATTGGTAACCCGTGGTAAGGACATCAATAAAGTCATGTTAGAAATGAAGGACCTGCTCGCCAAATCTTTTCGCGAGTTTAAAGAGGGACAGATCGTCAAAGGCCGCATCCTCGAAGTTCGCCCGCGCGAAGTGCTCGTCGATAATCGGTTACAAATCCGAGGGCGCCATCTCGTTTGAGCGAGTTTGACGACACCGACGATCTCCAAGTCGGTGACGAAGTGGAAGTGCTGATCCTGCGCCTCGAAAACGACGAGGGCTCGATCATCCTCTCCAAGGAAAAAGCCGCCTACCGCCAGAACTGGGAAAAGATCGTCAAGGTCTTCCAAGGCGATGGCCTCATCAAAGGCAAAGTCAAAGCCGTCGTCAAAGCGGGCCTCACCGTCAACATCGGCGTCGAGGCGTTCCTGCCCGGATCGCAGATCGACGTCGTCCCCCCGAAAGATCTCCAGCAGTTCGTGGGCAACACCTACGACTTCAAGATCGTCAAAATCAACGACGACCGCAAAAAACGTCGTCCTCTCCCGCCGCGAGCTCATCGAAGCCGAGCGTGCCGAGAAGCGCCAGCGCTTCATGGACACCATCAAGATCGGCTCCACCGTCAAGGGCGTCGTCAAGAACCTCACCGACTTCGGTGCGTTCATCGACCTCGATGGCATGGACGGCTTGCTCCACATCACGGACATGACCTGGGGCCGCCTCGGCCACCCAGCGAACTGGTCAAAGTCGGCCAGGAACTCGACGTCGTCGTCCTCGATATCAACAAGGAGAAGGAGCGCGTCTCCCTCGGCCTCAAGCAGACCCAGAAGAACCCCTGGGAAGAGACGAAAACCGTTTCCCCCGTCGGCTCAAGGTCAAAGGCAAGATCACCAACCTCGTCCCTACGGCGCTTTCGTCGAGATCGAGGAAGGCGTCGAAGGCCTCATCCACGTCTCCGAGCTCTCCTGGACCAAGCGCCATCACGCGCCCGTCCGACGTGCTCACCGTGGGCCAGGAAGTCGAAGCCGTGGTGCTCGGCGTGAACAAAGAGGAGCAGAAAATCTCCCTCGGCGTCCGCCAGCTCGAACCCAATCCTTGGGACGAAATCGAGCATCGCTACCAGATCGGCCGCCAGGTCAAGGGCACCGTCCGCAACCTCACCGCGTACGGCGCTTTCGTCCGAACTCGAAGAGGGCATCGACGGCATGATCCACGTCTCCGACATGTCCGTGGACCAAGAAGGTCAACCACCCCTCCGAAGTCATCAAGAAGGGTGGACGAGATCGAAGCCGTGGTCATCGATATCGACAAGCAGAATCAGCGCATCAGCCTCGGTATCAAGCAACTCGAAGGCGATCCGTGGAAGGAAATCGAAGGCAAGTACAAGATCGGCGACCTCGTCAAAGGCAAGGTCTCGAAGATCACCACCTTCGGGCGCCTTCCTCTCCCTGGACGGCGACATCGACGGCCTCATCCACATCTCGCAGATCAGCGAAGACCGCGTCGACAAGATCAAGGACCATCTCAAGGTGGGCCAGGAAGTCGAAGCCCGTGTCATCAAGGTCGACAAGAGCGAGCGCCGCATCGGCCTCTCCTTGAAAGCCGCGAACTACAGCGAAGAAGACATCAAGCGCGAAGCCGCCGCTTCGACGCCCCTCAAGCCGGGCGAAGACATGGTCGGCCTCGAGCAAGCCTTCGCCGCGGCCGCCGAGGAATACCGCCCCCGGCGACTCGAAGCCGAAGAAATAAATCAGCCGCTGTAGCGGGGTTCACCGAACCCGGCCGCACGCCGGCACCGGGCTCATTGAGCCCGGTTACAACATCCACAGGCGCTGCCGGGCAACCGGCAGCGCTTTTGTTTTGCCCAGGAGAGATTTTTCCCGGCGCGGATCGGGCGCAACCGCGCTCGCCCCCATCCTTCGCCTTTCCCCTTGCCTCTCTCACTCGTCCTCACAAAACTCCGCGCCATGAAACTCCTCCCCCCACTCCTCGCCCTGGTGCCTCTTTCCACTGGCTCTCCTGGCGACGATTGGAGGCCGGAGGCGGGCTTCGTGAGCTCTTCAATGGCGCGGATCTCACCGGCTGGCATTACCTGGACGAACCAGTGATCGAGGGGAAAACGGAAGCGACCGATGGCCGCTATTCGGCCCGGGGACGGAGTTCTCACCGTCCATCCGCACGATGCGGCGAAGGGACGCGGCTGCGGCAGTTCTGGACCGCCAAAGAGTTTCCGAAGGACTTTATCCTGCGCATCGAGTTCCGCGCCGCAGTCAACGCGGACAGCGGGATTTTCCTCCGCAAGCCTCAGCTCCAGTGCCGCGATTACCTGGTGGCCGGCCCTTACAAGACACTCACCAAATACAAGCCGCAAGAATGGAACGAGATCGAGGTGGTGGTGAAGGACAACGTCGCTCATTGCACCTGCAATGGGGAGGGTTCTGGAAGAGGCGCTCAAACTCCCGCCCACTGGCCCGATCGGCCTGGAAGCCGACCGCGACCAGATGGAGTACCGCCACATCCGCATCCAGGAACTCCCCGCCGCAAACTGAACTCGGAGAGGGCGCCACGAAAGAAACGAAAAAGCACGAAAGCCTTTCGTCTATTTCGATCTCTTTCGTGGTTTTCCACTTCGGTTCTCCGGAAAGAGCGGGAAAACCACGAAAGAGACGAACCAGGCGAAAGCCGCCACCTTTTCGTGCTTTTTCGTGTCTTTCGTGGACCCCCTTCTGCCTGCCGGAAACTAAGAAGTTGCGAAACCTTTGGGTCCTCCATAGCGTTGCATCGTCCGTAAACAACATCGTGGGTATCTTCGCCTTCCGGGGCTCCTGCATCCGGACGGGGGAAGGCTCGCGGTTCGCTCCGCTGCCGCGTGCGGGGGAGGCGGACAAAATCCAAAACCAAATCCATCCACCATGAAGAAATTCCTCACGCTCCTCGCCGTTGTCCTCGGCACCGTCGCCCTCCACGCCGGCGAATATCCCGACATCAGCATCAACGAACTCAAGTCCGCCATCGCGGAAAAGAAGGTCACGCTGATCGACGCCAACGGCTCCGATTCGTTCGCTTCCGGCCATATCCCGGGCGCCATCGACTTCCAGTCCCAGAAAGCCGAAATCGCCGCGAAGCTGCCTTCCGACAAGAGCGCGCTGGTCGTTGCCTATTGCGGCGGCCCGACCTGCAGTGCCTACACGGCTGCGGCCAAGGTGGCCAAGGAACTCGGTTACACGAACGTCAAGCACCTCTCCGCCGGTATCTCCGGTTGGAAGGATGCAGGTGCGCCGCTCGAGAAGTAAGCCTCGTCCGTCCTGATTTCGAGCGCCTCCTGCGATGAGTGGGAGGCGCTCTTTTTTTAGCTCGTGCCTGGGCGCAGTGTGGCCGCGCTGCCGTCACCAATCGGCCGGAAGATCGTTGAGCGTAGCGAGGAGGATGCGGTGGATGGCCTGCTTCTCTTCAGCGGGAAGGTAGGGCGTATTCGCCGTCGGGATGCGCAGTATCGAGCGCCGCGGCGAGGTGGCGATAGACGCGCTGCTTGAACTCCGGGGGCAGTCCGGAAAATGCGGCCCCGTAGATCATGTAACTGCACCGATAGCGGAACAGCCGGGTGTGCAGGTCGAAGTCCTTGAGCGCGGCGCCCTGCGGATCGGCACGGCGACGTGCGCAGGAAGTCCTCCTTGAAGGCCGGCTCGCCCGCCACGCCGCCGGTCGGCAGCGGCACTTCGTCGGCGAAGAGGAGATAGCGGGTGAACTCGTGTGCTCGCGCCTCGAGGTCGGTGATGGCGGCATCGTCGAGCGGGCCACCGGCCAGCAGGGCGCGGGTGTGATACGTCGCGGTGATCGCCCGATTCACGAGCCGATCTGATGCTCGTGGAGCAATTGCGGCAGCACATCGCTATTCGCCACGGGAGTAGCGGGCGAAATCGAAGCGCGTGCCGGGTTCCAGCGGATACTTCGTGAGCCCCGCTGGGGAGAGCTGGCCGATGACATTACCCAGGTGCGGCGCGAAGTTTTCCGCACCGGTGACGTACCAGCCGCCGAAGCGCTGGGCGAAGGGCACCGCGTGACCGGTCTCGCCATGCCGATAGGAATCGAGACTGCCGCCGCGAAGGCCAGGGATGACCGACTTGATGACCAGCGCAGGAACGTTCCCGGTGTCCTCATCGGCATGGCAATTCATGCAACGATTCGAGCGCTCGACGCGGGATCTGCTCCGCTCCGCGAGGGATATCGAAGATGTAGTAGATGCCGCCCAGGGCGGGATCGATCGAGACGATCTCGATGCGCCCGCCGGGGATGTAGCCGACGTAGACGTCCTCATTGAAAAAGAGCGCTCGCGGATTCGCCGGAGTGATGAGGCGCAATTGCAGGCTGGTCGTCGAAAAGACGAGCATTTGCGAGGTCGCCGGGACGTCGAGCGCACGCAGCAGGCTGAGCAAAAAGGGCTTTTCACCGCTGCCATCGAGCAGGACGCGGCCGGCTTCCACGTCTTCCTGGAGACGCGTTGAAGCGGTCAGTCAGCGGACGTTGCCAGTAATCGTGGGGCGGCTGATCGAAAGCGGGCTCCTTGGCCGCGGCCAGACACGCGCTGAACGAGGAGAAGGCTAACAAGGAGCGATCGGTGACGCATCAAGGGGGTGCGGCCACTATGTCGCCGGTCCATCGAAAAACAAGCGCTGCTGGCCAGGGTCGGTTCCCGATTAAAAAGCAGGAAAAGTGTAAGGAAACGGACCCGCGCTACGTTTCCCTACGCACACTGTTTGACTTCTCACACCTACTTTCCCCTAGTCCTTCCGCACCCTTTTGTGAATTCGGGCGCATCTTCCTCCGCGGTGAAATCCATCTCGCTGCTCACCGCCACGTGTATCGTCATTGCGAACATGGTCGGGACCGGCATCTTTACGAGCCTCGGTTTCCAGGTCGGCGACCTATCGACCGGCTTCTCGATCATGGTCCCTCTGGTTCGTCGGCGGGATCTGCGCGCTCTGCGGCGCGTTCGCCTATGCGGAGCTCGGCGCGGCGCTGCCGCGTTCCGGCGGCGAATACCATTTTCTCGGCACCATCTATCACCCCGCGGTGGGGCTTTCTGGCCGGGTGGGTTTTCCGCCACGGTGGGATTCGCGGCGCCGTGGCGATCGCCGCGATGCCCTTCGGCACTTATCTTCACGACATCTGGCCCGCGGCCAATCCGCACGTGCTTTCCCTCCTTCTCGTGTGGCTCACGACGCTGGTGCTCCTGCGCGATGTGAAACTCGGCAGCGCCTTTCAGGACGCCTCCACCCTTGCTCAAGGTCGCGCCTCATCGTCGCCATCATCGTCGCCGGCTTCTGCGTCAAGACCGCGCAAGCCGATCGCCTTCCTGCCCAGCAAAGGCGATGGCGGCTTGATCACCAGCGCCCCCTTTGCCATCAGCCTCTATTACGTGATGTATTCCTACTCGGGGTTGGAACGCCTCCACCTACATCGTCCGGCGAAGTGCGCAATCCTTCACGCACCATTCCCTGGTCCGTGGGTCTCGGCACGCTGTTCGTCATGGCCCTCTATCTCGGGGTGAATGCCGTGTTCCTGCACTCGACGCCGATCTCGGAAATGGTGGGCAAGGAACAGGTCGCGCTCGTCGCCGGAAAGCATCTCTTCGGCGAAGCGGGCGGCACAGTCATGGCCCTCTTCATTTGCATCGGCCTCATCTCGACGGTCAGTTCGATGATGTGGATCGGCCCGCGGGTCACGATGGCCATGGGCGAGGATTTGCGCGCGCTCAGTTGGCTGGCCCGCAAGAATTCCCGCGGCATCCCGATCTTCGCCATCCTGTTGCAAGCCGTCGTGGCGACCTTCCTGTTGATCAATGCGTCCTTCAACACGGTCGTCAATTACGTGCAATTCGCGCTCGCCCTGAGCTCGCGCCTGACAGTCGCCGGCGTTTTTGTCCTGCGCTGGCGGCAGCCGAATCTGCCCCGTCCCTACCGCGCGTGGGGTTACCCGGTCACGCCCGTCATCTTTCTCCTCATTAGTATCTGGATGCTCTGGCACATGCTGGCCGATGAGAAAACGCGCAATCCTTCCCTGCTCGGCCTTGCCACCATCGCCTCCGGCTTGATCGTCTATTATCTTTCCCCGAAAAATCCGACACCTCCTGTCGACCCTGCCGCATGAAGTCCTATTTGGCCCTCTTAGTTACCGCCGTCCTCGCCGCGCACGCGCTGGCGCAAGACGCCGTCACTCCCGACATCACGGCGCGTTTTCTCGCCGGCCTGCCCGTCCGCGACACGCCTCTCGAAGCGCTCTCGCGCAATCAATCGTGGGTCGATCACGCCACGGAATTCGACAAGGCGTGGAAGGAACTCGACGCCCGCCAGCTTTCAAAGATCCGCGCGTGGAGCGCCGAATTTCTGGCCAATGCCGCCACCGACAAAGGGCCGATGTTCTATATGTTCAGCGGGCCGGACATCCTCTACGCCCAGACCTTCTTCCCCAACGCCTCGACCTACGTGCTCGCCGGACTGGAGCCCGTGGGGGCCATCCCAGACGTGCAACACCTGTCCTCGGGCGCATTGGGTTCGGGTCTCGCCAATCTGCGCAAGTCGCTCAACTCCGTGCTGAGCTTCTCCTTCCTTCATCACCAAGGACATGAAGGTCGACCTCCGCCAGAATGCGCTCGGCGGCACCCTCCCGATCCTGTATGTGTTTCTCGAGCGCGCCGGCTGCAAGATCGACAGCACCGAACTCGTGTGGCTCGACAAGGCGGGCACGGTCTCCACGACCAAGGGCGCTCCACTCCTCCCGGCGTGAAGATCGTTTTCCCCTTCGGCCCGAGCGGGCCGCAGCAGACGCTCTACTATTTCGCGACGGACCTCTCCAATGAGGGCATCAAGAACCAGCCGGGATACACCAGGTTTTGCGACAGCCTCGGGACCGGGGCGCAGTCTCCTCAAGGCCGCGTCGTACCTGCTGCACTCCGGGAATTTCACCACGGCGCCGCGACTTTCTGCTCGCCCATAGCAGCGCGATCGTCGAGGGACGACTCCGGCATCCCGATCAAGAATTTCGACCCCGCCTAAATGGGCGGGTGCGTTACTTCGGCAGTTATCCCGGCCCGATCGACATGTTTAAGAAAGACTTCCAGCCCGACCTCGCGGCGGTCTACAAAACGAGCCATCCACCGGCGTTTGCCCTTCGGATTTGGCTATCGCTGGCATCCGAGCCAATCCTCACTCATCCTCGCCACGCCGAAAGGCGGCGAGCGGCGAAAACGCACCTACCACCAAGCCCGTCACCACACCCGCACCATGAAACCCATCCTGCTGTTCACCGTCCTGGCTTCTGTCCTCGGCACGTTCGTCGCGCAGAGCGCGCCGACGGTCGATGACCTTGCAAAATTCGTGGCCGGTCTGCCCTCGAAAGATCCCGGGCTGCAGGCGCTGCAAAAGGAATCCTGGTGGACGAACTATTCCGCGGAACTCAACAGGAAGTGGGCGAAGATGGACGAACGCCAGCTCACTCACGGTGCGTTCCTGGGGCGCACGGTAACGCGGAAGTTTCGCGCGTTTCCGGCACGGTCTACTACATGTTCAGCGGGCCGGATTTCCTCTACGCGCGCACCTTTTTCCCGAACGCCTCGACCTATATCCTCTGCGGCACCGAACCGGTCGGCTCCGTGCCCGACATCTCGAAAATGCCGGAGGCCAACGTCGCCTCCGACCTCAGCAACTTGCGCCGCGCGCTCGATACGATGCTGACGACGCACTATTTCATCACCAAGGATATGCGCGTAGATCTCACCCGCGGCTATATCGGCGGCACGCTGCCCGCTGCTCTTCGTCTTCATGGAAAAAATCCGGCTGCACGATCAACGACGTGAGTTTCAGCGGGCCCAGCGTGCAGATCGATTTTCATAGTCCCTCCGGCAAGGGCCAGACGCTGTATTACTTCAAGACCGACCTGTCCAATGGCGGTGGCAATGCGTCGTTCCTCGCCTTTTGCAAACACCACGGTCCCGGCGCCAGCCTGCTCAAGTCGGCGAGTTATCTCATGCACGAAGAGAGCTTCTCCACGATCCGCAACTTTCTCCTCGCCAACAGCACGCTCATTATCCAGGACGACTCCGGCATCCCCTATCGCGCCCTTCGACCAGCGCCGCTGGAACGTGAAACTCTACGGCGTCTACGATGGTCCGATCGGTCTTTTCTCGCATAACAACCAACCCGATCTCGGCCTCGCCTTCCAGCAATCGAAAGCCGGGGAGTTGGGATTCGCCTTCGGCTACGCCTGGCAGACTCCCGAAGGGCCTGCTCATCGAAGCCACGCCGAAGTAGTGTGGAGCGAAGCGGACATTCCAATAACGCCCGTTGTTCCGAGCACGAGCAAGCAAGTCAAGCAGAGGCAAAAGACTCTGATCGTCACTCTCGCACTGACGCGGATGCGCCTACCGATGCCGAAGCATCCCAGCCTCGTAGCGCGTGGTTGAGCGAAGCGACACCACCGGTCCCCGCAAAAAAAGCGCCTCATCCCGAAGGGATGGGCAGCCCTCCGCGACGGAGGAAACGGCGTCCGCCTTTGGGCGCGGAGAACTACGTCAAATATTTTTCGTCAAACACGACCCCAGACCGTTGGAGTAATATTCGCAGTTCGTCAGGTAGCTGCGCTGTCGATGATGTTCCTCCTGATTTTGAATGTAAACTCCGCACCTTCACCACCCCTGACGCACTCACGGTGAAGGCCGCGTAGCCTTCCTGCCAGGCGAATTGCCGGATCCCGATTTCCTCGTGGACCCAAACCGAGGAAGCCTTTTTCAACTCCCGCATGAAATCGGCCAAGGTGTGCGTCGCCCAGCAGTTCCACCAGCAAATGGACGTGGTCCGCGACCCCACCCACCGTTTCGCTCCGTCCACCAAGTCCTTTGACAGTTCCGCCGAGGTACTCATGTAGACGTAAACGCCACGTGGGTTGGATGAACGGTTCTCGAGATTTCGTCGAAAAGACCAGGTGGTAATGCAGGCTGAGGAGGGTCGATCCCATAAGACGTGGCCTGCCACCCTCTTCGGGGTGATCACTTCCACGCACAGTAACCGGTGGTGTCCGCTTCGCTCAACCACCGGCTACGAAGCTGGGATGCCTTCGGCATCGGCGGACCGAAGGCACCGCTTCCCCCCGGGGCGCGGCTATCGCCGTCCCGCTAACGTCCCCTACGCCCCGGCCGAGGGCCAGGCGCAGGAACTCGGCGTCGGAGAAGAACGCCCGAACTGGCCCTGGCGGACGAGGATCAGGTTGCAGCGACGGAATCACGAAGAGGCGCTGGTAACCGGAGCCGACCGAGGCCACAAGGTCGGACGGGGCGGCCTGGCAGATGCACACATTGCGCCAGTTCTGGCGGTTCCACTTTGGCTCGAGCATGTCTTCGACGTCGAGTTCGCGGCCGGAGGAATCGCCGGCCATCGCATTGTTCCAAAAGCCCATGCCGAAAGCGCAATTGGCCGACGAACCGCGGAAGCACATGGACAGCGTGTGCGGCGACACCACCGGGCTGCCGCCGTTGAGGATCAGCTGCCCCCTATGCGCGACCATTGGCGCGCGCTCATCATGAAGCCCGTGGCGAGCAGCGGATTCCCCGCTTGTCCGCGAGGTAACGCTGCGGGCCGAGGCCGAGCGGGCGCAGCACTTTGTGCTCGAGATATTTGCGTGGGTGTTTCCCCGGCGACCCGCCAGCTTGCGCTTCAAGACCTCGTGGAAGACCTGCAAGGGCGCCGGCCGTAAATGAAGGCCGAGCCGGGCTGGGCGACGAGCGGCGTGTGGATCGCGATGGCGTCGCGGGTTCTCGAAGCCGTCGCCGTGCAGATTGTTGGCGGCGTCGAGCCCGCTGGAAAAGCTCAGCAGTTGCCGCAGGGTAACCCGCGATTTTGCCACTCTCGGCATTCCACTCGGGCAGCGTATTCGCGACGCGATCGTCGAGATCGATGATGCCTTCCTCGACCGCTTTCAGCGCGGCGACAATCCAGAAGCCCTTCGTGCCGCTGTAGATTTTGTGCGCCTCGTTGGCGCCGTGGCCGTTCGGATAATTCTCGTAAATCACCCGCCCGTCTTTCATGGCAAGGAACGACAAACCGGAATGCGCCGCCGAATACTGTGCCGCCGCCTTCAATCCATCGATCCCCTCAGTGCTGGCCAGCAGCGGCGAGCGGGCGCGCGAACAAGGTCCCGATCACGGCGAGCCCGCCGCCGCGCAACGCGGCGCGGCGGGAAAGAGGTGACATCGAATCCAGGATCAGCGGACTTTTCATGGGTATCAGTTGCGGTTTGGTGCCGGTTGTTTTGGCCTGCTCCGATCTGGCATTGCGGGCAGACGCCGAAAATTTCCAGGAGGTGCGTCACCTTCGAATAGCCCAACTGGCGGGCGATCCGCTCCAACCCATCGGCCACGCACAGGTCGAGGGTCTGCGCCGTATGGCATACCCGACACACGATATGATGATGATGAGCTCGCCGGTGTTGATCTCGTAGCCGATAGGCGCCATCGCCGAAGTCGCACCGGCGCACCACCGTGCTCTCTTCCATCGCCGCAGCAGGCTGCGGTAGACCGTGACGAGGTCGCAACTGCCCTTCTTCATACGCTTGTGGACTTCCTCCGCGGTGTGAAAGGCCCGTGCTCCTTCGTCAGATGCCTAGGATCGCCTTCCGCGGCTCGGTCACCCGCTGGTGATTGGCGCGCAGCAATTCCAGCGCGGTTTCAAACTGGTCATCGGCAGCGGTGTGGTGGTGCGGCATCTCGCCACTGTAATAGCGAAGACGCGGCGAAAATTCAACTCAAGGAAACGGATTCGAGGGATTGGTAGAGCCAGTCCTCGACCGGCGTGAATTCGCTGAGATCGGGTTCGAAAGGCGATGCCGAAAGGGAGCATCCACCAAGCTGCCGATGTCGAGCGCACCCCCTTTCACCGCGACGACTGGGGTAACCATCCGCGTGCGGCCCATACAGATCTCCATGATGACGCAGGATCTCCCCCTGCACATTTTTTTGGAAACTGGCTCAGCCCGGCGAAGTAGTCGGTGGCCGTTGCGTTCGGCATGCTTGATTCCCAACGTGGCCACGACCGCCAGATCCTGGAGCAGCGCCACGGGGCCGAGATTGGTCAGATCTTCCCCGCTGATGTGCAATGCATGCCTCCGGATCCATGCGACCGCGTTGGGCGATGAGGCACGCGCTCGCGATGCGTGAAAGACGCCTTTGCAGTTTTTGTGGCTCGTTCCGGCGTATCCCTCGGCCAGCGCCCGTGGGCAGGGCCGCGCAGGTGGCATCCGATTCATCGATGATGATCGGCGGACGGCGCCGTCCACGCGAGCAGTTCCGCAGTCGTCGATTCCGCGAGCGCCACCGCGCGATGGAAGGGCTGCTCGACGAAGATGAGGTGCTGGAGGAAAGCGGGCGATCGCTGGGTCCGCGCGGAATCCCTCCCAAAGCGCCCGGAAGGGGCGCGACGGCGCGGGTAATTTTCGTTGCCGTCGAGCGGTGAAGGAGTATTCGGACGTCTGCTTTTCGATGACCTCGGCGAGGCGGTAGAGGCGCTCGCGGTCCCGCTCGATATCGCCGCCGAGCTTGATCTTGAAATGAGTCAGGCCGTGGGCGCGAATGAACGCCTCCAACGATAACCGGCAGCCCGTCGTGGGGATGGTCGTGCTCTTCACCGTCGACGAGCGGATCAGTCAGGCGCGACGGTGGTGACGGGACGAAGATGGACCGCTCGGGACAGGCGGCAGCAAATCCGCCGGCGACAGGCCGGCCAGCTCGGGATGAATCGCGGCGAGATCGATGCCCAGGGTGTTCGCGCGGACCGCCTGCGCCAAAGGGCGTGCGCGTGGCGCGGCAGAAGGCGGTCGATCACGGCGCGCTCGACCAGCGAGATGCCGAAGCCGGAGAGCAAAGGAGGATTTTCGCGCGCCTGCGCCCAGGTGTCCTGCGCCCTGACTGATTTGCTGCCAGAGCGTAAAGGACACTGCTGGAAGGCGGCAGGGCGCAGGCGATTTCCGCGGCGTGGCGCGCGACGGCAATCATGTCGGCGATTTCGTCCGCGTAGGCGGCATCCGGGTTCTTGGTGAACCACTTCGGGGGAAGGTTGTCGGCGGCGAAGCCGTACTGCGGTGACGCCATCGATTTCGACGAGCAGCCGGACCATGAAGTGCGGCGTGCGCGTCATCGTCACGATGCCCGAAGCGGGCGGGGTTTGCCCCACAGTCCCATAGGCGTCTCGCAGACTCGGCTTTCGACTTCGTTTCACTCCGCTCAGACTGACAGAGGTGGGGAACGCTCACGAACGGATGATCACGATCCGAAATGGGCGGCGGCTGGAGGAAGCTGGCGGCCGATTTCCTCAACCCGATAGCCGAAGCCGGAACCTTGCAGGGTGCTCAGGTCGAGGACGCCATCGCGCCGGCGATAAAGGCCGGGGTGAATGCGCGCTTCGATCAGCGAGGCGTCGGGGTAGAATTGCATGCCATTGCTTTCCACGCCCATGATGGTGCCCGCCTGCGCCGCGAGCAGGACGTGCGGGATTTGGGCGAACATCGGATTGGTGAGGTCCTGCACCATGAGCGTCATGCCGTGCGCCTTCGCCCAGCACAGGCTGAGCAGCGCGCCGGTCAAGGTCTTGCACGTCTTGAGGGCGACGCCGGTCCAGCCCAGTTCCCGGCCCAGGCGCACAAAGCGCCAGTCATGCGCGCTCTCGTCCAGAAACAGCGGCTTGCGTGCGCTGACCGCACGGACGTCGATGCGATTGGCCTCGAGATCATAGGGAAACGGCTGCTCGATATAGAGCAGCATGCCGTAAATGCGCGGCTCTTCGATGAGCAGGCGGTCGAGGATTTCAGTGACGTAAGCGGGATCGGTGACGGTGCAATTGAAATCCGCAGTGAGCCAGGTCACGTCTTCCTCGATGGACATGCGCCCGATCTTCACGATGCGCGCGTAGTCCCACGCGGCGTCGTTGCCGCGCAGCTTGATCTTGAGGCAGCGCAGGCCGTCGGACCGAATCCAATCGCGCAACAAAATCGGATAGCCATCGTTCGGCTCCGAGCCAGTGAGTTCCTCGGGTTCCACTGGGTCGAGACCGCCGACGAGGTGCCACACCGGCAACCGTTCGCGGCGCGGGGTGAGAAAATCCGCGGGCCACTGGCCGGCGAATTTCGCCGACGGCTCCAGAAAGCGCGCGAGATCCCCGCCGATCCATTCCCCGGAAAGTGTCTCAAAGACCGGGCAGCTATGGAGATTGCCGAAGGCGTCGTAAATCGCGAGGTCGAGCAGCGAATGGCAGACGAGCGCCGCGAGATGCGGCATGTCTTCGCTCTGGCCCTGGTTCAGCTCAATGCGGATTTTTTCGAGGTGATGCTCCTGGAAACAATGGCCCAAGCTCATCGGATGGCCAAAGTCCCCGGTCTTCACCAGTTCCCGCGCGAGGCGAATCGTCAAGTCGCGCATCCGGTTCTCGCGCTCATCTCGGGTGGTATTGGCCATCCTGCCCCAAAACGCACCTAGAGGGTGATACTTACCGTCGCTTCCTAAAGACGAATTTGCGGGATGGTATTTACCATCCAGACCAAGCTTGCTGCTTCCAGCGTGGTATCTGCCATCCATTCCAAGCACCTCTCCCTTCCCGTGATACTTACCGTCCTGGCCGAGGAACGAGCCCGGCGGATGATAGCGACCATCCTGCCCCAGAAAGTATCCCTGCGGGTGGTATTTTCCATCTTGGCCAAGAAATGAACCACGGTGTGATATTGTCCGTCAACTCCTAGGAACTTGCTCATATCGGTAACGTGAAGTTTTTTTCGAGAACCACAACAGGATGTGGTCGCAATTCTTGATGCCACAAAATGTTGTTGCCCGCAAGTGGATTTATGCGAAGCGTTAACATGTCGCAGCGCCATCCTTTAGAGACGATCCTCCAAAACGCAGTGGCCATCGCTCCCTTTTCCCCATCATCTGCTGACGCGGAGATGCTCCACAACATGTACGCAGTTCGGTTTCAGAAGATACCGATTGTCCACTTCATGCGTCACGATCACTTCCTTTCGATGGTTGATGCTAAGGCGCTGAGACTGAAGCGGCTCGACCTATACTCTGGCACCGATGATTTCGAGGGCCGCTATCCGGCAGAAAACGCACATTCGGACTCGAGTATCGACACGCAAGTAAAGGCCGCCATTCCAATGGTGACCGACAAGCAGGCGATGATCGCTTCGCAGAATATCGCCCGCACGTTTGCCTACATCCACTGCTGGTACGAAGGTCCGGCGCGCGATCCGAAAATGTGGCAATCAGAATACAGCCACGGAGGAAAGGCTGTCTGCATCTCTACCGACACGAAAGCGCTCCAAGCTGCCTACGGCACCGGCCCCAATCACCTCCAGTGCGAGCCTGTAAGATGCACGTACCGGGACGAGAACGAGACGATCCCGGAGATGTTCTCTGCAGCGCCATCGATGCGGAAATTACGCAAATTTGATTGGGAGAATGAAATTCGGATTCTCGCCAGAATCAAGCCGACGCATCACGTGAAGGACGAGCAAGGCTTTCTGGCGGAAGCTCCACCATTCGAGACGCTCCCAATCGACCTCTCGCTGCTGATCCATGAACTGGTGCTCGGCCCCAACCTGAGTGCCGATGAAGTGGGCGCGATCATCGCCGCAGTCTCTCCGATCATCCCCGCCGGGAACATAAAACCGTTGAGAATACCTCGCGCATAACGACAGAAAATCTCTTGGGCCTTATGGCCTGAGTGGATACGGTAAAGCCCTTCACTGGACGGGGCTGTAGCTCAATTGGTTAGAGCAGGCGACTCATAATCGCTTGGTTCCGGGTTCAAGTCCCGGCGGCCCCACCTCCCCGGCGGTGGGAGGAAATTCTCGTCCCTCCCCTCTCCTCTGTATTGTATCCCTCATTGTATCCCTGAGGCCGTTTTCTCAGCTTTCCTGATACATGCTGATACTGAGTCGATCACCCGCGAACCATCTGCCCATCTTGGTTTCCTGCTCATGGTGTCCCACCATGTATCACGAGCCTCCTCCCTGTGGCTTAATTATGAGTCCCCTGCTCTAACCATTGAGCTACAGGCCCGTGCCCCGCGAAGCGCCGCGTGAAAACCGGCATCGACTCCAGCAGGGCGAGCGGACGGGATGGTTTCACGGGCGACATGGGTGATTCTGCTACTATGGCGACACCGCCCTCAGCGGCAACGCAATTTGAAAGCCGAAGATCCGGGCGATGATTCCAGCCCTGATTTGGCCTGATCTACACTGGCCGCCTGATTGCAGACAGGTGCGAAGATTCGATCACCCGCTGCGATGATCGCATAATGCACCGCCCCACGTCCTTGCGCCGCCGGCGCCGGCTATTCTTGGATGGCCCACTGGCCTCACCACCAGATTCGCCGTCTTCACCCTCGCGGTAGACAAATGACGAGGTTGGATTTTTGACACGCGACCAGTTTATCAAGTCCCGCGGCGTTTTCATTACGAGTTAGAATACGATTCATTACGACACCTCCCGGTCGCCCAAGGCTGAATGAGGCACCGGGCGCCACAGGGAACGAAGTTTTTTGCCAGGTCAAGATTTTGTTGACTGACCCGTACGCATAAACCTTTTAGGCCTTTGGCAGCAAGGCACTAATACACTTCGATCCCCTTTAGAAACGACAGGAGGGGTTTTACGACACGCATATAGGTGATCTTCCCACTTCGATTTAGGAATCGCACCTATTTCGTCACCGCCACCTCAAGGAAACTATGGGGTCGTAACGGACCGCAGACCTTCTCTCACGTCGCAGTTAACATGAAAATCAAATCGCTCGCCGATATTTGCACCGTCAATATTGCCTTTTTAACGATCCTGGTTGTGGGATGCACCTCTTACAAAAGCCTTGATGATACCGAATACGCGACAGGAAAGGTCTTCGCGCGGTCTGGCGATGTTGCCTATTTTTTGCCCAAGGCATTCGTCCATCTCACGATCAAACCAAAAGCGGCGCGGGAGGAGGGGGAGACAGCAGTGCGCCTGCTGCGTCCGTTGAGATTCACGACAACCCCATCACCATTTCTCCCACCTTCACGCGAGGGAAGAAAAGTGACCCGGATTCTTCCGACACAATTCCGATCGAAGTTCCAAAAGATGCAAAGCCAGCCGCTCCCGGTGGTGGTGGCGACGATCAGGCGAAGGCCGCATTCGCCTTGTGACCGCTGCTTTGGAGGGGCTGACTGACTACGATATACAGGCCACGGTGGTTTTGCGGCCGGACAAGCGGGCGCGCTGTTTTGCTCATTATATCCCGAACTGGCTCTATCAAGAGACCGTGGGGTTGGAAACCGATGCCGATCATCTGCTCAAAACAACGGAAAACACGTTTACGGACAAGACCAAGGAATCCCTGTCGAACCTCGCCGAGGCATTTGCCAACGGATTCCAGGCATTTGACGGTTTTGCCACTTTAGGCCGTGGAGGATTCTTCCGTAACATGGCTCCTGCCGGCACTCCACGAGAGATTTCCACTCCCACCGTAGCGGTGCGAAAGGTGAATCTGGACGTCACCTTTGACCCGGCCGATTCGGCGGCCAGAAAGCGAATCGAAGGATTGTTCAATCCCGTGAACGGCGGCCATTGGAAGCTGGGCGGAGTGGAGTTAATCTCGCCCTTCCAAATCGATTTGGAGTCGCTGGATGACGATGAGAAGGAAGTGGCCCTTCCTCATGACCATCCCAATTCCCACGGTATCTGGTTTCGAGCACCCAAGACCTATCGGATCAAGGTGATTTCCAATCTCCCGTTGATCATGTCCAAGTTTAAAGATGCCAAGGAATTGCCGCCGGAAGTGGCAATTGCGCTGGGCAAGCAATTCAACATTCGTGATTCAAACCTCACCCTGGCTATCCCCGATCCCAAACGTCCATTCGAGTGGAATGTGACGCGGAGCGCATTTATTCAGAAGAAGACGAAACTGCTGATATCACAAGGTGCTCTCCAGGGCTTTAGTGTCGACAAAGGCAGCGAGGTTGAGGGCTTCACTTTGATTCCGCTGGAACTCGCCAAAATCGCTGCAGGCATTCCCAAGTCCTTGGTGCAAAATCGCTCCGATCTCACCACCGGCTTGAATACGCTGAATGCCAACCAGCAGAACCTGGACAATTCGGCGGCTCTCGACAAACAAGCAAGACTCAAAGCCGAAGCAGATGCGCTCGACCAGGAAATCGCCACGCGCCAGAAGCGAGCGGAGCTAAAGAAACTGATCAAAGACGAGAACGCCGCGCCCTCCGCCACGCCAACTCCTTAATCGTGAAAAGGCCTCGCTTCACAGGTGATGGGTGTCTTTGCGGGCACCTGAATGAATGGCATCGTGTGGCGGCTCGTCTCGAGACTTTTCCCGCATTCGAGCGGGTGGCATCCATGTCTTGTTAGTGACCCTATCAATTTTGTCCGGAGAGATATAGTCCGGATAAGACCAGCAGAATCAACCAGCAAACAATTACCATGTTATGAATAAGAAATTTGTCAGGGAAATTACCCTTGCTTGCGCCGCCGCCCTTGCCACCTCCATCTATGCGCAGAATGAGGCCCCGCGCAAGGTTTTCATGAACAGTGTCGGGCCGATTCCCGCCCAGCCAAGCGTCCAGATCGGCGCCCCATCAGCGGTGGACCACAGCAAGGACACTTTGGAAATTCTTTTTGATCTGACCCCGCCCAAGGAGATTCAGGACGCGCTCGACAAAGCGCTGGCCTCCGGCCAACGAGTCAGTCCGAAGGAGTTGGAGGAGAAGTACGGTGTGCCGGCGGCGAGTTTCGACGCGTTGATCGCATGGCTGAAGAAGGAGAATTTTCAAATTACCGATACGAGCCCTGGTCGCACGGGCGTGTATGCCAGGGCGACAGTAGAGCAAATTGAAAAGAGCCTGCAGGTGACCATGGTTCGTGTTCACGCGAACAACCAAGACTACAATGCGATTAAGGATGCGCCGAGCCTGCCGGCGGATATCGCTACGCGGTCCACGCTATTGTCGGTTTGCAGCCCTTTCAGCGAGCACATAAGCACGCGATATTCGTTACTCCGCCAGACGGGAACAGAATGGTGGAGAGTGAAACCCCAGATGTCCCGGTGGCTGCTCCGGCGGCGGCTCCTGCGCCGAACATTGCGAATAAGCCTCCATACCTGGTTCCAGAGATACTGAAGGCCTATCACGCGGACGGTCTTGGACTTACTGGCGCGGGGGAAACGATTGCCATTCTGATCGATACCGTTCCTAAAGCCAAGGATTTAAAGGGATTTTGGAAACAGAATGGTTTGCCCGATCTCAGCCAAAACGTCAGCGCGATCAACGTAAACAACGTTCACCTGCCGAAGACGGAGGGCGAGGAAACGTTGGATGCGGAATGGACCAGCGGCATAGCGCCGGGAGCGAAAATTCGCATCTATGCGTCCGGCGGGCTCGATTTCGTCTCTCTCGATAAGGCCCTGGATCAGATCCTGAAAGAACTCCCCAACGAACCGGGCCTCCATCAGTTATCCATCAGCCTCGGGCTCGGGGAAACCATCATGCGCGACCACGAAAGAGCCGAGGTTGATACCGAACACCAAAAGTTTGCGCGCTTGGCAGCGGCTGGCGTGAACATTTTTGTCTCCACCGGCGACGCAGGGTCAAACCCGGGTGAGGATGGTCATAGCACGGGGTCCGTCGCGCAGGCGGAGTATCAGTCCTCCGACTCGGCAGTGGTAGCCGTAGGTGGGACGACGCTCGTCCTGGGGGCAAACGGGCAGATCGCGAGCGAGCGAGGCTGGGCGGACGGCGGCGGTGGCGTCAGCATCTTTTTTGATCGGCCCATCTGGCAGACGGGCGATGGCCTGGATTCCGGAGCGAAGAGAGTAGTACCGGATGTGAGCCTCGCGGCCGATCCCAACACCGGCGCATTTGTCTTTTTCCAAAATTCCGGCCAGCAAATTGGCGGAACCAGCTGGAGTGCGCCCGTTTGGGCAGGGTTCTGCGCATTGATCAACGAGCGGCGAAGCAAAAACGGAAAGCAATCCCTGGCGTTCTTGAACCCGCTTATTTACCCACTCAATCACAAGCCTGCTTTCAATGACATTGTTACTGGCAACAATGGCGAATTCAGCGCCGGCGCCGGCCACGATCTCGTCACTGGTTTGGGCACGCCGAACTTCGCCGAACTATTAAAAGCATTGGAAAACTAATGCCGCCAAGGCGTCCTGCAGACAAACATTCGAACGACTGGCGTATGAACTCGGATAGGATCATAGCATTGCCACGTTCGGCACGTAGCTTCGTGGCCGCGCCGGCTGCGATGATAGTATCGATCCTATCCCTAAACACGAATGAATAAGACATTGTCGCGCGTCATCGTCGCCTTTGGGTTGGCAGGGCCCCTGTGCTGGGCCACACCGCCCGATGGCGCCAAAGAGGTGAATGCGGGTGTCCCGAGAGGGCTTTACTCGACCGTCATCAAGCTGAAAAGAGATGAGGCATTTCCCGCGGAATTCCGCGCGGAATTGCCGCCGGTGGGTGCGCCCCTCATGGGCGGCCGGCCCCACACTCTCGAGCGAATCAAGATTCTGGTCATTCCGGTGCGCAGCAGTTCGAAGCACGCGGACCCGCCGCCCGTCAGTGTCAGTGAGTTGAAGGCCCTTTTCTTTGGTGACTTGATGCGGCAGACACAGGGGGCAAGAGCCAGCGTCGCAGACTATTTTCGCGCGGCGTCCTTCGGCGCAGTGACCTCAGTGACGGGGCGAAGTTGTGGATTGGATTACGCTGGACAAGTCGTTCTGGGACTACGTCCAGCCACCCGATTGGCGTAGAAATCCAATCGCGGCGTTTCCTGCGCGCGGCTTCTATACGGAGGTCTTGAAGAAGTTGGAAGACCGGCATACTATTTCTTTTCGTGACTTCGACGATGACGGACGCGATCCTAATGCGAGCAAGGCCGATAGTGATGGCTACGTGGATATCGTGGTCTTTGTCTCGGGTGACGCGGAAATTAATCGAGGGTTCCGCTGGCAGGTCTCTTACACCACGGAGAGCAGCGCATTTGCGGGTGAGCGAGGCCTGGCTTGGGAATCCAAGGAAACGACGAAAGTGCGTAATCGCAATGGTTCGGTTTCGGACGTGAAAGTCAAGGTCGACGATTTCGTGGTGATCCCGGCGGCGGATGTTGCGGACGGCTGCATAGGGGTGCCATGTCATGAGATTCTGCACTTCATAGGGCTTCCGGATTTATATTCGCGGAAGAATAGTTTCCTAGGAGGTGTCGGCAGCTGGTGTATTATGGGCCGCGGGTGCTATGAGTCGAACCGAAACAGCATGGGCTCTCCCAGCGCGCGCTTCCCGGTCTTGCCATCGGCGCCATGCCGCTACTTTTTGGGGTGGGGAAAGTATTGCGAGTGCTTGCCCAAGGACGGCACGGCGTTGATGGATTCGCGGCGCGACGGTTCGTATACCATCATCAGACCGACCGGAGAGCCGGAGGATGAGCTGCTTTTCCGGGAAGCATGCTTTGTGGAGTCCTATAGTCCGCCAACCAAGGAATCACCGTGGGGCATGGGTACTCTCCCCGCAGGTGCCTCTGGCTACCTCGTTTGGCATGTGGATGGCAGTGTGGGCCGCGGTGGACCGGACAAAGGGGCGCTGAGTTGGCCGTTTGCGGAACCCAATCAAGGGCAGAATGACAGTTGTTTTGACCCCAAATCCTTTGGAAAGGAAGGCTTTCACGCCCCTTTGGCGCGTTGCATTCAGGCCGACGGGCATCTCGATATCGAGTCTTCCGATCCGCAATCGCCGAACCAAAGCAAGAATTTTGCGGATGTGACTGATCTCTTTCATGACGGCAATTTCCTGATGTTCGATGATTCGGACAAAGGTTTCGCTTGGTACAGGCACGCTACAAAAGAACCGCAGATCGCCTTTGCTTCCGGCGTCGTGCATACGACGATGCTGGCGCAAACTCTGCCGTCGGGCGCGGTGCCAGCACCCGGGGTCGGAGCACCGCCGGTTGGAGCACCGCCGGTTGGAGCACCGCCGGTTGGAGCACCGCCGGTTGGAGCACCACCAGCAACTGCAGGGAAAAGTGTCGCCGAACGAGCGCCTGCGAAATTCGAAACCGCCGACGCGCCTACGGGCCCTGCGCCGTCGTGGTCCATGGATGAGGCCAATGAAATTCAGAAAAGCGCTTTGGTAGCGCCGAAAAATATCCCCCAAATGGCAACACCAACCTGGGCGACCAAGTGGGAAACGGCTGCTAAGACGTCTGACGAATCGGCGTTTGAGTCTCCGGACGCGGTGCACAAAATGGCCAACCGGGTGGAATTGCACTGCGGCACGCTGGGCACCGCGGCCTACCAATTCCGAGACAACGTAAAAGTGGTCCTGCGGGCCGCTTCCAGCAGTGACCTGAAGAATGACCCGGCTCTCCTGCAGAAGCTGAGCACGGTTTCCTGGACTTCCTTCGATGCGGCCTGTTCGAGTTTGCGGCCCGAGGTTGCACAATCGCTCGAGAAGGAATGGCGGGAGCAGAGGACTTATAGCCTGGCAAAAAAGGACGCTGCACTCGCTGCACTGAACGAGGGCGCCGCGCGAGCGACCAGAAAATTTTTGCAGAGTGTCGATCGGCACGGGCCCAATGACAGTGCCCCGGCTCTCGTCCGGGCACCCGATGGCAACTCCGTGCAGGAACTGCGCCGTCTCAACCTTCCCCCGCTGGAAGATGCCCCTTATCAAGACGCTGCCGCGCGGATCTCCAAATTCAACGAATTGGCGGGTCTGACTCAGACCACAGTTTCTCTGAAAGCGATTCAACCACCCCCCAACGACGGATTCTCAGACACGGAAGATGGAAACAAACGAATCCTGTTATCCTACGTAGCCACCATCCAGGGTCAGGCGGTGCCGATCGCCACGACCGAACATTGGGGGATAGTGACCTACGACGCTAAAAACCATCTCCAGAATATCCGGTTTAGCAATTCGCCCTTGCGGGTCGGCGAATTGCCAAAGGAAATCGAGCCGCACTGGTCTCCCGAACAGGCGGTGGATTTTGTCTTCAACCGCTTAAAGGCCGCCGCGCCGCCCAAGGACACTATCCACGCCGAGTTTCAACTCTTGCCCGTAGGGCCCAAGGACGATCAGCGCTGGGAACAGATATACCGCGTCACCTTGCCGTTGCCCAACGGAACGGTGGATAGTATCTATATAAAAGCCGACACGGGGGAGAGGATCAAATAGGATCGCAGAACACGCACGCTTGATGATTCTCCACGCCGTGGTACGAGAAAATAACCATCTGCGTTCATTACCAAGTTCGATCGCTGCCGTATCTACAAAGGCGCGGGTTAGGAACTCGGGGATCGGAATACGGCGTGCCTCATTTCGACCCTGCTTGTTTAGCGATCGGATGGTAAGGACGTTCATCTCGACGGCAAGATCACAATGCTTGAGGTCAAGGGCTTCCGAAATGCGACAACCGGTATCGTACAGAGTAAGGCAGAAGAGCGCGTTAAGCTCCGCTGCCACCGCCGGCGGAATCGGGACCGCAGAGAAGAACTGGGGCAAAAGTCAGACGGCGTCGACCAGCACCAGGTAATTGAGCAGCGTAGCGTCAGAGACAACAATCCCGCTCACTTGCCCAGAATGCGGTCCAGATTCGCGAGATCGACGAGATGCTCTTCCGCCGTCATATCCGGCGGCGCGTGGTGCGCCTTTAGGAATTGCTGGGTTTGATGGAAAGACAGCCCCAATGCTTCTCCCGCTTGCCTGCCCGTCAATTCGCCCTCGGCGAAGCGCTGCAAAACGAATGCTTCCAGCAGTTGACATGACTGCGCCTCCTCATCCAATTGGAACTGCCTGGCGAATTCGTCAGGAATCTGAACGGTGACAGTCATGCGTGCGGGGGGGAAGTTAGCTGAAACCGATGCTCGACTCAAGACAAGTCCGGTCCTCATGGGCAGAAGTGATTGGTGTTATGGCGCTGCTGGCGCGCACATGATTTGGTCCGCCCCCTGCAGGGCTCACCGCTCGTTTATATGCGTCACGCAGGGCGACGCTCGCGGACTCGCTTTGCCCTGGGCTGGCCTGTTTCAGGCCTTTGGCCTTGGCCCTGCTCATTGGGACATGCCCATCGAGACCTGTGAAGGCTCGCGGGTGAGCGAGACGGACAATAAATGTCGCCTTGAAATCGAGTTCATACGAAACAGCAACACGTCCGCCTCGCCACCGATCTTCCTGAATCATGCCCCAACTCGAACTCATCTGCTTCGTCTTGATGCTGGTCGCCGCGCTGGATGTGGCGGCGCGGAAGGCGAATCTGCCTTATCCGGTTTTGATGGTGCTCTGCGGGCTGGCGCTGGGCTTGGTTCCGAAGCTGCCGCAGATCTCCTTTGCCCCGGAGCTGGTGTTGCCGATTTTTCTGCCGCCACTGCTCTTCCCCGCGGCGCTGCTCACCTCGTGGCATGAGTTCAAGAGCAATCTGCGGGCGATCATCCTGCTGGCGGTGGCGCTGGTGGTGGTGACCATGGTGGCGGTGGCTTGGGCGGCGCATGCTTATATTCCCGATCTGCCGTGGGCGGCGGCTTTTGTCCTCGGGGCCATCGTCTCGCCGCCAGATGCGATCGCCGCCACGGCGGTTTTCCAGCGGTTGGAGATTCCCCGGCGCATCGTCACGGTGCTGGAGGGCGAAAGTCTCGTGAACGATACCGTGGCGCTGGTGGCCTATCGCTTCGGCATCGCGGCGGTGGTCACGGGGACTTTCTCCGCGTCCACGGCGGCCTGGGAACTGCCGCTGGTCGCCATCGGCGGTGCGGCGATCGGCGGGCTGGTCGGCTGGGGCGTGGACTGGATTCAACGGCGGCTCGACGATCCGCCCGTGCAGATCACGATCTCGCTGCTCGCGCCGTTTCTGGCCTATTTGCCGGCGGAAAGCCTGGGCTGCTCGGGCGCGCTGGCGGTGGTCACGGCGGCGTCTTCCTCGGGTGGCGCCTGCCGCGGATAATCACGGCCCGCACCCGGCTGGAACTGGCTTCGTTCTGGAAAATGCTCGTCTACCTGCTGAATGGGGTGATTTTCGTTTTCATCGGCCTGCAATTGCCGCAGGTGATGCACGGGCTGCAGCACCGGGCCTGGGCGAATCTGCTCCTCGAGGCGGGGGCGATCAGCTTGGTGGTCATCGCCGTGCGCATCCTGTGGATCTTCCCCTCGGCCTATCTGCCGCGGTTTTTGTCGCCCCGGATTCGCGCCCGCAATCCCTATCCCGACTGGCGTCATCTGGCGATTGTGAGCTGGTCGGGGATGCGCGGGGTGGATTCCCTGGCCACGGCGCTGGCCTTGCCGCTGATCACCGCGGCGGGGGCGCCATTTCCGGGACGCGACATCATCATCTTTGTCTCCTTTGCGGTGATCCTCGTGACCCTCGTGGCGCAGGGGCTGACGCTGCCTTTCCTGATCCGCATCCTGAGAATCGGGGGCGATGAAAAAGCGTGGTGCGAGGAGCACACGGCGCGCGTCCTGGCGAATCAGGCCGCCCTCGCCTACCTCCAGCGCCTCGCTCAATCGGACACCGAACATGCCGAGCAAATCAGTCTTCTCGAGGCGCAGTATCACGAGCGCCTCGCACAGCTCGAAACGATCGGGGAAGCGAACGAATCCCAAGCCGGGGTGATCGAGGCCGAAGCGTCGCGCTATCACCAGGTGGCGCGCGAAGCCCTGCGCGTGGAACGCGAGAAGATCATCGATCTGCGCAATGAGCACCGCATCAACGACGAGACGTTGCGGGTGGTGGAACGCGACATCGACCTGGCGGACGCGCGCCTTTCCGAGCGGGAAGGCTGAGCGGCGCCCTAGCTAGTGCAGCAGGAAGTAATGCCGGGTGCAGAGCGAACGGCTCATGCGCAGGAGGCGGCGACGCTCGATCTCGGCGCGGACGATGGAGCGGCGATTTTGGGGAGGATGACGCGGAGGGGATTTTTCATGGGGTAATCCGTGGTTCTAGGCATGCCTCCGGTGCAGGAGGTTGGAACGCAGGGCGGCCAGTTGGCGAATCTCGCCAAGGAGCCGAATCCGCGCGGAGGCGGTCCGGCAGAGGGGCAGACTGCGGCGCTTGCGGCTGATCACTATGCTGAGGGGCACATAGGGCATACAGGAAACGACATCCGGTCGGAGGCATCCGCAAATGAAATGTTTATCCCCTTGCAAGGGAACTGGACTCCCTGCTGCGTGGCCTCCATGGGCTGCGTAACGAAAAATCGCCTAAAAAAGGCAAAAAATGGCGATTTCCGGTTACCCTCTTTGTTTCGTTTGTTTCCTTCGATAAGTTAAGCCAGTGAGTCTCATCCCGCCTGAAATCATCGAGCAGATCATCGCCGCGAACGACGTGGTCGATGTGATCGGCGCGTACTTTCCGCTCAAGCGCTCGGGGCCGACTTATAAGGCGCTCTGCCCGTTTCACAACGAGAGTACCCCCGTCGTTCACGGTCAATCCCCAGCGGCAGATCTTCAAGTGCTTCGGCTGCGGTGCGGGCGGGAATGTGATCCGCTTCGTGATGAACTACGAGAATCTCGATTTCGTCGGTGCGGCGAAGAAGCTGGCCGAGCGCGCGGGGATCAAGATCGAGCAGACCGAGTTGAGCCCGGAGGACGCGGCCCGCTACTCGATGGCGCGCCGGTTGAAGGCGCTGCATGCGGAGGCGACGGAGTTTTTCCACTGGCACCTGATGAAGAAGCCCTCGGCCCAGATCGCGCGCGATTACTTGAAAAGCCGGGGGATCGGCGGCGAGATCGCGAAGTCCTGGAAACTGGGTTACGCCCCGGACGAATGGGACGCGATGCGGGACTTCGCCCAAGCCAACGGCTTCTCCGACGAGGAACTGGTGAAGAGCGGGCTGGTCAAATTGCGCGATGAGGAGAATCCACACGGCGAGTTTTACGACCGTTTCCGGGCACGGGTGATGTTTCCGATTTACAAGGAAGACGACGTCATCGCCTTCAGTGGCGCGTCCTCCAGGCGGATGCCAAGGCGGCGAAGTACGTGAACTCGCCGGAGACGATGCTTTTCACCAAGGGGGCGGTGCTGTTCGGCCTGAACAAATCGAAGCGCGCGCTGATCGAGGCGAAGTCCGCCATCGTCTGCGAGGGGCAGCTTGATTTGATCACCGCCTTCGAGCACGGCGTGCACAATGTGATCGCGCCGCAAGGCACCGCGTTCACGGACAAACAGGCGCGGATTCTCAAGCGATTCGTGGATGAAGTGGTGCTGTGCTTCGACGCCGATGTGGCCGGCGAGAAGGCCGCGGAGCGTTCGCTCGCCTCGCTGCTGGCGGAGAACCTGATGGTGCGCGTGGCCGAGATGCCGCCGGGCGAAGACCCGGACTCGATGATCCGCGGCAAGGGCGCCGAGGCGTTCCGCGAGCGCATCACGGAGGCGCGTGACTTCTTCGACTTCCAGATCGACCGCCTGGCCAGCAAGCCCGAGTTCGCAACTCCGCGCGGGAAAATGCAGGCGGCCCGGAAGATGGCGGAGTCGATCAGCCTCATTCGCGATGCGGTGCTGCGCGAGACGGTCATGCACCGGGTGACGCAGCGCCTGGAGGTCTCGGCCCAGGAATTCGTCAAGCTGCTCAAGGCGCCCGGGACAAAGCGGGCCGATCCGGCGGACGCCGAACTTGCCAAAGCCGGCCCGGAGCCCATCACCCTTGATCCGACCATCCACCTGCTCGCCGTAGTCGCCCTGCGCGATTCGGCCGCCCGCGAATGGCTGCTCGCCGAGCCCTGGGACACCATGCTGCAGGGAGAACCGGAGGCCGAGCTGCTGGCCAAGATCCTCGGTGCGGATATCCAGCCGGACAACGACGCCACGATCCACGTCTTTCTCTCCACGCTCAATGCCGTCGAGGAGTCGGTCATTTCCGGTCTACTGGACGAAAAGATGCCCGCGCATCCCGTGCCGATCGCGCACGATTGCTGGCGCGAGCTGGAACGCCGGCGTCTCCGTGCGCGCATGGAGACCATCCAGGCCCGGATGCGCGCCCCGGATTTACCGATGGAAGACGTGGCGAAAATGCAAAAAGAAATCCTTGACCTGCAAAAACGACTCCCCGATATTTCGCGGCCTTTGTCCCCCGCCTCTTTGAATGCTGACGTGTTCCCAGTGGCGGGGACTGTTAGTCTTTATTCACAGCGGGTATGCCAAAAAACATCAAGAAAGTTTCCAAACCGTCAAAATCCGCCGCGAAGAAATCGCCCAGCCCCAAGAAGGAGAAGAAAGCGCCAAAACCCATTTCCAAAAAGGCCAAGCCGGGCAAGGGACCCAAGGAACAGAAAATCAGCAAGGCGTCCAAGGCCTCGAAAACTCCGGCGAAGCACGTTTCGAAAGCGGAGCCCAAGAAGAGCGAATCGAAAAAGCCCGAGCCTAAAAAGACAGAGTTGAAGAAAACGGAGTCGAAGCCGGCGCCCGCGAAAAGCGTGAAGGCCGCCAAGGAAGAATCGGCGAAGGCTGCGGGAAAAATCGCTCCCGTCAAAGGAGTGCAGCCGGCCGCCACGGTCATCAGCGTGATCGACCAGCCGGACGTGCAGGAGAAGCTGCGCGAACTCATCAAGCTGGCCAAGGAGCAGGGCTATCTCACTTTCGACGATCTCAACGAAGCGCTGCCCGATAACGTCAACGATCCCGACGAAATGGAGACGATCATGAATCGTCTGCGCTCGATGGAGATCGAGATCATCGAAGCGTCGGACGTCGATCGTTTCAAGGACGGCAAGAAGTCCGAGGACCAGGAAGAGGAAGAAGAGAAGCCGGAGGCCAAGCTCGACATTCTCGACGACCCGGTGCGGATGTATCTGAAGCAGATGGGCCAGGTGCCGCTGCTCACCCGCGAGCAGGAAGTGGAGATTTCCAAGCGCATCGAAGACGCGGAGCTCAACGTGCAGAAGCACATCAATCGCTTCGGCTTCATCTCCCGCGCCTACCTCGACCTCGCCCACAAGCTGCAGGAAGGCCGCGAGCGTTTCGATCGCGTGATCCTCGACAAGAAGATCGAGAGCCGCGAGCGCTACATGAAGGCGCTGCCCAAGCTCTGCGCACATCTCGACCACGCCGCGCAGAATTGCGCCACGACTTACAAGCATTACGTGGCCCACGGCGGCAAGAACCACGAGACCAAGTCGTTCCACGATTTCAAAAAAGCGCACGACGCCATCCAGCGCATCTATCCGAAGTTCTTCTTCAAGCAGAAGGTGACGGAGGAATTCGTGCACCTCGCCGATGAGGCTCACCGTCTCGTCACGCAGTGGTCGGAGGAGCTGAACAAGCCGGCCAAGAAGAAGGCGCCAGCGGCGGCAGGTCATGCTCCCGCCCATCATCATGCCTCGGCGCCGATCGATTACGGAGCGAAGCTCAAGGATCAGCAGATGCGCATGTGGCTGAGCTCGGAGGAATTCCTCGACGAATACAAGGAGCTCAAGGTGTGGCTGAAGAAGGCGCTCAAGGCCAAGACCGAGATGGTCGAGGCAAATCTGCGCCTCGTTATTTCCATCGCCAAGAAATACACGAACCGTGGCCTGTCGTTCCTCGACCTGATCCAGGAAGGCAACATGGGCCTGATGAAGGCGGTGGAGAAGTTCGAGTATCGCCGCGGCTACAAGTTTTCGACGTATGCCACGTGGTGGATTCGCCAGGCGATCACCCGTTCCATTGCCGACCAGGCGCGCACCATCCGTATCCCGGTGCACATGATCGAGACGATCAACAAGCTGATGCGGGTGCAGAAGCAGCTCGTCCAGGATTACGGCCGCGAACCCACCCCGGAGGAAGTCGCCGACGAAATTCAGCTTCCGGTCGAGCGCGTCCGTGCGGTGCTCAAGATGGCCCAGCAGCCCATCTCCCTCCAGTCGCCTGTCGGCGAGAGCGACGACACCAGCTTTGGCGATTTCATCGAGGACAAGGGCGCCGAAAACCCCTCCGACATGACCGCGATCGTGCTCCTCAAGGAGAAGATCAAGGACGTGCTCGAGACTCTCACCGAGCGCGAGCGCCAGGTGCTGGAGCAGCGCTTCGGCCTCGTGGACGGCTACAGCCGCACGCTCGAAGAAGTCGGCCGCCAGTTCAAAGTCACCCGCGAGCGTATCCGCCAGATCGAAGCCAAGGCCCTGCGGAAAATGCGTCACCCCACCCGTATCCGCCAGCTCGAAGGCTTCCTCGAAGCCCACGAGACGTAGGACCGGGCGCCCGCCTGGATGAGGGATGGAGTTCGCCCGCGAATCAATCGAATGACGCGAATGCGGAGGCCTTCCATTCGCGTCATCTGTGCGATTCGCTGGCCGCCACCCCATTCGCGCCTGCGGAAAGAGATTAGACTGGCCCGCCCCACAGCGGCGTTACATAAAAGCGCAACTTTCCTATTTGGGTGGGTTTCCACCGTTCAGCCATGAATACCGACGAACAAGATGACCTGTGGCGCCTTCTGGGCCATGCCAAAGCGCCTTCTGTGTCCCCATTTTTTTCCCGCAATGTCCTCCGGGCCATTCGCGAGGAAAAACCGGAGAAACGGAGCCTGTTCGCCTGGCTGCACTGGCGGTGGCTGAGTCTGGCGGCGAGCGCCTGTGTGCTGGTGGTCGCTTCCGGCGTCGCTCTGCGCCATCCCGTTCCGGCGACTCAGGCGGACTCTGTGATGGTCCTGGCCCAACAAGTTTCCACCAGTCCGGATTACCAAGTGATCAACCATCTCGACGAGTTGCTGGCTTCCGAGGAAACCTCGATATGGCTGGAAAAATGAGGGCCTGCGTCGCGACGGCGCTCGCCTGCGCGGCCGCCGTCGGAGCACCCTCGCCCAGACTGCTGCCACACCGGAACCGGCGACGCCCCGCAAAGAGGGCAAAGCAGCCAATTGGCTGTCTGGAAATCCCGTGGAAGTCGGGCCGAAAGGCCCGGCCTATGAGAATGTGCGGAAGGCTCTCGAAGCGCTCACCCCCGGAGCAACGGAAGCGCTTTCAGGAGAACTTCATGCGCTGGGCAAATCTTTCGCGACGCGAGGAAGTGAGAAAGAAATTGATCGACCAGGAGTCGGAAGCGGCGATCCAGGAAAGCGGCCTGCAACTCGATGGCGACCGCCGGGAACAATTCATCAAGCGCTACGGCGAAGGCCGCCGCGTGATCGAGGAGCAATTGCGCAAGGAGATGAACGAAAAGCGCAAGCCGCTGGTCCACGAACTCGTCGGCCGCCTCCGCAACGAATTTGCCAGCGACGCTCCCGTGACGGTCGCTCCGCAGACGGCCTCTCCCACCCCCACGGCCACCAAGCCATAACGGGCGTCGCAGGAAACCGGAGAGCCTTCCTTACTTCCCCGCCTCGCGCTTGAAGCGCTGCATCATCTCGATGAAGCGGATCGTATCCCGCACCGGGTGGATCTTGCTCTTCTCATCCCCGTAGATCGTGCTGATCGGCACCGCCGCGATCCGGCAACCGCGCCGCGAGGCGACCACGAGCATCTCGGTCTCGTAGTCGAACTTCGCCGTCGCGATCTCCACCATCGCCGACAGCAAGTCCGGTGAATCATCCGAAATCCGCACTGCGTATCGGGCACCTCCTGCCCACACACTTTGCTGATCTGCGAAGAC
>JBBCHV010000002.1:0-129349 GCA_037200205.1 Chthoniobacter sp.
GTGTGGCGTCCGCTGAACAACGCGGCGGTGATGCGCCATTCGGTGTTCGCGGCCCACAATATCCGGGGCTTCGGCCTGCTCCAGCGCGACCGGGAGCCGACGCACTATGCGGATATCTTCAATCCGTACGACGAAGAGCCGAGCCTCTGGATCAAGCCGAAAGGCGATTGGGGAGATGGTGAAGTCCATCTGCTGGAACTGCCGACGAATTACGAGGGCCTCGATAACATTGCGGCCTTTTGGAATCCGAAGACCAAACCGGCCCCGCTGGAGCCGATGCACTTTGGATACGACCTGCTCTGGACGCGGGAGCGCGATTTTCAGCTATCGGAGAATCGGGTGCTTGCCACCCGTGTCGGAGCCGCTGGTCCGGATCCGGCGAAGCGGCAGGTGCATATCGATTTCGGTGGGCCGGGATTGGAAACCATTGCGGAAAAGGATCCGCCGACGGCCGTCGTGTCCTGCTCGGAGAATGCGGGCATTTACGAGACGCAGGTGCTGCCCAACCCGGTGGATAAAACGTGGAGAGTAATCCTGAAATTCGAGCCCAAGAGCGGGGAACAAGGATCCGGTGGATTTGCGTTGCACTTTGCAGCATGCCGGCGCGCCGGTGAGCGAAACCTGGGCCTACTTATGGAGCCCTCCCTAATGAACCCGACACTGGCTCCCACTATCGCCGGGCGGGACTGGGATGCCGCTTCGCGGGCGGTCGAGAGCTATCTCGAAGCCTTGTTGATGAGTGACGGTGCGCTTCGGGTGAAAGTGGTCGAGCTAGTGCTCGCCGCAGCGAAGGCCCGCGCGGCGGAGGATCGTGAATCTTCCGCGACTGCGCTGGCCATGCAGGAGCTGGATCGACTGATGACCGATTGGTTTGCCGAGGTGCTGGGTGAACCGCTGCCGGCCGGGGACGCGCTGCTTTCCGCGCGCGGCCGCCTCGCGCTGCTGCTCGCGGATATGCCCGGCCAATGGCAGGCGCAATTCCTCCAGCCGAGACCGTGGCCGGCGGAATTTGCCCGCGCGATGCGCACAAGTTTCCTGCACGCCGGACCGGATTTTCAGGTCTCGCACATGCAGCCCCGCCCGATCGACCTGGGGCCGATCGCGACGCTGACCCAGATCGGCAATCTTCCCTATTTCCGCATGCTCCTCGCCTGGCTCGGCTTTGCGCTGCTGCTCGTGATTCGTCTTCCGCCTCACGCACTGACCATGGAAACGGTGCTGCCCACCCGATCGAAGGTCGAAACCGCGGAGCCGAGGCTTCGCGCCATGCCCATCGCGCCACGCGGGGATGTCTGGCGCGTCTTCACCTTCTTCTCGGTCGCCGTGTTGCTGACCGGCGTGGGAGGCATGCTCTTTGCCGATCTGCTCTGGCGCACGGGTTGGTCGCCGGCCCGCAGTGTTTTGCTGCTCCTGTTTTCGGTGCTGTTCTTTCTCTCCTCGGTCGGGTGCGTCCACGGAGTCCTACGGATTCATTCTCCGCCGGCGGGGGAGACCACCGGCGAATCACGGCCCTCGCGCCCTATCGTGAATGCGACCTGGATGGAGCCAGCACGGCGCTGATCTTCGGGATCTGCAACGAGGACGCGCACCAGGTGTGCGAGAATCTGCGCTCCATTTACGAATCGGTGAGCGCCACGGGACAGGGCCGGCATTTCGACTTCTTCATCCTGAGCGATTCCACCCGCGTCTCGTGCTGGATCGAAGAGGAACGCGCGTGGTTTCAAATGGCGCGGGAACTCGGCGCCTTTGGCCGGATTTTTTACCGGCGCCGCACCGATCACGAAGGGCGCAAGAGCGGCAATATCCGCGATTTTCTCAAGACCTGGGGCCGGCGCTATCGTTACTTCATCGTGCTGGACGCGGATAGTGTGATGAGCGGGTCAACGGTGGTCGATCTCGTGCGCTTGATGGAGGTGCATCCCGCGGCGGGCCTCATCCAGACGGCGCCGCAACTCGTGAACGGTCACTCGGCTTTCGCGCGGTTTCAGCAATTCGCCAACCGGCTTTACGGTCCACTGTTCAATGCGGGACTCAACTACTGGGCGCAGAATGGCGGGAACTACTGGGGGCACAATGCGATCATCCGCACGGAACCGTTCATGCAATTCTGCGATCTGCCGGAATTGCCGGGCCGCAAGCCCTTCGGGGGACAAATTCTGAGTCACGACTTCGTGGAAGCCGCGCTCTTGCGCAAGGCGAACTGGGAGGGTGTGGTTTGCCCTACGATCTCGTGGGCAGCTACGAGGAAGGGCCGCCGGGGATCTTGGAGAATGCGCAGCGCGATCGCCGTTGGTGCCAGGGGAATCTCCAGCATTTCATGCTGCTCTTTACACGCGGCTTCCGGGGAGTGAGCCGGGGTGCATCTGTCGCAGGGGATTCTCGGCTATGTCTCCTCGCCGTTGTGGCTGCTTTTCATGCTCATCTCGGCCTATCTCTTGTGGGACCAAAAGAATTCGGGGCCTGTCGGAAATCGCCGTGGCGCCCTTTACGCCGTATCTCCGGCTTTCCGCCCCGCATCATGCCCTTCTCGTATTCGGCCTCGGCATGGCGGTGATTTTCGTGCCGAAGCTGCTCAGCGTCGCGGATCTATTTTGGGATGAGGCGCGGCGGCGGGCCTTCGGCGGAATACGGCGCGCCGCGGCGAGCGCGTTTGCGGAGACGCTTTTCCTCCACGCTGCACGCGCCGGTGCAGATGCTCTTCCATACGAAATTCGTGGTCGCGACGTTGCTGGGGATGGAAGTGCATTGGGGGTGCGCAGCAGCGCTCGGCCAGTGGCACCACCTGGCGCGCGGCGTGGGGGGCAACATTGGGGCCACACGGCCCTCGGGCTGGCGTGGGGGCGCTTTCGCGGGGTGGCTCGGCGGCGGAATTTTCTGGTGGTTTCTGCCGGTTTGTCTCGGCTTGGTGCTTTCGGTGCCGCTCTCGGTGGTGAGCAGCCGAATGACGGTGGGCCGGGCGCTGCAAAATGCGGGGGCTGCTTTTGACGCCGGACGAAACCTCGCCGCAGCCGCAACTTGCCCGTCTCAACGCGCGACTTCTCGCGCATGCCTCTGGAGGGGACGGCCCTTGACGCGCTGCGGGAGGCGATTCGTGATCCCTACCTCAACGCCATTCATGTTTCGATCCTCCGCCATCAGAAGCCACTGGAGTCGCCGTCGAATACCTCGTCGGTTTGCTTCTGTCAGCGCGAATTCCTGTCATCGGGGCTGGAGCACCTGACGGCAGAGGAGCAGGAGTTGCTGGCTTCCCATGCCGACCTGATGGCACAACTCCACCGGCAATACTGGCTGCAGTGTGCGGAACCCGACCCGTGATTTCGGATTCGCCAATCGGGACGGACTGTGCCACCTTCCCCCGCACCGCTCCATGTTCGCCAAACCTGCCCCTCATCCTGACGCTCATCGTGAGCTTGCTGCTGCCGCGCAGGCCCGGCCGGTGACGCTGCCCGTCGAGATGAAGCAAGGCGGTGGCTGTGCGGCTATGCAGTGCGCGTCGGGTTGCTGTGCCAAACGTGGTGTGCTGCCGGGTGACGGAGCAGCAAAAGACGCCGCAGACGCCCGCGCCGGCTCCGCAATCGGAGCGTGTCCAGCTCGCGGCCATCGACCTGCGCGCCTATATCATTCTCTTCACTCCGCCAGTGCCGCGGCGGCCTTTCGTCATTCTCGACGAAGCGGGCACCGCGCACACCCTCTCTCCGCTGGCGGTGAGTTGCATCCGGTTGATCTGAGCCACGGGCTTTCCCAGGCGTGGTGTGCCTTGCGCACACCTCCACCCGCGAAGTCCACCGCTCAGATTCATGAAACCCATCTCTCCTTTTTCTTTGTACCCTTGCCATCTCTTTTACCGCCCACGCTGAACCGCCGAAGAAATCCGGCGACCTGGCGGCGGCTTCACTTTCCCTTGGCGTCGTCACGGAATCCGTGCTGGCGAACAATCCCGCGATCAAGGAGGCGCGGGCCAGATGGGAGGCGCTGAAACAGCGCGTGCCGCAGGCCGCGGCGTGGGACGACTTGAAAGTCGGCGGCACCACGCGACTGGGGAGATTCGTCGAGATTTCGCGCAACGGATTCACCGACCAGATGCTGAGCGTGGAGCAGATGATCCCGCTTTCCGGGCGGAATCGCAGCCGGGAACGGATCGCGGCGGCCGAAGCGCTGGGCGCATTGGAGGACGTCCGCCGGAAGGAACTCGATGTCGTCGCCAAGGCGCGCGTCGCCTGGTTCCGCCTGGCGCGGGATTACGCGTTGCTGGATCTCAACCGCGCGAACGAAGCGTCGCTCACGCAGACGGCGGAGATCAGTAGGGCGAGACTGGAGGTAGGCAATCAGGGACAGGCGGACGTGCTCATTGCGGAGAACGAAGTTGAGCCGCCTGGAAGAGGCGCGACACGATTTATTGCAGAGCGTTTCCGAGGATGAGACGCAACTCAAGGTGCTGATGAACCGTGATCCGTTTGACGCACTGGGCAAGCCGGTGGACGTTCCGCCGCCCTCGCGCGAGCATCTCTCCGTGGAATCATGGCGGGGCTTGCTGCTGAAAAACCGGCCCGAAGTACGCAGCGCGGCGGGCGGGGTAACCGCGGCGATGGCGAAACTCGAACTGGCTAGGCGGGAGTGGATTCCCGATCCGACGGTGACCGTCCAGGCGCAGCGCTACAACGGAGCGGCGCAAGGCATCAGCGAGGTCGATGCGGGGGTGTCCTTCAACGTGCCCTGGCTGAATGCGAAGAAATACCGCGCGGAAGAACGAGAGGCACAGAGCGGACTCGAAGCGGCGCAACGCGCGCTGGAAGGCGCCCGCGCCGAAGCGCTCGGGCTGCTGCGCGACCAATTGCAAAAAATCGAGACGTCTCATCATCACGTCGAGCTGTTCGAGACGCGGCTCATTCCCACCGCGCGCGAAACCGTGCAGGCGAATCGCACTAATTACGAAGGAGGCAGAACGGGCTTCCTCGATCTCGTGCTGTCGGAGCGCAGTCTGCGCGAACTGGAGGCGATGCATCGGCAGCATATTGCCGACTATCAAATCGCCGTCGCCGATCTGGAAGCGCTCGTCGGCTCCGATCTCGGGGGCGTTTCCTCTCACTTGCACGGCGCGAAAGGAGAATCCAAATGAACAGGAGAAGATTCATTCTGCTTTCGAGCATCGCAGGCCTCGCGGGGCTCGCCGGTTGCCAGAGGAAGGGCCCGGGCGGCACCGATCCCAACGTGGACTACTACACGTGTACGATGCATCCGTCGGTGCGTTCGCAAGACCCGAAAGGAAAGTGCCCGATCTGCTCGATGGACCTCGTGCCGGTCTTGAAGAAAGGCGCGACGGCTGCGGCCTCGCCGAAAGCCGCATCCGGCCCGGTGTTGAATGAGTTCAACGTGCCTGTCGAGCGGCAGCAGCAAATCGGCGTGACCTACGCGACGGCGGAGATAAAGCCGTTGCAGCATGGCATCCGCTCCGTCGGCATGGTCGTGCCGGACAGAACACGGCGGCAGGAGTTCGTCGCGCGGGTCGAGGGCTACGTCCAAAAGCTCTATGTTACCTCGCCAGGCGAACCGGTCGAAGAGGGGCAACCGCTGCTGACCATCTACAGCCCGGAGTTGTCGACTGCCGAGCGGGAGTTGGTGAACCTGCTCGATACGCGCGACCGCATGACGACAGGAGAAAGCAAGACGACCGCGGAACGCTCGATCGACGCGGCGCGCCGCCGGCTGGAGCAATGGAACATCACCTCGAAACAATCGCGGAGCTGGAGAAAACGCGGAAACCGTCCGAGTTCCTGACGCTCAACTCGCCATTCAAAGGCGTGGTCGAAGAGGTGCCCGTGGATCAAAGGCGCAAGGTGATGATCGGCGATCCGCTCGTGAATGTCGCGGACCTGTCCGTCGTCTGGGTATGGGCGGAATTCTACGAAGACGAACTTTCGATGCTGGCGAAAGGCCAAAAGGTAACGGTCACGGACGAAGGCGTATCCCGGCCAGACCTTCGAAGGAGAGGTGGGTCTCATCAATCCCTTCCTCGCGGAGATGAAGCGCACCGTCAAAGTGCGCGTGGATATTCCCAATGCCGGAATGCAAGCTGCGCCCGGGAGAATGTACGTAAATATCGAGCTGGCGATGGACATGGGCCAGGGGCTCACCATTCCAGTCAGCGCCGTGATGCCGACGGGTCTGCACGCGCTCGTCTTCGTGGACAAAAGCGGGGGAAAATTGGAGCCGCGCTTTGTCCAGATCGGGCGGAAGTACGGCGATCTCTATGAAGTGCTGAAAGGCATGAAAGAGGGGGAAAGGGTGGTCGCCAGTGCGAACTTCCTGATCGACGCGGAATCCAAAGTGCAGGGGGCGGTGAAATCGTTTGAGGAGCCCTCACCGGCGGAGGTGACGCCATGATCGAGCGTATTATCGAGGCGAGCGCCCGTAATAAATTCCTCATTTTCATCTTCACCGTCTTTGCCATTGCGGGCGGCATTTACGGGCTGATGAAGACGCCGCTCGACGCGATTCCCGACCTCAGCGACGTGCAGGTCATCATCTATACGGATTGGGAAGGGCGTTCGCCGGATCTCGTGGAAGATCAGGTCACGTATCCGATTTCCACGCGCTTCATTGCGGCGCCGAAGGTGAAGTTCGTCCGCGGGGAGTCGATGTTTGGGAAGTCGTTCGTGTATGTGATTTTTGAAGACGGAACGGACATCTATTGGGCGCGCTCACGGGTCATCGAATACCTGAACTCGGTGCGCGGCTCATTGCCGGAAGGCGTGAATCCGGTGATCGGACCGGACGCGACGGGGGTCGGCTGGGTCTATGAATACGCCCTCGTCGATGACACCGGGAAGCATGACCTCGCCGAGTTGCGTTCGTTGCAGGACTGGCATTTGCGTTACTCGCTGGAATCGGTGAAGGGCGTTGCGGAAGTCGCGCCGGTGGGCGGCTTCGTGAAGCAATACCAGGTGGATCTCGATCCGAATGCGCTCGTAGCTTACGGCATCCCGCTGGCCGACGTGGTGAGCGCGATCAAGATGAGCAACGGCGATGTCGGCGGGAAGATCTTCGAGGTGGCGACGACCGAGTATTATGTGCGCGGGCGCGGCTATATCAAAAAAGTGGAAGACATCGAGAATGTGGGGCTCAAGGTGGTGGACGGGACGCCGATCTATGTGAAGAACGTCGGGACCGTGCATCTGGGCGGCGACTTGCGGCGCGGGGTGGCGGAACTCGATGGGAAGGGAGAGGTGGTGGGCGGGATCGTGGTGATGCGCTACGGCGAGAACGCGCTCAACGTCATCGACGGCATCAAAAAGAAGATGGAGGAAATCAAGGCGTCGCTGCCTGCGGGCGTGCGCATCGTGCCGACCTACGACCGCAGCGAGTTGATCGTCAACGCCATCCACACGCTGCGCGAAAAGCTCATCGAGGAAAGCATCGTTGTGGCGCTGGTCTGCCTGGTCTTTCTCTGGCACGTGCGCTCGGCGCTGGTGGCGATCATCACGCTGCCGATTGCGATCATCCTTTCATTTTTGCCGATGTTCTATCTTGGCCTGACCTCGAACATCATGTCGCTCGGAGGCATCGCCATCGCCATTGGCGCCATGGTCGATGCGGCGATCATCATGGTCGAGAATGCGCACAAGGCGCTGGAGCATTTCCAGGAGAAGCACGGGCGCGACCCCGACCGCGCGGAGCGGGTGCGGGTGATTGTCGAGGCGGCGAAGAGTGTCGGGCGTCCGCTCTTCTTTTCGCTGCTCGTTATTACGGTGAGCTTCATCCCGGTCTTCTCGCTCACGGCCCAGGAAGGGCGGTTGTTCAAGCCGCTGGCCTTTACCAAGACCTTCGCCATGTTCTTCGCGGCGATTCTCGGGATCACCGTGGTGCCGGTGCTGATGCTGTTGCTCGTGCGAGGCAGGATCACGCCGGAGATCAAGAACCCGGTGAACCGTTTCCTGATCTGGGCCTATCAGCCCTTCGTGAATTTCGTGCTGCGCTTTCGCTGGCTCACACTCGGCGCCGCCGTGCTGGTGCTGATCGCGACCATTTACCCCTACTTGAAACTGGGCAAGGAATTCATGCCGCCGCTCAACGAAGGCACGATCCTCTACATGCCGACCGCGGTGCCCGGCATGTCGATCAATGAGGCGACGAAGATCCTGCAAATTCAGGATCGCATGCTGGCGAAAGTGCCGGAGGTCGAGCGCGTCTTTGGCAAAGCCGGACAATCGGAAACGCCGACCGACCCCCGCGCCGCTGGCCATGTTCGAGACGGTCGTGACGCTCAAGCCGCACGAGCAATGGCGGCCGGGCATGACGTGGGAAAAGCTGCTCGCGGAGATGAACGAACACATCAAGACGCCGGGCATGGCGAACATCTTCTGGATGCCGATCCAAACGCGGACGGAGATGCTCACGACCGGCTTCCGCTCAATTCTCGGGATCAAAGTTTTCGGTCCCGACCTGAAGCAGATCGAAAACGTCGCCGTCGATATCGAGAAGGCGCTGGGCGATTTTCCGAATACGCGGAGCGTCTTCGCCGAGCGCACGACGGGCGGCTACTTCCTCGATTTCGACGTGAACCGCGAAGCGGCGGCTCGCTATGGCCTGCGCGTGGGGGATGTGAACGACATTGTGGAGACGGCGATCGGCGGCAAGACCATCGCGACCACGGTGGAGGGGCGCGAGCGTTATCCCATCAGCGTCCGCTATGCGCGGGATTTTCGAGACGATCTCGATTCGCTCAAGCGCGTGCTGGTGGCGGCGCCGATGGCGGAATCCTCGGCGAAGCGAGCGCCGGACACTGCCATCGCGCAAGTCCCGATCTCGCTGCTGGCCAATATCAGCTACCAGACCGGCCCGCCTTCGATTCGCAATGAAAACGGACAACTCGTCGGGTTCGTCTTCGTGGACATCACGGGCACGGACATCGAGGGCTATGTGCGTGCGGCGTCGCAGCGCATCCATGAGCGAGTGAAATTTCCGCCCGGCTATTACATTCAGTGGGCCGGGCAGTTTGAGTATCTCAAAGCGGCGGAGGCGCGGCTGAAGATCGTCGTGCCATTCACGCTGCTCATCATCTTCGTGCTGATCTATATGAACACCCGGTCGGTGACGAAAACGATCATCGTGCTGCTGGCCGTGCCGTTCTCCCTGGTGGGCGCATTCTGGATGCTTTACCTGCTCGGCTATAACATGAGCGTGGCCGTCTGGGTCGGCCTGATCGCGCTGGCGGGGCTCGATGCGGAGACGGGCGTGGTGATGCTGCTCTACCTGGATAATGCGTGGGAGAAATCCGTGGCCAACGGACGCATGAATTCGCTGGGCGATCTTTACACCGCCGTGAAGGAAGGCGCTGTACAACGCATTCGCCCGAAGATCATGACTGTCTGCGCGATTCTCTTCGGCTTGCTGCCGATCATGTGGAGCCCGACGACGCAGGCCGGGGCGGATGTGATGAAACGGATCGCCGCACCGATGATCGGCGGCGTGGTGACGTCGGCAATTCTCGAACTGCTTATCTATCCGGTGATCTTCGTCATCTGGAAAAAGCGCTCGCTGCCGAAGGCGACGGCGGTTGCTCGGTCGCAGATGGTGCTGGTGTGAGGCGCCGACCCTCTCAGCTCTTCGGCCAGTCCGCAGGCATCCACGTGGGCAGATCCTTGATCGATTCGCGGGCGGTGGCACTGGTGGGGACGCCCCAGGCCTCGAAGAACGGCCCAAGGTTTTTGCCCGCGGCCCTGGAGAAGCGCACCATCCATTGGTCGTGTTTTTCGTCGTCGGTCTTGGGGCGCTGGTCTTTCGGCAGGTCGCGGTATTCGGCGAACACTTTTTTGTACGTCTCCCAGCCGAAGCCGGCGCGGAGTTCATGATACATGATGAGCGCGAGAAAGGGGTCGCTCTTCCACTTGCCGAATTTGTCGCCGGCACTGAGGTAGCCGCGGAGGCGCTTGTCCACAGCTTCGGGTTTCATCGCGTCGTGGCCCTGGCCGGGTGGCTTGCCGCAAAGCGTCTCCATGCAATAGAGCGAGAAGAGATTGCAGGTGACCTCGACGGTGCCGTCGAAGGTCCAGTCGCCGACCTGGTGATTGTGGCCCAGTTCGTGGAAGTGGCCCCAGCTTCCCTGCCTCATTTCCGCGAGCGTGAGGGAGTGCTCCACGCTTTTGTCCAACGGGGTCATGATCGGGTAGCCGCTGTGCATGTAGCCGGCGGAGATTTGAATGTCGGGCACGATGCGCTCGGGACGTTTGCGCTCGTGCGGAATGCTTGCCAGATCGGCCTCGGCGTCGAGGATCTCATCCCAGAATTTCATCAGCGCCTCGGGGTCGTCGAGTTGACGGATTTTCTCCGAGGGGACGCTGAGGATGATTTTCTTCGTCTCGAGTTCGGCCCAAGGCGCCGGGGCCATGCGGAGGCGCGTCTTCCAATCCATGAGCCCCGTTTCGCCGAGCACAAAACGGGGCGCTTCCACGCCGCCGGAGATGGCCACGTTGACCTTCGCGGGTGTGAGCTTTTCGGGCACCTCGATGTAAATCAGGCCGCCGAACGGATTCGCCGCGGTGCTGAGCGGCGTCTTGAGCGGTTCGTGCCGCGAAATCTCCGGCGCGCGCTGCCACTTTTCGAGGTGCCACAAGCTGTCGGTGTGGCAACCGATGCGGACCGCGAAGCCTTTGTCCACGAGTTCCGCAGGGACTTGGACCTTGATGAGTTCACCCGGGGCGGCATAAAGGCCGGTGCTGTGCCAGCCGGGAATGGCGGTATCGATGACGACGACGCGGCTGGGGATGCGCGGCGCATTCTTCGGCACGACGCCGGGAAAGGAGTCGGCAGCCGGATTGGCGTGGAGTTGCTCGGGCTTGGAAGTGCGATAGGTCTCGAGTTGCTGCGTGACGATCAGGCGGGCAACGGCGTTGTCCGCGAGCAGGGGATGATCGGGCCGGGGAAAATCGACGGCGCCGGGCGTCGTGGCGAGAGCGGTGATGCGCGGGAGGAGGAGTGTGTCGGTGGGAGGAAGCGACCGCAGCGCATCGGCCAGGCTCGCGCCGGATTGCGCGAGTTGCTCGGGCGTAAGGACGGCCTTCTTCGCCGTGTGATTGGCGATGGCGTCGAGCGCGGTGGAAGCATTCAGGAGCGTGAGATCGCCGCCGGTGGTGTAGCCCGTCCTGGTCGATTTTTCCGGGGTGCCGGCGGTAAAAACGAGGCCGGCGGGAGCGAGCAGTTTGTTGCCGGCAAATTCCGTGGCGAGCAGGGTCTTGTCCTTGCCCCCGTAGAGCCAGCCCCAGCCGGTGGCGGCGGTGACGAGGCCGCCGCCATCGCGGATGAAGCGGGCGAGGTGTTCGATGTCCTCGGGCTGAATCTTGTGCGCATCGATGAATACGACGCGGAAACCGGGCAGGCGCGTGTTCCAATTCCTGCCCTCCAGAGCTTCCGCATCAAACCCGGCACCCTTGAGATGGGCGACCAGCGGGGCATTGCCGAAGACACCGATCTTCGGCTTCGCCGAGATTGGGTCGCCCGCCGCCCAGCGAGCCGCATTCGCGAGCAGGGTGCCGTCGCCGCCATCGAAGGCGCTCAGGTAACCGTTGTGCCCAAGGGCGACGATACGGCCCTTTTCCCAGCGCGCCGCAGCTACGACGGGGAGCAGCGCTTTCCTGCCATCCTTGCCCGCGATGACGGCGAAGGCCTGTGGTCCGAAAACACAGACGCCGCCGGGCACGCCAGGGGCGCCGAGTTCGGCGATTCCCTGGATGAGCGCGGAGCGATCGGCGTCGACATTGGCGGCGGTGGGGGCCGATAAGAGCGTCGGTGTGTTGACCGCGAAAAGGTGTGCCGATCCGAGAAGCGCGGCGGTGAGGATGGGGAGAACTTTCATTGAAACAGCATCAGTGAAAACGCCAAGACTTAGCATGAACTTGTTCAAAACGATGCTTTGATGCCAAATTTACGACACGTTGGAAAATCAGCCGTTCTGGAGAAGTGGAGAGCGCGACCCTCGCCCGCTATCGGTGCTGGTGGATTGGGATGTCGTGGCGAGGCTGCGTGAACTCCCTTCGCGGACCGCCACGTGAAGGTGCTGGCTTTCGAACTCGCGGATCAGCGGAATCGCTGAAAGTCACCTTCGAGTAAGAGCGCCGCGGAGGAATCGAGTGAATCCCGCGCTAACAATCGCTCGACTCGCGGGTTCTTCCCCATACGCTCAAAACCCTTTCTCATGAAACTACGCCTCCTCCCCGCATTCGCTCTCACCGCTCTTTCGTTCGCCGCCATCGCGACGCTCCAGGCCGCCGAACCGCTCAAGGTGCTGCTCATCACGGGCGGCGGCTACCACGATTACACCACGCAGAAAGAAATCCTGAAGAAGGGGATCGAAGAGCGCGTGAATGCCAAAGTGGATATCATCTATACGGCGGAATATCCGACGGGGGCGAATGGCAAGCCGGACGTCACCAAGCCCCAACTGCCGATCTACGGGAATGCGGATTATGCCAAGGGCTACGACGTGATCATTCACGATGAATGTGCGGCGGGCATTTCCGACGAGAAAGTCGTCGATGCCGTGCTGGCGCCGCATCGCGCGGGCATCCCGGGCGTGAATCTCCACTGCGCCATGCACTGCTACCGCATCGGCAACCCGAACGAGCCCGTCACCGATCTGGCGGCGCCGCATGCCTATTGGTTCCAGTATCTTGGCCTGCAATCCAGCGGTCATGGTCCGCAGGAGCCGATCGCGGTGAGCTTTCTGGACAAGGAGCACCCGATCTGCAAAGGCCTTGCCGATTGGACGACGATCAAGGAAGAGCACTATAACAACATCAAGATCCTCGACACCGCGCACCCGCTCGCGCACGGCTTGCAGAAGGTGAAAGTCAAATCCAAGCAAGCCGACGGCACGGAGACAACGGAGGAGAAGTCGGTGGATTGGGTGGATATCTGGACGAATCTTTACCAGGGCAAAACCCGCGTTTTCAGCACGACACTGGGGCATAACAACGACACGGTCTCGAGCGACGTCTATCTCACTCTCGTCACGCGTGGCCTGCTGTGGGCGACCAATCACTTGAACGACGACGGCACTCCGGCCACGGGCTACGGTCCCGGCGGCAAGTAAGCCCTCAGACGAGCGCTATCCGTCCCCTGTCACGCCTGACCGGCGCCGCAACTCGCGGCGCTTGATCCATCTTCCGATCCTCACCTGCCATTCTCCATGCGTCTTCTCACCTTCCTGATCGCGGCCCTCTTCACCGCCACTGCCCTGGCGGAGGACAAGCCGAAACCGATTCACGCACTGATGGTCTGCGGCGGTTGCTGCCACGATTACGAGAACCAGAAGAAGATCCTTTCCGAAGGGATCAGCAAGCGGGCGAACGTGGAGTGGACGATCGTGTGCGAAGGCACGGACCGCGAGCATCGCGTGAGTATTTACGAAAATGCGGACTGGGCGAAGGGCTACGATGTGGTGCTGCACAACGAATGCTTTGGGTTCGTCAAAGACAACGAATTCGTCGAGCGGATTACCAAGCCTCACTTCGACGGGCTGCCGGCCGTGGTGGTGCATTGCTCGACGCATAGCTACCGCATGGCCTCCACGGACGAGTGGCGGCAACTCATCGGCCAGAGTTCGTTCAGCCACGAGCCGAAGCGCGACCTCGACGTCAAGACCGTCAATGCCGACCATCCGGTGATGAAAGGCTTTCCGGCCGAGTGGCACGATCCGGGCGATGAACTCTACAAGAACGAGAAACTGTGGCCGAATTTCGTTCCTCTGGCGCAGGCTTACGGTGTGGACACGAAGAAAGACCACGCCTGCATCTGGGTGAACACTTACGGCAAAGGCAAAGTCTTCGGCACCACGCTCGGCCATAGCAATGACACGATGCAGAGCGACGTGTATCTCGATCTCGTCACGCGCGGGTTGCTCTGGGCCTGTGATAAGCTCAATGACGATGGCACGCCGAAGCCCGGGTATGGGCCGGGTGGAAAGTAGCGGAGTGCTTAGTAATTAGTGCTTAGTGCCCACTTGCGAACGGGGCGTCTTGCCAGGCACTGGCCTTATTTCGGATAGGCGTATTTCAAGAGAAAATCGACGATCGGCTGCGGGTCCTTGAGGCTGTGCGGGTGGTGGTCGCCGCCGGGCTTGAGGATGACCGAGATATTGCCTCCGGCCTTTTGGTAACGCTCGGCCAGGATGCCGGCATTCTCTTCGTAGGGCACCACTTTGTCGGAGTCGCCGCAGATGGCCAGGATGGGGATCCTGGCCGCGATGATGGGGTCGAGATGATCGAGCGGGTTGCCCTTGAAGTCCTTCGCGGTCTCCTCGGTAAGGCCGTAGATTTCCAACGCCTGCTGCCAGCAATGCGCATCGCCTTTGCCTTTGCCCTTGCCACCCGGCCAACTGCGAATATCGAGCACGGGCGCATCGATGTAGAGCGCGGCAGTCTTGTCCGGATGCGCGGCGGCGAAGTTCACGGCGTAAAGTCCGCCACGGCTGAAGCCCTCGAGGACGGCGCGTGGGTTCAGGCTGTAGGTTTGCGCGAGGTAGTCATGAAACGTGTTCATTAGCTCGATCGCGGTCGGCGCACCGTACATGTCGCTGACCTTGATGTAGGCGACATGCCAGCCGAGCCCGAGCAGCGCGACGTCGCCCTGCGGTTCGTGGCCGAAGAATTCTGTGCGCCAGATCCAGGGATTGCCCGGCGCCGCCGTCTTCGGCTTGACGAGCAGGGCGGGATGACCGGCCACCTGGAAGTCGAGTTTCTCGTAGCCATTCCAGGCGGAGGTCTTGGGGGCAGTGGACTCCTCGGCGCGGACGGGTGCGAGGGTGCCAAACGCCAGGACCGCTGCAGCGAAATAAAGTGTGGGGAAACGCATCGCCCCGGTTTACTCGAACAAGGATTCTTTCGCCAACTATTTGGAGAGGCTACGGCTTGAATGTAACACTTGGGTGACGCCCTTGATTTCGGAGGGAGACCGCTCTAAACACGCGGCGTGACGCTTCCCAGAATCATTCGGAAAAAGTTTTTGGGTGTGATGCTGTATTTCGCGGCAATCCTGGTCATTTTCTATCTGATTGCGGGGCGGCAAATTTATGACCGGGTCACCGCGGAGGTGAGTTACCGACAGCAGTATGGCGCGGATTGGAAAGAGCATTACAGCGCGGACCGGCACGTTTCGGTGGAAGACGACCATCAGAAACTGACGATCGCGGCGGGCTCTCTCCTGACGGTCGTCGCGTTATGTTATTTGATTTACCGGCAGGTCGTTCCGCGACGAAGCGCACGGACACGCTCCCATCGCCGCCGCCGATCCTTTTCCCTGCCGACTTGATCCCGTGGAATGAGAAAGCCCGCGAATCACACGAATTACACAGATGGATGAAACCATTCGCGTGATCCGCGTAATTCGCGGGCGATCGTAGAGTTGCTGTCGCGATCCGGGCGGCGTGCGCGCGCCTTATTTCTGCGTCGTCGCTGCGGGAGCGGGAGCCGACGCGGGCTTGGTGATCATCGGGAAATCGTCCGTGCGGAAAGGCGTCACCGGCAGGCCCTCGCTGCCGTAGAGATTGCAGACGGGATTATCCGCCCACGCGTAGCGCACCGCGATCGGTTTCGCGACGTCCGCGCAGGAGACTTCGACCTTGTTGCCCGGCAGCAACTTGCCCTTGGCCCAATGCCAGACCTTGTCTTCACCGCAGACCGCGAAGCCGCGTGCTTCTTCCACGTCGAAGGTGTAAAGGTCGGTGCCGAAGCCATCGAATGACACGATGGCTTTGTCGCCTTGGATCTCCAGGCTCTTGTACTCCGGGCTCCGATAGAGAAACTTGAGTCCGTAGTCCTTCACGAGAGCCCAGCGGACGAGGCGCGCGGCGACGTCGTGTTTGTTGCGCGGATGAATGTTACGGCCTTCGCCGAGATCGATGATCACGGCCTGCCCGGTATTGGGCAGCTTCATCGTTTTCGTTTGCGACTCACGCAATTCGGCCCAGGCGCTGTCGCCGGGCTCCGGTTTCTCGGCCAGGTAATCCGCGAGTTGCACCCAGTAGAAGGGGAAATCACCCTGCTGCCATTCCTTGCGCCACTGCTCGATCATGAAGGGGAAAAGTTCCGCGTATTCGTAGGCGCGACCGGCATTGGTCTCGCCCTGATACCAGATCACGCCCTTGATGCCGTAGCCCAGCGTCGGGTTCACCACACCGGCGAAGATATTACCGGGGCGGGCATTGCCCGTGAGCCATCCCTCGGGGGATTGGGGCTGACGGGGCAGAGGTTTGCCGGCGGCCTTGGCCTTTTCCACGCCTTCTTTCCAGCGATCGAGCGCGACCTGGTAGTCCGCCTTGGCCTTGTCGGTCTGCACCTCGGCTTCGTGTTTGCGAGTATTCTCCATGAGCAACGCGAAGCGCGGATCTTTCTCGATCGTGTCGCGGCGAATCCACGCCTCGGCGGCGGAACCGCCCCAGGAGTTATCGATCAAGCCCACCGGGATGCCGAGGATGTTATGCAGATAACGGCCGAACATGAAGCCGACCGCGGTGAAGGTGCTGGAGGAATCGGCGTCCGAATATTTCCAGGTACCGTTGAAGTCGGTCTTCAATTCCTGCGTGCCGACTTGTGGCACCTTGATGAGGCGCAGCGTGTTGATCTTGGAAGCCGCGGCCTCGAGATCGCCGTTCCAGTCGCGGTTGAGCGTGAAGCCCATGTTCGACTGGCCCGAGCACATCCACACTTCGCCGACGAGCACGTCCTGGATTTCCTTTTGGTTCGTGCCGGCGATCTTGATCGTCTGCGGCTGGGCATTGAGGGGCACCGGATCGAGCTTCACCGTCCATTTGCCGTCGGCGCCGGCCTCGGCGGATTTGGTCTGGTCGCCGAAAGTAACGGTCACTTTCGTGCCTGGGGTGTCCCAACCCCAGATGGGATTGGTTTGCTTTTGTTGCAGCACCATGTGGTCGCTGATGATAGCGGGTAGCTTGAGTTCTGCGCGCGCGGTGACGGCGAGCCCGAGGAGGATGGCCGCGAGGCCGAGGGATTTATTCATTGGGAGCGGAAAGGATGATCAAATGGCGCGGGGATTACTTCGCCACGCCCTTGATGGCGAAGTCGTCGTACTGCACATCCACCTGGTTGGTCGTGAGGCTTAACAGGGTCTTGTGGTCGTGCGCCACGCCTTCGGACTGGAACGATCCCACGGTCTTCCCGTCGATGATGACGGTGACCTCGTCGCCCTTGGTCTGCGCCGCCAGCGTGTGCCAGTCCTGCAGCGACAACTTCACCGGGAAGCTCTTGTTCTTGGTGGCCAGCAGCGCCTTGTCTTCGGGGGTCAGCGTGGATGGCGTAGCCTTTTTCTTCTCGTAAATGTCGTTGCGGAAATTGCCCGTCTTCGCGTCACCGATGGCCACGTTTGTGGGGCTCACGTTCACGTTGCAGATATGACCGGCGTGCGACTCCTTGTAGTCCTTGTCGTCGAACCAGACATTGAAGCTCTTCGCCTTGTCGCTCACGAAGCGAAACTTCACCGACAACTCGAGATCGCGCTCCGGGTCGATCTTCACATTGTCCACCGCCGAGTGATCCGACCCCGCGGGCGTGATGCCCACGAGCACGCCATCCTTGATCACGCTGCCACTCTTGTAATGCCCCCAGCGCTTGCCAAATTCCGTGCCCGAAAAATCATCGGAGAAAATCGTTCGCGAGTAATAGCCGGCCGGATTTTCGGCCAGCGCCAGGGTGGCGGTAAGGGAAAGGAGGAGGAGGACAGGGAGGAGACGTTTCATGGGATGGATAGGGTGATTCATTCAACCCGTTAGGGAGAAGGAAATTAGTAATGACAAAGCGTGGCCCATGAGTTGGCGCCCTCTCCTCGACAAGCAAGGTAGAGCGCGCTACGGTACAGCGCCCGCTGATGAAGCCCTCCTCGTTGCCATCGCCACTTCATCGGATGCCGTTGGTTTCCTTGACTGCCGAGGTTGTCCCCGGCGCTTCGATAAGGCCGCGCGAGGCGTGAGAAGAGAATGAGCGTTTACGATGTCGATACGTGAATGGTCCCGCGGGGAAGAACTGGCCAATAGCCTCAGCCATGGCTGCGGCTTTATCGCCGCGATCGTCGGCGCGCCTTTCCTGCTGCAAGCGGCGATGCACCACGAGGGGGCTCGTGCCGTGGTCGGCATGAGTATCTTCGCGGCGACCACGATGCTCCTGTATTTCAGCTCGGCGGTGCACCACTGGTTGCGGCCGGGGACGACGAAGGATTTCTTTGAGTTGCTGGATCACGCCGCTATTTTTCTGATGATCGCGGGGACTTATACGCCGTTTGCCACGGGGGTGCTGTGGGGGCCGTGGGGATGGGGGTTGCTGGCCATCATCTGGCCGCTGGCGATCTTTGGCATCCGGCTGAAGACGATGCGCGGACCCGGCCCGCAACGCTGGACGACCTGGCTCTACGTCGCCATGGGGTGGTTGATGATCATTGCCTTTCCTCCCCTCGCGCATCGCATTCATTGGTCGGGATTGCTGCTGCTGGCGGCCGGAGGTGTGGCCTACACGGGCGGCCTGGTTTTCTGGTTCGCCCGGCGCTTTCCCTACCACCACCTCGCGTGGCACATTGCGGTGTTGGCCGGAACGGCGCTTCATTACTTCGCGGTCTGGCGATACGCGTACTGATCGGCGGTCGGGCGAGCGGGCGAGCGAAGAAACGGATGGCGGGGATTGCCTTTGGCGCGCGTTGCGGGTATTGCGTGAGGAAGGCTGGTGACGGCGAGCCTGACGGATGTCGCGATCCCGTGCTTTTGTCCCCGTAGCTCAATGGATAGAGCCAGCGTTTCCTAAACGCTAGATGCGAGTTCGATTCTCGCCGGGGACACGGTTGCTGTGTTTATCAGCATCGGCGGGCGATGCTGCCCGCCGAGATCGGCTATTTCAGAACAAAAGTCAGAACTTTTCTCGTGTTTTCGACTACGTTTAGGGATGTAGATTTTAGCCTTTTCGTGAATATGTTCGTTTGGACACCTTTCTCGCGTGAATCGCTCGAAGCTCGCTCTCCATATCGAATCCCTTCGGGCTCTCGTGGCTGAATTGGAGGCCGAGCTTGACCGCAAGGGATAGACCAGTTCGCAATCCACGTCTACCGATCGCGGCGAGAGTGCCGGCTGGTCGATGCATTCGACACGAAGAGCGGCAAGCGGGGCGAGCGGTTCGCCTGGGCGAGCTACGGAAAGGCAACGAAGCTTGGCTTTCGTGGAAGCCTACACGATTGGTGCAACGTGCTTTGGGCGAGCACCCGAGAGTAGGCAAGAGCCGATATGATCGATAGAAACGATTTCGGACTCTCCATCCTGCAGATCGAGCCCGAGCAGGGCGCACATGGATGGCCCGTCGCGCATGATGCGGATGGCCGAGAGCGGCGGACGGTCGCTCATGGCGTTCGCCTACGGCTTGGTGTCGCCGCGGTCCCCCTGACCCTTTGGCACCTTCTTTTTGGCCTTGTCCGACTGTCCGCGAAGGGCATACGACGAAGAACGGCACATATGTTCCTTTCGCAAATCGGAACCTTCATCCTGATCAGGCCTCGATCGCATTCGCGGATCTTGAAATGAGGGACCCTCTTTGCAGTTTTGCCGCTCCGCCTTTACAATCCCGTATGGACTTCGTCTCTGTCTCCCCGCATTGGAAGCTTTCCTTGCTTCTCTTCCTACTGTCAGCCTGCGTCGTCCTGGCCGTGCCGATGCGAGATTTCAGTGAGACGGCGCGCGCGTTTCAGCGTAAAGAGGATGAAAAGCAACTCTGGTTGAAATTCGACACCAAAAAGGAACAGAAGGGTGATTTCGGAGCTCGCTTGCAGAAGGAAGCTGCGGCCGGTGATGCCGCGTCTCAAGCCCTCCTCGGTGTTTGCTACCACATCGGTTTTGGGGTACCGCGCGACAACAGTAAGGCCATCGAGTGGTATCAAAAGGCGGCTGCCGCCGGGCACGCCGGGGCGCAGAACAATCTCGCGAGTCTTTACGATGCAGGCGAAGGCGTGCCGGTAGACCATGAAAAGGCTCAGCAACTTTATCTCATGTCGGCCAACTTGGGTTTTGCGGAGGCCCAGTTCAACGTCGGTTGGAATTTTGCGCACGGGATGGCCGTTGCTCAGGACTGGGGCCAGGCGAAAGCCTGGTATGAAAAGGCGACCGCGCAAGGGTATCTCCCAGCGCAAACGAATCTGGGCAACCTCTATGTTCTCGGGCGCGGTATGCCGATTGATTACGAAAAAGCGAAGGAACTCCTGCAGAAGCCGGCGGAGGCCGGTCTTCGCCCCGCTCAATTCAGTCTCGCGGTGGCCTACGAAGGTCTCAAGAATCCCACAGAAGCGGTGAGTTGGTTTCACCGCTCTGCGGAAGGGGGGAATGCCACCGGGCAGCTATTCTGGGCAGCAGCTCTGGCGGAAGGACATGGGGTCGCAAAGGACATCCCGGAAGCGATTAAGTGGGCCAGAAAGGCTGCTGCCGCTACTCCGCCTCAAATTGATCCGGAAGTTCCACTGAAGGCGCATTGCTTGGTGGCCCGACTGCTCTTGGGAGTCGGTCCAAGCGTGCCTGCGGGATGTGGCGCTGAAGCCTTCCGACAGGCGAGCGCCGCGGCGGAAGGCGGCTACGCCGACGGACAGCATTTGGTCGGCATTTGCTATCATCGAGGCGCGGGAGTGGAACGCAATTTGTCCACCGCCGCCAAATGGTATCGAATGGCCGCCGGGCAGAAGCATGTCATAGCGGCCAGCAGCCTTGGTTCGATGCTCGAGAACGGCAATGGAGTTCCGCGGGACCTCACTGAGGCGGCGAAATGGTATCGCGTTGCTGCGGAGGGTGGCGACCCATTGTCGCAATATCGTTTGGGCGTTTTCCTCCGCGACGGCACGGGCGTGGAATCCAATCTCGCAGAAGCGGCCAAGTGGCTGCGCTTGGCGTCGCCCTCTTTTCCCAACGATTTCGACCTGAAATTTGCCATTGATGGCGTTGAACGGTTGCAGAAAAAAGAAGTTGCTGACGAGACTTACAAGAATGGTATCGAGAAGGCACGGCTCGCGGCCGAGGCCCACGGCTCCATGGAGGAAGCTTATGGACTGCTGAATCAAGCGGCCGATCTCGGGCAACCGTTCGCCATGGCCCAACTGGCCGGGTTTTATTTAAAGGGCCAGGGCGTGCCGGTAGACGCAGCACGTGGCGAAGCCCTCGTCGCGAAATTGGAAAGGAATCACGATCCGGCAGTCCAATATCTCCTCGCCACGGCTTGCCTGCCCGCGGGACCCGCACCCAATCCCTGGTATAGTGATCGCGCGGTGACTTTCTTTCGGCGTTCTGCACTGCAGGGCAATCACCCGGCACAAAACGCGTACGGGTATTATTTCATGTCTGCCGCTGATGGACACCAGGATTTAGTCGAGGCTTTCAAGTGGCTGACTCTATCCGCCGCTCAAGGCAATAATGTCGCTCGCGCGAATCTCGATCACCTCCGTCCCACGCTCAGCCCTGCCCAAATCGATGAAGGCACTCGACGAGCCAATGAATTCCATCCGACTCCCGAGTAGAAACCCAGCTCATGCACGGGGGAGATGGAAAAGGGAGTCGGAACACGGAAAACCGAAGAGGGCGGTGTGTTTTCGGAGAGAGTGACAAGAGGTTTGCGGGATGGGGTGGGGATGCCTACACTGCGGGCTGCTATGAAAAATCCCCTTCGTTCCCTGGTTTTCGCGGGTTTGTGTTTCGCACTGGCTTCCGGCTGCCATAAAAAGGAAGAAGCGCCAGTGACCGAGGTGGCGCGGGATGCCGAGAGCAAGCTGCCAGCCCAGGAACAGGTGAAGCCGGATGACGCCGCGGCGCCGGTCGTGGCCAGCACGCCGGCGAGCGCGGGCGAAAAGGACGCCTACGAAGCGTGGTTCAAGAAGTACCATCTCGATCTCAATGATCCGAAGATGCTGGATGCCGATCCGGACGGGGACGGCTTTACGAACCGGGAAGAGTTTCTCGCCAATACCGATCCGCTCGACCCGAGCTCGCATCCGCCGCTGACCGATCCGGCAAAGGCGCTGCGGCTCAAGGAATATAACGAGGCGCGGCTGCCGATCACGCTCGAGAGCATCGACGGGGAAAAGGCGCACCTCAGGCGCTCGGATGGCGAAGGCAAGATGGAAGTCGTGAAGGCCGGCGACACCGTGCGCGGGCTGCCCTTGAAGGTGTTGAAGATCGAGGCGCGGCAGGACATCGACAAGAACGGCGAGAAGGTGGATCTTTCGCAAGTGACGCTGGAGGATTCCTCCACGAAGGAGAAATATGTGCTCACGGGCAATCTGCCGGCGAAGACTTCGGCGTCCTATGCGGTGCTCGAAACCAATGACGGAAAAGCGGCCCTCAAGGTGCGCCATGGCGATGTCTTCACCTGGCCCACGGAGGGTGGCACGAATTACAAGGTGATCGACATGAGCCAGGACCAGGTGGTGATCCAGCAGATGGACAACAAGAAGATGTGGACGATCCCGCGGCCCTGAGCCGGCGGGAGAATAGGAGTTGCCGGAGCGCGGGATTTGTGGACAGTGCGCTCCCCATTTCACGCTGCCAACTGACCAATCACGAACATGTTTTGGACCGAAGATGTGGCCGCCAAGTGCCGCGGCCCGCAAATCATCAATGACTCGAAGACCCCCTCCGGGCGCGTCCACGTGGGCGCGCTCCGCGGCGTGCTGATTCACGACGCGATCTTCCGCACGCTGCGCGAGAAGGGGATCGAGGCGCGCTATCTCTTCGGCGTGGACGACTACGATCCGCTCGACGAAATCCCCGCGGGCAAGGGCGAGCATTTCGAGAAGTATCTCGGTCAGCCGTTGTGCAATGTGCCGCCCCCGGATAATTCGCCGGCCACCGACATGGCCGAGCATTACATCCAGGAGTTCTTCGAGATCTTCGAGGAACTCGGGGTGACCGTGGAAAAGTACCGGATGCGCGATGTCTACCAGTCGGGCCGCTTCAACAGCGCGATCGACACCATCCTGCAAAATGCGGCGACGGTGCGGCGCGTGTACAAGGAAGTGAGCAATTCCGACCGGCCGGAGACGTGGTATCCCTTTCAGACCGTGTGCGAAAATTGCGGCCGCATCGGCACGACCGAAGTCTTTGCCTACGACGGACGCGAGGTCAGCTATCGCTGCCGGCCGGACATGGTGAAGTGGGCGCGCGGCTGCGGGCACGAGGGGCGCGTGTCGCCTTTCGACGGCCACGGCAAGCTGCCGTGGAAGCTGGAGTGGGTGGCGAAGTGGATGACCTTCCCGGTGACCATCGAGGGCGCGGGGAAGGACCATTCGACCAAGGGCGGATCGCGCGATGTGAGCGCGGCGTGCCTGCGGGCGATCTTCGGCCAGGAGCCGCCGCTCAATGTGCCGTATGAGTTTTTCCTCGTGGGCGGGGCGAAGATGAGCAGCTCGCGCGGCGTGGGTGCCTCGGCGCGGAACATCGCCGACCTCCTGCCGCCGGAGGTCTTGCGCTTCCTCATGATCCGCACGAAGCCGAATTCGCCGGTGAACTTCGACGTGAAGGAGGAGGGGATCATCAAGCTTTACAACGAGTTCGACCGGTTTCTTGCGCGCGCGGTGCACGAGAAGAATGCCACGCCGGATGAAGCCTGTGTCTATCGGATCTCCGAGCTGAAGCCGGAGGGCGACTACTACAATGCGAACTTCCAGGTGGTGTCCGCGCTGGTGCAGATGCCGCATCTCGACGTGATCGAGCAGATCACCAAGCGCAAGGGCGCGCCGCTCACCGAGATCGAACTTCGCCACCTGCAGCAGCGGATCGCTTCCGCGAAGGTGTGGGTGGAGAACTATGCGAGCGAGGAAGAGAAGACGCACTTGCAGGAAACGCTGCCGGCGCGCGCCCAGGAATTGACCGCGGCACAGCGGGCCTTCCTGCATCGCCTCGCCGATGCCCTGCCGGAGACGAAGTGGGACGACGACAGCCTGCAGGCGAAGATTTTCGAAGTCGCCCGCACGACGCCGATCGAGCAACCGGTGGCCTTCAAGGCGATCTACCGCGTGCTGTTGGACCGCGAGCAGGGCCCGAAGGCGGGCAATCTGCTGGCGTTTCTCGAGCCGGGTTTTGTGATCCCGCGCTTCCGCGAGCTGCCCTTCGATACCATCGAGTTCTGGCGGCAGACGGCCACCAGCGAGGCCGACCTCGCCAAGTGGCTCACGCAGCAGGGCGAAAAGATTGCCGATTCCACCTGGACCACGGCGATGGAAGGCCACGTCGCGTCGTTCGAGATCACCTACACGCTCAAGGACCGCAAGCGGCAGTTGAAGCGTCTGCTGCTCGAAGGGGAGAACGTCGAAAATGCCGCGAAAGGCCTTCTGGCCCGGCTGCCGATCGTCGGGTCTGGCGACGCCGGCGGGAGTGGGGCGGTGGCGTAGTCGCGAAAAATTTGAGATACGGTGCGGCCTTGGGGTTTCGCGCTCGTCTCGAGTGCCGGCGATGGCGTCCCTCCTTCGCGGACTTTTTCTCGACGATCCGGAGTAAACCCACACCTTTGGGCGGTCGCCGCGCCGACGAAAGTTCGTTTCAGCGAGACGCTGAAACCAGCACTCGGGACGAGTGCGCTCCCCGGAGTTCTACGACCGCACTTTCCCTATGCGCCTTGGCTGCGCCCGAACTCATTCCCGGATACCTCCAAGCTCCTGCTGCGTGCGCAGATGAACACTCAGTTGTTCCATCTGTCAATTCCAATTTCGGAGAGGACGAATCCTCTATTAGCGACGGAGACGATCGCCCGCGTGGAGTGGTTTTGCCGGGAGCCAGGGTGAGGGCATTGGCGCCGGCGTTGGCGGTTTCGATGCAGAGCATTTTGGGCCATTCGTCGTCGCCGAAGTCGGCCATGGTGGCGGAATTTGGCGATCCAGGGGTTCCAGACGACGGTCGTTTGGGAGCCGCTTTTCTCGATGGTGATTTTGCGGTGCAGGCCGGGATCGTCGACGATGCACGTCTTGCGGGTGCTTTCGTAGACGCGGTCGGTTTCCGACGTGATGCGGATGAGGTCGGGGCCTTGATTCTTGCGCTGCTGGGCGTCGGTTTTGTCGACGTAATCGGCGTTTTCCAGGCCGGCGGTGGAGGTTTCGCGCACATCGCTGACGGCGAAGTAGGTGTGCAGGGCGTCTTCGAAGGGGAAGGGCTTCGGCGGAGGTGTTTTCCCACTTCCAGCGTGAGGGTGAGGGTGCGACCGATGGCGACGCGGTAGCGCAGCTCGAAGTCGAAGGGCCAGAGCGCGCGGGTGCGGGTCGTCGGAGGAGAGGTGAAAGGCGGCAATGACGACGCCGTCGCCATCCTCGGTGAGGGATTCGATCTGCCATTCCGAGGTGCGGGCGAAGCCGTGGGCGGGGGATTCCGGGTGGCCGGTGCGCGCTCCGAACCACGGGAAGATGAGCGGCACGCCGCCGCGGATCGGCTTGTCGGCGGCAAAGAGGCTGCGCTGGCTCATGAAAAGGACGGGCGCCTGGTCGTGAGGCTGGAAATGCGTGACGTGGGCGCCGTGCAGGTAGATGTGGGCTTCGGCCAGGGGGGAGCGGACGGCGAGGCGGGGGAAGGTCGCCTTCGCCCGGTTCGAACGTGGCAGTTCCGGGGATTTCCAAGCGGCGCAGGGCGGAGACAGATTTCATCGTCGGCGACTTTAATAGCGCCGTGGAGCACGCCAAGGAGAATGGCGGGGCGGCGACGATTTTGCGGGAGGTGTCCACGAAAGGCACGAAAGTTTTCGGAGGGACAGTCGGCCTGTGAATCACGCCAATGCCGTGAAGGTCCGCTGAGGGTCGAGGGCCAAAGGCCCGCCCCAAGCCAGCCCAGGGCAGAGCGAGTCCGCGAGCGCCCGCCCTGGGTATCGATCTTCAGGGCTCACCGCTCGTTGCCATGTGGACCCAGGGCGGCGCTCGCGGGACTCGCTTTGCCCTGGGCTGGCTTGTCTCAGGCCTTTGGCCGGGCAGTCCATGTCAGCAGCGGTCGGCGACTTCTTTCGCTGCGAAGCGACTTGAAGGGCGGAGTAAACCCGATATTTTGCCGGTTGCTGTCGGCTTCAGTTCCTTCGCTTCCCACCCCCAATGGCCCGGGTTGCTTCCCGGTCCTGGTTTTCGCGACGGGCCATTCGTCGGTGCTTGTGAGTTCCAATCCTAACATTTCGACTTCTCCTCTTCGCCGCACAGGAAGCGATGTGCTCGCCTATGGGTTGGTCGCGGCGTTTATCTTCGTGCTGACCGCGGGGGTGGGGCTGCTGTGGAGGACGGATGAGGAATGGGCGCGGGTGGAAGACCGGATGAATGCCTGGACCCAGGCGGCGGAGACCTCGGGTGAATTGGGACCGACCCTGGCGGCGATCTACACCGCGGGGGTGCAACCGCCCCTTCCGGGGGAGAAATCCGGTCCGAGCCCGATGGCCGAGATTCGCAAATCGTATGAGGGCAGGTTTGGGATCGTGGCGGAACGCGTGCGCAGTCATTCCATCGCGGCGGACCGCGAAGCGGTGCTGAAGGAGCTCGACAATATCCAGACCGGAGCGCAAGCGATGCTGGGCATGGCGGAAACGCTGCGTGGCGCGGCGCGTCCCGATCCTGCGGATGTGGACGAGAGCAACCGCTTTACCGACGCGTTGCGCCTGATGGAGGGGCGGTATCAGAATGCCGTGAAGGCCTTGCAGCGGTTGCAGCAGCATGAGCGCAACTTCGCGATCGAGCTGAGCCGCGAGCGCGTTCAACTCACGGAGAAGTATCACCGGGTGGCTTATGGGACGGCGGCGGCACTGATGCTGATCTTTGCCGCGAGCATCGGGAGCCTGGGGGCAGCGGGACCGCCACGCGCGGAAAGCGGCCGCCGAAATGGAGGGAGTGCAGAAAGCCCGGAAGGACGCGGAGCAGGAATATCGTTCGCTTTTCGATAACGCGATCGAGGGGGTCTTCCAGACGACGCCGGATGGCCGGATCGTGACCGCCAACCGGGCGCTGGCGCGGATGTATGGTTACGAAACTCCGGAGCAATTGATGGAGATCGTGACCGATGTCGCCCAACAGTTGTATGTCGATCCGAGCCAGCGCCAGGCCTTGCTCGATGCGCTGCGGCTGGCCGACGTGGTTTCGAATTTCGAGTTCGAAGTCGTGCGCGCGGACGGGCGGCTGATGTGGGTGCGGGAGAATGTGCGGGCGATTCGGGACGAACGCGGAGCGCTGCGCTATCTCGAGGGTACGGTCGAGGATGTCTCGGATGTGTGGTGGGGTGAGCAGCGGCGGCGCTTGCATTACGCGCTGGCCCACGTGCTGGGCGACTCGGCAACGGTGGAAGAGGCGCGACCGCAGATCCTGAGCACGATTTGCAAAGCCATGGGATGGGATGTGGGGATCTTCTTCGAAGTGACGGCAGCGATCTGCAGGCGATTGAACTGTGGCATGTGCCCGACCTGGAGATGGAGGAACTGCGCATGGCGCTGCCGCATCTCATCTACCATCGCGGACAAAGGCTGGTGGGCGAAGCCTGGACGGACACGGAGCCCAAATGGATCGCCGATCTCTCCGCCGAATTGCACTACGCCGATGCGGACCTGCTCCAGGCTTTTGGGATGTCGGCGGTGTTTGCGGTACCGATCTCGGTGGATGGGGAAGTGCAGTGCGTGCTGGAATTTGCCAGTTCCAAGATTGCGCTGCCCGATCCGGAATTGCTCCAGGTGCTGGGTTCGATTTCCAGCCCAGCTCGGACACCTGGTGGAGCGCAAGCGCGCGGAAGAGGCGTTGCGCAAAAGCGAGATGCGCAAGGCGGCGATCCTGCGTTCCGGCGCTGGATTGCATCATCACTTTCGATCTCGAGGGGCGGATCACGGAATTCAACCCGGCGGCGGAGCGGGCCTTTGGCTACACGGCGCAGGAAGCGATGGGCCGGGAACTGGCGGAGCTGATCATTCCGGAGACGCTGCGGGACAGTCATCGCCGCGGGCTGGTGCTGTATAATTCGACGACGGCGGGTGCGATGGCGGGGCGGCGCATGGAGCTGGTGGCGATGCGCGCGGACGGCAAGGAGTTCCCCGTCGAGATGTCGATCAGCCGGATCGTGATCGACGGGAAACCGATGTTTACGGGCTACATGCGCGATATTACCGAACGGCAGGAGGCCGAGCGGATCACGTCGGAACTGGCGGCCGTGGTGGCCAATTCGAACGATGCGATCGTGGCCTGCACCCTGGAGGGCAAGATCGTGAGCTGGAATGTGGGTGCGGAACGCATCTATGGCTACGCGGCGGAGGAAGTGCTCGGGAAGGAATTGAATCTGCTGATCCCGCCGGATCGGCTCGATGAATTTCCGCAGGCGCTGACGATGGTGAAGCGCGGCGAGAGCGTGGCGAATTACGAGACGGTGCGTCTGCGCAAGGATGGGAAGCGCCTCAGCGTTTCGCTGACCGATTCCCCGATCCGCACCGAAGGTGGGCGCGTCACGGGCCTATCGTCAATCGCCCGCGATATTACCGAACGGAAGCGGCTGGAGGAGGAACTGCTGCAGTCGCAGAAGATGGACGCGGTGGGTCGCCTGGCGGGAGGTATCGCCCATGACTTCAACAATATCCTCACTGCAATCCTCGGCTATAGCGACCTGATCATCGGGCAGATCGACGATCGCCAGTGGATGTACAAGCACCTCACGGAAATCCGCAAGGCGGCGGATTTCGCCGCGTCGCTCACGCATCAACTGCTCGCCTTCAGCCGGCGGCAGCCCCTGTTCCTGCGCGTCTTCAGCATCAATGACACGGTCAAGAACTTGCAGAAGATGCTGCAGCGGGTGATCGGTGAGCACATCCAGATTAACACCCTGCTCAAGGCGGATATCGGCCGTTTAAAGGCGGACCCCAGCCAGCTCGAGCAGGTGTTATTGAACCTCTGTGTCAATGCCCGCGATGCCATGCCCAACGGCGGCTCGATCTCGATCGAGACGGCGGATGTGACCTACTTCCTCGACGACTTTTATTCGGTCAACGAGATGCCGGCGGGCGAGTACGTGAAGCTTACGATTTGCGATACGGGGACGGGCATGAGTTCCGAAGTGAAGAAGCATATTTTCGAACCCTTTTTCACGACCAAGGAAAAGGGGCAGGGCACGGGCCTGGGTCTGGCTACGTGCTACGGCATCGTCAAGCAAAGCGGTGGCTACATCACGGTGGACAGCCATGTCGGCACGGGGACGACGTTCTCGATCTACCTGCCGCGCGTGGATGAAAGCGGCGAGAAATCGAGCATTCGCAAGGAGGTCGGCCAGTTGCCCGGCGGTCATGAAACCGTGCTCTATGTGGAGGATGAAATCACGGTGCGCAGTCTCACCGCCCACGTCCTGCGCCGGCTGGGTTACACGGTGCAGGAGGCCGGCAGTGGCAAACAGGCGCGCGACGCTCTCGAGAATCACAATGGGCACGATGTGCACCTGCTGTTTTCGGATGTGGTGCTGCCGGATGCCGGCGGCCGGGATCTGGCCGAATGGATCCGGAAGACACGCAGCGGGCGCACGAAGCTTCTCTTCACCTCCGGCTATGTGGACGAGAGCATCCTCCAGAGGCACGGGGTGGAACTCGGGACGGCGTTCCTGCAAAAGCCGTTCACCCCGGCGGATCTCGCTAAAAAAGTCCGTGAAGTGCTGGACAGCACCGAAGACTAAAGCGAGTGCGGGATTGCATGTTCAACCCACGAAAAGCTATGAGCGGCGGATAGCGATGTACGTCCTATGAGTGTGCCCGATTTATTTCCCACGCAACCGCCCGGCCGACTGGTAGTGATCCTGCTCGTGGACGATGACGACGGCGACGTGCAGTTGACGCTCGAAGCATTTGAAGAAGGCCGGCTGGGCAATCATTTGTACCGCGCCAGGGATGGAGAGCAGGCCATGGCCTTTCTCTACCGCGAGGGGCAGTATGCCGATGCGCCGCGGCCCGATCTCATCCTGCTCGACTTGAACATGCCGCGGATGGGAGGAAGGGAATTGCTGGCGGAATTGAAACTGGACCCCGCCCTGGCGGGCATCCCCGTCGCGATCGTCACCGGGCACGAGGGCGAGGGTGAGATTTTAAAGGCATACAATCTCGGGGTGGATTGTTATATCACCAAGCCGATTGACGTTACCAAGCTTATGATCGCGGTGTGTTCCATTCCTCATTTTCAGGTTGCGGTCGTGACGACTGCGCCGGCGGCTTAGTCCCATGGAGAGCCTTCCCATTCATGTTCTGCTGATCGAAGATAACGAGGAGCACATCACCTTTCTTCGGCAATTGCTGGCCAGCTCGGCGGCAGGGCAGTTCGAATTGCACATCGCCGGAGACGTGAGCCATGGAATCGAGCGCCTCCAGGACGCGGGCATTCAGTTGATCCTCCTCGATCTTTCCCTGCCCGACAGCGATGGGCTGGAGACTTTCATCCGCGTGATCGAAGCGGCGCCGGATATCCCGCTCATCGTCTTGAGCGGGCTCAGCGATGTGGCGCTGGCCATCGAGACGGTGCAACTGGGCGCGCAGGATTACCTGGTCAAGGGCCGCGTCGACAACCATCTCCTCGTGCGCTCCATGCAGTACGCCATCGAGCGCAAGCGGGTGCAGCTCCAGCTCAAGCGCGCCAACGACAGCCTGGAGGCGCGGGTGCGCGAACGGACGGAGGCGCTCATCCAGACGAATACCAAATTGCAGGAGGAAATCGCCGAACGCCGCCGGGCGGAGGAAGCGCTGCTGGACAGCAACCGGCAGCTTTCCGCGGCGCTCGGCCAGCTCCAGGCCACGCAGAGCGAAATCATCCAGCGGGAGCGCATGCATGCGCTGGGGCGCATGGCCAACGGCATCGCGCACGATTTCAACAACGCGCTCGCCCCGATCCTGGGGTTCAGCGAATTGCTCCTCATGAAACCGGAGACGGTGCAGGACCCGAAGAAGGTGCGCAATTATGTGGAGCTCATTTACGCCGCCGCCAAGGACAGCGCGAAGGTGGTGAGCCGGTTGCGCGAATTCTACCGCTATCGCGACGAAGGCGAGGTCTTCACGCCGGTGGTGATCAACGACGTGGTGCTCCAGGCGATCTCCATCACCCAGCGCGCTGGAAAGACCAGGCGCTCGCCGAAGGCGTGAACATCGATATTCGCACGGAGATGGGCAATGTGCCCACGGTGCCGGGCAACGAGTCGGAATTGCGCGAGATGCTGGTGAACCTGATCTTCAATTCCATCGACGCCATTCCGAAGCGCGGCACGATCACGATCGAAACGGAGCTGCAGGGCCGCTGGCTCGTCATCACCGTGAAAGACGACGGCATCGGCATGAGCGAAGAGGTGAAAGCGCGCTGCCTTGAGCCCTTTTATTCCACGAAGGACGACGAAGGCACCGGGCTCGGCCTCGGCAGCGTCTACGGCATCGTGCGCCGGCATGAAGGCGAAATCGATATCCAGACCGAAGCCCGGGCGGGGGACTTCGATCTGTGTGTCGCTCCCGCTGGACAAGCACGTCAAGCCGCCGGAAGCGCCCAAGCCCGCCGCGACGCCCAGTGCCACGTTGCGGATTCTGGTGGTGGAGGACGAGCCGCTGGTGCGCGAGGTCATCTCCGTCTACCTCGACGAGGACAAGCACAACGTGGTGACGGCGGTGAACGGACGGGACGGCCTGGAGAAATTCAAGGCCGGCACCTTCGACGTCGTCCTGACCGATCGCCGCCATGCCGGAGATGAATGGAGATCAACTGGCGGTGGAGATCAAGAAATTGCGCCCCGAGCAGCCGATCGTTTTGCTCACCGGCTTCGGCGATTTGATGGCGGGCGCAGGGGAGCAACCCCCGGGCGTCGACCTGGTGGTGAGCAAGCCGTTCACCCTGGCAACGCTGCGCAATGCGATTGTCAAAGCGACCGGACGTTAAGCGCTCGCAATTTCGAGGGCGATTGGGTAGTGTGAGGGCCAACCCCAAGGAATGAATTCCCCCAATCCACCGGCTCAGACCCGGGTGCTCGTCGTCGACGACAGCCCCGGCGATATTTTCCTGATCCGGGAAATGGTGGAGGAAGACGCGATGTCGCGTTTTCGCGTGACCGCGGAGGCGGGGAACCTGGAGGCGGCCTTGAAGATGCTGGCCGAGCGGGAATTCGATGTGGTGCTGCTCGATTTGCAATTGCCGGACAGCCATGGAGTGGCGACTTTCAGCCGGGCGCATGCGGCGGTGCCGGACGTGCCGATCATCGTCCTGAGGCGAGAGCGACGACGAAGAACTCGCGTTGCAAACAGTCCAGCTCGGTGCGCATGAGTATCTGGTCAAAGGCCGGGTCGATGCGCATCTGCTGCAGCGCTCGCTGCGCTACGCGGTCGAGCGGGCGCGGGCGGAACTGCAGTTGGCGAGCGAACGCGACCTCCTGCAAACGCTGCTCGAGAAACATTCCCGACCGCATTTATTTCAAGGACCGGGAGAGCCGTTTCATCCGCATCAATCGCGCCTCAAGGAACTCTTCGGCCTCAAATCCGCCGAGGAAGCGTATGGGAAAACGGACGCGGATTTTTATGGCCCGGAACACGCGGGCGAAGCCCTCTACGACGAGCGCCGCCTGATGGAGAGCGGCCAGCCGCTGCTGGGCAAAGTGGAATACGAAAACCTCGCGGATGGCCGCCGGTCGTGGTCGCTGACCACCAAGCTGCCACTGCGCGACCGGCAGGGGCGCGTCGTCGGCACCTGTGGCATCTCCCGCGAAATCTCGGAGATGAAGGAGATGGAGGAGCAACTGGAGACGGAGAGGAATCTGCTCCGGGCGGTGATCGACAACCTGCCCGACCTGGTCTTTCTCAAGGACATTCAGGGCCACTATCTGCTGAATAACATGGCGCACATTCGCTGGCTGGGTGCCAGCGATCCGGCGGCAGTGCGTGGGCGCACGGTGTTCGATTATTTCCCCGAAAAGATCGCCGCCGAATTTCACGAGGGCGACATGAAGGTCGCAGAAGCACGCCAGCCGCTCCTCAACCAGGAGGAGCACATGGTCGATGCCAACGGCAACCATAGCTGGCGGCTGACTTCGAAAATTCCCTGCTCGACGACAATGGCAATACCGTGGGCCTGGTTTGCATCAGCCGGGATGTGACCGAACAGAAGCGGGCCGAGGACCGTTTGAAAAAGGCGAACGCGGAACTGGCCGCCAACCGGAGGAACTGCTCCACGCGGTGGGGAATCTCCAGCAAGCGCACAACGAACTGCGCGACGTGCAACTGCAACTGATCGAGGCGGAGAAGATGAAATCGATCGGCCGGCTGGCCGCCGGGGTGGCGCACGAGGTGAAGAATCCGCTGGCGATTCTCAAGATGGGCTCGAATTTCTTGCGACCCAAAAATTTACCGACGAGCATACGCCGGAGATCCTCCGCGAAATGGGGGATGCGCTGGGACGAGCCGACAAGGTGATCCGCGGGCTGCTGGATTTTTCCGCGCCGAAACAGCTCGAGGTCAAGCGGGAGAGCCTCAACGCGATCATCGACAATGCGCTGCAGTTGGTGCGCGGGAAATGAAGAGCGGTATCGAGATTGAGCGCGATTTGCAGCCGAATCTGCCGCTGCTGAAAGTCGATGCGGGCAAGATCAGCCAGGTCTTCGTCAATCTTTTCACGAATGCCCTGCATGCCATGGAGGATGGCGGGCTGCTCGCCGTGCGCACCTACAGCAAGCAACTGACGGGCGTGGGCTCGAATGTCGCCGACAGCCGCTCGGAGTCGTTTCGCGTGGGCCAGCAAATCGTGGTGGCGGAGATCGACGACACCGGCCACGGCATTCCCGAAGACAAGCTGGCGAAAATCTTCGAGCCCTTTTTCACGACGAAACCGACCGGCCGGGGCACGGGCCTCGGTCTCTCCGTGGTGCGCACGATCATCGACCTGCACGGCGCCACGATCGATATTCGCAATCTGCACGAAGCTGGCGTACGCGTAACCCTCATGTTCCAATCGTGACCACACCCTATGAATAAGAAACGGCTGCTCATCGTGGATGACGAGTCCGGCTTCACCCGGCTGCTCAAGCTCACGCTGGAAAAAACCGGCAATTACATCGTGAAGGAGGAAAACGATGGGACCAACGCCTGGCTGGTGGCGCGCGATTTCCGGCCGGACCTCGTCTTTCTCGATATCGTCATGCCGAAGATCGACGGCGGCGATGTGGCGCAGCAAATCCGCTCGGACCCGATGCTGGCCAACGTCCCCATTGTCTTCCTGACCGCGATCGTTTCGCAAAAGGAAACCAATAGCGAATCGGTGGCTTTCCCTTCCTGGCCAAGCCGGTGAGTCTGGATGCCATCACCAAGTGCCTGAACGAGCACTTGGGACGTAAGATTGGCGAATCGGCTGCGCAAGGTGTGGCTGTCGGCAACGACCACTTGATTTTGTGGGGGCTCCCTTGCTAAAGGCGGTGCCATGTCTCCCGTTCCATCCACTGCACGCTCCTCATTTCTGGCCGGCTTGGGCCGCCGGATCTTCGGCTGGAGATTGATGGTCGGGCTGGGCGTAGCCGCCGCAGGCATTGAGTGGCTCTCGCCGATTCCTTTTTTTGCGCCGGGTCACCGGGTCTTTCAGAGCCTGGCGATGCTGTTTGCGGGCGGTGGCCTGGCCTTGCGGGCCTGGGGCAGCGGTTGTGCCGGGAGGCACACGCGCACGGCGCAGATCGAGGCCCCGCACCTGGTGACGGATGGTCCCTTCGCCTACCTGCGCAACCCGATCTATGCCGGGACCATGTGCCTCGGCTTCGGCATGGCGGCGTTGATCGGCGATCCGAAGGCCTATTTCCTGGCGGCGCTGGCGTTTGTGTTTCTGTATCTCAGCATTGTGCCGGCGGAAGAGGAGTTCCTGCGCGGGCAATTCGGAGCGGCCTACACGCGGTACTGCGCGGAAGTGCCGCGCTTCCTGCCGCGGCTCCGGCCCTGGCCGGGGCGGGTGCGGCAGGCGTTTCATTGGCGGGCGGCGCGGGGCGAATTGGCGATCGCCTTGTGGGCGGCGGGCATCTACCTGGCGCTGCTCGGGGAGGAGTGGCTCGATAAAGTCTGGGGCTGAAACGCGATGGCCGCTTGACGCGCGCCCTGGTTGCGGCTGCCATGTTCCGCTACATGCGCCTGCTTTGTGCTTTTGCTTTTGTGCTGATCGCCAGCGTGGCCTCCGCGCTCACTCCCCGCGAGCTGGACGTCATCGGACGCCGGGTGTGGCAGAACGAGTGCGGCGGCACCCGCGAAGGGCTGACCTCCTGGAACACCGGTGAGAATTTCGCCTCCCTCGGGATTGGGCATTTCATCTGGTATCCGAAGGGCGTGAACGGCCCCTTCGAGGAAAGCTTTCCGCTTTTGATCAAGTTCTTCGCCGCGAATGCCGTGAAGGTGCCCGCCTGGATCAAGCCGGAGGACGATTGCCCGTGGAGCACCCGCACGGAATTCCTGGCGGCGGCGAAGAGCGAGAAGATGACGGAGTTGCGCGACCTGCTCGCTTCCACGATTCAGGTGCAGGCCCGGTTTCTGGTGCAGCGCATGGAGACGGCCTTGCCGAAAATGCTCGCGGCGGCGCCGGCGAATCAGCGGACAAAGATCAAGGCGAACTACGACCGGCTCGCCGCCACCACCCGCGGGCAATTCGCGCTGATCGATTATGTGAATTTCAAGGGCGAGGGCACCAAGGACACGGAGCGCTACGCCGGAGAGGGATGGGGGCTGCTGCAAGTGCTGGCGGGCATGGGTGAGAGCGAAGGAGCGAGCCCCGCGGCGCTTTTTGCGAAGAGCGCGGAGGAAGCGCTGACGCGCCGGGTGCACAACGCGCCGCCGGAACGGCATGAAGAGCGCTGGCTGACGGGCTGGAAAAAACCGCGTGCGAGCTTACGTGGAATAAGCCGAATTATCTCGCGAGCCCCCCGAAAAGCGCCGTAATCTAATCTGGTAAATGATTCGTCGAGACTACCTTATCGTCGGCGCCGGAGCCGGGGGCATCAGCGCGTGTGAAGGCATCCGGGAGTATGACAAGAAGGGGACGATCATGCTCGTCGGCAACGAGATCGCGATGCCCTACCCAGCGCCCGCTGCTCTTCGGTTCGCTGCTGCGCAAGAATGGCAACCAGGCGGTGGAAAAGCTGTGCGTGCACGACGCGGCGTGGTTTCAAAAGCACCACGTCGACCTGCGGCTCGATACATTCGTCACCCAATTCAATATCGAGCGGCATCTCGCGGTGCTCGGCAATGGGCAGGCTGTCGAGTTTCGCAAGGCGCTGCTGGCCACGGGCAGCCGCGCGCGGCGTCCGCAGGTGGCCGGCGGCAACCTGGGCAATGTCTTCTATCTGCGCTCCCTGCGCGATGTGCTGGCCTTGCGCGAGATCGCCGAAACCGAGCACCAGATCGCGATCGTCGGCGGCGGTTTCATTGCGCTGGAAACGGCTTCGCTGCTCGCGCAGTTGCCGAAGGCGCAGGTCACGCTCATGCACCGCGCACCGCTTTGGACGCGCAGTCTGGGGCCGGAGGCGAGTGTGTGGCTGGGCGAGTATCTCGGGAAGCAGGGGATCAAATTGATGGTCGGCGAGACGCTCAACGGGTTCGAGGGGCGGACCGTGCTGAAGAACGTGCAGACCAAGAGCGGCCAGCGCTTCCCGGCGGGATTGGCCATCGTGGCGGTGGGTGCCGAGCCGAATCTCGGGCTCGTGCTCAATACCCCGCTGGCCTATCCGCACGGCACGCCGGTGAACGAGTATCTGGAGACCGACGAGAAGGGGATCTTCGCGGCGGGCGACGTCGCGGCGTATCCGGACAAGATCCTGGGCGGAGTACGGCGCGTGGAGCATTGGAATGCCGCCGTGGCGCAGGGCCTCGTGGCCGGCCAAAACATGACCGGCAAGAAGCGCATCAAGTTCGAGCACCTGCCGCACGCGACGAGCACCGTCTTCGATCTGCACTTCGATTTCCTCGGGGACTTTTCCCGGCCGCCGAGTCGCATCGAATTCGAGGGCGACCTCGCGAAGAAGAAGTTCATCGTCCGCGCTTTCCAACTTTCCGCCCTCATGAGCGTGGCGCTGTGCAATCAGGACGCCGGAGAAAGTGGAGGCGGCGAAGACGCAACTTCGCGAGTGGCCGCGGAGCAAGAAAGTAGAGACGATTTAGTAGCTGTCTGAAAGCGAGCCTTCTCCTTGCGTGTCATTCTGAGCGGAGTGTAACGGAGTCGAAAGCCGAGCGAAGCGAGACGCCTACGGGACCTGCGGGGCAAACCCCGTCGCTCTACCAAAGATCATCGCTGGTTGGACGACGGGATCCTTCGACTTCGCTCAGCCGTATCGATGCAGTTGGAAATGGGGAGCGCACGCGCCCTCGCGTGCTGTTTTCGGCGCCTCGCCGAAAACTTCCCTCAATACAGGTCCACTGCCTGGGGAGGTTGCTGTGGTGCTTCCCGGACTGTCCGGCGAGGGCGCCGGACAGAGCACGCGAGGGCGCGTGCGCTCCCCATTTCGCTCCTGCGAACTGCATCGTTCCGGCTCAGGATGACCGCGGATTAGTGCGGCGGAGGGCCGCCGGGATCGAAGCCGGGAGGCGGTCCGTCTGGCCCGCCGGGCCCGCCACCTGGGCGACGGGGCGGCCCGCCCGGCCCGCCAAAGCCGCGCATTTCGCCTGGGGTGCCCAAGTCGGCACCCGGCACGCGGAAGGCCACGTGATAGTATCCTTTCACGGACTCCTTCTCGACGAAGAGGTCGAGGCTGCCTTCCGCTTTCGCGGTGTGGATGTTGCGATCGATTTTCGCGCCGGCCTCAAGGGAAAAGGGCAGCGCCGCCCAGCCGAGCTTGCCGAGCGAGGGATTGGCATAAACCTCGTAGCTGTAACCCGCCTGCGCCGGCACCGTAATCCGGTAGCGCCGCTTCCCGCCGACGGTTTCCGGCACTTCGATGCCCGCCAGCACGAGCACGCCATCCTCAGCGCCGGGGTAGGGCTGCTCGACCGGCGTAAGACCCATCACGATGTCCCAGGTCGTCTCCTGCTCGCCCGCCGCGCTGCCCGGCACCGCCGTGAAATCGCGAATCACCGCCGCCCGCTCCGCCGGATCACGCACCCCGCGCAGCACGCCGTCGTTGTCATTCGTGGTGCCCCACACACTGCCATCGGCGGCGCGGGCGATTTCGTTCCAGTAGAGCTGCGTGGTGAAGCGTGCCTTCTGACCCGGAATGGTGATGCCGAAATGAAAATGCCGCGTGCGCCCGCGATACAGCCCGGCTTTCACCGTGCGGAATTTGTAGGCGCCATCGGAGGCGGTGAGGAATTGCCCGAAGCCGGCAAAATTGACATCCGCCCGCGGATTGCGCGGGGCATCGGCCGAGAAAGTGTACTGGCCGCCGTCGTCCGCGTGCCAGAGTTCCACCAGCGCATCGCGAATCGGTTCGCCTTTGCTATCGAGCACCCGGCCGCTCACATAAGTGATGATCCCTTTCGCCGGGGTCAGATGGTCGTCCACGAGGACGAGATCGTTGTCCTTATCGAGCGGGATATTTTTCGCCATCGGGTAGAATGGCCCCTGCGTCTGCCGCGGCGTGAGCGTCAGCGCCTCCGCCAGCAGCCCGCTCACGGAATAAAACGCGCCCCCCGCCGCGAGTTGGCGGAGAAAACGACGGCGGCTGGCGAGTGCTTTGGAAGTGACGACGTGCATAAACGGGGCGATTCAGTCGGGGCAGGTGGAGTGGAATCTGTGCTCGGTTGGGCTGGCGCGCAGGCGATATTTTGGGTGAAAGCCGCGTCGCGCCAACCTCTGCCTGCTTAACGACACCGCCGGGCGTTCTGGTGTGCTTCTTTCGCTGTCGGCGGCCTCCTCAGGGAGGCCAAGCGTGCTCCTTGCCTAGCCACGGATTCCGAGGTATGCATGCACCCCCTTTTTATGAGCAAACCCCGAGTCACCCTTTACGACACCACCCTGCGCGACGGCACGCAAGGGACGGGGATCTCGTTTTCCATGCTCGATAAGATCCGCGTGGCGGAGAAGCTCGACGAGTTCGGCATCCATTACATCGAAGGGGGCTTTCCCGGCTCGAATCCGAAGGACGCCGAGTTCTTCAACGAGGCTAAAAAGCGGCAGTGGAAGAACGCGAAGATCTCGGCTTTCGGCGCGACGCGCCGCGGCAAGATGAAAGTGGAGGACGATCCGCAGGTGCGCATCCTGCTCGAGGCGGAGACGCCGGCGGTGACCATCGTGGGGAAGACGTGGCCGCTGCAAGTGGTCGAGGTGCTCGGCGTGACCCGCGAGGAGAACCTGGCGATGATTTCCGATACCGTGGCCTACTTGAAGAAGCACGGGCGCGAGGTACTCTACGATGCGGAGCATTTCTTCGACAGCTACCAGGACGACCCTGCGTATTCGCTGGCCACGGTGAAAGCCGCGCACGACGCCGGCGCGGATCTCGTGGTGCTGTGCGATACGAATGGCGGCACCTTGCCGAATTTTGTCGCCCAGGCGACGCGCGACGTGATCGCCGCGCTCGGCGAAGGCACCGTGGGCATCCACACGCACAACGACTCCGGCCTCGGCGTGGCCAATGCGCTGGCCGCGGTGGCCGCCGGCGCGGTGCAGGTGCAGGGGACGATCAACGGCTACGGCGAGCGCGTCGGCAATTGCGACCTCATCACCGTCGCCGCGAATTTGCAGCTCAAGCTCGATACCCCGGTCGTGCCCGACCTCACGCGGCTGCGCGACCTTTCGCTCTTCGTCGATGAACTGGCGAATGTGCCGCACAATATCCGCGCGCCGTACGTGGGCACCGCGGCCTTCACCCACAAGGGCGGCCAGCACGTCCACGCGGTGCAGAAGCTGGCCAGCAGCTACGAGCACGTCGATCCGGCGCTCGTGGGCAACGAACGCAACATCACCATCTCCGACATGTCCGGGCAGTCGAACGTGATCGTGAAGGCGGAGAAACTCGGCTTCAAATTTTCCAAGGGCGCGCCGGAAGTGGCGAAGATTCCTCGCCACCGTGAAACGCCTGGAGAGCGAAGGCTACGAATTCGAAGCGGCCGAAGGGTCATTCGAATTGCTGGTGCGCCGGCAACTCGGGCTCAGCCGGCCGCTGTTTGAACTGGAGGAGTATCACTGCTCCTTCCGCCGCTCCGGCGAGGAGGCCGCTGGAACAAGTGCGAGGCGACGGTCAAGCTGCGCGTCAAAGGCACGCCGGAATACACCGTGGCCGAGGGCGACGGACCGGTGAATGCCCTGGACGCCGCCTTGCGCAAGGCGCTGCGGGCGTTTTATCCGGAGATCGATGCCGTGCAGCTCGACGACTACAAGGTCCGCATCATCAACGGCCAGCAAGGTACCGCCGCGCGCACCCGCGTGCTGATCGATTCCACCGACGGCGACACGAGCTGGGGCACGGTCGGCGTGTCGGACAATATCATCGAGGCGAGCTGGCTGGCGCTGGTGGACAGCTTCGAGTTCAAGCTCGGTCGCGAAGCGCGCCGGTAGAGGGGAACTTAAAAAGCAGAGGGGCGGAGGCGCAAAGAGTGAAAGGAGAGGCTGGAGCGTATCGATGCAGTTTGAAATGGGGAGCGCACGCGCCCCCGCGTGCTGTTTTCGGCGCCTCGCCGAAAACTTCCCTCAATGCAGGTCTACCGTCTGGGGCGGTTGCTGGGGTGCTTCCCGGACTGTCCGGCGAGGGCGCCGGACAGAGCACGCGAGGGCGCGTGCGCTCCCCATTTCGCTCCTGCGAACTGCATCGTTCCGGCTGAGGGGAAGCGGTTAGCTTCCCGCCTACGCGACATCGACGGCGGTCTGCTCAAAGAAAGGCCTCCGCCGTTTCGAGCGGGGGCTCGACAGCGGGCGCCGGTTTTTGTATCCAGCGGAAACGCGATGTCCACGACACTGCCGAAAATCGTCCACGATCAAATCCGCAACGCTCGCTCTCGGCTCGCCCGCACCCAGGTTCTCGTCGGCTTCGATGGTTTTGTGGACACCATCCTGCGCGTGGTGGCGCGGCGCGAATCGGTGACGAAATACACGAGTGTGGGGCAGATGCGCGAATTTTCGGAGAAGATCGGGGAGGCGGCGGGATTGAGCGCCAATTTCGAGATGGTGACGCAGATGGTGAAACTCGGGGGCAACGGCCCGATCATGGCCAACGCGCTGTGCAGCTACGGCACGCCTCTCACCTATATCGGCAACCTCGGCGCGCCGCACATTCATCCGGTCTTCGCGGATCTCACGAAGCGCGCGAAGAAGGTGTATTCCATCGCGGAGCCGGGCTACACCGATGCCGTGGAGTTTGAGGACGGCAAGCTGATGTTTGGCAAGCACCAGAGCCTGGGCGACGTGAACTGGCCGAATCTCATCCGGCACGTGCCGGAGGAAAAAACTGGTGCGCATCTTTGCGCAGTCGTCGCTCATCGCGCTGGTGAACTGGACGATGCTCACGCACATGACCTCGATCTGGCAGAAGATCGCGAGCCGCATCGCGCCGAAGCTGACCGGCGAAAAGCGCTGGCTCTTTTTCGATCTCACCGATCCGGCCAAGCGTTCCCCGGAAGACCTGGCGACCGCGCTCCGCCAGGTCACGAAATTCCAAAAGTATTTCCGCGTCATCCTGGGGATGAACCTGCGCGAGAGCCGGCAGATCGGCGCGGTGCTCGGACTGAAGTCGCCCGACGAGACCTACGGGACGGTGACCCAGCACGCGGACGACATTCGCCGGAAACTGAAGATCGATACCGTGGTCATTCACCCGACATTCTTCGCCTCGGCGGCGAATGCGCAGGGCGCGATGCATGTGTTGGGTCCGGTGACCACGAAGCCGAAGATCACCACGGGCGCGGGGGATCACTTCAATGCCGGGTTTTGCCTGGGCTGCCTGCTGGGGCTGGATCTGGCGGCGTGTTTGCAGATCGGGGTGGCGACCTCGGGGTATTATGTGCGCAACGCGAAGAGCCCGCAGCTTGATGATTTGCAGAAGTTTCTGCGGACGCTGTAGGCGAGCGGGAATTCGGATGGCGCGGTACTCCCTACCCGTCATTCTGATCCCGCGACTGCGGGAGAAGAACCTCTGATCTTCTGCCTTTCTTCACCAACTTCGCAGAAGATGAAGCGTAGTTTGCATGATCGACCACGCGTCAGATGCCCGAGCGAAATCAGAGGTCCTTCGCAAGCTCAGGATGACGGCGTGGGGGGGGGGCGCCTCCGGCGCGGTTATGCGGCGGGCGTCGCCGGCTTGGAGCCGAAGAGCCAGGTCGTCCGCTCCTGGCCGTGGACGCGGGACGCGGGGGTAGCGGGTGTCGCCGGCGATGGAGGCTTCGGCGATTTCCCGTTTTTCCGGCTGGGGCACGAGAAAGAGGATGTGCTGCGAGGCGTTGATCAGGGGGAGGGTCATGGTAAGGCGCTGGGGCGGCGGCTTGGTGCCGATCACGGGCAGGACTTCGCGCGTCATTTCCTCCAGCGCGGGCGAGCCGGGGAAGAGCGAGGCGGTATGGCCATCTTCGCCGAGGGCCGAGGAGGAGGAGATCGTGGATGTAACGCGCTTCACCGAGGCGCGCGGCGAAGGCGTGCAGCATGGCTTCGTACTCCCGGGCGGCGGTTTCCGGGTCGATCTCGCCCCGCATGCGGAAGACGTTGCCCTCGGGGATGCCGGAGGGATCGATCAGCGTTTCCCGGGCCACGCGATAGTTGGAATCTTCGTGATCCGGCGGCACGCAGCGCTCGTCGCCGAAGGTAAGCTGGATCTTTTTCCACGGCAGATCGCCGGCCAGTTCCATGAGGGCGGTGTGGATGGCCCGGGGTGAACGGCCGCCGGTCAGGCCGAGGCGGAAAAGGCCGCGCTCGGCGATGGCCTTGCGGGCGTGGTCGAGAATGAAGCGCGCGGCGTCGCCGGCGAAATCGTGGGAGTGAAGAATGCGCGAGATCACATCAATTTGCAGGGTAGAGAAAACTGGAGACTGGCGGCGCCGGCGCGAAAGACATCGAGCTCCAGCAGGGTGAGCGAAGCCTTGCGGACATGAATCGCGTGGTTCGTCGGCAGGCCGAGCAGGTGCGCCGCGAATTGCGAAAAATCCGGCTCATGGCCGACGAGCATGACGCTGGACTGCGCGCGATAGGCGCGCAATTCCTCGAGCGCGGCGTGCGGGTGCATGCCGCTGGCCAGCCACGGGGCGATGACCAGCTCCGAGCGCAGCGCGGCGGCGACCGGCTTGGCCGTCTCGTGAGCCCGGCGCAGGGGGCTGGTGAGGATGAGCGACAGGTGCATCTCGTGCGCTTCGCAAAAGCGCGCGACCTTCTTCGCCTGGTCGATCCCCTTCTCGGAAAGCGGGCGGGCGTCGTCGGTCGGCGCAAGTGTTTCGGCATCGGCGTGGCGGAGCAGGTAGAGGAGCACGGCGGCGGAAATTGAGAGTGGAGAGTGGGTGGTTGATAGGCGCGCCGCTTCGCTACGAAGCGCGGATGGGATGACAGTCGGCTATCCACTATCCACCATCCACTATCAACTTTCTGCACTACATCACCATCCCGCCGTCCACGGACAAGACTTGGCCCGTAATGTATTTCGCCTCAGTGCTGGCGAGGAAGGCGACGGCGGCGGCGATGTCGGCGGGCTCGCCGAATTTGCCGAGCGGGATCTGGCCGACCACGACGGTCTTGAGCGCCTCGGGGAGCCCTTCCGTCATGTCGGTGGTGATGAAGCCGGGAGCGACGGCGTTGCTGGTGATGCCCCCGGCTGGCCAACTCGCGGGCGATGACTTTGGTGAGCCCGATGAGGCCGGCCTTGCTCGCGGCGTAATTCGCCTGGCCGGCGTTGCCGATGAGGCCGGCGACGCTGGCGATATTGATGATGCGTCCGCTGCGCTGCTTGATCATGGGGCGCTCGACGGCCTGGATGAAATTGAAGGCGCCCTTGAGGTTGGTGTCGACGACGGTGTCCCAATCGTCCTCGCTCATGCGCATGGAGAGGCCGTCGCGGGTGAGGCCGGCGTTGTTCACGAGAATGTCCACGCGGGAGAAATCGGTGAGGATCTGGTCGGCGAGCCTTTTGACCGCGGTGTGATCGGCGACGTCCACGGCGTAGGCCTTGGCCAGGCCGGCGAATTGCGCGTTGATCTCTTCCGCGGTGCGGGTGGCGTTCAGTTCCGTGCGGCTCACCACGGCGACGCGGGCGCCTTCGCTGGCGAGGCGCAGGGCGATGGCGTGGCCGATGCCGCGACCGGCGCCGGTGACGATGGCGACTTGATTTCCGAATCTCATAGGGGCGGGGAGTGTGGGAAGTCGGCGCGGAATCTGTCGAGAGATTATTCCGCCGGCGATGGTCGATGTTTGCTTGCCTCCCGGGGGAGGGCGGCGCACCAGTGGGGAGGCTGGAGATGAACATCCAACATCGAACATCGAACACCCAACATCCAATGGCGCAAGCGCGAGCGCGGGGGCGTGTCTCTCATTGGATGTTGGACGTTGGATGTTGGGTGTTGGATGTTTCTCCCCGGCGGTTTTTTCGTTCCGGCGCTGCTGCTTTTTGCGATCGCCGTCCATGCGGAGGAGTTGCCCGATCTCTCCACCGTGGCGCCCGACTTGACCGTGCCGGAGATGACGACCGGCGCGCCGGAAGCAGGGAAGCGCGTGCGCTTCACGACGGCGGGCTGGGAGGCGACGGAGGTGTATGGCGCGCTTTATCTGCCCGTCGACTGGAAGCCGGCGGGGCGCTTCCCGGTGATCGTGGAATGGGCGGGCAACGGGGATTTTCACAATGCCTTCGGCGATGTGAGCACCGGGAAGGTCGAGGGCAGCCGGCTGGGCTATGGGATTACGGCGGGGGGAGCACTGCATCTGGGTTTGCGTGCCGTATCTCAATCACGCGGGGACGGCGAATGTGATCAAATGGTGGGGCGACGCGCCCGCTTACGACCCGGAGCCGACGCTGGCCTATGGCCGCGCGACGGTGCGCGAGGTGTGCGAGAAATTCGGCGGGGATGCGGAGCGCGTGGTGCTGGCGGGGTTTTCGCGCGGGGGCGATCGCGGCCAATTATCTCGGGCTGCACGACGACGCGACCGCGAGACTATGGCGCGCGTTTATTTGTTACAGTCAGTACGATGGCGTGCGGACGACCTGGCCATATCCGGGCGCGGACCAGGCGTCGGCACTGGCGCGGCTGCAGCGGCTGAAGGGGCGGGCCGCAGTTCATTTGCGGCGAGGCTTCGAATGCCTTTGAGACGCAGCGGTATTTGCGCGAGACGGGGTCATGGGACAAGGGGGGCGTTCACCGTCGTAGGGACGGGCTTTCGCAATCACAACGACGCGTGGGTGCTGCGTCCCTTGCGAGGCGCGGACGCGGCTGCGGGAATGGCTGCGCGAGGTGGTGCGTTGACGCCGCAGAATCAGGATGCTTGCGTGGGCTGGATGGGGCTCCATCTCAGCCATCCTGAGCGAAGTCGAAGGATCCCGTCGAATAACCAGCGACACCGCTGGTAAAGCGACGGGGTTTGCCCGCAGTCCCGGAGGCATCTCGCTTCGCTCGGCTTTCGACTCCGTTACACTCCGCTCAGAATGACAGGCGAAAGAGACTCAGACGTCGAGTTTCGTCCAGGCGGCGTTCGCCTTGGAGGATTTCACCACGGCTTCGATGAAGGCCATGCCGCGGACGCCGTCTTCGATTTTCGGGTAATCGTTGGCGGGGTCGTCCTTGGCGAGTTTCTTCTTCTCGAGACGGGCGCGGATGGCGCCGGCGAAATTTTTGTAAATGTTGGCGAAGGCCTCGAGGTAGCCCTCGGGGTGAGAGGGTGGAGTGCGCGTGGCGGCGGCGGCATTTTTGCCGAGGTAGCCGTTGCCGGTGCGCAGGACTTGCATCGGCTGGTCGATCCATTTTGCGAGCAGCGTGTTCGGCTCGTTCTGGTGCCATTCGAGGCCGCCTTTTTCGCCGTAGACGCGGATGTTGAGATTGTTCTCTTCGCCGACGGAAATCTGGGAGGAATGCAGGACGCCTTTGGCGCCGCCTTGAAGCGCAGGAGCAGGTTGCCGTCGTCGTCGAGCTTGCGGCCCTTGACGAAGGAAGTGAGGTCGGCGGCGAGTTCGCTGATCTGCAGGCCGGTCATGTACTCGGCGAGGTTTTCGGCGTGTGTGCCGATGTCCCCGATGCAACCGGCGGCACCGCTCTTCTTCGGATCGGTGCGCCAGGAGGCCTGCTTTTGTCCGGAGGCTTCGAGGCGCGTGGCCAGCCAGCCTTGCGGATATTCCACGACGATTTTACGGATCTTGCCGAGCTTGCCGTCCCGGATCATGTCGCGCGCTTCTTTCACCAGCGGGTAGCCGGTGTAGTTGTGCGTGAGGCCGTAGAGCAGGCCGGTCTTTTTGACGAGGGCGGCGAGGGCCCTGGCCTCGGCGAGATCGAAGGTCGCGGGCTTGTCGCTCAGGACGTGGAAGCCGTGTTCGAGGGCGGCCTTGGCGGCGGGGAAGTGGACGTGATTGGGGGTGACGATGGCGACGAAGTCGATGCGCTGATCCGCAGGCAGGGCGGCTTCCTTTGTCACGAGCTCCTCGAAGCTCCCGTAGACGCGCGCGGGATCGAGGAAGAAGTCGGCGCCGCTGGCCCTGGACTTTTCCGGATCGGCAGAGAAAGCGCCGGCGGTGAGTTCAATCTGGCCATCGATATGGGCGGCGATGCGATGGACCGCACCGATGAAGGCGCCGCGCCCGCCGCCAACCATTGCGTAACGGATTTTTCTGCTCATAGGGAGTGTGGGGTGAGGGTGGAGAGTGGCGGAAGATGTAGGAGGAAGGCGGCTGGGCGGGCAAGGGGATTGTGTGCGGAGGGAAATGGGCTATGGGAAAATGGAAAATGGAAAATGGCCAGGTGGTTCTGCGGCGGATGGTCCTTCCTTTTTTGAAAGGCTATCGCTGGTGGTTCGTCACGACTTCCAGGGCTTTGACGGCGACGGCGGCGATGACGGCAGTCATGGTGATGCCGAGGAAGGAGAGGCAGAGGGCGAAGACCCGGACCAAGGGGTGATGGGGAACGAAGTCGCCGTAGCCGATGCAGAAGCCGGTGGTGAGGGCGAAATACAGGCCGTCGCCAAAGGGCCAGCCCTCCAGCCGGGCGGAAATAAAGCCGAGAATCATCATGACGAAAATCAGCCCGGAAAGCACCGGCCAGACAATCGAGATCCCCTTCCCAAATTCGACGACGAAGCGCCAGCGGACTTGATTGGCCTTGTTCATTCTCCGAAGGCGCGCAAGAAGGCGCACTCCAGGGCGAGTTGCTCTTGCACGCCGGGATTGGCGAGGTGCTGGCGGAGCGTCTCGAAGGCGTCGGATTTGCGCAGTAGCGTGGTGGTGGAGTGGCGTGCGCTGAGGATGGCGGTATCGGCGGCGAAGGCGGGCTGATCGAGCGTGGAGGTGGAGCCTGTGGTGGGCTGCGCGGCTTGCTGGCGCAGGGGCATCGGCCCACCATTGTTCGAGCGTTTCCAGCAGGGAATGGCGCGCGGCGACGTAGCGGCTTTCGATCAGCGCCTTGTAATAGTCTTCCCGCTCTTCGAGCCATTTGCCGGCCTCGGAGGTCTGCTTGTAATGCTGCTCCTCGGTCTTGCGCGCGGCCTCGGCGTCGGCCTGGATGTTTTCCCGCGCTTCGGCGAGCAGCGTCTGGAATTCGCGGACGAGCCGGAACGCTTCGACGAGCCCCGGCGATTCCTGCCGGGCGTGAGCTTGCAGTGCGGTGAGCAGCTTGGCTTGCAGGGCACTCGCGACGCGGGCCTCCACGGGGCGCAAGGGGATCTCGAGGCAGCGCGAGAGGATGGTCTCGAGCAATTGATCGGGCAGGCTGCTGAGGAGCAGGAGCGAGCTTTGGCCCGGCGGCTCTTCCAGCGTCTTGAGGAAGGCATTGGCGGCATTCGGCTGGAGGCGGTCGGCATCGACGACGACGCCGATCTTGTGGCCGCCGAGCAGGCTGCGCATGTGGAGGTTGCGTTCGAGTTCGCGCATTTGCTCGATGAGGATGCGGCGCGATTTGCTCTCGGGTTCGATGACGTGGATGTCGGAGTGCTTCAAGTCCTCGACTTTCTCTTTGAGGAGCATGGCGCAGAGCCGGTTGGCCAGCGCGCGCTTGCCGCTGCCCGCCGGGCCGGTGATGAGGTAGGCGTGCGCGAACCGGTGGTGCGCGTGGGCGCTCTCGAGGAGGGTGAAGGCTTCGTCGGCGGTGAAGGGCATGGGGTCGGGGCGAAGACTAGGGGATAAGCCGGGAATCGAGTTCCTGCCAGATGCGCTCGGCGAGGCTTTCGACGGAGCCGGCGGCGTCGAGGAGGCGCACGCGATCGGGATGGTCCCGGGCGAGGGTGAGATAGCCGGCGCGCACGGCGTCGAAGAAGGCGACGGGCTGGTTTTCCATGCGATCGGGCGCGCCGGCAGGAACGGCCCGCTGGCGCAGGCGCTCGCGGGCGACGGCGGGATCGAGATCGAGAACGAAGGTGATGTCGGGCAAGGTGCCGCCGACGGCGAAGCGATTGATGGCGGCGACTTCGACGGGATCGAGCCGGCGGGCGACGCCTTGGTAGACGGTGGTGGAGTCGAGGAAGCGATCGGCGAGGACCGTGGTGCCGGCGGCCAGGGCGGGGACGATGACTTCGCGCACGAGCTGGGCGCGGCTGGCGGCGAAGAGCAGGAGTTCTGTTTCCGAGGTCATGGCGTAGCCGGCCTTGGAGAATTGCAGCAGGTGGCGCAATTGCTCGCCGATCTCCGTGCCGCCCGGTTCGCGAGTAAGCAAGACCTCGCGCCCAGCACTCTTCAGGCGATCCGCGAGGAGCCGGATCTGGGTGGACTTGCCGCAGCCTTCGCTGCCTTCAAATGAGACGAAAATGCCGCGCGGCATGGGTAGGGCGCGCAGTGTGCAAAATCCATGCACCCGCTGTCCAGCGGGAGTCCGACCTTATTGCTGCTGCTTGGTGATGATCGTCGGGCCCTCGGCCTTTTGGACAGGAGGAGGGGGAGCGGCTTGCGACTGCGGCTGCGGCGGGGGCGGCGCGCTGTGCACGGTGGTCGTCGCCGCGCTGGCCATATGTTCCTGGCGGTTGCGCGTATTTTGGACCAGCGTGTTGTTTTCGCCGTAGAGAGCCCACGGGCCGCTCGGCACATCCGTCACTTCCACGAATTTCCAATCGGTGACATCGGTGCTGCTCAACTGCAGGTAGTCGCGGACGGCCGGGGAGACGTCGAGACCGGCGCCGCCGTTGAGGTTCGGCTTGGGCTTCTCGTTGCCGAAGACGTACTGCCAGTGATCGGTGCGGAAGGGGCCGCAATCGCCCCACTGGGCGTAGCAAACTTTTCCGGCGCTGTTGCGAATGGCGACCCAGCGATCACGGCAGACGGACTGGCCTTCCTGGACAAATGTCTCCTTGAACCACGGGATGACGACTTTCGATTCCGGCTTGGTCGTGCCGTGGGTCACGTCATTGAACGGCAGGGCGATGTAAAAGGGATTCTGTCGGGGGACGAAATTGGCCGGGATGAAATTATGCCGGGCGGCAGGGTTGGGGTTGTCGAAGCCGCCGTAGCTCTGTTCCCAGTTGAGGTCCCAGGAGCTGCTGAAATTGTGCACGGGATTGTTGCCGCCCGCGGGCTCGCCGATCCAGAAGATCGTGGTCACGATGCCCGTCTTCCACGGGTATTTCCCCGATACGCTGAGGGTGCGCGACATGGTGGGGATGACCACCTGCGGCTCCATGTGCAGGATGGCACTTTCGCGCAGCTTCATCGCGTACTTGGCGAAGTCCGCGCTGCTCTGGTAGGGGGACTGCGCCTCGACCCGGCTCGCGACGCCGACCAGCCCAGCGGCGAGGATGGCGCGAGATAAGAGTTTTCCCAGGGGACGAAGCTTCATGTTCTGGAAGTGGGGCAGGTCTATAGGGAAGAACCGGGGGAGCGTAAAGTGGTTTTTCCGGGAAATTGTCGCATATTGGTCATCCTTCGACAAGCTTCGGGGGCAGAAGTGTCAGGTTCGTGTTGTTACGAATCTGATTTAGCATCGAATGTGCCAACGTTCGGGGAACAAGCATGCAGGCTAGTTGCGCCGGAGCACGGTGGGACGGCAACATTTGGGATCGGTTTCCGGGAAATCGAGGGTGTAGTGCAGGCCGCGGCTCTCTTTGCGGAGCAGGGCGCTATCGACGATGAGGCCGGCGACGGTGGCGAGGTTGCGGAGCTCAAGGAGGTCGGTCGTGATCTTGAAGTTCCAATAGAAACTCCTGGATTCTCGCGCTCCAGATTGCGAAGCCGGGTGGCGGCGCGCTGGAGGCGCTTGGTAGTACGCACGATGCCGACGTAATCCCACATGAGGCGGCGGATTTCGTCCCAGTTGTGATAGATGACGACGAGTTCGTCCACGTCCACGGCGTCGCCGCTCTTCCACGGCGGAAGCTCCACGAGCCAGGTGCTCTTTTCGGTGACGGGGGCAGACACAATTGCGTCACAGCAGCGGTGGGCGAGGACGCAGGCCTCGAGCAGTGAATTGCTGGCCAGTCGATTCGCGCCGTGAAGACCGGTGCAGGCCACTTCGCCGATGGCGTAAAGGCCCGCGAGGCTCGAAGCGCCATTTTCATCCGTGAGCACGCCGCCGCACTGGTAGTGTGCGGCGGGAACGACCGGGATCGGCTCGCGGGTGATATCGAGGCCGAAGCGCAGGCAATTCTCGTGGATATTCGGGAAGCGGTCGCGGATGAAGTCCGCAGGCTGGTGCGTGATGTCGAGATATACGCAGCGGGCGCCGGTGCGCTTCATCTCGGCGTCGATGGCGCGAGCCACGATGTCGCGCGGCGCCAGTTCCTTCTTCGGGTGATAGCGCGACATGAACTCGCGGCCGTTTTCGTCGGTAAGCCGGGCTCCTTCACCACGGACGGCCTCGGAAATGAGGAAGCTGCGGGCCTCGGGATGAAAGAGGCAGGTGGGGTGGAACTGGATGAATTCCATGTTCGAGACCCTGGCGCCGGCGCGCCACGACATGGCCACACCATCGCCGGTGGCGATGCCGGGGTTGGTCGTATAGAGATAGACCTTGCCGCAACCGCCGGTGGCGAGCACCACCCGGTCGCTGCGCAGGGCGACGACCTCGCCGGTGGCCTCGTTGAGCACGTAAACGCCGAGGCAGCGGTCGCTGCTCACGTAGCCGAGCTTGCCGAGGGTGATGAGATCCACGGCCATGTGGTTTTCCAGCACGGTGATCTGCGGATGCTTCGCGATCGCGGCCAGCAGCGCGCCTTCGATCTCGCGGCCAGTGACGTCACGGGCGTGGAGGATGCGGCGCTTCGAGTGGCCGCCCTCGCGTCCGAGGTCGAGCTCGTGGGAACCGTCGGGGAGTTCCCGCTCATCGAAATGCACCCCGAAATCGATCAACTCACGAATGCGCGCGGGGCCATCGCTGACGATGGTGCGCACGACCTGCTCGTCGCACAGCCCGGCGCCGGCCTCGAGCGTGTCCTGGACGTGCAACTCGAAAGAATCCTCCGTGCTGGTCACGCTGGCGATGCCGCCCTGCGCCCAAGCGGTGTTCGATTCCGCGCGGGCACGCTTGGTGATGATGGCGACACGACCGTGGCCCGCGGCCTGGAGCGCGAAGCTCAGGCCGGCGATGCCGGAGCCGATGACGATGAAGTCATACTCGTTCATCGCAGGCGGAGATTGTCGATGAGCCGTGTGCGGCCGAAGAAAACGGCGAGCGCGATGACGGTATGGCGGTCGGCGCGTGAGATGGGCTGGAGGGAGTCGGCATCGGCGATTTCAACGTAGTCGATACGGGCGAGGGGAGCGGGCCCGATTTTTTTGACGATCAATTGCCGCAGGCGGGCCGCGCTCTTTTCTCCGCTCTGCCAGGCCTTTTTGGCCGCGAGCAGGGCGGCGCGCAGCACCGGGGCCTGCTGGCGTTCCTCGGGCGAGAGGTATTGATTGCGCGAACTGAGCGCCAGGCCATCGGGCTCGCGCACCGTCTCGAGGGCGACGATCCGCACGGGGACGTGCAGGTCGCGGACCATGCGGCGGATGACCGCGCACTGCTGGAAGTCCTTGAGGCCGAAGATGGCAATCTGGGGCCGGATGATCTGGAACAGCTTGAGCACCACGGTGCAGACGCCACGAAAATGCCCGGGACGCGAGGCGCCGCAGAGCAGGGTGGACACGGCGGTTTCCTCCACGTAGGTGGAGAAGCCTTCCGGATAGATCGCTTGCGGCGTGGGATGAAAGATCACGTCCACTCCGTGGGCGGCGCAGAGCTTCTGGTCGGCGGCGAAGGGGCGCGGGTAGCGGGAGAAATCCTCCTTGGGTCCGAACTGCGTGGGGTTGACGAAGATGCTCACCACGACCGTCCCGCGAGGCCCCGCCAGGGCGCGAGCGCGGTCGATCAAGGCGGCGTGCCCCCGGTGCAACGCGCCCATCGTCGGGACGAGCACAATGGGGGAACTGGCCGAGCGGAGCAGGCGCTGGGCCGCGGAGATGGAGCCGATGACTTTCAAGAGAGAGGGAGGGGCAGGGGTTTTCGATACGGAATCGAGACCGATTGAGCAAGGGCTTTGACTGGGAGGAAAGATCGAAAAAAAGGCCACTAAAAGGGCAAAATTCCCTGCCGAGACCACGCAAGCTCGCATCGCCGCTACGTGGAACGACTTATGCTATAATTTCTAGAATCGCAGTAATTATTATCACAGCTTATGCAAAATCCCAGTCATCCTCTCCAGCGCGGCTTTACGCTGGTCGAAATGATGGTCGTCGTCGCCATCATCGCTCTGCTCGCCGCGCTGGCGACCTCGAACATCCTGCGCGCCCGCAAACGAGCCCAAGCGACCAAAATCCTCGATGACCTGCGGTCGCTGGACGGCGCGCTCGATCAATACTCGATCGAATACAACAAAAGCGCCGGAGACATCGCCCTCTTCTCCGATCTGCAGCCCTACATGAAGCGGATGAATAAACTCACCATGCTGGGTGCCGATATTTTTGGCCAGCCCTACGGTCCCTACTCGGTCGACATCCCACCCAAGGTGTCGGATTTGGCTTTCAGCGCATTGTCCGACGTGGCGCCGGCGGAATTTTGGTCCCCCTACAAATAGGGAGCGCGTCTGGGCTGGCGCAGGGGAGTTGGCAGACTCAGCGGTCGGTTCTCAGGAGAAAGCGGCGATCTTCCGTTTGCCTTTGCTCTCGTCGGTGGCAGCCACCTCTTCTTGCACATCCTTTTCGATGAGCGTGATGATGTAGTTGCTGAGCGAACGGCGATCTTTCTTCGCTTTGACTTTGGCCAGCTCCAGAAGATCTTCGGGGCAGCGGAATGCGGTGTATTTGCTCATAAACGGAAATGGGTCAGAAATGAAGGATAATGCGTTTTTGGCGAAGTGGTCGCGGTGGTCAAGGGCGAAGCGTCCTCACTTCCATCTTCTCATTACGGTTATCGCACAGAAGTATCTCTGTGGACGTTCGGGAAGCGTAATTTTTTCGAAATAGCGACATCATTCCGGCGGGATTTCACATCTCGCGATGCGTGCGATAATGAGAGACGAATTCCTGACGAAAGGCCGCGAACGTGCCGTTTTCGATTTCCACGCGCATCCGCGCCATGAGGTTCAAATAAAAGTGGAGGTTGTGTAGCGAAATCATTCTCAAACCAAGTATCTCCTCGGCCTTCACGAGATGACGCAGATAGCCGCGGGTAAACTGCCGGCAGGCGGGGCAGGTGCAGCCCTCTTCGATCGGGCCCTGATCGTAGATGTAGGGGGCGTTTTTGAGATTGATCGTGCCTTGCGCGGTGAAGCCGGTGCCGTTGCGCGCCAGCCGCGTGGGCAGCACGCAGTCGAACATATCGATGCCGCGTGCCACCATTTCCACGAGCTGCGGCGGCGTGCCGAGGCCCATGGCGTAGCGCGGACGATCCGCCGGCAGCCACGGTTCGCTGGACTCGATGGCCTTCATCATTTCCGGCTCAGGCTCGCCGACGCTCACGCCGCCCACGGCGTAGCCGTCGAAGCCCAGCGCCACGAGCGCCTCCGCACTTTCCCGGCGCAAATCGGGAAAACTGGAGCCCTGGACGATGCCGAATTTCAGCCCCGGCGTCGGCACTTCCTTGCACTTTGCCGCCCAGCGCAGGGTGCGTGCGAGGCTATCGGCGGCGTAATCGTGGTCGCAAGGGTAGGGCGGGCACTCGTCGAAAAGCATCGCGATGTCGGAGCCGAGCGTGGCCTGGATCTCCATGGCCTCACGCGGGCCCAGGAAACAGGGCGCGCCATCGAGATGGTTTTGAAAATGGACGCCCTCCTCGGTGATCTTGCGCAACTTGGCCAGCGAGAAGACCTGGAAGCCGCCGGAATCGGTGAGGATCGGGCCATCCCACGCCATGAACTTGTGCAGCCCGCCGAAGTGCCGCATCACGTCCATGCCCGGCCGGACGAAGAGGTGATAGGTATTGCCCAGGATGATCTGCGCCCGCACTTCGCGCAGCTCGTTCGGCGACACTGCCTTCACCGACCCCTGCGTGCCCACGGGCATGAACACGGGCGTTTCGACGACCCCATGATTGGTGACGAGTCGGCCGCGGCGGGCCTTGGAGGCGGGGTCGGTTTGAAGAAGGGTGAACATCAGGGGTGGTGCGGTGGAAAAGGATTGGGGGGCTGAGAATGGAAAATGGATGATGGAAAATGGAAGATTCGCGGAACTCCCTCCTCGGTCGGTAGCGCCCTCCGAGGCTCGGAAGAAGGGCGGAAAACATACGGATAACGCCTCGATCGGCGACATCCGAGATTTTCCATTTTCCATCATCCATCTCCCATCCGCACCGGTCGCCCAGTTCCACAGCCTTGCCCTGCCCCATCGCGATGGGCAAGAGGGCGGTCCACGAAAAGCACGAAAAGGCACGAAAAAGGGACCGGCCATTTCGTGCCGTTTCGTGTTTTTCGTGGATCCGCTGACTTCCGCCGGCGCGCACTTCACCGCGGAAAACGTCATCATCCGCCACAACCGGATCGCCGATACCAGTTGGATTGGCATCAATCTCCACACCTCACTCTATCCTGTCTCGAACGTGGTGGTGCGGGACAACGTCATCACCCGCGCCGGCAATCACGATCCGGCCTTTGGCATCGCGGTGCATTATGATCCGCCGCCCAATCACGCCGCCCAATCACGCCGTCGACACGCCGTCGACACGCCGTTCCCCGGCGCGATCAGCGGCATCACGATCGAGGGGAAATCGTCACCGACTGCGCCCATGGTATTTCGGTATCGCGCGTGGGCGGTCGCAATGGGATTCGTGGCAATCGCGTCGAGAACAACGACCACGCCCGGCAAAAATCCGCCGTCGGCTACAACATCGATGCTCTCCCTGAGTTCACGACGGAATTCCGCAACAACACCGGTCTCAACTGCGCCAAATACCTCGTGGCTCCGAGGATCGTCAGCACCGATAACGACTTGCGGTAGGTGTGCGCGTGCTGGCGGCTTCTTAATCTTAATCTCATTCGTGCGGACCGAGAGTAAGATTACAATTAAGACTAAGAGTAAGAAGCGCTCTGCCGCGCGATTTACACTGCGTCGGCCTTTCCTTTCTGGCAGGAAAGCGCCATGCCCCCTCAGGGCGATTGCATCTAAATACTCAGTAAGTGGAGGAGATAGGAATGATCCCAAGCAGCATTTTTCTGTTTGCCCTTGAGGCCGCGCTTTTTGGTGGTGTCGGCTTTGAGGATGTTGAGGGCGATGTGACGTAAGCGGGCGAGGTTTTCGGCCGCATGACCGACCCGCACCCGGCACTGGTCTTCACCGAAAGCGACATCCAGCGACCAGTGGAGTTGGTTTTCAATGCCCCAGTGACCGCGGACCGCACGGGCGAAGGTTTGGGCGTCGGCGGGGATGCTGCCGAGATAGAAGCGGATTTCCGCCGTCATTTGGCCGTCGATTTCCCGCAGGCTTTCGACCATGCCAAAGCTGCGCAGTCCTGCCCAAAGGGCGCGGTCGGCAAACCAGCCGATCTGTTCGGTGATCCAATAGCGCCGGGTCTCCAAGCGCCCGTGATCTTTCTCGACGGTTTCCAGAAAAGCATGTGTCACGCCTGGAAACTGCCGCGCCCGCGCGTCCGCGAAAAACTCCCGCACCTCCGCGTGCACTTTTTCATGGTTGCCCTTGAGCGCCAGGACGTATTGGGCGTCGGCTTCCACGATCTCTTTGGCAATGGCCTTCTGCGTGCCCATGGCGTCGATGGTCACGATGCAGCCGCGCAGTTCCAAGGCGCGCAGTAACGCCGGGATGGCCGTGATCTCGTTGCTCTTTTCCTCGATCTTGATCTGCCCCAAAACCAGCCCGTTTTCGGAGGCCCAGGCGCTGACCAGGTGAATGGCCGGCCGGCCCCGTGCGCGATCGTGGCTGCGCCGCACCGTCTTGCCATCGACGGCCACGATCTCCTGGGCCAAGCTCTGCCGCAGGCTTTGTGTCCACGAAGAGAAGCACGCGGCAAACTGCTCGGGATCCAGCAGCGCAAAGACCCGGCCAAAGGTATCATGGCTGGGAATCCCGTTGGGCAGGGGCAAAAACGTGCGCAGCCAACTTTCCTGGGCCCGCCCAAAGTCCGCAAAGTCGACAAAGCTTTCCGCTCCGCACAACATCGCCAGCACGGCGATGATGAGCAGGTCATGCAGGGAGTGCTCCTTGGTTCGATCCACGCGCGGATCGGCAATAATGGAAAGGTATTGGCTCAGACTCGTGGCATGATTCTCGGGCATCCCAAGCTTGTCGCAAAGGCCCTTCCAAAAGTACAGTTATGATAATTACAAGGAAACCGCTCATTTAGATGCAATCGCCCTGAGGCGCTCGACAATCAATGGCTTTACGTCCGGAAGTCCGTGTTCAGCGGCAAGACGACCACCGTCACCGATTGGGACCAGGGAAGATGAGCGAGCGCAGCGCGCCGCCCGAACTCTTTATGAAACATCCCGCCTGGCGCCTCGGCCCCCTGGCCGTCGCGCTCTGCCTCACGACTGCGAAACGTAACGCCAAGTGAAATCCCCAGGCTCCCCCGCACGGCAGCGAGGAAAGCGTGAGCCCGTCCATTGGATGTTCGGCGTTGGGTGTTGGATGTTCTTTAAGCCCTCCTCCCCGCCCACGCGCTCCTTGACTCCCCTCCCCGCGCTTCTATCATCCAGCCAATACCAGCAGGGGAGCCGTTTGGCTGAGAGGTCTGCACCGCGCGAGCGAGGCAGACGACCCTTTGAACCTGATGCGGGTCATGCCGCCGCAGGGAGCCGCGCCCGTTGGCGTGTTTCAAAGCTCAGCCGTGCCGCACTTCTGCCGCACGGCTTTTTCCTTTTCCGATCTTCCATTTTCCATTTTCCATCTCGACCCATGATCGCACCGAAAGACTCCCTCGAACCGCACAGCCTCGACCAGCTTCCCGCCAGCACCCGCGTCTACCTGGAAGGCAGCATCCATCCCGAGGTGCGCGTCCCGGTGCGCGAGATCGCCCTCACGCCCACCCGCACCGTGAGCGGCGCCACCGAGCCGAACGCGCCCGTGCGGGTCTACGATTGCTCCGGCCCATGGGGCGACCCCGATTTCACCGGCACCTCCGATGAAGGCCTCCCCGCCCTGCGCGCCTCGTGGATCGCCGCCCGCCAGGACGTCGAAGCCTACGACGGCCGCGAAGTGAAGCCGCAGGACAACGGCTACCTCTCCGGCAAACACGCCGAGTACGCCAGCAAAGCCGAGCGCAACCGCCTCGTCGAATTCCCCGGTCTCAAGGGCCAGCGCCGCCGCCCCCTGCGCGCCAGCGCCGGACACCCCGTCACCCAGCTCTGGTATGCGCGCCAGGGCATCATCACCCCGGAGATGGAATTCATCGCCATCCGCGAAAACATGGGCCGCGCCCAGCTCGCCGACCTCTCCCAGGATCTCCAGCGCGACGACCTCACCAAGCAGCACGCCGGCAGCGCGCAATCTTCCCCCGCTCCTTCGCCATCTTCCATCGCAGGGGAGCCATCTTCCATTGGCCATCTGCCATCTTCCATCCCCAATCCCTACACCCCCGGCATCTTCTCCCGCTTCCCGCAAAGAATCCCGGAGCAAATCACCCCCGAATTCGTCCGCAGCGAAGTCGCCGCCGGCCGCGCCATCATCCCCGCGAATATCAACCACCCCGAGCTCGAGCCGATGATCATCGGCCGCAACTTCCTGGTCAAAATCAACGCCAACATCGGCAACAGCGCCGTCGCCTCCAGCATCGAGGAGGAAGTCGAAAAAATGCGCTGGGCCACCAAATGGGGCGCCGACACCGTCATGGACCTCAGCACCGGCAAGAACATCCACGCCACCCGCGAATGGATCCTGCGCAATTCGCCCGTCCCCATCGGCACCGTCCCCATCTACCAGGCACTCGAGAAAGTCGGCGGCAAAGCCGAGGACCTCACTTGGGAACTCTTCCGAGACACCCTCATCGAGCAGGCCGAGCAGGGCGTCGATTACTTCACCATCCACGCCGGCGTCCTCCTGCGCTTCATCCCCCTCACCGCCCGGCGCATGACCGGCATAGTCAGTCGTGGCGGCAGCATCATGGCCAAGTGGTGCCTCTCCCATCACAAGGAAAGCTTCCTCTACACCCATTGGGACGACATCTGCGACATCATGGCCGCCTACGACGTCAGCTTCTCCATCGGCGACGGCCTGCGCCCCGGCTCCATCGCCGACGCCAACGACCGCGCCCAGTTTGGCGAACTCGAAGTCCAGGGCGAACTCACCCGCCGCGCCTGGGCCAAGGGCGTCCAGGTCATGAACGAAGGCCCCGGCCACGTCCCCATGCACCTCATCGAGGAAAACATGGCCAAGCAACTCGAGTGGTGCGGCGAAGCCCCCTTCTACACCCTCGGCCCCTTAACCACCGACATCGCCCCCGGCTACGACCACATCACCAGCGGCATCGGCGCCGCCATGATCGGCTGGTACGGCTGCGCCATGCTCTGCTACGTCACGCCCAAGGAGCACCTCGGCCTGCCCAACAAGAAGGATGTGAAAGACGGCGTCATCACCTACAAGATCGCCGCCCACGCCGCCGACCTCGCCAAAGGCCACCCCGGCGCCCAATACCGCGACAACGCCCTCAGCAAAGCCCGCTTCGAATTCCGTTGGGAAGACCAATTCAACCTCGGCCTCGACCCCGAAACCGCCCGCGAATTCCACGACGAAACCCTCCCCCAGGAAGGCGCCAAGACCGCGCACTTCTGCTCCATGTGCGGCCCGCATTTCTGCAGCATGAAGATCACCGAAGACGTCCGCAAATACGCCGCCGAACAAGGCATCGCCGAAGAAGCCGCCCTTGCACAGGGGATGGACGAGAAGTCGAAGGAGTTTGCCGAAGCAGGAGCCGAGCTTTACTCGAAAGCCTAGCATCCCATGTTGCGCGCGGTCATGGACACGAACGTCCTCTACTCGGCACTCCGCTCGAGCTTGGGCGCGTCATTCGACGTTTTCCTCGCGTTACGCCTCGACCGCTGGCGTGCAGTCCTCAGCAATCATCTCCTCCACGAGTACGAGGAGATTCTCAAGGTGCACGCCGCCGAAATCGGCCTCTCGCTGGCCGAAATCGATACTCTGCTGGATGCCATCTGTGCTCGCGCCGAAGAATGGCAGCTTGCTCCTGGCTGGATTCCTATCCTGCCCGATCCCGACGACGAACCCCTCGTCCAACTCGCTTACGATTCGAACTGCCGCCGGATAATCACTTACAACCTGCGCGATTTGGCGCCGGCCCGCGCTCTCGGAGTCGAAGTCTTGCGGCCCCGCGAATTCACTGGCATGTTGTCCACGCTATGAAAGTCCACGTTGAACTTCCCGAGTCGCTCGCCGTCCAAGCCCGCGACCTCGCCGCGCGCGAACAGATCAGCATGGATTCCCTCATCGCCTCCGCACTGGCCGCCACTCTCGACCACGCGCCCCACCGACCCACCATCGCGGAACGGGCGGCCCGCGTCGACTGGGACAAAGTGGACGCAATCCTCTCCCGCGTGCCGGCCGTTCCGCCTCAACCGGGCGACGAGCGGTAGCTGCGTTCAGTGCGTCGACCTGCCACCATGAGCATCACCGTAGATAGCGATCTCGCCAACCTCGAGGAAGCCGCCGCCATCCTTTTGGAGAAAATGCCGGCGTCCAAAGTCGCGCGCTTGCTCGCTACGCTTCAAGTCGGGACGGGCGACTATGTGACGACCCGCGACCAGCTCTTTGCCGGGGAAACCGTGGATAGCTTGTTTGAGCAGGCCAGGACCATCCTGCCGCCGAAGGAATGAGTGCGAAGACCTAAGGTTGTATCTTACCGAGTCATGACGCGCGAAGAACTTCTCCAACGAATCTGGATCGATCCGCAGCGTTGTTTTGGGAAGCCGTGCATCCGCGGCCATCGCATCTGGGTTTCGTTCATCCTCGATCTGCTGGCGAGTGGCTCTACGACGGCGGAGATTCTGGAAGACTATCCCGGATTGGTCGAAGCCGACATTCAAGCCTGCCTCGCTTACGGCGCCGAGATGGCTCGGGAACGCTACGTCACCGTGCCGCTCGAACCAGCGGCGTGAAATTCAAACTCGATGAGAATCTGGGCCTGCGCGGACAGGCAATCCTGCGCGCTGCCGAACCATAACGTCTCTACCGTGGCCCAGTAGAGCATACAGAAATCGACCAAACTAGAGGCACCATACAGGAGGGCGTAATCATCGCAAGTTCCACCACCATAAGCCGACTCTGTTGGCGATGAGGATGTGTGTGAGTTAAAAGTCAAAAAGCTTTTTGGTATCTTCCGCACGTCTGACTTCCTGCTCCGATTTCTGTAACTCCAATCGGAGTTGCTCGAACCATCCAACGGCCTCACGGAGAAGAATTCCTTCAGGGCCGTTATGCTGAATAATATCTGAAACGACATATTGCCCCTTTTCGTTTCGTAGGCCTCCCAATATCTCTCGCTTTTTTTGGAAAATCCGATGCACAAAAGATGGAGGGCCGTCGTTGTTAAAACTGCGCGCCATAGGCCAGAAGCTCCCGGAGCTTTCATGGCCATATCCCGAAAAATGCCCATCAGCACCAACCAGTACCTCGTCTTTTCCAAGCGCGCGCAAAATAGTATTTATATCAATGCTCGCGGTCGCAACGTCGGCACCCTTGGCAATGTCAAGGGAGTCCCTTAGTTCAGGAATCTCAAAATGCTTCAGAAACCGATAACGGTCTAGTTTTCGGAGGAATCGCAATTCTTCCTCCCACGCGTCCCAGCGTGTGCGCATAGCTAAGTAAAATTGAGCCGCTGAGGCCTCGGGTTGTTGCTTAATAAATAGCGCTGTGTGGTATTCTTGGACACTCTTATGTACGAAGCGCCACTCGTCTCCTTCGACAATAATGAGACACGTAATTTCGATGATGTCGACCAGCACCGAGTCTGCAGCAGTGTTACTTTGTAGTAAAGTGATCGCCTCTTTTGCAATACTATGCAGGCTATGGAGATTGTATTCAGTTCGATTTTTACGTGCCAGGTAACAAATGGCATTGAAATGATCTTGAAGAGCATAGTCTCCAAGTTTAGTTTTGCGTGGCCGAACATAGCCACCCTTAGATTTGTCGTGGCGCTGCAGCAATAGCATAAAGAGTCCATCGTAGAATGCTATCTCATTTTCTGGTATCGACTGTTCCACCTTATATCTGACCATGAGAAGGGCAATCATAAGAGGGGTTGTCAGTAACGCACGCACGGATTGCTGAGAATGGGATACACCTTTAATGATTGACGCGGATACCTTATCGTCTTGCGCCATTCTGCGGATTACGGTCTCATATTCTTTATCTTTTAACGGCGCTAACTTAAATACCCAAAAAAAGGAGCAGGTAGATATTGGCCGATCAGGACGCGAAGTAACGACTACCCTTAGCCCCTCGGATGTCTTTGTTAGAATCTCCAATTCGCGAATGATGCGAGGCTGCTGACTTTCTGCTAGCTCGTCAAACGCGTCTAAAAACAGTATAATCTTTCCCGCGTTTGCCAAGCTCTCGAATACACGCTGATCCATCTCAAGACCTAAACTTCGTAACTCTTGTAATATTGCTTCCAAAAGCGATTGTTGCGATGTTATACGCATTAGCTGAATAAAAACCGGCAACTTTTCCCCTTTTGCGACCTCGCATGATACAAGATACCGCATGAATATCGACTTGCCCTGCCCGACGGTTCCCTCGAACAAGAGGTTCCCGTCATGAGGTACGTCGGCGAGATCGTTAATTACGACTCGTTTTTTTTTCGATTAACAGCCGCGAATCGCAGTAAAAGCGTGCCAAGTCGATTTCCTTTTCGGACTGCCAAATTGTTTTTACAAACCGAATTTGCTTAAGCCTCTTGTATAGAGTTCCTGTCTGCCGTGCACTTTTCCAAGCTTTAATTTGTAACCCGCATTCGCTTTTTACGAAAGCGTATAAATCCTCCGCTAGTTTTTCGATGGTTTTTTTCCCAGCAATTATCGATCCAGCGATTGCAAAGCTCATTACGGATGATGAAACTAACTTTTGTCAGTAGTGAAGTGCAAATTCTGGATGAAGTTGGGGAATGATTGGCTCGAGTCGCGTTTTCTGAGGATGAGAGCAGGCAGGTAACAAATCGTGACGGACACCCTTCTAGCGAGGGTTCGCTACGGCACCCCTACTCAGTTTTGGGCGCTGATTCCATTCGGCCATCGACCAACGCGGAGAATTTTGACGCCATTTCCAGCTTCTTGAGGGTTGCGGGGGGACGGGGAGAAATGGGATGCTTCGCCGATCTCCTCTATGAAACTCCGCTTCTTCGCTTCCCTCCTTGTCGTCGCCTCCACCACTTTCGCCGCGGATGCGCCGAAGTTGCCGGACGTTCCCTCGGCGCCGATTGCCAAGAAGAAGGAGCTGCTTTTCTCCGATGACTTCGAGCGGGCCGACTTGGGCAAGGCCTGGGCGATCGTGGTGCCGACTTTCTCGGTGGAGAACGGGACGCTGAAGGGGACGCAGATGCGCTTCGATGCGCCGGAAGTGCCGGCCGTTCCGGCGGCGGATGGTAAGCCGGAGGTGAAGGCGAAACCGGCGGTGAAGGGGCATCAGGCCGTGATCGGCAATGACATCCCGACCAAGGACAGCGTGATCGAGTTTCGCTTCAAGCTCGGCGGCGCACAGTCGGTCACCGCGGAGTATGACGACCGGAAGTTCAATGGCTCGCATTACGGGCACATCTGCATGGCCCGCATCGCGGCAGACAAGATCACGCTCTCCGACCAGAAGGGGCTGGCGGTCGCCCGGCCCGAAGGCGCCACCGGCGAACCGCCGCCGCATACCGGCGGGAAAAACGCCTCCTTCCCGCTCACCCTCGACCCCCGCGACCTGGCACACGTTCCTGCTGGAGACGGTGAACGACACCATGCGGGCCTCGATCGACGGCAAGGCCGTGGCCTTCCTGCAATCCCCCGGCATCGCCCACCCGACGAAATCGAAGGTCGAGTTTGGCTGCATGGGCAAGGACGGCTTCTTCGACGATCTCAAGGTCTGGAATGCGGAGCCGGTGAAGTAGGACGCCCCGGCCCCGCTTTATCCCTCATTGCGAGCCACGACCTGCCTTCTGCAACCTTCGTGTCTTCGTGGTGAATTACCCCAGACGGGATCACCTCTAGATACTGACGAGGTGGGCTGCGGCTTGATGCAACCCTTGCACCTCTCGTCCCCAAAGTTAGCGAAGCGCTTTGGGAACGCGCTCTTACGGTCGGAAACTCTGTTTCCCAATCGCGGCTACCGAATGCGGGATCGGGGGCCATTCAAAGGCGGAAACGTAGCGGCGGCGGACGGCGATAGAGTGGCGGGCAGGAAACGGAGTTTCAAGGTGGACGGGCGTTCCCAAAGCGCTTCGCTAACTTTGGGAACGAGAGGGAAAAATTGGGTAGGGAACGACCGCCGGGCGTTCCCCATCTCTGGGAGATGCGACGGAACGCTCGGCGAGCGTTCCCTACCTTGAGTGACGGCGCTGCCGCTCAAGGTGGGGACGATAGAGCGGCGGGAGGAGAAACTGCGAATGGCAGCCAATTCCGAACTCTGCCATTCGTGTTTATTCGCGTCCATTCGTGGTTCATAGTCGTGATCCACTCGCAATTCACGCTTCAGCCGACCCCCTTACTCCCCCCACCCCCATGATCTCCCGTTTCCTCGTCTTTTGCGTCCTCGTCGGAACCCTCTTCGCACAGACCGCGACTCCACCCTCGGCGCCGACGGTGGAGGTGTGGCCGGAGGGGGAAAATGCCCGGCCAGGGCGCGAAGGAGCCCGAGGCGGAAGTGCCGAGGAATGACGGCTTTCACCGCATCACCAATGTCAGCCGTCCCACGTTGACGCTGTTTCCGGCCCCCCGGAAGCCCGGCGCGGCGGCGGCACCGGCCATGATCGTCTGTCCCGGCGGCGGGTATGGTTATACGGTCATCGACAAGGAGGGCACCGAGATTGCGGCGTGGCTGAATTCCGCCGGGATCAGCGCGCTGGTGCTGAAGTATCGCACGCCCAACAACCGCGCCGGGGCGTTGCAGGATGCCCAGCGCGCCTTGAGCCTCGCCCGGGAGCGCGGCGCGGAATGGAACATCGACCCGCAGCGGCTCGGCATCATCGGCTTCTCCGCCGGCGGCAATCTCGCGGCGAAGACGAGCGCGCCGCGGGAGGAACGGAGCTACCCGGCCATCGATGCCATCGATCGGCAAAGCTGCCGGCCCGACTTTGCCGTGCTCGGTCTACCCGGCCTACCTCGACGACAAGGCCGGCCACGTGGCGCCGGACCTGAATCTCCAGGCGCAGATCCCGCCGACCCTCATCGTCCACAATGAGGACGACAAGACCCACGTGGCCGGCAGCAAGGTCTACGACGCCGCGCTGACCGCGGCGAAGGTGCCGCATGAATTCCGGCTCTACCCCACGGGCGGCCACGGCTACGGCCTGCATTGCGAAGGCGCCGCCCGCGCCTGGCCGGAAGACACGCTGCAGTGGCTGCAGAAGACGGTGCCCTCGTTCAGGAAGTGAGTTTTCCCTCCTCGCCCCCAATTCAACTCGGGAGCGAGGAGCGGCTGGACTTCGGACGAGAAAAACGTCCCGGCCACCGACTTTCCCTATCGGCGACCCTCGCGACCGATTAGGAATGAAATCCATGTCCCCGAACGCTCCCCGCTCCGCGCTCCCTCTCCGACCTCACGGCGGAGGAGCTGGCGGCGTGGTGCGAGAGCGAAGGCTTCAAGGGCGGACATGCGTGGCGGGTGTTGCGGCAGTGGTATGGGTTACCGTTCCATGCCGCCTACCAGTGAGCCCAACGCCAAGCCGATCGTCGCGAGTTACTGCACGACGTTTCTCAGCCGGAGATGCGGCACATCTACCGCCAAGTCACCGGCCTCCAGCGGTACGCCACCTTCGTGATGACACGCGAGCGCCCAATGCGAAGCGGAATTTCCCTTTCCCGACATCGGAGCTCATCCCCCGCGCGCGGAAGAATTTCATCAAGCGCTCTCATCTCCAAATACCTTCGCAAACTGCCCCCGGTCTACTACCGCGGCGAGTTGCAGGTGCTGATCAAGCTGCTCAAGCGCCGGCCGGCAGACGTGATGCACGCTTACTTCGGGCATACCGGCGTGCACCTGCTGCCTTTCATCCAGGAGTGGGACAAGCCATGAGTCGTCTCGTTTCACGGCATGGACATCCAGGGCGCGTCCGCAGCAGGAGGGCTACGACGCGCAAATGCAGGAACTGCTGCAAACTGTCCCCCTCGTGCTCGCGCGATCGAGGTCGCTCCTGGACGGCCTCGCGCGCCTCGTTGCCCGAAGGAAAAGCTGCGCCTGAATCGCACCGGCATCCCTCTGGAGCAGTTTCCGTTTCAACAGCGGGCCCATGCCCGTGGATGGGGTCGTGGCGTTTTCGTCCAGGCCTGCCGGTTGATCGCGAAGAAGGGCCTCGGCACGGCCATCCGGGCGTTCGCGAATTTCACGAGAAACTTCCCAAAGCGAAATTCCGCATCGCCGGCGAAGGCCCGATGAAAGGCGAACTCGAAAAGCTGATCGGCGAAACTGGGCCTGCGCGACGCGGTGGAATTGAGCGGATTCCTTTCGCAGGAAGACCTCGCGTCGCTCTACGCCCGCTCGCACATTTTTCTTCACCCGAGCGAAATGCCGCCGGATCAAAATCAGGAAGGCGTGCCGAATTCCATGCTCGAGGCCATGTCCACGGGATTGCCCGTACTGGCGACCACGCACGGCGGCATCCCCGAGGCGGGTCACGCACGAACGCACCGGCCTGCTCGTGCCGGAGCGCGATGACGAGGCGCTCTTCCCAGGCGATGTGCCAGGTCACCGCCGAAACCGACGTGCTCTATATTCTCGGCCAGGCGGCTTCCCGCGCAGTGCGCGAGGAATTCGAGCAGGGGAAACAAATCGAAAAGCTGGAGAGCTACTCGACGAAGCACGGGCCATCGGCGGGGTCGCCGCCCGACGCCTTGAGCGACGCGATGCCCCCGGAGCCCCACTCGTTCGCCTATCTTTTCGAGCGATTCCCGTCGTTCGTGCAGACCTTCGTTTATCGCGAAGCGGTGGAAAATGGTGCGGCAGGGGATGAAATCCTGGCTGGTCTCCCTGCGCCGGCCGGACGACCCCGGCGATCTCGCGGAGACGCTCGATGTCGCTATCTTCTATGCGCCCGAAGAAAAGGCGCTCCGCGCCGAAGTCGATGCCCGGCGCGCCCGGCGCCAGCTCGCGGGACGCGCCCACCGGGGCGATCCCGCGGCATCGCCAGGAGCCCGATGCGCAGCGCATGTTCGAGGCGATCTGGCTCGGCCCGCTTTTGCGCGAGCGGGGCATCCGCCACGTGCACGCGCACTTCGGCGGCGTGGCAGCGCGCACGGCTTGGTGGCTGCGCCAGCTGTTCGGGATCAGCTACAGTTTCACCGGCCACGCGAATGACATCTTCTGCGACACGCATTTCCCGGTGTCCGAATGCCGATCTCGTCCGCGACGCGCGGCTGGTGGTGACCGAAACGGATTACGCGCGCCGGTGGATGGAGGAAAAATATCCGTGGGGCGAAAGGCAAAGTCTTTCGCGTGTTCAATGGCGTTTCCGTGGACGGTTTTCCCGCGAAGGAACCGCTTCCGGCGTGGCACGCATCGTCTCCGTCGGCCGTTATGTGGAGAAGAAGGGCTTCGGCGGATCTCATCGAAGGCGTGCCGGTTGTTGCGCTGGCGCGGCGTCGACTTGGTATGCGACCTCATCGGAGGCGGCCCGTTGGAGGCGTCATTGCAGGCGCAGATCGTGGAGGCGAAACTCGAAGCGCAGGTGCAACTGCTCGGACCGCGTTCGCAGGGTGAAGTCCGGCGCATGCTCCGCGGCGGCCCAGGTCTTTGTGCTGGCCTGCGTGCCGGAAAAGGACGGCGGCAGCGACAATCTGGCCGACGGTCGTCATGGAGGCGATGCTCGCCCGGACTCCCGTGGTCTCCACCCAGATCGCCGGCGTCCCGGAGATGATCGTGAACGGTCAGGATGGCCTCCTGGTCCCCCGCAAGACCCGCCAGCTCTGGCGGCTGCGATCGAAAACTGCTCGCCGATCCCGCTTCGGCACAACGTCTCGGCGAGCAAGGCCGCGTCTCCGCGGTGGAGAAGTTTGCCGTCGAAAAGACGACCTCCGTCTTGAAGCATCTGCTGGTGAACCGGATCGGATTGGCCGTTCCTCCCACCGCCGAGCACGCGATCCCGAGTTGCCGACCCCCGGGCTTTTCCACCGTTTACGGCAATTTTTGGATAAATGATTTTTGTCAGTAAAACTCCTGACACCGATTGACAATGTATTGCAGACCAGACACCCTGCCGCGCTCGAACCTCCAGTGCTCGCGCTCTTGCCGGCACTATCCTTCACTTTGATGCTTCCACCCCGCACGAAGAAACTGCCGCTGAGCTTGCTGGTTTTTGCCGCGTGCTCGCTGGGCCTGTCGCTGGAGTCCATGGCGGGCGATGCTTATAAATGGTCGGTTCAGTACCTCATCGACAACAGCCGCACGATCTTTGGCCGCCCGCAAAAAGTCTCCCCGCGGCACAATCGCGGCCTCGCGATCTCGCCGGACGGCAAATACCTCTACGCCGGTTATCACCACAGCTTTAACAACTCCGGGGAAGTGCGGCGGATTCGTGTCGACCGTGCCGGATTATGATCGCGCCACCGAAGCGCTGCTCCCCGGCGTCATGGCCAAAGCCATCACGACCGACGACCAAGGCCGCGTCTACATTTGCGACAGTGCGTGTATCGTCGTCTACGACGCACTGCTCGAACGCCGCGAGGTGCGCATTCCGACCACCGTCTGCGAAGGCGTGGCCACGGCGCGCGAGGGCGGCCAGCTCGTCCTGTACGGGACGGATCGGGAAGACGGGACGCTCAGCCGGTGGGTCTTGCAGGAATCCGGCGCGGAAGTCACGGCCGCGGCGCTGAGCGGCTTCGATGGCTCCGGGGGTGATGAAGGTCACCGGCGCCTTCGACCTGCGCGGCATGAAGATCGATGCAAGGGCAATTTCTGGATGACGGATTTGCGGGGCAACAAGGTCTTCCGGGTGAGCCAAAGCGGGAAGGAAGTGAAGTCGGTGGCCGTGCCCATGCCCATCGACTTGGCGATCGATGGGGAGCGTATTTTCGTCACCCGCTGGACGGAGCGCGCCATCACCGTCATCGACAATGACCTGAAACGTCATCGGCAGCCTCAATGTGCCGTGGGAAGAATTGGAACTCTCGCCTTACGGCAACAGCCGCAACGGCGCGCTGAGCGGCATCGGTAGCAGTGCCGGGCAAAGGCTTTTTCGTCGCCAACGAAGCCGGCCAGACCGCCAACCAGCGGTCCACTTATGGACGGGTCGACGAGCACAGCGACTTCCGTGGAATGGCAAAATGTTTCGCGATATCTTCGGCGACGATAACGAGCCGATCCTGCGGGCGACGAAGTCGAAACCGTACCGTAAAGGACCGCGCTGCGGCCGCCGTCCGGCGCTGGCAACCGAATGGGGAATAGTGACTTCCGCGGCGCGGCCGGAATATCTGCGAACGTTCCGCCGAATATGCGTGATTTGTATTTTTCGAACGGTTAGGAAGAGTTGCGAGTCACCGGATTTTTGGGCTGGAAAAGGAGCTTGTGAAAAAATTCACAAAGTTCTTGCCACTTCGTGCAACGCGCTGTTTTATCTCCCCGGCAATGCTTGAAGTTCGCCCGCGCACCTGTGCCCCGGCGCGGCGGATTTTTCCAGTCGAGCGATCGACTCCGTCCTTCTCGCCGTGCCTAACAAGGAAATGACTAGCCTTCTCCCTCAACCTAGCGCCTGGTCCACCGTCCACCGGTGGCTTCGGCTCGGTTTTCATTTGCTGGCGCGATGTTTGGCATCAGCGGCTTTGCCACGCTCGCCGTGCGGGCGGCGGACGACACGCCGGTAGCGTCAGACGCTGCCTCTCACGCGGGGAGAAAGCGGAAAAGCATGAAGGCCTCACGCGAATGCGCCGGTGCTCGTCGACTTCGGTGTTTTCAAGATCACGAATTCCATGGCCTTCACGTGGCTGGTGGGCACTGGGCATCATTGGTTTCGCCCAGTACGCGACCCGCTCCATCAGGAAATACCCGATGGTGCGCAAAACTTCTGGGAATGGTTTGGTCGAGAGTCTGCATGACTTCCTGGAGAGTATTATTGGTCATGAGTTGGTGATGAAAACCTTTTGGTTCTTCGCCACTGTTTTCATCTTCATCCTGTTACCAATTGGGCCGGTCTCATTCCCGGTGTCGGCACGATCGGCTGGGGGATTCCCGATGCCCAGGGTGGTCTCGAGCATATTTCGCGTCCGTTGATTCGTGGGGTCAACGCCGACCTGAACATGACGCTGGCGATGTCGTTGATCTTCTTCGCCGTGCTGGATCGTCTGGGCGCTGCAGGCCAATGGGTTTGGTGGTCTCATTATTCATCTCTTTGGCCCGAAGGGGGACACCAAGGGCTTCATGAAAGTGTTGATGGTCATTGTCTTCATCATCGTCGGTCTGCTGGAAGTTGTTTCGATTCTCTTTCGTCCCGTGTCTCTTAGCTTCCGTCTCTACGGGAATATCTTTGCCGGTGAAAACATCATGGAGTCGATGTCGACGATCTATAAGCCCCTGGCGTTTCTCATTCCGATTCCATTTTATTTCATGGAATTGCTGGTCGGCATCGTCCCAGGCGCTCGTCTTCATGCTCTCACCGCGGTCTTCACCTTGCTGATCTGCCAGCAACACGACGAGGAGCATCACTAAATCGATTTACACACTTTCGGCAGTCAGACCGTGCATGTCAGCGGGGGCTGTCGGGAAAACCAAAACCAAAATAAAGGAAACATCATGAACATCGCAACCATTCCTCGCGGAAGGTCTCACCGGCAGCGTTCACGTTGGTCTCGCAGCGCTCGGCGCGGCAGTCGGCGTGGGTCTGATCGGCATGGGCGCTTCGTCGGCAGTGGGCCGCAATCCCGGCGGCCGCTACCCCGATTCCTCGTGCAGGCGATCCTGAGCACCGCCTTCGCCGAAGGCATTGGTGTTCTTCGCCATCTTACCTCGTGAAGTAATTCACCGCGCGGGGCTGGCGACGGCCCCGCGCTTGTTTCCTCCGGCTTTCTTAACCTATGACTTCCTTCCTTCCTCTTGCCGCGCAAGGCGGTATCATCGACAACCTCGTCGATAGCGCCAAGACCACTGGCGAAGTATTCGGCGTCAATGCCTGGCTGCTCTTCTCGCAGATCATCAGCTTTTGCATCGTGGCGTTCCTCCTCCCAGAAGTTCGCCTACAAGCCGATCCTGGACCGTGCTCGAGACGCGCCGGCAGAAGATCGCCGAGGGCCTGGCCAACGCCGAGAAGATCAAGGTGCAACTCGCGGAGTCCGAAGCGCGCGTGCAGGAGATCCTCACCAAGGCCAATGCCGATGCGCAGCGGATGATCGACGAAGCGCGCACCAGTGCGCAGATTTGTCGCCGAACAAACGCACCCAGCAGGCGATTTCCGAAGCCGAGGCAGATCATCGCCAAGGGCCCGCGAAGCGACCGGTATCGAGCGCGAAAAAGACGCTCGCCGAGCTGAAGCGCGAGGTCGCCCGCCTGGTGATCGACACCACGACCAAGGTGACCGGCAAGGTGCTCACCCAGACCGATCAGAAACGCATCAACGAGGAAGCCGTCCGCGCCGTCGGCGCTTGAGGTCATGAAACTGGACAAGGATTCACGCAAACTCTCGAAGCAGCTCTTCAGCGCGAGCTTCAAGGATGGCGTCTCGACGAGCAGCGCATCGCAGCCATCGCCCAGGAAGTAGCCTCGAGCAAGCCCCGCAACGTCCTGGGCATCCTCAAGGAATACCGCCGCCTCGTGCGTCTCGAAGCCGACCGGCACCACGCAGTCATCGAGAGCGCGTAGAGCTCGATGAAGCCATGACCAAACAGCTCATCACCGATTTGCGCGCCAGTATGGCCAGGATCTGAGCACCGAATTCAAGGTCTCCCCGAGTTGCTCGGCGGCTGCGCATCAAGGTCGCAGCGACGTCATTGACGGCTCCGTCCGCGAACGCCTCCACCGCCTCGAAGCCCGAACTTACTTACGCCTAAGCGCCTCCTCCACTTTTACCCCAACCCAATTTTCCATGAGCAGCATCCTGCAAGAACTCGAAAAACAAATCGGCGGCCTCAAGACCAACACGAGCAAATCCAACGTCGGCGTCGTGCGCGAGGTCGGCGACGGTGTCGCCAAGATCGAAGGCCTGAGCGGCGTCATGCTCAATGAGATGATCGAATTTCCGGGCGGCCTCTACGGCCTGGCTCTGAACCTCGAAGAAAGCGAAGTCGGCGCCATTCTGCTCGGCGACGGGCGGGACGTGACCGAGGGCACCGAAGTCAAGACGACGGGCCGCTTGCTTTCCGTGCCGGTGGGCAAGGGCTTGCTCGGCCGGGTCGTCGATACGCTCGGCAACCCTGTCGATAACAAGGGACCCATCACGGCAACGGCGACTTATCCGGTGGAGAAGATCGCGCCGGGTATTATCAAGCGCCGGTCCGTGACCCAGCCCGTGCAGACCGGCATCATGGCCATCGACGCGATGATTCCGATCGGCCGCGGGCAACGCGAGCTTATCATCGGTGACCGCGCGACCGGCAAGACGACCATTGCCATCGATGCGATCATCAATCAGGCGCGCATCAACAAGGCCAACGAAGGCAAGGAAGGCTTTCGCCCGCTTTATTCCATCTACGTCGCCATTGGCAGAAGCAGTCGAACGTCGCCCGCTCGATCGCGGTGCTCGAGCAAGGGCCGGCGCCATGGCTTACACCATCATCGTCTGCGCGACCGCTTCCGATACCGCGACCAACCAGTATCTCGCTCCGTTCGCGGCGCGGCAATGGGCGAATGGTTCATGGATAACGGGATGGATGCCTTGATCGTGTTCGATGACCTTTCGAAGCACGCCGTCGCTTATCGCCAGGTGTCGCTGGTGCTCAAGCGCCCGTCCGGCCGTGAAGCTTATCCCGGTGACGTGTTCTACCTCCATAGCCGCTTGCTCGAGCGCAGTGCGCGCGTCAATGAGAAGAACGGCAACGGCTCGCTCACCGCGCTGCCCATCATCGAGACCGCAGGCGGGCGACGTGTCCGCCTATATCCCGACGAACGTGATCTCGATCACCGACGGCCAGATCTATCTGGAAACCGACTTGTTCTACCAGGGCATCCGCCCGGCGGTGTCGGTCGGTCTCTCCGTGTCCCGCGTGGGTTCGGCCGCACAGATCAAGGCGGTGAAGCAAGTCGCCGGCAAGATCAAGGGCGACCTCGCCCAGTTCCGCGAACTCGCCGCTTTCGCCCAGTTCGGCAGCGATCTCGACGCCAAGACCAAGTCGATTCTCGACCGCGCGCCCGCATCGTGGAACTCTTCAAGCAGGTGCAATACAACCCGCTTCCCACCCAGGTGATGGTCGGCGGTCCTGTGGTCGATGCAAAACGGTACCTCGACGACGTGGCCGTGGAGAAGATCAAGGATTTCCAACTCAAGCTGCAGGATTACCTGACCACGCGCAAGGAAGCCGTGCTCACCAAGATCATCGACAAGGGTGCGATCGACGACGATATCACCAACGATCTCAAGGCCGCCCTCGGCGAGTTCAAGACCAGCTACCGGTAAGCGAGGCGGGATGACTCTCAACTCTCAACTCTCAACTCTCAACTAGCCAATGGCCGCCAATACCCGCGACATCCGGGCGCCGGATCAAGTCCGTCAAGAATACGGCGCAGATCACAAAGGCGATGCAGATGGTTGCTGCCTCGAAGATGCGCAAGGCGCAGCATCTGGCGCTCGACGGCCGGCCGTACGCGAAGTTGTTGAACGCCATCAGCGCCGCCGTGAACGAGGCGAATGCCGATGAGAAGCACCCGTTGCTCCAGCATCGCGAGGTGCAGAAGGAACTCGTCATCCTGATCTCGACCGACAAGGGGCCTGTGCGGAGCCCTGAATACGAACCTGCTGCGCGAAGCCAGCAAGTTCGACCCGGCGAAGACTCTCTTCCTCACCGCCGGGCGCAAGGGTGCCCAATGGGTGGCTCGCACGAAGCGCGAGTTGGTCGCGGAATTTCAGCTCAAGGACACGCCGACCTTCATCGAGACGAAGGTCATCTCCGGCTGGCCATTGAGAAGTTTCTGGATGGCACGGTCGACAAGGTTTCCGTAGTCGTGACTCGTTTCGTCAACACGCTGACGCAGGTGCCGGTGGTCGTTCAATTGCTGCCGGTCGCCGCCCTCCCGTCCAATGTGGAAGCGCTGCAAAAGATCCATCAAAAGGGCGGTCTCGACGTCACCTTCGAGCCCAACCCCGCTGCCGTGCTCGATGCCTTGCTGCCCTATTACGCGCACTTTGCGGTCTACCGCGCCGTGGTCGAAGCCCGCGCGCGGAGCACAGCGCCCGGATGGTCGCCATGAAGAGTGCGACCGACAACGCCAAGTCGCTGATCAAGGACCTGACGCTGGAATACAACAAGATCCGCCAGGCGAGCATCACCACCGAACTTCTCGAAATCACCACTGCGCAGATGGCCCTCGGCTAGCGCAAACTTTCCCCAACCTACCATTCTATGAGCAATACCGGCACCATCGTCCAAGTTATCGGCCCGTCGTGACGTCGATTTCTCCGCGAGCAAACTTCCGCTGATTTATGAAGCCCTCGAGATCACGTTTGACGTGAACGGGCAAACCACCAAGCTCGTCCTCGAAGTGCAGCAGCATCTCGGCGAAGGCTGGGGTGCGCGCCATCGCCATGAGTTCGTGCGAAGGCTTGAAGCGCGGCGCCGCCGTGGTCGCTACGGGCGCCCCGATTTCCGTTCCGGTGGGTGAAGGCATTCTGGGCCGCATCTTCAACGTCACCGGCGACCCCGTGGACGAGCGTGGCGAAGTGCCGCACACTAAGCGTTACCCGATTCACCGCGCGCTCCGACCCTCATGGATCAGGACGTGAAGGCGAACATTCTCGAGACCGGCATCAAGGTCATCGATTTGATCTGCCCCTTCACCAAGGGCGGCAAGGTCGGTGCGTTCGGTGGCGCGGGCGTCGGCAAGACGGTCGTCATCCTTGAGCTCATCAATAACATCGCCAAGCAGCACGGTGGTTTCTCCGTGTTCGCCGGGGTGGGGGAACGTTCCCGCGAAGGCAACGATCTTTACCATGAAATGAGCGAAGCGGGTGTCATCAACCAGCAGGATCTCAGCAAATCCAAGGTGGCGCTGGTCTACGGCCAGATGAACGAGCCTCCCGGTGCACGTCTGCGCGTCGCTCTTTCGGCGCTCTCGATGGCGGAATACTTCCGCGATGAGAAGAACCAGGACGTGCTTCTCTTCGTCGATAAACGTGTTCCGCTTCTCGCAAGCCGGCTCCGAAGTGTCGGCGCTCCTCGCCGCACCCCCGTCGGCGGTGGGTTATCAGCCAACGCTTTCGTCGGAAATGGGCACTCTCCAGGAGCGCATCACTTCCACGACCAAGGGTTCGATCACCTCCGTGCAGGCCGTCTATGTGCCGGCGGACGATTTGACCGATCCGGCGCCTGCGAACACCTTTGCACACTTGGATTCGACCATCGTGTTGGAGCGTTCCATCGCCGAGTTGGGTATCTATCCGGCTGTCGATCCGCTCGCATCCACCTCGAAGGCGCTCGCGCCGGAGATCGTCGGCGAAGAGCATTACCAGGTCGCCCGTGGCGTGCAGCGCGTGTTGCAGAAATACAAGGATCTGCAGGATATCATTGCGATTCTGGGTATGGACGAACTCTCGCCCGAAGACAAACTCACCGTCTTCCGCGCCCGCAAAATCCAGCGTTTCCTTTCGCAGCCGTTCTTTGTCGCGGAAAGTATTCACCGGCACGCCCGGCCAGTACTGCTCGATCGCGGAAACCGTGCGCGGCTTCAAGGGAAATCCTCGAAGGCAAGCACGACGACGTCGGCGAAACGAGCTTCTACATGAAGGGCACGATCGACCAGATCCGCAGCTAATTGCTTAAGTTGATAGTTGAGAGTTGATGGTTGATAGCCGTTTCTCGTGATTTCGATGATCCCAGCCGTATTCCACACTACTCTCACCCCTCTTTCGCTATCGCGCCCCACAGGCGAAGATGCGGCTATCAACTGTCGACCATCCACTATCAACTAATCCCCAATGGCCACTCTTCGCCTCGAAATCGTTACGCCGGACAAACTCGCCTTTGAGGGCGATGTCGACTCTGTGGTTATCCCGGGCACGAGGGAGAGCTCGGCGTGCTGCCGATGCACATCCCGTTGATGACGCAGATCAACCCCGGCGAGGTGGTCATTTCCCGGAACGGAAAGAAGGAGTACCTCGCGGTGGGCGAAGGCTTCGCGACGGTGACGCAGGAGCAGGTGAACATCCTCACCGACATGGCCATCGAGTGGCAGTACATCGATGAGAGCGCGGCGGAAGCCGCCATCGCACGTGCCAAGGCCACGCTCGCCAACCGGCATGACCTCGGTGAAGAAGAGGTCGCCTCCCGTGCAAGCGTCGCTGATGAAGAGCCTCGCGCAATTGAACGTCAAGCGCCGGCATCATAGCTGACCCGCGCGGGGGTTGGGGTGTTAGCAAAAGGCGGCTCTCTCCTCGCCTGTCATCCTTCGACTTCGTTACACTCCGCTCAGGATGACATGCGAGGAGAGGCGTGATTATTTCGCAGTCTTTTAGACTAACTCGCAAATAACTGGTCCGTCCGCTCGGCGAGGAACTTGAGGCGCGCGGCGTCGCCGCCCGGCACTTCCAGAATGCCGTATCCGCTGTAGCCGATCTCATCGAGCGCCTTCATGATCGCCGGCCAGTCGTCGTCGCCTTCCCCGAGCTCCACCTGGAAGCCTTTGTAAGGGCCTTCCGCATCGCGTTTCTTGCGGCTGTATTCCTTGATGTGAAGATTGCGGATGCGTGGACCGAGGATGCGCACCCACTGTTCGGGCCAGCCGTAGGTGACGCAGTTGCCGATGTCGAAATGCCAGCCGACCCACGGATGGTTGATCTCATCGACAAAGCGCGCGGCTTCCACGGGGTTGGTGATGAAGAGGTTCCAGACGTTTTCGATCGCGATGTAGCATTGGCTTTTTCTGCCGCATCGGTGCAGCGCTTGATGCCTTCGATGGCGCGTTGCCAGCACTGGGCGTAATCAACCTGCTTGTTGACCACACCGGGCACGAGCAGCACGCGGGTGCAGCCGATTTCGCCGCCCTGTTGCAGCGCGAGTTGCAAGCCGCGGACCGTACGCTCGCGATTGGCCGGGTCCGGATCGCTGAGCGGGAATTTCCAATGCGGCGTGCAAATGATGCCGGCGACCTCCAGCCCGCTGGCCGCCTTGCTTGCTGGATGATCTCCACGGTCAGACTGTCGTCCGGCAGATTCAATTCGATGCCGTCGAATCCCGCATCCTTGACCAACTGGAACTTCTCTTGTACCGAAGCGCCGGCTTTGACCATGCCGAGATTCACGGCCTTTCTTGAGCGGACGCTTCTTCGCCGGTGCATCGGCGGCATGGGGCGAGGGGAGCTAGCGTGGATGCGGCCAGCGCGGCGCTCGTGGTCTGGAGGAAAGTGCGGCGATTCATGAGCAGGAGGAGTTGGCAGATCAGGAAAACTTCGTGCGCCCCTGGCATGGCCACAGGCGGCACGCCGAGCTTCATATCCCAGTGAGCGGCTCTTTCGGCGCGAGCACTTCCTCGGAATTCATGGCCTGCTCCCAGGTGATCGTCTTGCCGGTGTAAGCGGACATGCGGCCCATGATTCCCATGAGCGTGCTGTGCGCGAGCTTTTCGCCGTAGTTCAGCGGCGCGCCTTTGCGCAGCGCGGCAAACATTTCCTCGTGCTCCGTCTGGTACATATCGTTGGTGGCGCCTTCATACTTCCAGGTGTTCTTGCCGGCGATGGTGTGCAGCTTGCGGAAGCCGTTGATCTTGGCGACGCCCTCGGCGCCGATGATCTCGTCGGCGTTCTCGTTGTCGCAACCGGCCTGCTGCCGGCAATAGACGAAGCCGCGCGCGCCTTCCGGATACTCGTAGGAGACCGCGAAGTGATCGTAGACGTGGCCGTACTGCTCTTCGATGCGCTGCTGCCGGCCGCCAAGTGCGGTGACGCTGATCGGGTCCACATCCCGGAAGGCCCAGCTCATTTTGTCCACGGTGTGGATGGCCTGCTCGACGAGGTGATCGCCGGAGAGCCAGGTGAAATACATCCAGTTGCGGAGCTGCCACTCGAGATCGGTCCATTCCGGCTTGCGCTCCTTGACCCAGGGCGAGTTGGCGAGATAGGTGCCGTAGTACGAGCGCACGTTGCCGATGGCCCCGTCGTGGATTTGCTGGAAGGTGGCGCGTTCCGCGTAGTTCGAGCGCCAGCAGAAGCCCGACTGGATGCCGAGACCCTTCTTTTTCGCCTCGGCGGCGGTGGCGATGACATCGCGAATGCCGGGCGCATCGACGGCCACGGGCTTCTCGCAGAAGACATGCTTGCCGGCGGCGATCGCCTTCTTCAAGTGCTGCGGGCGGAAGCCGGGAGGCGTGGTGAGAATGACGACATCGATGTCCGTGGCCAGCACTTGATCGATGGCCTCGAGACCCACGAACTTCTGGCCTTCCTCGACCTTCACCTGGTCGGGCTTGGTTTTGCTGATGTTCTCGAAGCTGGTGTACAGGCGGTCGCGTGCGATGTCGCCCATGGCCGTGACGATCACATTCTTGTCGGCGGAAAGCGCATTGCCGAGCGCCCCGGTGCCGCGGCCACCGCAACCCACGATGCCGATTTTGAGGATCTTCTCATTGTCCGCGCGGACGATGGCGGGGAAGCCGAGCACGGAGGTGGCAGCGGCGGCGGCCGCGGAGCGGGCGAGGAAGGAGCGGCGGTTCAGGAGAGTATCGGATGTGTTGTTCATTTGCGAATAGTTGTCAAAAATGCTTTGAGGTCTGCGCACGCTAGCACCCACGAAATTCATGTCCAGCTTAGTTTGGGCGTTACCCGTTGTAGTGTCTCTGTGTCGATGAAAAGACTCAAGTGCAGGCCTTGGAACGCAGCCAACCGATATTGCTCTTATGGCCCGGACGAGTCGAACGCCGGACCCACGACTACTATCGGCATGGCACGCTGAATCTTTTCGCCGCTCTGGCGCCTGCGCCGGGGAGTCTTCCGCAGCGTCACAGAATGAGAACAAGCCGTCGCCTCCTGCATCGACGCTCACCACGCTTCGCCAAAGCCTTTCCGAACGGGATGGTCGCACCACTTTCGCCTTTCTCCCACTGCGCGGTTACAGAGGAAATCCCACCCGATCCCACCGCAGAGTTTTGCGGGGTCAGGACGCTTCGGGACGGGTCAGGCAGGAGGCAAAGTGGAGCAACCGTTTCGGCTGCATTTGGTGACGACTACGAAGGTGGACGTTCGCGCTATTTCTGCCGCCTATCGATCCGTGCGGGCAGTGGAAATCACAGTCCATCGCACCGATAAGCTGTTTGCCGAAAGCGACCCCATTCCTCTCCGTCCCATGAGTGTCATTCGATGGCTTGCCATTCGACCGCGTCCCGACGGAAACCCGCTGATCCGCAACATCTTCTTCTCCGGATTTGCAATGCGCAGGCGAGTCGCTACAGTGCGCGGCCCTTTTTATGAGCAAGAACCTACATGTCGCGATCGTCGGTGCCACCGGAGCTGTTGGAGTGGAAATGATCAAGACGCTCGAGAAACGCCATTTTCCCGTGGGCAAGCTCTCGCTGCTCGCCTCCGCGCGTTCGGTGGGCAAGACGCTGCCCTTCCGCGGCAGCGAAGTGGCGATCACGGAATTGAAGGACGATTCCTTTACCGGGGTCGATGTGGCGCTCTTCAGCGCCGGGGCGGGTATCTCGAAGCAGTACGCTCCGCTCGCCGTGCAGGCTGGCGCCGTGGTGGTGGACAATTCCAGCGCCTACCGCATGGATCCCGATGTGCCGCTCGTGGTGCCGGAGATCAACGGCCATGACATCAAGAAGAACCGGGGCATCATCGCCAACCCGAATTGCACCACGGCGATCACGCTCATGGCGTTGTTTCCGCTGCACCAGGAGTTTCGCGTGAAGCGCATCTTTGCCGCCAGCTACCAGGCGGTGAGCGGCACCGGCGCGCAAGCGATCGAGGAATTGCGCGCGCAGGTCCACGCCGTCGTGAATGGCCAGCCCATTGTGAAGAGCGTGTATCCGCACCAGATCGCGTTCAATGTGCTGCCGCACGTCGATTCCTTTCTCGAGACCGGCTACACCAAGGAAGAGATGAAGATGCAGAACGAAGGCCGGCGCATCATGCATCATCCCACCTTCAAGGCCTCGGTGACGTGCGTGCGCGTGCCGGTCTATCGCGCGCACAGCGTGGCGGTGAACGCGGAATTCGAGCGGCCCGTGTCGCTCAAGGATGCGCGCGAAGTGCTGGGCCGGGCGCCCGGGCTCGAAGTGGTCGACGACCCCTCCAAGGCCGAGTATCCTCTGCCGCTCTACGTCGCCGAGCAGGACGACTGCCAGGTGGGCCGTCTGCGCCTTGACTGCGCACTGGACAACGGCCTGGCCTTCTGGGTCGCCGGCGATCAACTCCTCAAGGGCGCCGCGCTCAACGCGGTGCAGATCGCGGAACTGATTTGAAAACCACGAAATAGGCGAAATAAACGAAAGCTCCGCGCCGGCGGAAGGCGCCTTGGAAAGCGGAGGTTCCGCAAGGAACCAACCTCTTCTTTTCGTCTAATCCGTCTTTTTCGTGGTTACCCCTGCGGTGGGCGATCCCTGCTCGTAAGGACCGCGGCCGATGTCGTGCGGGAGCAGATCCTGGTGCGGCTCGGGCGCGCTGGAGAAGACCCGCCGGACGGCGTCGAGATAGCCGAATCCGAACTCTTGGTGCGGGGCGATGTAGTGTCCTTCGCTCCATTCATTCCAGCAGTCCAGCAGCAGCAGCTTGCTGCCGAGTTCGTGGGCTGGCATAGTCTCGATGATCGCCTTCGCACCGCGGAGCAATTCCTCGAATTGCGCCGGCGGCAGGTGGTAGTTTGGCCCTTCGTCGTGCCAGCCGCTCCACCCCTGCGAAACGGTGACGATCTGCGGCAGCGGCGAAGTCTCGCGCATCTTCTGGAGGAGCGAAAGCTGCGTGGCCACGGGGTGGGCGACATCGGCCACGGGCAGGCAGTATTCGAAGATGTAATCGAAGCCCATTTCCTTGCGGAAGGCCAGTTCCTGCGGAGAAGGGTAGCGCAGTTCGCTGAGCAGATAGAGGCCGTCGAAGCCCGCCTTTTTGCAGAACGCACGCATCTTGTCGAAAGCCGCGGCCACGTTCGCCGGTCCGCCGAGGTCGGCCCCCAGCTTGCGCGCATCGTAGATGTAGAGCAGCGGCTTGTTGTCGATCTTCAAGTAGCCGGGATACTTGAAGTAGTTCTCCATCCAAAAGGGCAGCAGGCGTTCGAGGAGATCGCTCTCGCCGGAAACACCCGATTGTCCCCACGAGTTCAGATCCCGCGACTGGTTTTCCCACATGATGGAGAAATGAAACTGATCGGCAAACTTCGACTTCTTGAGCGCCTCGATCGCTCCCGCATAGCGCGTCTCCACGGCATCGGCCTTGCCCGCGCGGTACCAGCAATACACGAAAAAATTGATGCCATGCTCTACCGCCCATTTCGTCTCCCAATCCGCGACTTCGGGGTTGGTATCGTCGTAGCGTCCGAGCGCCGGCGTGCGCTCCGGGTGTTTGACCACCTGCGCCCAGACGCCCCCGGAAGGCGATCCTTCCCAGAGCGGACAATTGTGCGCGCCGACGAGGATGGAAGTCTTCACCGGCTCGGGAGCCGGGACGTAAGCTGGCTTTTCCGGCGCGGCGTCTCCGTCGGCGCATCGTGCGGCATTGGAAAGGGAAAGCGCCATTGCCCCCGCCAGGAACGGGGTGGCCAGTTTGCGGAGTGGAGTCGGAATGTTCACGCGATCAGCAAAGCGGGTTACCCGCCGGAAGAGCCAGAGCAAAGAGACTGTGAGATATTACCACTCTCTCCTCGCGGTGTCATCCTGAGCGGAGTGTAACGGAGTCGAAGGATCCCGTCGCTCTACCATCGATGTCGCTGGTTATGCGACGGGGTTCTTCGACTCCGTTACACTCCGCTCAGGATGACACGCGGGGACTAGTTTCCCGCCTTCTGCGGTGCGATGGAGTAGCGCAGATTCTCCAGCGAATCGTCGCCGATGCCGGCCAGATGCACGGTGCACTGCATTTGCCAGGCCGTGTGATTGAGCGCGAAGACCAGCGTGTTCCAACCGGCGTGCAGTTGCGCGGGGACAGTCTTCCTTTTGCCCGGCTCGCCCGTGAGCAGGCCGGAATAGAGCGCACCGCCATTCAGCCACAGGCCCACCTGCATGGTGCCGGCGAAAGCTTGCGTGCCGAGTTCGATATTCACTGCCCGGTCGCCGTCGGAGTGAATCCACCGTGCCGCGTAACCGGCCTCAAAATTCCGTGCATGCGTCACCGCGGCGAAATCGACGCTGTCGGGGTTGGCGCCGCCGGTGTAGTCGACGGTCGCGGAATACGGCTGCCACGCCAGCGGCTGGCCGGTGGCCGGATCGGGCGCAACGAGGAAGTCATGGCCCTGCTCGATCGCTTCTTCGATCGGGCCGCGGAAGAGCGCGGGATTGAGCGCGGAATGCTCGTTCCAAGGCTTCCGGAAGAGGCCCGTGGCCACGAGCCACGGCGCGGGAGGAGAGACGTTGCGAGGGGAAGCAGCGGCGGATGGCCCGGTCGCTTTGGCGAAGATTTTAGCAAGCCGTTGCTCTTCGAGCGCCTGGGCCGCCGTGGTTTCACCGAGCCCACGCAACATGCCTATGGCAATCGCCAGATGTCCCGCTTCGTTGGGATGCACGTAGTCGTGGGTGACATGAAAATCGGGTTTCAATTGCCGCCCACGTTCGAGCACGGCGCGCATCGTGTGGTTGGTCGGCAACACCAGCAGATCCATCTCCGCGGCCAGATCGATGAGGCGCTTGTTCACTTGATCCATCATCGCGTTCTTCGGCGAATGGCGAAAATCCTCGGTACACAAGGTGGCCGTGGCTACGGCGGTCACCTTCGGCTTCAAGCGACTCTGCAACGCCGTGACGAGTTCTCGGTAGTTCGCCGTCCATTTTTCCAGAGAGGCCGGCTCGTCCGCCACGTAAGGTGCGAGCACATCGTTCATCCCGAGCATAACGATGAGCACATCGGCGGGTTGATCCAGCGCCGCTTTGACCTCGATGCCTTTGACATCGAGCGGGAAAGCCTCGGTCCGCGAACGTTTCTCCGTGTTCAGCCACGCCTGCACGCCCTGGCCGCTGCCGCCGAGCGCGATGACATTTGGATGGCACCCCGGATACGCCTGCTGCAACGCCCAATCGATCTGATACGCATAGCCGGCGGGATGGTTGCGGCTCTGCCCGGTGATGCTATCGCCGACCAGGACGACGCGCGCATTGCCTTGTTTTAGTAGCGGTGACGATGCGGTCGGCGGTGCCATGCCGGGTTCGGCCAGTGCCATCGGGGCCAGCGCGAGCGCGTAGAAAATCCAGGGGAGAAATCGCATCCTCGCAGGGTAGCAAGGTCTTCCGGTGAGCGCATCCTTCAATCGGCGAAAGATGCGATCTTGAGATGACATCGTGCTCGACTTGGCGGAGGGGATGTCGCTTGCATGGGCCGCATGAATACGCACTTGTTCCGGTTGACGGGAATTTTCGTGGCAGCGCTTCTGCTTACCCTGGCGGATTCTGCGTCCGCGGCTCCGGATAAGAAAACCAAAAAGCCCCCGGCGTCGCCCACGGATCAACTGGAAGCAGCCCGCACGGCGACGCGGAAGCTCCCGGCGGTGGCGGTCGATGCCATCATGAAGCGGGAAAAATTTGAGATCCGGCTCAAGGCCCGGCGCGTGGGAGACGATTGGGAAATGATCATGAGCGGCAAGCAGCCGATGACGCTCGTGCGCAAGGATGGCAACTATTTCGTGAGCGAGGACGCCGGGAAGACCTGGCGGCCCACGGAGCCGGACGATGACCTCGTGTCAGCCGTGCTGGCGCCGCTGGAGAACGGCCAGGCCCTGGGCGATCCCCGCCGCGCGACCTACGAATCGCTCGGCAAGGAAAAGACGCCCGAAGGCGTGGAACTCCTGCACCTACGCCTGGTGCCCGACAAGGACGATAAAGTGGACATGAACGACCTGCCGCAGGAATGGCTGGTTTCCGATGGCAAAACCGGCTGGCTGGTGCGGCGGTCGCACTCTCCGGTGATCCTCTTCAAACAGATGGTGAATGCGGACATTACTTACCAGGCGCTGCCGAAGGACGCGGCCATCGATGGGCCGGCGCTAAGTGGTTCAGGCAAGCCGTAGCGTCGCGGGGGATCTGACCACCAAATCATAGCGCGGCGGTGCCGCGATTAAAAGATTGGGCCACGAAACACACGAAAAGACACGAAAGTAATGGGAAAAGTGGCCCGCGGATCACGCGGATCACCCGAATAAATCCATTTCGTGTCTTTCGTGTGATTTGCGGGCAATACCTGCGCAACGGTGTCTATTTTGAAGTACCGTCGGCAGTGATTTGCGCTAGAGAGCAGTTTAAGTAATAGCATAGCCGCCGTGAAAGTGCGGTCGCGGTATTTCCGGGGAGCATACTCGTCCCGAGTGTCGGCGAAGGCGTCTCGCCTTCGCGGACTTTCGCCATCCATCATAAATTTAACGCCCATAGCATGTTAACCAATTTAAAAGTTCGTTTCGGCGGGACGCCAAAACCAGCACTCGGGACGAGTGCGCTCCCCGGATTTTTTGCGTCTCACACCTGAGATTGGGGGCTACACCTTAAATTGAAATACTCTAGCCGCCGGACTTGAAGAGCCGCAGCGGCAGGTCCGCCAGCTCGGGCTTGGTGAGCACGCCGTCTTGATTGGTATCGAGCAGCTTGAAGAGCGCCGCACAGCCCGTCTCGTATTCGCCTTTGCTGATCCGCCGGTCGTGATCGGTGTCGAAGGTGAAGAGGATTTTCTTGATGAGCGCGACGCTGGCCACGGCGCCGAGCTTGCCCAGTTCCTCCGCGATGGGATCGGCGAGCGCGTCCAGTTCGCCTTCCGAGATGAAGCCATCCTGGTCGTGATCCATCTCGATGAATCCATCGTTGGCGCCGTTCTGCCATTCATTGAGGTCGACGTTCCCATCGTGGTCGCGGTCGAATTGCTTCACGATGAGCCCCGCCAGCAGATCGGTCCCGGGCAGCTCGGCGAACGCCGAAGTCGCCAGAAAGAGAACCGGGAGGAGGAACAGTGCTTTCATCGGGGGGTGACCAATAATGGCGCGGAATGCGCCCGAGACAAGGCGAGAGAATCCGGTGTGGTTATCGGTAGCGGCGCTGGTTTCCCGGCCGTACAATTTGACGTCGACCAGAAAGTGATACAGCCCGCCATGGCCAGAACAAGAAAGACCCGGAACAGGCGAAAGAGTACGGACAGCGCTTTGGAATTCTATTTCCGCCCGACCGCCCCGAGGAGCGGTTGCAGATCTTTCACCAGCGCCTGGAAGCCGGCGAAGTCCACTTGCTGCTGGCCATCGCTCAGCGCTTCGGCAGGGTGGGGGTGGACCTCGATGAGCAGGCCGTCGGCGCCCATGGCCACGGCGCCTTTGCAGAGCGCGCGGACGAGATCGGCCCGGCCGGCACCCTGGCTGGGATCGACGATTACCGGGAGGTGCGATTCCTTCTTCGCCACGGCCACAGCGGCGAGGTCGAGGGTATTGCGCGTGTAAGTCTCGAAAGTGCGGATGCCGCGCTCGCAGAACATGACCTTCCCATTGCCATGCGCCAGCAGGTACTCGGCGCCGAGCAGCCATTCCTCGATCTTCTGGCTCAGTCCGCGCTTGAGCAGGATGGGCTTGCCCGTCCTGGCGGCCTCGATCAGGAGCTGGAAATTCTGCGAATTGCGCGCGCCGATCTGGAGGATGTCCGCATGGCTGGCCACTTCGTCCACATGACGCTCGCTGAGCACTTCGGTGATGATCTTGAGGCCGGTCTCCTTCTTCGCCAGGGAAAGCAGGCGGAGGCCTTCGCTGCCGAGGCCTTGGAATTCGTAGGGCGAGGTGCGCGGCTTGAAGGCGCCGCCGCGCAGGATGGTGGCGCCGGCCGCCTTCACCGCTCGCGCCGTGCTCAGCAACTGCTCTTCGCTCTCCACCGAGCAGGGGCCCGCCATGATGCAGAAGGGCGCATCGCTACCGATCTTCACGCCGTCGACGTCCACCACGGTGTCGCCGTCCTGCGATTCCCGGCTCACCAGCTTGTGTCGCTTCTGCACGGGGATCACCTTTTCCACCTGCGGCAGTGCGGTCAGCGACATCAGCGTGTGATGCGTGCGCTCGTCGCCGATCGCCGCGACGACCGTCTGCTCGGTGCCAAAAATCGGCCGCGGGTCGTAGCCGAGCTTCTGGACTTCGGCGATGACTTCATCGATTTGCGGGCGGGGCGTATTGGGGCGGATGACGACGATCATGGGATGATTGGGGGAAAGTTGAGGTTTCAGTGAGGCCGGGCGAAAGATAAAAGCGGACGGCGCTTGTAACCGGCCCCACCGTTTCGCTCAACTCCCATCTTCCCCAATGCAGGATTTCACCGCCGGCGGCATCTCCGCCACCCCCAACAGGACGCAGACCACGGGCAACCCGAAAACTGACGCCCTGATCAAACAGCTCGTCTCCGAGTCGGACTGCACCAAATCCTGCGAGCTGATCGAGGAGATGATCATCACGGCCCTGAAAATGGGTCGCGACCAGACGACCACGGCCGACCTGAAACTCTTCAATCGCTCGCTCAAGGAACTCCGCTACGCCGCCCGCGTCTTCGCGCCGTATCGCCACGTGCACAAGGTCGTCGTCTTCGGCTCCGCGAGGACGAAGGCCACCGAGCCCGAAGCGATCGCCTCCGAGGAATTCGCCCGCCGCATGCACGAGGAACTCGGCTACATGACCATCACCGGCGGGGGCGACGGCATCATGGGCGCCGCCCAGCATGGCGCGGGGCGGGAGAACAGCTTCGGCCTCAACATCCGCCTCCCCTTCGAGCAGCGGCCCAATGAGACCATCCACGGCGATCCGAAGCTCATCAATTTCAACTACTTCTTCACCCGCAAGCTGAACTTCCTCAAGGAGACCCACGCCGTGGCGCTCTTCCCCGGCGGTTTCGGCACGATGGATGAAGGCTTCGAAGTCCTCACCCTCATGCAGACGGGCAAGGCGCGCATCATCCCGGTCGTTCTCGTGGACCGCCCCGGCGGCACCTATTGGAAAACCTGGATCCGTTTTCTCGAAGACCATCTGCTCCGCAAGGGCCTGATCTCCGACGACGATTTTTCCCTCTTCAAGATGTGCAACAGCGTGGGCGAGGCTATTGCCGAGATCGCGCAATTCTACAAGAACTTCCACAGCTACCGCTGGGTCGGGCAGAAAATGGTCATCCGTCTCCGGCGGCCACTTGCGGACAAGGCCGTCGAATTGATCAATGCCGCCTTCGACGACATCTTCAACGGCCATCCCGTCGTACAAGGGGCCGCCTTGCCCGACGAGCACAACGAACCCGACCTGGAGGAACTTCCGCGCCTCATCTGCACGCCGAAGCGAAAGAACTTCGGCCGCTTCCGCAAATTGATCGATGCGGTCAACGCGGCGGAGACAGTGAGCTAACTTCGTCCGTGCTGACATCCACTAACAGGCTGCTGAAAACCCTTCCAGGGCCAGTCATTCTGAGCCTGCCGAAGGACCTCCAATATCCTTCTTCCTCAAAAGTCCCGCTGCACCAATTGCTCCCGCTCCAGCTACGCGCGCTTTTGACCTGGCTTCCGCCCGCGCGTCACAGGCCCTGCGATCTGATCCGCCTGTTTCTCGAGGTCCGCCGCGGTGGCGACCATCTCCGCTGCCGTCTTGCGCAGCCTGGCCGCCGCGTCCCGCAGCGATTTCACCTTGATGGCGAGGATGGGCGGCTGGAATTTCGTCAGTCGCGCGGCTTCCTTCGCCGTTTTCCGTTCCGCCGCGTCGCCCTCGGCGCGCAGAGCGTCCGCGCCAATTAGCACCTCCATCGGTACATCAAAGAACCGCGCCAGCTTCAGTAGCTCCTCCGCCTTCGGCAACTGCCCGCCCAGGTAGCGCGAGATGGTCGGTTGCCCCGTTTCGATCCCGGCGGCGAGCATAATCTGCGTGACCTCCCGGCTCGACATCAGTTCCGCCAATCGCTCAGAAAAAATACGGTTATGGATATTCTGTGCTTGATTTTCCATACGGAATAGAGTATTCATTAACGTATGAAAGCAAGCCCTAAATCCGACGGTCGAAAGACGGGAGGGAGATTCGGGAACGCGTCGTTCGCCTCTCCGCCGCCCAATCCAGAGCAATCGTGGTTAATCGCGCCCCGAAAAATTCCGCCAACCGTGCGTGGGATTGCTCCCCGAGTTTTCGGTAAATCCAGGGTAATCGAACTTAAGGGCACCTCTGGAAACCCACATTTGTTCAGAGAAAGCTTTTGCCGGGGAAAAATGGAGGAGAGGGTGAAGTATGAAGCGTTACCGCCAGAGCACCGGAGGAGGATTGTTTGCCGCGATTGAACACGAACAAGCGGTGGCCAGTAAAACGACGGGGATTTTGAAACTGCGGGACGTGATCGATTGGGAAAGGTTCCGACCGTTGTTAGAGGAGTTAAGCGGTTACGCCCAGCGGGACTGGAGCAAGGGCGGCAAACCACCGTTTGATCCGGTGCTGATGTTCAAAGTGCTGGTGCTGCAAAAGTTCCACGGGCTGAGCGATGATGCCACCGAAGAGCAGATCTTCGATCGGACGAGCTTCAAGAGCTTCCTTGGGTTGCGGATCGGCGATGCCATCCCCGATGCCAAGACGCTGTGGGACTTCAAGCAGCGCATCGAAGCCGAAGGCCGCGCGGGCAGCCAGCGGTTGTTTGCGGCCTTTGGGGCGATGCTGGAGGACGAAGGACTCATCGCGCGCGCCGGCAGCATCGTGGACGCCAGCTTTGTGGAAGCGCCCCGGCAGCGCAATGACCGAGAGCAGAACCGGCGGATCAAAGAAGGGGAACGTCCCGCCGAGTTCGATCACAACCCGGCGGTCGGAAGGCAGAAGGACAGTGCCGCGCGCTGGACGAAGAAGAACCAGGAAGTGCACTACGGGTGGAAGAACCATGTGAAAGCCGATGCGCAAACCAAGCTCATTCTGCGAGCCGTGACGACGCCGGCCAACGTGCATGACAGCCAGGTCTTCAAGGAGTTGGTCGATGCCCAGGACCGGGCGGTGCTGGCCGACTCGGCCTACCACAGCGAGGAACACGAAGCGCATTTGTTGGCCTTGGGGGCGGAGGAATTCCTGCTGCGCAAAGCCCCCCGAGGCCAGGCCCTGAGTGCGGCCGAGCAAAAGAGCAACCACACCATCAGCCGGATCCGCGTGCGGGTAGAGCACATCTTTGCACGGATGGCGCAGATGGGAGCCGACTTTTGCCGGAGCATCGGGTTGGCTCGAGCCACGGCCCACAATCATCTCTGCAACCTGGTGTATAATATGGATCGCTACGCCTGCTTGATGAAATGAGGGCGGCGCAGGCCGCCCGAGGGGCCTGAAGAAGGCCTTTGCAGCAATCCAGAGCAGGTCGACCCGCGCCCATGGCCACCTTCATGGACCGATCGCGCCTGCCGCGACGGGAAAAATTCCCCCGCCAACTCTCGGCATCCCCTCAAAAGTTACGACATAGCCTTTCCAGAGGTGCCCTTAATCGAAGCTAATCGAACATTTATTTTTTCGTCCCGATCCTAATCGTGCCGCCTGCGCCCGCCAGCCCAGTCGGCAGATCCGATTTCAGCGCCGGGGCGCTCCCAGGCGTCCCGCTTACTTCCGATTCGCCACGACGTAGTCGTGAATCGTGTTCACCGAGGCCAGCGCCTGGCGCGCCGTCTCCGAATTGGCCACGGTCACGCCGAACTTCTTCTCCAGTGAAACGACGAGTTCCAAGGCGTCGATAGAGTCCAGCCCGAGGCCGCCGGGACCGAAAAGGGGCAGATCGTCGGCGATCTCCTCCTTCGGGACCTTCAGCATCAGGTTCTCGACCATCATTTCCTTTATCTCCTCTCGGAGGTTGTCTTCGGGCATGGCGGGGCGGTGTATTTGTTTGGAAAATGATTCGGTTTCAAGCCTTTTCACGGATTCAATTTCTCCCTCATCCCCAATGCCTGCTCTGAAACAACGTCTGGATCAGCTCCTGGTCGCCCGTGGTTACTTCGAATCCCGGGAAAAAGCCCAGCGCGCGATCATGGCCGGCACGGTGAGCATCGGCGAACAGCGCGCGGACAAACCCGGTACCCGCGTGGCTGAAGACGCGGCCATCCAGGTGAAGACCGCCGAGCGTTACGTCGGCCGTGGCGGCTTGAAGATGGAGGCGGCGCTGGCCCAGTTCGGCATCGATCCCACGGGTGCGACCTGCCTGGACATCGGCGCCAGCACGGGCGGCTTCACCGATTGCCTCTTGCAACATGGGGCGGCGAAAGTCTTCGCCATCGATGTCGGCCATTCCCAGCTCGACTGGAAAATCCGCCGCGATCCCCGGGTGGTCGTCCGCGAAAAGCTCAATGCCCGGCACCTCACCCGCGCCGATATTCCCGATCCCATCTCCCTCTGCGTGATCGATGTCTCTTTCATCTCGCTGACTTTGATCTTGCCACCCGCCGCCGCGCTGCTGAGCAATGGCGGCGTGATCGTTCCTCTGATCAAACCGCAATTCGAACTCCGCAAGGAGGACGTGGGCAAAGGCGGCGTCATCCGCGATCCCGCGCTGCACGAGCGGGCCGTGGAAAAGATCCGCACCTTTGTCGCCATGCTGCCCGGCCTCGTGTGGAGCGGCTTGATCGAATCACCCATCCTCGGCGGAGAGGGCAACAAGGAGTTCCTCGCATGTCTGCGTGCCGTATCGGGCTGATCGCCAATCACGGCAAGGCCGGCGCGAGCGAACTCGTGCGGGAGATCGTCGCCGAATGCGAGCGGCGCTCGCTGCCCCTCACGCTCGAGACGCACACCGCGCAGAGTATCGGCGCCCCAGTCTCTTGCTCCCACAGTGACCTGGTCCACGTATCGGATCTGCTGCTCGTGCTCGGCGGCGACGGCACCATTCTTCAGGTGCTGCACGAGCTCTGCGACGAATTCCGCCCGATCCTCGGCATCAATCTGGGCACGCTCGGCTTTCTCACCTGTGTCAGCGCCGGGGCGTGGCGCGACGCCATCGAGGCCATCGCTACGAATACCTATCGCCTCAGCGAGCGCACGCTGCTCGACGTCGAGGTGGTGCGCGACGGCCAGAGCCTCGGCCGATACATCGCGCTCAACGATGCGGTCATCAGCCGCGGCGAGCTGTCGCGGCTCATCAAGCTCAATGTGATCGTCGACGAGGCGAACCTCAGCGAATACAACGCCGACGGGCTCATCGTCGCGACGCCCACCGGTTCGACCGCCTATTCGCTCAGCGCCGGTGGCCCGGTGCTCACGCCGAACAGCGGCGTCTTCGTCGTCACGCCTATCTGTCCGCACGTGCTCACCATGCGTCCCGTGCTGGTCAGCGATAGTTCGCACATCGAGATCATCCCTTCGCCCCGTGAGCCCGATGTGTTTCTTACGCTGGACGGCCAGAATTCTGTGCGCATTCTTGCGGGTGATTTGATTCGCATTACCAAAGCCCCGCAACGACTCCCACTCGCCATGCTCCCCGGTATGTCCTTTTTCGAAGTCCTCCGCCAAAAACTGAAGTGGAGCGGCACTGCCATATGATTACCATCGGCGATCTTCTCCGCCCCGATCACATCGCGCTCCAGATACGCGCCACCGAACCCAAGAGTGCCATCGACGAGGTGGCGGCGCTGCTGAAGAGTACGCCCGCCGTGCTCGACTGGAACGCGCTGCTCAAGGGCGTTCAGGCTTCCTCGCCATGCCTGCCCGAACCCGGCGGCGGCTTCGCGCTCTGCATCCCGCACACTCGCGGCGAATGCGTGAGCGAGATGGTGATGTCGGTGGGCCGGTCCGAAGCGGGCATCCTCTTTCCCAGCGTCGAGTTGCCCGTGCGCTACATCTTCTGCATCGCCGTGCCCCGCGCCCTGGCCGCGGATTATCTGCGCATCGTCGGCCTGCTCGCCCGCGTCTTCAAGGACCGCGCCTCGGAAGGAGATCTGCGCGCCGTGACCACCGGCGCGGAATTCGTCGACCTGCTTTCCCGTCGCGAGGCGAAGCTTTAGCGCGCGTGTCTCCTCAGGCCCGTCATCCTGAGCTTGCGAAGGATCTCTGATTTCTGCCTTGCCTCGCCCATTGAGCAGAAGATAGGCCCAAGCTTGCACGGACGGCAGCGCGTCAGATGCCAGAGCGAGATCAGAGGTTCTTCGCAAGCTCAGAATGGCGGGGTTGGGGGCGCCTCCGGCGGGGGACAGGCTGCGACCGAGTTCCCGGCTAGACCTATCGCCCGGGATCGCCGAAAGTTCTGCTTCGTGAACAATGCCCAGTTTATCATCCAGATCTGCCGAGGGATCATCCGCTCCCAGCGGGTCCGCCGCACCCTCATGTTTTGGGATGTGCTTGTGGTGATGGTCTGGAGTTTCCTGGGGGCGACCTTTTTCTGGCTATGGCTGCGGGCGCATCCGTTCCTCTTTCTCGGCTATTGGGTGATCGCCGCATGGCTGACCATCCTGGCGGCATTGCTCGCCGTCTACGATCTCGCGAGGGTGCGCCTCGACGCCCGCCGCGCGCATGAGGAACTCAAGCGCAAGTTCCTTCGCCACGACGATTCGGATTCCTCGCATGATTCGCACCCGCATTGAAAAACAGCGCTGGGAGAAATCGACGCTCGCGCCGTACGCCCAAAAATCCGGTGATTCCGCCGGCCGGGTTCACGCCGAACCGGCGCATCCGCATCGCACGGTCTACGAGCGCGACCGGGCGCGGATCATTCATTCACGGGCTTTCCGGCGCCTCGAGTACAAGACGCAGGTCTTTCTCAACGGCACCGGCGACCACTTGCGCACCCGTCTCACGCACACCATCGAAGTGGCGTCGATCAGCCGCACGATCGCCCGCGCGCTCGGCTTGAATGAAGATCTGGCCGAGACCATCGCCCTCGCGCACGACCTCGGTCACGCGCCTTTCGGCCACTCCGGCGAGGAAGTGCTGAATGAGATGATGAAGGGACACGGGGGCTTCGAGCACAATGTGCAAAGCCTGCGCATCGTCGAGATCATCGAGCGCAAGTATCCGAGTTTCACCGGCTTGAACCTCTCGTGGGAAGTGCGGGAAGGCTTGCAAAAGCACCAGAAATTCTACGACGCACCGACACCCGGTTTGCACGAGAAATACAGCAGTCCTTCGCTCGAGGCGCAGATCGCCAATCTCGCCGATGAGATCACCTATTACAGCCACGACCTGGACGATGGCCTGGATTTTCAGCTCATCACCCCGAAGCAGCTCGAAGAACTGGAAGTCTGGCGGCACAGCCACGCCGAGGTGCGCCGGCATTTTCCCCAGCTGCGCGGCCGGGAACTGCACAGCTATGTGATCCGCTGCATGATCGATCGGCAGGTGCAGGATGTGATTACGACCAGTGATGAGTTCATCACCGACGCGGGTGTGCAGAGTGCCGACGACGTGCGCCGGCAAAAGAAGCCCCTGATCCGCTACAGCCTTTCGCTGCTCAAAGCTAACGAGGCGTTGCGGAAATTCCTCTACAAAAACCTCTACTACCATCCGCGCGTGGCGGGGGCGAACGAACGTGCCTGCGAACTGTTGAAGAATGTCTTCGCACTCTACCTCCAGAAGCCGTCGCTGCTCGGCGAGACCACGGCCAAGCGCGTTCGCAAGGACGGGCTGCACCGCACGGTCTGCGACTACCTCTCGGGGATGACCGACCGCTACCTCCTGGAGGAACACGAGCGGCTGTTTGCGGAGGCAAAGGCGCCCGTCTCCATCAAGGCCCGGCTCGACCTGGGCAGGAAGCGTCGCAATGAATGAGCGGAACCTAGGCCCGCAGATACTTGAGCACCATCGTGACTCGCTTGGCCACGTCCAGTTCTTCAAAAATGGCCTGCCGCTCGCCCGCGTCGCGCACACAGGCGTGGGCCAGCACGTCCGCGAGGACCGACGGGTCGTCGATCTGCTCGAGCTGCCGTTCCAATTGCGCCGGCAGCTTCTCCTCGCCTGCCAGGTATTTTTCCGACACTTCCAGCAGGCGCGCGGTCAATTCTTCGCTCTCTTCCGGCGGCGCGGGTCGGGAGGTGAGCTCCCGAAGTTCGGCGATGCGAAACGGTGCGTCTTGCAGGAAACCGACGATCCGCATGCGTGCCAGTCCCTGGAGGATCAGGTTGGAAGTGCCATCGTCGCGCCCCACGCACGCCCGGACGAGGCCGAGACCGACGACGTGATGAAAGTCGTCCGTGGTGCGCGCTTCCGAAACCCCCGGCTTCATCGGCGCGATGCAAAACATGCGATCCTGCTGGAGGCTCCATGTCAGCATCTCGCGATAGCGTGGCTCGAAGATGTAGAGCGGCAGGAGCGAATTGGGAAACAGATGCGCCTCGGGCAGCACCATGACCGGCGCGTGCGCGGGCAGATTCAGTCGTTGTTGGCCGATGCTTTTCACGGGTGCTATAGGGATACGCTAGCACAGCCTCGGCAGATGGGAGTATTTTCGCCACGTGTTTTTGGAAACTGATCCTGCGGCCTTCGATCTCGTCACCGTGCAGTCCGGCGACCGCAGCCTGCGGTCGAGGGAATGTGGCGAGACGTTTCATCCCGTGGTCGGGCCGATGAACGAGGCGGTGGCATTGCACGTGCGGCAGCAGCGGCTCGTCGAGCGCGCGACGGCGTCAGGCGGAAAGTTTGTCATCTGGGACGTGGGCCTGGGCGCGGCGGCGAATGCCATTGCCGCCATCGAAGCACTCGCCGGCCGAGTCAACGCGGACGCGGGGGTCGAAATTCATAGCTTCGATGTCACGGATGCCGCTCTCCGCTTCGCGCTCACGCATGCCGTGGATCTTGGTTATCTCGTGCCTCACGTGGCGTCGGTGGAAGCGCTCCTGGCGGAAGGGGAAGCGGTGGAGTCGAACATCCGCTGGAGGTTTCATTCCGGAGATTTCCGCGACACGATGGCGGCTGCCCCGGCGCCGCACGCGGTCCTCTACGACCCGTACTCGCCGCAGTCGAATCCCGGGATGTGGACGCTCGATCACTTCACGCGCTTGCGCGCCTGCCTTGCTCCGGATGCGCCTTGCCTGCTGACCAACTACACGCGTTCGACCGCCGTGCGGGTGACCCTCTTGCTCGCCGGCTTCTTCGTGGGCCACGGCCACGCCACCGGTGAGAAGGACCAAACGACGATCGCCTCGAACGACCTGGCAATGCTGGAAGAACCGCTCGACACCGGCTGGCTGAAGCGCGTGGATCGCTCGACGAATGCCGCCCCTTTGCGCTCCACGAGCGCGGGACCGGCACCCATTTCCCCGGAGGATTGGGCGCGCCTCTCGGCTCACGCGCAGTTCACCGGCTAGACCGCGTCAGTCGAACAATTCCCCGTTCCGCTTCGGATGGGTGATGCCAAGCTTGCGGTAGGCGAGCGGCATGGCGACCCGGCCTTGCGAGGTGCGTTTGATATAGCCCTGCATGATCAGATACGGCTCGTGCACGTCCTCCAGGGTGCCGGCGTCGTCGCCGATAGCCACGGCGAGCGAATTGATGCCGACCGGGCCGCCGTTGAATTTAAGGATCAGCGCTTCGAGGATGCGCTTGTCCATTTCGTCGAAGCCATCGCGATCGATGTCGAGCATCTCGAGCGCTTTGTCGGCGACGTCGCGGTCCACGCGGTTGCCGGCGCGCACCTGGGCGAAATCGCGAACCCAGCGGAGGAGATTGTTGGCGATGCGCGGGGTGCCCCGGCTGCGCGCGGCGACCTCCAGCGCACCGGCGTCATCGATCTCCAGGCCGATCAACCCGGCGCTGCGCAGAACGATCTTTTGCAACTCCTCGGCCACGTAATAATCGAGCCGGCAATTCATGCCGAAGCGCGTCCGGAGCGGCGCACTGAGCATGCCCGCGCGGGTCGTGGCGCCGATGAGGGTGAAGCGCGGCAGATTGAGCGGGATGCTGCGGGCGTTGGGCCCCTGGTCGATGATGATGTCGAGCTTGTAGTCCTCCATCGCGGGGTAGAGATACTCCTCGATGGCCGGCTGAAGGCGGTGGATCTCGTCGATGAAGAGCACGTCGCCACGCTCCAGCGTCGTGAGCAGCCCGGCCAGGTCGCCGGCCTTTTCGATCGTCGGTCCACTGGTGTTCTTGATGTTCACTCCCATCGCGTGGGCGAGGATGTAGGCGAGCGTCGTCTTGCCGAGGCCCGGCGGGCCGCTGAGGAGGATGTGCTCGAGGACGTCACCGCGCTGTTGCGCCGCCTGCACCATCAGTTCGAGCCGCTGGCACACCTTGTCCTGGCCCGCGAACTCGCTGAACATCGGCGGACGCAGCGAGATGTCGAACGCCGTCTTGGGCGCGTCGAGGGTTTTGCTGATGAAGTCGTCCGGCACGCGGCTAGTGAAAGCAGAATGCCCGGCGGCGGGAAAGGGGAGAGTGCGTGCTATTCTTCCTCCAGGTCCTCGTCTTCCTTGTCCTCGAGGCGCGAAGCCAGCATTTGCTCGTGCACCGCCTCGTCCATGCCTTCGGCGATCAATTCCTCGGCGACGCTGTCCTGGTCCTCGACGCCCATGTTTTCCACATGGTGCCCCATCGAACTGGTCACCATGTCGTGCTCGGAAATGGCGGCCGACATCTCCATGTCGCCATTCGTGTCGTTGGTCTGATGTCCGCCGTGCAATTCACGCTTTGCCTCGCGCCAATCGTCATCGTTGAACTCCGCGTGTCCATTGATCGTCGCCAACTCCTGCGCGCGGCGCCGCACGGTATCGGCGGAAGGCGCGCCCAAGCCCTCGGAGTGCTGAATGATCTTCGCGGGGGTCGGTTTCATCGAGCTCATATCTTACTGGTAGGACCGTCTGCGCGATGAGCAAGCGGGAGTTACAATTCGGTAAAAATTGTCCAGTTGTGAAACGAGACATTTGGGCCTATTGGCGTAGGATGTTGCTATGAAACAGATCAAACTCAGCGGTCGCGAATTGGCGGTGCTGCGTTCCATCGACTACGCGAGTGGCAGCACGGGCCTCGAGATCCGGGAGCGGACGGCCATCGATGGCGGCGACGTGGCCGAGATTCTCAACGCGCTGTGCGACATCGGTTACGTCGAAGTATTTCCCCCGGTCGAGCCTGTCACCTACCTCAACTACGCGCAGTCCCGCTTCGAGATCAATCCGTCCTACGCCTTGCAACTGAAGGAAGCGATGCGGCGGAACTAGCGGTGTGGAAAGGGATCACGAGCTTTGTGATGGTGCTCGCCCATCCCCGTCATCCTGAGCCTGCGAAGGATCTCTGATCTCTGCCTTTCTTCACTACCGCAGCAGGAGATAGCGCTCAGCTTGCACAGTTGGCCACGCGGCAGATGCCCGAGCGAAATCAGAGGTTCTTCGCAAGCTCAGAATGACGGAGAGGTGGGGGCGCCTCCGGCGCACACAGCCGGATCAATTGACGTAGCTGGCTTCGTTCGAGAAGAGCAGGGCCTGGGCGTAGGTTTCCCAAGGGGTCAGCGGCTTGCGCTCCACCATGTCGCCTTCGTTTTGGATGGCCTTCATGCCGTCATAGCGCTTGCCTCCACCGTTCTTCTTGCCGGCGATACGGCCGTTGGCCTTGCCCTTGTCTTTCTCCTCCGCCGGCGAAGTCTGCGGCTGGTTCCTCGATTCCTTGGCCACGAACTGCATGGCGATCTGGATTTCGATGGGCTGCGGATTGCGCTGGAACACGACCCGGTAGAGGCCGATGACACGGGCCAGATCGTCGCCGGCGCCGGACACTTCCGGGCGGGCCACGATGTGGCGGGCGACGTCCACGGACATCGGGCTGTTCATGAGGAAGAGCGCCTGCTGCGGCACCGTGGTGGAGGCGCGCTTGCTGTTGGGCATGTCGGGATCGCTGAAGTCGAACTGCTGCATCAACTCCGGCAAGTTGCCGCGATCGATGTAGCCGTAGACCGAGCGGCGGAAGCTGTAGGGCTCGTCCGTGAGATTGACCGGCTTGCCGCCGATGGAGTGATCGAGCTTGCCGCTCATCACCAGCAGCGAATCGCGCAGGGCTTCGAAGTCGAGCCGGCGGACATTGGCGCGCCAGAGCAGGCGATTGTCCGGATCGATTTGCTCGAACTTCGCATTCGTCTGCGAGCTCTCCTGGTAGACGTGCGAGAGCATGATCGCCTTGTGAAGCTTCTTCAACGACCAGCCCTGCTCCATCAAATAGCTCGCGAGGTAGTCGAACAATTCCCGGTGCGAAGGCGTCTCGCTCTGGGTGCCGAGATCATCGAGCGTGCGCACGAATCCCTCGCCGAAGTGATGCATCCAGACGCGGTTCACGATGACGCGCGCGGTGAGGGGATTGCTCTTCGAGGCGATGTCTTCGGCGAGTTCCAGGCGTCCGCTGCCTTCCTTGAAGGGTATCGGCTTGCGGTCGGGTGAAAGGACCTCGAGGAAGTGCCGCGGGACGACGTCGCCGCGCACGTCCTGCTGCCCGCGGATGAAGACCGCGGAGTCTTTCGCGCGATCAGCGTCGGCCACGAGCATGGCACGAGCCGGAGCGCCGGGATGCGTGAGCTCCAGTTCGTTCAGCTTGGAGAATTCGAAGCGGGTCTGGGCGCCGAGCTTGTTGCCGAGCTTCGAGGAGAATTCACGCAGGCTCTGCGTGTTCAACTGCGAGGCGGGCATGATGTCGAACGGGTTCTGCAGGAGTTCCACGAGAGCCGGTTCGAAGCCGCTCACGCGGCCATCCATGGCCTGGGCGCTGGCGGCGAGAAACGCCTTCCGCTGGGGCTCGAGGCTGGCGAAGAGATCCTTGTAGATTTTGGTCACGTCATCCAGTGACGCAGGATGGGCATCCTTGAAGGCATTGGCCACGATCGGGTTGATCGCGCCGCGCCGGCCCAAACTGCCCGCCGTGATTTCGGCGACAATCTCGGGCGCCTTTTGCGAAAATTCCGAATCGCTCAGCTCGGCAAACTTGCGGAAAGGGATGAAAGCCGTTTCGTCGTTGCCGCGCATATGGCGGGCCAGGGCGGGCAGGAGTTCCCGCTCAAGGTTGTACTTCTGGAGCAGGGCGATGCGTTCCTTTTCCGTCTCCGCGTTGCCGCCCTTCTTCTTATAGCCACCGGCCAGGCGCGTGATCATCAGATAGCCGTCGATCTTCTTGAAGAACTCAGACTGGTTCCTGTCGATGAAGCCGTAATAGAGGTCACGGTTGTCTTTCTGGATCTTATCGACCTGCGCCTCGTAATCGGCGAGCTGCGCCTTGCTGGGCACGCCGATGATCGGCTTATCCGTGGGCTCCACGGTCGAGGCAAAGACGCCATGCAGCGCGTAGTAATCCTTCGTCGGGATCGGGTCGAACATGTGATCGTGGCAGCGCGCGCACGCCACGGTGAGACCGAGGAAGCCCTTGGTCACCGTATCGATCCGGTCGTTGATGATGTCGTTCGGATTGCGGAAGCGCTCGCCGACCGTGAGGAAGCCCAGCGCGGCGAGGTTTGGCACGGGATTGTTCGGCAGTTTATCCGCCGCCAGTTGCTGCAGGATGAACTGGTTGTAGGGCATGTCGTCGTTGAAAGCCTTGATCACCCAATCGCGGTAGGTCCATGCGTAAGCGTAGCGATAGTCTTCGCGCTTATTCTGGTTCTTCTCGTCGCCGGTCGTGTCGGAATAGCGGGCCGTGTCCAGCCAGTGGCGGCCCCAGCGCTCGCCATAGGCGGGCGAGGCGAGCAGCCGGTCCACCACCTTGGCAAAGGCCTGCGGTGAAGTATCGGCCACGAAAGCCTGCACTTCCTGCGGGGTGGGCGGCAGCCCGGTGAGATCGTAAGTCGCGCGGCGGAGAAGCGCCTCCTTGGTGGCGTCGCTGGCGGGGATCATTCCTTTCTCTTCCAACTTCGCGAGGATGAACTGGTCGATGGCCGTCCGCGGCCACGCGCTGTTTTTCACCGCGGGCGGGGTCGGCTTGGTGACGGGCTGATAGGCCCAGTGCGAGCGCGCCTTGTCGGTCAAGCCGCTGAGCTTGCTGGCGATCTTCGCGTCGTCCTTGCGCGGATCGGGCGCGCCCATCTTCACCCACGCGGTGAGGTCGGCGATCTGCTGATTGGTCAGCTTCTCGCCCTTGGGCGGCATCTGCAGATCCTTGTCGAGATAGGTCACCGCTTTGACCAGCGTGCTCTTCTCGATATCGCCCGGCACCACCACGGCGCCATTCTCGCCGCCCTTGAGCAGGCCGGCTTTCGTATCCAGCGTGAGGTCGCCCTTGGACTTGCCCTGCTCTACGCTGTGGCACTTGTAGCAGTTTTCCTTGAAGATCGGACGAACCTTGTTCTCGAAGAATTCCGTCTGCTCCTTGGTGGGCTCGGCGACCGCCGCCGCGAAAACGGAGGCGCTGCTGAGCGCGAGGATAGTGATGGCGAGTGGGCGATGCATCATGGTGGGGCTCCTTGGACGCTTTTTAAGCGATGACGTCTTTGATCACGTTGCCGAAGTTGTCGGTGAAGCGGAAATCGCGGCCGTTGTAACGGTAGGTGAGCTTGGTGTGATCGAACCCGAGCAGCGCCAGGATCGTGGCGTGCAGGTCATGGATGTGCACCTTGTTCTCCGCGGCGCGCGCGCCGAATTCATCGGTGGCGCCATAGGTGGTGCCGCCCTTGACCCCGCCGCCGGCCATCCAAGCGACCATCGCGCGTCCGTTGTGATCGCGACCGGGGGTGGCGTTGCCATTGCGGTCGCGCACCACGGTGCGGCCGAATTCGCCGCCCCAGACGATGAGTGTCGAGTCGAGCAGGCCGCGTTGCTTGAGATCTTTGATGAGCGCCGCGGCCGGCTGGTCCATCGCGCCGGCTTGCCGCGGGATCGCGGTTTCGACGTTGGCGTGGGTGTCCCAGCCGCCGTGCTGCACCTGCACGAAACGCACTCCGCGTTCGATGAGGCGGCGCGCCACGAGGAGTTTCGCCCCCATGTCGCTGCTGCCGTAGAGGGCGCGGACGTCGGCGGGTTCCTTGGTGATGTCAAAAGCGTCGGTCGCCTCGGTCTGCATCTTGAAAGCCATCTCGAACGCCTCGATGCGCGCCTCGAGCTGCGCGTCTTTTTGCAACGACTTGGCGTGCATTTCATTGAGCTGATGCACGAGGTCGAGCTGGCGGCGCTGGCGGTCCATGCCGGTGAACTGGTTGCTGATATTGAGCAGCACTTCGTCCAGCTTCATGTTCTGCGAATAGTTCACGTTGCAACCCTGGTAGACACCGGGCAGGAACGACGCCTGGCGCCACTCGGGCTTGCCGCCGAGGGTGATGAAGCCGGGCATGTTCTGATTCTCGGTGCCCAGGCCGTAAACGACCCAGGAACCCATCGAGGGCTTCGGGATCTGGAGCGCACCGGTGTTCATGAAGCGCTGCGCCACTTCGTGCGCCGGGATGTCGGTCCACAGGGAGCGAATGACCGTCATTTCGTCGATGACCTCGCCGAGTTTCGGGAAGACTTCGCTGACCTCCACGCCCGACTTGCCCATCTTGTTGAATTTGAAAGGGGAGGGGAACGCGAGGCCGTCCAGGCCGGGCAGGGTCTTGTCCGCATACTTCGTCAGCTCCGGCTTCGGATCCCAGGTATCCACGTGCGACGGGCCGCCTTCGGCGAAAATGTGAATGACCGCCTTGGCCTTGCACGGGTTCGGGGCGACCTTCGGAGCCAGCGGCCCGAGTGGCTTGCCGGACGCCGTCGCAGCATTTGCCGATCCGCCCATGTTCAAGCCGAGAATCGAGGCCAGGCTCATGGCGCCGAAGCCCATGCCCGTTTTTTCCAGGAACTCCCGACGCGAGAAGATGATGTCCTTCAAGGTCGGCGTATGTTCGCGGAGGTACTTGTCGGAACTGGAAGCGGACTGTTCTGGATTCATAGTTTTGGCGGGGTTGGGAAGCTGTGTTGGTTCAACTAACCGGTCAAAGGATAGAAAGTTGCGGCGAATTAACAATTCTGAGTATTTCCGGGGAGGAAGTATTTTTCAGGATGTTTTGAATTAGCCGCTCTTATCCGACCATCGGGCGGCAGTAACGATTTCAAGACCTTAATCCGGGGATCTCCCAAGCCCTGGAAGGAGTTCCGAAAGGGCGCAGCGCGCCGGCTACATGTCCAGGTAGCGCTTCAGCTTGTCCCGCAGCTCCGTGCGGGCGCGGAAGAGGACGCTCTTCACGGCGGGGACGCTCAGGCCGAGGATTTCGCCGATGTCTTCGTAGGGGATGTCGTCGTAGCGGCGGAGGACGATGGCCATGCGCTGGATCTCGGGCAGCTCGTCGATCGCTTTTTGGATGGCCTTTTGCATTTCCTCGCCGAGCAGCACGTCGTCGGGAGACTTGGTGCCGGGATCGGGGGCCTGCATGGGGCGGTCGTCCTCGGTGGCGGCATCGAGGGAAAGGGCGGGGTGGCGCTTGCGGCGGCGCAGTTCGTTGAAGACGAGGTTGCGCGTGATCTTGAAGAGCCAGGTGGTAAATTTCGCCGTGGGCTCGTAGCGGGCGGCGCTTTTCCACACGCGGATGAAGACCTGCTGGGCGATGTCCTCGGCGTCGCTATCGTCCCCGAGCATCTTCGCCACCGTGCCGATCACGCGATGCTGGTGCGCCTCGATGAGGTCGCGCAAGGCCTCGGTGTCGCCTTGCTTGATGCGCGCCATCCAGGCGAGGTCCTGGGCCGCGGCGTCGGGCGACGAATCGGCCTGAGGGCTCGGGTCTGGGCTCATGAATTGGGGAAGCGGGCGGGCGTGGTGGGGTGGTCCACGGCGCGGCAACATGCCGGAAGGGAGGGGAAAGTGCCAAGAGCCAAGTTGCGCGAGCCAGGAGTTGCGCTCGCCGCGGACCCCACGTAACTACTTGGGGAACATCGCCATGTCCGCCAAGCTCCTTTCGCCCGAACTTCGCCCGATTTACGACAAAGTCCTCGCCGGGAGCCGGGTGACGGATGACGAGGCGCTGGCGCTTTATGCCACGCACGACCTGAACGGGCTCGGCTGCATCGCCAATGTCCTGCGCGAGCGCAAGAACGGCAACATCGCCACCTACATCCACAACCAGTACATCAACTATTCGAATCACTGCATCCTCTCGTGCCAGTTCTGCGCCTTTGGCGCGCGGAAGCGCGATGCGCACGCGTTCGAGATGACGATCGAGGAGATCGTGGAAAAGGCGCGCGCCGGGCTGAAGCATGGCATTACCGAGATTCACATGGTGGGCGGGCTGCACCCGACCTTGAAGGGCGAGTGGTATCTGGAACTCGTCCGCGGCTTGCGCGCGCTCGACCCGAATTTTTTCGTGAAGGCATTCACCGCGGTGGAGATCCGGCATCTCGCCTTCCGCGTTTTCAAGAAATCGATCCGCGAGACGCTGGAGATGCTGCGCGAAGCGGGGCTGTGCGCGCTGACCGGCGGCGGCGCGGAGATTTTCGATCAAGGGGTGCGCGACCAGGTGTGCCGCGGCAAGGAGAACGCGGACGAGTGGTGGGAGGTGCATCGCACCTGGCATCAGATGGGCATGCGCAGCACGGCGACGATGCTCTATGGGCACATCGAGACGATGGCGCAGCGGGTGGATCATCTGCGGCGCTTGCGCACGTGGCAGGATGAGACCGGCGGCTTTACCGGCTTCGTGCCGTTTGCCTTCGAGGCGGCGGGCGCGCGGCCCGACTCGGTGCTCACGAAGATCCGCCACGCCACGGCTTTCGAGGAACTCAAGAACCTGGCGATCTCGCGCATTTACCTCGATAATTTCGATCACATCACCGGCTACTGGGTGAGCCTGGGGCTGCCGCTCGCGCAGCAGGCGCTCAACTACGGGGTGGACGATCTGCACGGGACGATCATGGAGGAGAAGATCTTTCACATGGCTGGCGCGACAACCCCGCAGCAGCAGAGCTGCGCAGCCCTCGAGAAAACCATCCGCGAGGCCGGGCGCGAGCCCAGGCAGCGCGACACTTGGTATCGGCACATCCCATCGACCTGGCAGAAGCCGGGTGCCGCCCCGGAACTGGCCGTCGCGTGAGGTCGTATCCGGCGCTTGCAGGCCTGCGGATCGGCTGTGTGAAGTATCTCAATTCGAAGCCGCTCATCCACGGCTATGATGGGCCGGTGATTTTCGATCATCCTTCGGGGCTCGCCCGCGATCTTGCGGCGGGAAGGCTCGACGTGGCGTTGGTGCCGACTTTCGAGGCGCTCCGCTCGCCGCACTACACGCTGGCGGAAGGCGTGGGCATTGCCTGCGACGGGCCGGTCTACAGCGTCTTCCTCGCGCATCGCGGGCCGCTCGCGGAATTGCGCAGCGTGGCGCTCGACCCAGCGTCGCTGACGTCGGTGCATCTGCTCCAGGTGCTGCTGCGGGAATATCACGATGTGCGCCCGGAGTTGCACGATCTCGCGGCGTTTCCAGCTGGGACGGAGGCCGCTTTGATCATTGGCAATCAGGCGATCGAGTTTCGGCAGAAGGACAAAGATGGGTACCAGATTCTCGACCTCGGCGAGGAGTGGAAGCGTTGCACCGGGCTGCCCTTCGTCTTTGCACCCTGGCTGATGCGGCCGGATCTTCCGCACGCGGCGGAAGTCGCCGCGGACCTGCGCGCGCTCAAGGCCTATGGCCTTGAACGGCTCGACGACATTGTCCGTGCCGAACAGCGCGATCCGGATTTCACGCGGCGCTATCTCACGCGGCACATCCGCTTTGAACTCAGCGCGCCGGAGAAGGCGGGCATCGGGAAATTCCGCGAACTGCTGACGAAGCATGGGTTCATTGGGGAGACGAAGACGCCGTTGCGTTACGCGTAGGGCCTGCTCCCCTCTGTCATCCTGAGCGAAGTCGAAGGACCCCGCCGAATAACCAGCGATGATCTTTGGTAGAGCGACGGGGTCCTTCGACTGCGTTACACTCCGCTCAGGATGACAGCGTTTTTTGCGATGGATCACTCCCCCTTTTGCGAAGGCTTTTCGTCCGCCACCGCGAGGAAGCGCTGGTAGAGGTACGATGCGCCGATGAGCACGATCGCCACGATGATGAGGGCGCCGATGCGGTAGAGTTGATCGAGGCTCGCGAGGTCGTGGAAGAAGAGTTTCACGAGGGTGATGGCGAGCAGGCCGAGGCCCGCGTAGCGCACGCCGGCGACGTGCCGGTGCATGCCGATGAGCAACAGCACGAGCGCGAAGAAGGACCACGCGATGGAGTAGGTCATGTCGCGGGCGAGGTTGCCCTCGAAATCGAAAGTGAGCGTGGCGCCGATTGAAAAATAGTCGGCGATTTCGATGTTGAGCAGGAGGAAGAGAAGGACCGTGCCGAGTGAGAAAAAAGCCCCAGGAAGAGAGATATTTGCCAACATATTCCGCGGAGGCAACGTAAGCCATCCAGCCAGAAAGTAGCAGCCCGCGCCGATTCCGTAGGTGTACAGATACCAGTTCCAAATCGGCGTCCCGCTGCGCGAGTGATAGGCGAGCACGGCGGGATTGATGGACAGCCGGACGAACGCGACGCAGAGCAGGCCGAAGCCGACGGCGCGCAGCTTGGGATGCGGCAGCCGGTGAAAGAGCCAGAGCAACGCCACGCCTTCGAGCGCCCACGAGAGGGTCAGCCATTCCTGCCGGAATTGGACAGGGAAGATCAACGTGATGAACAGCAGCGCGACACCGCCGAACCAGGCGAGCACGGTGAGGCGCGCCGCGTTTTCCGGCGGGAGACGGCGGCGCAGGTATTCGCCCGCGGCGAGGGGCGGGAGGGCGAACGCGGCGGGAACCGCACCGCCCGCCGCATGCCAGAATCCCGGCCACGTGAATCGAATAACGGCGTGCAGGAGTGGATAGTGCAGCACCAAGGCCACGGCCGCGGTCGCCCATGGAATCGCTTCCGCGGCTTTCCGCGACTGGAAGAAGAAGGGAAAGGCAAAGATGACCGCGCTGAAGCCGAGACTCCACCCCAGCGGCATCCATCCGGTGGGCGCAGATGGGAAGTCAAAGTACCAGCAGTATTCGAGCAACGCGGCGCAGAGCAGCGCGACGGGTGGCAGCGCCACGGTCTGGCTCCAGCGCGCGAGCCCGAGGATCACCACGACGAGCAGCAGGCCGACACCAAAGATGGGCGAAGGATTTTCCGGATGCAAGCGCTGGACGGCGGAGACGAGCAGAACGAAAGGCACCGCCGCTGAGATGGCGGGGAGGTGATCGAGCGCCTCGCGCTCGAGGGAGGCATCCGCATCCGCCGGGGCGCGCGCGCGGATGCGCTTTTGCAGGAAGACGCTGGCGCCGCAGAACAGCGCGGCAAATCCCGCGATGACGGTGAGCAAGCCGCCGAGCTGCGGATTTTCCACGGGCGTCTGCGCGAGCCACAGACCGGTGGCGATGAGCGTGAGCACCAGGGCGGCGACGAGACCGAGCAGCGACGCCGTGAGCGCCGCGAGGGCGATGGCGGCGAGATCGGCGACGAGCACCGCGATCCAGAGCGACAGGGAAGCGCCCATGTGCAGCGCCGGCCAGAGCATGAGCACCAGCCCGAAGGCGGGAAAGATCTGCACCGCGCGCGGGGTCGCCTCCGCGGGGCGCAGCCGATGCAGCAGCAGGGGCAGGGCGGTGTGAAACGCCGCGAAGACGAGAAAGAATCCCAATGCCCAATTCAGCAGCGCTTCATTGAGATAGCGGACATTCCAGATGCTCAGGATGAGGAAGGCCGCCGCGCCACCGCACAGCGGTCCGACCTGGCGCGCCGGATGGCGCAAGGGCCACACGACCAATCCCGCATCGGCCGCGAGCAGGATCGAGAGACAGATCCACGGCCTTTGTCCGAGGTCGGCGTAGGTCAGGAGATAACCGGCGAAAGCCAGCGCGACCCCTGCACTCACGCCGGAGGCGGCGGTGGTCCACGGTTCGCCCGCTTCGTCGCGATGGCAGATCCAGAAGGGCAGGAGGAAGAGCGCTTCAAAGCCGAGGAAGATGACCGCTCCAGTGCCCACTTTTTCCGCGGCGAAGAAGGCGGTGACCCAAGCCAGTTGCATGAGCGCGGTAGCCACGGCGCCGAGGGTCACGAGATACCGCCAGCGCTGGCGCAGCGCCACGGCGATCAAGCCCACATCCAGCGCGGCGAGGTAAGTGAAGAGGGCGAGGGGATTGTCCTGCCCCGTGGAGAGCAGCAGCGGCGTGAGAAAACCGCCGAGCAGGCCGAGCACGGCGACGACCTGCGCCTCCAGGCGCACGGCCAGCAGGAAGGCTGCCGCGGTGATCGCCGCCATGATCGCGAACGCGGGGACGATGCCGAGGAAGTGGTAAAAAGCATGCGCGCCGAAGGTCACGCCGTAGAGCGTCACGATGCCCGTCGCGCACAGCGTCTGCGCGGTGACGGCGAATTTCGGTCGCGGCATGAACAGCCCGCCGGCGATCAAGCTGAGCCCGGTGAGCGCGCCGATCGCCACCCGCATTTGTGGCGTGATCAGATTGTGCTCGAACGAGTATTTGACGAAAAAAACAATGCCCAGAAACAACGCGAGCCCGCCCAGCCAGGCGAAGAGCTTCACGCCCATGAAGGCTTCGAGCGTCACCTGTGGCAGGAGGGATTTTTCTTTCTCGTCGGGCTCCTCGTCGGGAACTTTTTCGTCCCAGTGCTCCAGGATCGGAGGAGCGTATTCCTTCGTCACCGGGCGGTATTCCATCAGCGGTGGGATAATGGGCGAAAGTGGAATCCGGGGAGGCGCGGGCGTCGATGCCAGCAAGGGCGGAGGAACAACCACCGGCCCCACCGGCCCCAGCGGCGGAATCGGCGGAATCGGCGGAATCGGCTCGGCAGGCGTTTCCTTCTTCGGCGGGGGTGCGGGGGATTCTGGAGTTCGCCGGTGGCCGAGGTCCGCTTTCACCTTGCGGAGTTGTTCGCCGAGGTCGGTGACGCGCGACTCGGTCTCCTTGAGACGCACGTAGAGCCATACGACAGCGAGAAACAAGACGAGGAGGGCGAGGAAGACGGATTCAGTCACGAGAAGGGCAGGGCCGCAGGCGAAGGTTAGACAGGCGTCCGGGAAAGACAAGCGGTGTGCAGGGGCGGCGGGGCGGTCTTAATCTTACTCTTAATCCTAATCTTACTCTCTCTTCAGCGGGCTGAGATTAAGAGTAAGATTAGGATTAAGAGTCGGAAGCAGAGCCGATTCCCGCTTCCCATCGCCCAAAGCTTCGCGCATTCTCGCGGCCCCAATGCCTGACGTCGTCACCTTTGGCGAGATCATGCTTCGCCTCACGCCCCCCGGCCATCTGCGCTTGGCTCAGACCCCCCAATTCGAAATCACGTTTGGCGGGGCCGAAGCCAATGTCGCGGTGATGCTCGCGCAACTCGGCTGCTACGCCGGTTTCGTCACGCGCCTGCCTGCGCACGACCTGGCGCAACGCGTCATCAATGAACTGCGCGGCTTCGGCGTGGATACCGCGTCCATCGCCCGCGGGGGCGATCGCATGGGCGTCTATTTTCTCGAACACGGGGCGAGCCAGCGGCCGGGAAAGATCATCTACGACCGCGCCCACAGCGCCATCGCGGAAGCGCCTCCGGAAGCGTTCGACTGGAACCAGATCCTGGCCGGCGCGAAGTGGTTTCATTGGTCGGGGATCACTCCGGCGCTCTCTGCGGGCGCGGCGAAAGTGACGAAAGAAGCCATTGCCGCCGCGCGGCGGCTGGGCCTCGCCGTGAGCTTCGATCTCAATTACCGGGCCAAGCTGTGGCGCGACCCCGCGCACGCCGGGGCCACGCTTTCGCCGCTCATGAAGGGCGTCCATCTTTGCGTGACCAGCGTCGAGGAAGCGCAGACCGTTTTCGGTATCGACGTCCCCGGAGAAGGCGGTCCGCGCGGCACCGAGACCGCCCGGCGGCTCTGCGACCGCTTCGGCTTCGAGACCGTCGCCCTGACCCAGCGTATCGGCACCACGGCCGATGCGACGAGCTGGGGCGCGATGCTGTATCACGAAGGCCAGCCCTACTTTTCCACGCGTCACGAAATCTCCATCGTCGATCGCGTGGGCGCGGGCGACAGCTTTACCGGCGCGCTGATCTTCGCCCTGCTGCGCGGCGATGCCCCCCAGCTGGCCGTGGATTTCGCGGTCGCGGCGAGCACCCTCAAGCACACCATCCCCGGCGATTACAACCTCGTGACCCTCTCTGAAGTCGAGGCGCTGGCCGGGGGTTCCGGAGGCGGCCGGGTGCAGCGGTGAATCCCCAGAGGAAAAAGTGTTTGCATTCTGCGCCCAGCCCGCTATTTTCCGCGCTCCCAATTTACATATGGCTAAAACCTGCTGGCTCGAACGTGAAAAACGCAAATCCGCGACTGTCGCGAAGTACGCCGCCCTGCGCGCCGAATTGAAGGCGAAGGGCGACTACGTCGGGCTGTCCCAACTCCCCCGCAACGCCAGCCCGGCGCGCCTGAGCCGTCGCTGCCAGGCTACGGGCCGCAAGCGTGGCTACATCGGCCGCTTCAAGCTCTCGCGTATCTCCTTCCGGGAACTCGCTTCGAACGGGCTCATCCCCGGCGTGACGAAGTCGAGCTGGTAGACCTTTTTCAACGCCTGTTTTTCGAGCCGCGGGCTGCCGCCCGCGGCTCGTTTCTTTTTCCGTGACTCCCGCCATCCTCGCCAACGCCGGAGCCATCGCCACCGAATGGGACGCCGCGGATGTCATTGCCTTCAAGCTGTTCGGCATTCTCGGGATCGTCCTGCTCAACGGCTTTTTCGTGGCCACGGAGTTCGCCCTTGTCAAGGTGCGCACCAGCCAGCTCGATCCGCTGATCGAGGAGGGCAACGCCCGGGCGTCCCGCGTCCGGCACATCCTCGGGCATCTCGACTCCTACCTTTCGGCCACGCAATTCGGCGTCACGCTGGCCAGCCTGGCGCTCGGCTGGCTGGGTGAGGATTATTTCTCGCGGCTGCTGCAGCCGGCCCTTTACCGGCTGGGCATCGAATCGCACCGGGTGATTGATGGTTTTGCCGTGGGCATTGGCTTCGTCCTCATCACTTTCATTCATATTCTCTTCGGCGAGCTGGCGCCGAAGTACATCGCCATCCGTGATCCGCTGCGGCTCGCGTTGCGGCTGGTGCGGCCGCTCGATTTCTTCTTCAATCTTTTCCGCCCGGCGATCTGGCTGCTCAACCAGGGCTCGAGCATCGTGCTGCGCCGCTGGCTGCGCATCACCCCGGCGACCGAGAGCGAACTCGCCCATAGCGAGGAGGAGCTGCGCGTGATCCTGAGCCAGAATGCCGAGCAGGAAAGTGTCACGACGATCGGCAAGGAAATCCTGATCAACGCCCTCGACATGCGCGACCGCGTGGTGCGCGACATCACCACGCCGCGGGGCAAGGTGGTCTTTCTCAATACCGAGGATTCCTTCGAGGAGAATATCCAGCGGGCGCTCGAATCCCGCCATACGCGTTTCCCGCTGTGCGAAGGCCATCTCGATCACACGGTCGGCCTCGTCCACATCAAGGACATCCTCAAGCTCCTGCGCGCGCCGCAGCCGGACCTGCACACCATCAAGCGCGACCTATTCCCGGTGCCGGAAATGATGTCGCTGGAAAAGCTGCTCACCTTTTTCCTCAGCAAACACGCGCACCTCGCCCTGGTGGTCGATGAGTACGGCGGCACCACCGGCGTCGTGACGCTCGACAACGTGATCGAGGAATTGGTCGGCGAAATTCAGGATGAATTCGATGCCGAGAATCCCGAGTTCCGCCGGCTCAATGCGAATGAATTTACGGTCGAAGGTTCCATCGGCCTTTACGAACTGCACGATCTCGCGGGCCTGGAGCTGGAGAGCCCGGATGTGAGCACGATCGGCGGCTATGTCACCCATTTGCTCGGCCACATGCCCAAGCAAGGCGAGCACGTGCGCATCGAGGATTACGAGGTCACGGTGACACAGGCCGACGGACGCCGCGTGGGGCAGGTGCTCTTCAAGCGGGTGGGCGAGGATGGGGAGAAGGCGAAGGGTTAAGTCTTCAATCCCGGACGCGATTGCCAGGCTCGGCGGAGAGCAACCTCCCTCGCGGTGTCATCCTGAGCGAAGTCGAAGGACCCCGTCGCTCTACCAAAGACGATCGCTGGTTGTGCGACGGGGTTCTTCGACTTCGTTACACTCCGCTCAGAATGACACCGTGGGGGAACTCGCCCCTTATTGATCCACCTTCAAAAGCTGCACGCCATCGACCACGACGAAGCCGTCGGTCCCGGTGTTGGTGACTTCGATGGTGGTGTTGTGTCCGATGGGCAGGTTGAACACGCCCAGCGATTGCTGGCCGGTCGTGTCCTGCTCGTTGATGCGAATGGTTTTGGCATCATTGCCGGCGATCGAGACGGTGACCGGGACGTTCTTCGCGCGGTTGGCGTTGGGCGGGAAGTGAAAGATGATCTCGTATTTGCCGGCCACGGGAATGTCGGGGGTCCACTTGGCGGTGAGCTGGCCTTTGTCCTCGTTTTGATCATGGATGTAGCCTTCGCCAATGTGTTGCGAGCCTCCGATGGAACCCGCGGTCCATTCGCCGGTCTTGTGCGCGTCGGTGTCGTCGAGGACGAGGCCGGCCAGCTTCGGTGACGGTGCGAAATGATGGTGGATGGAGCTGGTCCATTCGAGGACCTGGCTGTCCTGGAGGAGGCGCGCCTTCAACGGGGCGTAGTCGAGCTTTTGCACGGTCACTTTGGCATCGATGGCGAGGCTGGCCGCGGTGGCCGCGCTCTGGCCGAGGATCATGAAGACCGGCTCCATGCGGATGCTGCCGTAGGCGATGTGGGTCGCCGAGAGACACACGGGCACGAGCAGATTTTCCGCCTGCCCGGCTTTCGGCACGATGCTGCGATAGGACACCGGATAGGGCCCGGCGACGCCGACCTCGACATCGCCTTCATTGCGCACGTGGCCGCCTTGCACGAGCCGCTGGCAATTGTGCGAGTCCATGTTGTAAGCGCCCATGGCCACCGGATCCTCGGCCTTGCGCTGCCAGCGGCAGTCGGCCTCGGTCATGACGTAATCGGACATCATGCGGCGCGCTTCGCGGACGTACAACTGCGGCGGGAAGTGGCCATTGGAGGTGAACTCGTCCTTCGCCATGCCCCATTTGTTCACGGTGTCGCGAATGTGCTGCGGCACGCGCGTGCTGGTGGAGAGGAAGTAGAGCATGCCTTTGATATAATCGGCGTGCTCGCGGATGATGCGTTCGCGCGTCGGATAGTCGGCATCGGGATAGGCGAAGTTTTCGCCGATGTAATCCGTGCTGAACCCGCCGGCATTGTTCGTGTCGGTCTTGTCGTTGGGCATCGGCGTGGGGCCCATGAAAATGCCCGTGGGCGGCTTGCCGGCTTTCTCGAGCGCGTCGATGTAACGGGCGAGCAGCTCGAATTGCTTCTCGTCGTAATGCTCCGGCTTGAGGTCGGTCCACGGCACCAGGTTTTCCTGCGTGCGCGTCATGCACAGGCGGAAGTTGTAAGCCTGCACGCACTTGTCGCCGTCGCCGGGCTTTTCGTCGGTGCCCGCCTGGACGAAGGGGATGAGGCCGCTCTTCGGATCGCCGGGCGTGAGGTAGGGATCGACGGCCACGTTGAACTGGTGCTTCGGGGTGTTCTCGCGAAAGCCATTGAGCGACTCGCCGAACTCCGCGTTGGCTTCGCGGCCCACGTGATAACTCACGCCCGCCTTGGCCATGAGGTCGCCTTCGTAACTGGCGTCGATGAAGACTTTCCCGCGATAGGTGCGTCCGCCCTCGGTGGTGAATTCCACGATGCGTGCGCCGTCCATCTTCACGCTCTGGAGCTTTTCGCCGAGGTAGAATTTCACCCCGGCATCCGCGAGCCATTTCTTATAGATGTCCATCGCGACGTGCGGCTCGAAGGTCCACTTCGTATCCCGGCCGGTCTTTTGCACCAGGGGATCGGTGGATTTCTCGTGCTTCACATCCTGCGCCCCGCGCTTCTGCCAGGTCCAGGCTTCGGGTTTGGCGTAGTAGGCGGCGATCTGCTCGTAGAATTCGCGGGCGATGCCCCCGATGGCGCCCTTGTTGCCGATATCCGTCGCACCAAGGCCGCCGGTGGTGAGGCCGCCGAGATGCTGCGACCACTCGGCGATGACCGCCGTCTTGCCCATGCGCCGCGCCTGCACGGCGGCGGCGACGCCCCCCGAGGTGCCTCCGAAGATCACGATGTCCGATTCGACGACGTCAGCGCGCGCGAGGAGCGCGCCGAGCAACAGGGTGGCCGCAAGGCCGATGGGGAAGGGGAGTTTCATACGGGAATATCGAACGGATCAAACGCGAGACGCGCAAGTAAATGATCGTGGAAAGAGCAGATCGTTGGGGCTAAAATGTGCGCGCCGGAGGCGCCCCTCCCCGCCCGTCATTCTGAGCTTGCGAAGAACCTCTGATCTCGCTCTGGCATCTGACGCATCGCATACATGACAAGCCTCACGCGATCGTTTGCCGCATTGGTGAGGAAAGGCAGAAAATCAGAGGTTCTTCGCAAGCTCAGAATGACGGGCGGGGAGGAGGCACGAGCCATCCACATTCACGAACCGCCCTAGAAATTCAGCCGCAGGCCGCCGGTCACGCTTTGCGAGTTGTACTCCTTCTTCAGGAGATCCGTGTCGTAATAGAGGTAGGTGGAGGTGCGGGTATTCCAGAGCACGGCGACGCCGGCGCCGAAGAGCAGGCTGTCGCGCCCGAGTTCCGTGTCGGACACGGAAAACATATCGCCGGCGCCCGAGGCCAGAGCGGAGCCGATGGAATAACTACGGTCGCCGAATTCATGCTGCCAGGCGAGTTGCGCCTCCGGGCGCACGATCACGTTGCCGACTTTCCAATCGTAGGCCATCTGCAATCCGAACGTGGAGCGGATCGACGATTGATGCTGGCCCGCGTAACGCAACGGCGTGAGCGAACCGTGCTCGGTAAAGCCGTCCATGCCGACATAGGTGTATTGGAACGACGCGCTGGGGCCGATGGTGAGGGCATCCAGGCGCCAGTCGTAACCGGCATCCACCAGCACATCCACTTCGCTGCCCCGGGTGCTTCCCGAAGCATCGCCTTCCAGGGAACTGCGCCGCACGTTGTAATTATTCACTCCGCCCGTGACCGCGGCATCCACATGGTAGCCCTTGGTGAAATAAGTGCCGTAAACGCCGAGCTTGCCACCGTTCACCAGGAGCCGGCCGTCATCGTTGAGGTTCGCGTTCGTGCCGGTGTAGCCGACGGTCATGCCGACAGCGAGTTCCGGCGTGAGCTTGTAATCCGCGCCGACCGTGACGCCGCCGGTATTCAAGTCGTAGCCCTCCGCGTTGGCCGAATCGCCCACGTGGGCAAAATCGCCGACGCCGTGATGAACGAGCCCCAGCGCCGGTCGGGGTACCGCCGCCGTCTGTCCATCCGCACCGTCGGGACCGGCGGAGCCGCCGTTGCCATAGGTGAGGCCGGTGGTGGACTGAAATCCGGAAGCGCTGAAGCCGCTCGCCCCCGCGCGCAGATCGGCGGTGCGCCGCTGCACGTTGCGCGCCTGGACATCCGCCAGCGAAACGCCGATACGGAAGACCGAAGCGATCTCCTCGGGCGCGATGCGGTCGAAATCGCCGGGCAATTTCTTAATCGATTGACCGTCGAGGAAGGTCATCAGCTTGGCCGCGCGTTTTATCGCCCGCGGCACTGTCGAGAGCCGCGGCGACAGCCTTCTGTTATAGGTGAGATGAAGCTGGCTATCGATCGATTTGAACGACCCTTGCGTGCCTTCGATGGAGACCGAAGTGGGTCCGTAAATCACGCTGCCGACGACGATCGTCTCACCGACCAACAGATTATCAACCGTGCCGAACCGGCCACTCACTCCTCCGTCCGCCGTGAGGATCGTCAGCTTTTGACCCATCTTGAGTTTAGGTGAAACCCCGCCGCTTTGCACGACCAAGGTGCCGGCCAGTTGGGCGCTGCCGCTGATGGACAGGCGGGAAGTACTGGTTGGGGCCGGCTCCATTCACGGCGATCACCAGTGTGCCGGAGCTTCCCTGCCGGAAATTTCCTCTGACGGAGAGTGTTCCCGGCGTGGTGCTGGGATCTACCGACGCCGACCGGCAACCCGGGCAAAACCCAGCCCAAATTATTGAGGTTTCCGGTGATCATGCCGGTGCCGGCGAGCGATCCGCCCGCCTCCACGGAGGTATTGGCAATGAGATTGCCCCGGAGGTCGACGAGGCCGGCAAGGACGTTCGCACCGCCGGGAAAGCTCGACGTGCCAGTCAGCGTCCAGAGGCCACCTCCGACCTTGTTCAGGATATCGAAATTGGTAATGGTATCGAGATTCAAATTGCCGGTATTGGCGCCGGCCAGGCGCAGGATAATCCACTCCGGGCCCGCCGACGATGGCGGTTTGAGTTGCTCCGTTTCCAAGGATGACGGTATTGCGACCGCCCCCCAGCAGAATTCGCCCTTGGATGGTACCGACGTTGGTGATCGTATCGCCGGCACTGGCGGTCGCGTCAATGGCGGTGCCGCCGGGTCCCAGTAATCGTTCCGAGATTAACGATCGTGTTGGGTCCAGTCGCACTGGTGAGGGTGACACCGGTTTCGGCACTGATCACGGCACCGAAAAAATTGGCAAGGTGTTGGTTCTGCCCGTAATCGCGACTCCTACCGAGTTCGCTCCGATTCCGTGATAGTGCCGGCATTGCTGACCGTTGTGGCGGTGGTCATGGTGACGGCTGGGACTCCGGTGGTGGCGGGAGTCACGGAGCCGCCGGCTAACACGGTGAAATTGGCCCCGTTGTTGACCGTCACTTGACTGACATTCGACCCCACCAAAGTCGAGGTAACCCCCGTTGACAAGCGTCGGACCGGTATAGGTATTGTTGCCACCCAGGAATAATTCCCAGATCCGACCTTGGTCAGACCTCCCGTGCCCGAAATGATGCCTGAAAAAGAGGAGGAGAGAGCATCGCTGCCGACGGTCAAGGTGTTTGCTCCCAATAGAACCTGCCCGCCCGCGCCACCGGACACCCCATCACTGAGGGCGCCAACAGCCAGGTCATTGCCGTTGAGATCCAGGGTGCCATTGGTATCGATGGCCATGAATGTGCGGAGGGAATGGCCGTTGCGCTCTGCGGCTGCAGCGTGCCTGCGGTGATGAGGGTGAGGCCGGTGTAGGTATTGGTTCCAGACAGCGCCACAATACCCGTGGAGTCCGTGAGGTCCAAAATCAAGTTGCCGCCCGTGCCAAAGGAACCGTCCGTGATCGTGCCGGCGAAGGTACTTGCAGCCGTGATCGTTAAAGAACCAGAGCCGAGTGCGACCGTTCCCGTACCCGCCAACGTCCCGATCTGCTGGCTGTTATTGGCGAGGTCAAAGCCGGCGGTCACCACACCTCGAATCGTATTTCCGTTGCTGTTGACCGTGACGTTCGAGGTGGCCGCAAGCTGACTCGACTGGGCCAGTCGCACGACGCCGGTGCCTTCGATATCCACATCGCCCGCGATGGCCGTGACAGGGAACACGCTTCGACCATCCGGACTGAAAAACTTATCCAAAATCAAAACGGCGCCGCTGTTCACCGTCGTCACACCAGTATAGGTATTTGCATCGCCTCCCTCATAGGAGAACGCGGCATAGGGAGTGTTGGCGTCGGCGAGTTACGCCGGCGCTTGCGCCGAATGTCACCCCTCCGTTGCTGATGACGCCTCCCAAGTGAATCGCGCCACCGGCCGTTGTCCCCGTGATCGTCCTGGTGTCGTTGTTGAGATCGATGCTCCCGTTCAAGGAAAAATTCTGCGAGCCGGGATTCGCGGCATCCACGTTCGTGGCGAGAGAAACATCTCCCGTCAGGGCGATGGCATTGTTCAAGACGGTCCCCGAGGTGCCGCTCGCAGTTTCCAAGGTGGTGCCGAGGGGTGGTGCCGCCCGCGATCGTCAGCGTCCCGGTTCCTAACGGGAGCCCGAACCGTCAATGGGGTTGCCATTGACAAAGAGAGTGCCGCTGTTCAAGGTCGTGCCGCCGGAGTAGGTGCTCGATGAACCGGAAAGCGTCAGCGCACCTGTCCCATTCTTGATGAGGCTGCCGCTATCTTGAATCACCCCTGAGAAGGTCGTATCCGTGTTGTCGGAGCCCACCGACAACTGACCCGAACCGAGACTAATCGTGCCGCCGCCGCTGGCCCCCCGTCGGAGAGCGAGCCGATATCCTGATTAGAGCCATGAACGTCCAGGGTGCCCTTCGAATCGACGATCACGGCGGTGCCGGTGGGAATGGCGCCGGTCACATCCGTCTCCAGGATTCCGTTAAGGATCGTGGTTGTTCCGGTATAGGTATTCGTGGTGCCAAAGACGGTCCGACCCGTGCCGGCGATGGTGACTGAGGACGGTGCCTGCGCCGTTATTAGCGACCGTCGAATTGATGGTGAGCGTCGAACCGGAGTTGTTCTCGAGAATGAGCTCGCCGGCCGTATCTGCCGTGTCCCCGCCGGCGGTCAGAATTCCCGAACCCGCCGAGGTTCCGATGATGAGGTCGCCGCCGGTGGGGGGTGACGAAGACGCCACCGACCGTGCCCACGCGGATCGTTCCGCCGCCCGTGTCGACCGTGACCGCGCCCGCGGTGTTCTGGGTGAGTGTATTGATATTCGTCGTCGGTGACGCAATCGTGGCGGTGCCTCCCCCGGAATTGATCCGCACATTCGTCAAAGTTCCGTCCTGAATGGCACCGGCCCCGTCGATATCGGTGTAACCCGTATAGGCGACAATTTGGTCGCCGCTATTGGTGGCGAAGGCAGCCCCTCCATTCACGGTGGCCCAGGCGCCCAGGATGCCGGTGGCCGTCGTTGGCCTGGTGGGTCAAAATACTACCCGCGCCGGCGGCGTTGAAATCCACCGTCCCGCCATTGCGGGTAATGCCGGCAAAGCCGCTACCGCGCAGATCCAGGTGGTCCCGGAGCCGAGATCATTGACGGTGACGACGTTTGCCCCCGAATTGACCGTCAAGCCATTGAGAACCTGGGTCACAGACGATCCGGTGACACCGCCGAGCTGGAACGTCCCGCCCCCCATCACCAAAGCCGATGACTCATTCAGCACCGTCCCGGGATTGATCGACGAGTCGATGTTCAGCGTCCCTTTATTGACCGTAGTAGGGCCGGGTATAGGTATTTACCCCTTTGAGCGTGAGCGTGCCCGTCCCAACCTTGGTCAGGCGCCGGAGCCCTGAATCACCCCGGAGAATGCGGTCGTCGCGTTGTTCTGCCCCGCGGTCAGGGTGCCGGCGCCCAGGTTGATCGTCCCGCCACCGGAGCCTCCATCGGCGATGGAACCCACTTCCTGGCTGAAGCCATTCAGGTCGAAGATGCCCGCTGCATCCACGCTGACCGCCGAGTGGCTGGACATGGTGTTTGCGGCGCCAGCCTGCAGTGTCCCGCTCGAAATCGTCGTCGCTCCCGTATAACTATTCGCCCCGCTTAGGACGAGCGTTCCCGCGCCGATTTTGGTCAGGCCGCCGCCGGAAAGCCGTTATGCCGGCCATCGCTGATCTGCCCTGTGAAATTGCCTTGGTTGACCGACAGGACGCCCCCCCCCAACCCCACCGTTCCTGAACCGTTGAGGGTATCGATGGTCTCACCCCCCTGGCTCGTATAGAGATCCAAGCCGGCGAAGACCTCCCCGTTGGCACTGTTACCCCGGCTGTTCACCGTCACCGTTGCGGTAATCGGCAACCTGGGATGAGTTTCCTTCGAGATAATCCAAGACGCCATTTCCCTCGATATCGACGTTCCCCTGAACCGCCCCGTTTGCCGTGTTGCCTTCGAGAACGAGGAAGGCACCATTGTTGATCGTGGTCAGCCGGTGTAGTGGTTCACATTCCCGGGATCGAGAAGGAAAGCGACGTAGCCGCCGTTGGCGGTGAAGGTGGTGTTGAAATTCACCCCGGTTTCACCGGAGACACCGATGCCGCCGGTGCCAAAGTGAATCTGTTCGGCCTGCGCTCCGCCGATGATGGTCCGCGTCGCTCCGTTGAGATCGACCACTCCGTTCAGCGTGAAATCCACCACGGTCGCGCTGGCGTTTCCAACCAGGACGGCCAGCGGATTGACCCCCGGCGTGCGCTGGTTGGTGATGGAAAAAGAAGCGGTCGTCACCGACACCCGGTTCGCGATCGTGGTTATCGCTTGCCCCTCCACTTGGGTTCCAATCGTGGTCCCGGTGCCGCTGATGGTCAAAGTCCCCGTGCCGAGGGCGGTATTGCTGTCCACATAAAGTGTGGCGCCATTGGTCAGCGTAGTGCCGCCGGAATAGGTGTATTGCCGGCCAAAGAGATCGCTCCGGGGCCGGCAATGGAGATGCCGCCGGAGCCGACCAGGTTGACGTTGAGGATGGAATCGGTTCCGGCCGTTTGGCCGGTGATCGTGGCGATGCCCGTAGGGGCGAGCGTTGCTTCGTCCTTGCCGGAGGCGCCGGAGTTAATCACGTAATGGTCGACGTCGAAGCGCAACGCCGTGAAGGAGAGGTTGCCTTGAACGAAGACCGAACCGCCAATCGTGGAGAAGACGGTGAGTTCAGTCGGATCGTAGGTGTGGGGATTGTTCCCGGAGGCATCCACCCAGTTGGCGCTGCTCGCGTCCCAAGTCCCGTCGCCTCCCTTGCCATTGGGCAGGCCACTGCCTTCGGTGATTGTCCCGTCCCAGTATTCGTCGGCGGCGGCGTGGGGAGCCGCGAGGAGGATCCCGAGGCTGAGCAAGGCGGCCACGGAAGCCGCCAGGATGGCCGGCCGTTTCTTCTGGGATCGGGGTTGGGACATGAACAGGTGGGGAGGGTGCGTGGCCCAGAGTAAATCGTCAAGCCCGCCTTCGGTGAAAATTGGGTTGCAAGTGCCACGCGGAGTCGACCCTCTGCAACTTGGTCCGCCAGACGATAAAAAATTGCCGCCCGGTCCACTGAATCTGGCTGGAATGACCGCCACGGACCGGCCGCTTTCCACCTACCGCTTCGCGGCGGGGGCGGGGATCTTTTTGAAGCGCTGGGTGAGTTCGACCAGGGGGCCTTCCACGCCGAGGCGTTCCAGGGAGCTTGCTCCGACGAAGCCGACGCACTCGGTGTGCTGGTTGACGTAAGCGGCGTCGTCCGGCGTGGCGATGGGGCCGCCGTTGGCTCAGGAAAAAGATGTCCGTCCGCCCTGAGGACTTCGCGCCTTCGATGATCGTCTGCGTCCGCCGCACGGCGTCCTCCATCGAACACACCGCGCCCGTCACGCCGATGGAGCCGCCGACGGTCGTGCCGACGTGCGCGATAATGGCATCCGCGCCCACATCCGCCATGGCTTTTGGCCTCGTCTGCCGTGGCCACATACACGATGGTGAAAAGGTCCATGCGATGGGCGAGGCCGATCATCTCGATCTCCTTCTGCACGCTCATCCGGTTTCCTCGAGCACCTTGCGGAAATGGCCGTCGACGATCGTGTGCGTCGGAAAATTGTTCACCCCGCTGAAGCCCATGTCCTTCACCTTGTCCAGCCAGTGCCACATGCGCCGGCGCGGATCGGTGCCGTGGACGCCGCAGATGACCGGGATTTCCTCCACCACGGGCAGCACCTCGTACTCGCCGATGTCCATCGCCACCTGGTTCGCGTCGTCGTAGGCCATGAGCCCGCAGGTCGAGCCGTGCCCGCTCATGCGGAAGCGCCCGGAATTGTAAATGATGAGGAGATCCGCCCCGCCGCGCTCGATGAATTTCGCGCTGATCCCCGTGCCGGCGCCCCGCGGCGATGATCGGCTCGCCGCGCCCGAGCGCGGCTTGCAAGCGGTCGCGGACTTCCAGCCGCGTATAGGGGTTTCCTTTTCCAGTCCAGGGGTTGGGCATGTTTTGAAGGGGTTAAATTCTCAGTTCTTGGTTCTCAGTCGGAAGGAAAACCGCCAGCAAAGCGCGTCGTCACCGCGCGGGAAAGCCTTTGTGCGTTTTTGATAGACGTTGGTGCGTCAGGGAAGGGAAGCACCCCGCATAGCCACAAGCTATCGTCTTTGCCGGAGGGATGGCTGTTCAGTGCAGTCTGGCGTCGGTTGCGCATAGTTTTTGAGCTATCGTGCGGTATTGCCAGAAGCATTGGCTGGAGGGCGCGAATCGACGATGTTTGGCTAGACCCGAAAAGTGGAGGAAGTCTTTTCCCCTGTATGACTCGCGGGTGTTGCGGTGCGCAGTGATCGATTTCGGATTCTCCCCTTACCCATGGATTCCCAAGACCCAACCAGCCCATTGCTTCGGCCAGAGGATGTGCCGCCGCGAGGCGGGCCCGCTGGTCGCCCGGATCGGGAATCGGCGTCGTCCCTTCACGAAACGCGCATGTCCGAGGGCAGACACGCGTGACGAGGAGGCGCTCCGCGTTTCCGAGCGGAGGTATCGGCGTTTATTCGAAGCGGCGCGGGACGGCATCCTGATTCTGGAGGTCGACACCGGAACAATCAGCGATGTCAATCCATTCTTGACGGAAATGCTGGGCTATTCGCACACCGAGCTCGTCGGCACGCCGATCTGGGAGCTGGGTCCGTTCAAGGGACATCATAGCCAACAAGGCCAAGTTCGAGCAACTGCAACGACAGGGGTGTATCCGCTACGAAAACCTGCCGCTGGAAGCGCGCGATGGCCGCACGATTGCCGTGGAGTTTGTCAGCAACGTTTATCGGGAGGGGAACGCCCAGGTCATCCAATGTAACGTGCGCGACATCACGGAGCGGACCGAAGCCGAGAAAGCGCGATTGCGGGTCGCAGGCCGTCATCGAATATTCGGAGGATGCCATCGTGACCAAGACCGTTGGGGGGATCATCATCGGATGGAACCATGGCGCCGAGCGGCAGTATGGCTACACGGCGGAAGAAATCATCGGACACTCCATTTCCATTCTCTGCCCGCCGGATCAATATCAGGAATACTTGCGCATGATGGAAAGGGTCAGGAATCGCGAGGTGGTGCCACCGTTCGATACGGTGCGTCGGAAAAAAGATGGGAGTCTCATCAACGTCTCCGTGGATATTACGCCCATCGAAGCCCGCGATGGCGAGGTCGTGGGGGCGACGAAAACCAGCCGCGACATCAGCCGCATTAAAAAGCTGGAGGCGCAATTCATCGAGGCCCAGAAGATGGAAGTGATCGGGCACCTCGCGAGCGGGGTGGCGCATGACTTTAATAACATCCTGGCGGTGATCCTGGGTTACAGCGAATTGCTCGGATTCGCCCTCGCGGCGGAGAGCCCGCTGCACAAGTATGCGGAGGAAATCCGGCGCGCGTCGGAGCGTGCCGTGGGATTGACGCGGCAATTGCTGGTCTTCAGCCGGAAAGAAACGGTGCGGCCGGTAGTCCTCGACCTGAACGAGGTGATGAAGGACCTGGAGAAGATGTTGCGGCGGCTCGTGGACGAGAATATCGAAATCACGATCGTTCCGGGAGAGCAGCTCGGGCACATCCAGGCCGATCCCGGTCACATCGGGCAGGTGGTGATGAATCTGGTCGTGAACGCCCGGGATGCGATGCCCGATGGGGGAAAGATCGACATCGCCACCCGCAATGTGGCGCTCGATGAAGCTTATGCCTGCACCCATCGCGGCGTCATGCCCGGCAGCTATGTGATGCTCTGCATTAGCGACTCGGGAAGCGGAATGACCGACGACGTCAAAGCGCATTTGTTTGAAGCGTTCTTCACGACCAAGCCCAAGGGGAAGGGCACCGGTCTGGGTTTGGTGACCTGCCAGGCCGTCGTCCAGCAATCCGGAGGTCACATCGCCGTTTGCAGTGAAATGGGGAAAGGCACGACTTTTCAGATCTATTTTCCGCGGGTCGAGCAGGCGTTGGATATCGGGCTGGCGGCAATGCCCACCGGGGCGTTGCCTCGTGGGACGGAAACCTTGCTGGTGGTGGAAGACGAGCCTGGCCTGCGACATCTGGCCGCGGGCGTCCTGGAAGCGCAAGGCTACACCGTCCTGCGCGCCCCGAACGGCCAGGAAGGTTTGCACGTGGCGCGCCAGCATCAAGGCTCCCCGATTTGCCTGGTGGTCACGGATGTCATTATGCCGCGGATGGGCGGGAGGGTCATGGCCGAATGGTTGAAAGCAGCTTATCCTCAAATCAAAATCCTGTTCACGTCGGGTTACACGGATGACTCCATTGCGCGACACGGCGTGCTCGAACAAGGAGTGGCCTTCTTACCGAAACCTTATACGGCCACCGCGCTGGTCCGAAAAGTACGGGAGGTGCTGGATGACAAAATGGAGGAAGCAACGGCCTGATCGAGGAAGGAGAAATATGATTGCTCCGGTCAGAATAAGAAACGGCTACCCGCGCGGAGCCGGCCCGGTGGGGATTGGGCGCTTCATCCTTGCCGGACTATGGATCTGTTTTTGCAGCGCGGGCTGTTCGCGGAAGGAGCCGGCTCTGCTTCGAGTGGGCAGCGAAAACTGGCCGGGCTATGAGCCATTTTACGTCGCCCAGCACCTGGGCTATCTGGACCAGAAGGAGATTCGCCTCGCGGAATACAGTTCCACCTCGGAAATCATCCGGGCTTTCGGCAATAGGGCGATCGACGCGGGTTTGATCACGCTCGACGAGTCCTTGTTGCTGGCCCAGGACGCTCCTGACATCCGTCTGGTGCTCGTGACGGATTTTTCCAACGGCGCGGATGTGATCATGGCGAAGCCCGAGTTCGCCAGCCTCCAGGATTTGAAGGGGCACCGGATCGGAGCTGAGACCTCGGCGCTGGGCGCCTATGTTCTCCTCCGTGCCTTGCAGCTCTCGGATACGAAGCCCGGGGATTTCGAGATCGTGCCGCTGGAGTTTGCGGAGCACGAGGCGGCCTTCAAAGAGGGGAGCGTCGACGCCGTGGTCACCTATGAACCCACCCGGACGAAATTGAGGAACTTTGGGGCGCGCCAGATCTTCGACAGCTCCCAGATTCCCCAGGAAATCGTGGATGTGCTGGTCATACGCGATTCCTATCTGCAAGCGGAACCGGAGACGGTGAAGCGTCTCCTCCAGGCCTACTATCGCGGGCGGCTCTATTTTCGGGAGAAGCCGCGGGAAGCCGCGCGGATCGCCGCCGCTCGCGCGAAGATCAGCCCCGAGGAGTTTCTTTCCTCGCTCGACGGTTTGTTGCTCCCCGAGGCCGATGAATCGCGAAAATGCTGACCGGGCAGCCGCCCCAGCTGCTGAAAAATGCGCAGGCGCTGGCCGCCATCATGCGAGAGAAAGGCCTGCTAAGGAAGGACGTGGATATCCAGGCGCTCTTCGACGAAAGGACGCTCGCCCGCGTATTGCCGTGAAGCGCCTGCTCACAATCCCCCTGCGGGTCACCCTGCCGCTGCTGTTGCTCAGTTGCGCGGCGGTGGCGGGTCTCATCTCGTGGAAACTCGATACTCGCTCGCTCGGAGCTGAAATCGAAGCCCAGTTTCTCGACGAGGCGAAGCTCCGCATAGCCGACTGGCAGACGACCATCGAATACCTGGTTCGCAAGGGGGATACCAGCGGGGTGAACCTGCAAGTGTCCGGCATGGCCACGCGGAACGATGTGATCGCGGGGTTTGTGCTCGATAAGCAGGATCGTATCATGGCGGCGACCAAGGTCGCGGCGATCGGGCGTGCCGCCGCGTTCATCGAAGCCGACCTGCCCGACGATCTCAAGGGACGGAATGCCATGCACCTGGCCGAAGTCAGCGCTTCGGCCAACGGAAGCATGGTGCTTTCGCAGGATGGACGGATCGTCGTTGCTTACTACCCGTTGCTGGTGGATGTGGACGACCACGCGCTGCGGTCGCTGCGGAATGGAATGCTGGTGGTGGTATTCGATATGAGCATCGCCAAAGCGCGGGCCTTTCAAACCGCCGGGCGGGGGATCCGCGACGATACCTTCGTCTTCGGCGGCCCTCGTCGCCTGTGCCTGGCTGTTTGTCCATTTCGGTCTGACTCGCCGGGTCGCCGGAATCGTGGCCACAACGCAACAATTTGCGTCGGGGCAGCTCGGCGCCCGGACCGGCATCAAGGGCGGCGATGAATTGGGGCAGGTGGCCCAGGCGTTTGACTTGATGGCCGACCGCATTGTCGAGGACATCTTCCGGCGGGAACGGACCGAGGAAAAGCTGCGACGGCAACAAGCCGAGTTACGGGCGCTCTTCGATTTCATCCCGGCGATGATCTGTTTCAAGGACACGGAAAACCGCCTGCTGCGAGCCAATCAACGACTGGCGGACAGGGTCGGGAAGACAGTGGCGGAGATCGAAGGGAAGCCAATGCACGAGATCTTGCCGCGGGAAGCGGCCGGGTTCTACGAGGACGATTTGGAGGTGATTCATTCGAGAGTGGCCAAGCTGGGGATCATCGAGAAATTCCACGACCGGGAGGGTAAAGAACTCTGGATTCAAACGGACAAGGTTCCGGTCTTCGACAACGATGGGAAGGTGATGGGCCTCGTCGTTATGGGCCAGGACATTACCGAGCGCAAACGGATCGAAGCGTCCCTGCGCGAGAGCAACGAGAAGTTTCTCCAACTGGCGAACAACATTACCGATGCCTTCTGGATTCGTTCCCCGGATATGAGGGAGGTGCATTACGTGAGCCCTGCCTTCGAGCGGATTTGGGGCGACCGGTGGCAAGCTTGTATGCCGATCCGCATCGATGGATCGAATACATTATGCCAGAGGATCGGGAGCGTGTGCAGCAGGCCTTCGCGGCGCTGCTGGGGGACGCGCCCTCTTTGGACATCGAATATCGTATTGTCCGACCCGAGGGCGAGATTCGGTGGGTTCGTGTCCGGGGTTTTCAGGTCCGGGACGCCGCGAATCTGCTGATTCGCCACATCGGGATCGTTTCCGATATCACCGAGAGCAAACGGACAGCGGAAGCTCGCGACCGTTTGGCGGCCATCCTCGAAGCCACCTCCGATCTGGTGAGTATTAGCGATCCGGCGGGAAACTTCATCTATCTCAATCGCGCCGGTCGCCTTCTGCTCGATGTGGATCCGCACGAAGACATCACCAAAACAGCGATCGCCGATTTCGTTCCCAACCCCGCCAGTCATCCTATTTTGAAGGAAGGAATACCGGCGGCCATTCGCTCGGGGATATGGAGTGGCGAGACCGTGTTGTTGAGCCGCCGCGGCCAGGAAATTCCCGTCTCTCAAGTGATCCTCGCCCACCACACGCCCGGCGGGCATCTCGAATCCATATCGACCATCATGCGCGATATCAGCGAGCGCAAACGTCTCGAGGCCCGGCTGTTTCAGCAGTCCCAGAAAATGGAAACCGTCGGCAAACTCGCCGGGGGCGTGGCGCACGAATTCAACAGCATCCTCACGGCCATCATCGGCCAGAGCGAATTGCTCTTGGGAGGTCTTCCCCCCGGAAGTCCCTCGCGAAAAATGCGAACGCGATTACGCGAGCGCGGATCGTGCCGCGACCCTGACACGGCAACTCCTGGCTTACGGACGCAAACAAACCCTGCAGCCGGAAATTCTCGATCTGAATTCCATCCTCCAGGGAATGATGGATTCTTTGCATCATTTGATGCCCCGGGGCACGGAAGTCAGCTTCGCTCCCGATCCCGGGTTGAAAGCGGTGTGAACGCGGATGCCGGCCAGATAGAGCACGTGATCATGAGTCTGGCCCTCAATGCGCGTGATGCCATGCCGCACGGCGGCAAGCTCATGGTGGAGACGGCGAATGTTTCGATCGAATCGGAAAGCGTGGGTCCGCTATCCGGATTTGAAAGCGGGCGACTACGTCATGTTCGCGATCGCGGATACCGGCATGGGGATGAGCGAAGCTGTCAAGGCCCGCGCTTTCGAACCGTTTTTTACGACCAAGGGAGTCGGCGAAGGGAGCGGTTTGGGGTTGTCGACTTGTTACGGCATCGTCAAGCAAAGAGGCGGGCACATCAGCGTGTATACGGAGCTGGGACGAGGCACGACTTTCAAGATTTATCTGCCGCAGGTGGAGTCACCGGCGAAGGTGGTGAAGCAGGCGTCCGGCCTCACCGGCCCTTGCCGCGCGGGACGGAAACGATTCTCCTGGTGGAAGACGATGCGGACTTGCGAGAGATGGCCGCGACGTTGTTAAGGCAATTGGGCTATACGGTATTGACGGCGGCCAATGGCGTCGCCGCCCTCACCCTGAAACGCAACGCCGGGCACATTGATCTGCTCTTCACCGACGTCGTCATGCCGCACATGAGCGGCAAGGAGTTGGCTGACCGCATGCAAGCCTTGCACGCGCACACCCGGGTTTTATTCACTTCGGGCCTACACCGAGAATGCCATCGTCTATCAAGGGATTTTGGACAAAGGCGTGGTGTTGTTACAAAAGCCGTTTACCCCTTCCGCACTGGCGCACAAGCTGCGGGAAGTGCTGGATCGACCGGATGCTTGGGAATAGGACGCGGCTTGGAGAGTTCTAGCTAACGCGGTAAAACTGCTGCTCTGCTTCGGTCCAGTCCTTCTCGGGGTCGCCGGGTTCTCCGCGTCGATGGCGATCCAGCGCCAGGAAATAGGCGCGGAGGGCGATTTCATCGTAGGTGGGTGGGGGAACCTGGGCTGCGCCGTCGGGGCGCGGCGAATCGGGTGGGGGGATCGATAGTCATCTTCAATATTAGGGAGGAATTCCGCAGGGGCAGCTTTCCGCCATTACCCCGCTGCCGATCTATCGCAATTGACCCGTTCCGCGGTCGCCTCGTGCCGGCCCGGCCGCGAAGCGTGCGCGGCGGTTTCATGCAGATCATTCTCGCGTGGCGTGCGAATCATGTTCTATGCGTCCGCGCGCCAATATTTATCAAGGCCAGGAAATGGTTTGAAGTCCTGCAAACGACGATGCGCAGCCAGACGGCGGTGATGACCCTGGGGCCGGGCCAGTCGTCTGGCGATCAGCCGGAAGCGCACGAGGGGAGCGATCAGGTGCTGCTCCTCGTGCAGGGGCGACTTTCCGCCTTGATCGGTGGGAAACGCTCGCGCCTCAAGGCCGGTGACGTCGTGGTCATTCCTCCTCAAGTGAAAACACCGGTTCACCAATCCGGGCCCGGAACCGGGCCGTCACTTTCAGTGTCTATTCGCCGCCGGAATACCCGCCAGGGGAGAAGCGGCTGAGAACAGGGCCTTGGCCGTCGATCAATTCTTGGCGATGGGTTTCAACGAAAGCGAAGTTCTGCGAGTTGCGCCAAAGTGCCGGAGTGGCTGATGTCGGGATTCACCTCGAGTTCGATCCGGCGGACCTGCTTCAAGTCCACGATGTAGTCTTCCGCCTCGCTCGAGATGGGGGTGAAGTTGTGTATTGCTGGCGGACGATCTCCTGCGTGGGCTGATCGCCGCCGGCTGACCAACGCAGGACGAACTCCTGGGTGCGCGCGGTCGTGTCTTCGGTGAAGACCAGATGGATGAGGCGGAGGTCCGTCGGGGGCATCGAAGAGGATGCGGATCGTCTGGGGTCCGGGTTGGGCGGCCCGCCAGCCGGAGCCTTCTCCCGGGAGGGAGCGCGGCTTCGATGGGGTGCGCGCTGTCCTTCGGAAGTGACCTCCACCTCGGCGGTGGATTCCAGATCCAGCCAGTGTTCCTGTTGCAGAGGGAGGGCTTTGGAGATGGATGGGTCGATTCGCTTTCGCATAGTGTGGCGGGGTGGCCGCAGGGGAATCGGGGCCGGCACTCTGCTTTGGCGGTATGGTGGATAATTATAGAGGTGGGGAGAAGGCGGTGGCTTCTTCGAGCCATCCGGCCAGGGCGTCGCTTCGCGAAGGATGGCGGGCGATCCTTATGAGCTATCGAATCCTAATCTTTATTTGCACCTGGTCGCTGATCCGCGCGATCGCCGGGGCGCAGATCGAGAAGGCCGAGGTGAATCTCGACTACGTCACCAAATCGCCCGCGAGCGCGCGGGCCAGCCTTTCCCATAGCCCGCGGGCCGATCTGCCGGAGGTGCTGAGGGCGGACAAGCTCAACTATGACAGTTATCGCAAGATCCGGTTTTCGGGCGGATCGCGCTTTCTGGCTGGGCGACAATCTTCCCTTTCGCGCGGAGTTTTTTCATCCGGGCTACATTTACCAGGAGCCGGTGCGAATTTTTCGAATTCACGAAATCGGCGGTCCAGCGGGTGCGCTTCGTGCGCGATTGGTTTCAACTATTCGGACCTGAAAATCGAAAACAAGATTCCCGGCCGACACGGGCTACGCGGGTTTCAAGGTGGCGTATCCCTTGAACAAGCCCGGGGACTATGCGGAGATCGTCTCGTTTCTCGGGGCGAGTTATTTCCGGATGCTGGGCAAGGGGCAGCGTTACGGAGCTTCGGCGCGCGGCCTGGCGTTGGATTGCGGCGAGCCGGATCGGCCGGAGGAATTCCCCATTTTCACCGATTTCTGGCTGGGCAAACCGGAACCGGCGGATACGAGCCTGCTCGTGTATGCCGTGCTCGATAGTGTGAGTTGCACGGGCGCTTATCAGATTCGGATCATTCCCGGTGAGTCGACGGTGGCAGACATCGAAGCGACGATCTTTTTTCGCGAGCCCGCGAAAATCGCCGCGGTCAATAAAGACCGCCAGCCGCTCAAAACGCTGGGCCTCGCACCGCTGACGGGGATGTGCTGGTTCGGGGAGAATTCGGAGCGAAAATTCGACGACTACCGGCCGGAGGTGCACGACTCGGACGGCTTGCTGCTGCACTTCGAAGGCGGCGAAGTCG
>JBBCHV010000003.1:0-183434 GCA_037200205.1 Chthoniobacter sp.
ATGACCTTAACTGCTGTGGATAAATCACTGGATTCGGATGGTTTGGATGCCTTTTGGGCGGAGGTTGTCGCGCAGATCAAAACCGAGGTCAGCGCCGACTCTTACGACCGCTGGTTTCGGGAAATCGAGCCTGTGGAACTCGATGAGAAAACGCTGACTCTACGTGTCCCAAATAATATCTATCAGTTGTGGATCGAGAGTAACTACCAGACGCAACTGCGTAGCGTGGTGATGCTTGTCTCGGGTGCGAAGCACGACATCAAATACGTGTTTCCCGACGAAACCGAGGCTCCCCTGGCGCGCAAGCCTTCCTCCCTCGTCCCGAAAGCCAAAATCGAACCGCCGGAGCCCCGGATGCCTGTGGCCGGCACGAACGGTTTCAACCCACGCAATAATTTCGACGCTTTCGTCGTCGGCCCGAACAATCAGTTTGCCCACGCGGCCTGCAAGGCGGTCTCCGAAATGCCCGCGCGCACCTACAATCCGCTCTTCATCTACGGCGGCGTTGGCTTGGGCAAGACGCACCTCATGCACGCCATCGGTCACGCGATCGTGGCGAAACGCAAGCAGATCAAGGTCGTCTACATCACCAGCGAGGCGTTCACCAACGAGTTCATCGACGCCATCCAGAACAATACGCTGATCAAATTCCGCAAGCGTTACCGGCAGGCCGATGTGCTGCTCATCGACGATATCCAGTTCCTCGCGGACAAGGGACGCACGCAGGAGGAGTTCTTCCACACTTTCAATACCCTCTTCGACGGTCACAAGCAGATCGTCCTCTCGAGCGACCGGCCGCCCTCGGAAATTGCCAACCTCGAGACGCGGCTCGTCTCGCGCTTCGAGTGGGGTCTCACCGCCGAGCTCCAGGCGCCGGATACCGAGACGCGCGTCGCCATTCTCCGCAAGAAGGCGCAGAGCGTGGAGATCAAGGTGGACGACGCGATCCTGCAATTCCTTGCCGAGCGCATTCGCACCAACGTCCGCCGTCTCGAGGGCGCGCTCATGCGCGTCGCCTCCTACGTGTCGCTCAACAACGGGCGCGCCCCGGGCATGGAAAAGATCGAGCACCTGCTCAAGGACATCCTCAACGAGGAAGCACGCCGCGCGATCACCATCGACCAGATCCAGCGCCGCGTGGCGGAACATTTCGACGTGCGGCTCGCCGACATGACCAGCAAGCGGCGCCCGGCAAACATTGCCTTCCCGCGGCAGATCGCCATGTATCTCGCCCGCGAGTTGACGAAGACTTCGCTCAACGAAATCGGCGAAGCCTTCGGCGGCCGCGATCACGGCACCGTCTTGCACGCGCATCGGCTCGTGAAAGACCGGATGATCAAGGACGAACGCACGCGGCAAATCGTCGGCTTCCTCGACAGCCAGCTCACGCGGTGAGGCAGGCGGTGAGCACGAGGCCAGTGTGAAAAACCCCCACGAGTGTGGGGAAAATGGTTGCGTCACCCCGCGCAATCATTCATCTAATCGCAACTCCGTCCCCTATGAAATTTAGCGTCAGCAAAGAGAAGCTCCTCGCCGGCCTGCAGACTGTCCAAAATGTAGTCAGCACGCGCACGACGCTCCCCATTCTTTCCAACGTCCTGCTCCAGGCCGAAGGCGATCAGTTGCGGCTCACCACCACCGACCTCGATGTCGGCGTGAGCGGCGCGATCACCGCGCAGATCGAGAAGCCGGGCGCGACGACGCTGCCCGCGCGCCGTCTGGCGAACATCGTTCGCGAGCTTCCGGCCGCGGAAATCATCGTGGAAGTCGACTCGAAGAATGTCGCTTCGATCCGTTGCGGACAGAGCTTCTTCAAGATCCTCGGGCTGCCCGAAGAGGAATTTCCCCCGCTGCCGAAACAGACCGACGCGCGCACGTTCACCATCGGTCAGCAGATCCTGCGCGATGCGCTGAAGAAGACTTCCTACGCGATCTCCACCGACGAGACGCGCTACGTGCTCAACGGCATTTTGTTTTCATTCAAGGAAAACAAGCTGACGCTCGTGGCCACCGATGGCCGGCGTCTGGCGATGGTCGATATCGAAGTCGAATTTCCGCGCAGCCAGGAAGTGGACATCATCGTCCCGACCAAGGCCGTGACCGAACTCGGGCGCTTACTGGGCGACGAGGGCGACGTGCGCTTGAGCGTCGAAGAAAATCAAGTGGCCTTCCAGATCGGCGATACGCTGCTGGCTTCCAAGCTCATCGAAGGCAACTACCCGAACTATCGCCAGGTCATTCCCGCGGAAGCGAAGGAGCGCGTGACGCTCGAGCGCGAATTGTTCCTCAACGCGGTGCATCGCGTGGCGTTGCTCTCCAGCGAGAAGTCGAATTCGGTAAAGCTCGTCTTCACCAAAAACAACATCGAGATCGCGGCCAATACGCCGGACGTCGGCGAAGCGCGCGAATCCCTCGCCGTGGCCTACAAGGGCCGCGAATTTTCCATCGCCTTCAATCCTGAGTTTCTCCAGGCACCGCTCCGCGTGCTGACGAACGAGGAGGTCTATCTGGACATGATCGACGAGATGAGCCCCGGGGTGATCAAGATCCAGAGCCCCTTCCTCTACGTGCTGATGCCGATGCGCATCAGCTAGACGGGAGAAGAGGGTCCACGAAATACACGAAAAGGCACGAAAGGGATTCTTGCATCCTCGTCCCGCCTTCTCGTGCTCGTCCTCGATTTGAGGTCTTGATTGGAATCATTTTCGAGGACGAGGGAGGAGAACGAGAACGTGGACGCGGAGGAAACACCGCTCGTAGATACCCTCTGTTCGTGCTTTTTCGTGTCTTTCGTGGACCCATTTCTTTCTTCCTGCACTTTTCTCTTTGCGCTTTTTCAGAGGCCGCCTAATGTGCCCCTCCCGCCACCGGAAAACCGGTGGTTGAGGTAGCCAAAGCTCACGTGGCGGAATTGGCAGACGCGTACGGCTCAGGACCGTATGGGGCAACCCGTGGAGGTTCGAGTCCTCTCGTGAGCACCATCTCTGTAAACGACAGAGATGGGTCGTGAAATCTTACGAAACATCACGATTCAAGACAGCCGCAGATCCGGTACCTTTGCCCGAGGGTTGCGGACTCGGTTTTTCACATTGGGAGGGTGGCGCCGTCTCGGCTGATACGAAATCACGCTCCTTCTCCCTCACCACCAGCACGGGACAAGGAGCATGGCGCAACAACTTTTCCGCCGTGCTGCCCAGGAGCAGCCGGTTGAGGCCAGTATAACCGTGCGTGGCGATCACGATGAGATCCGCGGCATAAGTGGACGCGGCGCGGTTCGTTTCCTCGGCGACATCGCCTTCGACGACTATGGCGCGGCAACGCATTGGCCTTCCGCAGCCTGAGGCGGAGGCGGACAACTCGCCGAGCAATCCCGCGAGCCCTTGCTCCGCTGCCTTGCGGCGTGTGGCCTGTAACTCGATAACGTCTTCAATCGGGCAATGCGGCGGTGCGTAGGCGACCGGTTCGGTTACATGAAGCAGGATCAATCGCGCGCCAAACTGCTCGGCAAAGCGGCGCGCATAGGTGACGGCCCGGCGGGCTGGCGGCGAAAAATCCGTGGGCACCAGAATAGTCTGGATGGCCATCCGGCCAATGGCCGCAGGCACTGGATGCGGGGCTGTCGTCGCTGGTGGGGTGATGGAACCGCGGCTCGATGGAGACCGATGTTCTTCCATGGTTTCGCGGGCGAGCGCGGCTTTCATCACTCGCTCCACGTCGGTTTCATGATGGGTTTTCATAGTTCGGAGAAGTGAAGTCTTTCTGCCAAAAGCTTCGCGCTGGCGGAGATTCGCGGCTCGCCATCGCTTGACCAAAACTCCGCATCCCTTGCGCCCCCGGATATCGTCCCCCGAGCCCTGTTCGTGCCTCGCGTGAGAACCAACGGTGAACCTTTGGCAAGAAAGGGAGAGCCCGCGCCGCCGGGCGATGGTTCGCTGCGGCTGCGATGAAATCTTTGAAGCGCTCCCTGCTCGTTCTCGCGGTACTGCTGACGGTGGCCGCCGGCATCTATTGGCAATGGCATCTCGCCAGCGAACGCCTGCCCGGCATCGCTTCGGGCAATGGCCGGCTCGAAGCCACGGAGATCGACGTGGCCACCAAGCTCCAGGGCCGCATCGAGAGCGTGCTCGTGCAGGAGGGCGACCTGGTGAAGGAAGGGCAGGTGCTGGCGCGGATCGACGCCGCGGTACTGCGCGCGCAGTTGCGCGCCGCCGAAGCCGAAAAGCGCCGGGCGGAGGAAGATCTGAATGTCGCCCGCGCCCTGATCGTCCAGCGCGAAAGCGAATACGATCTCGCGCAAAAAATTCTCCAGCGCTCGGATCAATTGCTGCGGAAAACGACAATCGATCAGAACCAGTTTGACCGCGACCAAAGTGCCGAGCGCGCCGCGAAGGCGATTTGGATCGCGGCGCAGGCGCAGGCCACCAGCGCGGGGGCGGCGATCGACTCCGCGGCGGCCCAGATCGAACGCATCAAGGCCGATCTCGACGACACGGTGCTGAAAAGCCCGTGCCTCGGCCGGGTTCAGTACCGGCTGGCCGAGCCGGCGAAGTGCTTGCCGCAGGTGGCAAGGTCGTCACGCTCATCGACATCACCGACGTCTACATGACCTTCTTCCTGCCGACGGCGGAAGCCGGACAACTTCTCTACGGCGGCGACGCGCGTATCGTGCTCGATGTGCTGCCCGGCCGTCCGATTCCCGCCACGGTTTCCTTCGTCTCGCCGACCGCGCAGTTCACGCCCAAGGAAGTCGAGACACGCAGCGAACGCGAAAAGCTCATGTTTCGCATCAAGGTAAAAATCGCTCCCGCGCTGCTGCTGCGCTACGTCGATCGAGTGAAGACCGGCCTGCCAGGCATTGCTTATGTAAAGCTCACACCGGAAACCGCGTGGCCCCCGCAGCTTCAGACCGATCTACCCACGTCGACACCCGCGCGATGAAAGAGGCGCCCGGTCCGGCCTTCACCGCACGGCTCCGCGCGGTGAGTCATCGTTATGCGCGAGCCGTCGCGCTCGCTGGCGTCGATCTCGATATTCCCGCCGATTGCGTGGTCGGCGTCATCGGACCGGACGGCGTCGGCAAATCGACTCTGCTTGGGCTGCTCGCCGGTGTCCGAAAAATGCAGGTCGGGAAGATCGAAGTACTGGGCGGCGATTTGCGCCGGCGGTCCCATCGCGCGGCGACCTGCCCGCGCATCGCCTACATGCCACAGGGACTCGGTCGCAATCTCTACGCGACGCTCACCGTCTTTGAAAACGTGGACTTCTTCGGCCGGCTCTTTGGCTATGCGAAGGAGGAACGCGACGCGCGGATCGCCGAGTTGCTCGCCAGCACGGGTCTCGCCCCATTTGCCGGACGTGCCGCGAGTCATCTCTCCGGTGGCATGAAGCAGAAGCTCGCACTTTGCTGCGCGCTCATTCACGACCCGGATCTGCTCATTCTCGACGAGCCGACGACCGGCGTTGACCCGCTGTCCCGCCGGCAGTTCTGGGAACTGATCGCGCGACTCCGCGAACGACGCCCCGGCATGAGTGTGCTCGTCGCCACCGCGTATATGGATGAAGCCAGCGCGTTTGATTTTCTCGTGGCCATGGACTCCGGGCGCGTGCTCGCCACGGGCCGGCCAGTGAGTTGCTCGCCCGCACCGGGGCACACAGCCTGGAGGAGGCCTTCATTGCGCTCTTGCCGCCGGAGAGCCGCGTCGGCCACCGCTCGGTGATCGTGCCTCCCCGCCCGGTCCCGACGGAGCAGGGCCTGGCCATCGAAGCCCACGATCTCACGCGCCGTTTCGGAGATTTCGTCGCCGTCGATCACGTCAGCTTTCGGATCGAGCGGGGGGAGATATTCGGTTTCGTCGGCTCGAATGGCTGCGGAAAAACGACGACGATGAAAATGCTCACCGGGCTGCTGCCGGCGAGCACCGGCGCCGCCCGGCTTCTCGGCCAGCCGGTGACGAAGGGCGATCTCAAGGCGCGCAAACAGGTGGGCTATATGTCGCAAAGCTTCTCGCTCTACACCGAGTTGACCGTCCGCCAGAATCTCACCTTGCATGCGCGGCTCTTTGCCTGGCCGGCGGCGCAGATTCCCGCGCGCGTGCGCGAACTCGTCGAGCGATTCGATCTGGGCCATGCCATCGACGACCTGGCGGCCGATCTGCCGCTCGGCCTGCGCCAGCGGCTCTCGCTCGCGGTTGCCGTCATTCACCGGCCCGAGATTCTGATCCTCGATGAGCCCACCTCCGGGGTGGATCCCGTCGGGCGGGACCGGTTTTGGGAGTTGCTCGTCTATCTGTCGCGCACCGAGGGCGTGACCATTTTCATTTCCACCCACTTCATGAACGAAGCAGAACGCTGCGACCGCATCGCGCTGATGCACGCGGGCCGGGTACTCGCGTGCGACTCGCCGGCGGCGCTGCGGCAGGCGCGTGGAAAGAGTACCCTGGAGGAAACGTTCATCTCGGCTCTGGGGGAGGCGTCCGCCGGAACTTCCTCCGTTGCGCCGGCTTTCACCGCTCGCTCCGCGCCTCCCTTGAACCGCACCTTCAGCGTGCGCCGCATGCTGGCTTATCTACGGCGCGAAACCCTCGAGATTCTGCGCGATCCGATCCGCCTCGCCTTTGCGCTGCTCGGGCCGCTCCTGCTCATGCTCGTCTTTGGCTACGGCATTACGTTCGATGTCGAGCATCTCGACTACGCCGTGCTCGATCGCGATCAGACGACCGTGAGCCGCACCTACCTGGAAAATTTCTCTGGCTCACGCTACTTTCGCGAAAGGCCACCGCTGCACGATTACGCCGAATTGGAGCGCCGCCTGCAGAGCGGGGAGCTGCGGCTCGCGATCGAAGTCCCGCCGCGCTTCAGCGCGGACTTGAAACGGGGACGCTCGCCGGAAATCGCGGTATGGATCGACGGTGCGATGCCGTTCCGTGCGGACACCGTCCGCGGCTATGTGACTGAGGTGCATGCGCAATCGCTCGCGCAACTCGCCCGGCGCGGCCTTGGTTCCGAAACCGTGGAACCGGCGATGCTCGCGTTGCGCTTCCGCTACAATCAGGACTTCAAGAGCATCTACGCCATGGTGCCGAGCGTCATTGCTCTGCTGCTCATGTTTATTCCCTCGGTTTCGACCGCTCTCGGGGTGGTGCGGGAAAAGGAACTCGGCTCCATTACCAATCTCTACGCCACGCCCGTCACACGGCTCGAGTTCCTGCTGGGGAAACAGCTTCCTTATATTGCCATCGCGCTGGTCAATTTCTTCACTCTCGTTGCGGTGGCCGTCCTGGTCTTCGCCGTGCCGCTCAAGGCCGGCCTTGCTCCGCTCGCTTGCGGAGCGCTGCTCTACGTCACCACCACCACCGGTTTCGGTATGCTCATCTCGGCCTTCACGCGCACGCAGATCGCGGCGCTCGTGGGGGCCGGCATTCTCACGGTCATGCCGGCTGTGCAGTTCTGCGGGATGATGATGCCAGTTTCATCCCTCGAGGGGGCCGCGGCATTCATCGGTCGCTGCTATCCCACGACCTATTTCATGAAGATCAGCGTCGGCGCTTTCACGAAGGCATTGGGCTTCAGCGATCTCACCGTGAATTATCTGGTTCTCGCCGGCTTCATCCCGCTGCTGACCTTCGCGAGCCTGCTGCTCTTGAAAAAACAGGAGCCCTGAACATGCAACGGTTCCGCAACATTTTCTGGCTCGGCATCAAGGAGCTCTTTAGCTTGCGCCGCGACCCCGTGCTCCTCGCGCTGGTCCTCTACGCCTTCTCCTTCAGCATCTACGATCGGGCCACGGGCATCAGTTCTGAGTTGCGCCACGCCTCCATCGCCGTCATCGACGAAGACCGCTCGATTCTCTCGCAGCGCATCCGTGGGGCCTTCCTCCCGCCGTCGTTCCAGCCCGCGGTAGAGATCGATCTGGCGCAGCTCGATCCTGGCATGGACGAAGGGCGCTACACCTTCGTCCTCGACATCCCCCCGGACTTCGAGCGCGACGTTCTGCGCGGCGAGCAGCCGACGCTCCAGGTGAACATCGACGCCACCGCGATCATGCAAGCCGGGATCGGTGCGACCTACATTCAAAATATCGCCCGCGATGAACTCACCGGTCTCCTGTGGCGCCAGCATCCCGCGCCGGAACCCGCGGCCCGGTTGATCACGCGGATGCAATTCAATCCGAATCTCACCAGCGCGTGGTTCATGAGCGTGATGGAAGTCATCAACAGCGTCACCATGCTCGCCATCATCCTCGCCGGCGGCGCCCTTATCCGCGAACGCGAGCACGGCACCGTCGAGCACCTGCTCGTCATGCCGCTGGGACCGGGCGAAATCATGCTCGGCAAGGTCTGGGCCAATGGACTTGTCATCCTGATCAGCACGGCATTTGCGCTCGTCTTCGTCGTGCACGGGGGTGCTGCGCGTGCCCCTCAGCGGCTCGCTGCCGCTCTTCCTCGCCGGCACCGCGCTCTATCTGCTCTCCGCCACGGCGCTTGGCATCCTCATCGCGACCGTGGCGCGTTCCATGCCGCAGTTTGGCCTGCTTTTCATCATGATCGTGCTGCCGATGAATCTTCTCTCCGGCGGCAATACTCCGCTCGATTCCATGCCCGGGTTTCTGCAGGCGGTCATGCACTTCTTCCCGTCCACCTATTATGTGCGCTTCGCGCAAGCCATCCTGTATCGCGGAGCAGGCCTGGCAGTGGTCGCCTCCGATTTCGCCGCCATTATTTTGCTCGGCGCGGTCTATTTTGGCATTGCCACGATGCGTTTCCGCAAGACCGTGACGCTCAGCCAGGGCTAGGGCAGGCGCGGCTCGAGGAGAAGAACGGAAAGTGGGCGGGGGAGGCTGCGCCAAACCATGGGGAGCGCCCCGCCGTTTCCGAAGACCACGATTGAGCCGGGCAAGATGCGGCTACCAATTGGCAAGCGGTGCGTAGCCGCCTGAGGTGGAGGCTCCTAGCTTAGGTCAAGACCAAACAGCCAATCGTATGAAACTCCCCGCCCAACGTCCGATCCTTTGCGCTACCGATTTCTCCGAGCCCGCAGCGAAAGCAGCGAACGTGGCGGCCGCCCTGGCAGCGCGTCTCGACACCCCTTTAATGCTCGTCCACGGCGTGGATGAACATGGTGAGTTACCCGCTTCGTACTGGGCCTCGATGATGGACGCGTTGCGCTCGCAGTTGCACGACGAGGCGGTGCGGGTGCGCCGCACCGGCACCCAGGTGGAGGAGGTGATGGCAGGGGGTGCGCCCGATGACGGAGTCGTGAACCGTGCTGAGCGTGCGGACGCGCGCTTCATCGTGGTGGCGTCGAGTGGCCATGGTGCGCTCGGGCGTTGGGTCCTCGGGAGTGTTTCCGAAAAGATCGCCGAGTCGGCCTGGGTGCCGACACTGGTCCTCCGGGAAACGGCCCGGATCGAAGACTGGGCGCGCGGCGGGAAGCCGTTGCGCGTCTTTATCGGTGCAGACTTTACCCCGAACTCCGAGGCGGCGCTGAGCTGGGCCGCCGGGTTGCGCGAGATCGGGCCCTGCGAGTTTACGGTGGGTTTCGTCGACCTGCTTGCGGCCGAACGCGCGGAGCAAGCGGCCCGCGCGCCCGAGGGGACGCCTCCCGCCCCGGAGATGAACGAGATGCTGAAACATGATCTGCGCGAACGTGTCTCCTGCTACCTCCAAAAAGAATCCGTGCATGTGCGTGTGCTGCCGACCTCGGGCCGGGTCGACACTCACTTGCTCGATATGGCGGCGGAAGCGGGCGCGGACCTGATCGTCATCGGGACGCACCAATGGCACGGGTTGCACCGTCTGCGGCATTCCTCGGTTTCGCGGCGCGTTTTGCACACGGCGCGGACCAATGTGGCTTGCGTGCCGTCGCACCATGTCGTCTCTGCGGCCACGCCGTATATTTCCCAGGCCCATCGCGTGCTCGTGGCCAGCGACCTGTCCACGCACGATGGCCAGGCGATCCTCCACGCCTTTTCGGCGCTGCAACCGGGTGGCATGGTCTGGCTGCTGCATGTCGCATGGGGCAGCGCAAATCACGCCGCCAAGCTGGAGCAACTTCGTCGATTGATTCCCACGGAGGCCATGGCGCAGGGATTCAAAGTGGAGGCAGAGGTGGTGGCCGATGTCGACCCGGCGAAGGCGATTTGCGAAGCGGCCGATCGCCTTGACGTGGATCTCATCTGCATCGGCTCCCGCGGTCCCTGCAAACGCCCCACCGCTTTGGGAGATACGACTCTCGCGGTGCTCACCCGAAGCACCCGGCCGGTCCTCATCGTCCCGCAAAATCTTTCCTGAAACCTCCACCATTCCCACGATTATGCCTACGATTCTGAAAACCGAAACTGCGGCCCAGGTTAAACCTGCGGCGAAACCCGTTTTCATCAAATGGTTCACCGATATCGGTATTGAGGATATTCCGACAGTCGGCGGCAAGAATGCATCCCTGGGCGAGATGTATCATGCGCTGACGACGAAGGGCGTGAATGTACCGAACGGCTTCGCCATTACCGCCGATGCGTATCGATATTTTCTCATGGAAAATGGCCTCGACCGACGCCTTCCCGAGATCTTCGCCGGTCTCGACACGCAGGATCTCCTGGGTTTGCGCCTGCGTGGGAGCCAGGCGCGCCAGACAATCCTCGCGGCGCCTCTGCCCGAGGATCTCGAGCACGCCATCGTCCAGGCATACCAAGACTTGCGATGCGGCGACGTGGAACCGCCCGATGTGGCCGTGCGGAGCAGTGCCACGGCGGAGGATTTGCCCGACGCGAGCTTTGCCGGGCAGCAGGAAACCTACCTGAACGTGCGCAGCGTGGGTGCGGTGCTGGACGCCTGCCGGCGCTGCTTCGCATCGCTCTTTACGGACCGGGCGATTTCCTATCGCGCGGACAAAGGCTACGATCATGCGGAAGTCGCACTCAGCGTCGGCGTGCAGCGGATGGTGCGCAGCGACCCTGGCCGCGTCGGGCGTGATGTTCACCCTCGATACGGAGAGCGGATTCCGGGATGCCGTGCTGATCAATGCGGCCTATGGGCTCGGGGAAAATGTAGTTTTGGGCTCCGTGAACCCCGATGAGTATTACGTTTTCAAGCCGACCTTGAAAGAGGGGTTCGCACCGATCCTGCACAAGGTGTGCGGGACCAAGGAATTCAAGCTGATCTACGACGTCGGCGGCGGAAAAATGGTCAAGAATGTGCCTGTGCCGCAGGATGACCGGGCGCGTTTTGCGATCGAGGATGAGGACATATTGACCCTCGCACGCTGGGCCTGCCTGATCGAGGATCATTACACCGCCAAACGCGGCCATCCAACGCCGATGGATATTGAATGGGCGAAGGACGGATGTACCGGAGAACTTTTCATCGTCCAGGCGCGACCGGAAACGGTGCAATCGCAACGGCGAACGGGACACATTTGAAAGCTATCACCTGGAACAGCCGGGATCGGTACTGATTACCGGCCGCAGTGTGGGCGCCAAGATCGCCTCCGGGCCGGTGAGGGTGATCAAGGACGTACATTTCCTGGCGGAGTTTCAGGCCGGGGAGATACTCGTGGCCGACAAGACGGATCCGGATTGGGAACCGGTCATGAAGAAAGCCGCCGCCATCGTGACCAATCGCGGCGGCCGCACCTGCCATGCGGCGATCGTCAGCCGGGAACTGGGCGTGCCGGCAGTCGTGGGCACCGAGCACGCGACGCAAATATTGCGCGATGGGCAGCAGGTGACGGTTTCCTGCGCTGAAGGCGACACGGGTTTCGTCTACGACGGGCCACTGATTTTCAACGTCCATAGCGTCAACCTCCACGAGATGGAGCGCCCGCAAACGAAGGTGATGATGAATGTCGGCAATCCCGAGGAAGCATTCTCGCTGTCGCAACTCCCGAACGATGGCGTGGGCCTCGCCCGGGAGGAGTTCATCATCACGAATTTCATCAAGATCCACCCGCTCGCTCTGCTCGACTATGCGCAGCTCGATGATCCCGCCCTGAAGGCTGAGATCGATCGATTGACCGGTGGTTACCTGGACAAATCTCAGTTCTTCGTGGACAAGCTCGCGCAGGGGTGTCGGGATGATCGCCGCGGCTTTCCATCCGAAGGACGTCATTCTCCGCCTCAGCGATTTCAAGACGAACGAATACGCCAACCTGATCGGAGGCCGCCGCTATGAACCCGTCGAGGAGAACCCGATGATCGGCTTCCGCGGTGCCTCGCGCTATTACCATCCGCTTTATCAAGCAGGCTTCGCCTTGGAATGTCGCGCCATGAAGAAGGTGCGCCAGGAGATGGGGTTGAAAAATCTCAAGCTCATGATCCCCTTCTGCCGCACGGTCGAAGAAGGCCGGCGCGTGCAGGCCGAGATGGCCAAGTACGGCCTCACGCGAGGCGAAGACGGGCTGGAGATCTATGTCATGTGCGAGATCCCGAGCAACGTCATCCTCGCGGAGCAGTTTGCGGAGATTTTCGACGGCTTTTCGATCGGTTCGAACGACCTCACGCAACTCATCCTCGGCGTCGATCGCGATTCGGAAATCGTGGCGCCTCTGTTCGATGAGCGGAATGAAGCCGTGAAAAAAATGGTCGCGCAAGTGATCCATGTCTGCCGCGCCAAGGGCCGCAAAATCGGCATTTGCGGGCAGGCGCCGAGCGATTACCCCGAGTTTGCCAGGTTTCTCGTGGCCGAAGGAATCGACAGCATTTCGCTGACGCCAGATACGGTTCTCAAGACGACGCAGGCCATCCTGGAAACAGAAAAGAAACGGCATCGGCACACCGAGTGGGATCCGAAATCCGCCGCCGATCCTTACCCCGTCTAAAAAGGAATCTTATGAAAACAATGAGAGCGACGATCTTTCACGGAAAAGACAAACTGGCCGTCGAGGAGGTGCCGCGTCCGCATGCCGGCATCGGCGCGGCGGTGATCCGGGTGACGCTGACGACGATTTGCGGCACGGATCTGCACATTTTGCGCGGCGAATATCCGGTGAGGCCAGGCTTGGTGATCGGGCATGAACCGGTGGGCGTCATCGAGGAATTGGGACCGGGGGTCAACGGATACGAGGTGGGTGAGCGGGTCCTGGTCGGCGCCATCACGCCCTGTGGCCAATGCTCTGCCTGTCTGTCCGGCCACCTCTCCCAGTGCGGCCATGGCGGTGGCTACGAGGCGATCGGTGGATGGCGATTTGGCAATACCATCAACGGCGCCCAGGCGGAGTACCTTCTCGTCCCTTCCGCCCAGGCCAATCTCGCGAAGATCCCGGACAACGTGACGGATGAACGCGCGGTCTTGCTGGCCGATATCGCATCCACCGGCATCTCCGGTGCGGAGGCGGCGCCGGTCCGCATCGGCGATGCGGTCGTCATCTTCGCTCAGGGTCCTATCGGCCTGTGCGCCACGGCGGGCGCCAGGCTGATGGGAGCCTCGCTCATTGTGGGTGTCGATGGCGACGAAAACCGGCTGGCCATGTCCCGGCGGATGGGGGCGGATGTGGCGCTCGACTATCGCGCGGTGGATGTGGTGGCGGAGGTCAAGCGCTTGACCGGGGGTGGTGCGGACGTGGCCATCGAGGCCCTGGGCACGCAGCAGACTTTTGAAAGCGCGCTGCGTTGTCTGCGGCCCGGTGGCACTCTCTCCAGCCTGGGCGTTTACTCGGGCAAGCTACAAATGCCTTACGATGCTTTTGCCGCCGGCCTCGGCGATCACCGCGTGGTCACGACTCTGTGCCCGGGTGGCAAAGAGCGGATGCGTCGCTTGCTGAACCTCGTGCAATCGGGCCGGTTCGATCCGACACCGCTGATCACTCATCGGTTCCCGCTGGATCGGATTGTCGAGGCCTACCACCTTTTCGGCGACCGGGCGGAAGGAGTTTTGAAGGTGGCGATCACGCCGTAGCCATGAGGATTGCTTCTCTGCAAAGCGTGAAAGCGACCAGATCGGGATTATGAACCTCATTGCGCTCAAGATGCTGTTCGGTGACCGGGCTAAATATATCGGCATCGTCATCGGGCTGACTTTTGCGTCGCTCTTGATCACGCAGCAATCAGCGATCTTCGCCGGCGTGATGACGCGCACCTTCAGCTTTCTCTCCGATGTGGGGCTGCCGGATATCTGGGTCGTCGATCCCCAGGTGAAATTCATCGATGACATCCGCCCGATGCAGGACACGCAGATTCTGCGCGTGCGCGGGGTGGAAGGCGTGCAGTGGGCCGTGCCGCTCTACAAAGGCTCGCTGGCGGTGAGACGCACCGATGGGACTTATCAATCCTGTGTCGTCGTCGGCCTGGACGACGAAACGCTCATGGGCGGCCCGCCGACGATGCTGGAGGGCAAGTTATCCGATCTGCGCCGGAGCGGTGGGGTGATCGTGGATGTGGACGGGGCGGCGGGCAAACTCGCGCACAAATTGCCCGATGGGCGAGTCGTCCCACTCAAGGTGGGGGACGAAATGGAGATCAACGACAATTGGTCCATCGTCGTCGGCATCTGCAAGGTCACGCAGACTTTTCAGGCCAATCCAGTCATTTATACGACCTATTCTTCGGCCACCGCCTTTGCTCCCACCCAGCGCCTGCTGCTGTCGTTTGTGATCGTGAAAGCTCTGCCGGGACAAGATCTTCATCAGTTATGCCGGCGCATCGAACAAGCCACCAAGATGCGGGCCTATACGAAGAATGACTTCAAGATGGTGACATTTCTCTACTATCTGAGATACACGGGAATGCCGATCAACTTTCTGACGGCGGTGGCCTTGGGTTTCATGGTTGGCGTGGCCATATCTGGCCAGACTTTCTATAACTTCACCCTCGATAACCTGCGCTACTTCGGAACGCTCAAAGCCATGGCGCAAAAAATGGGATGCTGCTGCGGATGATCCTGCTGCAGGCACTCGTGGTGGGCGGGATAGGATATGGACTGGGTGTCGGTGCCGCTTCGGCGTGGGGGATGCTGGTGAGCGGGCGGACGCAACTGGCCTTTCGCCTGCCGTGGCACTTGCTGGTAATCACCGCGGTGGCCGTGATGGTGATCTGCCTCAGTTCGGCCGCCTTGAGCATTCGCAAGGTGATGAAACTGGAACCCGCCGTGGTATTTCGCAGCTAGACCATGAATGCCGCCTTGGAAACAACCGCACTCGAGACCGACATCGCCGTCCATTGCTCGGGATTGACCAAAACTTTCGGCACGGGCAACGCGGCGGTGCGGGCGCTGCGCGGGGTTGACTTGGAAGTCCACAACGGTGAATTGCTCATGCTCGTCGGCCCTTCTGGCTGCGGGAAGACGACACTCATCTCGGTCATTGCCGGGGTGCTGCGCCGGGATGGCGGCGAATGCTCGGTCTTCGGGCAGGATTACGATGGGATGACCGAAGACGAGACGACCTCCTATCGGGGCCTGAACATCGGCTTTGTCTTCCAGGCATTTAACCTCATCCCAACCTTGACAACGGCCGAAAACGTCGCCATGCCGCTGATCATCAACGGCATGAAATTGCGCGAAGCTGTGAAACGGGCGCGCGAGATTCTGGTCGAGGTGGGATTTGACGACAGAATGATGGACTCGCATCCGACAGATCTCTCGGGCGGCCAGCAGCAGCGGGTGGCGATCGCCCGGGCACTGGTGCATCGGCCCCCGCTTGATCGTGTGCGATGAACCGACCAGCGCGTTGGACGGCGAGACTGGACACAAAGTGATGGAGTTGCTGCGCCGGTTGGGACGCGGGAAAGACCGGGCGCTCGTGGTGGTGACGCACGATTCGCGGATTTTCGAATTCGCCGACCGGATCGCGGAGATGGAGGACGGTTGCATCACGCAGGTCGTGGAAGCCGCTGGCAATCCGAATTCGATGCCCAAGAAAATCACGCAGGAGTAAAATTATGATTACCAAATACATCCTACCGCTTCTGGCCCTCGTCGGGGTGGGCCTCGGTATTCTTGCCGCGCTGCAGAGTGCGCGCACCATGGTGCCGACGCCCATGGTTTCCGAAGCGCCCACTTCACCTTATCGCACGTTCGTCGCCGGCGCGGGCCTGGTGGAATCGAATACGGAAAACATCGCCATCGGCACTCAACTTGCCGGCATCGTCTCGAAGATCGACGTTCAGATCGGTTGTCAAGTGAAGAAAGGAGATCCGCTTTTCACCATTGATGATCGCGCGACTCGCGCGACACTGGCCAGCCAGCAAGCGGTGATCAAGGTGGCGGAATCGCAGCTCGCGCAGGCGAAATACGAGTTCGCGATTGGAAAGAGCCTGGTCGAGAAGCACGTGATCAGCAGTGAAGACGCGGAACTCCGCCGTTATGCAGCCGACACGGCGGCGGCGCAGTTGAGACAGGCGGAGGCACAAGCTCAGGCGACGCTTACAGATTTGGAGCGTCTCACCGTCCGCGCGCCGGTCGACGGCCAGGTCTTGCAATTGAAAATTCACCTCGGCGAATTCGCACCGACCGGGGTGCTGCAACAACCGCTCATCCTGCTGGGGAATGTGGCGCCCATGAGCGTGCGCGTGAATGTGGATGAAAACGACGCCTGGCGCGTGCGCGCCGACGCATTGGCGATCGGATTTCTGCGCGGGAACAAGGACATCCACGTGCCCTTGCGCTTTGTGCGGTTCGAGCCCTACGTCATCCCCAAGATGTCGCTGACCGGCGAGAGCACCGAGCGTGTGGACACACGCGTTCTGCAGGTCGTCTACAATTTTGAGCGCGGCGAATTGCCGATTTTTGTTGGCCAGCAAATGGATATCTTCATCGACGCCGGGCAGGTGTTGAAAGATCCGGTTCGCATGGGAGCGATCAAGCCATGAAGCACGTTCGCCCTCCGCAGCTCGCCGCCGACCGCTCACCCGACCTTGGGCGAAATTCTCGCGCCGCGGTCCATCGCGCTGATCGGCGCGACGGAACAGCAGCACAGCGTGGGACGTGCGATCCTGGAGAATCTACACACTTTTCCCGGCAAGCTTTTGTGCCATCAATCCGAAGCGCAGTGCGGTCCTGGGAATTGAGACACATGCCTCCATCGGCGCGGTGGGCGAGCCGGTGGACCTGGCGTTGATCGTCACTCCGGCGGCGAGTGTTCCCGCGATCATAGGCGAATGTGCCGCCGCGGGAGTCAAAGGGGCGATCGTTATTTCCGCTGGCTTCAAGGAGATCGGGAGCTGCGGTGTGGAACTGGAGCGTCAAATCCTTGCCAAGCGCGGGTCGATGCGTGTCTTCGGCCCGAACTGCCTCGGGCTAATGTTCCCGCATCTCCATCTGAACGCGACATTTGCCGCCGGCATGGCCCGGGCAGGGAATGTCGCATTCCTCAGCCAAAGCGGGGCGCTCTGCACGGCCATTCTTGACTGGAGCCTGCGGGAAGACGTGGGGTTCAGTGCTTTTGTGTCGCTCGGTTCGATGCTCGATGTCGGCTGGGGAGATCTCATCGAATTTCTCGGCGACGATCCGCGCACCAAGAGCATCGTCTGCTACATGGAATCCGTCGGTGATGCGCGAGCCTTCCTTTCCGCGGCGCGCGAGGTGTCGTTTACCAAGCCGATCGTGCTCATCAAAGTCGGGCATTCGGAAGCCGCGACGAAAGCCGTCGCGTCGCACACGGGTTCGCTTACGGGCAGTGACGCCGTGCTCGACGCCGCTTTTCGGCGCGTCGGGGTGGTGCGGGTCGAGACCATCGAGGAGCTGTTCGACCTTGCGGAGGCGCTGGGCAAGCAACCGCGACCGCGCGGCCCGCGGCTGGCGATCGTCACGAACGCGGGCGGCCCGGGAGCGCTCGCCACGGATATGCTTGTGACGTCCGGCGGACAGTTGGCCTCCCTTCAGCCCGAAACGCTGGCCGGCCTCGATGTCTTGCTCCCGCCGGCCTGGAGCCACGGCAATCCGATCGATGTGCTCGGCGCCGCAAACGCGGATCTCTACGGCCGTTCGATCGAGTTTGCCCTGCGGGACGGGAATACCGACGGCGTGCTCGTCATCCTGACTCCGCAGGCGATGACGGATATTGACGGCACGGCAACTCATCTGGCAACGCTCGCCAAGTCTTCCGGGAAGCCGATCCTGGCGAGCTGGATGGGTGGCGCCTCGCTCGATGCGGCCCGCGCGACGTTAAACGCAGCCGGCATACCGACTTACGATTACCCCGACGCGGCGGCCCGCACCTTTGCGCAGATGTGGCAATACAGCGATCGTCTGCGGCTGCTCTACGAACGGCCTGCGCTGACTCGACCCGATGGCCTCGCGGGGAATCAAAGCGCGGTGGAGCAACTTATCGCCTCCGCGCGCGAAGCCGGCCGCACGGTGCTGACGGAGGTGGAGTCCAAGCGCGTGCTCTCCGCCTATGGAATCCCGACGGTCGAGACGCGGATTGCTCGCGATGAAGAGGAAGCCTGCGCGCATGCCGGGAAGCTCGGATATCCCGTGGTGTTAAAAGTCTATTCCCAGACGATTACGCATAAGACAGACGTCGACGGAGTGCGCCTCAACCTGGCCGACGCCCAGGACGTGCGCCGTGCCTGGCACAGCATCAGGCAGGCCGTGGGCGATCGGGTCGGGGCGGAGAATTTTCTCGGTGTCACGGTCCAGCCGATGGTGCCACACGATGGAATCGAGTTGATTGTCGGGAGCAGCATCGACCCGCAATTCGGACCGGTACTCCTGTTCGGGGCGGGCGGCGAATTCGTCGAAATCATGCAGGACCGGGCACTCGCGCTGCCACCGCTGACGGCCACGCTGGCGCGTCGGCTCATGGAGCGCACGCGAATTTATGGGGCGCTCGGCGGAGTTCGGGGACGCCAGGCCGTGGACATGGATGCGCTTACGCAACTGCTGGTTTCATTCAGCCATTTGGTCGCCGAGCAGCGCGGGATTGCGGAGATCGACATCAATCCCCTGTTCGCGAGCGCCGAGCGGTTGCTCGCGCTCGATGCCCGCGTCATCCTGCATCCCCGCGAGCTGGCGGAGCAGGAGTTGCCTCGTCTCGCCATCCGTCCTTACCCCTCGGAATACGTCAGTCACATTCAGCTCAAGGATGGAACGCACGTCGTCCTTCGGCCGATCCGTCCCGACGATGAGGATATGCTCATCGCTTTCCATTCCACCTTGTCGGAACAAAGCGTGCGCTGGCGATATTTCGACGCCTTGCCGCTGGCGGCGCGAATCGCCCATCAAAGGCTGGTGCGGATTTGCTTTGCGGATTACGACCGCGAGATTGCCCTGGTCGCGGAGCACGGCAAGGGAGCGGCGAGAAAGGTCATCGCCGTCGGTCGGCTGAATCGGCTCCATGGCCGCAACGCAGCGGAACTGGCAGTGGTGGTTTCCGATGCCTGGCAGCGCCGCGGACTTGGAACGCACTTGCTGGAAGCGCTCATCCAGGTCGGACGAACGGAAAAGCTCGGGCGCATTGAGGGGGCGGTTCTCCGGGGCAATTGCGCCATGCTCCGCCTCTTCCGCCGCTTTGGTTTTGAGATCTCGTACGGTCCGAACGACGACGTAGGAAGGGCGGATTTGGCTCTATGAGCGGTCCGTTTCCGGCGCCATGAAACTCCCGCACCTCATTTCTCACGCCCCTCTGCCATGAACCTCCCCACCTATAAAACCCTCGATGCCAACGAAGCCGTGGCGGGCGTCGCCTATGCGTTGAATGAAGTCATTGCCATCTTTCCCATCACTCCCGCGACACCGATGGGTGAATGGGCGGACCAGTGGGCCTCGGAGGGTCGCAAGAATCTCTGGGGCGCCGTGCCGTCCGTCGTCGAGATGCAGAGCGAAGGCGGGGCGGCGGGTGCGCTCCACGGCGCCATGCAGACCGGCTCGCTGGCCACCACGTTCACCGGCTCACAGGGCTTGCTCCTCATGCTGCCCAACATGTTCAAGATCGCCGGGGAACTGACACCCGCCGTCTTCCACATCGCCTCGCGCGCCCTCGCCACGCAGGCCCTTTCCATCTTCGGCGATCACAGCGATGTCATGGCCGCGCGGTCCACGGGTTGGGCGATGCTCTGCTCGGCGAGCGTGCAGGAAGCGCAGGACTTCGCGCTCATCGCACAGGCCGCCACGCTCGAGACACGCCTTCCTTTTCTGCATTTTTTCGACGGCTTTCGCACGTCGCACGAAATCGCGAAGATCGTCCCGCTCCATGACGATGTGCTGCGTGCCATGCTCGATGAGCAGCGCATCGCCGAACATCGCGCGCGGGCGCTCTCGCCGGAGCACCCCGTACTGCGCGGCTCGTCCCAGAATCCGGATGTTTATTTTCAGGCGCGCGAGACGGTCAACCCCTTCTACGCCGCCTGCCCGGATATCGTGCAACGGGCGATGGATAAATTTGCCGCGCTCACGGGAAGGCAGTACCGGCTTTGCGACTACCATGGCGCGCCGGATGCGGAACGGGTGATCGTCCTGATGGGCTCCGGTGGGGAGGCCGCGTGCGAGACGGTGGATTATCTCAACGGGTGCGGCGAACGCGTCGGCGTTCTCCAGGTGCGGCTCTATCGTCCGTTTGATAGCGAGCGCTTCCGCGCCGCTCTGCCGTCGACCGTGAAGGCTCTGGCGGTGCTCGATCGCACCAAGGAGCCGGGTGGACCGGGCGAACCGCTCTATCTCGATGGCGTGCAGGCCCTTTACGACTCCGTCAAACGGCCCAAAATTGTCGGCGGCCGCTACGGGCTGGCGTCGAAGGAATTCACGCCGGCGATGATCAAGGCCGTCTTCGACAATCTCGCGGCGGCGGAGCCACAAAACCATTTTACTGTCGGCATTCGAGACGACCTCAGCGGGACGAGTCTCGATTTCGACCCCGCATGGTCGATCGAGCGCGACGATGTTTTCCGCGCCATCTTTTACGGACTCGGCTCGGACGGGACGGTCGGGGCCAACAAGGAGACGATCAAAATCATCGGCGAAAAATCCGGCCGGTTTGCCCAAGGTTACTTTGTCTACGATTCGAAGGAAGAAGGCCGGTGCGATCACCGTATCCCATCTGCGTTTTGGACCGCGCCCCATTCGCTCGAGCTACCTGATCTCGAAGGCGCAATTCATCGGCTGCCATCAAGCGCTGTTCCTGGAACGTTTCGACGTGTGCGAGAAGCTCGCCCCAGGCGGTGTCTTTCTCCTCAACTCTCCGGAGACGCCGGACCGCGTCTGGGAGACATTGCCGGAGCCGACGCAGCGCACGCTCCTCGCCCGGCGGGCGCGTTTCTTTGTCGTCGACGCTGCCAAAGTGGCGCGCGAATGCGGACTCGGTGGACGGATCAATACCGCGATGCAGGTCTGTTTCTTTGCCCTCTCCGGCGTACTGCCACGCGAGGAGGCACTCGCCGCCCTTCGCGAGTCGATCCGCAAAACCTATGGGAGGAAAGGCGACGCGGTCGTAAATATGAACCTCGCGGTGATCGACGACGTCCTGGGCCGCATGCAGGAGGTGCCCCTGGGCGGCGAGCGCGCCGGTCGGGCGAAAATCCGCCCACCAGTTCCGGCGGAAGCGCCAGCCTTCGTGCGCGATGTTCTTGGGCCGATGATCGCCGGAGTGGGCGATACCGTGCCCGTGAGCGCTCTGCCGTGCGACGGGACATTCCCACCGGTTCGAGCCGGTGGGAAAAGCGCAACCTCGCACTCGAGATCCCGGTCTGGGACGCGGACCTCTGTATCCAGTGCGCAAAGTGCGTCATGGTCTGTCCGCACGCCGTCATTCGCAGCAAGGTCTACGAGCCGGCGCGGCTGGCCGGGGCGCCATCCACGTTCCAGTCGCGCGAGGCGCGCCTGCCGGAATGGCGGGGTCTGAAATTCACCTTGCAGGTGGCACCCGAGGATTGCACCGGCTGCGGGCTCTGCGTGGAAGTTTGCCCGGTGCGCCATAAATCGGAGGCCCGGCTCAAGGCCATCAACATGCGACCGCAGCCGCCGCTGCGGGGACGCCGAGCGGGAGAACTGGAATTTCTTCCTGTCATTGCCGGAACTCGATCGCCGCCGCATTCCGCTGGAGCATGTGCGCTCGCAGCAGGTGCAGCAGCCGCTGTTTGAATTCTCCGGGGCCTGTGCCGGCTGCGGCGAAACGCCGTATCTCAAGTTGCTCACCCAGCTTTTCGGGGATCGTCTCCTCGTCGCCAATGCCACCGGCTGTTCCTCGATATACGGAGGCAATCTTCCCACGACTCCATGGGCGCACAACGGAGAAGGGCGCGGACCGGCGTGGAGCAACTCGCTTTTCGAGGATAACGCGGAGTTTGGTCTCGGCTTCCGCGTGTCGCTCGATGCGCAGCGCGAGTTCGCGAGCGAGTTGCTGCATGGATTAAGCGGTGAACTCGGCGACGGATTGGCCGATGCCATTCGAACCGCCGACCAGCGCGATGAAGCAGGGATCCACGAGCAACGCGAGCGCGTCACGGAATTGAAGCGCCGCTCGGCGGGCTCGACAGCCCGCTCGCGCGGCGGCTCGGCCCGCTCGCCGATGCGCTCGTGCGCAAGAGTGTATGGATCGTCGGCGGCGATGGCTGGGCCTACGACATCGGCTTCGGCGGCCTCGACCACGTCCTGGCCAGCGGGCGCAATGTGAAGGTGCTCGTGCTCGACACCGAGGTGTACTCGACACCGGCGGGCAGTGCTCGAAGGCCACGCCGCGAGGCGCGGTCGCGAAATTCGCGGCCGCCGGAAAACGGGTGGCCAAAAAAGATCTGGGCCGGATGGCCATGAGTTACGGCTCCATCTACGTCGCTTCCGTCGCGCTGGGCGCGCGGGACGAGCACACGCTGCGCGTTTTCCTCGAGGCCGAGTCATACGATGGGCCGGCGCTGATCATTGCTTACAGCCATTGCATCGCTCATGGCATCGAGATGTCCCTGGGCATGCGCGATCAAAAGGCGGCGGTCGAGAGCGGCCAATGGCTGCTTTACCGCTACGATCCGCGCCGCGCGGCCGACGGCGGGAACCCCTTGCAACTGGATTCCCCGGCGCCGCGGAAAAAGGTACGCGAATACTTCGACCTCGAAGGCCGATTCAAGATGTTGCGGCGGGGCCACCCGGCTGATTCCGAGACCATCTTCGAGGAAGCGCAGCACGAGGCCGATGCACGCTATGCGCTGTTCACGCAACTCGCGACCCCCGGTCTCCCCATCAAAATAGGCTCCGCCCTCATGAATCTCACCACCACCTACCTCGGTTTGAAATTGCGCACGCCGCTGGTGCCATCGGCAATCGCCGCTGAGCGAAAAGCTCGACAACCTGAAACGCATGGAAGACGCGGGTGCCGCGGCCGTGGTGCTGCATTCCCTGTTCGAGGAGCAAATCCGTGCCGATCGCTCGGAACTGGAGCATGACCTCACCAGGGGACACACAGTTACGCCGAGGCGCTGACTTATTTCCCCTCCGCGGGACGAATTTGCCGCGGGCCCCGAAATCTACCTCGAGCATCTCGCCCGGGCGAAACAAAGCCTCGGGATTCGGTCATCGCCAGTCTCAACGGGAATTCCTTTGGCGGCTGGATCGCGTTTTCCCGCCAGTTGGAACAGGCGGGAGCTGATGCCCTGGAACTCAACTTTTATGCTGTTCCGACCGACGACGATCGTGGTGCCGAGGACATCGAGCAGGGTCTCTTGACGATCGTCACGGCGGTGAAAGCCCAGGTGAAGATTCCGGTGGCCGTGAAGCTCAGCCCCTTCTTTACCAACCTCACGCATTTCGCAAGGCGGCTCGAGCGCCACGGCGCCGACGGCCTTGTGCTGTTCAATCGCTTTTATCAGCCCGACATCGATCTCGACGCCGGCGAGGTTGTTCCGCAGGTACAACTCAGCACCTCTACCGCACTGCGGCTGCCGCTGCGCTGGATGGCCCTCTTGCATGGCCGCCTGGGCATCAGTCTCGCGGCGACCAGCGGGGTTCACCGCGGCGTTGATGCGCTCAAGTTGCTCATGGCCGGCGCGGACGTCACCATGCTGTGTTCCGCGTTATTGCGTTATGGCATCGATCATCTGCGGACGGTGGAACGCGACCTGACCGCGTGGATGGAACAGCATGAATTCGAATCGGTAGAACAGCTCAAAGGCCGTCTGAGCCAGCGCCACAGCCCCGATCCCGCCGCCTTCGAGCGCGCGCAATACATTCGCGCGGTCGGCGCATTTCACGCGTGAACCGCTCTCACCGCGCCGCGCCGCAAACGTTATGTTATGTATGGAGACGCAGTTCTTCTGGAACCGAGGCCCGGACCTTCTTCACCCAACTGCGAAAGACGTCTTTCGCAAATGATCCGGCATCCTCGCGAGCGAGATGTTCGGCGACTCGTTCGCCTGGCGGCAGCCAGGGCTCCGGCAGGTGCTCGCCATGGCCCTGCACCGATATCCGCCGGCGAAGGCATTCAGAGTGACCATGACCTTCTCATCGGAACGGTCGTAGCTTGTGTCCGCTGTGGCACAGATCTCGACGCTATCATCATAGATCGTGCCCAGGATTTCGATGATCGAAATTGCGCTTTCCATCGGTGATACCCGCCTTGCCGGTTTCGGGCCGTGTTCGTCAGGTAATCGGACGGGCAACGGTTCGGCACCGACTCCTCGGCGGGGCCGGGGTTCCAAATCCATTTCGTGCAGTGGATCAGGACTCCCCCAAACGTCGAGGACATGCATCAAGCGCACGGTATGGATTCCATGAGGTTGGGCTGATCATAATCGGATTCTCCAGCGGGTGGGTTTACGCCGGACGACATCCGCTGGTGTCCGTCCGGTGCCGATCGTGAAAACCGGCTGGTAATCTCCGGTTCTTCCGATCGATGAGGATCATGCCCTGTTCCGCGGAACTGCGCTTTCCGCCGGTTGTCGAGAGCCCAGCATCCCTTGCTCGCGGGCAGCTTCGGAGCCGGCGCTATTTTGGGCAAAGCGCGGCCAGCGAAAAGCAATCTGCGCTTACCGGAACCAACGTCAGATGAAGTACCTTTGTAATCGGCATGAAAGCGTGCTCCACCCCGATCCCTCGCAGAATGCCGGGGATAAGCCCAGCGATGACGGCGAGCGGGGTGGCGGATCCACCTCGGGGACGAGTTGGCATCAGTTGCCGGGCAGCGAAGTAATCCGCCGCCTGGGAAGCGACGCCGGGCTCGGGCTGGGCAACGCGGAGGCACAGGCGCGAATTTCCCGGTTTGGCCCCAACGAACTGCCAGAGACTGAGGCGCGCGGAATCGGGCGCATCCTATGGGAACAAATCTCGGCGACGATGGTCGTGATCCTGCTGGCGGCCGGATTGATCTCGCTGGCTCTGGGAGACAGGAAAGACGCGATCGTGATCTTCGCGATCGTCGTCTTGAATGCCGGTTTTGGTCTCGCCCAGGAATATCGTGCGGAAAAGGCCCTGCAAGCCTTACGACGACTTGCCGCTCCGGCGGTGAAGGTACGTCGTGACGGCGCGGTTGAAATGTGCCCGGCGAAACAGCTCGTCCCGGGTGATATCATCCTCCTTGAAACAGGCGACATCGTCGGCGCCGATGGTCGTCTGCTGGAAGCCGTCAACTTACAGATGAGCGAGGCGTCGCTCACCGGCGAATCCGTGCCGGTCGTCAAGACGGAGGCGCCCTTGCCGCCCGAAGCCACGCTGCTCCACGATCGCAAAAACATGGTGTACCTCGGGACCAGCGTCTCCATCGGGCGCGGCACCGCTGTGGTCGTTGAGACGGGGCACCGCACGCAACTCGGTCGGATCGCGGAATTGCTGGGGAGAGCCGACCACGAATTGACTCCTTGCAAAAGCGCCTCGCGGAACTCGCGCGTGGACTCACCGCGGTGATCTTCGTCTCGTCGCGGCGATCTTCGGTCTCGGACTGCTGCGCGGGAGCCCGCGGCCTCGATGTTTCTCACCGCGGTCAGCATGGCTGTGGCCGCCGTGCCCGAGGGATTGCCGGCGGTGGTGACGATCGCGCTGGCCTTGGGCGCACAACGCATGCTCCGGCGGCGGGCACTCCTCCGCCGGCTTCCCGCTGCGGAACTTTGGGTTCCGTCACCGTCATCTGTTCCGACAAGACCGGAACGCTCACCGAGAACCGCATGGGCGTTACGTCGCTGGAAACTGCCGGGCATGCGATTGAGAATCCGGGCGAAGATTTGGCTTCACCCTTTTCCAGCGTCGCCTTGCTCCTCGCGGCGGGGGCATTGTGCAACGATGCCCGGCTGGAAAAGCGCGGTGCCGGACCGCAGACGCCGCTCGGCGATCCCATGGAAATCGCCCTCGCGACGGCGGCCCGCAGGGCACGAATGGACAAAGGGGAGCTCGACGCCGCTTTCTCCCGGGTGGCCGAGATCCCGTTTGATTCCGCGCGAAAGCGCATGACCACCGTGCATCGCGTGCCGGCGAATCTTCCCGCCGGACTTCGGGACCGCACACTTCCCCTGGCCTCTGGCGGCCTCATCGCTTTCACCAAGGGCGCACTGGAAAGCATACTGGAGGTATGTGACCGCCAGCGCGTGGAAGCAGGGGAAGGACCGCTCGATTCTGCCGCGCGCACGGCGATTCGCCTGGCGGGGGAACGATGGGGCCAAACCGGCCGGCGTGTCCTCGGCTTCGCCTATCGCCAGGTTCTTTCGGGCGAAAACCTCGTCTCCGATGAGCATCGCCTCGTCTTCCTCGGATTGATGGGCCTGTCCGATCCGACCAGGGCGGAAGCGAAGTCCGCCGTCCAGTCGTGCCGCACCGCGGGCATCCGCCCGGTGATGATCACGGGCGATCATCCGTTCACCGCCCAGCATGTGGCCCGCGAACTCGGTATCGAAGGCCCCGTTCTCTGCGGGGCGGAACTCGAGGCGATGCCGGACGAGCGCCTGGAGGCGCTCGTCGACCAAATCGGAATTTACGCGCGAGTCCTTCCCGAGCATAAATTGCGAATCGTTCGCGCGCTGCAGGCGCGTGGCCACGTGGTGTCGATGACGGGCGATGGGGTCAACGATGCTCCCGCACTGCGGCAAGCCGATATCGGCGTCGCGATGGGGATCACCGGTACCGATGTCACCAAGCAGGTTTCCGACATGGTGCTGCTCGACGATAACTTTGCCACTGTCGTCGCGGCGGTCGAAGAAGGCCGCGCGATCTATGACAATATCCGCAAGTTCATCCGCTATGTCCTGGCGGGAAACTTCGGCGAATTGCTCGTGATGCTGCTCGGGCCGTTCTTTGGCCTGTCGCTGCCCCTGCTGCCGGTGCAAATCCTCTGGATCAATCTCGTGAGCGACGGATTGAACGGTCTCGCCCTGAGCGTGGAGCCACCCGAGCGGGATACGATGAACCGCCCGCCGCGCCGCGCAGGGGAGAGCATCTTCGCCGGCGGCATGGTGCGGCATATCGTGGGTGTCGGGGCATTGCTGGGCCTCATTTCCCTGGCGGTCGGGCTCTTCTTTTGGCACCGCCATCACCCCGCGTGGCAGGCCGCCATCTTTCTGACCCTTGCGAGCGGACAAGCTTTCCAGACCCTGGCGGCGCGTTCCTGGCGCGATTCGATTTTCCGCCTCGGTTTTAAGTCCAACCCGATGACGCTCGTGTCGGTGGCGCTGGCGGTCGCCTCGACCCTGGCCATTGTCTACGTGCCGGCCCTGCAAAATCTGTTTGGCACCGTCTCGTTATCCATCGGTCAACTGCTCGCCATTCTGGCCGTCTCGACTGTTCCGTTTTGGAGCATCGAGTACGGAAAATACCTTCTCCGTCGCCGCGGCTGAATAAGCCTTTTGCCTATCCCTTATCGGAAGTTTGGCTCGGCGACAAACGGAGTCCTGGCTCATAGCGGGCACGATTACCGCCCCCTATGGTCGGCGCCACACGATTATGAACACCCAGAACCGTAACATCCATCCGGCTCCCAGCGATTCTTCGGCCCACTGCGGCATCACTATCCTTTACGAAGACCGCGCGACCGGTCTGCGCGCCAAGCGCTTCAGTGACATGCTCGCCGTCTCGTTGGGCGACTTGCCCCCCGCCGACCCTGCTTGCTGGCGTCTGGAGTTGATCGATCTCCCCGCTCTCACCGACGACATCTCGCGCGACGCGGCGGCCAGCGAATTTCTCGTCCTGTCGCTGCGCGGAGATACCAGTCTATCGAGATCCTCCAGGCAGTGGCTCGAAGCACTGCTCGAGAACGCGGAGCGCGGAACGATGAGTCTCATTGCCTTGTTTGACCCCATGCGCAGCGTGGCGCCTCACGCCGATGGTCTGCGCTGCTATCTGCGACAAGTAACCGCCCAATCCGGCATCGCCTTCTTCGCCCATTGCTCCGCCACACCCGACGACGACCGCCGCGCTCTCACGGGGGAAGACGCTGAGTCCGCGCTGGGATCGAAGCCGCGTCGCGGTCACCGCCGCTTCGCCGAATCGGTCTTTCCGACCACCATGCTCGGCTCGCTCCTGCCTGCCGCCATGACCCTCTGATGCCCGAAAGCCCCGATGCTCATGAAACCCATATCTGTCATGCCCCGTGGGGCAGGCTCCGTTCTGCTTTCTCCCACACAGGAGACCATCCTCGTGGTCGACGATCAACCCGCCCTCTGCGAAGTCGCGGAAATACTATTGGGACACTGTGGTTACCGCGTCCTGACCGCGCAGGATGCCGCGCAGGCGAAAGAAATGGTGCGCCGCACCCCCCATATCGACCTCCTGCTCACGGACATCGAGATGCCTGGCATGCTCGGTGACGAATTAGCCGCATGGTTTTGTTCTCAACGGCCACACGCGGCCGTCGTTTTCATGTCGGGCAACCCGATGCAACACCGCCGGCTCGAAGGATATCCGTTCATCGAAAAGCCCTTCGTTCACCTCGATGTCCTCGTGACCACCATTCGCGAGACTCTCCGCCGCAATCGTGCCGCCCACCAAGCGGTCTCAGTTGCCGCTTGAGCGGATGGCTCAAAATCGCGCGTCTCGAGCAATCGACCGACTTACGCCGGTTTTCGGTTTAGTCGGGATTGATCCATCGAAACCGCGGGGGCCTCATCCGGTTACGTTAGCTGATTCGCCGGGAAGGGGTGCGCGGCGCGGCGCCCATCTTGATCTGGCGCTCGCCCCGGTCTTCGTGCACGTCGCGGGATTGTTTGAAGTTGGCATCCCGCGGATGTGTCTTGACCCCCGGATCGCGTGAATCGGCACCGAGTTTGTGAGGTGTCTTTTCGGATTTCTTTTTCATGGGTCAACCATGCAGCCGCGGCCACTCTCCGGCTCATCCATACTTGCCGGAGAGCGAACCTATCTTGTCCCCGTTGATTGAAAATCCGGGCGCCCCGGACTTCGTTGCGGCACCCGGAAACCGCACGCCAAGGTACGGATGGTTTTGGCCAACGGGGGGCGAGCGTCATCATGGGCCGGATGCGATTCTTTCCTGAAGTTAAACCCCACCGCACCCTATGCTCTACAAATTCACCATCGATTACGCCCGTCACCCTCGTTCGCAGGAGCCCGCCGGTACGCACCGGACCAATGACCCCATCGAAGCCGAGGAATATCTCATGCAACTGCTGCACGCTCGCTCCCGCATTCTTTCCATCAAACATGAGGGTGTCGAAATTCCGCAGCCGCAGTTCGATCAAATGCTGAAGGTCGCCGGCGAGCGCCTGATCTCGGAATCCCTCTGCCACGCGCTCGATATCGATACCGCCGAGGTGCGTCATCGTTTTGGCTTCGCCGCCTAGGAAGGCGATCACGCGATGAAGGCATCCATCCGCCAAGAGGAATGGCAGAGGAACGCGAATTGGTGGGCGAGAGGCGCGGCGTTACTGATGCTCGCGACTGCAGGCACCCATTTTCCGTCCTTGATGGCCTCCGAAGAGATACCAGTGCGGCTGCCCCTGCCGGCGCCTGCTCTCCGAACTGGCGGACTGCCCTTCACCGCCTGGGATGTGGTGCAGTATTTTTCCACTGTGCTGGAGATGTCAGCAGAGAAGGGAAATGCCGGGGTGCTGTTTTTTGAGAATCAACAAGCCACGCAGCCCGAAGACCGCTGGCGTATCGAGATCTGGACAGAAGGGAGAAGCGTTCTGGTCGAATTCCGGGCGGGTGGGGATTACGGGCTTAGTCTCGCCCGCGAGTTTTTCGAAAGCCCGCTTTTTGAGCGCGACGAGAGCGAGCAGCTCTACGAACTATTGAGTCACGCCCAAAATAATCCGCTCAGAAAGCTCCGCCGATTCAGCGTGGGAATGACCTATAAGGAAATGGTGGACGAACAGGTCTTGCTCCTGAAGTTCGCGGCACTCCATCCCGCCTGAGCGACGCCGAATTTTGCTCCGGCTTCCAAAGCATCCCGCTTTTTCAGCGCGCGTCTCTCAGCGCCAGTTGTCGGGCAACCTTGCGCAGATAACTGCGGCCGCGCCGTGCGTTCGCCAGCGTGGTATTTGGATCGGGCGTCCCCGCCATCTCCAGCACCAGGGTTCCCTGAAACCCGGTGGCCACGAGTTCCTTCATCAGCCACGGCCAGTCGATCCTGCATCTCCGGGAGGAAGATGATCGTCAAATTGGTGCCGGTTGTCGTGCGCGTGTATCATCCGCAAATGGCCGGCGAGCTTGCGCATCAGGTTGGGCAGATCGTCGGAAAGAAAAGCGTGCCCCGTGTCTAGGCAGGCCCCGACGTTCACGCCATCGAGTGCCGCGAGGATCCAGAGGATGTCGCTGATGTTGCTGAAGAGCAGATGCGGCAGCTTGTTCTCCAGCACACAACCGATTCCCAGCTCCCCACACCGCCGCGCCACCTCGTTGATCACGCCTCACCGTGTTCTCCATGCGGCGGAGTCGCTCCTCCTGCGCGGCATATTTGCGTGCTCCGGTCCCGGATGAATCACGAAATAGTGTAACCTCCAGCGCCGCGGCCGCTTCCACCGCGCGCAGGATCTCTTGCAATGCCCGGTGGCGATAATCCCGATCCAGCGCGGAAATATCGATCCAGTCCGCAAACGGCGCGTGAAAGGAATACGCCTCCATCCCCAGTTGCGCGATCCGCGCCGCCACCGCCCGCACTGCGCCGATATCGTGGTAGTCCAGGTGGGTAGGGGACGAACACACCTCGATCATGCTGAAGCCGTTCGCGCGGATCGGCTCCAGGCAATCAAGAATGTTCCGTTGGTAAAAACAGCCGGTGGATAGGCCGATGGGCCAGTTTGTCATAATGTCTTCGGGCCAGCGCCGATTGCCGGAACAGCTCCAGGTTGTGCGGGCAATTCGCCACCGGACACGTCCCTTCTTCCTGCGACGATTGGCAATTGAAATCGACCAGGTCGTCGCGGCCGTGGCGAATAACCCGGCAAAGACCCGCGTATAGAAATCCGCTCGCGTGGCCGGATCGCATTCCAGCCATTGCCCGCCCCACCCGTGATCCCGGGCGAACTTCGAGCAAATGAGCCCCGCGATGTGCCGTGGATGCCAGCCGAGGGCCAGCAACACCCGCGTGATGAGCCGCATGCTCGACGGGTGCAGGAGCACATCGTTGGGCTGCTCCAATACCTTCCGGGCGCACCACGGCAGAGCCCTCCATCGGCGTGCGATCGTAGGTCTCGGGCCACTCCTCGGGTGCGTGCGGCTCCTGGGCATGGAACCAGCGGTGAAATTCCGCCAGCGAGGACGCCTGGTAGCTGGCGAGCAGGGCGGCCGTGCCTTCGCTTTGCTCCGGAATCGACGTGCAAACCTCCCGCGCAAATTGCGCCGCCCGGCGCGGATCGCGCCGGATTTCCAGGCCCTCGTTGATTTCAATGCCCTGGAGTGGGATGAAGAGAATCAAAGGCAGCCCTTGGAGCGCCTTTTCGCCGATGAGCCAGCGCTGTTGGGATGGCTTGTAGTAGGCACTGAACGGCACGCGCATCGTGCGGGTATGCAGCGGATCGCCATACTCCGAAATATCGATCGAGATCATCTCGCGGTCGCGGAAACGCGGACCGGCCTCCACGGCGGTCAATTCAATGGGGATGGCACATTGCGGCGCCGCCAATTCCTGGATCCGGTGGGCCACGAATTCCATCACCAGTCCGAGTCCGGCGAAGGCCGCGCCCATGGCCGGAGAAACACTTCGGCCATGGGGTGGATGCGGCCGGGCATTCACCCGGACGAGCGACCGTGCTTCGTGGCCCATTTGGGCCAGGGCGTGAAACAAAGGTGACTTCGTTTCGATGCGCCACACATAGTAATGCCCCCGCCCGCTCAAGACGTGGAGCGGGCGGATGCCCCAGCCCTCCAGGAGTGTCCTGATGACCGCCTCCAATGGTTTCTGCAGATCGAATACCCGCCCCGGATTTTGGTAGGCCTCCGCCGGATAATCGAAGTTCACGTATTCCACGTCGAGGTATGCGATGAGCGAGTCGCGGTCCCACAGCGCGCGGCCGATGTCCAGATTGTGGTCCAGGCACATGCTCAGATCCGGTGTCGGTCGTGGCTGCCGGGACGACGATACGGGATTATCTCCCGTAACGTATTCGCAGGTGGCCTCGGCCAGGGAGCCGCCCCCGAGGAACTCCCACATTCGCTGGCGCACCACCGGATCCGCATAGCAGACACGCAGATCTTCCGTCTCCACGACCGAGACCGGCTTTTCGGGCTCGGATGGGGCGGCATTGGGTTCCATGGGAATTTATCTGGGAATCTCGTTCGCGAACGAGATCAGATCATCTTCGTATCGCCTTCACCAAGCGGTTCTCTCTCCCGCCACGATCGCTGGCGGCGTTCGGGCGGAGCCGAGGGCGCGGGCATCGTATGCGTCACACAAAGTCGTGTTCGCGCTCGCGCACCACCAGCACGGGGCACGGCGCCAGACGCACGATCCTTTCCGCCGTGCTGCCCAGGACGAGATGTTTCAAACCGGTTCGGCCGTGCGTGGCGGTAATGATGAGGTCCGCCTTCCGTTCGCGGGCAATTTGCACGACGGCATCGGCCGGGAAATCGTGGCCAGCGACCACCTCCACCGGCACCTCCGGTGGCACATTCGCGTCGCGAACCTCTTCCAGCGCCTTTTCGATTTCCTTCGCCTGGAACGGGGGCATCGCCGGCGGAAACGGCAGTTCGGGCGTGTACGCCAACGGTTCCACCACGTGGACTAAGGTCAGCTTCGCATGGAATTGCTTCGCAAACGGCACCGCGTAGCGCAGCGCCTTCAGCGACATGTCCGAAAAGTCCAGCGGCACCAGGATGTTGGCGAGGTGCATCGCAAAAGGTGCCAGTCCGATGGGGGAGGCGGTCGCCGTGGATTCTTGCGTTTTCATAGGTTTGATTGTTCGTGGATGGGCTTTGCGATCCAAACCTATGCGCTGTGATTCCCGTTGGCTGGGCCGGCACTTGTCGATTGCTCCCCCGTTTTTGCTGAAAGCAGGCAATCGGCGCGATTGTTCGACAAGATGGGGAGAGCGGCCTTCAGTGCCTTAGCCGATCATGGCGCTCATCAAATGAAGACGCTCCCGAGTGCCGTAGTTTCGACAGAGCGCTTGCTCGCGTTCTCAACGACCCACGGTCATACCCAGGGAAACCGCCGCGCATCCGGATGTTGCAGACGCATGCTTCGTGGGTCGTCCTGACGCCGCGATTTGCATACAAGGTGAAGAAACCGGTGAATCTCGGCTTTCTCGATTTTTCGACATTGGAGAAGCGGCGGCATTTTTGTGAACGCGAGGTCATGCTCAACCGGCGTCTGTCCCAGGGAGTTTACCTCGGCATCGTGCCGATCACCCGGAAAGGGAAGAAATTGATGTTCGGCGCCCATGGGGAGGTCGTCGAGTATGCAGTGAAGATACGGCGGCTCTCCACCCGTCGTTTCCTGTTGCGATTGGCCGAACGCGGCCGGATCACCGAGCGGGATCTCGATGTGGTTATCGCGAGGCTCAAGTCATTCTACAGCGCTCAACCGGCGTCGCGCGAATTCGCCCGGTGGGGCAGGGTGCCCTACCTGAAGATCAGCACCGACGAGAACTTCCGGCAGGTGAAAGGATTCGTGGGCCATACTATTTCCCGCGCGTCATTCGACGCGATTCATGGCTATACCGGGCGGTTCTACCGCGCCCACGCTTCGCTTTTTGCCGCCCGCGCGCGGGCAGGGCGCATTCGAGACTGCCATGGGGATTTACATCTCGATCACATTCATCTCCATCCACGAAGCTCACGATCTATGATTGCATTGAATTCAACGACCGCTTCCGGTTGATCGACGTCGCCAATGACGTGGCCTTCCTGGCCATGGATCTCGATTTCCATGGTCGCCCCGATCTGGCTAATTATTTCGTGACTCGCATCGCGACGGCACTCTCGGACCCGGGAGCGATGCGAGTCATGGACTTCTACAAGTGCTACCGCGCTTTCGTCCGCGGGAAGGTGGAGAGCCTCCGCCTCGTGGCGCCCGGCGTCGTCGGAGCAGAGCAAGCGCAGAGCCGGGCCTTCGCAGAACACTATTTCCGACTGGCCCTTCGCTATGCGTCAGCGGTTCGGAGCCGATGGTCTTGATCGTCATGGGACGGTTGGGTCTGGGAAAAGCACACTGGCCGCGGCGCTGGGCGGCGAGCTGGCTGGCGATGTTTTCTCCTCCGATCGTGTGCGCAAGGAACTCGCCGGCGTTCCGGTGCATGTTCGCACCGGAGCGGCCGGGCGATCGCGCCTGTATTCGGCAGCGATGTCCGACCGGACCTATGCCGCGCTCACCCACCGCGCGATCGAACGAATTCGAAGCCGTCAGATGGTCATCCTGGACGCCACTTTCGCCGAACGGCGGAGACGCGATGCTCTCCGCAAAAAACTGGAGCGCGCGGGAATCCGTTACTGCTTCATCGAAACGAACTCCGGCGAGTCCGCGATCCGTCGGCGACTGGGTCGTCGGGCGCACTCGGTAGACGAAGTTTCCGACGCCAGGCTGGAAGATTTCCCCACGTTGAATCGAGGCTATCAGCCACCGGGGGAGGTGGATTCCGCACATTTCTTCGCCGTCGAAACCACCGGGCCGCTGGAGAAAACCGTTGCCACCACCTTGAAGAGCCTTGCCTTGCGCCGGGCCAGCTCCACCCACTGACCCGCCGACAAATACCGGTCCAATATGGCAACCGGAGTGGAGAAGGTGGCGCGATTGCGGAGCATGTGAACAACACCAAGCCGACTTTGGTCCATTTGGCCACCAAAGGAGTGAGCGCTCGCCGCCGCGCAAGCTCACTTCTTCGATCACACCTACTCCGCGATGGAAAAAATACATAGCACCTATCTCCGACAGTTGCGAGGTTGCCTCGGCGACATGACGTATGAGTTGAGTATCCGCTACCTCTCCGTCGCCCGCGAGCCGGCGTGGACTCCGGCCATCAATGCCTACCTCTGCCGCGAACAGATTGTCGTCTGCGCGGAACTGGCTGGCGTGGTCACAGAGCACATCGAGTTGCACGCGGAGCCGCGGCGGCTGGTGATCCGCGGCAGGCGGCAGCCGCTCGAAACATCCGGGGACGAAGGACCGCCGCTCCAGGTTCTCGCCCTGGAGATCGATCAGGGCGTCTTTCAACGCGAGATCCCGCTGCCGCGCGCCATCGATCCTGCCGGGGTGCGGGCCCAGCAGCGCGACGGCCTGTTGTGGATCTACCTGCCTTTACTCCCATGAACATCGAAAACGCCCTCAAGAAAACAGCCTCGGAGGAAACGCCCTCGAAGTCTCTCGTGACCGTCTCCCGCCCTGCGACGGAGAACCCCGTGAACCCCGGGCCGCCGGCGATTCCCGACATTCTGCCGATTCTTCCCGTCCGCAATACGTCGTCTTTCCGGGAGCGATCATGCCCCTGAGTGTGGGCCGGCCGGAGTCGCTTAAGCTGCTGGAAGAAAGCCTGCCCCAAAGTCGGTTCATCGGGGTGATCGCCCAGCGGGTGTCGGAAAAGGATCAACCGGGCCCGGACGATCTTTACCCCGTGGGGACCGTGTGCCAGGTGCTGAAACTCGTGCGGCAGTCCGAAGAATCCGCCCTGCTTGTCGTCAATGCGCTGGAACGGTTTCGCATTCGCGATGTCGTGCAAGCGGAGCCGTACCTCCGCGCCAGAGTCGAGTTGCTCAAGTCGATTGCCCCGCCCGCCGCCAATCCCGAGTGGGAAGCGATCCTGAAAGGCCTGCGCGAGACGGCGCTGCAACTGCTCGAATTAACGCCCGGCGCCCCGGAGGAATTACGCGTGATCCTGGCCAATATCACCGATCCCGGCGCGTTTGCCGATTTCGTGGCGAACAACCTGAACCTCGAAGTATCTCAAAAGCAGGATTTACTGGAAGAGCTGGACATTGTGCGGCGGGTGCGCGCCGTGTACCAGAGCGTGAGTGCGCAACTCGAGATCGCGCGCATCCAGCAGAAGCTCCAGCAGGATGTGAGCTCCAAATTCACCGACTTGCAGCGGCGTGCCTATTTGCGCGAGCAGATCCGGGCGATCCAGCGCGAACTCGGCGAGGAGGAACAAGGCGTCGAGGAGCAGGTCGCTCAACTTCGCAAGAATCTCGAGGCCGCCGGGCCGCCCGCTGCCGTCCTCGAACAAGCCGGGCGCGAATTGAAGCGGCTCACTTATATCCCGCCGGCCAGCCCGGAGTATTCGGTCATCGTCAGCTACGTGGAGACCGTCGCCGAACTGCCGTGGAACAAATTGAGCGAAGACAACCTGGACCTGCGTCGCGCGCAGGAAATCCTCGATCGCGACCATTTCGACCTTGCGAAAGTAAAGCGGCGGCTCGTCGAGTACCTCGCCGTGCGCAAGCTCAACCCTGCGGGTCACGGGGCGATTCTTTGCTTCCTCGGGCCACCGGGCGTGGGCAAAACGAGTCTCGGCCAATCGATCGCTGACGCCCTTGGCCGCAAATTCGTCCGCTTGAGCCTGGGCGGTATTCGCGACGAGGCGGAAATTCGCGGACACCGCCGCACCTACATCGGTTCCATGCCCGGCCGCCTCATCCAGGAGCTGCGCCGTTGCGGCACGCGCAATCCGGTCATCATGCTCGATGAGATCGACAAACTCGGCGCCGACTTCCACGGGGATCCCTCGAGCGCTTTGCTGGAAGTCCTCGATCCGCGGCAGAACCACGCCTTCGTCGATCATTACCTCGATGTTCCCTTTGATTTGTCGCAGGTCATTTTCATCGCCACGGCCAATTACATCGGCAATGTTCCGCCTCCCCTGCGCGATCGCATGGAGACGATCGAAATACCTGGCTACACCGACCGCGAAAAGCTGGCCATCGCGAAAAACTATCTCCTGCGCCGCCAGCTCGCGGAGAATGGCTTGAAGCCTGGGCAATGCCGATGGGCGCCCGGGGCTTTGTCGAAGGTGATCGAGGATTACACCCGTGAAGCGGGCGTGCGTGAGCTGGAGCGGCAGATCGGCGGCGTCTGCCGCTCCGTTGCGGCCCAGGTGGCCCGCGGCGAGCGGGAGAAAATCAGCGTCACTCCGGCATTTGTGGAAGAAGTGCTCGGTCCGCCGAAATACATCCGCGAAACGCGTCTCCAGACGAATGCCCCCGGCGTCGTCACCGGCCTCGCTTACACTCCGGTGGGCGGCGAGGTGCTGCACATCGAAGCCGCGCGCTATCCGGGCAAAGGCGCGGTCACGCTGACCGGACAGATTGGCGATGTCATGAAAGAATCGGTGCAAGCCGCGCTCAGCCTGGTGCGCAGCCGCGTGCAGCAACTCGGCATTGATCCCGCCGTCTTCAAGGATACCGACATTCATGTCCACGTGCCCAGTGGCGCCGTGCCCAAGGATGGCCCGTCCGCTGGCGTCGCGATGTTTACGGCACTGGCGTCGCTCTTCACCAATACGCCTGTGCGGGCGAACGTGGCCATGACGGGCGAAATCACCCTGCGCGGTCTGGTGTTGCCGATTGGAGGCTTGAAAGAAAAGACCCCTCGCCGCCGTGCGCGCCGGCATCCGGCAGGTCATCATTCCGAAACTGAATCAAAAGGACCTGGCCGATGTGCCGGACGAAGTGAAACGAAAGCTCAAGTTCACCCTCGCGGCCAACGTCGATGATGTTCTCGCCAATGCCCTCGTGCGAAAAAACCGGTCCGATCCAAAGCCAAATGAGAGGCGCAATTTGCGGCGTCCCTCGCCGCCCGGCGTGTCGTCGCCCTGCGGATCGGCTGTTGCCTGGGCACCGAATTGGCCTCGCTCCGTGTCCCGCGCTGACATTACGGCGCACCAAACGGCGCTGAGGCTTCGCGAGCCGGCTATTTCATCTTCGAACGCAGCTTGATCGTCTCGCCGGCGATCATGAAGCGACCGCGTCCCAAGTGGTGCATCGTCTTCGCCTCTTTCCTCGCAGGATCCATCCATGCTTTGATGACTTCCAGGACGAAAAAGCAATAGGATGCCACCAGCCGGGTATCGATCACACGACACTCCAGGTTGGCAAAGCATTCTTCGATGAGCGGAGCGTGCACCTGCGAAGCTGGCCGGGGCGTCAGGGAGAACTTCTCGAATTTATCCAGGTTGGCGCCGGACGTGTTGCCGCAGCCCACTACTTTTTCCGCCAGCTCCACGGAGGGAATGTTGATGACGCATTCTCCGGTCTTCTTTAGCAGGCGGAACGAATAGTCGCGATTGCTGATCACGCAACCCACCAGCGGCGGTTCAAACTCCAGCATCGTGTGCCACGACATCGTCATGATGTTGGGCCCCTTCTCGCCGGCTGTCGTCACCAGCACGACCGGTCCCGGCTCGAGCAGCCCATAGACCTTGGAAAGCGGAAAGGATTTCTTACGCACAACGATGGCCGCGTGGGTGGACGGCCCGGCCGTCCACCCCGGTCGGATTCAAGCCACCTTGACTTCGATGCCTTTGGGCTTGGCCTCCGCTGTCTTGGGCAGATGGACCTTCAGCACGCCGTCCTTGTATTCGGCGTTGACCTTCGTGCCGTCCGCCGTCTCGGGCAGCGTGAAGGCCCGCAGGAACGAGCCGTAGCTGCTTTCGATGCGATGATACTTCTTCGTCTTCTCCTCCTTTTCCGCCTTGCGCTCACCGCCGATGCGCAACGTGCCGTTCTCGACCGTCACCTTCACGTCTTCCTTCTTCATTTCCGGCAGTTCGACCTTCACGAGGAATTCCTTGTCGTCCTCGGTGATATCGGTCACCGGTTCCCACAGTTTCTCGTCGATCGCCTCCGTCCCGTTGCCCGTGGCCGCCGGCGTCTTGCCGAAGAAACGCTCGAGGCTGCGCTCGAAGTCGGCCATTTCCTTGAACGGATTCCAGCGGGTAGGGGTGACTGGACTATATTTGGTTAACAGATTCATGGTTGTTACTCCGTTTTCCGGCTGGTTGGTTGTCGTAACCCAGGACTGGAGCAACCGGTGATTCCAGCACCCGAGTGTTTTGTCTTGCACGGCTACTTTAAGGATACGGGCATCGCCGCGCTATGCGTGGCTTGTCGGAAAGCGGACATCGATTGCTCCGGGTTGTCGGAGACCACCCTGCAACCGCGAGGACGGAGCCAGGAACTCCACTATCATCCGCCCGTTTTCGAAGCAGCCACGCAGCAAGGCCCCGCGCGGCAAAATGGGGCGTGGCGCGATCGGCAAAATCCGGTTAGGATGCCCGCGTGCGCCCGCCGACATGAAAGATTTCCGCGTGAAACAAAACATCAGCGGTCGGGAGCCCTCGGGCGGCCTCCTCGAGCCGCGGCCCGCCGAGGAACAACTCCGGCGCCAGAACGAAGAACTGCGGCAACAGGTCGCGCACCTCCAGGAAATCAACCAGTCGCTTACCGACAGCGAACAGCGCCTGCGGCTGGCCATCGCGACCGGGCAGATCGGCCTCTGGGTCTGGAATTCGACCGATGTCACGAACGCCGGCGATTGGTCTCCGCGGCTGAAGGAAATCTTCGGGTTGCCTTTGGACACGGAAGTGACGCACGAGATCTTTTTGAACGGCGTGCATCCGGAGGACCGCGCGCGCGTGAATGCGGGCGTGATGGAGGCCCTCGGCGGAGCGCAGGGCGGCGAGTATCGGTGCGAATACCGGATCGTCCACGCGGCTGATGGCGCGCTGCGCTGGGTCACCGCGCGCGGCCAGGCATTTTTCGACGCGCAGGGCACGCCCGTGCGTTTTATCGGCACGCTCATGGACATCACCGAGCGCAAACTCGGAGAGCAATCCATCGCGCGGACCAATGCCGAACTCGAGCAGCGCGTCGCCGAACGCACGGAGGAACTGGCGCGAAGCAATCACGCTTTGCGCGCTTCGGAACAGCTCGCCCGCGGGCAATTGGACGCCCTGGCGAACATGCTGGAGGTGCTGGCCGGGGAAAGCGATCCGGATCAATTGCCCCGGCACGTCGTCACCACCATTCAGGCGCAACTCGGCGCGTTCAGCGTCACCATCTGGGAGCGCAACCAAGACCGCCTCGATTTGCTGGGAGTGACGGAGGAAGGCCGGTTTCTCACGCGCAGCGAGGCAGGCTATTTCGAGGGCAGCATTCCCGTCACCGGCCAGGCTCCTCCCCTGTGGGTGGAGGCGCTGCGATCCGGGTCGCACATCTTGATCGAGGACATCGACAAGGAGCCGACCCGCGTCCTGCTCGGCGATGGCCGGACCGCGATCTGGCGCCAGGGCGATCTGACGCGCCCGTTTGCCAGCCTCAAGGCGCACTTGTTCGCGCAGGGAGTCCGGGCTCTGCTCATCTGCCCGCTCGTTCTCGCCCGGCAACTGGCCGGAATCATCGGCATCCGGTTCAAGGGCGCGCGCGTTTTTGGGCGCGACGAGATCGAATTGACGAAAGCCCTCGCCCACCAGGCGATGCTTTCGATCCAGCTCATGCGCCTCTCGCAGCAGAGCCGCCGGGCCGCGGTCGTGGCCGAGCGCAACCGCCTCGCCCGGGAAATTCACGATACGCTGGCGCAGGGCTTCACGGGCGTCATCGTGCAACTGGAGGCCGCCGAGGATGCGGAAGGGCGCGGCTTGACGGCGGAGAGAACCCGGCACGTGGCGCGCGCCGGCCAACTGGCGAGGGAGAGTCTGCAGGAAGCGCGCCGCTCCGTGCGCGCGCTGCGCCCGCAGATTCTCGAGCAAAACGAATTGCCGGGGGCGATCGAAGCGCTTTTCGAAAAGACGACCGCCGGCACCGGCCTGCAAGCCGCCTTGACCGTGAACGGCACTCCGCGCCGGCTCGCTTGCGATGCGGCGGAGAATCTCCTGCGCATCGTGCAGGAGGCGCTGGCCAATGTGCTGCGGCACGCCTCGGCCCGCCGGTTTACCGCGCGGCTTTCCTATGAATCGGAGACGGTGCATTTGGAATTGCGCGACGATGGTTCCGGCTTCGATCCCGCCGCGCATCACGAAGGCTTCGGCCTCCTCGGCATGAAGGAGCGCGTCGAGGCCATGGGCGGCCGCATCGGGATCGAAAGTGCGCCGGGCACCGGCACCGCGATTTCGATTGCCATTCCCTCACCCGAACGCGCCACTTCCGGATCTGCCCCATGAATGGATCGACGAAAACCAAATCCGCCGGCGCCGCGCCGGAGAAGATCCGCGTTTTGATTGCCGATGACCACGTGACCGTCCTGGAAGGCCTGGCGGCCATCATCGGCCGGCAGCCGGACATGACCGTCGTCGCGCAAGCCGCGGATGGACGCGAGGCCGTGGAGCTTTGGCAGCGAGATCGTCCCGCCGTGGCGCTGCTCGATCTTCGCATGCCGGTCTTGGATGGCGTGGCGGCGATCGAGCAGATCCGCAGCTGCGACGGCGCCGCCCGGGTCATCGTCCTGACGACCTATGACACCGACAATGAGATTGCCCGCGCGGTCAAGGCCGGCGCCCGGGCGTATTTATTGAAGGACACGCATCGGGAGGAACTGCTGGAGTGCATCCGCGGGTGAACCGGGGCGAGACGTGCATTCCCCCCAGCCTGGTGGCCAAGCTCGCCGCCAGCGTGAGCAGCGAAGCGCTTACCGGACGCGAGCACAATGTGCTGGAACTCCTGGCGAAAGGTTGGAGCAACAAGGAAATCGGCGCGAATCTCTGCATCAGCGAGACCACGGTGAAATCCCATCTGCGCAGCGTTTTTGCCAAGTTGAACGTCCTCAGCCGGACGGAGGCGATCAGCGTGGCCAGTCGCCGCGGGCTCGTCCGCCTCTAGCGCCTCCTTCGAAAGGAGGAGGTCGAGCCCCTTCCCCGGCAGGGCGGAAAGATCGCCGCTATGGTCAATGGCGTGACCGGCATCGGCCGGGGCATTCTGGCCGGCATGAGCCACTACCACAAACTCTACACCGCCGAGGACAGTGCCGTTGTCTTCATCGATCACCAGCCCCAGATGACTTTTGGCGTCGCCAGCATCGACCGCGCGTCGCTGGTCAACAACGTGACCTTGCTCGCGAAGGTTGCCCGGGAATTCAAGGTCCCCGCCGTCATCACGGCGGTGGAAACCGAGTCGTTCAGCGGCTACGTCTGGCCGCAGTTGCTCGATGTCTTCCCGGCCAGCCGGTCGTCGAGCGCACCTCCATGAATTCATGGGGACGACGCCGGTTCCGCGCGGCGATCGAGGCCACGGGCCGAAGAATATCCTGCTCACCGGCCTGTGGACGGAAGTGTGCGTGACCTGGCCGACCATTGAGATGATCGCGGCCGGCTACAATATCTACATCGTGGAAGACTGCTGCGGCGCGACTTCCCAGGCGGCGCACGAGGCGGCGTTGTCCCGCATGGTGCAGGCGGGCGCGATCCGCCTGACGACGATCCCGGCGCTGCTCGAGTGGCAGCGGGATTGGGCGAAGAAGGAGCATTACGACAATCTCATGGGTCTCATCAAAGGCCAGGGCGGCGCCTACGGCATCGGCCGTCGAGTACGCCTACACGATGGTGCATCACGCGCCGCAATCCGCGCTGAAACCGCAGGTCGTCCCGGCGGACAAGAAACACTAAGACGCGCACATGAAAACCTTGCCTGGTCTTCTTTGCCAGTCTCGCGCTTTGCGCCTTGCTCCCGGTCAGCGCCCCCGCGGAAGCGACCGGCGCGCCCAAGGAAACACCGGTCGGCGCCAAGCCTCTCGGCATCGCCTTTTCGGTGAAGATGACCGGGCCTTATGCGCAGGATTCCGATCTCCAGATCATCTGCGCCTTCAAGCACAAGGCTTCCGGCGATACCTATCAAGGCGCGATGAAAGATTCCGACGCGAAGGTCGGGGGGCTGATCTCCAGCTTGCGCAATCGCGGCGAGTTCGTCGGTGAGCTTGGTGAATCGATCCTCCTCGTGCCGCCGAAGGGCGCCATTCCCGCCAGGCAGCTCCTCATCATTGGCTTGGGAGACGAGCCGGCGCTTTCGCTGGATACCTTGCGCGTGGTCGGCCGGGTCGCGGCCCGGAAGCCGTGCGGCTCAAGGCGGCACGGGTGGCTTGGGCGCCCGTCATCCGGGACGAAGGGGAACACGACGATCGATGTCGGCGATGGGGACCGCGCCTTTGTCGAAAGCGTTCTTTCCGCCTACGATACCGAGCTGCGCCTCCAGGCCCAGGGTCTCGCGGAGAAGTTTGCCATTACCGAATGGGTCATCGAAGCCGCCCGAGTTTCTTCGACGGTGCGGTGGAGAAAATCGGCCAGGGGATCGAGGCCACGCTGCCGATCCTGAAACAGCGTGAGACCGCGCCGTATAGCAGCCTCACGAAATAAGCCGACGCCCATGCGTTGCGCCGCCGTCATGCTCTTGCTGTCCCGTCGCCTGGGGATCGGCGGCGGACACGGAGACTCCGAAGCCGCCGCCGGCTTACCTGCCGCTGCGGTTCAATGAGGATTACTCCTGCCTGGCCGATCCTGCGCTGCGGACCGATCCGTTCGATGCCTTGAAGTACCTTCGTCTGCGGGCGGATGACCCTTCGTGGTATCTCTCGCTGGGCGGAGAATTGCGCGAACGCGTGGAGTTGACGAGCAATCCCGATTTCGGGCTCGGTGGCCGGCGCGACGGATATCTCCTGCAAAGGATCACCCTCGAAGCGGACCTGCACCTCGGCCAGCGGGTGCGGATTTATGTCGAAGGGATTTCCGGCCTCATGTGGGACGAGGACAGTCCGCGCCGCCCGTCCAGGACGATCCCGCCGACCTGCAATTTGCCTTCATCGATGTCGTTCCGCTGCTCACCGAGGAGCAAAAGCTCACCGTGCGTTTCGGTCGCTTTGGCATGAGCCTGGGTTCCGGACGGCTGGTCGCGACACGCGCGGCGCCGAATATCCCTTTCAAGTTCGATGGCGCGCAGTTGCTCTACGAGCGCGCGGAATGGCAGGCGCTGGCCTTTCTCACTCGTCCCGGCGAAGAGCGCACCGATGGCTTCGACCAGGAGGACGACGACACGACCTTCTGGGGCGCGTACCTTACGCACTGGTTCGATAGCACGCATCGAAACGGCCTCGATCTCTATTACTTCGGCCTGGCGCGCGAAAACTCCGTCTATGCCTCCGGCACGGCGAATCAGCATCGTCATTCTCCGGGTTTCGTTTGTTTGGCGAGAAAGGAGGATGGGACTGGGACTGGAAGGCGTCGTGCAGTTCGGGAGTTTCGGCAGCGACGATATCTTCGCGTGGACCGGAAGCATCGACGCGGGCTATTCCTGGCAAGAGGCGGCGTGGCAGCCGCGGCTTGGCCTGAAATTCGACGTGGCGAGCGGCGACCGCAATCCGACCGACGGACGCCAGGAGACTTTCGATCCGCTGTTTTTCAAGAGCGGCTATTTCAACGACGCCAGCCTGCTGCGGCCTTCCAATATCATCGATGTGCATCCGTCGCTGACGCTGAATCCCTCGAGCAAGGTCCAGGTGAGCACCGGGGTGGATGTCTTCTGGCGCTACAGCACGCAGGATGCGCTCTACGATCCGCCGGGGTTCATCCAGGTTCCCGTGACGGATAATCGCTCGCGATATATCGGCACGGCGCTCGATATCAATATGACCTGGCGCATCCAGCGGCACGCGCTGCTTTCCTCGTCCTATGTTTATTTCCTGACGGATAACTACGTGCACTCCGCGGGCGGCGGAGGCGTGGGTTTTTTCTCCGCCACGCTTTCCCTGCAATTCTAACATGGACGGCACCATTCATATCGCCATTACCCGCCGGTGCGGAAAGAGCACGCCCCGGAATTCGAACGCCTCCTGGCGGAATTCGCCAGCCAATCCCTCCACGTTCCGGGGTCGCGCGGGGTGCATTTACTATTTCCGCCGCCCGGCTCTGAGTCCGACGAATACGGGATCCTCCGGAGCTTCGCGAGCGCGGCGGATCGCGACGCCTTTTACGCGTCGCCCTTCTATAAGCAATGGACGGCGACGATCGATCACATGGTCGATGGACCCTTGATCGTACGCAAGTTGACGGGACTCGAGGCGTGGTTTCGCCAGGCCGATGGGGGAATGCCGCCGCGGTGGAAGATGGCCGTGCTTTCCTGGGTCGGCGTATGGCCGATCAGTATGGCGGTGCCGACGGTCATGAACCCCTGGCTGGGGACGGGCCTGCCGGTGGTCATTCGCGCCGGCTTGATCGCCGCCGGCATCGTCGTGGTGCTCACGTGGGTCGGCATGCCGATTCTCGTCAAGCTCTTCCACCCCTGGCTGCACGGACCGCGGCTCGTCAAATCCAACCTCACCAACTCACCATGAATACCACCGCCGACTTCATCATTCACCACGGCCGCATCGCCACGCTGGATCCGAAGCTACCGCGCGCCAGCAGCCTGGCCGTAAAAGACGCCGCGTGATCGGCCTGGACGACTCCACAGGCTACCAGCGCGGACCAGACACCGTGGAGATCGATTTGCAGGGGCGCACCGTCGTGCCGGGGTTGAACGATTCGCATTTGCACCTCATCCGCGGCGGCTTGAACTACAATCTCGAACTCCGCTGGGATGGCGTGCCTTCGCTGGCGGATGCGCTCCGCCTGCTCAAGCTGCAGGCCGACCGCACGCCCGCGCCGCAGTGGGTGCGCGTGGTCGGGAGCTGGAGCGAATTTCAATTCGCCGAACGGCGCATGCCCACACTCGAGGAGATCAACGCCGCGGCGCCGGAGACGCCGGTCTTCATCCTGCACCTCTATTGCCGCGCGCTGCTCAATCGCGCCGCCCTGAGGGCCTGCGGTTACACGCGCGATACGCCAACCCGCCCGGCGGCGAAATCCAGCGCGACAAAAACGGCGAGCCGACCGGGCTGCTGATCGCGCGACCGAACGCGAATATCCTCTACGCCACGCTGGCCAAAGGGCCGAAGCTGCCCGCCGAGGCGCAGTACAACTCGACGCGGCATTTTATGCGCGAGCTGAACCGCCTGGGCATCACCAGCTGCATCGATGCCGGCGGCGGTTTTCAGAATTATCCCGACGATTACGAGATCATCCGCCAGCTTCATCAAAACGACGAGCTGACCGTGCGCATCGCCTACAATCTCTTCACGCAAAAGCCGAAGGGCGAGAAGGAGGACTTCGCGCGGTGGATGAAGATGACCAGGCCGGGCGAGGGCGACGATTTCTACAAGGTCAATGGCGCGGGCGAGATGCTCGTCTTCAGCGCCGCGGATTTTGAAGACTTTCTCGAGCCGCGTCCCGACCTCCCGCCCTCGCTGGAAGGTGAATTAAAAGACGTGGTGACGATGCTCGCCTCGAATCGCTGGCCGTTCCGCCTGCACGCCACTTACAACGAAAGCATCGAGCGGTTTCTCAATGTCTTCGAGGAAGTGCATCGCGAAGTGCCGATCGACCGGCTCGGCTGGTTTTTCGATCATGCCGAGACCGTCACCGATCGGAACATCGAGCGCATTCGCGCGCTGGGCGCGGGCATCGCCATCCAGCACCGCATGGCATTCCAGGGCGAATACTTCGTGGATCGCTACGGCGCCGAGGCCGCGCGGCGCACGCCGCCCGTGCGCCGCATGCTGGAACTCGGCGTGCCCGTGGGCGCGGGCACCGACGCGACGCGCGTGGCCAATTACAACCCGTGGAACTCGCTTTACTGGCTGGTCAGCGGACGCACCGTCGGCGGCTGGCCTTGTATCCGGATGAGAACCGTCTCAGCCGCGAGGAAGCGCTGCGCCTTTACACCCAGGGCAGTGCCTGGTTTTCGCACGATCAGGAGCGCAAGGGAGCGCTCAGCGTCGGCCAGTTCGCCGATTTCGCCGTGCTCAGTGAAGACTTCTTCTCCGTCGAGGAAGAGCGGATCAAAGGCATCCAGTCGGTGCTGACCGTCATGAATGGCCGGATCGTGCACGCGGCGGAGGACTTCTCCAGTCATGCGCCACCGCTGCCGCCCGTGATGCCGGATTGGTCCCCGGTCGCGAAGTTCGGCGGCTACGGCGCGCCGGGCTATTACGCGCAAAACCGCACCGCGCTCGCGCCCGGACATCGGCACACGGCGGCGTGCGGCAGTGCCTGTTTTCCGCGCAGCGGCGTCCTGCGCCGGCCGGCCCGCTCCGGGGTCTCGACTCTCGGCGAGCTCTGGGGCTCGGGTTGCGATTGCTTCGCGTTCTGATTGCTACTTTCATCCACATCCACATCCACCACCAACCACCACCACCTATGAGCACCATCACGACCAAAGACGGCACGACCATTTACTACAAAGACTGGGGAACCGGGCAACCGATCATTTTCAGCCACGGCTGGCCATTGAATGCCGACGCGTGGGAAGCGCAGATGTATTTTCTCGCCTCCCACGGCTATCGCTGCATCGGCCACGACCGCCGCGGGCATGGCCGCTCGAGCCAGCCATGGAATGGCAACGAAATGGATACCTACGCCGATGACCTGGCGGAACTCTTCGAGAAGCTCGACCTCCAGGAAGCCGTCATGGTCGGCCATTCCACCGGCGGCGGCGAAGTCGCCCGCTACATCGGGCGCCACGGCACGAAGCGCGTCGCCGGGGCGGTGCTGGTGGGTGCGGTGCCGCCCATCATGCTCAAGACGCCGGCCAATCCGGGCGGCCTGCCGATCGAGGTATTCGATGGGTTCCGCACCGCGTATCTCGCCGATCGCGCGCAGTTCTTCCTCGATGTCGCCAGTGGCCCGTTCTACGGCTTCAACCGGCCCGGCGCCAAGGTTTCGCAAGGCTTGATCCAGACGTGGTGGATGCAGGGCATGATGTGCGGCCACAAGAATGCGTATGATTGCATCAAGGCTTTCTCGGAAACGGACTTCACCGAGGATCTCAAGAAATTCGACGTCCCGACGCTGATCATCCATGGCGATGACGACCAGATCGTGCCCATCGGCTCTGCCGCGCTGCTTTCCTCCAAGCTCGTGCCGAACGCCATCCTGAAGATCTATCCCGGTGGCGCGCATGCGCTCGGCGATACGGCGAAGGATCAACTCAACGCCGACCTGCTCGAGTTCATCCAGGCGAAAAGCTGAGCATTTCAATTTAAAGCGTAGCCACCCATCTCAGGTGTGCGACGCAGAAAGTCCGGGGAGCGCACTCGTCCCGAGTGCTGGTTCGGCGTCCCGCCGAAACGCACTTTTAAACCGCTTAAAAAGCTATGGGCGTTAATCTTATGATGCACGAATGAAGTCCGCGAAGGCGGGACGCCTTCGCCAACACTCCGGACGAGTGTGCTCCCCGGAATGCCGCGAGCGCGCTTTCCGGGCGGCCATACTGTTACTTTAAAACCGTTCCCAGGGAGTGCCCCCCGCAGCGAGGTGCGCCGATCAAGCAACACTCGCCAGCTTCTTGCCGGTATTGAACGCCTGAAAGACCGCCTGCCGTAAATCCGCGTGGCTGATGGGCTTGCCCAGCACCATGTCCACCCCGGGCGGGTGCCCGCCGACGGCCAGCATTTCATCGCCAAATCCCGTGAGCAGGATCACCGGGGTCTCCGACGAGTGCAGTTTGACCGCCTCGGCCAGTTGGGAGCCGTTCATCGCCGGCATGGCCTGGTCGGTAATGACCAGGTCGAAGGTGCCCTTGCGGAAAATCTCCAGCGCTTCATCGCCGCGGAACGCGCACGCCGTGGTGTGGCCGTCGCTGTGCAGATATTCGGCGATCAATTCGCAGATGATTTCCTGGTCGTCGACCACCAGCACGCGCAGCGTGCGGTCAGTCGCGCGATTTCCGGCTTGGCCTCCGCCTCCGCCTCGGCCGTGGCGGGGGAAACGGATGGAAAAGGTCGTGCCGACATTCTTCTCGCTGGTGATCTCGATCGTGCCCTTGTGCCGCTGCACGATGCCATACACCACCGCCAGCCCGAGACCGGTGCCGTGGTCGCCCTTGGTCGTAAAAAACGGTTCCAGGCAGCGCTCGCGTTCCTCCGGCGACATGCCCGTGCCCGTGTCCGAGATCGAGATGGTCGCGCCGTCGATCTCCTCGTGCGTGGAGAGCGTGATGGTGCCGCCCTTCGGCATCGCGTCCACGGAATTGAAGACGAGATTGGTCAGCACTTCGCGCAATTCGGCCGCATTTCCCGCGACCGGCGGAATCTTCGCCAGGTTACTGACGATCTCGATCTGCACCCCGGCGGCGCGGCTTTTCCCCCTTCCACTTCGGAGAGGTGAGCGAAATGACCCGTTCCACGACATCGTTCAAATCCACGGGCAGGCGGATTTCGTTGTCCTCCGCCGGGCGATAAAATTCGCGCAGCCGGCTGACGACGTGCGAAGCATCCTGTGCGGCGGAGACGATATGACCGAGATAGGTGATCTCGCGCTTGGAACCGTGCTCCTCCAGCCAGGGGTGCAGCAGCTCGCCGTAGCCCAGCATCATGGTCAGCGCGTTGTTGAAATCGTGGGCGATACCGCCGGCCATCATGCCCCAGCGCCCGCAGCCGCTCCTGTTTCACGATCTGCTCCTGGGTATTCTGCAACTGGTGCAAGGTGTCTTCCAGTTGCGCCGTGCGCTCCTGGACCTGCCGCTCGAGATCGAGATTGTGCCGCTGCATGCTCAGGCGCAGGAAGCGGTTCTCGATGAGATTCTGGATGCGCAGGATGACCTCCGCGTGATCGAGGGGCTTGGTGAGAAAATCTTTTGCCCCGCTGGTCAGCGCCTTGCGCTTCGTCTCCACCGTTATATCAGCGGTGAGAATCAGAATTGGGAGATAATCTTCCAGGGGGATGGCGGCCTTGAGTTGCTCCAGGACGGAAAATCCGTTCATGTGGGGCATGTTCAGGTCCAGCAGCACGATGTCGGGTTCCACTTCCAGGAAAAGGGCGAGCGCCTGGCGCGGATCCGTCGTGCAGCGCACATGATGGCAACCCGCCAGCGCCAGGATCCGTTCCAGCAAGCGCACGTTGGCCGGCTCATCGTCGATGATGAGGACTTTGGCATTGCTGAGGTAATCGTTGGTCATGGGACGCCCACACTTCCAGGGCGCAATGCGGACCTGGACGTGGGCGCTTGGGATTGGAGCATGTGTTGTACCTTCCCCTCGTTTTCTCCCATTTGTTAGAAAATCCGCCATGCCGCCCACCCTGCCCCCTCCGGAAAAGAAGAGCCAGTTCGTCCAAGCCATGTTTGGCGAGATCGCCGAGCGCTACGACCTGGCCAACCATTTACTCAGTGGAGGGCTCGATTTTCTCTGGCGCCGACGTGCCGCGCGCCTGATCCGGGCCTGGGAGCCGTCGCGCATTTTGGACCTGGCCACCGGGAGCGGCGACCTCGCGCTGACCCTGCGGGGGACCTGCCCCGGGGCGTTGGTCGTCGGCGCGGACTTTTGTCCCCCCATGCTCTCTGTGGCGCGCCGGAAGGGACTGGAGCACCTGGTGGCGGCCGATGGGCTGCAATTGCCCTTCCCAGATTCCACTTTTGACGTGGTGACGATTGCCTTTGGCCTGCGCAATATGTCGTCCTGGCCGGCAGCTCTCGCAGAAATGCGACGAATCCTGCGCCCCGGCGGCCATGTGCTGATCCTCGATTTCTCCGTCCCGCCAGCCCCGTTGCGGTGGATTTACCGCCCTTATCTGCACCACGTCCCTGCCCCGTATCGCCGCCCTGCTCACGGGAAAGAAGGCGGCCTACGACTACCTGGGCGACTCCATCGAGCAATTTCCGCAGGGGGGCGGCCATGGGCGTGCTGCTCGAGGATGCCGGGTTCGGCGACCCCGAACACCAACCGCTGAGCGGAGGGATCGTGTCCCTCTACACGGCCAGCCGGAAGGCCGGGTAAGTCAGAGTGTCGGAATGTGCCGGCAAGCGACTCGTGGCGATGCAAGGTGCTTGTGGAAGCTTCCCATTTGTGATGAATGCTTTTTGTTCCTCCGCTTGGTATGACGAAACCCTCCCGGATCCTTCTGATCGTGCTGACCATTGGTTGGATGATCGCCCGCGTCCCACCGTGCCTCGCCGACGATAATGCGGACTTGGAAAGAAACCCCTCAGCTCGGTTTCATGGAGCAGGCGACCGCCCGAAGCCCATCGTCGATCTGCCGGCCAGTGTGCCTGCCCGCGAGGCGAGGTGACGTTATGGGCGGACTTTGCCAATCCTACGGCAAACGGAGTGCCGCTCTACTTGGTAAATCGCACGAATGAAGACCGCTCTTTCGATTCGCAGGACAGTGACCTCTACATCAAACTGGAGTTCAAGGATGCGGCGGGTGCCTGGCGCCGGCCCAGGCTCATCTTTCGAGTTTTTGCGGCAATAGTTATTCCCCTGTAATCTTGCCAGCACGTCAGTTTCTAGTGTTGCCGGTTATCGTGCGGAGGCTGGAAAAAGACATACCGTCCGTTACGCGATATGGCACGGCGCACTGGTTTCCAACGAAGGCGAGGGTGCGGTGGCGGATGACGATCTCCAGGCTGTGGCCGGCGATTCACTCACGGCGAAAGAAATACCCTGGACGGTTCTCGGGCTGATCGACTGCCGCGAGGATCAGCCCCTGTCGCCCAGCCCGACGCTGCAGGAGCGCGCCGAAGGCCTGCAGATGCTGGCGTGGTTTCCGAGAAATGAGCCGGCGCTCAAAATGGTCGCGCGCTTGCAAGCCAAAGTTGCCGCCCTGACTCCCGGAGCCGATCAGGACGCCGTTTTACGAGCAGCTCGGCAATACCTGGCTCGCGTCGACGCTCCCAAGCCCACTCGCGATGAACTCGCGCGCATTTGCCTCGAACGGATCGCCAACGGCGTGGCTGCCAATCAGGCCATGACCGAAAACATGGCGTGGTGCCTCCTGCCCGTGCCCACCCTCACTCGCGGATCAGACTTCTTCTTGATGGCCGCACTGCAACAGCCTCAGCGCTGGCGCGGCATCATTGGCCCCGCGGTCGCATTGCTCAAACGGAACGAGGCTGGAGTGCCGTCGAACGCTGCGGCCGCAGTTCTCGAAACAGGATGGATTCTCGATTCTCTCGTGAAGGACGAGGAAATTGAATCCTGGATTACTTCCTCTTCCGAACGGTTGTCACTGATTGGCATCCAGGCTCTCGCCCGACGATTGCGCTGGGCGCGGCTCGTTGAGCTGGGATGGACGCTGCCCGCGCCGCGGCAGTTGGTCGTGCTCAAAGCACTCGCCTATGCGGGCCGGCAGGACTTCGACTTCGAGTATCAGCTACTGCTCGGAAAGGGCCGGCCGCCCTTGGAAGTGCGGCGGCCTGATTTTGCGAACGGCGAGGCGAAGTTTTGGGACCATTGCGCCCGCTCCATGCCGGTCGAGACCGCGAATGCGCTCTGGTCATACGATTTCGTCGACGGACAAATTCCATTCGATCGAATCATCCACGACCCGTTGCGTGACTTTTTCAAGGCCGAGGCGGCGCGTTCGGAGGCAGAGCACGATCTCGATAGGGGCTCGTCCCGCTTGCGCACGGCGCTCCGCATGTTGGCCTCCTGGCGGATGGAAGAGGATGACGGGGTGCTGATTGCACTGCTCAAGCATGGCGGCTACGAGCGTGGGGAGACGTGGCGAACGGAAGCGCCCAAACATGTGCTGACCAAACATTTCGTCCTGCGGGAGGCTGCCAAGGAGGCGCTCCTAAAGCGAGGGCGCCCGTTGCCCGTCGATCTCGTCATCGAATCAGAAATACCTGCTGCTGATTCCAATCCGCCCGTTAGAGGCGGTGAAAGAAAGCAGGCGCTTTTTGGCCTCCCACAAGCGCAAAAAAACGCGACTTGAATCGGCTTAAGGCACCTTAAGGCGGCTTAATTTCCCTGTGGGGAGCCATTCCAGAACCGCCTCGAGGGCCGTTGAAAATGGGTTCGTTTGGCAAAGTTGCCGTTTTCGTTCATCTCCGTTCCAGAGAGTGTGTCCGAGCGAGGGGTAATCGGAAGGCGGGTTCATTTAAGCATGATACCCTAACACGGTCTTTGGCACCTCATGGTGCATGGGCTGCATGGGCTGCGTAACGGAATATTCGCGATAAACTGCCAAAATGCGGCAGTTTATCCGACATCTTGGAATCGTGAACGCGCCTACTTTGGGGGCTCGGGCGAAGGAGGAGCAGCGGGGGTAGGAGCGGGAGCAGGTGCCGGCTGAGGCGCCTCTGCATTTGGCGGAAGGGGAGCCGCAGGTGCGGGTGGTGCAGTTGGGCGCTGGTGGCACGAGTGGCGTCGCTGGGTTCAGTGTCGCCGGCGGTACGGGTGTCGGTGTGGCTGGAACTTCCGGTTTCGCGGGTTCCGCCGGCACGGGAGCCGGGGCGGGCGGCGTTGCCGGAGTGGGTGGCGTCGTTGGAGTGGGTGGCGTGGCAGGAGCGGGCGTGGCCTCGGGCGCCGGTGCAGGCGTGGGCGGTGCCGGCGGGACTGTAGCCGGAGGTGTGGGCGTTGCGGTGGGTGGCAGAGGTGCGCCTTCGATGTAGGGCAATTGGAACGCGGTGACGTCGGGCTGGCTCAGGCCGAATGTTCCGGTCAATCCTTCCGCCGAAGCGTAGGTCAGCATGTCCGGCGTCTGCAGGCCGAAAGCAGCTTCCCGCTGCCGCTGGCCGTCTTGAACGAGAAGGTCATCCTAGGCTGCGCGAGCCCCTGGTCTGGAGTCGTGGGGCCGACCCAGCGCACCGCGTGCAGGTTGGCCAGCGTATTGACCATCGACTGGAGGTTCGTTTGGTTGACCTTGCCGTCGCCCTTCGCGAGCACCCAGTTTTTGTCCTTGTCCCGCTCCAGCGTGAGCGTCGGCTGCCCTTCGCGGGCGATCTCGAGGGAGGTGATGTCCTCCGGCTTGTTCTTGAAGATCGTCAATTCCTGCCATTGCAGCGGATCGGTCATCGCGAAGCTCAGGAAGGTGGGTGAAACGGCGATCACAAACGGCTCGTCGTCGAGCTTGGCGTAGACATTGTCGCCCTCGGCTTTGCCAAAGAGGATCGAGACGATCGGTTTCTCCCCGGCCTTGGTTTCGGCGGTGTTTTCCGAGGAATAGGAGCTGAGGGTCACGGTCTCCTGTGGCTGATCGAGTCCATATTTGGGCAACTCGGTGGCGACGTCTGCGACGAAGCCGACGACCTGTTGGGTCTGCAATTCGGTCATCAACCGAGTCGCTGCGGCGACGTTGATTGGGATGTCCTTGCCGTCGGCCTTGCGGACCCAGGATTCGCCTTTGCGCGCGAGGACGATCTTTTCCTTTCCGGGACTCTCGATATTGATCCGGTCCACGATATCCGGCGAGAAGCGGACCACATTGCGGTCCCGCACGTCGTTCGGCTTGGTATCGAGCAGGGTCTCGACCGACTTGGGAACCACGAGCACGGCGTCGCGGGTGGAAACTTTCACGTAAATGTTCTCCTTGTCCTTTTCCAGCGCCTTGCCGATTTGCAACACCACCGGTTCCTTGCTGCCCTCGGTGCTGAACGAAACGGTGCCGCGCGGTTCCTGCAAGCCGAAGGACGCCAGGTTCGACGCATCCGCGACGAAGGAATCCACCTTCGCGTTCGCCGCCTGGGAGATCAGGTCGCCGACTTTCTGGTCGTTGCCGCGTGCCTTGAACGGCTTGTCGAGCGACCAGTGCTGGTCCTTCCGGTCGAGCTCGATTTCCCCGGCGGCGGTCTTGAACCGCACCTGGTTGACCTGTGTGGTCACGAGGTCCGTCAATTTGTGATCCCGGAATTCGTCCACCTTCTTCGAGACCTGGTTTTTGAGATCGTTGCTGATGACGTGCGCGGTCTTCGAATCGTCGAGCCGCACGTAGATCTTCCCTTCCACCGCCGCGTCCTTGCCGAGCAGCAGCTCCACCGGCTTGTCCCCGCCGGTGAAGGTGAGCCGCGTATCGGAATTCGCCAGGCCGAAATCCTTGAGCATGTCCTTGCCGCCATCCTGCTTGTCCGTCGCGATGGACTCGTCGGATTTCAGCGCTTCCGCCGTGGTGAAGAGCTGGTTCACCGCCGTCGCATCCGCCCGGTCCTTGACCGGCGCCTCGATGAACCACGCGCCATCTTTCTTGTGCAGGTCGATCTTCGTCTCGGCATTCTTGATCGTGATCGCGGTAATCTTGTCGCGGTCGAATTGCACCACGCGGCCCGCGCGATCCGTGGCCTCCTGCGACGTGGGCTGCTTGCTTTCATAGAAGTAGATGAACGCGAAAATCGCGGCCGCCACGACGAAGAGGAAAAGCGTATTTTTCAGTTTCATGACAAAAGGGAGAGCAGGGGAGGGGAGCTTAGGAACGGCGCAGCCACCAGTTGATCAGCCCGAAGAGGGCGACGATGCCGGGGATGATGCCCATCAAGGTGAGCTTGAGATCGAAGAGTTGCTTCTCGTCGAAGCTCAGCGTGACGTTCTTTTTTTCCTTCGGAGGAATGCCGATCACATCCTCGCGATCGAGCAGCCAGTTCAGGACGTTGACCGTCAGGTCATTGGAGACGCCTTCGGAGAGCCGGTATTCACTGTTGCCCAGCAGTTCGGCGTTGCCCACCACCACGAGGCGGGAACTGTCCATCTTCACCCGCTGGTCTTCCACGCCGCCCTTCTCCACGGCCACGGCCATGTTCAGCGGGCCGAGGTGATCTTTCTTCGGGTCGAAGAAGACCTTTTCATCGCCCGTCGCCACGTCCGTTTCGCCCCAGAAGCCTTCGCCGGACTGGAGCAGGGGAATGAGACGCACCTTGGCGATGACCTCGCGCGCCTTGTCGAACTGCAGCGACTGCGTGGCGCCGAGGAATTTCTTGCTGATGCCTTCGAGGTCCTTGGTGATCTTCGTGTGGCTGTCCAGCACCACGAACGAGGGGTCGGCGATCACCCCCGTGGTGAGTTGCGGCTTTCCTTCGTCGTCCATCTTCAGGAAGGTGCCGGTGCGCAGGATGCGATCATCCTGTGGCACGACGCCCTGGTCATGCAGCCACGCGGTCAGGCGATCGGTTTTGGCAAAGGGATTGAGCAGCACGAAGAGGCGGCCTTTCTTGTCCCAGAAATCGTTGATCAACTTCACTTCCAGCTCCGAGTAGTCGTACTTCGGCCCGCAAATGACCAGGGCGCGCGCGTCCTCCGGGATGCTGTTGACGTTGAGCAGATTCAGCGGGTCGATCTGGATATTCTGCCGCTTGAGGCTTTCGTTGAAGACCTTCAGGTCCGCCGAACCGAGGTCCGGTTCGCCGTGGCCGCTTACGAAGTAGAGCTTGTTCGCCTTGCCTTCCGTGAGCTCGAGCAGCGCGCTGGTGATGGCCTGCTCGCCCTTGAAGTCCTTCAGCCGCGGCTGCGAATTGCCCATCATCGCCTGCATCTGGTCGGGCATTTCGAAGTCCGCCATGTCCGCCGCATTCACGAACTTGCTCTTCCCGGCGATGTCCAGGATCACGATGTTCTCGTTCGCGCCGAACTTGTACTTGGCCTGCAATTCCTGTGCGCGAGTCATGCTCCGGTACGGGTCCACGAACTCGGCCTGAAACTTCTTGTCCGACGCGTACTCGTATTCGCGCAGCAGGCTGGCCACGTCCGGGGCGATCTCCGCCGCGCTGGAGAAGAAGACGACGGCCTTCACCGGCTTCTGCAAGTTCTTCATCAGATTGCGGGTCTGCGAACTGAGTTCGTATTTCTTATCGCGGGAGAAATCCCAGCGCTTGAAGTGCCGGAAGGCGATGTAATTGAGCATCAGCAGGATGCCGACGATCACCAGCGTCTGGACGAGGACATTCAAGCCGATCTGGAAGCGCTGGATCTTCACGACTTTCGGCGCGGCTTCGGGAGTGGAGGAGGTGGCCATGGGAGAAAAGAAGGAGGTAAAGTGACGGGAGCGGAATCAGGCCTTCCACTTGCGATACTGGAATACCTGGAGCGTGAGATACGACATCAGTACCGTCATCGAGACGTAATAGACGATCGGGCGCGAATCGATGATCCCCTTGGAAAAATCGCCCATGTGCTGGATGCAGGAAACGTAGGAGAACAAGTCCTTGATGCCGGGCGCGGTGATGTTCGCGATATCCGGGATGAAGCCGAGAAAGAGGAGCAGCGTGATGGTGGTGAAGGAGATCGTCGCGGCGTTGATCTGGTCCTTGGTCAGGGCCGAGGCCAGGCAGCCGACCGAGACGAAAAAGCCGCCCATGAGCAGCAGCAGAAGATAGGTGCCCCAGTAGGCGCCGGCGGCATTCACCGCCATCTTGCCCGTGATGTATTGGAACGCGGCGAACGAAACCAGCGTCGGCGCCCAGAGGATGACGTAAAAGATGAAGACACCGAAGAATTTGGACAGCACCACCTGCCAGTCCTTCACCGGCGCGGTGGTCAGCGTTTCAAACGTGCCCATGCGAAACTCCTCGGAGTAAACGCGCATGGTGATGAGCGGAAAGCTCAATACGAAGGGGAACCAAAACAGCGCCGGCATAAAGAAAGCCTCGACGACGGTGACCTCCGTCGGGAAGCCGTTCATGATCGCGATCTGGCTGTAGAAATTGAAGCCCGAGAGGAACAGGAAATAGAACAACACCACGTAGGCAATGGGCGAATAGAAGAAGGATTTTACCTCGCGGCTGAGCAATGTGAGGAAGGTTTTCATGGGGTGATGGGTCGTGGAAGGAAGGGTTGGGAAAGGAGGGTTTCCGGCAAGGTCCGGGGGCGGTCTTAATCTTACTCTTGATCCTAATCTTACTCTCTCAGCGGGGAGGGATTAAGATTAGGAAGGTTGGTCAGCTATCCGAGTGCGTGAGTTCGACGAAGACGTCCTCGAGCGTCGGCCGGCGGCGGGTCAATTCGCGGACGGTCCAGCGCCGGGTCACGGCGAGTTGCATCACTTCTTCGCTCGGGTCGGTATTGGCTTCGAGGCGGAGCTGGAAAACGCTGAAGTCGCCATCCTTCTCCACGGCCACGTCCTTCACCCCGGGCAGCCGGCCGAGATCCGCCGCGGCATTGTCAGTACCGACCTTGGCCTCGATGCGCATGCTGCCGGCGGTGCGCTGGTTCTTGAGCAGGTTTTCCGCGGTGTCGCTCGCGCGGATCTTGCCCTTGTGGATCACGATCACGCGGGAGCACATGATCTCCACCTCGGGCAGGATGTGCGTGGAGATGAGCACGGTGCGCTTGCCGCCGAGGTTCTTGATCAGTTCGCGTACCTGGCGGATCTGGTTGGGGTCGAGGCCGATGGTCGGCTCGTCGAGGATGAGCAGTTCGGGATCGTGTACCAGGGCATCGGCGAGGCCCACGCGCTGGCGGTAGCCCTTGGAGAGCGCGCCGATCAGCTTGCGCCTCCACGTCGCGCAGGTTGCAGAGCTCGACCACATCGCCCACGGCCTGCTTCATTTTGCGGCCGGGCACGCCCTTCAAGGCGGCGCGGTAGCGCAGGTACTCATTCACGCGCATGTCGGTGTAGAGCGGTGTATTCTCCGGCAGGTAGCCGAGGTGCCGCCGCGCTTCGATCGATTGCTCGAAGACGTCGAACCCGGCAATGGTCGCGCGTCCGGAGGTGGCCGGCAGATAGCTGGTGAGGATCTTCATCGTCGTGCTCTTGCCCGCGCCATTCGGCCCGAGAAAGCCAACGATTTCGCCTTTTTCCACCTCGAAGTTGAGGCTGTTGATCGCGGTGATGCCCGCGTATCGCTTGGTGAGGTTTTCGACTTTGATCATGGGGAATAAAAATCAGCGTGCGGTCAGGGTGACCGACTGCACTTGCTGGATCGCCTGTCCGCGGATGCGCCGCACGACGCCCACGGAAAAATCAACGACCGAGCCCGTATCAATCGGGGCCAGCAGTTCTTCGATCTGCTTGGAGGAGGTGACTGGATAGCGGCCGATCTGGTTGATGACAAGGCCGCGTTTCATGCGGCTTGCTCGGCCGGCGAGCCCTGCTCCACGTCGGCGATGAGCACGCCGGTCCCGGGCTTGTAGCCCAGCGTTTCGCTCAATTCCGGCGTAAGATCCTGCAATTGCAGCCCGAAGAATTTCTTCGCCAGAATATAGTTGTCGATGGGCTTCACCATCCTCTTGCCGGAGGCGATGTCCCTTGAACTCCACCACGCGTTGCCGCACGACTTCGCCGGGAATGGCAAAGCCCAGACCCTGCGTGGGCACGCCCTGCGGCGTAAAAGCCATCTTCACCGAACTCACGCCCACCAGCTTGCCGCTGATGTCCACCACCGGCCCGCCGCTGTTGCCCGGGTTGATCGCCGCATCCGTCTGGATGAGGTTCCGATAGTCGACCTCCTCCACCGTCACCGAGCGGTTCTTGGCGCTTAGGATGCCGCGGGCGACGGAGCTGCCGTAGCCGAGCGGATTCCCCAGCACGAGGACCGTCTCCCCGAGGAGATTGGGCGAGAGTTGGTCGAGATTGATGAAGGGCAGCGGCTGCGGTGCGTCGATCTTCAGGAAAGCGAGATCCGCCTCCTGCGAGCCGGCCACATAGCGCGCGTTGTAGGTCTTGCCGTCGTTCGTGGTCACCGAAATCTTCAGCTCCGCCGCCCGCTGCACGACGTGCTCATTGGTCACGATGAAGCCCGCCGGATCGACGATGAACCCCGACCCCAGGCTCTGCACCTTCTGCGAGAGCACCCGCGGACGCCGCATGGGTCCGCCAAAGAATTGGTTGAAGAATTGATCGTACGGATCCTGCACCGTGTGCTGCACCACCCGCTCGGTGTTGATGTTCACCACCGCCGGCATGGCCTTGGCCACCGCGAGCACGGAGGGCTCGGCCGCCGGGTCGGTCCTGGGCGTGGCCCACCGCGGTCACGAAGGAGACGGCGGCAAGGACGAAAAGCTTCGGAAATCGGAGGGTCATTTCGAAAATGGGGTGGATATGACAAAGTAAATACGCAAAACGCTCAAATTTTTTGAACATCCCTGCAACTCCGGATTTGGTCCAGTGACGCGTAAAAGAAACGGCGATTTCCCGACCCGTCGCGCCAGGCGGACACGGCGCGGCGGAGCCGGAGTCAAAAGAGGTGTCCACGAAAGGCACGAAAAAGCACGAAAAGGCGGTCGGAGGTATTCCCAGCCACTTTCGTGCTTTTTCGTGCCTTTCGTGGATCCCTCCTCTGTCTCGAGCTTCGCCGCGCCGCGTCTCCGCGCTCAATGTTCCAGCGTGAAGCGGATCGGGATGGCGATTTCGGACGCCACGGCGACCCCGCCGGACATGGCCGGCTTGAAAACCCATTTCTCGGCGACGGTGCTGCGCGCGCGCTCATCGAGAATCGGGAAGCCGGAAGACTGCGTGACCCGGACCGAAGTCACGTGCCCCGACGCGTCCACGTTGACGTGCAGGGAGACCACGCCTTGCTGCCGGGCCGCGCGCGCTTCCTCGGGATAGGCGGGGTGGGGGTTGCGCAAGTAGGCCGGCTTGGAGGAAATGGCGCCGGAGGCGGCTTTCGCGGTGGTGGCGTCGTTGCCGGGAATCTTCGAGCTGCCATCCCCCACGGCGTGCGGCGCGACCGGGCGCGGCTTGGGTTTGGGCGCGTGATCCTGGGGAGCCGGCGGACGCTTTGGTTCGGGCGGCGGGGGGGGAGGCACCGGGAGAATCATCTCCGGAGGCTTTTCCGGTGGGGGAGGCGGTGGCTCGGGCGTGGGTTCGGGAGGCGGAGGCGGTGGTGGGGTGGGATCGGGCGGCTGCTCCGGGGGAGCGACTTCCTCGGCGGGTGGCGCCGCGACCAGTGAGACTTCCACGCTGGCATCGCCGGCTTCGACATCGAATTCCGGCTGCTGGTCGAGGCCGCGCGAAACCGGCCAGAAAAAAGCCAGCAAGGCGTGAATGCCGACGGCAATCAGCAACCCGAAAGCGTAACCGCCGCCCGTCGTTTGCGGGCGCAGGCCGCCCGGCCGGGCGGCCGTCCCGGCGGGAAAGGCGGAGGCGTCTCCGTCAGGACGCTCATTTGGTCTTCGTCTCGATCGCGACTTTGCTGATGCCCAATTTGCGCACTTCATCCAGCACGGCGATGGCCTTGCCGAACTCGGCTTTCTGGTCGCCATTGATGAAGACGCGCGGATCGGGATCGGTGTTTTTCAAGGCTGCGAGGCGCGCCGGGAGTTGCTCCAGCGTGACCGGCTCCTTGTTGAAAAAGTAGTCGCCCTTTTCGTTCACCGAGATGGTGGTGTAATCCTTGCGCTCCTGCGCCGCGCTGGTGGCGGCCACGGGCAGGTTCACGGAGATGCCCTGGTTCTTGACCATGGACAGCGACACCATGACGAACGTGGCCAGGAGGAAGAAAACGATATCGATGAGCGGAATGATTTCGATGCGCGCCCGCTTCTGTGCGCGTGGGGAGGGGATGGTCATACCTTGGCCGTTTCCAATGTTTCAAAAGCGCAATTCGGCGCGCGCTTCACGAGGTAAAGCTCGAGATGCGAGGCCGCATCCTGAATTTCATGGCGCGCCTCTTCCAGGCGGGCATTGAGGTAATTGAAAGGCAGCAGGGCGAGAATGGCCACGCCGAGGCCGAACGCCGTGGCGATGAGCGCTTCCGCGATGCCGCCGGTGATGGCCTGCGGCGCGCCGAGTTCGGCCCCCGCCGAGGAGGCTGAAGGAGTGGATCATGCCCGTGACCGTCCCGAGCAGGCCGAGCAGTGGCGCCAGGGTGATGACGGTATCGAGAATCGCCAGTCCGCGGTTGAAGCGCTTGAGCTCCCAATTGGCGGCGCGCAACAGCGCTTCCGAGACGGATTTGTCCCGATTCTCCAGCGCGTAAACCAGCGTCGCGGCCACGAAGTCCTCCGACCGCGCGCCGACCTGCACCGCACCGTCGAAATCCCCGCTCTCCACCTTGGCCAGAATCTCGCCGACCACGCGCGGCTGCCGTTTGAAGCGTTCCCGGATGATGAAAAACAGGCGCTCCGACACCACGGTCAGAGCGACGAGGGAGGTGAAGAGAATGGGCCACATGATGGGGCCGCCTTTGACGAAGAGTGGGATCATAGAGTGCGGTTGCTGAGGTGGAAAATCGGTCGATCAGAGGGGGCCAGACGCTACGGGAGCGTTGCCGGCCAGTGCGTTAATGCCATTAACTTGCATATAAGGAAAGAAGATTGATTTTCGGAAACGGGCCCGCGGCGCATCGGCATGGTCGCGGGCACGCATTCATGGTGCCTCGGAAGTGGCGGCTGGCAACCCGGTTTCCTGGGGAGCGCGCTTCGCGGACGCGACCAGCCGCCGCCAGGCAAGGGCGAAGCCGGTCCAGACCAGCACGATCGCTCCGCTGGCTGCGCCGGTCGCCAGGGCCTGGCCGAACCATCCGCCCGCTTCACCGGTGTGGATGAAGCGCGCCCACAGCCGCAGCCGCCGCCCGGCATTGTAGCTGAGAAAGGTTCCCAGCGGACCGTCTCACCGGTCTTCGCATTGAGGGTGAGCATCCCGCGCAGATCGGGACGGCCGCCCTCGCCTTGATCGATGAGGAAAGTCATCTGTCCCGGCGGCCCCGATCCGAAACGGACACTCAAGATCTTCCATCCGGCTACGCGCTGTTCCGCGTCCCGCCAAAGCGGATCGAGACCGGCCCACGGGACGCTCGCGGGTGACTCGCCGTGCTTTTCGCTCATCCGCCGCGCCCCGCCGGGACCTCCCTCCGCGCCGCCTCTTTTTTGATCGGCGGCGGCTCGTTGCCGGTGAGCCGGTAGAGCAGATCGTTGGCCCACGCGTAAGACATGATCACCCCGGTGAGCGTGATAATCAGGAGCAGGGGGAGCGCACCACAAGCCAGCCGCATTGTGCCAGTTGAAGTCGCGCGCTTTGCCTCGCAGCTTGAGGTTCGGCACCGCGACCGCCCTGATCGCTTCCGGAGTCCAGCGCCGCGGCCACCACAAATAGAAGCCCGAGAGGACCAGCCCGAGAAAACACAGGCTGCACGCTCCCGTGATTGCCTTGCCGGCGTCTTTGCCCGCTCCTTCCAAGGCCAGCCAACGATGCCAGGTGATCATCCAGCGGAAGAATCCGCGCACTGCGCTCGCGCCTTCCCCGAGGATCTCGCCGCTGTACGGATCGAGCAAAAGAACGCCTTCACGCCCGTAGGTGACCGTTGCCGGAGCCGCCGGATCGGAGCGCAGCGTGAGCCCGGCGAAAGGCAGCCCAGGCTTCGCCGCGGCCGCCTTGGCCAGCAACGTCTCCGGGGTTAGAGCCGCGATCCCCGCGGCGGGCCGCACCCCGAAATCCGCGCTCCGCCAAATCCGTGATCTGGCGCTGCCAGGCGATCATCACCCCGCTGACCGCCATCGAGAGAATGACGCTCCCGGCGACGATGCCCACGGCGAGATGGAGCCAGAAAATCGCTTTACGCATTTTCGTGTCAGTCGGTTCAGACTGCGAAAACGCCGACTTCTCGGTGAAAAGAGTGGGATAGGTACGGCACCTTCACCGCCTTTCAGGATTGGTGCCGAGGGGAGGGTCGAATCCCAGGGCAGCTCGTCCCTCGCAACCCCGGGCAGGAAGATGGAACGCCGTTGGCGTTCTCACTCCGTGCGGATGGTCGATGGAGACGCGCATCAAACACTTCCATCAAAACTTGAACGCCAGGCTGACTAACAGCGTCCGACCGACTCCAGGGATGATATGTTGCGGGTGCAGGCCATCATAGTAGTACTTGTTGGCGATGTTGTTCAGGTTCATCTGCAGGTCGACATTTTTCGTGATCGGATATTTGGCCATCGCATTGAAGACCACATAACCGGGCACCGCGCGAATGAGATCGGTATTCGCATCGGGCACCAGGCTGAGCGTGCGGCCGGAGACGACGTCGGCGCCCGCGCCGACCTCGAGTTTCCACGGTGTGGTATAGGTCGTCCAGAGGCTGAAGGTATTTCTCGGCGAATTGGACAACGGGTTGCCCACCTGGTCGGGAGTCGTGGATTTGACGACCTTCGAGTCGATGTGCGTGTAACTTGCCGTCACCTGCCAGTTCTCGGTGATGCGCCCGATGATCCCTACGCTGCCGCCCACGGCGCGCTGGTCGCCGCCCAGGACATTCAGGAGCGGATCGTTCGGATCGGTGGTCCGGGCATTGGTCTTTTCATCCCAGAAAAGCGCGCCGGTGAAGGAAAAGCGCCGGTCGAACAAATCCCATTTCGTGCCGATTTCGTAAGTGATGTTCTTCTCGGGCGCCACGTTGGCGGTCGCGGCGGAAAGCGACAACTGCTCCGCCGAGGGATTGAACGAAGTGCCGGCGGCGAAATAGATGCTGCCGTATTCCACCGGCTTGTAAACGAGCCCGCCGCGCCAGCTCACGAGGTTATCCAGTCGGTCGAAACTCGATTTCACCCCGGCGGCCGTTTGCGAGAACTCGGAATCCACGCGGTCCCACCGCACCCCGCCGATCAACTGCCAGTGCTTGCCGAGCTTGATCGTGTCGACGGCATAGAGGGAAAAGGTATCGATCGTGCCTTTGGAGATGGAACTGATCGTCGGGATGCCGCTGAAGGATTCCGTATCGTCCGGCGAGAGCAGGCTCGTCGTCGGCACCCCGGCCCACGTCGTGCGCACGGGAGAGGAGGTCTCGTGGTCATATTCGATGCCGCCGACCAGCGTGTGCAGGGCGCCGAAGGTGGTGAACTTCGTCGTCGCGTCGAATTGGTTCTGGAGCTGCGTTTCGAGGCTCTGCGTCGTGATCTGGTTGCGGGTCACCTGGATATCTTCCAGCGGCGTATCGGCCGTCACGGTGGCGGGAATCTGCGGCTCGGTGATTTGCGCCCGCCGCCAGTAATTCGCATAGCGCACCTGGTCGCGCAGGGTGAGGTTTTCGTTCACGTCGTGCTCGAGCTTGATCGTGCCGATGTTCACGTCGGTATTGAGGAAGTTATTGCCATCCTTGAACCCGTAGAAGTTCGACCGCGAGACCGGCGCCGGCCGGCTCAGAAGCACCGGCAGGCCGTAGTCCGGCAGGTTGTCTTCCGTCTGGTGGTAGTAGCTGAGGGTGAGCCGGGTGGGCGTGCCAATGCCGAAGGCCAGCGACGGCGCGATACCCCAGCGCTGATAGAGCGCGCCTTCGCGGCCGGCGACGCCATTTTCATTCGCCATCATGTTCAACCGCAGGGCGGCGCCGGGGATTTCGGTGATCGGCAGATTGAAGTCCAGCGTGCCGCGCTTGGTGCGGTCGGTGCCGAAGGTCGATTGGCCGGAGAAGCGTTGCTCCAGAAAGGGCGTCTTGCTCACCTGGTTCACCACGCCGCCCGTGGAGCCGCGGCCGAAGGTGATCGACGAAGGGCCTTGCAGCACCTCGACCTCCTGCAGGTTGAAAGGATCGCGGTAGTAGCTGCCGAAGTCGCGCATGCCATCGAGGAAGATGTCCGAGCGCGCGCTGAACCCGCGAATGGTCAGGTTGTCCCCCTGCGAGCCGCCTTCGCCGGCCGCGAGGCTGATGCCCGAGACGTTGCGCAAGGCGTCGCGCAAAGTGGTCACGCCCTGATCCTGCATGACCTGCTGGTTCACCACCGAGATCGATTGCGGGATGTCGCGCAGCGGCTCGGTGTACTTCGGGAGCGAGGAGTTTTCCGTCCGATAGCCATTTTCATCCTGACCGCGCACCACGACTTCCGGCAAATTCTGCACGCTGGCTGCGGTGCTCGGTTCTTCCGCGTCGGCGTTCGGCACGAGGATCACGGCGAGGGCTACGGTCGCCGCGGAGGCTCCCTTGAAAAGGGCGGCCGGATCGGGCCGGAAGGCCACCGGACCGGTGCGCAAAGGCAGCGGCGTCACATCCTCTTCCGCCGGAGTGGCTTCCGAGCTGCCGTAGGCGAGCTGCATATGGCTGGCGCGAAAGCCGTTGGGGGTGATTTGCGAGCGGGTAGGGCGGGTGTCGGACATGGGAAAAAGGTGTGGGCAGAGTTCCGCAACGAATGCAGACCCCGGTGAAGGAGGGCGGATTTGATAGCCGCTCGGCGATGGCTTGGCTGTCGCCTGATTGCTCTGGATTTGCTCGGAATTGCGGTTCCTTCCAATCGTCACCATGGACGCCTCGTCCTGGATCGACGGCGCCGCCCCCCCGCAGATTGCCTCTGTTTTTTCCCAGAGGCTCCGCCCTCCGGGTTTCCTTCCCGCACACCCACCCTAGAAACCCTCCAATGAATCGCATCCTCGCCACGTCACTCGCCACCCTCCTCGCCACTTCGGCCGTATCGCCGAGACCAAGCCCGCGCCCGCCGCCCCGGCGGCGTCGCAATTCAAGCCGTTCGTCGAGGGCCTCGACCTCAAGGACGGCGACACGCTCGTCTTTCTCGGGGATTCGATCACCCACCAGTGCCTCTACACGCAATACATCGAGGATTCTTTTACACCCGCTACCCGAAGCTGCACATCCACTTCCACAATTCCGGCGTCGGTGGCGACCGGGCGAAGGACGCGCTCACGCGTTTCGATGAAGACGTGGCCGCTTACAAGCCGAAGTACGTGACGATCCTGCTCGGCATGAACGACGGCGGTTATCGCGACTTCGACAAGCCGACCTTCGATACCTACCAGCAGGACATGACCACGCTGCTCGACAAGATCGACGGCCTCGGCGCCACGGCGATTCCGATGACGCCCACGATGTTCGACTCGCGCTCCAAATCGATGAAGGGTGACAATTCCGAGGCCCCCGGAAGACCTACTACAACGGCGTCCTCGCCCTTTATGGAAGCTGGCTGCACGAGCAGGCGCAAAATCGCGGCCTCGGTTTCGTGGACATGTTTTCGCCGCTCAACAACCTGACCATCGCCGCGCGCAAGAAGACACCGAACTTCACCATGATCCCGGACGGCGTGCATCCCGCGGCGCCCGGCCAGGTGGTGATGGCCGTGGCGATCCTGGAAGACATCGTCCCGCGCACCCAGTGCACGCAGATCGTGGTCGATGAAAAAGCCGGCAAGCTCGCCCCCACGGCCAGCGGCGGGAAGGTCACTGATTTCAATGGCACGGCGGATTCCGTCAGCTTCACCTTCGCGGCGGAGAAGCTGCCCTGGGTGCTCCCGCCCGAAGCGGTGGACGGCTACAAGATGACCCACGCGGGCCATCACTATTCCAATGAAAAAGTCAGCGTGCGCGGCCTCAAGCCCGGCAAGTACACCTTGAAAATCGATGGCCAGACGATCGGCAGCTACGCCTCCGGCCAGCTCGCCTTCGGTGTCGAACTCGAGGAAAACGACAAGACGCCCGAGTATCAGCAGGCCCTCAAGGTGGCCCTGCTGAACAAGCAGCGGAACGACCTGGCTTATCACCCCTTGCGCGACCAGTATGCGCAGCTCAAGGGCAAGCGCCGCGAGCTCGCCAAGATCGACGAGAAAGATCCGCAGTATGCCGCGAAGAAGGCGGAATTCGAGACGTGGTACGCCGGCCAGAAGGCCAAGGTCGCCGAACTCCTCGCCCAGGCAAAAGGCATCGAAGATCAGATTCTACCAGGCCAACCAGCCTGTGCCGCACAAGTACGAGTTCGCACCCGCTCCGGAAGAGCCCGCGAAGTCCGCGGCCAAGTAATCGACCCAAGTCCCATTCAAGGCCCGCGAACTACTACGGTGGTTCGCGGGCTTTTTCTGTCGGGGGGGAAAGATTGGTCCACGAAATACACGAAAAAGCACGAAAGGGACCGGAGCGACACGGCACCCTCGACGAAGGAACCAATCCTTTCGTGCTTTTTCGTGTATTTCGTGGATCCAATCCGGTTCGGGAGTTGTCAGGATTCCTGAACCCGCGGCTATCAACCATCAACTATCAACCATCCACTCGTTTTAGCGTGCCCTGCACGCGAAACGCGGCTACCTCCTCCCGATGCTCAAACTGCTTTTTCTCGGCGACGTGGTCGGTGAACCGGGCCGGCGCGCCGTCATCGACACCGTGCCGCGCCTGCGCGAAGAACGCGGGATCGATTTCGTGGTCGTCAATGGCGAGAACGCTGCCAATGGCCGCGGCATCACGCCGAAGATTACCATCGATCTCCTGCGCTGCGGCATCGCTGTCATCACCAGCGGCGACCACATCTGGGACCAGAAAGAGATCGTGCCCTTCATCGATACCGAGCCGCGGCTGTTGCGTCCGCTGAATTATCCGCCGAATACCCCCGGCGCCGGCTCGATTGTGTTGGAAACACCCAAGGGCAAGGTCGGCGTGATCAATGTCCAGTGTCGCACGTTTATGAATCCACCGCTGGAAAATCCCTTTCTCGCCATGGAGGCCGAGGTGGCGCGCGTGCGGGCGGAAACGCCGGTCATCTTCGTGGATGTGCACGGCGAAACGACCAGCGAGAAGATTGCCATGGGGCGCTTCCTCGATGGCAAGGTCAGCGCCGTCTGCGGCACGCACACGCACACCCAGACCGCCGACGAACAGATCTTTCCCGGCGGCACCGCTTTCCTCTGCGATGCCGGCATGTGCGGCCCGAGCGAAAGCTGCCTGGGCCGCGAGATCGCGCCGATCATCGAGCGTTTCCGCACCGGCCGCCCCATTCTCTATCCCGTAGCCCGTGGGCCGGTGAAGCTCCTCGGGGCGATCATCGAGATCGATGAGGCCACCGGCGCGGCGCTCTCCATCGAGCGCTATGCCGAGACGTACGTGCCGCCGGAACCCACCCTGCCGTTGAAATAGGGGCGTATTCGCAAGAGCTGAGGGCGCGTCTGCCGTACTCCGGGGAGCACACTCGTCCCGAGTGTGGGCGAAGGCGTCCCCGCCTTCGCGGACTTCCAAGGCGCCGCCGTAAAGTAAATGCGTTCTGTGACTTAAATGCTACGGAAGTTCGTTTCGGCGGGACGCCGAAACCAGCACTCGGGACGAGTGCGCTCCCCGGAGCTTCCCGTGTCGGCACGCCTGAAGATGGTGCTGCGCATTCAATTGCAATGCTCTGATTTTGAATAGCTTACAAAATATCTCCAAAAATCGTAAAATTGTTCTTGTCGTGAGCCGGCCTCTGCCCTATCAATGACCTCGTTCTCTCCCCGAGCAGAAAGCGCCTCTAGGGTTCTCCACCCAAGAGGCGTTTTCATTTTCCGGTATCGAGGTCGGGCGGAGAGGTTGAACCGGATCGGAGCTTCCCTCTTGGCCGGGATGGCGCGGCTGTCCGTGCGCCGTGTGCTATAAGTGGCGTGCGCGGCCTTCCGCTTCCATGGCTTTGTGGAAGCGGCAGGATTTAACCTCGCCGCCTTGCTGCCGTTGCCATTCCATCCCCTCACCGCATGTTCGTCCGCCCCATCTCGAGCCTCTGGCTGCGCCTCGCGCTGCCTTTTTTGCTCTTCGTCGTGGCGGGGTCCACGGCGCTGGCGCTGTGGCTGCACGCGGCGGCGCAGCGCGAATCGCGGCACGTCTTCGCCACGCTCGCGCACACCAATGCCGATTTCATCAAGAGCGCCCGGCTGCCCGCGAATGAGCGCGTGGCCGATTACCTCGGCCGCGTGCTGAACATGCGCGTCTTTTTCCGGCGCGGCGCGTGGGACATGACCCCCGGCGAGAATGGCATCGCGATGCACCAGAGCCTGGAGACGATCCCGCCCGTGACCGGCCCGCTGGAGGAACACCGCGAACTCCTGCGTGCGCTCGGGCAGGAGCAGGGGATCGTGCGCGCGGGCTCGGACTTCGAGGCCATCGCCGTGCCCCTGGAAGATGACTTGAGCCTGGTCCTGGTGCGCGATGTCGAGCCCGCGTGGGCGTTCCTCGTCCGCACGGAGACGCTGTCCTTGCTCGTGACCTTCTGGATTTTTTCCGTGGCCCTGGCCTGGGTGCTGGCCAGCGGCTTCGTGCGCCCGCTGCGCCTGCTCGCGGAGCGGTTGCCGCACATCGAAAACGATCCCGGCGGCGCGCTGCCCGGCTCCGAGCGCGCGGATGAAATCGGCCAGCTCGCCCGCGCCTACCTCGCCACGCGTGCCCAGCTCGCCGACGAACGCACCCGCCGCGAGCAGGCCGAACGCCTCGCCCTCCTCGGCCGCATGGCCACGGGACTGGCCCACGAGATTCGCAATCCACTCGCGGCCATCCGCATGCACGCCCAGCTCATCGGCTCCGCGCACAACGGCGACCTCGCCAGCACGGCGAACGATTCGCTGCCCGTGCTGCTCGGTGAGGCCTCGAAGATCGAGGGACTCGTGCAGCAGTGGATGTTTCTCGCCCGCCCGCAATCGCCGCAGATGGCCGCGGCCGACCTCGGCGAGATCGTCGCCGGGGTCGTGCGCTCGCTCACCCCGCAGGCGGAACACGCCCGCGTGCGCCTCATCAATGAAGTCCCGACGGGACTGCGCGCGCGGGTCGATGCCAGCCGTCTCGCCCAGGCCATCGGCAACGTCACGCTCAATGCCATCCAGGCCATGCCCGGCGGCGGCGCCGTGACCATCCGCGGCGAAGGCGGCAAGACGGTGCGTCTCACCTTCCGCGATACCGGCCCCGGCTTCACGCCGCCGGCCCTGGCCCATCACGCGGACCTTTTCTTTTCCGAAAAAGAAGGCGGCATGGGCATCGGCCTCAGCGTTACGGCGGAAATCCTCAAGGCCCACCTCGGCACGCTCACCGCGGCCAATGCCCCCGAAGGCGGAGCCGTGGTGACGATGGAGCTTCCCACGCTTTCCTGATCCAGAAAATGAAATCCCCAGCAAATAGAAACATCGAACATCCAACATCCAACACCCAACATCCAATGAAAGAACCCTGCAGCGCACACGCTTGCGCCATTGGATGTTGGGTGTTGGATGTTGGGTGTTCGATGTTCTGCCTTTCATGAACCCCATTCTCATCATCGAAGACGAACACGCCGTCGCCAGCGCGCTGGGCGCCGTTTGCAAGCGCCTCGGCCACGAAGCGATCCTCTGCTCCAGCGGCCAGCGCGGGCTTGAGGAACTGGCCCGCGGCGACTTCGCCCTCGCCATCCTCGACATCGGCCTGCCCGACGTGAGCGGGTTGGAAGTGCTCAAGCAAATCCGCCAGCGCGCGCCGGCTCTGCCCTCGCTCATCATCACCGCGCACGGCAATCTCGACAACGCCGTGGCCGCCAAAAAACTCGGCGCCGCGGGTTACCTCGTGAAGCCCCTCGACCTGCCCGAGGTCCAGGAAACCATCCGCCAGCTCGCCAGCGCCGCTGCGGTGCCGGTGGCCACCGCGCAGACTTCGCCGTCCCTGCTCATCGGCGCCGCGCCGGCCATGCAGCGCTGCTTCGTGGAAATCTCGCATGCCTGCACGAGCGATGCCCCGGTGCTCATCTCCGGGCCCACCGGCACGGGCAAGACGCTCGCCGCGCGCATCATCCATACGAACAGCACGCGCAGCGAGGCGCCCTTCGTCACGCTGCACTGTTCGGCCCTGCCCGAGCACTTGCTGGAGAGCGAGCTCTTCGGCCACGAGAAAGGCTCCTTCACCGGCGCGCTCACCGCCCGCGAGGGTCATCTCGAGCGCGCCCGCGGCGGCACGCTCTTTCTCGATGAAATCGCCGACATTTCTCCCGCCATTCAGGCGAAGCTCCTGCGCTTCGTCGAGGAGCACACCTTCACCCGCGTCGGCGGACGCGAAGATCTGCGGGTCGATCTCCGTCTCATCACCGCGACGAATAAAGACCTGCGCGAAGAAGTGCGCACCGGCCGCTTCCGCGAAGATCTTTACTACCGCCTGCACGTCCTGGAGATCGGCATGCCCGCCTTGCGCGAGCGCCCGGGCGACATCCCCGCGCTCGCCGCGTATTTCCTTGGCTCCCTGGGCGGTGCCCATCCGCGCCAGCTCGCTCCTGCGACCCTCGACCTGCTCCAGCGCTACCCGTGGCCGGGCAACGTGCGCGAATTGCGCAATGCCCTCGAGCATGCCATTGCCGTTTCCAATGGCGGCGTGATCCTCCCGCATCACCTGCCGCGCGAGATGCGCGTCGTCGAAGGCGCCACTCCTGCCGCGACCGACGCCCTGGACACCGCGCTCGGCGCCTGGCTCGAACGCCAGCTCGCCGCCGGCGCCACCTATCGCGACATGCACGACGCCCTCGAATCCATGGCCCTCCAGCACCTTCTCGCCCACTTCGGAGGCAAGCCCACCGTCCTCGCCCGCGAAACCAAAATGAACCGTGTGACCCTCCGCAAAAAAGTCCTCCGCATCGGCCACGGAGACGAGGCAGCGAAAGAGGAATAGCCCACGAAGAGGCACGGAAAACACCAAAAGGGGATTTGGAGCCTTTCCCTTTTGTGACTTTGTGCCTCTTCGTGGCCACCCACCGCCTTTCGCATTGCGAGATTTCACGCCAACGCCGATGCTCCTCCTCCGTGAAACTCCCCCTTGCATCCTTCCTCCTCGCTCTCGTGGCGATCGCCTCCTCCCCCCTCGCCGCTGCGCGCGACGATTCCGCCTCCGAAGCGCTCGGCTGGCACCTCGCCACCAAGGCCTACACCTTCCGCGCGATCACGCTTTACGAGACCATCGAGATCACCCGCTCGCTCGGCTTGAAATACTTCGAGCTCAACCCCACGCAAAAGCTCAGCGCGGAAAATCCGGTCAACACCAACGACACCCTCACGCCCGAATTGCGCGCCGCGCTCAAGGCGAAATTCGCCGCCGCCGGGATCAAGGTCGCAAACTACGGCGTGGTGAAGCTCACCAAAGACGAAGCCACTGACCGCAAAGTATTCGACTTCGCCAAAGACATGGGCATCGAGACCATCGTCTCCGAGCCGGAGGATGGCTCCTTCGATCTCCTCGACAAGCTCACCGCCGAATACGGGATCAATGTCGCCATTCACAATCACCCGCAGCCCTCGCACTATTACGATCCCGAGACGGTGCTCCATGCCATTCAGGGCCACAGCCCGCGCATCGGCGCCTGCGCGGACACCGGCCACTGGACGCGCTCCGGGCTCAATGCCGTCGAGTGCCTCAAGAAGCTCGAGGGCCACGTCATCACCCTTCATTTCAAGGACGTGAACGACCAGAAGAAGGACGTCGTCTATGGCACCGGCCAGACCGATATCAAAGGCATGCTCGCCGAGTTGAAGCGGCAGAATTTCCATGGCGTCTTTTCGATGGAATACGAGAGCGGCGCGGGCTGGGGAGCCACTGGTCAATGAACTCCAGGAGTGCATCGTCGTTTTCGATCGCGAAGCCGCCCGCAACACCGCTGAACATCTATGGAACGTCCCGAAGTCCCGCTCGAACCAGTGCAGGAGCACCTCGAACACCATGCGCACCACGAAAAGGACAGCTTTGTCTCCAGCGTGGCGCTGAGCACGGCGATCATCGCGGCCTTCGCAGCCATCGCTTCGCTGCTGGCCGGAGATCACGCGAATGAAGCGATGGTCTGCCAGATCGAGTCCTCGGACCAGTGGGCCTTTTCCAGGCGAAGAGCATCAAGGCCGCCGTGCTCAGTACGAAAATCGCCGTGCTGGAGAGCCAGGGCAAAAAGCCCGAGGCCAAGGATGAAGAGAAGATCGCCGAGTACGGCAAGGAGCAGGAGGAGATCAAGAAGGAGGCGGAGACGAAACATCACGAAGCGGAGGTGCATCTCACGCGGCACAAGCTGCTCGCGGGTGGTGTCACACTGCTCCAGATCGCCATCGCCATCGGCGCCATCTCCGCCCTCACCAAGCGCAAGGTCTTCTGGGGCGTGAGCCTCTGCTTCGGCCTCGTCGGCGTCGTCCTTCCTCCTGCGCGAACTCCTCTACACCGTCCATCCCGGCTGAGCCGCGCTGTAGCCGGGTTCACCAAACCCGGTCCCCCGGGGCTTGCTTTTCAAGTCGGCCGTGTTACGATCCGCGCCGTGACCGACGGAAGGATCGAACGGCCGAGGGCGGAACATCTTCCATGATGCCAAGTGATATAGATCAGATCATCGAACGGCTGACCGCCGAGTTCCCGAGCATCCACGTCCGGCGCTTGCCCGTCGTGCCTCCCACCGGGGAGATGGCCTGTGGCTGCTCGCCCTGCCCGACCGGGGAACCCAGGTGCAGATCAAATCGAACGACGGCATCGGCCCGTTCCTCATCGAGTCGGATCTGGGAGAAACGCGGTTTTACGTCCCGGCCGTGCCCCAGGCCGCCTCCATCATCCGCACACTGCTTCTCTGATATGACGCCCCTCGCGGATGTCATCCTGAGCGGAGTGTAACGGAGTCGAAGGACCCCGTCGCTCTACCAAAGATAATCGCTGGTTATTCGACGGGGGTCCTTCGACTCCGTTACACTCCGCTGCCAATGACACGTTTCGTAAGTTGTTGGGAATCAGGAATGTTTTGAACACCCAACATCCAACATCGAACACCCAACATCCAATGGGCGTCATCCCCGAACCAATCATAATGCCCGCGTTTTGTGACCCCTCAGGATGACACCGGGAGAGAGCCCTCTCAATTCCCCAACCCCTTACGCAACTTCGTAAGCGGCTTCCATCGCCGAGCGGCTAAGTTTCCGCTATCCTCGGCCATTCTCCGATAGCCCCCTGAATCATGCGACGCCTCTTCCGTCCCACTTTTGCTCTTTTCGCCGTCCTCGCGCTGCCGCCGCCTGGCTCCCTCCGTGCCGCCGAGGACAAGGTGCAGTTCAACCGTGATGTGCGGCGATTTTCTCGGACACCTGTTCCAATGCCATGGCCCGGATGAAAAGAAGCGCAAGTCCGGCCTGCGTCTCGACACCCGCGATACCGCGGTCAAGCCGGCGGAATCGGGCGCCATCGCCATCGTGCCCGGCAAGCCGGAGGAGAGCGAACTGGTCAAGCGCCTCGAGGCCACCGATCCGGACGACATCATGCCGCCGGCCAAGCTGCACAAGAAGGCCACGCCGGAACAGATCGCCACGCTCAAGAAGTGGATCGCCCAAGGCGCCGAGTATCAGGGCCACTGGGCGTTCATCAAGCCCGAGCGGCCCGCCGTTCCGAAGCTCGCGGACATCCCGTTGCCGAATGCCGCGTGGAAGAATGACGCCGGCGGCAGCAGCGACTGGAGCGTCAATCCCGTCGACGATTTTCTTTTGAAGAACATGGCGTCGAAAGGACTGACGCCGTCGCCGGAAGCCGCGCCCGAGACCGTCATCCGCCGCATGTCGCTCGATCTCACCGGGCTGCCGCCGACCCCGGCGGAAGTCGACGCCTTCGCCCAGCCTGGAAGACGAATGGCTCCCGTGCCGCCGTGGACAAGCTGGCCGACCGGCTCCTCGCCTCGCCCCGCTATGGCGAGCGCATGGCCATTCAGTGGCTCGACTTCGCCCGCTATGCGGACAGCAACGGCTTCCAATCCGACTCCAGCCGCCAGATGTGGCATTGGCGCGATTGGGTGATCGACGCTTTCAACCGCAACATGCCCTTCGACGAATTCACGCTCGAGCAACTCGCCGGCGATATGCTGCCGAATGCGACGCGCGACCAGATCGTCGCCTCCGGCTTCCAGCGCAATGGCCGCCTCAACGGCGAAGGCGGGCGCATCGTGGAGGAGTGGTTCGCGGAGACGATCATCGACCGCGTGGAGACCACGGGCATGACCTGGATGGGCCTCACCCTCGGCTGCTGCCGCTGCCACGACCACAAGTTCGACCCCATCACGCAGAAGGAATTCTACCAGTTTGGCGCCTTCTTCAATTCCAGCGACGAGAATGGTGTGCTCGATGATTTCGGCGGCTCGGGTGGAACCCGGCGCGGTGGCAATTCGCGGCCGGTGCTGGCGCTGCCTTCCCCCGAGCAGGAGGCCCAAATGGCCAAAATGGAGGCCACGGTGAAAGCGGCGCAGCAGCACCTGGCCGAGGCGCAGAAGCAGTTGCCGCAACTGGAAAAGGATTGGGAGGTGAAGTTCCGCGACCAGTTGCAGGACAAGACGCCCGCCTGGCAGCCGCTCGCCGCGGAGGCGAAGAGCGAAGGCGGCGCGACCCTGACCCGGCTCGAAGACGGCACTTGGCTGGCCAGCGGGAAGAATCCGCCGAACGACACTTATACAGTCACCGCGCCCATCGCGCCGGGCGATTTCAGCGGGCTGCTGATCGAGACGTTTCCCGATCCTTCGCTGCCGGCGCAGAGCCTCGGACGCAACGGCAACGGCAACTACGTGCTCACTTCAGTCGAGGCGGAGATCAGCGCGCCGAGCCTGCCCCAGCAGCTCGTGGCGGATTTCACGCGAGCCGAGGCCGATTACGAGCAGAAGGGCTACGAGGTGAAGCTGATCGTCGAGGAAAACAAGCCGAAGCGCGGCAAACAAAAGGACAAGAAAGGCTGGGCGATCGATGGCAACGACCCCGCGAAGAAGGTTCCGCGCAAGGCGATGTTCGTCACGAGCACGCCGCTCACCATTCCGCCGGACGCCACGATCATGATCCGCCTCAAGCACGAGGCCATCGCGAATCACAATATCGGCCGGTTCCCGCGTGAGCGCGACTTCGCTGCCGCCGACCGTGGTCAAGCTGGACGGCGGCGAAACGCCGAGGGCGATCCGCGACATACTGGACATCGAGCCGGCCAAACGCACCGCCGCGCAATGCAGTACGCTGCTGAAATTCTATCGCGACAACACGGACAATCCCGCGTCGCGCGCCGAGACGGCATTGGTGGAAGCGAAGAAGAAACTCGACGATTTCCAGGCGGCCCTGCCGAACACCATGGTCATGAAGGAACTGCCGCAGCCGCGCGAAGCCTTCGTCCTCATCCGCGGCGAGTACGACAAGCACGGGGAAAAGGTCGAGCGCGCGCTGCCCGCCGCCCTGCCACCGCTGCCCGCCGGCGCCCCGATGGACCGGCGCGGCCTTTCACAATGGCTCACCTCTCCCGAGAATCCGCTCACCGCTCGCGTGTGGGTGAATCGCGCGTGGGAAAAGTTCTTCGGCATGGGCATCGTGCGCACCACGGAGAATCTCGGTTCGCAGGCGGAGTGGCCGAGCAATCCGGAGTTGCTCGATTTTCTCGCCACGGAATTTGTGCGGCTGAAATGGGATATGAAGGCCATGCAAAAGCTGCTGGTCACGAGCGCCGCTTACCGGCAGTCGTCGCAGGTCACGCCCGAATTGCTGGAGCGGCGACCCGGAGAATCGGCTGCTCGCGCGTGGTCCGCGTTTCCGCCTGCCCGCCGAATTGCTGCGCGACCAGGCGCTCGCCGTGAGCGGACTGCTCGTGGAAAAAACTCGGCGGCCCGAGGCGTGCGGCCCTACATGCCCGAAGGCGTGTGGGATGAGACGAGCCGTTACGGCGACATGCGCAACTACCAGATGGACTCCGGCGACGGCCTCTACCGCCGCTCGCTCTACACCATCTGGAAACGCACCGCGTCGCCGCCACGATGATGATCTTCGATTCGCCCACACGGGAAATCTGCACGGTCAAACGTTCGCGCACCAACACCCCGCTGCAGGCGCTCTCGCTGCTCAATGAAGTGACCTTCGTCGAATCGGCCCGCGCCCTGGCGCAACGCATGATCGAGGAAGGCGGCACGACGCCCGAGGAGCGGATCGCCTGGGCCTTCAAGCGCGCCACCGGTCGCGAGCCAAAATCCGCCGAGCTGCAGGTGCTGACCAACGGCCTGAACACCCGGCTCGCCCGCTATCAAAACGACGAAGCCGCCGCGCAACAGCTCATCGCCTTCGGAAAAACGAAAGCCGACGCGAAGGTCAGTCCGCCCGAACTCGCCGCTTACACGCTCACCGCCAACGTCCTGCTCAACCCGACGAAGTCATCACCCGCGAATGAGAGCAACCTCCCCCTTCTGTCATCCTGAGCGGAGTGTAACGGAGTCGAAGGACCCCGCGGCTCTACCAGCGATCATCGCTGGTGGTTCCGCGGGCTTCTTCGACTCCGTTACACTCCGCTCAGAAGACAGCGCGTTTTTAATATGAACTGCAACGACCACTCCTTCCTCAACCTCGCGTGGACCAGCAGGCCGCGCTCACGCGGCGCACTTTCCTTCAGCGCTCCGCCTCCGGCATCGGCCTGGCCGCCCTCGGCGCGCTGCTCGGCGATCGACTCCTCGCCGCCCCCACCCAGTCGCCCACCGGTGGCCTGCCCGGCTTCCCGAATTTCGCGCCCAAGGCCAAGCGCATCATCTACCTCTTCCAATCCGGCGCTCCATCGCAGATGGATCTTTTCGATCCGAAGCCGGAGTTATCGAAGCGCCGCGGCGAAGACCTGCCCGACTCCATCCGCAAGGGCCAGCGGCTCACGACGATGACTTCGGGTCAGAAGAAATTCCCCGTCGCGCCCACCATCTTCAACTTCGCCCGCACGGCCAGAGCGGCACGGTCTTGAGCGAACTGCTCCCGCATCTCGGCGAGGTCGCCGACGACTTCTGCATGGTGCGCTCGCTTTATACCGAGGCCATCAACCACGACCCGGCAATCACTTTCATGCAGACCGGCTCGCAGCTCGCCGGCCGGCCGAGCATCGGCTCCTGGGTCGGTTACGGCCTCGGCAGCGAGAACAAGGACCTGCCGTCGTATGTCGTGCTCACCTCATTTGGCACGGGGCGCCGCGACGACCAGCCGCTCTACGACCGTCTGTGGAGCTCCGGCTTTTTGCCGTCGAAACACCAGGGAGTAAAATTCCGCAAACACGGCGATCCGGTGCTCTATCTCTCCAACCCGCCCGGCGTCGACCGCGACTCGCGCCGCGAAACCCTCGACGAACTCGGCGCGCTCAACCAGCAGCACCACGACGTGCTCGGCGACCCGGAAATCCAGACGCGCATCGCGCAAGTACGAGATGGCTTTTCGCATGCAGGCCAGCGTCCCCGATCTCACCGATATCTCGAAGGAATCGCCCGACATCCTCGAGATGTATGGACCGGACGTGAAGACCCCGGGCACCTACGCCTCGAACTGTCTCCTCGCCCGCCGCCTTGCGGAGCGCGATGTGCGCTTCGTGCAGCTCTTCCACATGGGATGGGGACCATCACGGCGGCCTGCCACGGCCCCCCCCCACCCCCCCCCCCCCATCAAGGGCCAGTGCCACGACACCGACCAGCCCACCGCCGCGCTCATCAAGGATCTCAAGCAGCGCGGCCTGCTCGACGACACCCTCATCGTCTGGGGCGGCGAATTCGGCCGCACCGTCTACTCCCAAGGCACCCTCACCGAGGATAACTACGGCCGTGACCATCACCCGCGTTGCTTCACCGTCCTGCTCGCCGGCGCCGGCATCCAGCGCGGTCTCACTCTCGGCGAGACCGACGACTATAGCTATAACATCGTCAAAGACCCCGTCCACGTGCATGACCTGAACGCCACGATCATGCACCTGTTAGGCGTCGACCACACCCGCCTCACTTACCGCTATCAAGGCCGCGACTTCCGCCTCACGATATCAGCGGGAATGTGGTGAAAGCGATCCTGGCGTAGAGCTGGGTTTAAGTTGTGCCGGAGAGTGAGCGCGCCCTCCAGCCCGTCATTCTGAGCTTGCGAAGGATCTCTGATCTCGCTCTGGCATCTGATGCGCGGTCTACCGTGCAAGCTCAGCGCTATCTGCTGCCAAACTGGTGAAGCAAGACAGACGATCAGAGGTTTCTTCGCAAGCTCAGAATGACGGTGGGGGTAGGAAGCTCCGCCTACTTGACCTTCCGTCCGTATTTCGCCACCGCGGCTTTGAAGAAGGAGTTATAAAGCGCGTTCAGTTGGGCGTCGGGGAGATCGAGGCTCTGGATCATCAGCACCATCACGATCTGATTTTTTCGGATCGATCCACATGTTCGTCTTGCGCGCGCCGCGGTGGCCGAAACTGGCCGGCGGCCGGCCCCTTCCCGTCATTCTTGGTGACGAACACACCCACTCCGTAACCCTCATAATCGTTGATCGTAATTCCGCCGGTCTGAATGGTCGACATTTGCCGCACCGCATCCTCGGACAGATAGCGCCGGCCTTGCCACGTCCGCCATCGAGCAGCATCTGGCAAAAGCACCCGACATCACCCGCGGTGGAAAAGAGGCCACCGGCGCCTTCCGAGTAATGATGGACGTAATCGAAGATGATGCTGAGGCCGAAGTTATTGACCATTGGGGTCGGCACGTTCATGCCTTCGCTGAATTTCTCCCGGGCCGCGGGGGTCAGGTCTTTGGCCGACGCGACATCCTCGAGACCGGACTTATCCGCAGTCATGCGGGCCGTGTTCGCCAGCCGTTGGGCTTGTTCTTCGTTGGGCCAGAAAGTCGTATCCTTCAATCCCAGCGGCTGTGAACAGACGCTGCTGCATGAAATCCGTGTAGGGGACGCCGGACACCACTTCGATGATGCGGGCACCGGTGTTGATGCCCGAGTTATTGTATTGAAACTTCGTTCCCGGCTCCCATTGCAGGGGCAGCGCGGCCACCTGCGCGACCGTCTCTTTCAACGTGTAGGTGCGTTTGAGGGCGGGATTGTTAGGCGTCACCAACCCGCTCGTGTGGTCCATGATCTCGCGAATGGTGATCGGGTGCTGTGGCGGATGCGGCGCCTGGCCTGCCTCCGCCACCATCTGGCCTTGGAACTCCGGCAGATACTTCTCCACCGGATCGTTGAGATGCAGCTTCCCCTCATCCACCAGCATCATCAGCGCGGCAGCGGTGAACGACTTGGTCATCGAGGCGATCCAAAATAGGTTGTCCGCCTGCATCGGGGTCTTCGCGCTCAAGCTCGAGTAGCCCGCGGTTTCCAGGTCGAGCACATGGTCCTTGTCGGCGATCAAAGCCACCGCCCCGGCGATGACGTGTTGGTCAACGGCACCTGGAGAACGGGAGCGAGCGGGCCCGGATCGGCCGCGCGGGCCGAAGCAATCGCCCCGACCAGCGAAACAAGGAGCAGGGAGCGAATCATGTTATGGCTTCCGGCCGAATTTCTCCACCATCGCGCGGAAGACGGACCCATAGAATTCCTTCTGCTGGTCCCCGCTCATGTCCATGCGCTGGAGGAGCACCACCATCACGATTTGATGCGCCGGATCGATCCACATGGCCGTGCGTCGCGCCCCGCGATGGCCATAGCTGCCCACTGCGGGGCCTTCGTCGTCCTTGATCTTCAACGAGAGCCCCACGCCGTAGCCTTCGTTCGGGTTGACCACCACATTGCCCGTCTGGTTCGTCGACATCGTCTTGATCGCCGTGGCGGAGAGATAGCGCCGGCCATTCCAGGTGCCGCCATTGAGCAGCATCTGGCCAAAGCGCCCCACATCGCCCGCCGTCGAGTAAAGACCACCCGCCGGCTGGGCGTAATGGTTGACGATATCCGAGCCACGCCACCGCCGAAGTTATCCAGCAATGGACCCGGGATTTTCTGCCCGTGGGTTAGCTTCTCGAGCACTGCGGGGGACAGTTGCTTGAGCATGGCGACATCTTCGAGGCCTGCTTTGTCGGCGGTGAATCTGGCGGTGCTGGCCAGCCGCGCGGCTTGTTCTTCCGTCGGAAAGAAAGTCGTGTCTTTCATCTCCAGCGGCGTGAATAGGCGCTGCTGCATGAAGTCGGCATAGGCATCCCTGACAAGACCTCGATGAGGCGCCCGCCGGTATTGATGCCGGAATTGTTATACTCGTACTTGGTGCCTGGCTCGCGGTGGAGGGGCGACTTGCCGATGACCTCGACAATCTCCCGCAGGGTCGTCTTGCCCTTGAAAGCCGGATCCTGCGGAGTTACGACTCCGCTGGTGTGATCCATGATCTCCCGGATGGTGATCGGGTGCTGGGGCGGATGCGGTGGCGCCTGGTCCTCGACCACCATCTGTCCCTTGAATTCCGGGAGATACTTCTCGACCGGATCGTCCAGCTTCAGCTTGCCCTCATCCACCAGCATCATCAGCGCCGCGCCGGTGAAGGACTTGCTCATCGAAGCGATCCAAAAAAGGGCATCCGGCCTCATGGGCGTCAGCGCGCTCAAGCTCGCATAGCCCGCCGCTTCCAGGTCCAGCACCCGCTCTTGGTTCGCCACCAGCACGACCGTGCCGGCGACCAGATGCTGGTCGACCGTGCTTTGCAGGACTGTGGCCAGCGGAGCCGGGGTCCGCCGCGTGGCTGGCTACCCGCGCGAAGGTGAGCAAACTGGCGAGGAGGAGAGAAGAGGAGAGGCGGGGCATGGGAGGGGCGAAGGGAGGTTGATACATAGAGCCGGCAGGCGGCGAAAACTTAGCTGGCGCGGCACGGGGGGGGACCGGCCCCTGCGCTCACTGACCTCGATGGATGAATGATTCGAAGGCCTCCGCATTACCGTGGAAGACATTCTGGTCGACGAAGCCGCTGATGCCGGGGACGCGTCCTTTTTCGGAGAACTGCCAAAGCCGCCATGGGGCGTGATCGGAAAGTTGCGGTGAGGTCACCACGGAGCGAATCCAAAGCTCCTTGATAGGAAAATCGCGCAGGAAGTAGTCCCGAAAGTCGTTGGCCGTGTAGACGACGGGCTCGCGACCGTAGAATGACCGGACCACTTCCATGTAATCCGATAACTCCTGCTGGAATGCGGTCACCGATGGCCGGGTGGCCGAATTGCCCCCACACCTCCACATCGACGACGGGAGGCAAGGAATCGGGATCCTTTGGGACGACCGCGGTGAAGTTGGCCGCTTGCTGCCGTCCGGTCGATTTGAGCGAGAAGAAATGATAGGCGCCGCGCCGCAAGCCCGCCTCCGCACTCCCGCGCCAGTTGTCGGCAAAACTCACGTCGCGAAAATCCTGTCCCTCGGTGGCCTTGAGGTAGACGAATTGCACGCCCGCCTGCGGCACCCGCTTCCATTCGATCGGTCCCTGATGACGCGACACATCGATTCCGCGAACCGGGTAATCCCCGACGGTCGGCAAATTCGGAATCCACCAGCCCCTGAAATACGCGCCCACGACTGCCGCCAGAACGATGCCCGCGCAGCCGAGCGCCACCAGGGCGCGTCGCAGCTTCATTCTTCCTCCGGGCAGGCCAGCTTCTGCTTCACTAATTTCAGGCTGCGGACCAGGTGTTCGATCTCGGCGTCCTGGGCGCGGGTTTTGCGGATGAGTTCTTCGAGCATGAGTTCGCTTTTGAGGTTCACGTGATAGTCCAGCTCGGCGGCGAGGCGGTCTTTCTCGGCGGCGCGGTTTTGCGACATCATGATGACCGGCGCCTGCAGGGCGGCGAGCGTCGAGAGGAGGAGATTCAGCAGGATGTAGGGATACGGATCCCATTGCGCGCCGAATTCGTTCTTGCCGATGTGGGAAAGCAGGAAGCTGTTGATGCCCATCCAGACGACGAGAATGCCGCCGAAGAGGAAGATGAAGGTCCACGAGCCGCCAAAGGCCGCGACTTTGTCCGCGATGCGCTGGCCGGTGGTGAGCCGGTCGTCCATCTCCTCGTTGATGTTGCGGCTGACCCGTTGGGAGACGAGCAGATTGGTCTGGCGCAGGCGGTTGGTGATGCCGCGGATGACTTCGAGCGCGGCCTGCGGGTGAGCGAGGAGAAATTCCTCGAAATCGGCGCGGCTCAAGCGGTGCAGCACCGCATCCGCCGTGACCGTGGCATTTGCCGAGCGCTCGCCGCCATCGAGCACGGACATCTCGCCGAAGAAATCGCCGGGCACGAGTTCGGCGAGAGTGACGTCTTTGGAATCCTCATCGTGCACCCAGATGCGCACTTTGCCGGAATGCACCACGTAGAGCGCGTCGCCTTTCTCGTGCTCGTGAAAGATGACGTCGCCCGCCTTGAAATTCACGTTTTCGAGGAGGCCCGACATTTTCTCGAGGGCCTCGGGCGAGAGGTCTTTGAAAAGGCCAATGGCGGCGAGTCCGAGATCCTGATCGTCCGGTGGGGATTCTTCACTCATAGACAGATGGGGTTACCCCGGAAAAATGAGCGCACGTCGATGTTTAGGCGAGGGGAAAAGCGAGAAGGGGAGGTGGTCGATCGGGGCGGTCGGGCGGATCCGAGCCCTACGCGGAAACCCCCAGCCTTGTCGAGCGCGTCAAGATGTGCTAACCGTCCCGCCCCCGCATTCCCCATGAAACGTTTCCTATTTGTCCTTTCGTCTGTAATGGCCGTCGTCGCGACCCTCCGCGCCGCGGACCCCACCGATATCCGCATCGAGCGTGAAGTGCCCTATCTGGGCGACGGACGCACCGAGATGGCGGACCTGTACCTGCCCCTGGAGATTCCGAAAGGGCAGCGCGCGCCGGCCGTGGTGATCATCCATGGCGGCGGCTTCACGGGCGGTCGTCGCGACGCCGCCCGCGAGTTGAACATCGGCAGCACGCTGGCCCGGAACGGCTACATCGGAATGAGCATCGACTACGCGCTGGCCGATATCGGCCGTCCGACGTGGCCGCAGAATCTCTTCGACTGCAAGACGGCGGTCCGCTGGCTGCGGGCCAATGCCGATCGGTTGCAGATCGATCCCGATCATATCGGCGTGATCGGCGGTTCGGCCGGTGGCACGCTCGCTTCGCTGGTCACGCTGACGGGGTCGGCGGACGGGCTCGATCCCGAGGGTCCTTACGGCAATTTCTCCTGCCAGGTGCAGTGCGGCGTGGACATGTAGGCATCGCCAATATGGCCGAGTGGCACGACAGCGTGATGTTCGCCAAGACGAATGAGGAAGCACCCGAGCTCTACAAGATGGCGTCGCCGCTGACCTATGTGCGGGCGAATTCTCCCCCCAGTGCTAATCCTGCACGGCACGGCGGACAAGACGGTGAACGTATCGCAGTCGGAGAAATTCGCCGAGACGCTCAAGGCCCGAGGGGCGACCTATCAAGTGGAAATCATCCCCGATGCACCGCACAGCTTCACCCTGCAGCCGAAGGAAAAAGACCTGCGCCCGGTGGTGCTGGCGTTTTTCGACCGGTATTTGAAAGCGGCGAAGTAAGGGCGCCGCGTAGAAGCCGTCCTCCGGTAGCGCGAGCGCCGAAAAGCCAAAGCCGGTAGGGAAGCCGCGCCGCGGGTTCCCACGCATGCGGTGTGGGAACGTGGCGGGTGGTGGGACGACAGGTGTATGGCGCGAGCGGGACTGGCTGGCCACCGCCACTTTTCCACACACCCAAAAGTGGGAACCCGGCGGCGCGGCTTCCCTACCGGGGTTGATTTTTCGGCGCTCGCGCTACGTGCGGGGGCGGCTTCTCTCTCGGGCAGGCTTCGGTGCATATGCGGGTCCGCCGGGACACGATCCTGGCGCTGGCTCCTACCTCGCGGTTTCCCCAGCTAAGGTCTTGCGACCCGGCCTCATTAAGGCGCATACACTGCATCCCCGCCTGGCGGGTTCCCCATTACTTATTGCCATGAAGCTCCCTCGCTCGATCGTTCCCCTCGTCGCGGCCCTTGCGGCCACCGCCTTCTCCGCCCAGGCGGAGGAAAAAACGTGGCTCACCTTTGAAGGCAAGGAAGGGCCGGGGAAGGGCAAGCGCGTGGTCCTGCTCGCGGGCGACGAAGAGTATCGCTCGGAGGAATCGCTGCCCATGCTGGCCAAGATCCTCAGCCAGCGCCTGGGCTTCGATACGACGGTGCTTTTTTCCGTGGAAGACGATGGGCGCATCAATCCGAACAGGAATGATGCCCTTTCGCATCCCGAGGCGCTGGATTCGGCGGATGCGGTGGTCATGGCGCTGCGCTTCCGGCATTGGCCGGAGGAAGCGATGGCGCATTTTGAGAAGGCGTATCTGCGCGGGGTGCCCTTCGTCGCGCTGCGCACGGCGACGCACTCTTTCAACTACGGCAAGGACAGCAAGTATGCGAAGTACGCCTACAATTTCGGCGGCCCCGACTGGGTGAAAGGTTTCGGACGGCAGGTGCTCGGGGAAACCTGGGTCAACCACTGGGGCCCATCATAAAGTGGAAGGAACCAAGGGCATCATCGAGCCGGGAGCGAAGGACGATCCGGTGCTGCGCGGGGTGAGCGATCTCTTCGGCATGACCGATGTCTATGAAGCCGAGCCGCAGGCCGACGCGAAGATCCTGGTCCGCGGCGAAGTGCTGTCCACCCTCAAGCCGGACTCCGCGCCCGCGGATTACAAAAAAGCGCGCATCGACAAAGTGGAGCAACCGGTGAACGACCCGATGATGCCGGTGGTCTGGACGCGGGAGGTGAAGAACGAAGAAGGCAAAACCAACAAAGTGCTCACCACCACGATGGGCGCCGCGACGGATCTGCAAAACGAAGGGCTGCGCCGCCTGGTGGTGAACGGGATCTTCTGGGGATTGGATCTCGAGGTGCCCGCGAAGGCGGATGTCACCATCGTCGATGAATACAAGCCGTCCTTCTTCGGCTTTATCAAAGACTACTTGAAGGAAGGCCGCGGCCTGAAGGTGTCCGATCTCGAACTCGGCAAGGCGAAGCCCGGCGAGCCGCTCGCCGCCCCGGCGCCACCGCCCCCGAAACCGCCCGAGCCAAAGAAGGAAGCGAAAGCGGAGGAAAAGGCCGAGCCACTGCCGGGCGCGGAATTGCTCAAGCACGGGCCGCGTCTGGCCCGCCCCGCGCTGTCGGCGAGCAAGATCCCCCTGGAGTTCATCAAGGGCGAACGCATCGCCTTCGTCGGCAATTCGCTGGCCGAGCACTTCGGCAAATACGGCTACTTCGAGTCGCTGCTCCATTCGCGCTTTCCCAAGCAGGAACTCATCGTGCGCAACTTCGCGCGGCCGGCGGATGAAGTTTCCCTCCGCCAGCGCTCGGCGAATTACACCGCGCTCGACGATCCCCTGGCGGCTTTCGGCGCGGACACGTTTTTCTGCTTCTGCGCTACAACGAATCCTTCGCCGGCGCGCCGGGCGTGGAGAAGTTCAAGAAGGACTACGAGAAGTTCCTCGACGATTACGCGAAGCAGTATCCGCGCGACGATACCAAGGCCGCGCCGCGTTTCGTGCTCGTCTCGCCCATCGCCTTCGAGGCCCCCGGCGACAAATTCCTGCCCGACGGCAAAAAGGAAAACGAGAACCTCTGGCTCTACGCCAATGCGGCGGCGGAGGTGGCCAAAAAGCGCAACCTCGCCTTCGTCGATCTCCTGACGCCGACCTACGCCGATTTCTCCGCGAAGCCCGGCCTGCAATACACGACCAATGGCGCGCACACCAATGAGGCGGGCGACCGCCGCGTGGCCGAGCTGCTCGACCGCGGGCTTTTCGAGACGAGCAACCCGGCGAAGATCGGGTCGCCCGCGTTTGAACAACTGCGCGCGGCGGTGAACGACAAGTCGTGGATCCACCAGCAGGACTACCGCATGCTCAACGGCTGGTACGTTTACGGTGGCCGGCGCACCTTCGATACGGAGACCTTCCCGCGCGAGTAACTTGAAAATCCGCGCGATGACCGAGGTGCGCGATCGTTACGTCTCGGATATTGCGCAGGGCCGGAAAGTGCCCGCGAAGCCCGATGACAGCAAGACGGGTGAGCTGGTCGTGCCGAAGACCGGCGCGGGCCGCTGGCCGGCGAAGGAACCGAAGGAGCTGAAATATCCGACCCCCGAGGAAGCGATCGCCACGATGAAAGTGCCCGAGGGTTACGAGGTGCAACTGGTGGCCAGCGAGCGCGAATTTCCCGACCTGGCGAAGGTCAACCAGATCAACATCGATAACAAAGGCCGCATCTGGGCCTCGTGCATGCCGACCTATCCGCAATGGAAGCCAGGCGACCCGCGGCCGGCGGATAAGCTGATGATTTTCGACAAGCTCGACGCCAAGGGCAAAGCCCGCAAGGCGACCGTCTTTTACGACAAGCTCACCTGCCCCACGGGGTTCGAATTCTGGAATGGCGGCGTGATCGTGGTCGATGAGCCGCGCCTGCTCTTTCAAGGACACCGACGGCGACGACAAGGCGGACGTGGTGATGGAACTGACCGACGGCTGGGCCACGGATGACACGCACCATTGCATCAATGCCTTCGAGTGGTCGCCCGGCGGGCCTGCTGCACATGCTCGAGGGCGTGAGCTTGAGCACGGCGGTGGAGACGCCATGGGGGCCCTTCCGCCGCTCCGGCGCGCCGGGCTGCTACGTGCTCGATCCGCGGCGCGCAGAAGCTCCGGCACTTCGTCACGCCCGGCTACGGCAACCCGTGGTGCTACGTTTTCAATTGGTGGGGGCAGGGAATCGTGGGCGACGGCACCACGCCGCAGCAGCACTGGGACACGCCGCTCAGTGGCGCGGAATTTCCGGGACGCAAGGGCATGAACACGGTCTTCGACGGCGAAGGCATGCGGCCGAATGTCGGCACGGATTTCTCTACACCCGGCAGTTCCCCGATGACGTGCAGGGGCTCTTCGTCTTTGCCTGCACGATCAATATGAACGGGCTTACCACCTTCCGCATCGGCGACGATGGCGCGGGCTACAAAGGCGCGCGGCGCAAGAAGACGGTGCCGGATGAAAACGGCAAGGACAAGCAGGTGGCCCGACGACATGCTCGCGGCGGTGGACAACATGACCTTCCGCCCGACCGACCCGCAGATCGGCGCGGATGGCGCGCTGTATTTCGGCGACTGGAGCGCGGCGCTGCTCGGCCACATGCAGTACTCGCAGCGCGACCCGAATCGCGACCACACGCACGGGCGCATCTACCGGCTGGTCTACAAGAACAAGCCGCTCCTCACGCCGGTCACGCAGTTTGGCAAGCCGGTGCTGGAATTGCTCGACCAGCTCAAGGAATACGAGCCGCGCACCCGCTATCGGGCCCGCCGCGAATTGCGCGACCGACCCACGCCCGAGGTGCTCGCGGCGATCAATAAATGGGTGGCGAAACTTTCGCCGGTGGACAAGGAATTCGACCGGCTGCTGCTCGAGGCGTTGTGGGTGGAGCAGGGACATCATGCGGTCGATCCGCGACTGCTGGAGAAGGTGCTGCACGCCAAAACCGGCGAGGCCCGGGCGGGGGCGACGCATGTCCTCGCCGACGAATGGGACCGTATTCCAAACGCGATGGAACTGATGAAAGCGCAGGTCACCGACGAATTCCCGCGCACGCGCGTGGAGGCGATTCGCGCGCTGAGCTTCGTGCCGACGAAGGAATCCGCGGAGGCCGTGCTGCAAGCGGTGAACCTGCCGCGCGATTACTGGATCGATTACACGCTGCAAATGACGCTCGGCGCGCTGGAGCCCGTCTGGAAGCCGGCCTTCACCGCCCAGCAGATCGCGCTCAATAATCCCAAGGGCCTGGAGTTCCTCACCGAACTCGACCAACGCGCGAAGCCCGGTGGCGCGGCGACGGCGGCGCTCAAGAAGTATCTGACCACGCCCGATCTCTCGGCGAAGAATCGCCAGGATATTTACCAGGAAATCGCCAAGGCCAGGGGCATCGCCGACAACGGCAAGGCGGTCTTCCGCCGGATCTGCATCGCCTGCCACAAGTGGGGCGCCGAAGGCATCGAGTATGGGCCGCACATGGACGGCGTCGGCACGCGGTTGAAGCGCGAAGACATCATCGAATCGGTGCTCGATCCGAATGCCAAGATCGCGCCGGGTTTTCTGACGACCAACGTCGAAACCACGCAAGGCGCGGCTTACAGCGGCTTCGTCGTCGGTGAAACGCCCGAGACGCTGACACTCAAGGTGGCGGGCGGCCTCACGCAGGAAGTGAAAGTGGCCGATATCAAGAAGCGCGAAAACATCAAGCAGAGCAGCATGCCGGAGGGCCTGGCCAATGGCATGTCGCCCGGCGAATTCCTCGACCTCGTGGAGTTTCTCTCCAGCCAGAAATCCGCGGCGAAGTAGGCGGCCGGCCGACGTTCGCCGCGCCGTAAAAACGAAAGGGTGCAACGGCCGATGGGCTGCGCTAGAAGTTTCGCCTTCCCCGCAGTCATGTCTTCCCCCGCATTCCCGCCGAGCGCCCGCGTGACGCCGCCGCAGTTCAAATCCGGTCTCGCCGCGTGGCTGGGCTGGATGTTCGACGGGCTGGACATGCACCTCTACACGCTGGTGGCGCTGCCCTTCGTGGCGGAACTGCTGCGCGTGAGTCCTTCGGCGCAGGCGGCCTCGACCAAGGCATCGCTCATCCAGGGCGCTTTCCTGTTCGGCTGGGCGTTGGGCGGCGCGGTCTTCGGGCGCATCGGCGATATCCTCGGTCGCAGCCGCACGCTCAATCTCACCATCCTCACCTACGCGGCGTTCACCGGCCTGGCCTTCTTTGCGCACGAATGGTGGCATTTGCTGATCTTTCGCTTCCTCGCCGCGCTGGGGATCGGCGGGGAATGGGCTGTCGGCGCGTCGCTGCTCGCGGAGACCTGGCCGTCGCGCTGGCGCCCGTGGCTGGCGGCCGTTTTGCAAACGGCGGTGAATGTAGGAGTGTTGCTGGCCTGCCTCTCGGGCTACCTGCTGGCGGGAGCGCCTTACCGGGCGATCTTTCTCGTGGGCGTGTTGCCCGCGCTGCTCACCCTCTGGATTCGCCGCGCCGTGCCGGAGCCGGAGGTGTGGGCGTCGGCGCATGAGCAAGGCAAAGGCCGCAAGCCGCGGCTGCGCGCGCTCTTTGGTCCGGAGTTGAGGCGCACGACCATCATCGTGGTCACGGTTTGCGCGCTGGGCCTCACGGCGCATTGGGCGCTGATGTTCTGGCATTCCGCGCACCTGCGGACCATGGCGCGCGACGCCGGCTGGCCGAAGGAACGCATCGACGTGCTGGCCAATCACGCGCTCTACCTGCTGACCATCGGCGCAATCGTGGGCAATTTCCTGGCCGGCTGGATCGCGCGTTACATCGGCTACCGGCGCGCGATTGCGGCCATGTTCGCCGCCTACTTCCTCTTCATGATGGCCGCCTATGGCGTGGTGCGCGATGCGGATGGCGTCCTGTTTTGGTTGCCGTTCCTCGGCGCGGCGCAGGGCGCGTTCGCTCTATTTACGATGTGCCTCCCGCCGCTTTTTCCGACGCTGTTGCGGACGACGGGGGCGGGCTTTTGCTACAATGCCGGACGCGTTTTCGCCGCCGCCGGCACGGTGGTCTTCGGGCTGTTTGCGCAGGTCGGTTCCGGTGCCGGAGCGATCTGCGACCATCGCCTGGCTTTGCTCTACGCGGGTACGTTGTTCCTGCCGGCTGCGTTGGTAGCGTGGGTTTGGTTGCCGGAAAATGAGGATTTTTCAGCAATGAACGTCGATGTGGTGAATCCTCCATTGGCGGTGCCCGAACGCTGAATTAGGTTGCTCCGAACCGATGACTGTTTCCACCGACCCACGCCTGCTCCGTCTGCACCCCGCCGACAATGTGCTGACGGTGATCGCGACGCTGGAACCGGGCGCGCGAATCCATATCGGGGAGGCGGAGATCGAGGTGCCGGTGCGCCTGCCGCTGGGGCACAAAGTCGCCGCGCGGGCGATTGCCGCCGGCGAAAAGATCGTGAAGTACGGCGCGCCGATCGGTTCCGCTTCGTGCGCCATCGCGGTGGGCGAGCACGCGCACACGCACAACGTGCAGAGCGATTATCTGCCCACCTTTTTGCGCGAGGACCAGACGCGCTATTTTGCCCAGCACCACGCATGAACGGCTATCTCCGCAGCGACGGCCGCAAAGGAATCCGGAACATCACGGTAGTCGTGTATCTCGTGGAATGCGCGCACCACGTGGCGCGCGAAGTGGTGTTTCCCTTTCGCGAGCAGGGCGTGCATCTGCTCGGCTTTCCCGGCTGTTATCCGAATGCCTATGCGCACCGCATGTTGAAGCAGCTTTGCACGCATCCCAATGTGGGCGCCGCCTTGCTCGTGTCGCTGGGGTGCGAGGGCTTCAACCGCCAGAACCTGCTGGAGGATATCCGCGCCACGGGCCGTCCGGCGGATGTGCTCGTCATCCAGGATACCGGTGGAACGCGGCGGACCATCGAGCAAGGGCGGGCGTGGATGGCCAGTGCGCTGGAAAAGACCGCTGCGGTGCCGCGTGCGGCGATGGACGTGAGCGATCTTGTGGTGGGCACGGTCTGCGGAGGTTCGGATGCCACGAGTGGCATCACGGCAAACCCGGCGGTCGGGCGCGCTTTTGATTTGCTCGTGCAAAGCGGAGCCAGCGTCGTCTTTGAAGAGACCGGCGAATTGATTGGCTGCGAGCAGATCATGGCTTCGCGCGCCGCCCGTCCCGAACTGGCGCCGGAACTCATCGCCTGTGTCGAAAAGGCCGGTCGATACTACACCACGCTCGGCCACGGCAGCTTCGCGCCGGGCAATGCCGAGGGTGGACTGACCACCCTCGAGGAGAAATCCATGGGCGCCTACAGCAAGAGCGGCAATTCGCCGATCAGCGGCATTCTCAAGCCGGGCGATGTGCCGCCTTCCGCGGGCCTTTATCTCCTCGATGTCGTGCCCGATGGCGAGGTGCGCTGGGGCTTTCCGAATATCAGCGACATCCAGGAAATCGGCGAACTCATCGCCTGCGGCTCGCACGTCACGCTCTTCACCACGGGGCGGGGCTCGGTCGTCGGCTCGGCGATTTCGCCGGTGATCAAGATCTGTGCGAATCCCGAGACGTACCGCCGCCTGAGCGAGGATATGGACGTCAACGCCGGCCGCATCCTGGAAGGCGCCGCGACCCTCGATGAAGTCGGGCACGAGATTTACGACCGCATCCTTCGGGTCGCCGCGGGCGAAAAAACCGCGAGCGAAGCGATGGGACATGCGGAGTTTTCGCTGGTCTACAAAAGCTTCGATCCGCTCGGCCCGGCGTGCCTGCCACGCTGAACGGGCGGCAAAGGCTTGACTCCGGGGTGTTTGCCCCGTTCTTTCGGCCTCTTCATGCCTGCACTTCGTTATACCGCGTTGCTTTTGTTTGTCGTCCTCAGCGGCTGTTCGCTGTTTGAGAGCGAGGGGACGGTGCAGGAAGCGCCGCCCAAGAAAAAATCCTCCGCGTGGTGGAAGCTGGGCAATCATGGACCCCAGGACGCGACGGCCTACCTCGAGTATCAACGTATCCACTCCGAGACGGACAAGGCGCTGGTGGCGCTGGTGGTGCGCAACACGCACCTGAACAAGAGCATCGAGGGAGACCTCCGCACAACGATCGAGACGGGGACGAATGAGAGCAAGGTGGACACCATCCACTTTTCGCTGGGGCCGAACGACTCGAAAAAGATGCTCGTCTATCCGGCGAACATTCACCTGACCTACGAGGTCACGGCTTTCTTCAAGGAGTAGGCGGGTGCCCGGTGTGCAGCGCTTTTTCGAGCGCTGAGACGATGACGTTTTGCAGCACGGTCATGGCCTTGTCGCCGGCATTGGTGCGCACGTAGACCGTGTGGTCCTTGAGTTCGACCACGTCCTCGTTGACGTCGCTGATCTTCATGATGACGACTTTCTTCACGTCGCGTTCGATGGCGTCTTTGCCCACCTGGTCGCGGCCCACCTCGCTGAGCGCGCCGACGATGCGGTTGGCGATGATGTTGAGATTGCTCCAGGCACGGGCGTCGGCGCCGAAGCTGTTGGCGTCGACCGCGAGGGCCACCTTGATGTCCGTGTTGTCCTCGATAGTCTTGGCGGCCGCCGGCAGGGTTTGTTTGTTCGCCTTGTCGACCTCGCGATGGACGTCGATATTCTGGGCGTGCAGGGACGCCGTAGCGGCCCCGAAGATGAACGCGACAGCAGCGAAAACTCGGTTCATAGTTGGATCGTAGCAAGGGCTTGGTTCGCCCCGGGGTCAAGCCGTGTTTTGTGCTCCCGGCGGGGTCGTGCTAGTTTGGGCGCTTATGTCTTTCCAACTCGCTTCACGGTACCAGCCCAAGGGAGATCAGGCGCAGGCGATTGCGAAGTTGTCGAAATCCATCGAGGCCGGCAACCGTCACCAGACGCTGCTCGGCGTGACCGGCTCAGGCAAGACTTTCACCGCGGCGAACGTCATCCGGAACGTGGAAAAGCCCACACTGGTCATCTCGCACAACAAGACCCTCGCCGCGCAGCTTTACTCCGAATTCCGGCAGTTCTTCCCGGACAATGCGGTCGAGTATTTTGTCAGCTATTTCGACTACTACCAGCCCGAGGCCTACATCCCGCGCACGGACACCTACATCGAGAAGGATTCGTCGATCAACGAGGAGATCGAGCGTCTGCGCCTCTCGACCACGTCGTCCCTCCTGTCGCGCCGGGACGTGATCGTCATCGCCAGCGTCTCGTGCATCTACGGCTTGGGCTCGCCGGAGGATTACATGAACATGCTGCTCACCATCAAAGTGGGCCAGCAACTCTCCCGCGAAGCGGCGCTGGGCAAGCTCGTGGACATGCTCTACGAGCGCAACGACATCGGCTTCGCGCGCGGAAAATTCCGCGTGCGCGGCGATACCGTGGAGGTGCACCCCGCCAACCTCGACGAAGAAGCGATCCGCATCGAATTCTTCGGCGACGAGGTGGATCGCATCACGCGCTTCGATCCGCTCACCGGCCACAGCCACGAGCAACTGACGATGATCACGCTCTACCCCGCGAAGCAGTTTGTGACGCCCGCGGACAAGATGCGCCGCGCCATGGTCACGATCCGCGAGGAGCTGGCGGAGCGCATCATTCACTTTGAAAAACACGGGCACCTCCTGGAGGCGCAGCGGATCAAGATGCGCACCGAGTACGACCTGGAGATGATGCAGGAGATGGGCTTCTGCTCGGGGATCGAGAATTATTCACGCCATCTCAGCGGGCGCCCGCCGGGCTCGCGGCCTTTCACGCTGCTCGACTTTTTTCCGAAGGACTACCTGCTCATCGTCGATGAAAGCCACGCGACCATTCCGCAGGTGGGCGGCATGTATGAAGGCGACAAATCGCGCAAGACGGTGCTCGTCGATTACGGCTTCCGCCTGCCCAGTGCGCTCGACAACCGCCCCCTGCGGTTCCCCGAGTTCATGGAGATGACCAACCAGGCGCTCTACATCAGCGCCACGCCCGCGGAATTTGAGATCAAGAACTCGACCGTGGGCAACACCGGCTACATCCCGCACAAGCGCGACCGGATCGGGCAGGAGGAGGATGTCCCGTTCGCGGTGGCGGGCGCGTCGCTGGAGCCGAAATTGTCGCGGACAGATACGCCGATCGAGCAGTTCGATGTGCACACGCCGGGCAAGCCGCTGGTGGTCGAGCAGATCATTCGCCCGACGGGACTGCTCGATCCGCGGATCACCATTCGCCCGCTCAAGGGGCAGATCGACGAAACGCTGGAGCTGTGCCGTCAGCGCATCGAGCTGCATGAGCGCGTGCTCATCACCACGCTCACCAAGCGCACGGCGGAGGACTTGTCGGACTATCTGAAGGATGTGGGACTGAAGGTGCGCTACCTGCACAGCGACATCGACACGATCGAGCGAGTCGAGATTCTGCGGGCGTTGCGCGCCGCGGAGTTCGATGTCCTCGTGGGATCAATCTGCTCCGCGAAGGCCTCGATTTGCCGGAGGTTTCGCTGGTCTGCATCCTCGATGCCGACAAGGAAGGCTATCTGCGCTCGCAGACCTCACTCATCCAGACCGCCGGCCGCGCCGCGCGCCATGTGAACGGCGAGGTGTATCTTTTCGCGGACACCGTCACGAGATCGATGGAGGCGCTGCTCGCGATCACCGAGTATCGGCGCGCCAAGCAGGTCGCCTACAACGAAAAGCACGGCATCACGCCGCGCAGTGTGCAGCGGGCGGTGCAGGAAAGCCTGCACACCATCCTGAAGGGGCGCGAATTGGAAGAATCGGTTCGTGCGCGAGGGCGGGGGGAGACTTTTCATTGAGCGAGACCCTGCGCGAGCTGGAGCAGGAGATGGTCATCGCCGCGAACAATCTCGAATACGAAAAGGCGGCGCTGCTCCGCGACAGATCGCCGAGCTGAAAGCCGGCACCGGGGTGAGCAAGATCGAGCCGAAGCGCAAGCCGGTGAAGTACGGGACCGGGCGGCGGACGAAGGCGCGGGCGTAGGGAAAAGAAAAGGCAGAACATCCAACATCCAACATCGAACGCCCAACATCCAATGGGGGGACGTCGCCGTGCGTGCGCTTGCGGAATTGGATGTTGGGTGTTGGGTGTTCGATGTTCGATGCTGGAATTCTTTTATGCTTCTCTCTCCCGCCCTCCGCGTTTTCAGCCTGGTCATTATTTGCCTTTTTGGGGCGCATGCCCTGGCGCAGGAAGCGCCGGACGGCGCCTTGAAGGAGGTGCCGCTGCAGAGCCTCTCGGACCGCAGCCTCACGCCGCTGGCCAGGCGGCGATGAGCATTCATCCCAATGACTGGAAGCACGCGGAAACGGCCAATTTCGTCTATCATTTCTTCCATGGCTTCATTGCCGCGCCGGTCTCGGTGGAGGCGGAGTTTTACTACCGGGTCATTTCCAAGGACCTGGAGAAGGACACCACCCAGTGGGAGCGCAAGAGCCATATCTTCATCTTCGAGACGGATGCGGATTGGAAGGAGTTCCAGAAAAAAGGGGCGCTCGATCCGTGGACCGGGGGCATCCATTCCCAAGGGTCGCTGTTCATCCAGCGCAAATCCGGAGCTGAAATCAAGGGCAGCACCCTTGGGCACGAGGTCACGCACCTGGTCATCGAGCGGTTCTTCGGCTCGGGCGTGCCGCTGTGGCTGAACGAAGGCTACGCGGAATACTCGGCGAGCCGCTGCTATGCGGACTTCAATCGCGCCCGCGGATACGCGGCCCGGCCCACGTCGCATCCCGTGCCGAACGACTCTACATCCCCACCGGGCAATTGATCGCGATGGTTACCTACCCGCAGGACGTCGCCCAGGTCGGCGTCTTCTACAATGAATCGGAGCGCCTCGTGCGCTTCCTCACGCGCGCGGACAAGCACGGTTTCAGCGTCTTTCTGGACGCAATGTCCAAGGGCAACCGCTTCGAGACGGCGCTGAACAAGGGCTTCGCCGCGAAATATATCAGCTTGGACGCGCTGGACCGTGAGTTTAAGACTTACGCCACCCCAGCAAAATGGTTTCTCCAACGCCGATTTCTCCAACGCCGATTAAACAGACCCGCGACTCTTCCCCGTGTCATCCTGAGCGGAGTGTAACGGAGTCGAAGGACCCCGTGGCACAACCAAAGATCGTCGCTGGTGAAACGGCGGGATGCTTCGACTCCGTTACACTCCACTCGGCATGACGGCGTGAGAGAACGCTCCGGCTTTCCTTAAATAATGCCTCCCGCCGCCAAAACCAAAGCCTCCGCGCAGATCTGCGCGATTGTCGGTTCCGATGAATCCGAAGTGAAGCGGGTCGCCCGCGACGCCGCGGCCCGCATGGCGCCGGCGGATGGCGGGGACTTCTCCTCGGACGTGATCGACGGCGTGGCGGACAATTCCGACCAGGCCGCCACACGCATTCATCAGACCATCGAAGCCCTGCTCACGTTTCCTTTCTTCGGCGGGGAAAAGCTCGTCTGGCTGAAGAACGCCAATTTCCTCGCCGATTCGCCGATGGGCCGTTCTGCCGCCGTCATCGAGGCGCTGGAAAAGCTGGCGGAGACCTTGAGCGGAGGCCTGCCCGAGTCCACGCGCTTCCTGCTCAGCGCCATCGATGTGGACAAGCGGCGCGCCTTCTACAAGGGGCTCGGCAAGCTGGGAAAAGTGGAGGTCTATGACCGCGTGGACTCCAGCAAGAGCGGCTGGGAGGAGGAAGCGGCGGCGCTCGCTCGCGAGCGCGCCGACCAGCGCGGCCTGCAACTATCGGGCGATGCCCTGGAACTGTTCGCGCTTTCCACGGGCGGCGACCGGCGGGTAATGGAGAACGAACTGGAAAAACTCGACCTGTATCTCGGGGCGGAACGGCGGGCGGTGACCGTGGACGACGTCCGCGACCTGGTGCCGCTATCCCGGGCCGGCATCGTCTTCGAACTCGGCAATGCCCTGCCCGCCCGCGACCTGAACCGCTCGCTGGCGCTGCTCGACCAGCTCCTCTTCCAGGGCGAATCGGCCATCGGCATCCTGTTGGTGGCCATCATCCCGACCGTGCGCAGCCTGCTCATCGCCAAAGACCTGATGGCCCGGCACAAACTTTCCCGTCCCCAGCAGCCGTTCTTTTTCGGGAAGACCTTGGAAAAGCTCCCGGAATCCGCCACCGCGCACCTGCCGAGAAAAAAGGACGGCACCGTGAACGCCTACGCCCTGGGCCTGGCCGCCATGCACGTCCAGCGCTACCAGATGCCGGAGCTGCGGGCAGCGTTTCGGGCCTGCCTGGAGGCAAACATTCGCCTCGTAACGTCGTCCATGGAAGCCGAGGTGGTCCTCAGCCAGCTCCTGGTGAGGATCGTTGCGCCGGGCCTTTCCCAGCCGAATTAGAGCGGCTCCAGTAATCGGATAGCCGTTATGAAAGAGGGGTCGCGGCACTCCGGGGAGCACACTCGTCCCGACTGTTGGCGAAGGCGTCCCCTCCTTCGCGGACTTTTATGGGCGGCGTAGTAAATCGACGCGTCCTGCGGCTTCCACGCGGGCCCAAGTTCGTTCCGGCGGGACGCCGAAACCAGCCCTCGGGACGAGGGCGCTCCCCGGAACTCCCACTCCGGTGTCGCAGGTGGGGAGGTGGCGGCTACACCTTGAATTGAAATGCTCCACCCTCATTTACTCTGAAAAACGGCGTTTTTCGCGTGCATTAGATATGCTAATTAATAACGGTCTACGTCAGAACACGCATCGATATTAAAAGAATTTAAAAAAACTTGTTGCGCAGGTCCGAAACGTCGGGCATCTTCGTCACGTATTTAGAAGATTGTTCTGGGGGGAACATCAGCCCTTCGTAACCATTCGGTTGCGGGGGGCTGAATCTTTGTACAGGCATGGCGTCGGATTTGGGGGGATGGAATCCGGCGGACAGGAATGTCCGGGCTCCGTTTCAGCATCTCCCTTCGACATGAAATCCTCGTCGACGCTTTTCGCATTCGCGTGTCGAGTCCGTAACGGAGTGCGGACATTCCTTGTCGGCCGCCGTCGGATAGAGCCAACGGCCGCGGCGGTCCCCTTGTCTCCCGTTCCGATTCGAAAGTCTCCGCTTATTCCTGGGCGGGTGCCGGCCTGGCGGTCGTAAAAACGAGTTCCTGCACCGCGTGCAGGGGCAGCCGCAATTCGCCCACCATCTCGCTCCGGCAGACGATCGTGTCGTTCTCTACATGGTAGGAGCCGACGGTCAGGCGGCCCGCGCCGGGCAGGTGCAACCGGGCGCCCAGGGTGCGCTCGACCGGTGCGCCGCCGAAATCGATCATCGTCACCCGGTCCAACGGCAAATCCAGCGGGCCGACCTCGGACGTGAGCTTCACCGCGGTGGGGGTGGCGACCTCGACCGTCCCCGGTCCCTCATCGCCATTGTGCAGGATGGCGGTGTCCTGGTTCGTGTCACTCTGCGGGGTCTTGCCCGGCACCTGGCCATTCCACGGCCCGAACCAGATATTGGAAAAAGTGCAGGGCAGATTCACCTGGGGGGTGATGATCAGGCCGCGGCCCAACTGCCGCGGGGGCGTACCCAGCTTTCCGCCAAAATGGGTGACCACCACACCGTCGATCACGACCGTCAATTGCCCCGAGTCGCGATTGGCGAATAACTGGACGTGCCGCTGCTTCGCCTCGGGCTTCAATTTTCCGTCGAACTGCACCTGCTGCTGGATCAATCCCGCGCGTGCGCGCGTCCCCGGGTTCAAGTCGTAAAGATACAGCCCCTGGCTGTGCATTTGCATGGCATAGCCGGCCGTGCCCCGCCTCGGTGAAAAGTTGCGCGGAAAAGAGGATCTGGCCCCGCTGCGCCGTGACGTCGAAGCTCGCCTCGACGAGGGCGGGCAGCGAGGCGAGCTGCCGGCCGATGTGGACCCCGCCGATCGACGCGCCGATCGTTTCGCCCGCGCCGGTGGTGAGCAGCGAGAATGCGCCGTCGAAGGATTTCCACGGATTGGCGCCCCGGGCGGCGGCGGGCCGGACCGCGGAGGGCGAACCTGGATTGTTGAATTGCTCGGGGCCGTGCAGCCATTCGCTGTCATCCGCGGCGCCATCGGAAATGGGCAGGGTGCCATCGGCGCTGAAGTACAAAGTGCGCACCAGCGCGCGGGTGATTGTCAACTGCCCGGCGTCCGGCGTATCCAGGACGAGTTGATCCTTGTCGAGGGTCAGGAATCGCCCGGCCAGCCAGTCGCCATTGCGAAAGCGCACCACGCTGTCGATCCGCCCCTGGCTGGGGTGGTCGCTCCAGCCGCCCCGCACCCCGGCGACGTGCGCCGGGTCGAACTCCACCGGCTGGGCCGCCTCATCCGTGCGCCAGCGCACTTTCTGGTTCTCCTCGGCCAGCTCGAGTTTTCCCTTCAGGCGGTCGCCGTTTTCGAACACCAGCACATCCTCCGCCGTCGACAGCGTCGGTGGCGTTTGCAGGAAGCTCAACTCCGCCACCGCCGTCACGGGCAGCGGGAATTCGCTCCCGAAACGCGCCCGGACCAGCAATTTCCCGTCGCGCCAGACAAGACCGGCCGCGTCGAATTCGCCCCCCTGCACCAGGTGCACGCGCGCGACGACCTCCGGCGGGGCCGCCGCCGGACCGTCCTGATGGGCGAAATGCAGCATCTTCACCCGGTCGCGCGGCGTCTCGAAGGTGGCGCCCCCCGTGCGCAGCCGCGCGGTCCTGGACACGAGGTCGATAAACTTCCCGTCCCGGGCCGTGCCATCCGTCAGCGCGAGGCGATCGTCCGCCGCCTCGGCGCCCTTTTCGGCATCCGCCGGAATCCGGCCATCCCACGGCACGACGCGGATTTGGGACAGCGTCTGCTCGCTGTTCGAATTCCAGATGGTGGGCTGGAAGACGAAGCTGCCGCGGTTCCTGCCCGATTCGCCTTTCTGGAGGGTCCATTCACCGGCCTTGCGATCGTTGATGAAGATGGCCAGCCGGCCGCCGGTGAAATCCTCGAGGACGCGCATCCGCACCGGATTGTTCTTGCCGGGTTTGCCGCGCCCGTCCAGCGAATCGCCGAAGATTTTCGTGAGATCGACCTGCTCGTTTTTGGTCCGGCCCTCGGAGTTGGACATCACGGTGAGCGTGCTCGCCCGCAGCATGCACTGGATCACCCCCGGCTCGCCGCTCCACCCCTGGCCGGCGCGGCCATGGAGATTGAGATTGAAGGCGCACATCAGGTTCCCCTGGTCGGCGACGAAAGAGTATTCCACCTGGTCGGGCAGGGAGGCAAAGTTGCGCTCGAGCTTCGCGGGGGACGACGCGCGCAAGGCGCCATCCCGGTAGACCCAGCCGCCGCCGAGCCAGCCGGCGAGGCTGGTCGGGCCGTCATAGCACTCCGGCGCGGCGCCCTTGGAAAAGTAGATCCAGTCCACCTGCGCGCGGTCCACCGTCAGCGGTGAGCCATCGCTCATCTGCAGGTGAATCTTGTTGTCCTGGATATTCGTCACCTCCGCCGCCAGCCAGTCGCCGCCCACGAATTTCACCGTGGCGTGAATTTTCTTGTCCTTGGGATCGGCCGCGGGCGGGTCGCGGCGGGGGATATCGATTTCCACGAAGGGGTTCTGCGGAGCGGGAAGCGGCACGAAGCTCAACCGGCTGATCTGCACGATCGGAATCGTCAGTGGCGCCGAGGCATCGGGCCGCCGCCAGGTGATTTCGCGGCGCGCCAGGTCCACCGACTCCAGCGTCCCGTGCAGGAGCCGTCCGTCGAAAAATTCGATCAAGTGCGGACCGGCTGGATCGGGCTCCACCTTCGCCGGTTGCCTAATGCCCTCACCCCCCGACGATGAGGACGCCGCCGCCTTGTCCGCGCACGATGACCTGCGCCATCGCCGGTGCCGGCCAGGCCGCCATCGCGAGGAGGGCCAGCGTGCCGGCAAGGATTGGGGACGCGCGCATTTGGGGGGTCCGGCTAGCGTTCGTAAATCGGCAGGTAACGGTAACTGAGCGCAATCGAGAGCAGGCCGAACGCGGTCGAAAGCGGCCCGCCCAGGCTGGCGTCCCAACTCCCGTCGTCGTTCTGTGAGTCCGCGAGCTTTTGCACCCGCTTGTCGTTCCAGGCCTCCCATGCTTTCACATCGCTCTGGAAGAGCGCCTGCGAGGCGTAGTACTCGCCGTAGAAGGGATAGCCGCCGCCATTTTCATCGTCGTTCTTTTTCAGCGCGGCCAGGGCCTTGATGAAGGTGGGCTGGTCCTTCTTCCGCGCATAGGCATATACCGCCACGCCGATCGCCGTGGTGGCGGTGCCGTTGGAGCCCGAGCCCGGCATGTAGCCGATGCCGCGCCGCCGCCGGGCTGCTGGCAATCGGTATAAAACTTCAAGGCGCCCTCGATCGCGCCATCCGGCACGCGCAGCCCGGCATTGCGCGCGGCGATCAGCGCCACGAAGCACGCGCCGCTCACCGTCGAGTCCGCATCCTTGGAATCCGGCGTATAGCGCCAGGCCTTGAAGCGGTTCTTTTCCTGCGAGGTGAGGATAAGCTCGACCGCCTTTTTCAACGCCGGCCCGATTCGCTCGTCCTGCACCGCGCCGTAGGCCTCGGCGAGCGCGAGCGTGCTGAAGCCGTGATTGTACATCGAGCTGCCAATGTAGCCGGTGGTGCTGTCGGCGCTTTTCAAGAGATAGTCCAGGCAGCGCTTGATCGGCCTGGCATACGGCCCGTAGTTCGGGTCGTCGCCGTGGGCGAACATGGCCAGCATGGACAATGCGGCCGTCGCGGGCTCGTGGCCGTAGTTGCCCGGAAAAGAACCGTCGTCGGCCTGCGTTTTCAACAGGTACTGCAAGCCCCGCTCGTAGACGCGCTCCACTTGGGGCGCCACTTGCGTGCCGCGATAGACGTTCAGATCCTGCGCGGGCAGCGGCAGTGCCGCCAGCAGGGCGAGGGCGATGCCAGGATGGATGAGGCGGGTGGGCATGCGGATCGTCGGTGAAAGGTTCAATTGCCGGTGGGTTCGCCTGGCTCTTTTTGGCCAGCTTATTGGTCCCCGTGGCCGCGGGCATGTGCGCGGGTGCGGGATCATAGATCAGTTCGCTCACGGCGTCACCGGGGAGTCGCAATTCGCCGAGAGTCGCGCTGTGCGCCTTCAATTCCTGGCCGTCCCATTGGAACTGGTCCACGTTCACCATCGTGCCGTCGGCCAGCCGAATGCGGGCCGCGACCTTCGGTGGATCGACCGCGCCTCCGAAGTCCACCGCGAAGGTCTTTTCCACCGGGATATCCAGATCGCCCAATTCGCTGTCGATGGTGAATTTCCCCTCGTGCATGATCTTCGGCACGCCCCTGGCCAGGTCGCCATTGGACAGTGCGGTGGCCCCCTCCGCGGCATTGGCGGGGGACGGCAATTCGCCATTCCACGGCCCGATCCAAATGTTCGAAAAGGCCGTGGACCCGCCCTGGTTCGGATACGGCTGAATCTTCGCCGTGTACTGTGCCTTGACCAGGCGCTCGCTTTCGTCCTGGCCGATCCGGATGATGTGGACGCCATTGATGACCACGTCGCAGGTGCCCGCTTTCAGATCGACAAAGAGTCGCAACGCCCGCCGCCCCTCCGTTTCGCCGATTTTCTCCGACAGGGAGATATTGCGCCAGGGCGACCGCCGCCGGCCGGTGGTGTGCTGCACGTTCAATTGCAGCTCCGTATAGCTGACCGTGGCTCGCAGCGAGGTATCGCCGTTGCCGGCGAGCAGCAGTATGAAACTGGGGTAACCTCCGAGGGTCGCCGCTTCGACCCGGATTTCGAATCGTTCCATGGCAGAATGGATGGGGCGCTGCACACCGGGCAGATTGGACAGGTCGAAGTCGCCGGAATATCCCTGCTCCGTGTCACGTAGGTTCCATCGAGATAGATGGCGTGCTCGCTATCTGCGGCGCTATTTTGCTCGTCCCCCGTCTTCTCTGCCGACCCTTTCCATGTCCACCCGCCCGGTGCGCGCCCGCCATCGAAGGCCTGAAGCCCCGGATGCGGAAACAAATGCCAGAGCTGGCTGCGCTCGAGCCCGATGGAGCCCAGTTGGGGGTGTTCCAGTTGCACGTGCTTTTCGTCGAATGCCACGAGCTTGCCCCGCACTCGTTCCCCGCTGCGCAATTCGACCGTGGCGGTCGCATTCATCACCTTCGGGTCGGCCGCTGGGACGGCGCCCGCCAGCCGCAGTCCCGCGATGCGCCCCGGTTGAAATTCCACTTCCTGCCCCGAGACCGTGCGCCAGCGCACCGGCCCGGCCAGCGAGGCCGAGAGCGCCTTGCCAGACAGTTCGTCGGCGTTTTTGAAAACCAGCGTGTCCACCGGACCGGCCGCGGCCGGCGCCTGCTTGGTAATCATTTCCTTCAGCTCCCGGTACGCGATCGTATCCGTGCGGCTCGACGCCGGGGATGGGGGCGCCTGAAATGTGATATTTTGCAGCGCACTGAGCGGCAACTCCAAGTCGCTGGAGAAAGAGGTCTCGCCATGCACCTTGCCCTCGCGGACTTGCAGGTGGCGCGCGATGAATTCCCCCTGGAGGCCAAACATCAGCTTCGTTTCCGCCCCCGTCAGCGCCGGGGGCGCCGCGCCGAAAAAACGCACCATCGTGCCGCTCTGCCGGGGCTGGGGCGCCCCGGAAAATACGAGCTGCTGGTCGGTCACCGACTCGAGTTTGCCCGGGACCTCTGCTGCTCCCGCCACGCTCAGGCGATCCGGGCTGTCCTCGGTCTCTCCCTCCTTGGGCTGCACCCCGTCCCACGGGCGGATGCGCACTCGATTGAACTTCAGCGGGCCCGCACCGTCCCCTCGATTTTCGCGGTCGAAGCAGAACCCGTTGAACTGGAACTGGCGATTGGCCTCGTTCGCGACCGGGTCCTTTTCCGAAAAATACTTCCAGTCGCCCACCAGCCGCGCATTGCGCCACACGATCACGCGCTTCGCCGTGCCGTCGTAAAAGACGCGGTAATTGCCCGGTCCCTTGTCGTTCAAAGATTCGGCCGGCAACGGTGCGCTTTGGCGCTCGAACTTGTCGATAAAGAGCAGGTGGCCGATGTCCTTCCTGCCAAAACGAATCTCCGTCGTCCCGGTCCCGTAGCAATTCGGTTGCGGGCCGAACGGCTGCAGCCAGAGCCGCGTGCCTTCTTCGCTGTCCTCGGGCAATTCAAAGGAGACTTCGAAGCGGTTCGGCGCCGAAAATTGCCGCCCGATCCACGACGCACCCTTGACCGTCAGCGTCTGTCCCGCGAGCTCCGGCTTTGCGGCCAGGGGGAGCCAGCCTTCCATGTCCAGCGCCGTGCCGGAAAAGCCGAAAGCCGGCACCGGCGTCGCGCCGAAATGCAGCCACTCGATTTGCGCCCGGGAAATGGGCAGTGAGGTGCCGTCGCTGAGTTGCACCGTGAAGCTTTGTCCGTCCGCGCTCGTCACGTTGCCGAAGAGCCAGTCTCCGCCCGGCAATTTGATGGTCGCCGGCAGCGGCTTCCCGGATTTTGCGTCTCCCTGGTTTTGCTGGCCAAAGAACCGGTTGAAAAATTGCGGCACCGCTTCGCCGTCCGCGGAGGCTGGCGTCGTCAAAATCCGCCGGACCTCGCCGCGGGGAAAGCGCAGTGCCGCCCCTGCATCCGGTCGCCGCCAGACGATCTCGTCCGCGGTGATTTCCAGCAATTCGCCCCGCAACTCGCGGTCGTCGCTGAACACCAGCGTCTGCGCATAACCCGCCACCGCTGCGGATGTCTTGTCCGCCCCACGGCCGCCGTTCTGCCGCGGCCCCGGGAGATCGCCGCCAAAAAGATTGACGTCCGGCGGCAGGCTTTGCTGGGCGTGGACGCCGGCCATGGCCAGCATCGCCGCGCCTGTCGTGAGCCACCGGAATCGATTCATGCCGATGGTGCGCGCGGCCTATTTCGCGCTGCTTTCGATCTGCTGGAAGTAGGATTGCAGTTGATCACGGAACTCTTCCGGCCATTCGCCCGCGTTGCTCGCGCCGCCGGTTTTTTCCACGCGGCGTGCCCCGGCCGTGTCCTTTGCCACCGCGCCCGTCGTGGCATCGCCGGCGAAGCTGCTCGAGGACTTTCCGTTGTTGCCGCCGGCCTTCCGCGCCTGCGTCACCTGGGCCATCATTTTCTGCATCATCTGCTGGGCCTTGGAATTTTTCCCGCCCTTTTTGTCGGGCGGGACGAGCAGTTCGATGATCGCTGCTTCCGTGCTCACCACCTCCGCGTCCGTCTGTGGTTTGCGCAGGTCGTCGGTGACTTCACCCGCCAGCTTCAGCGAGCCTTCGATTGCGGGCTTGAATATCTCGAACTTCGACTGCGCCGGCTGGGTCACATCCGCCAGCGGATCGGTGAGCGTCTTGGGAATGCCGTCGAACATGATCTTCTGCAAGAGCGCGCCGAGCACGCCGCGCAGGTCGTCCTGCTGCTCCGCGAGCTTCTTCGAGTCGTCCGGGTAGTGCGCGTTGGCTTCCTTCTTTTCGTCCACCAATTGCGTCTGCTCGCGAATGCCGTCCTGCACGACCGCGGCCCGCACCATCGATACCATGAATTCCAGGATGTCCGGGTCCATCTCCCCGCCGCCGCCCTGGCACTTGCATTCGCTCTGCAGCATCGTTGCCCATTCGTCGAGCTGGTCGCCCCACTGCCGCGAGCGGCCCACCGATTTCAGCCCGAGGTTTTGCCGCACGAAGCCCGCCAGTTCGGTGAGTTCCGAAACCACTCTCTTTTCCGCCATCTCCTTTTGCACGGTTTCGTACTTTTCATTCGGCACGCGTTTCACGAACGCCGCCATGTCGTTGCCGATGCTGTCCACATCTTTCGTGTTCGTGGTCTGCTTGTCGGCGGCGAGGCTGAATTGCTTGATCTTCTGCGGGGCGATCTCGTCCGTCCTGAGCCCCGCGGTTTCGCGGGCCAGCCCTTTCAGGCCATCGGAAATCTGGTGCTCGGCCGAAGCCGCCGCGCGCATCCGGTTGTAGAAATTGTGCGCGTAGAGATTTTCGTTCGTCGTGTTCATCTTCTTCGCCGCCGCGCGCATGGCGTCGAGCGCCTCCTGCTGCTGCTTCTGTGCCTGCGCCAGTTGCGACTCGCGTGCGCCCGGCTGCTGCGCGCCTTGCTGGAGCGATTCCGCCGCCTGTTGCATGGGCGGGTCGGCCTTCTGCTCCAGCGTGTCGCTGATCTGCTGCCAGTCCGCCAGTGTTCCCTCGGGGATTTCCTTGTTCCGCATCGCATCGCGCATGATGTCGTGCATCTCGTCGGTCATCTTTTTCAAGGCCGCCTCGTTGGCGCGTTCGCTGGCCTCCACGTGCTTGATGTCCTCGCCGGCTTTTTCCTCCGCGAGCCCCTTCTTGTCCTCGGCGATGGCCTTGGCTTCATCGAGCTGCCTCTCTTCGTCGCGAATGCGTTCGTCGAGCTGCTTCAGCACCTCGTCCATCCGCTGGCGGACGCGTTCCGCGTGCTTCGCCGGGCTCAACACATAGACCGTGTATTTCCAGGATTCCACCGGCTTGCGGGTGGGAAAATAGTCGAGCGCATACGCCGCGATCTCCACCACGCTGTCCTCGGGAATTTTGTACAGCGCCGGCGTGAAATCCATCGGCGTGGCGAGTTCCTTTTTCGTCTGGCTGCCGGCCGTGTGGACGGCGTCGCCCTGGCCCAGGTCGTTCTTCTTCGAATCGAGTCCGTGGACCGTCCATCCCACCCATGATTCTTTCAGCCCGTAGTCGTCGCTCGAGGCGACATTGAGTTTCAGCACTTCATTCGGCAGGATCGCTGTTTCCTGGTCGAGCCCCTGCAATTCCACGCGCGGCTCCGCGTCTTTGGTGGTGTTCACGCGCAAGGTGTAGGGCTGCGTCGGCGTCAGGCCGTGCGTGTCCGCCCAGCGGAAGACCGCTTCGGCGCCGATCTCCGCGACCGCTTTCGCCGGCGTGGTGAAAGTCTCTGCCTGGATGCTCGCCGTCGCTTCCGCCTTCGCCGCTTTCATCCCGGCGTCCTTCAGCGCCCGGCTCGTCTTGCCCGCGAAGCTCACTTTGCTGCCATCCAGGAATTCCGCGCTTCCGCCCTGGATCGGCACCGTCGCCGCCGGGTAGCCGAGATATTCCGGCAATTCCACGCGCGCCGCGAGTTCCTTCATCTCGGGACGGTGCAGGGGTCGGATGGCGATGTCCCGCGACGCGTCGCCCACCCGCAGCGCCAATGTGCCATTCTCCGTCTGCCCTGCGAGATGGAACACCGCGTGCCCGCTTTCGAATTTCGCCTGCTGCGGCTCCGCGTGCGGCAGGCGCGCGACCGCCGTCTCGGGTTTCCACGCAGAATCCGGCTTCAGCCCGCAGGCGATCTCGAACGGCTCGCCATGCGCCACGACCAGTTCGTCCGGCAACGCCTCGAGGCTGGCAAAAGTATAGCGATCGATCGGCGACCACGGGTGCAGCCAGCGCGCCAGCGCATTGTTCGCCGCCTTCGGCACGAAGACGAACGGCGCCGCCGTTAGCGCCACCAGCAGCCCCGCTGCCAGCACCCAGCGCCGCACCGGACGCACCGGCACCGCGTTTTGGAAATCGAACCGTGACGATTCATCCGCCACTTGGTGAATGGCCGCCCGCAGCAGGGAAGGCGAGATATTCGGCGGCAGGTCGTTGGTTTCCGTGAGCTCGATGATGCCCTGCAACCGGTCGCCGAGCGTCTTGAAATGCCGCTGGAGCAGCTTGGCCAGTTGCGCCGGCCCGCGCCGATGCCACAGCCAGTGCGCCGCCCACGCCTGCGCAAACCAGGCCGCCAGCACCCCGCCGCTGAGCGTCAGAAAAGTCCGCGCGATCCGCGGCGTATCCACAAAGCGATCACACACAAAAAGCAGGACAAACGTCGCCAGCAATCCCACCACGCCCCCCGCCAGCGCGGCCAGCGTCTCCATTCGTCGCAAGCGCCCCTCATAGGTACGGAGTTGCACAACCAGCGTATCCGGCAAAGTGAACGCGTTCATGGCGAGGGAGATGTTAGCTGGAAATGGCCCGAGGGAAACACTTCATTTTTTGGAGGTTGGCCTCCCATAATTCCTATTCTTCCCATTCCTCCCATCCGCCAACACCCCATGGGAGGAATGGGAAGAATGGGAGCCATGGGATTCACTGCTTCGGCGGCTGTCCTCTCTGGGCCAGGCGTGCGCGTGTCATGCGTTCGCGCAGGCCGCCTTCCTCGAGGAAATCCCGCTCCAGCCGGATGAGTTGCCGGTCGATCAGGTAATTGGCCTGGTGGATCAGGCAGATCGCGATATTCGCCACTACCTCCGGTGGCCGGCTCTCCACAAACTCCCGGTACAGCTCGTATGTCTGCGGTGTCTTGCGCCCCAGCCGCCGCACAAACTGCGCCTCCCGCGAGTCCTTGTCCCACATCGCCTTGTCGCGCACCCGCAGGTACTCCTTATAATCGTCGAGCAACTCCTCCAAGCTCGAACGCCCCACGTTGGTCAGCTTGACCTCCGTCTCCTTGGAAGTCGTCGCCGCCTTGCTTCCTTCCAGGATGTTCTTCTTCCCCGAACGGGCGGCTTGGATCATCTGGTCGATCGTCCGATCGCCGCGATCCAGAAACCGGTGCGCAAACCGAAACGTAACATCATAAACCACTTCCGCCTTCTGAAAGGACAAGAGCGTCTGGTAATCCCCGCGCGGCGGGATGATCGGCCTTCCCTTATTCTCATTCTTCCTATTCTTCCCATCATTTGTCATGGCCATCCCTCCTTCTAAGTAAGTCCCCCAATCTTCCTCCCCACCCAATAAGCCACAAACAACCCCAGCAACGCCGCGCACCACCACGGATCGCACCACAGCCGGAACCGCCGCTCTTCCGGCTTGCGCTCCGGCAGCAGGCTCAGCCCGCTGATCATCTGCGGCAGATCCGCCGGCCCGCCAAACTTCCCCGCCGTGAGCGCCGAGATTTCCCGCAACACATCCAGCTTCGCCGGCAAGCCCACTTTTTCCAGCGTGGGCACGGTCACCTCGAGCTGCGTTTTCAAGCGCCGTCCCGCCGCCTCGCTCTTCACCTCCACCTCATACTTGCCCCCCTCGCGCGGCACAAATTGCCCGGTGTGCACGCCCCATTCGGCGTTCTCCGCCGCCAGTTCGATCGTCTCGCTGGTGCCGCTGGGCGCGGTGAGCGTCACCGCCACCTTGCCTTCGCTGATCGGGATGCCGAGCTTGTCGAGGACGGTCGCGTTCAGCCGCACTTTGTCGCCGCGCTTCGGCGACTCCGGCGCGTAGAAAAAGCGCACGCCTTCGTCTTGCGAGAGGTGCCGCTGATGCGCCATCCAGCGCACCACCTGTCCCCAGAAACGATAGTGATAGGTATCCTCCACCCCCTTGCGCCAGCGCCATGCGGAATCCGTCCCCATGAAGAGCACCTTGCCATTGCCCGCGCTGCGCGTGACGAGAAGCGGAATGCGCCCGAACTGATTCCTCGCCGCCTCGTGCACGGCCAGCACTTCCGCGCCCGGCCGCGCCTTCATCACGGGCGCGTACCAATAAAATCCCGGCAGCCCGCGCCAGACCGCCTGGTTGGCGGAAGGATCGGTCGCCAGCATCGTCAACCAATGATCGCGTCCGCGAAAAGTCAGCTCCAGCCGCGCCTCGGCGCCGCTCGCAAAGCCGCTGCCTTTCGCATAATCCGTGTCGACCGGGATGAGGTCCGCCAGCGCGGAATCCGCCAGCGATTTCTCCCGGCCCAGCGCACCGGGAAGAAACACCAGGCCGCTTGCCTGTTGCTCGACCAGCCCACGCAGCATCGTCGCATTTTCCGGCGTGAGCATGCCGCCGCCGATGCCGACGTCGCCGAGGAAGACCACGTCGTAGCCCTGCAAATCTTCGCGCTTGGTCGGGAATTCCTTGAGATAGCCGGTCCCTTCCCCCATGCCGATCTCCGGGTGATACAGCACCACGTTCACCGCCACGCCCGGGTCGCGCATGAGCGCATTGCGCAGGTAGCGAAACTCCCAGCGCGGCTGCGAATCGACGACCAGCACTTTGAGCGTTTCCTTGCGCACCGCGAGATGGAAGGCGCGCGCGTTGTTGCCCGGGAAAACCTCCTCCGGCTCGACCGGCAGACGCACGGTGAAGTCGCCTTCACCCTCGGTCTGCGGCGTGAAGACGAGCATGTCCTGCACCTGTCCCATCGGCGGCAGGACGACGTTTTTCGTTCCCGTGGCGCCGCCCGGGCCTTCCACGGTCACCGTCGTCTTCACTTCCCGCGGCAGATGATTCTGCACGGTGAACAGCACGCTGATGCGCTCGTTGATCAGCCCATAACTGGGCGCGAGCACGGACTGCAACTCGACATCCGGCAAATAAGTCTCGCTGCCGACGCCCACCGCGAACACCGGCACTTCGCGCTGCGCCAGTCCGGTGGCCGCGGTGATCGGTGACTTGCCCAGATTCCAGTCGCCATCGCTCAGCAGCAGCACTGCCCGTAAGTCCCCGTGCTGCTTGAGCACGCGCTCCAGCGGCGAATCGAGGTCCGTGCCGATTTCCGTCTCCACGTCGGCTTCGGGTCGGCGGGCGGCTGCGCGAAAGGCTCGACGGACACTTGATACTGCTTCTCCAGGGCCGACCAGAATTTGGCGTCGACCTGCTCTTTCACCCACGACGCGCGGGCCGTGGTCTGCTTCTCCCCGGTCAGCACATCGCGCGTTTCCATGCTTCCCGAGCCGTCCCAGAGGACGACGACCCGCGGCTGTTCGGTATGTTTGTTGAGTTGCACGCGCTCGGGCCGCAGCAGCGTAAAGGCGATGGCGAGCGCTATGAGCAGGCGCAGCACGTGCAGCGCGGTCATCCAGCCGCCGCGCCCTTCCCGCCGCAAGCTGCGCAGGAAAAACCACACCGACACCAGCACGAACGCCGCCGCCACGCCCACTACCCACGGCGCCGTGTTGAACTGCCAGCCTTCGTTCACGCTGTGGCCTCCGCGGTTGCGGGTTTCGTTCGCGGATGCGACGTCGTCGACTTCGCCCCCGGCTTGATTGGCAACATCGCCTTGCTCGTGGCCAGCGCCATCTCCGCGCACATGAAGAGCATGGTGAGCACGATCATCACCGGCCAGATTTCGCTCTGGAGACGGTCGGCCTTGAGTTCGAGCGCGCCCGCCATGACCGTCAGCTTCACGCCGTGCAGCAATTCCGACAGGCGCGCGCGCTCCACGAGTTCCGGCGCGTCTTCGCTCTCCGGTCGATTGAGCGCGATCAGGCGCGCGCCGTTGCGATACACCCCCGGCGTGCCAGCGCCAATCGCGCCGCCGATCGGTTTCCACCGCGGTCCACGTCTCCTGCGCGTCCGCGGGCTGCCATTCTCCGGCGATGGCCATCGTCGGGGGCGCGAGATGCTGGCCCCCGAGCGCGAGCAGGCGTTGCAGCATCGGCAGTAGCACGAAGCCATCGCCGAAATTTCCCCAATCGGTTTCCGGCAAGGTCGCGCCGGCGAAGACCATCCCCGCGCCGACCTTGTGCGAAAGCAGAAACGGCCGGCCGTCGGCAAAGGCCGCGCCGACATGGTCCGCCTCGCCACCACTGGGAATTTGCCGCTGGGCGATCTCCAGTTTCGCCAGGCCGAGCGGCGTGCCGTTGTCGGTGCGGGCGAGGGGACCGTCGAGATCGTCCCAGGCGGTCACGCGGAAAGGCGCGGGCTTCGGAGCGATTTCCACGGCCGACCACGAGATGCCCAGCGGACCGCTCGCCGCTTCACCTCCGGGCGGCAGGCAAAGCAGGACGCCGCCGCCTTCGACCCAGCCTTGCAGCGCCTTCGCGACCGCCTCTTCCGGCGCCGGCGCCGCCCAGACCAGCAGCGCGGTATCTTTCCAGGAAATATTCCCGGCGCGCGCCGCGGGCAGGATTTCGGCGATCCGGTCGGTGCGCGATTTATCCGGCGCCGCCGCCAGCCGCAGACGCTGTGCCGAAGCGCCTTCCGCGACGACGGTCGCCCGCAATGGCACCGGCGGGGCATAGGCGAAATACGCGGTATTGTCGCCGGGGTTGGCGTCCGCGGGCAATTCCAGTTCCCCCCAGCCGGGCTCGGTTTTCGGAAGATCGAATTTCAGGTTTTGCCGCTGGGTCGCGGCATTGAGCGGCACGTCGACCTGGCTCTTCGCCCCGTCGCGGGTGAAGAGCAGGGGCAGCGTGCCTTTGCCCGGCGCGTCGGTCTTCAGCTCCAGCGCGAGGCTGAGTTGCGCCTTGCCGGACTTCTCGTCGCGCACGCGCATCTCGGCGCTCTTCAAGCTCAGCGAGACGTTGTTCCCCGGGGCGGACGAGAGATCGAGGATACGCACCCGGACCCCTTGCGTGAGGCCGTTGAAGCGCGCCGCGATGTCCTGCCATTCCGCACTCTCGGGCCGCCAGTTGCTCGCCTGCAAATCGCTCGCCACCCACACCTCGGCGCTGCCCGGCTTGTTCTTCGCGAGATAGTCGAGCGCCGCGCGAAACATCGCTGGCAGGTCCGCCCCGGTGTCCGTGGGCTCGCACATCTGCATCGTCGCCAGGGTCGAGGCGTCGGCGATTTCCAGCGGCTGCCGCAGCACATTTTCGATGAGCACGAAGTGGCTGCCCGCGCTCTGCTTCGCCGCCTGCGCAAGCAGCGCCAGCGCATGCGCCCGCTTGCTTTCCTGTCCTTCCCCGCCACGCCCTTCCATGCTCGCCGAGCGGTCGAGCAGCAGCACGATCGCTTCCGGCGCGCCGCCCGCCGCCGAGCCCAGCCAGCCGCCGATCAGCGGCCGCGCCATCGCCCAGATGAGAAACAGCAGCACCAGGCAGCGCAGCGCGAGCAGGATGTACTGGCGGATCTTCGCGCGCCGCGTGGCCGCGCGATTCGCCTTGAGCAGGAAGATCATCGCCGCCCAATGCACCGTCTTGTAGCGCAGGCGATTGAGGAGATGGATGATGATCGGCAGCAACACCGCCGGCAGCACCCACAACATCCATGGCTGCAGGTAAGCCATTTAGTGGGGAGAGGGGGAACGGGGAGAAACATCCAACACCCAACATCCAACGCCCAACATCCAATGGCGCCAGCGCACGTGCGCGAGCGTCTCCCATTGGATGTTGGGCGTTGGATGTTGGGTGTTGGATGTTCTGTCTTTAGCCTTCATCGCCGCCCTCCCTTCGTCCGCTTGATCCGCTGGAGCAGGAATTCGGTGAGCACTCCTTCGTAGCCCTGGTCGAGATAGGTGAGCCGGTAATCCACGTCGAACTCCCGGCAGCCGTGCGCCAGCGTGGAGAGATAATCCTGCAGCGCCTCGTGATAGGCCTCGCGCACCACGGCGGGGTCGGTGATCAGGTCCGCGCCGCTCTCCATGTCCACGAAGCGCACGGGGCGGGTGAAATCGAAGTCGAATTCCTGCCGGTCGAGCAAGTGGAAGACGGCGACGTCGTGCTTGTAAAAGCGCAGGTGCTTGAAGCACTCGAGCAACTCCGGCACCTCGGTGAAAAGATCGCTGATGATGATCACCAGCTGCGCTGGCGGATGCGCTCGGCGAAATCGTGCAGCGTGGTCACGAGGTTCGTTTCGCCCTGCGGCTTCGCATCGGCGAGCGTGTCGAGCAACTGCCGCAAGTGCGTGGGCGTGCGGCGCGGCGGCAGTTCGTGCAGCGTCTTGTCCGTAAAGCAAGTGAGGCCCGTGGCGTCGCCTTGGTGCACCAGCAAATGGGCCAGCGTGCCCGCGAGGCGCCGCGCCAACTCGAAGCGTGTGACCGTGCCGCTGGTGAACTTCATCGACGCGCTGGTATCGAGCACCACATAGCAGCGAAGGTTGGTATCCGCCTCGAACTCGCGGATGAAATACTTGTCCGTCCGCGCAAAGACCCGCCAGTCGAGGAACTTCAGATCATCGCCCGGCGCGTACTTGCGATACTCCGCAAACTCGACCGAAGACCCCCGCGTCGCGCTGCGATGAATGCCCGTGACCGAACCGAGCATCGGCAGCCGCACCGAGACGGTGAGCCGCGACAGCCGCGCGATCACGGCCATGTCGAGGAAGTCCCAGTGGTGTTCGGTCTTGGCCATGATCGGGAAGTGCTTAGTTCTTAGTTCTTAGTTCTTAGTGGTGGGCATTCCGAGGTTGGACACTGAGAACTAAGCACTCAGCACTAGGAACTCATTCCGCCGTCTCCGCGATGATCCGCTTGATGATCTCGATGCTATCGATGCCTTCGCTCTCCGCGTGGAAGTTCACCAGGATGCGGTGGGCCAGCACCGGTTCGGCCACGGCGTGCACGTCTTCGAGGCGGGCGAGGTAGCTGCCGTTCAAGACCGCGCGGGCCTTGGCGCCGAGCACGAGATACTGCACCGCGCGCGGTCCCGGGCCCCACATCACCCATTTCTTGATCCACTCCGGCGACTCCTCACCCCCCGGCCGGCACTTGCGCACGAGCTTCACCACATGCTCGTAAACGTGATCCGGCACCGGCACGCGCCGCACGATTTCCTGGAACTTCAGGATGTCTTCCGCGTGCAGGATCTTGTTCAGCACCGGCGACGCCCCCCCTGTCGTCGTCTTGGCGATCTGCAGCTCCTCCGCCGCGCTCGGGTAGCCGACATTGATGAGAAACATGAAGCGATCCAACTGCGCCTCGGGCAAGGGATAAGTGCCCTCCTGTTCAATCGGATTTTGCGTGGCCAGGACGAAGAAAGGCGGGTCGAGCCGGAAGCTGTGTTTGCCCGCGTTGACCTTCTGCTCTTGCATGGCCTGCAAGAGCGCGGCCTGCGTCTTGGGCGGGGTGCGGTTGATTTCATCCGCCAGCACGATGTTGGCGAAGATCGGCCCTTTCACGAACTCGAAGGCGCGCCGGCCCGCTGTTTCCGTTTCCTGCAGGATTTCCGTGCCGGTGATGTCGCTGGGCATCAGGTCCGGCGTGAACTGGATGCGGTTTGAAGGACATCGACATCAGATCCGCCAGCGAATGCACGAGCAGCGTCTTGGCGAGGCCCGGCACGCCCATGAGAAGCGCGTGCCCGCGGGCGAAGATGCAGGTGAGCAATTGTTCGATGACCTTGTCCTGGCCGATGATCACCCGGGCCAGCTCGGCCCGGATGCGGCCATTGAGTTCGCGAAGCTGGTCGATGGCCTGGACGTCGGCATCCTGGGAGACCGCACCGGGGGTTTCTTTTTGCATAGATGTGGGCCTGGTTCACGCCTGGCACTCGTTCCACTCGCATGCGGTGGATGAGAGGACCGCGGATTGCGGCGTAGGAGAGCGGAACCCGGCAAAATGTTCACGACAAAATTTTATGACGCCTCGTCCGTGCCTCCGGAACGCAGTGGCGCGCCCTTGGTCCGAACATGTGTTAGGGTCTCCATCGACCCCTATGAAAACGATCACTCGTTCGTTGCTTATCGCGCTTTTCGCCATGGCGATCAACGCCTGCGCCGGCCAGGCACCCCGGCGCACGGCCTCCGGCAAGGTGCTCAAACTGGAAACGATCACCCGGGCGACGGGGCCGAACGTTTATGTTTTTCGCGAAGTGAATCCCTCAGACCCCCAAGGCCCGCGGGTGCTGCAGTAGGGGCGCTTTTTAGCGGTAAGTCGATCCGCGGCCGCGGATCAGGCTTCGACTTTGTACACCTGCACCCGCCCCCATGGCTCCCATCCGCCATTCTTCCGTGGCCCCTGGCCGGTGGCTCCGGAGACGATGAGCGACTGGCCATCCGCCGTGAATTGCGCGTGCGTGATGCGCTTCTTGGTATCCACGGAATGCACCAGGCTGCCATCCGCGGCGGAGAACAGCGCGATGTTCCAGGTGCCCTGGGCTTGCCGTCCTGCCATGACGAAGTGCGTGCCGCTGGGGTGCCAGGTTACGGATTCCATGAGGCCGAAGCCGTGCTGGCCATCCTTGATCTGGTCGATCCGCTCGCCCTTCTGCCAGTTCCAGCGCTGCCAGGTCATCTTGCCATTGCCGGCCATGGGATCCGACATCGGACCCATGCCGCAGCAAAGGAGCACGGACCCATCCGGCGAGAAGGAGAGACCGTAAATGCCACCGCAGAAATGATGCGTCTTGATCGTGCCCCAGCAGGTGAAATCCGGCGACGTAAACTGGGCCACGGGCTTTCCATCGCCTCCCGGTTGCAGACTCCACACGCGCACTTCGCCCATGATATTGGCCGCCGCGACGTGCTGGCCATCCGGGGTGAATGCACAACTCATCACCGGCGGGGTGTGGCTGAAGCTCGCGAAAAGGTCTCCGCTCATCGTGTCGAAGACCTTCACCGACGATTCGGTCTCCGGCGCCGGCTCGTACTTCCAACCGCCGGGCACGTATTGCCCCGTCACGGTGGCGAGGCGGGAGCCGTCCGGCGAAAGAGCGAGCTGCCAGTTCCAAAAACGATGCGCCTGTACGCGCCGCCAGCAGTGCCGGGTTTCCACATCGTGCCAGAGCAACAGGCCGTCGTAGCCTCCGGTGATCACCGTGCGGCCATCCGGCAGGAGCGCGCAACCGCTGGCATAGGAGCCGTGCGTGCCGTCGAAGACCTCGCTGGTGCCGGAGGCCAGGTCGACGGTGTGCAGCGTGCCATCGATGCAGGTCGCGAAGGCCCGGCTGCCGTCCGGCGTGATGGCCAGGCCCAGCGTGCCGGTGGGCAGTTTGTAATCGTGAGCGAGCGTCAGTTTCATGCGGTCACGCGAGGAGGTCGCGGATGGGCTCCGCCTTGTTTTCCACGCGATGGAAGGTCGGCAGGCCGGGGAGATCGTATTCGGAGTAGGGATTGATCCCGAGCGCGGTGAAGATCGTGGCGAAGAGGTTTTGCTCGTTGTACGGCTTTTCGATCACGTCCACGCCATCCACGTCGGTCGCGCCGCTCACCACGCCGCGCTTCAGGCCGCAGCCGGTCATCATCATGCTCCAGGCGTTGGGATAATGGTCGCGGCCCCGCGCGGGGTTCAGCCACGGGGTGCGGCCGAATTCGCCCATGGCGATGACCAGTGTGGAATCCAGCAGGCCGCGCTCTTCGAGATCGTTGACGAGATGGAACAGCACACGATCCAGCTCCGGCACGAGCATCTGGTGGATCTCATGCTGGAAGACGTGGTTGTCCCAGTTCATGCCGTTGGCCACCATCACGAAAGGCGCGCCATGCTCCACGAGATGCCGCGACATGAGCGCATGCTGGGCGAAACTGCCTGCCCCGTAGCGCTCGCGATCCTTCGGCGGCAGCTTGTTGACGTCGAAAAGGTCCGCGCTCGCGGCGAGTCCCTTCATGCGTTCGAAGGCCGCGTTCTGGCTGCGCGCCACGGTGCTTTGCCGATCGCGCTCGTATTTCGCAGTGAGGAAGCGCCGCAGCGTCTCCCGCGTTCCAAATCGTGTTGCGGGATCGTCTCCGCGGCGGCCTTGAGCAATTGGGTATAGTCGCCGCCGAGGCGCACCGGCGCATGCTCGGCGCCGAGCCAGCCCGCCCAATTGCCCGCCTTGAATCCTTCGAATTCGTTGCCGCCCGGGATGGGGTCGAGCAGGATGAAATTCGGGATCGGCGAATCCAATTGCCCGACGTACTGCGAAAAAAGCGCTGCCCAGCGTGGGCCGCGTGAAGCCCGCGCGATCCGGGTTGCCGCGCTGCAGGAGATTGATCGCCTGCAAGTGCTCCGGCTGCGCCGTCTTCATGCTGCGGACGATGTTCAACTTGTCCGCGATGCTCGCGCACTTTGGCAGCAGCGAGGAAAAATGGGTGCCGGGGATTTTCGTGGAGACGCTGCCGAAAGGGCCGCCGGTCGGCCGGCCGGGTTTGGGGTCCCAAGTCTCGAACTGGCTCGGCGCGCCGCACAGCCATAGCAGGATGCAGTGTTTTCTGCGCCTTCTTGGTTTCCTCCGCAAAGAGGGGATTGTGAAACAGCCCCGCGAAACTCGTCGCGCTGGCCAGCGCGGTGCCGGTGAGCCCCTTGAGGAAGAGCCGCCGATGAATCGCGTGCTCGTCGGTGCGGCACTGGCCGGGAAGGAGTGTGGAAGGATCCGTTTTCATCGTCACGGCGTGGTCAGAAATTCGGCGCTGGTCATCAGGGCCCACAGTAAATCGCGCACAGCCTCGGCCGGTTTGTCTGCGCGGCTGTTGAGAAAGGCTTCGGCTTGGGCAGTCTCCTCGGCATCCGGTGGGCGGCCATACACGGCGAGGAAGGCGGCCGAAACGCGGGCGCCCGTCTCCGGTAGCGCGGCCAGGCGCGCCGCGGTATTATTGTCCGCCGGTTGCGAGAGCGCCGCCAGGGCGGGTGGAGTTCGAGAGGAACTGCGCTTGTTGGAAGCTCGCACTGTAATCCTTCGGCAGGACGTCCGGGATGGCGGCGACCACGGCACGGCGCAGTGTGTCGTCCGCGGGCGGCAGCCCGGCGGCGATACGCCAGGAGCGGGCGATCTGCTCCGCGGTGAGCGGCCGCTCGAGCGCGCCGGCAAAGACTTCCGGCGCGGCTTTCGAAGCGCCCAGCGCATACACCTGGCTGAGCACGAGCCCACGCACTTCGCGCCGGATGTCATAGTGGTTCGCCGCAAAATCCTGGGCCAGCCAGTCGAGCAACTCCGGATGACTCGGGGCGTTGCGCCCATTCATTTCATCGGTGGGAAACACGATGCCCCGGCCGGTGAAGGTCGCCCACAGGCGATTCACGAAGGCGCGAGCGAGCAGGGGATTGTCGGTCGTCGCCGCATCGGCAAAAGCCTCCCGGCGCGAATACTTCGGCACCCGCGGTTTCGCCGCCGGGTCGACGTATTTGTCATCGCTATCCTGTTCCTTCTGGTCCCCGGCCGGCCACGTCTCCGCGATGGTCTTGCCGGTCAGCAGGGTCACCACCGCTGGCTGGGATTCCTTTTTCAGGTTGGTGAAATTGATGAAGCCGCCGATCGCCGATTCTCCGACCGCCGTGCCGCCTTCCACGTTCTTGCCGCGATTGAATGCTGACACCAGCCCCCAGTAGTGGGCCTGCTTGATCTCCCGCGCCAGCGGATGATTGTGACACTGCGCGCAGTCGATCTTCGTGCCGTAGATCACCGGCGCCACCGCCTCCGCGATGCGCTGGAAATCGTCCTTCCGCTCGTACAAAAACCACGGCGAGCCCTTGTTCTCCGGCTTGTCCGCCCGGGCGACGAGGAAGCCCGCACCGTCTCGTTCCACGGCCGGTCCTGGCGAAACGCGTCTTCGAGAAACGCCCACCAGCCGCTTTGCTTCCGGCGATTCTCATTATTCTCCCGTTTGCCCCGGCCCATGAGGAAGACGTCCCAGAGCTCCCGCATCCGCACCACGTATTCCTCGGACTTCAGCAAGCGGTCCACCAGCGCCTCGCGCCGCGCATCCGCCGGGGCCTGGAGAAAATCCTCCGCCTCGGTCGCCGTGGGGAATGCGCCCGGCGAGATCCAGATACACCCGGCGGCACCAGGTGCGGTCATCCACCGGCGGCGCAGGTTGCACGCCGTGTTCCGCCCAGCCCTCGCCGATGAGCGTGTCCACGGCCTGCGTGATCGAATCGAAATGCCGGGGCGGGTGCGGTTTCGCCGTGGTGTCCGCCTGCGCTGCGGTCAGTGCCGCGATCCATTCGCGCACCGTATCCCGCTCCGCATCCGTGAGCTGCTTCTTCGGCGGCATGTGCGGGTCCGCCTTGGTCGCCAGGTTTTGGTAGAGCGCGCTGTCCTCGGGCTTGCCGGGTACGATCACCGCGCCATCCTCGCCGCCTTTCAACACCGCCTGCGGCGTATCGAGCTCCAGCCCGCTCTTCTGCTCCAGCGGCCCGTGGCACTTCACGCAATTCACATCGAACAGCGGCTGCACCTTCGACGACCACAACGCAGCCGCGTCCGTCCCATGGGCCAGATGGGCGGCGGTCAGCGACAACAGAAGTGAAACAATGATTGGGCGAGGCATTTTCCAGAGTTTGACTCTGGCACCTGAACAACACCTTTCCTCCCGAAATCTTAACCTCATATTTTCGGCTGTTTGGATGCGCCAAAAATCGAACGGTTTGATTGGGCTTGAATCGGTTTGAAATACACTGGCGGCCACAGTGGCATCAGGGGGCCGATGGGGTGATAATCTCACCCGCGCGGGTGGGATCGGCCGGCGCGTCGCGCAGGCCGCGCGCGTCGCGTTGCAATTCCAGGGACTGGGCGCGGAGTTCGTTCCGCTTACCTGGGCTGAATCGACATTCCAACCGGGAAGCCGCGCCCGCCCGTAGCGCGAGCGCCGAAAGAAAAGCGGTAGGGAAGCCGCGCCGCGGGTTCCCACTTCCGGGTGGGCGGAAAAGCGGCGGTGGCCAGTCCACCTGGTCGCGGAATACACCGGTCCCACCATCCGCCACGTTCCCACACCACAGGCGTGGGAACCCGCGGCGCGGCTTCCCTACCGCGGTTTGTCGAGGCACATGCTTTCCAGCTCGATGTCTTTTCATTTTGGGGTAATGCGGCCGCGAAGCGCGGCTGCGGAGCGACGAAAATCTTCGGTAAGTGCCCGCCGCATCATACAATACTCTGTAGATGCCCGACCCCACAGAGCCCTCGCCTTCATCGGAGCAGTTCATCACGCTGCTGAACACGGCGCATGGGCGGCTGCTCGGCTTTTTGCGGGTCATGCTGGGCAATAACGCCGATGCCGAGGACGTGCTGCAGCGGGCGAGCATGACGATCTGGCGGAAGTTTGGCGATTACGATGCGAGCAAGGATTTCTTCTCCTGGGCCAGTAGCTTCGCCTTCTACGAAGCCAAAAATTTCCAACGCGTCTCCGCCCGGTCGCGCCTCCACTTCGATGATGAGTTGATGCAACGCCTCGCCGAAGAACGCGTGCGGGACCTCGACCATCGCGAGGCCCGGCTGGCCGCTATGGACCAGTGCGTGGAAGAACTGTCACCGGCCGACCGCGAGTTGGTGCGCGAGTTTTACCTGAACAATACGGAGGTTGCGGAGCTGGCGGGGCGTTCGGGCCGGGCCCCGCAGACCCTTTACAACAAGTTGAATACGCTGCGCCGTTTGCTGGGCGATTGCATGAAGCGCCGCCTGGCACAGGAGGCCTGAATATGGAAGCGAACTCTCACGAGCTGCACCGGCTCTTCGCCGCCAAGGCGGACGGCACCATCACACCGGAGGAACATGAGCGCCTGAGCATGCTGCTCCAGGAATCCGCCGCGGTACGCCAGCAGTGGTTTGCCTTTCAGGATGCGGAGGCGGCACTGCTGGCGTGGTCGCAACGCGAAACGATGCGGCGTGAAGAAGGGGCGGATTTTGTTACGCCAGGCAGTGGGAATCCGACTCGCCGTGGCGGACTCCGTTATCTCGGCGCGCTGGCCGCTGGGATCGTGATTGGATTGGCTGCGTGGGCTATGTGGCCGAATTTGGGCAAAAAACCGCCTTTTTTTGCTAAAGTTGCCGCCCGTGATGAAGCGACGACTTCCAGTGTCGCGGTCCTTTCCCGCGGGGTGAATATGCAATGGGATTATACCGTGGGCACGCCCGCGCTGAATGCGCCGCTCCCGCCCGGCTTGCTCCGTCTGCGGAGCGGGGTGGCCGAGATCGAGTTCTTCCAGGGAGCCCGGCTTTGCGTCGAGGGGCCGGCGGAGATTCAACTGATCTCCGCGGGCGAAGCCTTCTGCCGCTACGGTCGCTTCAGCGCCCATGTCCCGCGCAGGCCCGCGGTTTCCGCCTCGGCACGGCCAAGGGCGAAATCGTGGATCTCGGCACGGACTTCGGCCTGGATCTCAATGACCGATCGCCGGAGCTGCACGTCTTCAAAGGCGAGGTGGAGTGGCACCAATCGCAGGCGCCGATGCGGACGCTCACCACCGGCACGGCGGCCCGCCTGGAGCAATCGGTCTCCCCGCAGCCGATGACGGCCAATGCGGCGGCGTTTACCTTCAGCCACGATCTGGATGCGCAGGTCAACGCCTCGCATCGCGAAGCGTTCGCCCATTGGCAGGCATCGAGTGCCCGCTGGAACGGCGATCCCGACCTGCGGTTGCGTCTCGATTTTCAAGACCCCGAGGATGCGCGTTCCCTGCGCAATGCGGCCGCGCACGGCCAGGACATCGCCGCGGGCACGATTGTCGGTTGCAACTGGACGGAAGGCCGCTGGCCCGGCAAGCGCGCGCTGCAATTCCGCAGTGTGAGCGATCGCGTGCGGCTCAATCTGCCCGGCGGGTATCCGCAATTCACGCTCGCCGCCTGGGTGCAACTGCACAGCCTCAATGCGCGCCAAAGCCAGAGCTCGTTGTGCATGAGCCAGGGACTCGAAATAGGCGGCGTGCACTGGCAGGTGCTCCACGATGGCTCGCTCTGTCTCGGCATCGTCGCCGAGGTGCATCCGCATGTGACGGCCGATTACATCAGCCCGGTGGTCTTCACCCCAGACCGCTTCGGCCAGTGGGTCCATCTCGCGGTGGCGTTCGATATGGCGGCCAGGGAAGTGCGGTTCTATGTGAATGGAGCACTTCTTTCCCGGCACGCATTGAAACGGCCGACGGTGCCCACGCCGGGGATGGCGGAATTGGGCAACTGGATTCCTTCCTCCGACTATCGCGGTCCGCATCCGGTGCGCAATTTCGTCGGCTGCATCGATGACTTCAGCGTCTGCGCCCGCGCGTTGGGCGATGCGGAAGTAAGTCAACTCGCCGAATGACTCCTGCCGGATCTCTTTCCCTCGAGCGCGCCTTTCAGCGCCGACATCCCATGATCATTCGTCTTCGCTCCCTCATTTCGGTGACGCTGGCCATGGGCGCACTTCAGGGTGTGCTCGTTGGGGCCACGCCGCCCGAGCAGATCGATTTTTTTGAAAAGCAAGTCCGCCCGCTGCTCGTCGAGCACTGTTACGAATGCCACAGCGCGGAGAAAAAGATCAAAGGCGGTCTCGCCCTCGACACGCGCGAATCCACGCTCAAGGGCGGCGATACCGGGCCGGCCCTCGTCGCTGGTGATCCCGAAAAGAGCCTGCTGATCAATGCCGTGCGCTACGGAAATCATGACCTGCAGATGCCGCCGAAACGCCGGCTCGCGGACACTGAGGTCAAGACGCTCGAAGCGTGGGTGAAGATGGGCGCGCCCGATCCGCGGGAGGCCGTGGTTGCGAAGCAAGGCCGGGTCATCGACATCAACGAAGGGCGCAAATTCTGGAGCTTCAGGCCGCTGACGCGCGTCGAGCCGCCTGCGGTGCCGCCCGCGGCCTCGCCGATCGACGCTTTCTTGCAAGCGAAGCTGGCGGAGAAAGGCCTGGTGCCCGCCCCGCCGGCGGACAAACGCACCCTCCTGCGCCGCGCCACCTTCGACCTCATCGGCCTGCCCCCGACCCCGGAGGAGATGGACGCCTTCGTGGCCGATAACGCCTGCTCGCCTCGCCGCATTATGGCGAACGGTGGGGGCGGCACTGGCTCGATGTCGCGCGCTATGCGGACTCGAATGGCATGGACGAGAACATCCGCCTTCGGCAACGCGTGGCGCTACCGCGATTACGTCGTGCGCGCGTTCAACGACGACAAGCCGTACGACCAATTCCTCATCGAGCAAATCGCCGGCGATCTGCTGCCGCCGAGCGAAGACTCGCTCGCCGCCACACGGCTTTCTCTCGCTCGGCGCGCGGGTGCTGGCGGAGCCCGATATGCAGAAGCTGGAGATGGACATCATCGACGAGCAGATCGACACCGTCGGCAAGGCGTTCCTCGGCATGACGCTGGGCTGCGCGCGCTGCCACGATCATAAATTCGATCCCATCAGGCAGGAGGATTACTACGCCATGGGCCGCGACTCTTCCGCAGCACCCGCAGCCTCTCCACGGAGAAGATGGGCGCGATCAAGTTTTGGTACGAGCACTCGCTGGCCACTCCCGAGCAACTCGCGGAGAAGAAGAAATACGACGAAGAGGTCAAGGCGAAGGAACGCGGAGATCACCGCGGTCTCGACCAAGGCGCGGAACGAAGTGCGAGCCACCTTGCGGCTCCGGGCGGTGGATTACCTCGCGGCCGCCCCGTGCTCCTCCCTGACGAAGCAAAATTGGCGGACGCGGAGCCGGTCGCGAAGGAATCCCAACTCGATGCAGGCATCCTGCTCACCTGCCGCCGCTATCTGGATCAGCACCCCGAGCCTTCCGATCTTTGCCCCGTGGCGCGAATTAGCCGCGGAGAGAGATCCCGACGGGGTGCACCAATACTATGAGCCACTCTTCACCGGACGCCCTCGCGACGAAGAAAGGCCCGGCTTACGACGCGCTCCTCCGACGTGAAAGGCATCCTCGCTCTCCCCCGCCAGGGACGCCGACATCCTCGACGCCCGCGACGCTCGCGCAGATCGCCGCAATGACCACCGCCATGGCGGATTTCGAAGCGAAGGGTCCCGACTTGCCCGCGATCATGACCTGTGGCGGACGACAAGATCGTGCCGACCCTGGCGGTGCATCTGCGCGGCAGCTACCTCTCGCTCGGCCAGCCGGTGGAACGCGGTTTTCCCGAGGTCATGCGCACGAGCTTCACTCCGCCGATCCTGCCGGCCAACACAGCGGCCGCCTGGACTCGCGCGGTGGATGGCCAGCAGCGAACATCCGCTCAACCGCGCGCGTCATCGTCAATCGCGTGTGGCGCTGGCACTCGGCCAGGGCATCGTCAGCAGCACGGATAACTTCGGTTTCCTCGGCAGCAAACCGTCGCATCCCGAGCTGCTCGATTGGCTGGCGCGCACCTTCATCGAGAGCGGCTGGTCCATCAAGGATCTGCACCGCCTCATCATGAAATCGGCGGCCTATCGGCAGGCCAGCAACGTGAGCTTCCCGCCTTCCGACAAGGTGGACCCGCGCATCGTCGATCCGAAAACCATCTGCTCTGGCGGGCGAATATCCAGCGTCTGGAAGGCGAGGAAATTCGCGACGCCATGCTCTTCACCAGCGGCTGGCTCGACCTGCAGATCGGCGGCAAAACCATCCCGCTGCACAACCCGCGAGTTCGTCTTCAATCACACCAGCAAGGACGCCGACCACTTACGAGAGCCCGCGCCGCGCGCTCTATCTCCCGATCATCCGCAATCATCTCCTAGATATGCTGGAGCAGTTCGACTACCCGGACCCCACGATGCCCACCGGGAGCCGCAACAGCACGGTCATCGCCCCGCAGGGCGCTCATCATGATGAACGCGCCTGTGGTCATGCAAAGCAGCGTGCGTCTCGCTGCGAAGCTCGCCGCGTTGCCCGACGACGAGCAGCGCCTCCAGCAAGGTCTAACGCCTTGCTCTACGGCCCGCCCGCCGCTCGATCACGAGAAAGCCGATGCCCTCGCTTTCGTCCGCGATCTCGGCACCCCGGAAACGCCGAACCGCGCGTGGGCGTTGCTTTGCCCAGCTCATGGCGGCCAACGAATTTATCTATTTGAGGTGAGAAAATGAATACACAGCCCACGCAGACCGTGCAGCCCATCCAGCCGATCACCCCGCCGCACCCTGCTCCAGCGCAGCGCGGCCGGCTTCGGCTATCTCGCTTTGCAATCCCTGCTCGCCCGCGACCAGGCGCAGGCGGTGGAGGAAAACCCGCTCGCCCCCAAGGCCCCGCAATTCCCCGCGCGCGCCAAGCGCATCGTCTTCATCTTCATGAAAGGCGGGCCGAGCCACGTGGACACTTTCGACCCCAAGCCGCTGCTGCAACGCGACGACGGCAAGCCGTATCCCTTCCAGCAGCCGCGCGTGCAATTTGCCGAGACCGGCAAACTCCTGAAATCCCCCTGGAGCTTCCGGCCCCTGGAGCTTCCGGCAGTACGGCCAGAGCGGCCTCCCGGTCAGCGAGCTTTTCCCCCATGTCGCGCAGCACGTCGATGACCTGTGCATCATCCGCTCGCTCCACGGCACCAACCCCGCCCACGGCGGCGCGTGCCTCAAGCTGCACACCGGCAGCGACACGCAGGTGCGGCCCAGCATGGGTTCGTGGGTGCTCTACGGCCTCGGCTCGGAGAACGAAAACCTGCCCGGCTTTCTCACCATCTGCCCCACGCTCGCCCACGGCGGCGTCAACAATTGGGGCGCGGCCTTCCTGCCCGCCTACTGCCAGGGCACGCCGATCGGCAATGCCAGCATCCCGTCGGACAAGGCGCTCGTGCGCCACATTCGCAACGATCTCATGAGCAGCGCGGTGCAGCGGAAACAGCTCGACTTCGTCGCCAGGGCGAACCGCGAGCAACTCGAACTCACCGGCCCCGATCTCGCGCTGGAAGGGCGCATCCATTCCTTCGAGCTCGCCTATCGCATGCAGAGCACGATGCCCGAGGCGCAGGATGTGAACAGCGAGACCGACGCGACCAAGGCACTTTACGGCATGGACCGGCCGGTGACCGCGAACTTCGGCCGCCAATGCCTCATGGCGCGCCGCTTCCTCGAGCGCGGCGTGCGTTTCGTGCAGGTCACGCACAGCGACGGCGAGGTGCAATGGGACCAGCACAGCGCCCTCTACAAGGGCCACACCAAGAACGCCGCGGAAGTCGACAAACCGATTGCCGGTTTCCTCACGGATTTGAAAGCGCGCGGCCTGCTCGACGACACGCTCGTGCTGTGGGGCGGCGAGTTCGGGCGCACGCCCACCGCGCAGGGCGGCGACGGACGCGACCACAATCCCAACGGCTTCACCATGTGGATGGCCGGCGGCGGCGTGAAGCCGGGCATCGCCTACGGCGCGACCGACGACTACGGCTACTTCGCGCAGGAGGACAAAGTCCACATTCACGACCTGCACGCCACCCTCCTGCACTTGCTGGGACTCAACCACGAGAAGCTCACCTACCAGTATGCGGGCCGCGACTTCCGCCTCACCGATGTGGAAGGCCGCGTGGTGAAAGAAATCTTCGCGTGATCCCCGCCGCACGGTCGCTCATGGGCACGGCCACTGGCTGGACCCACGGCTATGCCCAGTGAACTCCCGGTAGAACTACTGACCGGCGAGGCGCCTTTTGCACTTGAGCTTTGTCGTGGCTCTCGCAGCATCCCGCCATGCGACACGAGATTATCGGGACGACGATGCCTGTCCTCAGCATCACTCTGGAGGGTGGGGAGCGGGTGATCGCGGTTTCCGGCGAACTGTCCTGGATGACCAGCACCATCCGGATGAATACCACGACGGGCGCAGGCGGTGGCGGCGGGCTTTTCGGAGTATTGAAGCGCGTGGTGGGTGGCGGCTCGCTTTTCATGACGGAGTACCATGCGGAGGGCGCGACGGGCGTCGTCGCCTTTGCCACCAAGCTACCCGGTCATATCCTGCCGATCGAAGTCGCGCCGGGCCGGACCTACATGATTCACCGCCACGGCTTCCTGTGCGGCACCAGCGGGATTGAGCTGGGGGCCGGGTTCCAGCAATCGCTCGGCGCCGGCGTTTTTGGCGGCGCCGGATTCATCCTGCAAAGAATGAGCGGCGCCGGCACGGCGTGGATCGAGTTGGGCGGCGAGATTGTCACCTACGACCTCGCCGCAGGCGAGACGATGCGCGTCCACCCCGGCCATGTGGGCATGTTTGAGGACAGTGTGAATTTCGAGATCACCCGCATCAAGGGGATCGCCAATATGCTCTTCGGTGGGGATGGCATTTTCCTGGCCGCGCTCACCGGGCCGGGCCGCATCTGGCTCCAGACGCTCACCGTTTCCAACCTGGCCCACGCCATCTCGCCATTCCTGCCCGCGAAGGGTGGGTGAGATGGCGCCGCGTTTACCCGGGGCCTTTTGGGACCCGTTTCGGAAGGACGCTCGATTTCACATGGGCCGGCGACTCCTCCCTTGCCTCGGGCCGGTGAATCTGCTGTGGTGGCGGCGTACCGCGCAATCCCCCCGGCAGCGGCACCGGAGAAAAAAATACGCGCCATGAATAATTTAATGCCTTGGAAAAGTTTGTCCGCCGCGCTCCAGCTCGGAGTGCTCACGGAGGGATGGAACCTTGCCGAACCGCTCGCCGACGGCGCGGAAGACGCCCGGGTTTTCCGCTTCACCGTCTATTTTGCTGCGCCGTTCGCGTCGCCGCCGGTCGTTCATCTCGGGCTCACGGGCTTCGACCTCGACCAGCGCGACAGCAACCGGCTGACCCTCCGCGCCACCCAGATCTCCAACGAGAGCTTCGTAGCGGAGATTTCCACCTGGCGCGAAACCCGCGTTTATTCGGTGGAATTCAGTTGGCTGGCGCTGGGCGCATAGGTGACCAACTCTTCTCGCGTTGTCATCCTGAGCGGAGTGTAACGGAGTCGAAGGATCCCGTCGCTCTACCGGACGTCATCGCTGGTTATTCGGCGGGGTTTGCCCCACAGTCCCATAGGCGTCTCGCAGACTCGGCTTTCGACTCCGTTACACTCCGCTCAGAATGACAGGCGAAGAGAGAGTGTGTGCCTTTGGACACTGACTCACGACATTCCCTGCCGGGCCGAAAGCACTGACGAGGCCAACGGAAACATGGCTTTCGGGGAATTGATCTGGTAGGGGTTGACGCTACAAATAGCCAAACCATGAGCACGCCCGACCTTTCCCAATCCACCGTCCCTGAAACCAAGCCGCCGCACGAGCATCACCACTTTCGCTTTCATCTCCCGCACCTCCATCTTTCGTCTGCCTTCGGCGACGACTGGTTCGCGCTGAAGGCTGAGGCGTTCGCGCGCTTTTTCGGAACGCCGGTCTTTCTCGTCGTGCAGACGGTGCTCGTGCTGGTCTGGATCATTCTCAATATCACCGGGGTCACCAAATTCGACGTCTACCCCTTCATCCTCCTGAACCTCGCGTTCAGTCTCCAGTCGGCCTATGCGGCGCCGCTGATTTTGCTCGCGCAGACGCGGCAATCCGACCGGGACAAGGCGCACGCCGACGCCGATGCCAAGCATCGCGAAGACCTCGCCATCGCCGCGGCCCAGCGGCAGGAACTGGCCGCCCGGGAGATGGAAAAGCTCGCCCAATTGCTGCAGCAAAACACGCAGCTCACCGAACTCACCCAGCAACTCAGCGAGCGCATCGAAACCCTGACGCGGGAACTGCACGGCAAAATCCTGGCCAGTCTGCCCAAGCAGTAGAAAGATTTTCCGCCGGCGAACACCGGTGTCGGATGGGGCGCTCTCTGTAAATTCAAGGTGCCCCAAGCTGTGGGAGATGAGACACGACGCGGCCGCGGAAGAGATGGCGCGCCGCGCCGTCCTCGCCAACGCGAGGCTCGTGAAAGCAGAGCGATTCCCCGCTCATCGGAGTCTCACCCGAGGACGCCGACGGCGCGGCATCCCTACCACGCAATGTGCCGGACACGCCTTCTGGGGAGTTCCTGAACACTACCCAAGCCGATTCAAGCCTCTTTTTTTCGCGCATTTTCCGGCTCCGCCGCCCTCTGTTCGGTGGCGTGGGGCCAGGAAAAGGACTTATGACACGGCGATTTTTGGACAAGGGGCGAATTCGCCCTTTGCATTTCGCAGTCAGCCGCTATCTTTCCCGCCCCTTTTCCCAACAAGAAGCTATGAACGTCGTCGTCGAAAACCTGCCCAATTGCATCACCACACTCCGCGTCGAAGTGGAGTCGGACAAAGTCTCCAAAGTGTGGAACGACGTGGCCGGCACCTACACGAAACTGGCGCGCATTCCCGGCTATCGTGCCGGCAAGGCGCCCAAGGCGATCATCGAGAAGAAATTCTCGAAGGAGATCCGCGAGGAGCTCGAGAAGAAGCTCCTTTCTGAAGCCTGCAAGGAGGCCATCCAGGAAAAAGGGCTGAAGGTCATTTCGCTCACCCAGGTCGAGGACGTGGAAATCGGCGATGACAAGACGATGAAATTCACGGCCACGCTCGTGACGCGCCCGGATTTCCAGTTGCCCGTCTACAAGGGCCTCGTGGTGCCCCTCCAGTCGACCGAAGTGACCGAGGAGGAAGTCGACCATTCGCTCAATGAGCTGCGCGAGCAGGCGGCGGATTTCGTGGACCTCACCGAGGACCGCGGCGTGCAGATGGAGGATTTCGTGGTCATCGATTACCGCGGCACGATCGATGGCGCTCCCGTGAGCGACAAATTCCCCAAGGCCGGCGCGCCGCTCTCGGGCAATGACGATTTTTGGATTCACATGGTCCATGAGGCGTTTTTCCCCGGCTTCTCCGAGGCGCTCGTCGGCGCCAGGCCGGGCGAGACCCGCAAGTTCGAGATCGAAGTACCGGCGGAATTCCCCGTCGAGGGCCTGCCGGGCCAGAAGATCCAGTACGAAGTGACCGTGAAGCAGATCAAGCAGAAGGTGCTGCCGCCGCTGGACGACGCCTTTGCCGATACCATCGTGAAGGGCAAGACGCTCGCCGAAGTGCGCCAGGTGGCGAAGGACGAGATCAGCCGCCAGAAAAAGGCGGATGCCGAAGGGGCGAAGCGCGGGGAGATCATGCGCCAGCTTCTCGCCCAGGTGGAATGCGAACTGCCGATCGACATGGTGCGGCAGGAGACCCGCCGCATCCTGGCCGATATCGTCCGCGAAAACCAGGCCCGTGGCGTGGCCGACGATGTGCTCCGGCAAAACGAGCAGGAGATCCTCGGCAGCGCGGCCCAGAATGCGCGCGAACGGCTGAAGGGCACCTTTATTTTGCTGCGCATCGGCGAGGCCGAAAACATCAAGGCGACCCAGCAGGAATTCGATCAGCGCATCGCCTACCTGGCCGCGCGCTACGAGATGAAGGTCGACAAGCTTTTGAAGAAACTGGATGAGCGCAACGCCGTCGACCAGATCCTGGAAGAGGTGCTGACCGGCAAGATTCTTGATTTCCTCGCAGCCAACGCTAGCGTCTCGACCATTCCCGCGGTGGCGGAAGCGCCGGCGCAGAGCTAAAGTCCTCTATGATCATCAAACCCGACAGCCGCATCGCCGCTCCGCAAAGCAATTACTACGTCCCCTACGTGGTCGAGCAGACGGGCCGCGGCGAGCGCAGTTACGACATTTATTCGCGGCTTCTGAAGGACCGCATCATCTTCCTCGGCACGGCCATCGACGACGGCGTGGCCAACTCGGTCATCGCCCAGTTGCTCTTCCTGCAGATGGACGACGGCAAGAAGGACATCAACATCTACATCAACTCGCCCGGCGGCAGTGTGACCTCGGGCCTGGCGATTTATGACACGATGCAATTCCTGACCTGCGACGTGAATACCTACTGCATCGGCATGGCCGCCAGCATGGGCGCGGTGCTCCTCGCCGCCGGCACGAAGGGCAAGCGTTATGCGCTCCCGAATTCCGACATCATGATCCACCAGGTGAGCGGCGGCGCGCAAGGCACGGCCAGCGACGTCGAGCGCACCGTGGAGTTCATGTTCAAGCTCAAGAAGCGCCTCATCCACATTCTCGCCCTCCATACCGGCAAGACGGACGAGGTCGTGAAGGTCGATTCCGATCGCGACTACTATATGACGGCCGATGAGGCCAAGGCCTACGGCCTGGTCGATGAAGTCGTGAAGTCCCGCAAGGAACTCAAGATTCCGGAAGCCGTGGCCGATGCCGCCGCGACGCTGGCGGACACCAACCCTTAATTTCAATCCAGTAATTCCATGGCCCGCGCAAATAATCTCACGATGTGCAGCTTCTGTGGCAAGAGCCATGCGGAAGTCCGCAAGCTCATTGCCGGCCCGGGGGTGTACATCTGCGATTCCTGCATCAATGTCTGCAAAGGCATTCTCGACAAGGAATTGAACGAAGACGCGCGGAAGAATTCGACGACCCTGCGGGTCCCGAAACCGATGGAAATCCGCCGGCAGCTCGACCAGTTCGTCATCGGCCAGGATCGAGCGAAGAAGACGCTGAGCGTGGCGGTGCACAATCACTACAAGCGCATCCTGCACAACCAGTCCGTGGGCAGCGGCAACGCCGTCCAGCAGATGGACCCGCTGGGCGACGTGGAGATCGAGAAGAGCAATGTGCTCCTCATCGGCCCCACCGGCAGCGGCAAGACGCTGCTCGCCCGCACGCTGGCCCGCATTATCGACGTGCCCTTTTGCATCGCCGATGCCACGACGCTGACCGAGGCCGGCTATGTCGGCGAGGATGTGGAGAACATCATCCTGCGCCTCCTGCAGTCGGCCGATTACGATGTGAAGCGGGCCGAGATCGGCATCGTTTACATCGACGAAATCGACAAGATCGGCCGCAAGACCGACAACGTCTCCATCACCCGCGACGTGAGCGGCGAAGGTGTTCAGCAGGCGCTCCTCAAGATCCTCGAGGGCACCACCTGCAATGTGCCGCCGCAAGGGGGCCGCAAGCACCCGCACCAGGAATACATCCAGGTTTCCACGGAAAAGATTCTCTTCATCTGCGGCGGCGCCTTCGTCGGCCTCGAGAAGATGATCCAGAAGCGCGTCGGCAAGAAGGTGCTGGGTTTCGGCGTCACCGCCGCCGAGGCCACCGAAGCCGAGATTCCAGCCAGCGAAGCGATCCGCTTCACGGAGCCCGAGGATCTCCTCAGCTTCGGCATGATCCCCGAGTTCGTCGGCCGTCTGCCGGTGGTCACCGCGCTCGACCAGCTCTCCGAGGATGAGCTCGTCATGATCCTCACGGACACGAAGAACGCCATGATCAAGCAGTTCACCAAGCTGCTCTCCATGGAAGGCGTGAACCTCAACGTGACGAAGGACGCCCTGCGCGCCCTCGCCGCCGAGGCCGTGAAAAAGGGCACGGGCGCCCGCGCCCTGCGCAGCATGCTCGAGCGCATCATGCTCGACATCATGTATGACGTGCCGAGCCGGGACGACATCGCCGACGTCACGATCAACCGCGCCGTCGTCGAAGGTAAAAAGCCCCCGCTCATCCGCCGCAAGCAGGACAAGGACGCGGCGTAAGCGCGATACGATTAGGCCTTTAAAGCCGCCAATCTGACGCGCGTGAGGACGCGTGCCTTGCAGTATTTGTGGGTTCCGCTACTATCGGCCCATGCTTTCTGTGCTCGATGAACCGGCCTTTCGCGGGCGTGTCTCGCGCCTGAGCTTGAAGGAATACCATCAACTCGGGGAGTACAACGAGAATGGGAAACGCACCGAATTGATCCGCGGTTTCGTCATCGAGAAAATGAGCAAGTCCCCCCTTCACGGTACGATCGCCTCCGTCCTGCAGGAACTTCTCATCCCGCGGGTTGCCTCCGGCTTTTTCGTCCGTCGGGAGGAGCCGCTGACCTTGCGCGATTCCGAGCCGGAACCGGACATCACGGTAGTGCGTGGGCAGCGTGGTGATTATCTGGAGGTGCATCCTGGGACCGCGGCGCTCGTGGTAGAGGTGGCTGTCAGCAGTCCAGACGCGGACCGGATCCTGGCGGAAATCTATGCCGAAGCCGGCGTGGAAGAGTATTGGATCGCTCTTCCGCAAGAACGGCTCGTGGAGGTCTACCGCCATCCCGAAGGGAGTCGGTATCGCGAGATGCGGACTTATTCGCGAGGCGAAGAAATTGCGAGTGAGGCAGTCCCGGGTCTGCGTCTTGCCCTGGCCGAGCTTTACGCTGCCTTGCGGTGAGCAGCGACTGATGATCGCGAGGCCATCGCTTATAATCCGGCGCCTTCGTAAATCTCGCCCACCGTCAGAGAGCAGCCGGCGCTGGGAAATTCGAGCACGGCATCGGATGCCGTCAGCACCTCTGGAGCCCATTGGTTCTCTCGCTGACGCCATACGGTGACTTCGCGGCGGTCGGAATCGACGAGCACGTAAACCTCCAGCGTCGGGATATTCAGATAGGCCATGCGTTTCTCGCCCGTATCGGTGCGCACGGTCGATTCCGAGAGCACCTCGAAGATGACACTCGGTTCGCTCTGAACTCGGGCGCTTGGGCCGGCTGGGCGGCAGACGATCGACACATCCGGGTAGTAGAATCGGAGGTCGTTGCCTCGTTCTACTTGGATGAGCATGTCGGAGCCATATGGTCGGCAGGAACGCCCGCGCAGTCTTCCATGCAATGTTCCCAAGATGTTGGCCGCGAGATCATTGTGGCGTTGCGTCGCTCCGGCCATGGCATACACCAATCCGCTGAGATACTCGTGCTTTGTTTCTGAAACCGCTTCTCCGGCGAGGTATTCGTCGACGGAGACGAAGGGTGCATTCACGGCGATGCTCATGGGCGCAGGCTACGACATGGCGATGCGCTGTCAAACAACACCCTCTCTCACGTAGACAAGGCCGCGGTGCGTGCTAGCTTTCGGGCCATGAAAAAGCGGCTTCTGCAAAGTCTCGTCGTGGTCCTCGTGGTTTTTAACGTCGTGGTCGGCGTGCGCGTTTACCAGGCCGTGGGAGCGCAGGAGAAGGACGATGCGGGCTATGCGAACATCGCGGTCTTTGCCCGGGCGATGCAGCTCATCCGGCAGGATTACGTGGATGACAAGAAGGTGACCTACGAGGAACTGACGCATTCGGCGATGCGCGGCATGCTGGGCAATCTCGACCCGCATTCGCAGTTCATGGAGCCGAAGGATTTCAAGGGCATGCAGGATGACACGAACAGCCGGTTCGGCGGCCTCGGCATCGTGGTGGCCCAGCGCGATGGAAATATCGTCATCGTAACGCCGATGGAAGATTCACCGGGTTTCAAAGCCGGGCTGCTGCCGAATGACCAGATCGTGAAGATCAACGGCCAATCGACCGACAAGATGGACCAGAACGAAGCGATCAAACCAATTGCGCGGCGATCCCGGGCAAAAAGTGACGCTGACCATCCTGCGCCCGGGGACAAAGGAGATCAAAGATTTCACCATCACACGCGAGAACATCAAGGTGGCGAGTGTGAAGGACGCGAAGATTCTGCCCGCGGATATGGGTGGCGACTTCAAGGTCGGCTACGCGCGGATTACGCAATTCAATGTGCCGACAGCGGAAGAACTCGGGAAGAAGCTGGACGATCTTCAGGCCAAGGGCATGCAGGCCTTCATCCTCGACCTGCGCTACAATCCCGGCGGGTTGCTGAATTCGGCGGTGGACGTGTGCGGGCAATTCCTGCCGCCGAAGACGCTCGTCGTTTCGACGGAAGGGCGCGTCGCCTCGCAGAGCCGCCAGTACCGGACGGCGGACACGGTGAAGTCGCGTCCGCGTTTCCCGCTGGCGATCCTGATCAATGGCGGCAGCGCCAGCGGCTCGGAGATTGTGGCCGGCGCGCTGAAAGATTTGAACCGGGCGATTCTCATTGGCGAGACGACGTTCGGCAAAGGCTCGGTCCAGAGCGTGATCCAGCTGCAAGACGGCTCGGCCATGCGCCTGACCACGGCGAAGTATTACACCCCGAGCCATACGGTGATTCACGAGCACGGCGTGGCGCCCACGATTCGGGCGACCCTTTCGCCGGACCAGGAGCGCCTGCTGATGATGCAGCGGCGCGATGAAGCGGGAATCGATCCCGATCACAAGGAACTCGTCAATTTTCGGGATACCCAGCTCGAGCGGGCGGTGGACGCGCTCAAGGGCGTGATGATCTATGCGGACAAGACGGGGAGTCCGAAGAAGGCTTCAGCGAATTAAAGAGGACTGAACATCCAACATCCAACGTCCAACGCCCAACATCCAACGCCGGATTCGACGGTGCAGCGGCAACCATTGGATGTTGGGTGTTGGACGTTGGATGTTGGATGTTCCTCTCCCCCCTTGGTCCTCGCGATCGAGACGTCTTGCGACGAAACCGCCGTGGCCATCTTGCGTGGCCAGGAGTTGCTCGCCAGCGAGGTGGCCTCGCAAATCGCGCTCCATGCGCAGTACGGCGGGGTCGTGCCGGAAGTGGCGTCGCGGAATCACCTGCGGATGCTCCAACCGGTGATCGAGAGTGCCTTGGCGAAGGCTGGCATTGCGCTGGACGACGTGGAGGCTTTTGCGGCGACGCGGGGGCCGGGGCTGGCTACCTCGTTGATGATCGGCACTTCGGCCGCCAAGGCTCTGGCCATCGGCTTTCGGAAGCCGTATCTGGCGATCAACCATATCGAGGGACACCTGCTCTCGCCCTTTTTCGGGACGGTGGAAGGCATACGCCCGGCCATCGCCTTGGTCGTCAGCGGAGGCCATACCCTGCTTGTCGAGATCGAAGCCTTTGGCCGCTATCATCTCCTCGGCCAGACACAGGACGATGCCGCCGGCGAGGCCTTTGACAAGGTGGGCAAGCTGCTGGGCCTGCCCTATCCGGGAGGGCCGAATGTCGATCGCGTGGCCCGGAAAGGTGATGTCGCGCGATTCGATTTCCCGCGCAGCATGCTCGACTCGGACGATTGGAATTTCAGTTTCAGCGGGTTGAAGACCGCCGTGCGATACCTGTTGCCAAAGCTGGAAACTGTCAGCCTGCCCGATGTTTGCGCGTCCTTCCAGGAAGCGGTGGTCGAGGTGCTCGTGACCAAGACGCTCCGGGCCGTGAAAGCCAAACGGCACCGCGTGGTCGCCTTGAGCGGCGGCGTGAGTTGCAATTCGCGTTTGCGGGAGGCGATGAGCACGGCCTGTCTGGCCTGCGGTGTGGAACTGCTCGTGGCGTCTCCCTCACTGTGCACGGACAACGCGGCGATGATCGGCTACGTCGCCGCGCTAAAACTGGCGCACGGCGAAAGCAGCCTGCTCACGTCGGACATCGATCCCAATCTACGATTGGTGGCATGACTGTGGTGAGGTTGAGCGGAATCAAGGATGGCAAAGATTGAAATTGCCGGTGAGGCGTGGCAGCCTGCCTTGTCATGACGACCAAAGAAGTGCTCGAGACAGTCGCTACGATGCCGACGGAAGAATGGATGAAAATCCAATCCGGGATCGCGGAGATGCTCGCGACGCGTTTCTCCGTGGAGGAGACTTCTGAGATTCGCGAAGCATTGACGGAAGCCGAGGCGGAATTCGCCCGGGGCGAAGGCATCAGCGGGGATGAGATTCGCAGGCGATTTGGCCTGCAATGAGGTATCGGGTCATCTATTCGCCGCGGAGCGAGCGCGATTTGGAAAAGATCAGACTCTGGATCGTAGATGAGTCCAAAAGCACGACACTTGCAGCGCGGTTCCTCGGGCAGATTTTGGAGGCGTGCGATTCGCTGGAGATGTTACCGCAACGTTTCGCGGTTTATCCTTTCGCTCGAAAATGGAGGATGATGCCTTTTGGCAATTACCTCGTCTTCTTTCAGATTCATGAAGGTGAGGTACGCATCGGTCACGTCCGACATGGGGCACGACGGCCATTTTCACCGAATCAGTAATCGCGCACGAGCAGGTAATCCGCGAAGGCGCGCAAGGTGGCGCCGCTTTTGCCGAAGGGCTTGAGCGCGGTGTGGGCGGCGAGGGTGAGGCGGTGGGCCTCTTCGCGGGAGCGTTCCAGTCCGAAGATGGCGGGGTAGGTGGCCTTGGTGGCGGCGGCGTCTTTGCCGGCCGTCTTGCCGAGCTTCTCGGTGGTTTGCGTGACATCGAGGATGTCGTCGATGACCTGGAAGGCGAGGCCGAGCGACTGGCCGAAGTCGGTGAGGTTTTTCAATCGGGCGGGGCTCGCATTGGCGCTCATCGCGCCGAGGCGGATGCTGGCGGTGAGCAGGGCGGCCGTCTTGCAGCGGTGAATGTATTTCAATTCCGCGCCGGTGATTTTTTTGCCTTCTCCCTCGAGGTCGGCGACCTGGCCGCCGATGAGCCATTGGCTGCCGGAAGCGTTCGCCAGTTCGTGAATCAAGGCGGGCATTTTGTAGCGCGGCGTTTCCACCGCTTGCGACAGGATCTCGAAGGCGATGGTGAGCAAGGCATCCCCGGCGAGGACGGCGATGCCTTCTCCGAATACCTTGTGCGAGGTCGGCCGCCCGCGGCGCAGATCGTCGTCGTCCATGCACGGAAGGTCGTCGTGAATCAACGAATAGGTGTGGATGCACTCGACGGCACCGGCTGCCGGCAAGGCTCGCGCAACCTCGCCGCCACAGGCTTCCGCGGCGGCCAGCGTGAGTGCCGGGCGCAGGCGCTTGCCACCGGCGAAAAGACTGTAGCGCATCGCCTGGTGAATGGTGCGCGGTTTCACTGTGGCGCGGGGCAGGAAGCGATCGAGGGCACGGTCGATCAATTTGCCGCGGGTCGTGAGGTAGCTTTTCAAGTCCATGAGGGGTGGGAAAATGGGTGGAAAACGTGGCCGGAAAAAGCGAAAAAGTGAAGCGGATGTTCGCGTTGCCCATCGACCTTCCGCCACGGCCGCCAGTCCATCAGCGCCGGCTGAAGAGGCTGGAGCGCTTCCGCGAGGCGGCCGCGGTGCCGGCGTCGACGGCCTGCTCGAGCCAGTTCGCGATCTCCAGCTTCAAGTCGTGGGCGGTGGAGAAGCGGTCCTCGCGATTGAAGCTGAGGGCCGCGGCGCAAACGGCGGCGAGACGCTCCGGCAGAGCACCGCCGGGCAGGTGTGCCGGCGGGGGCGAGGCCCCCAGGGCTTCCGCCGGAGGCAGAGCCGGGTGCAGGGCTTCCGCCACGATCTCTTCCTCGGATTCGCCGTTGTTGAAATTGCGGAGCGTGAGGATGCGGAACAGGATCGCCCCCAAGGCGAAGACATCCGCGCGGGCATTGATGACCTCGGCATCCGCGGCCTGCTCGGGGGCGAGGCAACGGGAGACGGGAGAGGGTGCGGAGACCTCGGGAGCCTGCAAGCGCGCCCGTTCCGCTTCGCGCGGCTCGCCAATCCGGGCCGCGCTCCAATGATCGACGAAGACCTCGCCGAAGCGGCCGAAGATGATGGCTTCCGGGTGCAGGCAGCCATGCACGACCCCGCAGGTGTGCGCAAAGGCGACGGCATCGCAGGCCTTGAGGAAGAGGGTGAGCAGGACGTGCAGGGTGGCGTGGGGTGCCTCGCGCTGGCCGGATGCCATGCCGGTGAGCAGTGTGCCGAGCGATTCCCCCTCGATGAATCGCGTGGCGGAAAACAGGCCGATCTCCTCATCGAGGCCGAAGTCGAAGACGGGCAGAATGCCGCAGTGGTTGAGTTGGGCGACAATCTGATATTCGCGAATGAATGCCAGGACCTGCGCGACGTTTGCCTGGCCGGCCGGGTGCAGCACCTTCATGGCCACGCGCCGCTGCAGCACGGTGTCGCGGGCCTCGAAGATCGTGCTGGTGCGGCCTTCGACGATGACCTCACCGAGCGCGTAGCGCGAGGAGCGCAGGAAGTTCTCGGGGAGGTGCCGGAAGACGGCCGCGGGCAGACCGCCGCGCTGGAAGGTGAGCTGCGCGTCGCCCACCCGGATGTCGCTTTCGAGTGTGACCGGGGTGGAGGCCTCGATGGCGCAGCCGTCGACGAAGGTGCCATTCGCGCTGCCCAGGTCCTCCAGGAAGAGATGTTCTTCGCTGGCCACCGTCAGCCGGGCATGGCGGCCGGAAATGGATTCGGCATCGACGACGATTTCGTTCTTACGTTCCTGGCCGATGATGTATTTGCCGCGGTGGAGCAGGCAGCGCGCGATCAGCCGATCGTCCTGCCGGACGACCGCTTCAAGAGCGAGGAAAGAGGAACTTGCCATGCGCGAGAATGGCGATTGTTACTCGATCTGCACGGTAAAAACGTGGGTCCCGATCCGGAGCATCTGGCCGGACGTGAGGGGCAGGATTTCGCCCCGGCCCAGGAGGGTATCGTGACCGACGAGGATGGGCTCTTGCAGGGAGTCGTTGCGCAGCCAGAAGCATCCGCGGAAGTAGTGAAAGGCGGCCGGGCTGCGTCCGCGTCCGCGCGTGTCCCACACGATGCGGTCGACGGCATCAAGCCCGAAGCCGACTTCGGCAAAGAGCCAGACCCCATGGCGGGTGGTGCCATGCCCATCCACCGGCTGGCAGACCAGCGCGCCATAGGGAAATGGTGCCGCCTGGTTGCCGGGGCCGCTCCACGCGTCGAGATTGTCAATTTCCCAGGTGGGTGCTTTCGGTACGGGCAGCGGAATCAAATCCAGCGTGTATTCGTCGCCGAGATTGAGCCGGCCCCGCTGGGGCAGCACCGCCGGATGATTCGAAGTGAGCGGCTGGCCATCGAGCGCGGAGCCGTTGAGGCTGGGCCCGCGTCCGTTGCCGTCGCGCAGGGTGATCTGGCCGTCGCTGATCTCGAGGATGACGTGGACACGGCTCAGGCGATTGGTGCGCGCGTCGTTGGCTTCGTTCTCCGGCAGAATGCGGGTGACAAATCCGCCGTGGCAACGGAACGGCCGAGAGTAAAATGCGGGCCGGTGGCGAAGTGCACGGGCAGGGCCCCGGATCCTTGAGGATGGAGATGGAGAGAAGATCCCGGTTGGATGGAGGTGAGGAATGCTTCGGGAATGTGAGATGGGCGGGCGGAGGCGGGCGGTGCTTCCTGGGCAGAGGATCGGATGAGATTCGTGTCCGGCTGGGCCTGCAGCAGATCATGCCAGAATGACTCGCAGTCGGCGTGGGGCATGGCGAGCAATTCGCGCCGGAGCACGGCGTTGCCCGCCTCCCGCAGAGAACTCAGCGGGCTGTAGCGCCGGCTGTCCACTTCGCGAGTGCGGCCACCCAGCAACTCGTAGAGCAGCAAGGCCAGCTCGCGAGGACCGTAGCCTTCCTGAATCTCCGAGGCCTGGCGCGGGTCGACCACGACCGTATGCTTGGTTTCATCGGTCACGGAATCGGCCAGCAGGCCGCGCAAGCTCAGCGGATTCAGCTTGAGGACGTAGGCTGGCCAGCGATCCACGGGCGTTTCTATCAGGTTATCCGCGTCGCCGGCGTCCACAAATTCGACGAAGAGCTTGCCGAGCAGAGGCCGCGGAATGGGCACGGCTTCGCGCGCCAGGAAATCGATCGTCGCCGGGAGCGTGGAGAGCAGGTGCAGCGCTTCGCCGATGCTCAATTCCCGCCTCCGGCGCAGCAGATCGAGCAGCGAGATGCCCTGCACCCATTCCTGGACGATGAGACCGTTCCGCGCGTCGACCGTGTAGACGCGGCAGATGCGCGGATGCGGCAGGCACTGCAGGTGCCGGACGGTGTTCTCCAGATTCTGGCGGGCCTCCCCCTGGAGGCCGCAATTCGGTCCGAGCTGTTTGACGCCGACGATTTCGCCGAAGGCCAGGTCGCGGGCGCGGAAGAGCCGGCCGCCGGTGACGTGCGGCAATTCGTCGAGCAGTTCGTAGCGGTCGTCGAGGCGGCGGCTCATGGGGCTATTCCACGAAACGCTGCGCGACGGGCATCTTGCGACCGAGGCCGAAGGCGCGACCCGTGACTTTCAGTCCCGGCACGGCTTGGGCGCGCTTGTATTCGTTGAGGTCGACGCGTCGCACGACCCAGCGCACGGTTTTTTCATCGAAGCCCCGCGCGATGATCTCGGCGCCGCTGAGCTGTTCCTCGACGTAGAGCTGCAGGATCGGGTCGAGAACTTCGTAGGGCGGCAGCGTGTCCTGGTCGCGCTGGTCGGGCTTGAGCTCGGCGCTCGGCGGCTTTTCAATGGTGGCCAGGGGGATGATCTCCCGGTCGCGATTGATCCAACGGGCGAGGTCGTAGACCATGGTCTTCGGCACGTCGCTGATCACGGCGAGGCCGCCGCACATGTCGCCGTAGAGGGTGCAATAACCCACGGCGAGCTCGCTCTTGTTGCCCGTGGTGAGGAGCAGTGAGCCGAACTTGTTCGAAAGCGCCATGAGGGTCATCCCGCGCAGCCGTGGCTGCATGTTTTCCTCGGTCGTGTCCTCGGGGAGGCCGGCGAAGATCTCGCGAAACTGTTCGCGGAAGACCTCGAAGCTCCGCTGGATGGGAATGGTCAGGCAGCGGATGCCGAGGTTTTTGGCCATGATCAGTGAATCGTCGATGCTGCCCGGCGAACTGAATTGCGTGGGCATGGTGACGCCGAGCACCTGTTCCGCGCCCAGGGCCTGCGCGGCGATGCAGGCAGTGACCGCGCTATCGATGCCGCCGCTCAGACCGAGCACGGCGGAATGGAAGCCGCATTTGTGGAGATAGTCCCGCGTCCCGAGCGAGAGGGCGTGGAAGAGTTCCTCCGGCTCGAATGGGAAAGCCGGCGCCGGCGCCGCGGACGACGGATGCAGATCGACGATGGCGCATTCTTCGTCGAAGGACGCGAGCCGCGTGTGCAGCGTGCCGTGCGCATCGATGGCCAGGGAGTTGCCGTCGAAGATCAACTGGTCGTTGCCGCCGACCGCGTTGCAGTAGTGAATCGGGAGCCCGTGCTCGCGCGCCACGGCGCTGAGCATTTCCGCCCGGCGGCCCGCCTTGCCGAGGCTGAAAGGGGAGGCGCTCAGGTTCAGGATGGCCTGGGCTCCCTGGGCGATGAGCGCTCCGACTGGAGAGCTGCCGTAGAGCCGCCGCGGGAGATACTTTTCCGTCCAGATGTCCTCGCAAATGGTGACGCCGAACCGGGTGCCGGCGATGTCGACCGGCCCGACGCTCTTTGCCGGCTCGAAGTAGCGGTCCTCGTCGAAGACATCGTAGGTAGGCAGCAGCGATTTGTGGATCTTGCGGATCGGCAGGCCGCGCTGGAGGACGGCGGCGGCATTGTGGAAGGGCTGCCCCGGCCCGCTATTCACATCGATGAAGCCCACGATGAGCGGCACTTCGCCGACCCCTCGGTGCAACTCGTCGAGCTTCTCGAGGTTCAGCGGGACGAACCGCGACTTGAAGACGAGATCCTGAGGCGGGTAGCCGGTGAGGGCGAGCTCGGGGGTGAGAACGAGGTGCGCGCCCCGGGAGACGAGGTCGCGATAGGCGGCGAGGATCTTCTCCGCGTTCCCGCGAAGGTCGCCGACGGTCGTATTGAGCTGGGCAAAACCAATTTTCACTTAAAACGGCACCGTGGTGCCGCCGTGAAGTTAATGGTAGCGCTTTTCTGCTGTCGAGCCGTGGAGACTGTCCTTCCAGCCTTCGTTCGAGGATTCGTAGAAGGCTTCCTGGATGACGTGGCGGAAACCCCAGAGGAAGACACGCGGCGGCGAAGCCGGCGAGAATCATCATGATGAACTTATGGACGAAAGTGCTCTGCACGCCGTCTTCTTAAGCAGATCCTTTGCCGCGGGTGTCACCAAAAGCCCCATTGGCCGGTCCGCAGGACGTAAATTCCCAGCAACGCATTGGTGACGGCGTGGACGAGCACGCACGAGCTGAGGCTCTTCGTGCGGTAGGCGACGAGATTGTAAAGCGCGCCGGTGAGAATGGCCGCAGGCCAATCGGCGAAAGAATGCTCCAGGCAGAATCCCGCGGTGACGATCGAAAAGGAGCGCCAGGAGAAGGTGCCCATGGGCACCCGCGAGAAGTTCTCATCGATCAAATAGCGAAGCAAAAAGCCGCGCCAGAAGATCTCCTCGAGCAGGGGAACCACGATTACCAAACGCACCAGACGCAGGCCGAGATTCACCGCATAAGGCCAGCCCGTCGCGCCGAAAATTCCGGGTCGAACCCGTCCATGCGCCGGGGCGCGCCCAGCCATTCCTGGGGTGCGATCCAGAGTAAAAGAGCCAGCACACCGATTCCGACCGTGAACAGCGGCCGTCGCGGGGCGCGTATTTCGTAGCAAGGCCAGCCACGAAGGAGAAGCGCCCCGCAGACCACGGTTTGCAGCGGAAAAAACCAGTAGCTGGGATGGCTGAAGCCCCAGAAGGCGCGCCCGTCCCGAAGTGCGCCACGGCGCTTCCCAACCCCATGATGACGAAAAATGCGAAAAAAGGCGCGAGATTAGCTTTTTCGTTCTGGGAAGCACCAAACATGGAGTCATGAAAGAAACCGAAACCGACATCGCAACGCCAGAACAACTCTTGCAAACGCTCGAAGCCCAACTTGCAGCGCAGCGCTCTCAGCACGCGAAGTCGGGTCGCAATCGTGCGATAATTCTCGTTGCTGGGATTTTGTTCATTGTCGTGGCGGCCAGTGGCGCTCTTCTGGTACTGGACCAAATGCTCATGGACATGCGGCCGGGCGATCGGCCCTCGACATCGGCCTCCACCCAGTCGAATGGGAAATAAATGAGAATTCAGGCCCTCCGGCACATCGGCTGCTAATACGCATTTGTAGAATGGCTAAAGCTCCTACTTCCGTTATCGGCGTGGACCTCGGGCGATACGCTCTGAAGTCTGTGTTGCTGCAAAAAAAAGCAGGCCGCTTGTGCTCAGTCATTGCGCGTCGCAGGTCATTTCCGAGCCGGCGGACAATGCGGATACGCTTTCCGTCCAACTGAAATCGTTGTTCAAGGAAATGGGGGGCGCGGCCAAGGCCTGCGCGGTCGGGGTCTCCACCCCGGAGGCGATCATCCGCATTATCGAGCAGCCCGAGAACACCGCCCGAGCTCTTGCGCGAAGCGCTGCGCCTGAACGGCATGACCCTCCTCAACCAGGACTGCCGGGAATTCGTGCTCGATTGCGATCGCATCGTCCCGCTCGGCGGTGAAAATGAGTCCGATGCCCTGGGCCGCAAGCGCTATCTGGTCGGCGGGCTGCCCCGGTCGCTAGTCACCTGGATGGGCGTCGCGTTGCAAAACGCCGGCAACGACGCCAGCGCCATGCAACTGGCCCCGATCTGCGCTTTCAATGCGTTTGAATTTGCCCACGAGGAGGTTTTTAACAATCAGGCCTTTTTCCTCGTCGATATCGGTCACACCAATTCCACGATGATGGTCGGCCTGAAACGGCAGCTCATCCTCGTCCGCAATATCGATTTCGGCGGCAAGGCCTTGATCGAGGCCCTGACCAGCCTGAGCGGGGAAGGGCGCGAGGCGGTCCTGCAAGCCTTGGAACAAGAAGACGAGGTAATGGTCGAGTTTGCCCGCGTCGCCATCAATGCCCTCATCCGCGAGATCCAGAATTCCATCGGTTTCCTCGAACACCGGCATGAAGAAACCATTCCTAAAATTTACGTGTCCGGTGGCCCGGCCAAGTCGCAAGTGTTGCTGAAAGTCTTTTCGGAAGAATGCGGCTGCCTTGCGAATCCTGGAGCGCGGTGTCCAAGTGCGAGTCCGCCCTGCCGGCGAATCGCACCGCGGATCTGGCGCAAAACGGCATCGATCTGAATGTCGCCTGCGGTGCCGCCGTCGAACTTTTGAAAGGCTAGCTGAGCCATGGCCCTCCGTCTCAATCTCTATCACGAAGTCATCCGGGCCAGGGCGCTCAAACGCCGCGACCCGCTGAAAATCTCATCTACGGCATCTCCGCCGTCCTGGGCTGTTTTGCCCTGTGGTATTTCTTCGAGCTCGTGCGCATGCACGCGATCAGTGACGAATTCATGAAGGCGAAAAAGGAGTTTGCCAACGTGGAACCGCTGGCCAAGGCAGCGAAGAAAAGGGAAGACGAATTGAACCAGCAGGCGGCGACAAGCGTGAAGATGGTCAAGCGCATCGAGGGCCGCTTCTACTGGGCTCCCTTGCTGGCCGAGCTCACGCAGGTCGTCCCGAGGGAAGTGCAAATCACCCGCCTCACTGGCGAACTGACGGGCGACAGCGTCCGGCGTTGCTCCCTGAGCATCGATGGCCTCTCGGCAGGCACCGATCCCCGGCGGGTAGCCGAGGATCTGCGCACGGCCATTGCGGATCGCCTATCCCCGCGTTATAATAATGTGACCTCGACTTTCAAGACACTCGAAGACGGCAGCGAGATGGTGATGCTCGACGGCAAGCAGGTGGGTACCGCCACCTTTGCCATCATTGTGCAACTGACCACCCGCGAAGACGCTCCAGCCGCTCCGCACGGAAAAAGAAATGAAACTCGGCAAAGAAGAAATCCAGAAAATCGTCCTCGGCGGCTTGCTGCTGCTGGGCGTCGTGTACAGCTACTTCGATTTGTTGCTCGGCCCGCTCATGACGCATGCGGAACAGACCCAGCAGGGTACCGCCGCCCTCGGCCCCGAGATTGCCAATGCCAGAGCCCAGGTGGCCAAGACCAAGCAGATGGAAGTGGACTCCCCCAAGGCCACCCTCCCCATGCGCCAGGCCCTGGCGATGATCCCCGACGGCTCGCCCGTCGCCTGGTTTCCGACCCCGCACCGCGGATTTCTTCAAGAAGCAGGGCATCGACAAGGCCGCCACGCGCATGACGGGCGAGGCCACCGACAAGGAACTGCCGGGCTTTCGCCGGATCACCTGGGGCGTGGATCTGCCCAAGGTGGATTATGTCACTTTCGCCCCAAGCCGTCGCGGCACTGGAAAATGAGGAACCTTGCTGGAGATTACCGCGTTGCAGATCGATGCCAGCCGGGACGACGTCGAAACGCAGCACGTGTTCCTCACCGTCAACAACCTCGTCAAGCAATGAGCTTTCGACTCTCTCGTTTTCTCGCCGCCTTTCTGCTGTGCGCTCGGTCGTCCACGCGGTCCGTCCGCCCCCGGCTGAACCTCCGCCCGAAAAGGAAGCCGCCGGCCAAATCCGACGCGTCCAAGGGGGAACCGGTCGAGCCTTACGTGCTCAAGAATCGTTCCGCCTTTACGAACCCCGACGAAGTGCCCCGCGCGCCTTTCTGGCCCATCGGCTGGGTCAAGCGAGTCAAGGGCAGCCCCGTGGCGGCCGCCGCGCAGGTGCAGGCGCCGAAAGTGGTCCTCGATGGGAGGAGCTTCAAGGTCACCAGCATCCTCATCGGCTCCGGCACCACGCCGTCACTGGCGGTGATCAATGGCCGCGCCTACAGCGAGGGAGAATTTCTCCGCATGCCAAAGGCGGCGGGCGCCGCCCCCGTGCGCATTCGCGTGCAGCGCATCAATGACGGCAATGTCGTTTTGCAAAATGCCGACCAGACGCTGGTGGCCACCCTCGTGCGGCCGGAACTGAACGCCAAGCGGCCCGAGGAATTGCTGCTCGACCAGGATCGGTGAGGGTGGAGTCAAGCCGCGCCCAGACTGGAACGCCCCTGGACAGAGTTTGAACAGAAGGTAGCAGAGGTCGCAAAGTTCTTCGGATTGCCCGAACTTTTCTGGGACGCCGGAGGCATCAAAAGCTCCGTAGTCCCGGTTCGCTCGACCCGGGCTATGGGCCTATAGAGCGGTTTCGGTTTAATCTGTCGTCTTGCGGGATAAAGCGTGGCCCGCAGGAAGCGTGTTCGGCGGGTAGGTGGGCGTCCCGCCTGCCGATTGGGGGCATCCTGCCCAAATCATTCGAGCCGGTCGACGCTCTCGCTTCGTCGAGAGAATCCGGCGAGACGGCCGGCTTCGGCAGGCGGGACGCCCCACCCTACCCACCAAACACGTTTCGTCGCGGCGGGCACGTCCTGCCGCGACAGAATAAATCAGAAATGCTCCGGCTGCCCTCGGCGTCTGAAATTCCCATTGCTACATTTGTAGTTGACAGTCCGCTACATTTGTAGCACGATGCGAGGATATGCGACGCGTTCCCCGCATTTCAGAATCGGAATGGGAGGTCCTGAGCATCCTTTGGAAAAAGGCTCCGCTCGCCGCCACCCAGGTATTTGAAAAGCTTGCCGGCAAATCCTGGAAGCTCAGCACCGTTCGCACTTTCCTGGCGCGGCTGGAAAAAAAGGGCGTGGTGAAATCGCTGGAAAGCCGCGAGGCCAAGACCTACCGCCCCGCCATCAGCCGCGAAGAATGCGTGCGCGAGGCCAGCCAGTCCTTTCTCAACCGCGTCTTCGAGGGCGCGACCGCTTCGCTGCTCATCCATTTCGCGCAAAGCAAACGCCTCTCGCCGCGCGATCTCGCCGAACTCGAATCCATCATCGCCCAAAAGCGAAAGGAGAAATGAACCATGGCCCTCCCCGGAACTGTCCACTGGCTGAAAGCGATCCTCGAAGTTTCCTGGCAGGGCTCGCTGGTGATCGTCCTGATCTTGCTCGTCCGCCCGCTGTTGGGCCTGCGCGTTCCGGCGCGCTGGCGCTACCTGCTTTGGACCTTCGTGCTGCTCCGCCTGCTGGTGCCGGCGCTGCTGCTTCCCCCGCAGTCCGGCGAGCCTGCAAAACATCCCCGGCGGTGGACCATCCCCTCGAGCAGGCGAGCCTTGCCTTCGATCGATTTACCGAGGACCGGCTGCCGCCGGTGGACCGGCGTCTGCGGGGGCCGCAGACCGAGCAGGACGCCCCCGTCTACGTTCCGCCGGCGCCCGCCAAAGCGGTCGTCTCACTTTCCGTGGTGGCAGTTCGCCGCCGGCTTCTGGCTCGCGGGCATGGTCGCCCTGGGCCTGTGGATACTCATCACCACGCTTCGCTTGCGCCGCCGCCTGGAACGCGATCCGGTCCCGGTCGACCCCACGGTGCGCGACATTTGGGAGCGCTGTTGCCGAAGCCTCGTCATTCGCCGCCCGCCCCGCCTGCTCGCCAGCCCGAGGGTGGACTCCCCGGCGCTCATCGGCCTGTTTCGTCCCGTCCTGCTCATTCCCATCGATGCCTCGCTCTCCGCCGGGGACTGGGAGCATATTTTCATGCATGAACTGGCGCACTGCCGGCGATTCGACGACTGGACGCAGGCGCTCCAGCTTCTGGCGTTGTGCGTTCACTGGTTCAACCCTCTGGTCTGGCTGGGATTTCGTTGTCTGCGAGCCGACCGGGAATTGGCCGCCGATGAATGGGCCCTGCAGCACCTCTCCGGCCGTGCCCCGGTGGATTACGCCGACACTCTGCTCAAGATCCTTACCAGCAAATCCGACAGCGCGGCGCAGCCGGCTGCCGTCGGGATCATGGAGGATCGCTCGCACCTCCAGCATCGCCTGGAACGCATCGTGGCCTTCGGTCCGCGGAAACTGGCCGGGTCCATCGCGGGCGTCCTCGTGTTGCTGGTGTTGGCGGTGGTCGTCCTCGCGAAACCCGCCAGCCACGCCGACCTCTCCGGCTTCGCCGGTTTGACTCCGCCGCAGATTCTCGTGATCGCGGCGCACAATGGAGACCAACCCGTCTTGCAGCAATTGCTCGACGACGGCGTGGACGTCAACAGCGTGTCCGATCTGCCGGGGGAGCACACCGCCCTGGCGGCGGCCGCGGCGGCGAACCAGATGGAAATCGTCCGGCTGCTGCTGGTCAAAGGCGCGGATGTGAACTTGAAACCAGCCAACGGAGAAACGCCGGTCGTTGCCGCCTGGAAGCAGGGATGGACGGCCTGCGGAGATTATCTGCTCGGGAAAGGTGCGACTTGCGAGGCGGATATTCTCGCCGCCGCGCGCGGGGACACGCCGGCGGTGCAAACGGTAATCGCGGCAGGCCAGGCGGACGCGACGAGGCTCAAGCTGCTGGCCGACATCGCGGCAGCCAATGGACACGCCGTCACCTACCTCGCGCTGGCCGATGGAATTAAACAACTCCCCGGCCAGGGCCGCTGGCAGCCGGCGGATGGAGCGCCGGTCGTGGCCATCGCGCGGGGCCACCGCGACGTGGTCGAAGCGATGATCCAGCGCGGCTCGGGTTTGAATAAAGTCGGCTGGGTACGCCTTGCCGGGGCCGCGGCCCAGACCGCAGGCATGCGCGATTGGCTGATCTCCAAGGGATACAAAGTCGCGGAGTATTCCGATGGCGAGCGCTTGATCGACGCCGTGGAGCGGGAAGATCTCGCGGAGATTCGCCGCCTGGTCAAAGCCGGGGTCGACGTAAACTACCGCGGGCTGGGCAAAGACGACTGGACGCCACTGACCCGCGCCGCCGAGGGCGGTCGCCCCAAAGCGGTCAAGCTGCTGCTCGAACTGGGCGCCAATCCCAACCTGGTGCGCAGCCCCGGCTGGGGACTTTTCGCCGTTGTGCCTGGCCCGGACCACGGAGATCGCGGACCTGCTGCTGGCCGCCGGTGCGGATCTCAATGCGAAGCTCTTCCGGCGCGACGTCCACATCATCGACCACTGCGTTTTGTACGGGCCGGCGGAAATGGTGCAGTGGTTCATCGATCACGGCGTCGACGTGACGAAGGTCAAAAATGATGAGCCGACTCTCCTCTTTAATGCCGGCAAACCGGAAGTTGCCGGATTCTACTCAAGCACGGCGTCGACCTGAATGTGAAGGACCAGGGAGGACTCACCGCCCTTTTTCGGATCGCGCAGATGATGAGAAGCCCGGCCAAGATCGTGGAAGTACTACTCAAGCACGGCGCGGATCCCAACATGCGCGTCTCGAATGGCTATACGCCGCTGATGGCCGCAGGCGACGGGGAGACGATCGATGTGCTCGTAGCTGCCGGCGCGGACATCAACGCCCGCGACGATCGTGGCGTGAGCGTGGTCGCCCAATATGTTCCCAACGCCGACGGGAGCCGCCTGGCCGCGCTTGTTCGGCACGGCCTGAAAACGACTCCCGGAGAATTGGCCGCGCTGCTCGAGAATGCCATCGTCCGGCATCAGCCCGGGGAAGTACGATCCCTGCTCAAAGAAGGGGTCGATCCCAATGTCCCGATCCCCGACCCGGACGGCGAATCGCGGTTTTCCCCCTTGAGCACGGCTCTCGGTTACGGGGAATTCCAGATCGCCGCGATGTTGCGGCAGGCGGGGGCCAAGGATGTGGGCATGCTGGCCGAGGCCGCCGCCAAGGGGGATCTCGCGCAAATGAAGACCTTGCTCGACGCGGGCGCGGACATGAATGAGTTCGGCCACGGCGGAACCCCGCTGAATTTCGCGGTTCGCCGGGGTCAGGTCGAAGCCGTACGGCTTTTGCTGGAGCGGGGGATGTAACGTCAACTTCTTCGACGCGGGCGGGATGACTGTCCACGGCTTGGCTAAAAGTCTGGGCTGGAACATCCGGGCCGACCGGGAATGGTCCCCGATTGGCGGGATGAACGGCCAGCAAGCGAGGGCCGCGATTGACGCCATTCTGGCTCTTTTCGAGGAGCACAAACCAGACGTGAATTACACGAACCAGCAGGGCGAGACGGCACTTTTCCCCGCGGCCCGGATCGGCAACACCATCACGCTGACCCTTTTCATCATGGAGGCGCCAACGTCAACGTGCAGCGGCCGGATGGAATGACGCCGCTGATGGTAGCCATCATCACCCAACAGAAAAACGCCAGCCGAACCGGCCCGGGATCCGTGACGACCACAGACCCAAAGACCCACGTGGAGGAGCACTACTCCAGCCACGGAGAGTTTGTGAAAGAGCTGCTGGAGCGAGGCGCGGATTTAACGCTGCGCAACAAAGCCGGCCAAACGGCCCTCGACCTCGCGCGTGAAAACGGCAACGAGGAGATCCTGTCGCTGCTGCAGGCGGCGGGAAAGCCCGCGGCCAAGCCATAGCTTCGAGGCGGAGGCTTTGCGCGGCGGAGCCGCGGCAAAAGAGGTGTCTACGAAAGACACGAAAGGACACGAAAGTTGCCGGGAAGAAATTTGGCCCGCAATCACACGGATCCGCCCGAACGCGCTTGCCCGCGGGGATGCGCATTATCCGTGTGATTCGCGGGCCCACTCTCCCTTTGGAGCTTTTCGTGCCTTTTCGTGTCTTTCGTGGACACCGCTTGGTTGCGGCTCCGCCGCTCAGGCGCCGGCGTTGAGCTGGGCCAGGACTTCGGGATCGCGGACGTCGGCCCAATCGCCGCTCAACTCGATCACCTGCACCTTGCGTCCGCTTTGGGCCAACGCGCGGATGGCATCGGTCAGTTCGTATTCGCCGCGCGGGGATTTCTCCAGTTTTGCGGTGAACTCGAAAATGCTGGGGCGGAAGGCGTAGACGCCCGCGTTGTACCACGGGCTCGTCGGCTCGCCCGGTTGCGGCTTTTCCCGCAGGTCGGTCATCTCGAAACGTTCATTCACGAAGACCGCGCCTCCCTTGGCGATTTCGCCAGGGTTGTGTTTGACGCTGACGAGGCCTTCGGCGTCGCCAAGGTTCGCAGGCGCCGGTAGTTCGCGGGGTCGATGAGGATGTCGCCGTAGCTGAGGATGAAGGGGTCCGCGCCCGCGAAATCCCTGGCCAATTCCACCACCCGACCGGTGCCATCCTGCACGACCTGCGTGGCGTACTCGACGGAGACGCCGAATGGCGAGCCGTCGCCGAAGTAGTCCTGCACGACCTCCGCATGCCAGCCGACGACAATCTGAAAATGGGTGACGCCCGCGGCGCGCAAGCCATCCACGATGTGCCGCAGGATCGGCTGCCCGCGCACCGGGATCATCGGCTTGGGGAGTTCCGAAGTGAGTTCGCGCATGCGCGTGCCTTTGCCAGCGGCGAGGAGGACGGCTTTGTGGATCGTGGAAGAGCTCATGGGCTGGGTTGGCGCGGTGTGGGATGGACGGGCTGGCTCTTCCAATAGCGGGCGCAGTCCGAGGGGGCAAGAGTGGGGAGGGATGGACGACGGAAGATGGAAAATGGAAAATGGAAAATGGAAAATGGAAAATGGAAAATGGAAAATGGAAAATGGAAACGAAGGCGCCCGTTAGTTCGATCGGATGCGGTTGATCTGCGCGGCGAATTGGCGGAGCGAGACGAAGTAGGAATGGTCCGGTTGATTGCCTGGGACGGCAGGGTCTTTGTCGTAGAGCGCCTTGTTGTCCACGTCCACGTCGGCGCCGATACCGACCAGCTTCCAGACGCCGCCCAGGTTTTCGAACAGTCCGCAACCGGAATCGCCGCCGGTTGATCTGCCCGGTGCTCGGGCCGGCGGCGCTATCGAAGGCGGTCTGGATGTAGGTGATGTGGCTTTGCGGGTCGGTCTTGTAACTGTTCAGGGTGGTGTTCGTCGCCCAGCGTTTTCAGCCGCGATGGTCTTCGCCCCAGTTCCAGCCTGATTCGGCACCGCCGTGCCTTTGCCCACGCCGTAGCCGATCATGGTGCATGGCTTGTTAAATTCCGATTCCGCGGCGCCGATCAGGGGCAGCGGCGGCAATCCGGGATCCTGCATGATTCGCATAACGCGCAGGTCGGTCCCTTTCAACTCCACCGGTTGAAGCTCTCGTCCTTCGCGTAGTTCGTGCCGTTGAGGTACACGACATTGATGTCCGCATCGATATGATTGGCGGTGAGCACGTAGCGATTGCCGATGTAGACGCCGGAGGCGCGCGCGCCGAATTTGTTTTCCATCCGCGCGACGTAATTCCAGGGCGACCCGTTGGGCGGCTCGGCCAGGCACTCTTTTTCACTTGGGTTGATGACGATGATGCCGAACGAAGGCCGCACGAACGCAGCCCAGGCGAGCACGACGGAGAAGAGCGCGCGAGTTTTCATGAGAGGGGTGATGAGACAATGCGTGACTTTCGCCCGCGCTCAAGCTTCGAGCGGCCGTTCCGCGTAGCCACTCCGCCCCATCGCGACAGCAAGAGGAGGCGAGGATTGGGCAATGCGCGTGGAGCCGCTTTTTTTCGTTTCGGCCGAAGGTCTGTCGAACCGAAAGATCACCAATGAAAACACTATCGCTACTTCCCGCCGTGCTTGCCTTCACCTTGGCCGCGGCATCCTTGCCGCTGACGAAACCACGCCCCATGAACGGGTGCAAGATGATGGCAAAGGCCCCCGCCGCCCGAACCGGCCGCTTGCTGCCAGAAAATGATGGCGAAAATGGAAGCGCCCGCCAAAGCCCCCGACCTGGACGCGCTCGTCGACAAGATGAAGACGGCCAAAGGCGATCAAGTGCTGGAGGCCTTCGCCGCCGTGCTCAATGAAATCCTGGCGGAACGCAAAGCCGCGCCGGACAAGGCTCCCGAAGCAGCCATGCCTGCCGCGCCACCGGCGCATCAGCACTGATGCGGATTACTTCCGCGAAATGCCTGGAAGGGACGGCGCGCCGCGATCTCCGGCAGGTGACACCAAACGCGATCGGCGTGCGCCGTTCTAGTCGCCGAAGCTGATGCCGACGTCGCGGCAGGTGCGCACCATCTGGCTGTCGGGCTTGACGAGCTTGATGCGATGCACGGCGTCGGCAATCGGCACGCTGAGCACCTGGTAGTTTTGGTAACTGACCATCTCGCCGTATTTCCCCGCGGCGATCAACTCGACAGCCTGGACGCCAAAGCGGGTGCCGAGAATCCGGTCGAGTGTCGTCGGCGCGCCGCCGCGTTGGAGATGGCCGAGGACGCAGGTGCGTGTTTTCCTTGCCGGTGCGCTGGGCGATTTCTTGTGCGACGATTTCGCCGATGCCGCCGAGCTTCACTTCGCCCGAAGTCACCGTTCGCGCGCGCAGGTGTCCTTCGATTTCTTTGGCCCCTTCCCGCAACCACGATGAGCGTGCTCAAGCAGCCATCGGCATCGCGCTTTTTTACGGCGTTGGCGACGCGTTCGTGATCGAAGGGAATTTCCGGGATGAGGATGATGTCGGCGCCGCCCGCGAGGCCGCCATAGAGCGCGATCCAGCCGGCGTGGCGCCCCATCACTTCGATGACCATGGCGCGCTTGTGGCTGGAGGCGGTGGTGTGCAGGCGATCGAGCGCATCGGCCACGCAGGCCACCGCGCTATCGAAGCCGAAAGTCGTGGCCGTGGCCTCGAGGTCGTTGTCGATGGTCTTGGGCACGCCGATCATCGGAATGCCGGCCTCCCAGAGCTGCTGGGCGGTGGTGAGCGAACCATCGCCGCCGATGGCGATGACGGCATCGATCTGGAGACGGCGCAGCGTTTCGCGCGCCTGCTCGATGATTTCCTTGGGAATCTCCGCCTTGGCGCCTTCGCCTACCTTGGCCACGAAATGGCCGCGATTGGTGGTGCCGATGATCGTGCCGCCAAGCTGCATGATGCCGGCGGTGCGGGCGGTGGTGAGCGGGATGAAATCTCCGGGCGGCAGCAGCCCCTCAAAGCCATCGACGAAGCCGAAGACTTTCCAATTGCGATTGGTGGCCGCACGGACGACGCCGCGGAGGACGGCATTGAGCCCGGGACAATCTCCGCCACTGGTGAGAACGCCGATGCGTTTGGGATGTTCAGTCATGCTTTAGCGCGGCGGTTTCCACCCCTTGGCCGGACGTCCGGCGGCAGCCCACGAGTCGTAGAGCTGCCAGCCGCGGGCCAGCAATGATTGCGCGAGGGGGAACCGATTGGGCGCGCCGAGCACCACGACGTTGAGCCGGCGTGGGGTGATGATGTGAGTTTCGCCTTCCTGGCGGCTGTCCGGCGGCTTGCCGGAAGAGATGATGACGCATTGCCCGGCGCGAGCGGTGGTGCCGGTCTTCACGCCGTCGATGGAATTGACGCCGAGCAATTCGTTCGTGTTGCGCAGCAGATAGGCGCTCTGCCCGCGTTGGCGGTGAGAATGGTGATCTTGCGTTCGTGTTGCGAGACGTAGAAGCGAAAGGCGGAGTTGGCCATCGCATAGGCGGTGAGCTTCGCGAGGTCGGCGGCGGTCGAGTAGGGGGACCGAGCGCTCGAGGTTGTCGAGGCCGTGGGGATTCAGGAATTTCGTATTCTTCATGCCCTTGGTCTTGGCCAGGGCATTCATCTGCACGACGAAGTTATCCACCGGAGCGCCCGAGCCCCCGATGGCCTGGCCCACGTGATTGGCGAGGGTCAGGGCGGCGACATTGTCGGACTGCATGAGCGCGGCGTAGAGCAGGTCGCGCAATGTCGCGCGGTCGCCGGGTTGAAAACCGGTGCCTTGTCCGGCGGCGATCTGCGCAGCTTCGCCCGGGACGGTGGCCAGTTGGCCGAGATCGGAGCTGCTGGCTTCGCTCCAGTCGAGCACCACCATCGCCGTGGCGATCTTGGTGAGGCTGCCGATGGGGAGCTTCTTGTCGCCGCGATACTGGTCCAGCACGAAGCCCGTGGTGCTATCGGAGACGACGAAGGCGGCGGCCTCATCGGCGCGGATGGGAACCGCGAGCGCGAGCAACGTGAAGAGCAGCGCGACAGGCGCGAATTTCGATAAAGCCATGGAAACGCCCACATACTAGCGGCTGCGGTTGGCTTGGCAAGTCCACCCTGAAAACCGCTACGGCCGTGCCACGGCCTGCGGCGCTGCGGGATTCTCCACCGCCGCCGTGGCAGGAGCGGGGCTGGCGACGGGGCGGGGCGCACTCGGGCGACGCGCTTCCAGGCGGCCAAAGATGCCGTCCTGCTCATTATTTGGCCCGGCGGTGAAGTAGAGGGGCATGGGCGTCGCCCAGGCTGTAACCGTTGCCGAAGGCGAGTCCCCAGATGCCGTCGATCGAGATGATCTTGCTGTCGGCATCGCGCATGTAACCCACGAAGTCGCCGGTCTCGAGATCGAAGGCCGAGATGGTGCCGTCGCCGAAATTGGCCACCAGGAGATCGTTGGCATAGACGCCAAAACCGGCCGGCGCGATGGCCATGCCCCATGGCAGATTGAGCACCCCATGGCCGGCGAAGAAGTCCTTCACCAGCGTGCCGTCCTCATTGTATTCGACGATATGGCCATAGCCGGCGCCGGCGATCTGTTCCTGGCCCTCGTCGCTATTGGGGTCGAATTCCCCGTAGGCGACAAAAAGATGGCCGCCTAATCAACAATGTTGAATGGGTGGAGACCCGCCGACGCTTTTCAAGCTGGAGATCACCGCCCGGACACTGCCGAAGTAGCGATCGTACGGCGTGGAAGACGTGGGCTGCATCTCCAACTCGCGCCCTCCCGGCGGCAAGGGAAAGGAGGCATGCGCGATGGGCTGGTCGTCGTCGTTCTCGCGTAATGGGACGTCGTGGCGAAAATCGGCCCGGCGAAACTTCGTGTCCGTCGGGGAAGATGCGGATGGATCCTGCGCCGCCATGGCCGGCAGGGCAAGAAGCGCGAGCAGAGTGCTGAGATCACGGGGGGCGCATCGAGGAAAGAGGCTATCCAGAGCAGTGGAGATGGCAACACCGCCTTGTGCGGTTTGTTTCCCCCCTCATTGATCTGGGAACCTTGGGGATGGTTGCGTGCGGACGGTGGGCGGTTAAACTGTGCGGTCCATGAGCCGAATCCTCCGTGCTGCCGGCGCCCCTTGTGGACCGGATCAAGATCAATGCTGTCTCGCGGGAATGCCGCGACGGCCGCGCCCTGTGGATCAAGCGCCGGCGCTGGACGGCCCGCCCGATCATGGCCTGCGCCAATCGCTTTTTCCGGCTGGCCGGCAATCCCATCCGGGCGCTCGATGAGCTGGCGGCGTGGCAGCGCTGGGAGGTGGATTGTTTTTTGCAACTGCATGGCGGGGAATATCAAGCCTTTGCCGAGGGCGCATGCACCGTCGCGGCCGAGGAAGTGCCGGGGGAGAATCTGTCCCATCATCTCAGTCGTGGCACGCTCACGCCGCGGATGCTGCAGGCGGCGGCGCGGGAGTTGCGCCGCGCCCACGAGGCCGAATGTGCGGTGTTCCTCGGGCCTTGGTCGCACGGCGATCCGCACGCCGGAAATTTCGTGTACGATCCCGCGACCGGGCGGGCGCGGCTCATCGATTTCGAGGTCATGCACCACCCGACGATCCGCGCCGAGGAACGTCATGCGGATGATTTGTTGATCTTGCTGCAAGACATGGTGGGCCGCATTTCCGCCGAGCAGTGGATGCCGGGCGCCCACGCCTTTCTGGCCGGCTATGATCGACGGAGATCGTCGCGCTTTTGCGCCAGAAGCTGATCGTGCCCGCGGCCTGCCACGAGTGTGGTGGGCGGTTGCGAACGACCTATATGGGTTCGGCGGAGTTGGAACGGCGGGTGAGGACGCTGCGGGAGAGCCTCTAAGCGGAGTTGCCGCGCCCGAGATCGTTGCAGGCCACCAGCCATTCTTCCCACCGGCTTCCCGCCGAGGAGGTGCTCCTGGAGGATGCGCTCGAAACGGTCGGGAGTCATCGCGCCGTACCAGGTGCCTCGGGATAGACGACCAGCCACGGCCCGCCCGCGCAGATGCGGAAGCAGCCGGCCTTCGTGCGCATGGCCTTGAGGCCCGTTTCGCGGACGCGCTGCTTCACGTATTCCCACACGCGCTCGCCGTCGGCGGTGGCGCAGCAATCCGGGCGAGGCACAGAAACAGATGGCGTTCCGCGTGGGCGATACCGGCCTTGGCGAGTCCGGCTTGAATGGCTTCGTTCATGGTGATGGAGAAAACGGCTCCGCTTCGGTGACCGGAAAAATATCGGCCAGCCGGGTGATCATCCGCGCTTCCCACTCGGGTTGCAATTGTGTGTAGACCTCGTGATCGACGAAGTGGTCGTAGAGCCATTCGGCGCCGCGCACGCGGCCTTCGTGGACGAAGCCGAGACGCGGCGGAATTGCCCGGCTGCGGGTATTCGCGGAGGCGCAGGCGATGGCCAGGCGGTGCAGGTTCAGCGCGGCAAAGGCGTGATCGACGAGCACCTGGCAACTGGCGGTGACGAGCCCGTGCCCTTCGTGCGCCTGGGCGAGCCAATAGCCGATCGATGTGCTGCGATTCTGCCAGTCGATGCGATGATAGCTGGCGACGCCCACGATGCGACCATCGAGCAATATCGCCGCGTGAATGTTGTGATTATTCTCCGCCTGCTGCACGACGTCCGCCACGAACTGGCGCGAATCCGCCGGCGAACGGGTGCGGTCGAAGCCAGGGCAGCCAGCGGCGCAAATGCGCGCGGTTGGCCTCGATCACGGCAAAGAGTTCCTCCGCATCGCCCAGCGCAATCTGGCGCAGGCTATGCCGGTCGTTGAGACGGTGAAAAAACATGAGAGAGGAAACCCGCGCAGGATGACAGTGTGGTGCGAAACAGAGAGCAAATGCTTATGAAGACTCTGTTTCTCATTCTGTGCGCCACCAGTGCTTTAATGTTCGCTTCTGGTTGCTCATCGCACACCACCGTCGGGACGAAGCATCACCACGTCACGGTGGGCGGCGACGTGCATTAAGTCATTCTTACGACAGCGCGTCGCGCGTGAGCTTGCCATTGACGAGGCGCATGAGGCCGCGGGGGTTGGCGTCGGCCAGCTCTGGCGGCAGGGCGCTGCCGGGGAAAGACTGATAACAGACGGGGCGGGCGAAACGCTGGATCGCGGCGGTGCCGACGCTCGTGAAACGCTCGTCGGTAGTGGCCGGATAGGGGCCGCCGTGGTTCATCGCGGGCGAGACTTCCACGCCGGTCGGGAAGCTATTGATGATGAGGCGCCCCACCTTGCGTTCGAGGATGGCGAGCAGATCGGCGGCATTCGCCAGATCTTCCGCGGTGGCGTGAATCGTGGCGGTGAGCTGGCCCTCGAGACGGTGCGCCACACGCAGCAGATCGGTGAAGCTGCGGGCATCGACGAGCAGTGTATAGGGGCCGAAGACTTCCTCGTGCAAACCAGGGTGGTTGCAGGAAGTTTTCCGCATCGGTGGCGAAGACCGTCGGCTCGCCCTGGTTTGCTTCGGCTCCGGCTCGGTGTCGCTGGTGGCCAGCGCCACGACGCCGGGAATCTTGCGCATCGCTGCGATGCCCTCGTGATAGGAATGGCAGATACCGGGATGCAACATCGTCGCCGGCGCCGCCACGCGGATGGCCGTGGCGAAGTTCTCGGCGAAACTCTCGAACTCGGTGCCGCCGAGGCCGAAGACGAGCCCCGGCTTGGTGCAGAATTGTCCGACGCCGAGCGTCACGGAATTCTTCAGGCCTTCCACGATTTGCGCCCCGCGCTCGCGCAGAGCACCGGGCAGGATGAAGAGCGGATTGAGGCTGCTCATCTCGGCGAAGACCGGGATCGGATCGGGCCTCCCGGCCGCGGCATTGAAGAGCGAGCGACCGGCGAAACGCGAGCCGGTGAAACCCGCGGCGCGCGTGTAGGGGTGCTGCACCAGCGCCACGCCGATCTCGGCCCCCGAGCCGTGCAGCATCGAGAAGGACGCCATGGGGCAGGCCGCATTTTTCAATCGCGCGATTGATGGCGCCGGCCACGAGTTCGCTCGTGCCGGGGTGCGCGCGATGCGCCTTCACCACCACGGGATTGCCACCGGCCAGGGCGCTGGCGGTGTCTCCCCCGGCGACGGAGAAGGCGAGGGGAAAATTGCTGGAGCCGAAGACCACGACCGGGCCGAGCGGCCGGAGCATGCGGCGAAGATCGGGGGCGCGGGAGCGGCTTGCGATCGGGCAGCGCGGGATCGATGCGGGCATCCACCCAAGAGCCTTCGCGGACGACTTCGGCGAAGAGCCGAAGCTGGCCCACGGTGCGCCCGCGCTCGCCGGTGAGGCGATCGAGCGAGAGGCCCGTTTCGATGTGGGCGCGCTGCGGCAGTTCGTCGCCGAGGGCGAGAATCTCCTCGGCGATGCCCTCGAGGAAAGCGGCCCGGCCCTCGGCGCTGATCTGGCGAAACAGGGCGAAGGCTTCCTCGGCGTGGGTGAGCGCGCGGGTCACATCCTCGGGCACGCTTTCGTGAAAGGCGGGCTCGAGTTCGCTGCTATCGAGAGGGCTGATGGCGCGGAAGGAGCGCGCGCTGGTTTCGGCGGGGACGCCGGCGATGAGGCTTTTTCCGTGGAGAGTCATATCGTTGAGGGCTGGGAATGTAATCGCGAGGCGGGTTTTGCGAAGGGAAAGATTGGGTGGGTTAGCGGAGAGACTGTGAAACCAGGGCCACTCTCGTCTCGGTGTCCATCCTGAGCGAAGTCGAAAGGACCCCGTAGTATAACCAGCGACACCGAGGGTAGAGCGACGGGGTCCTTCGACTTCGCTCAGGATGACAGAGTTTTATTATGCAACGGTATTTTCCAAGGTGCCGAGACCGGTGACGGTGATGCGGATGACGTCGGCGGAGTGGAGGGTGAATTCGCCGGGAGGAATGATGCCGGTGCCGGTGAGGAGGTAGCAGCCATGGGGGAAGATGTTGTCGCGGTAGAGGTAGCCGGCGAGTTCCTCGAAATTGCGCTTCATCTGGGTGAGCGAGGTCGAGCCGTGGAAAATGGCGGGCACCGTCGCGGGCGATCTCGATCTCGATGCCGGTCTCGCGTGGCAGCGCGTCGCGGACGACGAGGCCCGGGCCAAGCGCGCAACACGCGGCGTAGACTTTGGCCTGCGGCAGGTAGAGCGGGTTTTCGCCCTCGATGTCGCGCGAACTCATGTCGTTGCCAATCGTGTAGCCGAAGATGTGGCCGGCCTCGTTGATGGCCAGCGTCACTTCCGGCTCGGGCACGTTCCAGTGCGAATCGCTGCGGATGCGCACCTTCGCGCCTGGCCCCACGACGCGCTGCGGGGTGGCCTTGAAGAAAATTTCCGGACGTGGGGCATCGTAGACGCGATCGTAAAAGGTGCCGCCGCCGGCGTCCTTGGATTCATCGATGCGGGCGTCGCGGCTGCGCAGGTAGGTGACGCCTGCGGCCCATACTTCCTGGTTGCCGATCGGCGCGAGGAGCTCTGCGGGACGCACGACTTGCTCGGCGCGGCTGATCTGCTCGTGCAGCCAGCGGGCCGGATCGGCTTCGGTGAAAAGGGTATCGAGTTCCTGCTCCGGGAGGCGGAAGCAATCCTCGCCCCGCTGGGCGAGGAGATCTTCCGAAGAGCGATAAAGGGTGACGGGCGGAAGGGGCATGGGTGAAGAATGGGAAATTGTGGAGAGGAGGGAAGGAGTTTCTGGTTTGCCTGTCTCATCCATGCGGGTGTGCTTGATCTAACGATCGGTTTTTACGCTTCAAAGAAAACCCTCCCTGCCGTAGTCATCTCGGCGTCCTTCCGTATGAACACGAAGCTTTTAAGCCTTATCGCCGTGATGATGACCGCCGCGCGCGTGGCTGTGGCGCAGACTCCGCCTCCGACCGAGAATCCGGATGGCAAGAAGGAGGAGATCAAGGTTTATACGCTGACCGATGAGGAAACGGGCCGCGGGCTGGAAGCTGCTCTTCGACGGTCGCAACAACTACGGCCTGCGCGGCCTCACCTTCAATGACTTCATCAATCGCGGCTGGCGGATCGACCGCGGCTCGCTCTTCTGCGTGAAGGAGATCAAGGACATGGGCCTCATGACGGGCGGGCACCTGATTACGCTCGATCAGTATCAGGATTTCGAATTCTCCTTTGAGTGGAAGCTCTCGGTCTCGGGCAAATCGGGCATCATGTATTTCGCCATGGGCACGCGCGACAAGCCGGTGGGATTCGTCTATTCGATCATCGACGACGTGCACAATCCCGATGGGCTCAAGGGCGGTCCGATCCGCCGCACGGGGCGCGCCTCTACAATATCATCCCGCCCGCCGCCGACAAAAAGCTCAACGGCCCGGACCAGTGGAACCAGGGGACGGATCGTCGTGCTCGGGAACCACGTCGAGCACTGGCTGAATGACGCCAAGGTCGTGGAATACAATCTGGGGTCGCCGGAGTTTACGAAACAGCTGGTGGCCAGCGGGGTCAAAGGGCCGGCGGGGTGGGGGACGAAGTTCAAGACCTCGCTGGTGATCCTGGATGAGGGCGAGGAAGTGGAGTTTCGGAACCTGCGGGTGCGCCGATCTGGAATGCGGCTGCGCCCGCGCCGGTTGGAGCGGGAGCCCGTTAAGCCGGAAGATTGGGGTCCCACGAAAGACACGAAAATGCACGAAAAGGATCAATTTTTCGTGCCCTTTCGTGTCTTTCGTGGACCTCTCTCCGTACCACTCCAGCGAAGCTGCCATTGACGAACCGCCGGTTTTCGAGTGCTCTTTTTCTCTCCACCCCCACCTCCCCGCCCATGATCCTCTCCCGCCTCCTTCCCGTCGTCCACACCCTTTCACTCGCGGCTGCGGCTTTTGCCGCGGATGAGAACAATGCTCTCTCCGACGCCGAAAAGGCCGCCGGTTGGAAATTGCTCTTCGACGGCAAGACCACCGACGGCTGGGTGGGGCATCGGCAAGGACACCTTTCCGGATAAAGGCTGGACGATCGAGGACGGGTGCTCGTGCATGCCGAGGCCGGGGGCGGCGGGGACATCGTGACCACCGAGAAATTCGAAAACTTCGACCTCAAGTGGGGACTGGATCATCGGGCCGGCGTCGAACAGCGGCGTAAAATACAATCTGCCCGATCCGAAAAAGAATGTCGGCTTCGAGTATCAATTGCTCGACGACGAACATCATCCCGACGGCATCAAGGGCGGACGCTCCACCAGACAGGCAGCCTGTACGATCTCATCGAGCCGCCGGCCGACAAGAAGATCAATCGGTGGGCGAATGGAATTCGAGCGAGGTGATCGTGAAGGGCAATCATGTCGAGGAATGGCTGAATGGCGTAAAGACCGTGGAATTCGATCTCGGCAGCGACGACCTGAAGGAGCGCATCGCGAAGAGCAAATTCGCCAAGACGGCGCACTTCGGGGAAAAGGTCGCCTCGCCCATCCTGCTGCAGGATCACGGCGGCTTGGTGAAGTTCCGCGCGATCAAGATTCACGTTCTCGACGAGAAATAATCCGCCGCCTGCAATGTCCAGCGACGAGGAGCGGCTCCGCGACTTCATGGCCGCGGACCTCGCCGATATCGCGACGACGCACATGCCGTTTGGCAAGTATGGGCCGGAGCATTTTCCGCCGCGCGGAGTGGTGCTTTACGATTTGGCCGGTGGAGTACCTCGCGTGGTTTGCGCGCAAGGGAGCGTTTCCCAAGGGGCGGCTGGGCGAGTTGCTGCGCATCGTGCACCAGATGAAGGTGGACGGGCTGGACGAGGTGTTCGATGAGTTCCGTCGGCGGGCCGGCGGCAAGACGCCCCTCCGGACACCGAACCGGCAGGGAAACCAGCACTTCGAGTAGCTAGAGCGGTCGGTGGGCAAAGACGGCGCGGAGCGCCTTCCAAAACGCCGTCATCCTGAGCTTGCGAAGGATCTCTGATGTCTGCCTTTCTCGCCAGCAGGGCAAATGGCATGATCGTTTGACGTGGGAGCCACGCGTCAGATGCCAGAGCGAAATCAGAGGTCCTTCGCAAGCTCAGGATGACGACGTTTTGGAAGCTCCGCTACGCGTCGCCCAGCGCTTCGCGCATTTTCACGAGCTGCGATTGCTTCTCCGCCCAGTCGCTCTCGCGCTGGCGGTGCTCGTCGAGCACTTTGGCGGGGACCTTTGCTGGTGAAATTCGAGTCCGCCAGCTTGGCGCGCACCTTGGCGAGCTCTTGCTCGACCTTGGTGAGTTCCTTGGCCAGGCGCTCGCGTTCGTTCGGCGCCGACGTCGATGAGCCCTTCCAGCGGCAGGAAGAGCTCGCCGAGCGGGGTGAGCGCGACCGGCGTGCCTTTCGGCGCGGCGTAGTCGGCGAGCACATCGAGCGGGTCGGCATTGAGCAGGATGCGCAGCACTTCGATGTCGTGGCGCGGAGAGCGGCTCGCTCGGGCGCAACACGAAGCGCGTGCGCTTGCTGGAGGCGATGTTGAAATCGCGGCGGAGCCCGCGGCCGAGATTCACAACTTCGTATTTCGCGTTGGCGAATTTGTCCGCCGCCTCGTCGAGCCCGAAGTAGGCTCGCTCAGCGGCGTCCATCACCTTCGGCCACGGCGCGGTCATGATCGTTTGTCCGCCCCTGGTTCTCGGGCAGATCTTCGTTGAACCCGAGGCTGTGCCACAGCTCCTCGCTGATGAAGGGCAGGAAGGGATGGAAAAGCCGCAGGGTGTGGGCGAGCACGAAATCTATGACGGCCAGCGAGTTCGCCTTGCGCGCCGGGTCGGAGCCCTGGAGCACGGCCTTGCTCGCCTCGAGGTACCAGTCGCAATACTCGTTCCAGAAGAAGCGGTAGAGCGTGGCTGCGGCGTCGCTGAAGCGGTATTCCTGAGCGCGGCGGTCACTTCGCCCACGCGCCGTCGAGGCGGGCGAGGATCCAGCGGTCGTCGCTGGTCAGCAGGGCGGGCTGGATTTCGCCTTCGCTCACGCCGCCTTGCATCTGGCGGAAGCGCGTCGCGTTCCAGAGCTTCGTGCAGAAATTGCGACCGAGCTCCACGTTCTTTTCGTCGTAAATGATGTCGGACCCGAGCGGCGCGCTGCGCATCACCCCGAAGCGCAGGGCGTCGGCCCCGTACTGCGCGATGAGGTCGAGCGGATCAGGCGAGTTGCCTTTGCTCTTGGACATTTTCTCGCCTTTCTTGTCGCGGATGATGCCGGTGAAATAGACGTTCTTAAACGGCAGTTCGCCCATCCACTCGTAGCCCGCCATGATCATGCGCGCGACCCAGAAGAAAATGATGTCCGGCCCGGTGACGAGATCGGTCGTCGGTAGAACTTCGCCAGCGTCCGGTCTTCTCGGCCAGCCCATCGTGGCGAAAGGCCAGAGCCAGGAGCTGAACCAGGTGTCGAGGGACGTCGGGGGTCTTGGGTGAAGCCGAGGTCTTCGAAAATGGTGCGCTCACTCGCAATCTCTACTCGGTAGTGGCCATCAGCGATTTGTATAATCCGACCATGGATGTCGTCGCCGTCCCGCATGTTCCAATCCGAGACAAAGCTCGTGCTGGATTCGCTTGGCTGGCCCGAGACCGATGTGAGGGTGTGCGATGCGGCTTTTTCCAGAACTACATCCATTACTGATTTCAGCTGCGGAAACCGACGGACGACCTCGTCACCGCCAAGCTCGATGCTCCACACCGGCACACGATGCCCCCACCAGAGCTGGCGGCTGATGCACCAATCCTGAATGCCTTCCAGCCAGTGGTCATAGACCTTGGCCCAGCGCTCCGGGAAGAAGCGCATGCGGCCGTCGTCCACGCAGGCTTTCGCTTCGGCCACGCTGGGGTATTTCAAGAACCATTGTTCGCTGAGGCGCGGCTCAATCGGCACGCCGGCGCGCTCGGAGAAGCCGACGTTGTTTTGATGCGGCTCCTCCTTTTCGAGCACTCCGAGTTCTCGCAAATGTTCGGCGGCCACCTTGCGCGCCTCGAAACGGTCGAGGTTGGCGAGCGATTCGCCGGCGAGCGCGTTCATCGTGCCGTCGGGATTCATCACGTCGACCACGGGCAGCTTGTGGCGCTGGCCGATCTCGAAATCCGCCTTGTCGTGCGCAGGGGTCACCTTCACACACCGGTGCCGAACTCGAAGTCCACATGATCGTCGCCGACGATGGGGATGAGCTTCTGTTCGTCGGGAACCTGCGCGGGCAGGGGCCGGCGCACGCGCTTCCCGATGAGATGGGCGTAGCGGGCGTCCTTCGGATTCACGGCCACGGCGGTATCGCCGGGGATGGTCTCGGGGCGGGTGGTGGCGATGGTGAGCCACGTGCCGGGCAACTCGGCCACCTCCACCTTGAAATAGTACATTGTGCCGCTCTGCGCCTTCATCTCCACTTCCCTCATCGCTCAATGCGGTGAGCGAGGCGGGGCACCAGTTCACCATGCGCTTGCCGCGGTAGATGAGGCCCTTCTTGTAGAGATCGACGAAGACGCGGGACACGCATTGCGAATACGCGGGGTCCATGGTGAAGCGTTCGCGCGACCAGTCACACGACGCGCCCAGCTTCTTGAGTTGCTGGATGATGATGCCGCCGTATTTCTCCTTCCACTCCCAGATCTTCGCCACCAGCGCCTCGCGGCCGAGATCGTCGCGGTGCTTCATTTCGCCGGCTTTGCGCAGGCTCTTTTCCACCACGTTTTGCGTGGCGATGCCGGCGTGGTCGGTGCCGGGCAGCCAGAGCACTTCCTTGCCCAGCATGCGGGCGCGGCGGGCGAGGATGTCCTGGATGGTGTTGTTCAGCACGTGGCCGAGCGTGAGGACACCGGTCACATTGGGCGGTGGGATGACGATGGAATAGGCGGGCCGCTGGGCCGAGACGCGCGCGGGATCGGCTTGGAAACAGCCGTGCTGGAGCCAGTATTCGTACCACTTCGCCTCCACGGCGCTGGGTTCGTAGGTCTTCGCGAGTTCGGACATAGGGGCGTGGAATCTGCCGCGCCTCCCGCCCTTTGGCAACCCTCGCTGCACCGTAAAATCACTTGCGCGGAGGGGCTTGGCCAGCTAACTTGCGCGCCCTAATGCCACGGGCCTTGCTTCTGGGGATTGGCACTGCTGCTGTGCATCGCCGCTTCCACTCACGCTCAATGGACGCTGTATAAGATCGGCGGACGCGATTATGTACCGCTGGAGAACGTGGCGAATTTCTACGGCCTGGGCCACTGCGTGCAGGTGGGCAACGACGCGACGATGGAAATGGGCGCGCGCAGCCTCAAGGGGAGCATCAATCCGTGGAGTTTTACATCAATCGCCTGAAGTTCAACCTCAGCTACCCGATCGAGTCCCACGACGGCGTCCCGGTGATGTCGCGCATGGACCTGACCAAAGTGCTCGAGCCGGTGTTGCGCCCGCAGAAGATCAAGAACGCAGAGAAGATCGATACCGTGGTGCTCGACCCCGGCCATGGCGGCCACGACAACGGCGCCACTTCGCTCTACGGCAACGAAAAATCCTTCACCCTGGATGTCGCGAATCGCGCGCGGATGATGCTCATGCAGGCGGGATACAAGGTGGTGATGACGCGGAACAACGACACCTTCATTCCCCTCGGAGACCGGGTGCGGATCGCCAACCAATGCCCGAACGCGCTGTTCATTAGCATTCATTTCAATTCCGGCGGTGCGGGGACCGGCCTGGAGACCTATACTCTCGCGCCCCGCGGCGTGCCGTCGATGATGGCCGACGGGCCGCGGATCTCCGATCTCGATCCCTGCGCGGGCAATATCAACGACCCGGCCAATATCGCGCTGGCCACGGCGACGCACGCTTCGCTGGTGGTGCGCTCGCGGATGTTCGATCGTGGCATCAAGCGCGCGCGGTTCGTGGTCATTCGCGATATCACGATTCCCGGCGTGCTGATCGAGGGCGGCTTCCTGAGCAACGACTACGATGCGCGGCTCATCGCGACGCCGGGCTACCGGCAGCAGATGGCGTCGAGCATCTTGCAGGCGGTGCAGAATTACCGCCGGGCGGTGGGCACGCAGATCGGCGAGGCGGTCGCGCATAACGACGATGGCCCGCGGGTGGAGACGAATACGCCGATGTTGCGCGGCGCCGCGCCGAAACTGAACGACGTGCAGCCGACGGTCATCACGCCCACGGCCGCCAACGGCGGGGCGAACTAGGCAGAGTCCAGAAGTCCCATTTTTCCCATGCTTCCCATTAGTCCCATGGGCGGCCTGGGAAGAAGAGGAGAGATGGGACCGGCCTGACTGCCGAAATTCCCCATTTCCACACAGCGTTTTCGCAGTTACAACACCGCCCCTTATGAAAATCGTCGTCGCATATTCCGGTGGTCTCGATACCTCCGTCCTGCTCACCTGGCTGAAGGAAACCTATTCCGCGGAGATCATCGCTTTTTGCGCGGATGTGGGGCAGGAAGAGGAACTCGACGGGCTCGAAGCCAAGGCGCTGCGCACCGGCGCGAGCAAGTGCTATATCGACGACTTGCGCGAGGAGTTCGCGCGCGACTTCATTTTTCCGATGTTCCAGGCGGGGGCGATTTACGAGGGGCAGTACTACCTCGGCACCTCGATTGCGCGCCCCTTGATCGCCAAGCGCATGGTCGACATCGCGCGCGCGGAAAAGGCGGACGCCGTGGCCCATGGCGCCACGGGCAAGGGCAACGACCAGGTGCGCTTCGAGCTCACCGCTGCGGCGCTCGCGCCGGAATTGGAAGTCATCGCGCCGTGGCGGCAGGACCGCTTTCGCGAGCAGTTCCCCGGCCGCGCGGAAATGATCGCCTACGCGGAGAAAAACCAGATTCCCGTCCTGGCCTCGGCGAAGAAGCCTTACTCGATGGACCGCAATCTCCTGCACATCAGCTTCGAGGCGGGCATTCTCGAGGATCCGTGGTTCGACGCCAGCGCGGAGAAGGCCCGCGAGATGTATGTGCTGAGCGTTTCGCCCGAGGAAGCGCCGGACAAGGCGGAGCATGTGGAACTGGTTTTTGAAAAAGGCAACTGCGTGGCCATCGGCTACCACGAACTCGATGGACTGCTCGCGGAACTGAAGATCGGCGGCGTGCAGTACGACAGCGACAATCATGCGCTCTTGAATCCGCTCCAGGTCATGCGCGTGCTCAACAAGCTCGGCGGCAAGCATGGGATCGGCCGCGTAGACCTCGTGGAGAATCGCTTCGTCGGCATGAAATCGCGCGGCGTCTACGAGACGCCCGGCGGCGCGATTCTGCACTTCGCGCACCGGCAGGTGGAATCGCTCACCATGGACCGCGAGGTCATGCACCTGCGCGACTCGCTCATTCCGCAGTACGCGACGCTGGTTTACAACGGCTTCTGGTTCGCACCGGAGCGCGAGGCGCTGCAGGCGCTCGTCACCGAGTCGCAGAAAAACGTCACCGGCACCGTGCGGCTCAAGCTCTACAAGGGCAACATCATCACCGCCGGCCGCAAGTCGCCGCTCAGCCTTTACAATCCCGACATCGCCACCATGGAGGCCGACCCGACGAAGGCCTACAATCAGAATGACGCGACTGGCTTCATCGCGCTGAATGCGTTGCGGCTCAAAGTGGCCGCCCGCGTCCACGCGGCGAAGGTGTAGGGCGCGTATCCCACGCGACGGGGCGGATGCGGTGACCGGGCTCAGTGAGCCCGGCTACAACGCGCGCTCGCCAAAGAACGCGGAGCGGCCCAAAACTTTCGCGGCAAATGGAATCCTTCTTCGGTATTCTCGCGCTGACGGTCGCGGTGGCGTCGTTTCCCGCCGGTTTCTGGCTGGCGCGCCGTTGCGTCGAGAATATCGCCGGTCGCGTGCTGCTCACGCTGCTCTTCGGCGTGATCATTATGATTGCCGGGGTCATCGCGGTGGTGGCCGGTTGCTCGGCGATCGGCGGCAAGATGGATTTCAAGTGATCTTAAGCAAATGCCGTTGCTGACCGTATTTTCCGAGACGCTCCTCAAGCGCACCCAGTCACGGTGCCCGGTGTGTCATGCGGATTGCCCGGCGGAGGTTTGGAAGGTCGGGGATGCCAGGCGGCAGCGGGTGATGCTGCGGCGGCGCTGCCCTGAACATGGGGAGGCGGAGGCGTGCATCGCGTCCGATGCCCGGTTTTACTGGCTCGCGCAGGGAGAGCCGGAAAACGCGTGTTGCGGGGGGAATGCCTGCGCGGCGAGCGATGGAGCGGTGCGTGGGACGTTGGGGCGCAATGCGGCAGGGGGTGGGACGATGGAGGATGGAGAATCGAAAATTGAAAAGCTCAGCACCTGCCTGGCGCTGATCGAGGTCGTCAACTCGTGCAATCTGGCCTGCCCGACGTGCTTTGCGGATTCGCCGCGGAGTTCGCAGATCGATGCGGTGCCGCTGGTGGATTTGCAGCGGCGCATTCAGGGGGTGATCGATCGCAAGGGTGGGATCGAGATTCTCCAGATCTCCGGTGGCGAGCCGACGCTGCACCCGCAGTTCTGCGAGCTGCTCGCGTGGTGCCACGCGAATCCGGGCATCGATTACGTGTTGCTCAATACAAACGGGGTGCGGCTGGCGACCGACGACGCTTTTCTCGACGCGGTCGGGAAGACTTTTCGCTACGGCAAGTTTCAGCTCTATCTCCAGTTCGACGGCCCGCAGGAGGCCGGCCAGCGGGCCCTGCGCGGTGCCGACCTGCGCGACCTGCGGCGGCGCGCCATCGAGCGCTGCGGCGCGCTGAATATCCCGATCACGCTGGCCATGACCGTCACGCCGGAGAACCTCGGGCACGTCTGGGCGGCGGTGGAATACGGGCTGCGGTTTCCGAATATTCGCGGCGTCGCCTTTCAGCCGATGTTTGGCAGTGGTCGCGTCCCCACGCCTGTAGCGCCGCTACAGCGCTTGAACACCGCCGACATCATCCTCGCCGCCGTCGAGCAGGCCGGCGACCGGTTGCGCTACGACGATTTTACGCCGTTGCCCTGTGGCGATCCGAATTGCGCGGCCATCGGCTATCTGTTGAAGACGGGCGACGGCGCGACGCGGTCGATCAGCGAGTTCATCGACTTTGCGCAGGTGCAGGGATTTCTCCGCGACAAGATCCGTTACCGGCTGGAGGACTTGCTGCAATGCGGATGCGAGAGCGAACCGCTTGGGGAATTGCTGAAGCAATTCGAACTGGATGAAACGCACACCTTTCGCCTGTTCATCAAGCCCTTCATGGATGCGTGGACGTGGGACCAGGATCGCATCGACCGCTGCTGCACGCACGTCATCCGGCCGGATGGGCAGCTCGATTCCTTCTGCCGCTACTATTCCATCCGGTGAACGCCTCCCTCTATTTCCAGCAATTCCTGCACGCCCTGGGCGAATGGGCGGTGTCTTTCGGCGTCGCGTTTTGGATGTCCAGCGGCTGGCGACAGGAGCCTCCTCCGTTCGTGGTGCGGCTGGTGAAACATCCCCAGCGATTCTGGCTGGCGATCGCTTTTGGCATCGCGCCGCCGATCTTGGGCGCACTTTTGTGGCCGTTGCTTCTCCGGCTGTATCAGACCTATGGGCTGTCCGCGCAGATGCCGATTTCCTACCTGTTGTCGGCGGTCTATGGCGTCCTGCTGGGGCTCGCGGCGAGTTGCTGCGCGGCTCCGGCCGGCGCGGAAGAGCCGTTTCGGCCGGCGCGCGCCGCTGGAGTCAGTGCGGCTCTGATCATCGCATTTTATCTATTCGGCTCGTTTGTCTATACGCCGCTGCTCCACGCGGGCGTGGAGATTGTCCTGGCGATTGTCATCCTCGTGGTAGCGCGCGCGTGCCTGGGTGGGAGTGCCGCACCGCTGGCCGCTTCCACCATTGCAGCCGCCCGGGGGAGTACCACGGTCGCTTTGTTAATCGGGTTTTTACCATCCGCGCTTCTGCTGGCGGCCATCGGAGTGGCTACAACGGCGCAACTCTCCAGGCAGGAGTCGAATACGTTACTGGTGATTTGCAGCGTCGTCAGCGTGGTATGCTGTTTTGGCGCTTCGATCGTCTTGTTCACGCGCAAGACCGGCGGAGCCATCGCCGGCGGCATCGTGTTGCTGCTGATGAATGCGTTCATCGCCTTTTTCTTCGGCTGCTGCGCCGCGCTTAATTCCTGAATCCGCCATGTTTCAGATGAAATCCACCGCCTACGGCTGGCTCATGCTCGCAGGCATTTTGATGAGCGTACTGTGGTGGTCTCGGCTCGCGCGGCGCGATGAACGGCTGCTGATCATTTATTTCGCGGCGTTGATCAGCGCGTTCCTGGGGGCGAAGCTGGTTTACCTCGCGGCGGAGGGCTGGATGTTTTGGGACGATCCGCAGCGCTGGGTCATCTGGGCCACGGGCAAGACGATCCTGGGCGCGTTGCTCGGCGGCTATATAGGGGTGGAAGTGGCGAAGAAGATCGTCGGCTACGCCGAGCCGACGGGCGATTGGTTCGCTCTCATCGCGCCGTTCGGCATCGCGCTGGGACGCGTGGGCTGTCTCCTTCACGGCTGCTGTCTCGGGCGCCGCTGCGGGCCGGCGTGGTGGACGATGCGTGATGGGCACGGGATCGCGCGCTGGCCCGCGGTGCCGGTGGAGATCGGCTTCAATATCGCTGCGATCCTTGTATTTGTCGGCCTTCGCAGGCGGCACCGGCTCGCCGGGCAGCACTTTCACCTCTACCTCATGGCCTACGGGATTTTTCGGATACTGCATGAATTTCTCCGGGCCACGCCGCGCGTCACGGGAGAAATCTCCGGTTATCAATTTGCTGCATTAGCGGTTGCGGGACTGGGCATCGTAGGCTTTGTTCGCCGCCGACATGCGCAAAGCGTTTCGCAAGTTGGCTCGGCGGTTTCTTCATTCTCGTAGCCTCATCGTCGTCATCCTGACCGTCGGCTTCTTTGTCAATGTGCCCTACGCGGCGGAAGAAGCGCCGGACGATTTCACGGCGAAGCTGGAGGAAATCCGCAAGGAACGCGGCCTGCCGGCGATGGCGGTGGCGGCGATTCGCCACGGGAAACTCGTCGTCAATGTCGCCACCGGCGTGCGCAAGCTGGGTTCGGACGAAGCGGTGACGACGGACGATCTGTGGCACCTCGGCTCGTGCACGAAGTCGATGACCGCCACGCTGGCCGGCATGTTCGTGGACGAGGGAAAGCTGGGGTGGCACACGACACTCGCCGAAGTTTTCCCCGACTTGGTGGGGATGATGCGGCCCGAGTGGAACGGGGTGACCCTCGAACAATTGCTGACCCACCGCGGTGGAGCGCCGGATCATCCGCCGGTGGACCTGTGGGCCGAGGCCCTCGACCAAAAGGGCACGCCGACGGAGCAACGGCTCGCGCTCCTGCGCGGCACGGTATGCCAGCCACCGCAGGCACCGCGGGGCAAGAAATTCATCTATTCGGACGTGGGCTACGCGATGGCCGGGGCCATGATCGAGCGCGTGACGGGCAGCGTGTGGGAGGATCTGTTGCGTGAGCGCCTGTTCGAGCCGCTGGGCATGACCACGGCCGGCTTTGGCGCACCGGCTACGCCGAACAAGGTGGACCAGCCGTGGGGACATCTCGGGGAAATTGGCGAATTGCGCCCCGTGGAACCAGGGCCGATGGCCGACAATCCGCCCGCGATCGGCCCGGCGGCGACGGTGCATGCTTCGCTTGCCGATTTCGCACGCTACGCGGACTGGCATGCGGACTGGCACCGGGCCGAGCCGCGCCTCCTGACCGAGGAAACTTTCAATCGTCTGCACAAGAGCGTGGCCGGGCAGGAATATGCCTGCGGCTGGCTGGTGCAGGAGCGCGACTGGGCGGGCGGCGATGTCCTCTGGCACACCGGCTCGAATGCGATGTTCTACGCGGTCATGTGGGTCGCGCCCGAACGCGAGGCGACCTTCGTCGCGGTGACCAATGCGGATCACTCCGAGGCGGATAACGCGTGCAACGACGCGGTCGTGGCGCTCATCCGGCGGGTGCTCGGGAAATACTGAGGGGAGTCCACGAAAGACACGAAAAGGCACGAAAGGCCGAGAAGTTGTTTCGTCCATTTGGTCCCTTTCGTGGTTTCCAAGCTTCGGTTCCGGGAAGAGGAAAAACCACGAAAGAGACGAAACAGACGAAAGCCGCCGGCTGGCCGTTCACGCCGGGATGCTTCGTCGCCCCGAAACCTTCCTTCGCCGCCCTTTCGTGCCTTTTCGTGCCTTTTCGTGTATTTCGTGGACCGATTCCTCCGGTCAGTAACGGGGTACGGACGGATCGATCTCCACCGACCACGCATCGATGCCGCCGGCCAGGTTGGTCACATCGGTGTAGCCGTTGCGCAGGAGGTACTCCGCGGCGCGAGCCGAGCGGCCGCCGTGGTGGCACTGGATCAGCAAGGGCTGCGCGCGGTCGGTCAGCTTTTCCGCGGCGATGGTGGGCCACTGCGAGAGCGGCAGCAACTCCGCGCCGGCGATATGGGCGGTCGCAAATTCATCGGCCTCGCGCACGTCGATCAGGCGGGGCGGCAGGGGAGCGGAAAGGCGTCCCCGGGCTTCTGCGACCGATATTTCAGGAACGGCCACGCGGATCAGTTCGTGATGGAAACCGGCGTGCCGACACTCACATTCTCGAAAAACTTTTGCGCCATGAAGCCCGGCATACGGATGCAACCGTGCGAGGCGGGGTAGCCCGGCAGGAAGCCCTCGTGCATGCCCGTGCCACCCACGATGCGCATGAAATACGGCATCTTCGCGCCGTCGTAGCGGGCGCCCTTGGGCATGGGATCCTTGTCGCGGTCGATTTCCTTTTTCAGGATGCTGCCGTCGGCATTCAGATAGTCGCCGAAACGCGAGGACACGTGGTCCTTGTCCTTCTGGATGATATGAAAGTTGCCGGATGTCGTGCCGAAGCCTTCGCGACCCGTCGAGACCACCGAAATGCCGACCAGTTCACCGCCCTTGTAAAAATACGCCCGCTGCTCACCGAGGTTGATCTTGACCGATGGCGCGCCAGTCGCGTTGTCGCCATCCCAATAGGAGACGTTGTCGAAATTCGCGCGCTGCTGGACGTTCTGGTGTTTGAATCCACCGAGATACGCCGTGTCATTACGCACCCGGGAGTCATCTGCGCAACCGATCACGAAAGTGGCGGTCAGGAGGGTGAGGACGAGATTTCGTAACATCGGCGAGGGTTTTAAAGGCGCGCCAATAAATCGCTTGCTCCCAGAGGCGTCAAGGGACAATGAGGGAACAATCCATTGCGGCCCGGAAACAGCTCTGTTATAGGTGCCGGACTTTTTTTCCCGCGGAAACCGACCCTCCATGCCGACCTACGAATACCAGTGTGAGAAGTGCAAAAAGTCTTTTGACTTTTACCAGTCCATGAAGGACGACGTGCTCAAGATCTGCCCCAAGGAGTTGTGCCGCCAGAAGACGTGGGGCAAAGGGAAGGTCAAACGCCAGGTCGGCACCGGCGCCGGATTGATCTTCAAGGGATCGGGCTTCTACATTACCGATTACCGCAGTGAGGGTTACAAGGCATCCGCGAAGAGCGAATCCGGCGGGGGCGAAAGCAAAACGACCGACGCGAAGACTGGCGAGGCGAAGAAGACGGAGTCGAAACCCGCCGCCTCGGAAACCAAGAAGCCGGCGGCGAAAAAGAAGAACGATTAGCCATGTCCACCAATCCTCCCGCCCCCGCCCCCACACTGCTGTGCGAACAGTGTGGCTACGCCAACGAACCGGAGCGTGTCTATTGTCATAATTGCGGCGCGAAACTGGACCGCTCTCTCCTGCCGAAGGCAGCGGAAAAAGCGCAGGAAAACCCCGAGGTGGCCCGCAAGCGCATCGCCAAGATGACCAACCCGAAATCCGGGGCGGCCGGTCGCGAGATCAAGACTCTCTTCAAGGTGGCGTTCTATTCCGCGGCGATCGCGGCGATCTTTCTCATTCTCCAGCAGCCGGAGGATCTGCCGGAGGTCAAGAAGGGCAGTGAATCGCAGCGCATGATCAACAGCGACATGATGGAGGCGCTCGGATCGCCCACGCCCGCCCGCGTCTCCTTCAGCGACGACGACATCAACAGCCACCTGAAGCGGGCGATGAACAAGCCCAAGGACACCATGGTGCCGGGCATCCAGGTCGTGCGTGCCTATGTGGCGTGTGTGCCGGGCGTCCTGCGCCTGTACTCGGAGCAGTCCACCTTCGGCTATCCCACCTTCTCGCGCATCGACTACAAGCTCGAGGTCAAGGACGGGAAATTCATCCCGACCATCGTCGGCGGCGCTTTCGGCAAGCTCGCCATCGATCCGCAGCTCATGCAGTACGCGGACTATGCTTTCGGCACCCTCTTCGACTCGCTCGCGCGGGAGCACAAGCAAATGGACAAGATGCTCAGCGTCAGCGTCCAGCAGGGCCGCATCGATCTGGTCACCAAGGGGATGAACGCCCCGCGATGAACCTCCGCGCCCTGCCGTGGCTGGTGGCGCTGGCGGCCATGAGCCTGCCGGCGCGGGCCACGGATTTCCGGCAGCAGAGCGTCAGCCAGTCGAAGCAGTTCATCGTCTTCAGCTCCGATGTGCGCCTGCGGCAGCGCGTGGCGAGCTATGCGGATGAACTCACCGACGACGTCAGGCAACTGCTCGGCGGCACCGGCCTGTGGAAAACGCCGATCGTGATCACCCTCGACCGCGCGGCGACGCCCGACCAGGCCCCGCCGGCGACGCTGCGGCTGGTCGACACCCCCGCGGGGCAGAAGATCGAGATCAACGTGCAGATTGGTCGCGATCCGAGCGCGGTGAATATGCAGAAGCTCCTGCTGCGGGCGCTGTTGCTCGAGTATGCCTACCGGGGCATTCCCGTGCCGGGCGGGACCTCGTATGTGGAGGCGCCGTGGTGGGTCGTGGAAGGGCTGATCGAGATGGAGCGGCGCCGCGAAGCCGGGGTCGACAGCGATCTTTTTCGGCGATTGGTGGAGACGAATCGTTTGCCGCCGATCGAAAAGTTTCTGTTGGAAAAGCCCGAGGAACTCGGCTCCACCGCGATGGCGGTGGATCGCGCGCTCGCGATGGGTCTCCTGCAAATGCTGGCGGAGCAACCCGATGGCCACGTGAACCTGGGCCACCTGGTGCGCGACTGGCCGCAGAGCAATGGCGACCCGATGGCCTTGCTGGCCAAGGAGTTCCCCGGCGTCGCCGGCCATCCACAGACGTTGCAGAAATGGTGGACCGTGAATCTCGCGCGGTATGCCGCGGCAGATCGTTACGAAGGCCTGACCGCGGAAGAGACCGAGAAGATGCTGGCGCCTTTGTTGCAGATCGAATTTGTGATCAACAAAAAGGGCGAAAAAAAGACTTTCGCAGTCAGTGAATATGCGCAGTTTTTAAAGCTGCCCGCGAACCGCGCCACGCTGGCCGCGCGGCATACCGAAATCGTCACGCTGGGCACCCGGGCGAATGCGCTCATGCGGCCGGTAATCGCCGATTACGAAAAGGTTTTTGCCCTGCTTTCCCATGGAAAGACACGGGGGATGCGCGATCGGCTGGCGAAAGCGGAGAGCTACCGGGCGCTGGTCTTGCAACGCACCCTCGCAGATCGCCGATTACTTGAACTGGTTTGAAGCCACGCAGATGAAGTCGAAGAGCGGGGCTTTCGACAGTTACCTTAAGACGGTGGACGAACTTTCGGAGCAGGAGCGGAAGCAGAAAGGCCCCATCGGTCGCTACCTCGACGAGCTCGAACAGCAGTTCTAGCGTCGTGGGGCAATGTCGTTGAGGCGCCGGTGCTCTCTGCCCGCCCGTCATTCTGAGCGGAGTGTAACGGAGTCGAAGAACCCCGTTGAATCACCAGCGATATCGATGGTAGAACGGCGGGGGTCCTTCGACTTCGTTACACTCCGCTCAGGATGACACTCTGCTCTTAGAGCGATAGCTCCTTGGATAGCTTCGCCATGCACGCCGGACAGATGCCGTGCGAGAAATCGGTGCCCGTTTCCGTATAGATGTATTCGTCGATTTGCCGCCAGTAGTCCTGATCGTCGCGCACGCTTTTGCAATACATGCAGATCGGCAACAAGGTCTTCAAACGCTTCACGTCGTTGAGCGCGGCTTCCAAATCCTTGACCCGCTTTTCCAAGGTGCGCTCCAGTTCCACCACCCGCTGTCCCACCTTGAGGCGGGCACGCAACTCGTCGGGATCGAAAGGCTTGATCACATAATCGTCCGCGCCGGCATCCAGGCCGGTGGCGATCTCGTCCTTCTGGCTCTTGGCCGTGAGCATGAGGAGGTAAATATAGGGGGAGTTGCGGTTCTGGCGCACCCGCTGGCAGACCTCCACGCCGTCCATGTGCGGCATCATCCAGTCCAGGATCGCGATCGAAGGAGCGTCCGGGCCGGCGAGAATTTCCGCGGCTGCCGCGCCGTCCTGCGCGGTGATCACGTCAAAGCCCCAGTTCTGCAAGTTGCGCTCCAGCAGGTGCCGCGAAACGTAGTGGTCCTCGGCAACGAGGATGCGATTGATCGTGGAGTTCATGCCTGGATGCGTAGCTATCGTCTGAGACAGATCGAATTTCACCTGGGAAATGAGCGGATATTTCTGCGGCTGACGGGAAGAACCTGCGGAATCCCTTGTTTTCCGCTTTGCTCCCGTGCGGAATTGTCGTTTTGTCGCATTCCCTGACCGATGAAAGTTTCCGATCTCCGCGGCATTCTGCAATACGTCCCGAGATTCCGGGAGCGCATCTTCGTGGTGGCGCTCGACGGCGAGATCGTGGCCTCGCCGAATTTCGCGAATATCCTGCTCGATGTGGCCGTGTTGCGCTCGTTGAGCATCAAGGTCATTCTCGTCCACGGCGCGGCCTTGCAGATCACGCAACTCGCCGCGGACCGAGGCGTGGCCATTTCCAACGCCGATGGCACCGGCATCACCGATGAGCCGACGCTCAAGGTGAGCCTCGAAGCGGTGACGAATGTGATGAACGAGATCATGCAGGGCCTCACCTCGGTGGACCTGCGCGCGGCCTACGGCAACGCCATTATCGCCCATCCCAAGGGCATCCTTGGGGGCGTGGATTTTCAGCATACCGGCCGCGTGGAGCGCGTGGACACGAAGTCGCTGCATCTCTTTCTGAACGAAGGCATCATCCCGCTCATCCCGCCACTTGGCTACGATGGGGAGGGGAGGACCTTTCGCGTGAATTCCGACAGCATCGCGCTGGAAGTCGCCGAGGCCATGCAGGCCATGAAGATCCTGTTTCTATCGGCGAGCGACGGCGTCACCGTCGACGGCGAATTGGTCGGCCAGCTCTCGATCTCGGAAGCGGAGGAATTCGTTAAAAAGAAACGCGGCAGCGCCGACCCGGGGTTGCTCTCGAAGCTCGATCACGCCGCGCGCGCCTGCCGCCTCGGCGTGGCCCGGGTGCACCTGCTCAATGGCCTCAACGACGAGGCCTTGCTCAGCGAGATCTTCAGCCAGGAAGGTATCGGCACGATGGTCTACTCCAACGAGTACCAGCAGATTCGGCGCGTATTCAAAAAGGACGTGCGGGCGATGATGACACTCATCCGCCAATCGGTGAACAGCGAGGAATTGGTGAAACGCACGCGGGCAGACATCGTCGCGCATCTCGAGGATTACTGGGTGCTGGAGATCGACCGCAACCTCGTGGGCTGCGTGGCGCTCCATGTCTACCCGGAACAGGAACTCGCCGAACTGGCCTGCCTCTACGTCCACAAGAACCACGAAGGCGAAGGTTACGGGCGCAAACTGATGGCCTTTGCCGAGCAATTGGCGGCGGAGAAGGGGATCAAACAGGTGATGGTGCTCTCCACGCAGACCTTCAATTATTTCCAGCAAAAGGGTGGTTATGCCGAAGCGACGCCCGACATTTTGCCGCCCGAGCGCCGGAAGAAGTACGATGCCAGCGCCCGGAATTCCAAGGTGATGATCAAGACCGTGGGGGTGGTCGCGCCGCTGGAAGCGTCGCGGGTGTGAGGTGGATGAATTATATCCGCGGGAAGTTGGGCCGGGATAGAATTTGCGTGGCGTGAAGCCTCCTTGCTATTACACCTATCATCAGTACCAACTTCAAATTCTAAATCCATTTCCTTTGGTTGGGTGGTATATCCGGGACGGCTCCTGCATCATCAGGGTCCGCCGCCATCTGTAGAACTCCCACCCTATGCTGATCACCATTCCCGAAGTCCTCACCGCCGAACAACTCGCCAAGGCCCGCCAGGTCATGGAGCAGGCCCCCTGGGTGGATGGCAAGGTGACCGCCGGCCATCAATCGGCCAAGGCGAAGGACAACATGCAAATCCCCGAGGGGCATGCCGCCGCGCAGCAACTCGGCGACATGATCCTCGGCGCGCTGGGCTCGAATCCGCTTTTCCTCGCCGCCGCGCTGCCACAGCGCATTTTTCCACCGCTGTTCAATCGCTACTCGGGCGGCCAATCCTTCGGCACGCACGTGGACAATGCCATCCGGCGCGTCAAGGGCACGGGGCTCGCCATCCGCACCGACATCTCGGCGACCCTTTTCCTCGTCGAGCCGGACCAATACGACGGCGGGGAGCTCTGCGTGGAAGATACCTACGGAGTGAAGAGCGTAAAGCTGGCGGCCGGCGATATGGTGCTCTATCCCGCCACCAGCCTCCATCATGTGCGTCCCGTCACCCGTGGCGCGCGCGTGTGTTCCTTCTTCTGGCTGCAAAGTATGGTCCGCGACGACACCCAGCGCTCGCTGCTCTTCGACCTGGATCTAGCCATTCAACGGCTGAACCGGGAAAGCGCCGATCATCCCGTGGCCGTGCAGCTCACCGGTGTCTATCACAACCTGCTGCGCCAGTGGGCCGAGGTGTGATGGAGGATTGAGGGACGGGCGTCATGAAATGGATGGCGTGTGCACCTCCCGGCCGTCTTTCTGAGCTTGCGAAGAACCTCTGATCTTCTGCCTTTCTTCCCCAGCTTGGCAGAAGATGGCGCCAAGCATGCACGGTTGGCCACGCGTTAGAGGCCAGAGCGAGATTTGAGGTCCTTCGCAAGCTCAGGATGACGGGGTTTGAGGGCGCTGCCGGCGCACGCGGGTTCTCCCGCAAAACCCCAAATGCATGGCCCGCTCTCGGCCGCCTCGCCGCCCGCCGATTTTCTGCTCGCGTCGCTGGCGGAAAACGCGCCAGCCTCCGGCGCTGCGCTTATGTCCCATCCCTGGCTTCTCGACGGTCTCGTCATCCTCGCCTACTTCACCCTGGTCATCTCCATCGGGCTGTACAAAGGGCGTGGCGAGCGCTCGATGGAAGGCTTCGCCGTGGGCGACCGCAACATTCCGTGGTGGGCCGTGCTGGCTTCCATCATGGCCGCCGAGGTCAGCGCCGGCACCTTCCTCGGCACGCCGGGCGAGGGCTACGGCCTGCGAAACTTCACCTACGGCCAGCTCGCCATCGGCACGATCCTCGCCCGCATCATCGTGGCCTACCTTTTCATCGCGCGGTTCTACGAACTGCGCGTCGTCTCGATTTACGAATTCCTCGAGGTGCGCTTCGGCCAGACCACCAAGATCGCGTCTTCGCTGCTGTTCATCATCACCCGCGCGCTGGCCAGCGGTTCGCGCATGTTCGTCCCGGCCATCCTGCTCGTCGTCGGCTGGCAGTTGATCCGCGACGTGCATCCGAACCGCAACGAGACCCTGCTGCTCTACGTCGGCGCGGTCGGCTTCCTGGTGCTCATCACCGCCATCTACACCACCTTCGGCGGCATCAAGGCTGTCGTCTGGACGGATCTGCTCCAGGTGGTGCTCATGTTCGGCGCGATGTTTTATGCCACCTGGACCCTATGGCATTCCGTCGGCGGCTGGGAGGTGGTGGCCCGGGAGGTGAAGACGGCGCCCGTCGATGCCGAGGTGGTGGAGGCTCACGCGCAGGATATGCTGCGCATCGTCGGCAACCAGCTCACCCCAGCGCAGGCTCGCGAGAAAGCGACGGCGATGGTCGCGGCGGAATCCGCGGCGACCGCCATCACCGCCTTGGATTTCTGGGACAGCGGGATTGAGAAGGATCCGGTGAAGCGCGCGGCCCTCGGATTTTGGGGCAACACGAAAAAGGTGCTGGAAACCGAGTACACGGTGTTTACCGCCTTCCTCGCGAGCGTCTTCGTCACCATGGCCACGCACGGCACGGACCAGGACATGGTGCAGCGCATGCTGACCGCACCGGACATTCGCCGCAGCCGCCGCAGCCTGATATTATCAGGGTTGGCGGATATTCCGGTGGCCTTGAGCTTCACCTTCATCGGCGTCTTGCTGTGGGTATTCTATCACCTGCCCGAGAATGCCCCCCGGCGGCCGGAAGGAGACTATTTCGTGAACTTCATCCTGCGGGAATTGCCGCCGGGCATTCGGGGCGTCATGGCCGCGGGCCTGTTCGCCACCGCGATGGGCTCGCTCAGCACCGCGCTCAACGCCCTGGCCACGAGTTTTACCCGCGATTTTTACCTCGGTCTCTTCCGGCGTCAGGCCGGCCAGTACGAGCAGATGGTCGCGGCGCGCTGGAGCACGGCGGCCTTCGCGGTGCTGCTCGCGGGCGTGGGGGTCGGCACGGCGTGGGTGAAGCTCACGCATCCCGAGATCCGCATCATCCCGATCGTGCTCGGCTCGTTCGGCTACACCTACGGCTCGCTGCTCGGCATTTTCCTCGTGGGTATGACGACGAAGACGCGCGGCAATTGCCACGGTAATCTCCTCGCGATGGCCGCGGGCTTCATCGTCGTTGCCATCCTCAGCAATCTGCCAAACGATGTGGCGAAGATGTTCGGCGGGCATCTCTATACGCCGCCCGAGTGGCTGCCGATCATCGAATTCCCCTGGCGGATCGCCTTTGGCACGGTGGTCACGTTCGCGGTGGCGCTTTGTTTTCGGACGGATATTACCGTGGCGAAAAGCACGGCGGTAATGAGGTGATACGTACGCGTAGCTAACATTATCGACGGCGAGGCCTCGCGTTTTCGAGGTCGTGGAGTGGGTCAACCTCAAAGTCGCAAAATGCGAAAATATATTTCGCCAAATTCGGCAAATAATCTTGTCGCATTTTCGAGCGAAAATTACTGTCAGGCCGAACGGCAGGAAGGACCACTCTTGCTTGTGAATAACTTGTGAACAACATACCCCTTTTTAACCTCGATCCCGCTGGGCCGCTCTTTTGCTCGCCCCGCGGTTTGCTCACACCGTCAAGCCTCTGGAAATCTGTGTTCCACAGGTTCGTTTGTTTTAAAGTGTTGATCCAAAGACACTTGCGTGATGGGTCTGTTTTCGCATCCGGGTGTGCGATTGCTTGATCTCTCCTCATGCGCCGTGGCCCGCTGCGTGCTGTTTCTTGACCGAGTTACTAATTGTAA
>JBBCHV010000004.1:0-188232 GCA_037200205.1 Chthoniobacter sp.
ATGCCTCGGCGCCCGGTTTCCGCCGCCCTGCACCAGTGGATCGAACTCATCCAGGTGTATGTGCAGCGCTTTGTTCATCCGCCCTCGGGCGACATCCGACTCGTGCGCTTGTGGAGCATCGTGGAAAAGGATCTGGCCGCCGCCTGGACGGGCGTCCGGCTCGCGCGTGCCGTGCATATGAGTTTCGAGCATCTGCGCCGGCTCTGCCATCGGGAACTCGGACGCAGCCCCAAACAACACCTCACGCATCTCCGGCTGCGGCTCGCCTCGGAACGGCTTCTCTCCACCACTGATACCCTCGAAACAATTGCCCGCAGGGTCGGCTACGAGAATCCTTACGTCTTCTCCGCCCGCTTTAAGAAATGGAGCGGATCGAGCCCCTCGCACTTTCGGCAAGGCGCGCTGCAAAAGAACGAGTCGCCCCAACCGGAGTGAATGCAGCCAACATTGCCGTGGCGGGCGGGCGTAGCGTTCACGCCAAGCTTGAAGGAAGCGGATTCACCTCGAACACTACCGCCACGATCATCATTCAACGGAGCCGCGGTCTTTCGACCGCGGAAACTTGGTTTGTTCTGGATTAGCTTGGTTAAGGGTTCCTGGCTTCAACGGAGCCGCGGTCTTTCGACCGCGGAAACCGACAAAAAAGAAGCGGAATCACCTCGGGGACGACGAGCTTCAACGGAGCCGCGGTCTTTCGACCGCGGAAACGGAAGATTGTCGGCGAGAAATCGGCCCAGGTAGGTGGCTTCAACGGAGCCGCGGTCTTTCGACCGCGGGAAACGCCGTCGTCGGGAGCCAGGAGCCGACGGACAGCTGGCTTCAACGGAGCCGCGGTCTTTCGACCGCGGAAACGTGCGGCCAGTGACATCACCGGGGTGCTTCCCGTAGTGCTTCAACGGAGCCGCGGTCTTTCGACCGCGGAAACGCCACAGCACGATTACCCGCCAGCCGCCCCTCAACAGCGCTTCAACGGAGCCGCGGTCTTTCGACCGCGGAAACCGGATTGAGCATACTTTGTTGGCATGCTCACGATGCCGACTTCAACGGAGCCGCGGTCTTTCGACCGCGGAAACCAACCAGTGGTCGCGTGGGCAGAGTTGCCGCGCGTTCCCCTTCAACGGAGCCGCGGTCTTTCGACCGCGGAAACCCCGGTGGTCGCTGGCGTCTCGATGCTGGCAGGCCTCACCTTCAACGGAGCCGCGGTCTTTCGACCGCGGAAACAACTAACCAGCGCAATCGTTACGACGGCTGCACTGTAACCTTCAACGGAGCCGCGGTCTTTCGACCGCGGAAACCGTTGACCTCGGTGGCGAGCTGCGCCTCCGGCAGGGCGCCTTCAACGGAGCCGCGGTCTTTCGACCGCGGAAACGTGGTGATGTCCATCTCAAGCTCCTTCTGTTTTTCGGCCTTCAACGGAGCCGCGGTCTTTCGACCGCGGAAACCATGATGTCCTACCTCGGCAGCACGAACCGCAAATCTGCTTCAACGGAGCCGCGGTCTTTCGACCGCGGAAACCCGGGCGGCAGGCGAGCGGCGATACTTGCAGGTGTCGTGCTTCAACGGAGCCGCGGTCTTTCGACCGCGGAAACGTTACTACGCGCAAGCGCAAGACGCCGCGCCGTGGCGCTTCAACGGAGCCGCGGTCTTTCGACCGCGGAAACACAAAGCCAATGCGCAGCTGCTCCATCTGACCGCCGAGCTTCAACGGAGCCGCGGTCTTTCGACCGCGGAAACGTTACTACGCGCAAGCGCAAGACGCCGCGCCGTGGCGCTTCAACGGAGCCGCGGTCTTTCGACCGCGGAAACGAATAATATTGCCAACCTTGGTAGCGCACCCGTGGCAGCTTCAACGGAGCCGCGGTCTTTCGACCGCGGAAACACAAAGCCAATGCGCAGCTGCTCCATCTGACCGCCGAGCTTCAACGGAGCCGCGGTCTTTCGACCGCGGAAACCGGCTCGGCTACGTGATCGACAAGCAGACTATCGAAGACGCTTCAACGGAGCCGCGGTCTTTCGACCGCGGAAACGACGCCACGCCAGCCGCTCAACTGGCCCAATGGGGACGGCTTCAACGGAGCCGCGGTCTTTCGACCGCGGAAACTGGAGAATACAACCACGCGGAATGTGGCAGGGTGTGTGCTTCAACGGAGCCGCGGTCTTTCGACCGCGGAAACACTGGTAGTTTTCAAAGGCTTGGACATGCTCACCATCCAGCTTCAACGGAGCCGCGGTCTTTCGACCGCGGAAACGGCGTTCCAAAGCAAGGAAACGAAGCTCATCCATAGCTTCAACGGAGCCGCGGTCTTTCGACCGCGGAAACCAAACTGAGCAACGCCGTCGCGCGGATTGCCGATGAGCTTCAACGGAGCCGCGGTCTTTCGACCGCGGAAACGTGGCCACCGGGCTTCTGAAAGTGATGCCGATTACGGCTTCAACGGAGCCGCGGTCTTTCGACCGCGGAAACCAAACAACCCGCACCCATGTGCGCGGCAGCACCAAGCGCTTCAACGGAGCCGCGGTCTTTCGACCGCGGAAACTGCGTGGAAATTAACCGCCGCATTGCCGCCGCTGGTGGACAGCTTCAACGGAGCCGCGGTCTTTCGACCGCGGAAACTTCTCGCGACAACCTATTTTGGGACGATCCTACGCCCTGCTTCAACGGAGCCGCGGTCTTTCGACCGCGGAAACTGGGGTGCAGGTGCATGGGCAGATACTACAGGAAGATGTGCTTCAACGGAGCCGCGGTCTTTCGACCGCGGAAACCCGGATCGATGCGGAGAAGGCCACCGGCCTCGCGGAGCTTCAACGGAGCCGCGGTCTTTCGACCGCGGAAACGTGAAGATTGTCTTGGCGTTGGTGCCATCGGCGTTGATGCTTCAACGGAGCCGCGGTCTTTCGACCGCGGAAACCATGGTGGAAATCTCGGGTCGATCTTCGACAATGAGGGGCTTCAACGGAGCCGCGGTCTTTCGACCGCGGAAACATGGTCGCGGACCGCGTGGAAGATGGCCTGGTCGTCCTCGCTTCAACGGAGCCGCGGTCTTTCGACCGCGGAAACTGACCAATGGCGACAACATCAAGCTGCCTATTGACGGGCTTCAACGGAGCCGCGGTCTTTCGACCGCGGAAACAACGTGGCAACAGTGGGCAGGCTAACTCCTTGCCCCTTGCTTCAACGGAGCCGCGGTCTTTCGACCGCGGAAACGGGCGCGTGGTCGCTCCGGTGCCAGCGAGCTAACTGTGCTTCAACGGAGCCGCGGTCTTTCGACCGCGGAAACCCGGCACGCTGGCCTCGCTCGTGCCGGGCCTCTGCGCTTCAACGGAGCCGCGGTCTTTCGACCGCGGAAACTGCCCGGCATCTCTGGCCCGTCTTCTTCCGGCTTATCGCTTCAACGGAGCCGCGGTCTTTCGACCGCGGAAACGAGCTCAACCTCATTGATCGGCTCGCCTTCATAGAAGCTTCAACGGAGCCGCGGTCTTTCGACCGCGGAAACAATGCACGGAACCGGGAAAGCAATCTTGCACGCGCACGCTTCAACGGAGCCGCGGTCTTTCGACCGCGGAAACGCGGGGCGGCCATGGATGGCAGCTCGCCTAAGATAGGGCTTCAACGGAGCCGCGGTCTTTCGACCGCGGAAACCGAGTGTGCATGTACTGCTGAAGGTGGACGCGTCGTCGCTTCAACGGAGCCGCGGTCTTTCGACCGCGGAAACGCGGTTCAAGCGTCGCGTGGAGATCGGCCAGGCGAAGCTGCTTCAACGGAGCCGCGGTCTTTCGACCGCGGAAACCCGCGATAACTTCGCGGCTGTTGAGTTCGACCAGACCGGCTTCAACGGAGCCGCGGTCTTTCGACCGCGGAAACAGAATATCCGGTGAACTCGGCGATGTCGCCGATGGCGCTTCAACGGAGTCGCGGTCTTTCGACCGCGGAAACTCAACGTGAACGATCGGCAGGATGGGGATGCTATCCCGCTTCAACGGAGCCGCGGTCTTTCGACCGCGGAAACTCAAGCACATTCACATGCTGCACACAGCAAGGGGCCCTTGCTTCAACGGAGCCGCGGTCTTTCGACCGCGGAAACCCCTTCGCCGATGTGCCGATGGTTGTCGCCACGCTCAGGCTTCAACGGAGCCGCGGTCTTTCGACCGCGGAAACGTTCGCGATTGGGCGTTGCTTACGCCCCGACCCGGAAAGCTTCAACGGAGCCGCGGTCTTTCGACCGCGGAAACTACAGGATCGACAAAGGGGTTCCCATCCCCAAAACGGTGCTTCAACGGAGCCGCGGTCTTTCGACCGCGGAAACACCGCGTTCCTTCAGGAGAGCGCGGGGCTCAACGTCCGCGCTTCAACGGAGCCGCGGTCTTTCGACCGCGGAAACGCCGCGCGAGCAGGATTTCATCGCGGCGCTGCTCGCCGCTTCAACGGAGCCGCGGTCTTTCGACCGCGGAAACCCAGGTCGTGGCCGCGCTGCAGCGCGAGGGCAAGGTGCTGCTTCAACGGAGCCGCGGTCTTTCGACCGCGGAAACGTTGCGCAGACGCACGCGCCGTTGCGCAGAAACGACCCTAGCTTCAACGGAGCCGCGGTCTTTCGACCGCGGAAACTCGCCGACCGGTCGCAAGATCGCGGCGCACCGATCCAAGCTTCAACGGAGCCGCGGTCTTTCGACCGCGGAAACGAGCACTTCCACCTTCCGGCCTACTCCACGATGTTGCTTCAACGGAGCCGCGGTCTTTCGACCGCGGAAACTCACCAGGTCGTCGCCTGCGACGAAGACCGGGAACGCTTCAACGGAGCCGCGGTCTTTCGACCGCGGAAACAACAACGCGGCCATTGGTGCGGCACCTCAGCAACTCAAGCTTCAACGGAGCCGCGGTCTTTCGACCGCGGAAACGCTCGCCTTGGGCTACGGATGCGGCTGGGAAAAGTTCATGCTTCAACGGAGCCGCGGTCTTTCGACCGCGGAAACTCAACTGTCGTGGAGGCTCGGCACATGCCGCCGACGCAGGCTTCAACGGAGCCGCGGTCTTTCGACCGCGGAAACCAGGATCGACAAAGCCGGGTGGAGGTGGCGGTAGAAATGCTTCAACGGAGCCGCGGTCTTTCGACCGCGGAAACCATGCCGACCATACACGCGACTTCCTTATCGAGATGGGCTTCAACGGAGCCGCGGTCTTTCGACCGCGGAAACTCGATCCTGCCATCGTCGTAGAGCCAGCAGTTCCAGCTTCAACGGAGCCGCGGTCTTTCGACCGCGGAAACGCCCGAGAGCCTTCGCCTTGTTCGGTTCCAGATTTTCGGCTTCAACGGAGCCGCGGTCTTTCGACCGCGGAAACATTGGCAGCTTGATGGGGTAGAGAGCATCCTGACTGCCCAGCTTCAACGGAGCCGCGGTCTTTCGACCGCGGAAACACCGCACGATCTGCGCCGCGATCAGCGCCTCTTCCAGCCTGCTTCAACGGAGCCGCGGTCTTTCGACCGCGGAAACTCGCAACAGCCTCCGGCGCAATCGGCTATCTCATTGGGCTTCAACGGAGCCGCGGTCTTTCGACCGCGGAAACCTCAACAAGAAACCGCAATCAACTACTTCATTATCCGGCTTCAACGGAGCCGCGGTCTTTCGACCGCGGAAACAGGCCGGCAACTCGAAGGGCTTTTGCTCGACTTCGGCGCTTCAACGGAGCCGCGGTCTTTCGACCGCGGAAACTCTCACGATCAAGGTCGGGCTGAACTCCAGCGCGGTCAGCTTCAACGGAGCCGCGGTCTTTCGACCGCGGAAACCATAGCGTATCATTCTCATTCCTGTTTTCTCATTTCTCAGCTTCAACGGAGCCGCGGTCTTTCGACCGCGGAAACGGTGATGAGTTGCTTCATGCGGCAGGATCGAGAAAGGGCTTCAACGGAGCCGCGGTCTTTCGACCGCGGAAACGCACAGCAATCGGTGGCCTTTGGCAGCAAGAAGACCGCGCTTCAACGGAGCCGCGGTCTTTCGACCGCGGAAACAGCGCCGTGTAACGCGTCGCCAGGCTCAACTAACGCCATGCTTCAACGGAGCCGCGGTCTTTCGACCGCGGAAACCAGAGGGGCGCACCCATGAGTGAAAGCCAGACTTGCCGCTTCAACGGAGCCGCGGTCTTTCGACCGCGGAAACCGGTCACCGGGCCGCCGCTCTCCCAGCGCACCTGCCAGCTTCAACGGAGCCGCGGTCTTTCGACCGCGGAAACAGCTCTTGGCTTGGCTTAGGGCGGATCGCAAGGGGGGCTTCAACGGAGCCGCGGTCTTTCGACCGCGGAAACCCATTGGTAGGCTTCTTCCAAGTCGGCGAAATTGTGCTTCAACGGAGCCGCGGTCTTTCGACCGCGGAAACGGGCGTGCTATTCTCGATAATTTTCCGCGTGTGGCGGCTTCAACGGAGCCGCGGTCTTTCGACCGCGGAAACGAGAGAGTGGGTACGGCCAATGCCCGACCATGCTCGCGCTTCAACGGAGCCGCGGTCTTTCGACCGCGGAAACTTCGAGCGGCTGCGGTTATCCGTGACCCGCTCTTCATGCTTCAACGGAGCCGCGGTCTTTCGACCGCGGAAACTACGCGGCGCATTGTCGCTTTGATGACTATGGCAATTTCGCTTCAACGGAGCCGCGGTCTTTCGACCGCGGAAACCCCTCGCGCCTTTCACCCGCCTCCCCCAGACCTAGCAACGCTTCAACGGAGCCGCGGTCTTTCGACCGCGGAAACTTTACGAAGACGACCGCAACAGCGCCACCTATGTCGGGCTTCAACGGAGCCGCGGTCTTTCGACCGCGGAAACTTCGAGAAGATCATGGTGATTCGTCGCCACTGGATCGCTTCAACGGAGCCGCGGTCTTTCGACCGCGGAAACCGAGCACGTCGTCGAGGCTGGTGATAGGCGCGTCCACGCTTCAACGGAGCCGCGGTCTTTCGACCGCGGAAACCCGCACAATGCAGGACCGGACACGGGGCCGATGGGACGCTTCAACGGAGCCGCGGTCTTTCGACCGCGGAAACAAGAACCGCACAGTCTGGGTTAAGCGCCGTCAACTCTTGCTTCAACGGAGCCGCGGTCTTTCGACCGCGGAAACGGCGAACCGTTCGTTTCATGGGCGACCATCTTCGGCGTCGCTTCAACGGAGCCGCGGTCTTTCGACCGCGGAAACCCCACATGCTACCGGGTGCCGGGGAAACGAACGCAACCGCTTCAACGGAGCCGCGGTCTTTCGACCGCGGAAACGCCGCCGCGGCCGCCCTCCCCGCCGCGCAATCCACCGCGCTTCAACGGAGCCGCGGTCTTTCGACCGCGGAAACCCATCGCCTGAAAAGCCGTTCATGGAGCCATCGCCTGGCTTCAACGGAGCCGCGGTCTTTCGACCGCGGAAACTCCGCGATTTTCTTGGCGTTCTCGCGTGCCTGCTTCTCGCTTCAACGGAGCCGCGGTCTTTCGACCGCGGAAACTCTGTTCAATTTCTGCTTGACCGCGGCGGGCGGGGTCGGCTTCAACGGAGCCGCGGTCTTTCGACCGCGGAAACCTTACGGCTACGACCTGGATGGAGCCTTTGAGGAGAGCTTCAACGGAGCCGCGGTCTTTCGACCGCGGAAACCCGTGCGCATCGTCGGCGGCACACGCAGGAAGTAATCCTTGCTTCAACGGAGCCGCGGTCTTTCGACCGCGGAAACGGCACGCCGGTCATAATCGGTGAAGTCAAATGTGCCTCTGCTTCAACGGAGCCGCGGTCTTTCGACCGCGGAAACCCGCACCCGGCCAGGGATTGATGCCGGTGCGCGTGAAGGCTTCAACGGAGCCGCGGTCTTTCGACCGCGGAAACCACGACGTGGCCAATAGCGCAATTGAGGAAGAAGTGGCTTCAACGGAGCCGCGGTCTTTCGACCGCGGAAACCTGAACAGGCCGCCGCCTTCACCCGTCGTATCCATCATGCTTCAACGGAGCCGCGGTCTTTCGACCGCGGAAACACGCAGACACGCTCGCGAGCATTAATCTTGTGGCGACCAGCTTCAACGGAGCCGCGGTCTTTCGACCGCGGAAACTGAGCCCTCTATTTGTGAGGCGGGCGCTGTTTTCCAGGCTTCAACGGAGCCGCGGTCTTTCGACCGCGGAAACCCTCGAAGCGCTTTCCCTTGAGCGTCTCGCGCCCGTGGCTTCAACGGAGCCGCGGTCTTTCGACCGCGGAAACACGATTTCCCTAACGCAGCATGCGAGCTTGAGCAAGCGGGCTTCAACGGAGCCGCGGTCTTTCGACCGCGGAAACGGCACAGCGCTCTGGCTGCCTGAGATCATGGCGAGTGGCTTCAACGGAGCCGCGGTCTTTCGACCGCGGAAACCCTGAAGCTCTTCCTGTGTATCGAAATGCTCCAAATAAGCTTCAACGGAGCCGCGGTCTTTCGACCGCGGAAACCCGACTGGTACGGCGGGTGCATAGTCGTCCATGAGGAGCTTCAACGGAGCCGCGGTCTTTCGACCGCGGAAACCAAAACCCGGACTTGATCGGCAAGATCAAGGAGGGTGAGCTTCAACGGAGCCGCGGTCTTTCGACCGCGGAAACGAAGGAGAAGGGCGCGGCGTATTCGATGTCCGTGGTGGCTTCAACGGAGCCGCGGTCTTTCGACCGCGGAAACCTGATCCCGTAGCAGCACAATGCCAGCCAATGTCGCGCTTCAACGGAGCCGCGGTCTTTCGACCGCGGAAACTTATTTGGAATTCGTCCGTCCAGCGAGTAAGCGAGTCGCTTCAACGGAGCCGCGGTCTTTCGACCGCGGAAACAGCGCATATTTCATCACCTCCTTCGGGTTGAGTTTCGGGCTTCAACGGAGCCGCGGTCTTTCGACCGCGGAAACGATCCGCCCGCGCCCGCTGGACACGCTTCCGCTTTGGCTTCAACGGAGCCGCGGTCTTTCGACCGCGGAAACAAAACCGCCGGACCCTTTCGAGTCCGGCGGCTGCATGGCTTCAACGGAGCCGCGGTCTTTCGACCGCGGAAACGCGTAGCGATCGGTTTGCCCGTCGCGGCGGCCGTGCGGCTTCAACGGAGCCGCGGTCTTTCGACCGCGGAAACCGGGCCGATACAATCGCGTTATTTGGCGGCGATATTAGCTTCAACGGAGCCGCGGTCTTTCGACCGCGGAAACCAACGGGGACATGGCAGCCAAGGCTGCGGTGGCCGTGGCGCTTCAACGGAGCCGCGGTCTTTCGACCGCGGAAACCTTCGTGGACTATCTCCAGCTAATCAAGGGCGCCAGAGCGCTTCAACGGAGCCGCGGTCTTTCGACCGCGGAAACCCAGAGTAAATCGGGCGTCTAGGTTACTTTTTTCGAGCCGCTTCAACGGAGCCGCGGTCTTTCGACCGCGGAAACAAGAGCGGCATCAGCGCCCCGATGCTGGCCAAGGTGTTGCTTCAACGGAGCCGCGGTCTTTCGACCGCGGAAACTCGCCAGCGGCCACGCCTTGGAAGCCGAGCAGATGGGCTTCAACGGAGCCGCGGTCTTTCGACCGCGGAAACCACCCCGAAAATCGGCTGGCCACCTCGAAAATCGGGCAGCTTCAACGGAGCCGCGGTCTTTCGACCGCGGAAACTCGATGACTACTGGCGCGCGAAAGGCGAATGGTTGGGCTTCAACGGAGCCGCGGTCTTTCGACCGCGGAAACCTTCCACATTTCGCGCGAGCCGGATGCCGCGTTTGCAGCTTCAACGGAGCCGCGGTCTTTCGACCGCGGAAACCTGGTAGATCGGCTGGGTGTCGCCCACGGTGGCGCCGCGCTTCAACGGAGCCGCGGTCTTTCGACCGCGGAAACTGCAATCGTCACGTCGAGCCACTGCCTCGGATTCAGGCTTCAACGGAGCCGCGGTCTTTCGACCGCGGAAACACGACGGACAGTGCTGGGATTGCTCGGGCGAGTTCCGCGCTTCAACGGAGCCGCGGTCTTTCGACCGCGGAAACTGGCATGCGCGATGAGGATGAAACTGGCCCCTGTGGCGCTTCAACGGAGCCGCGGTCTTTCGACCGCGGAAACCGGAGCCGTAGTTAGGGATCGAATGGCAACGTATCTTTGCTTCAACGGAGCCGCGGTCTTTCGACCGCGGAAACTCACGATCGACTACAATAGCCTCCCGGTCTGCAATCTCGCTTCAACGGAGCCGCGGTCTTTCGACCGCGGAAACGCCGCCGCCCTTGGCGCCGATCTTGGCCATGATGTCGCTGCTTCAACGGAGCCGCGGTCTTTCGACCGCGGAAACCGGGATGAACTGAAGAAGATCGAGTGCCGGCGCTCCACGCTTCAACGGAGCCGCGGTCTTTCGACCGCGGAAACGGCCTTCTCGTAACTGACTGACTGCGAATGGGCAAGGCATTCAGTCGCGAGAGGGGTAGCAATACGAGATACCCAGCTCTATTTCCATAGGCGTTTTGCAGCTCCAGTTCGCTGGGAACGCTGATCTCCTCTGGATCGCGAGCGAGAATGGAGGCCGAATGCACCATCTTACCGCTCGCGTCGTGCTTCGCGTGGATTTCTCTATTGGGATTGTCAAAGAGCAACGCCCCGGTGGCCGGGACGGGCGGATCGATCAGACCACGTAGCATGGCGAGTCCAACTTCGTGTACGGTTTTCCTAACGCGGCGATGACGCGTTCCCCGCGCCCCTCCGATGGCCCAAGGCTCACAAACAACACCTGGTCTTCCGATTGCGAAATTTCGGCCGTCAGTTCCCGTTGCAAGGCCGGCCAGTTCCATCGCGTTCAAGTCGCACTCGAAAACGGAAAACTGCAAGTGTTCGCCGTGATTTTTGCACACCTTGAAAACCCGCTCCCGGCGTTTGTCGTCGGTGATGTCGTAGCAGACGAGGTAGGTATTTCGCATGGCAGGAGATCTTTACTGGGGACGTTCAAAACCATCACCGAGTCAAAAACGGCACATACTCCGGGATCTCACCGTGAGCACGCGCGCGAGAATGCGAAATTGCAGCTCCAGCGCACGGCGGTAGCTCACTTTGTAATCGAAAACGGGATGGGTAATCAGTGAGTTCATCCGCTGCTCGAAACACTGGAAAAACTGTTTCCGTCCCGAGACGCTGAGATTCACCGCGCGCCCAGCCGAGACGAAATCCTTGGTCGAGACAAAGCGATTGTTGATCGCCGTCAGCACCGCCGACTCCGCGATCAGCGGGCGGAACTCCTCCATCACGTCCAGCGCCAGCGCCGGCCGCCCGTGACGCGGCTGATGATAAAAACCCACGTAAGGATCCAGCCCCACGGCATAAGCCGCCAGCGTGCATTCCTTCGCCAGCAGGCTGTAGGCCAGCGAAAGCAACGCATTCACCGGATCCGTCGGCGGCCTCCGATTGCGCGTGGAAAAATCGAAACTCAACCGCGGCGGCGTCGAGGCCGACGGCTTGGGCGCCTCGATCCCATCCAGAAAATCGTCATCCTCCTGCTCGCGGATCATCCCGCCGAACTGCTGGAAATACACCGCCGCCGCCGCCCCCTCCACGCCGAGCAGCTCCTCCAGCGAACGCGTCGCCAGCGCATCCTCCCGCGCCTGGCCCAGCCGCAGCTTCGTCCGCTCCGGCGGCTCCACATGATTGCGCATGAAGAACACCCGATGATTGTGAATCTTCCCCCGCACGAACTGCTGCGCCAGCCGCAGGCAGCTCCCCGCATCCGCCGCGTGGCGGAACTGCTCGATCCGCACCAGCACATTCTTCAGCGAATGCCCCCGCGTCATCCCATAAAACCAGCCGCCCATCGAAAACCACGTCACCGGGATCTCCTCGTCGCAGAGCCGCTGCACCGCCTGCGTCGACAGCTGGATATTGCCGAAAAGCGCCACGTGCCCCACATCCATCACCCGCACCCTCCTCCACCACGCGATCCTTCTCCTTCACCTTGATCACCGCCTCATTGCACCCCACGCGATAGCCCTGCGTATTGAGGTACAACGCCCGCTTCTCGTCGCGCGAAGTTATCAGCCGGCGCGGCCCGCCACTCGCCGCCGACCGTCCCCGTCGCCGGCGACACCGCCACCTCGTCCGCCTCCTCCCGCTCCCCGTCGATCGCATACTTCTCCACCGTCGGAATCGAAAGCATCCGCGTCTCATCCGGCAGACACACCGGCGCCAGCGAACACCGCGCACACTTCGGCGAATCCACCAGCGGCGGCGGAATCGACCCCTTCGATACCACCCGCGCCGCCGCGATCTGCGCGATCACCCACGCCTCCAGCTCCGGCGTCAACTCCAGCGGCACCCGCTGCTTCGTCCCGCGATAATAGATCACCCCCGAGCTGCACGGGTAATCGTTGTCCCGCAACACCAGGCACTGCACCCCGAGCTGCATCCGATCCGCATCCCACAGCTCGAGCCCTTCCTCCCCCTCGCGCGGCGAACCCACCTTGTAATCCACCGGCTGCACCGACGCCACCTCGCCCGTCCCATCCAGCTTCACCTCCACCAGATCCATCTTCGCCACCACCCCCCAGCCGCTCCGACCCCAGCATCACCGACCTCGAATGAATCGTGCGCCCCTCGGCCAGCGACTTCGCCCGTTCTTCCTCCTCCCTCTCCGCCGCCTCCGCCGGCGGCAGATCGCCTTTCCCCTTATCCACCCGCTGGTGCACCGTCGCCCCCTTCACCGTATCCGCACTCTCCTTGAAGACCCCCTCCACATGCTCGTAATAAAAAAGCCGCCGGCAATACACGAACTCATTCAACATCCGCGCCTGCAGCATCTCCACGGCAGGGGAGCCGTCCACCCGCTCATTTCGCAAAGCGGCATCAAGGCCCGAAGGTCCGGGCGAATACACCGGCGGCCCCACGCCCTCCGTCAGCGCCTCCCCCGTCGGCCCATCCCCCGCGCCGTCCCGCAGAGGCGGAACCTCGGCAGCATCGACCACCGGCGCCTCCGCCACCCATGGAACATCCGCCTCGCAGCGATCCCGCAAGGGCGGGAGCGGCGGGTCGACCGTAGCAGCCTGGCTCGTCCCGCTTGCGCCTTCCTCCGCGCCCGACTTGCCCATCGCCTCCTCAAACGCTTTCGCCACCACCCCCGAAAGCTCCTGGGCAAATAGATCCGGCCCCGTATCCCCACCGGACCGGGCAGCGCGACCACGTTTCGACTGGCGTCTGGAACCCATGACAACGGGAGTTAGTTCACCCCCTCCCGACTGACAAAAGCGAGCAAATTCCGAACCGCGATTTTGGCCGAAAAAAAGCTATTTTCCGCTACGCAGCCCGTGCAGCCCATGCAGGCTCAGAGATTTAAGCGAATCTAGAGGATCTGCTCCGAGGGGCGAAGTGTACCATAACCGTGATCATTAATCGAGCGCTCGGAACGATAAACAGCGGCAACTCCACTTACTATTAAGCTGGTCGGTATCGTTGGCGATTGGGCCAACCTTGAATCACCGAGGAGAAGAGGAATGACCTGTGAGGTGAGACCGGGCCGCCAAATTGGCCATACTAGGAAATCGCGCCTCTCGTGAGTACGAATGAAGCCACGCGTCTGGAGACGGCCATTGACGACGGAAACTGGAAAGAATGGCAGGGCGAGAAATCCAAGTGCGTTTGCTCCACGGACGGTGCGAATTTGTACGCTGCTGGGATTGCGCGCTTCCAGTGCGTAGAGACGTTCTCCGGAGGTGTCCCAACGCATGGAAGGTGGCGGATCGACGTATTCCCACGGTTTCAAAAGCGCCGCGCGAAGATGTTCAGCAGTAGTCTCGCGCAAGAGAATCCCTGCCATCTCAAGAAACTGCTGTTGGCCTGCGGTCATATGCCACGCAGTCGGCTTCAGTTTCTTGCCACTGCGGTCGGGAACCATTTCATTACCAAGTGCATAGAGGTATTCGAGTGCAGCGAGTGAGTCTTCATCTTCCTTGCCCGCCAAGTCGTCGAATAGTTTACGATACTCGCCAGGAGAAACCTTCACCTCGCTGCCAAACCGCGTAAAGAATTCCAGTTTCTCTGTCGCGTGAAGCACTAACACCAAATTCTCGATCACTGCTTCTTCAGTAACGCCATCCGGCAACTCAAGTAATGGTTGAAAAGGCGCCTCGCCGGTCCATGAGAGTCGAGCGGAGGGCCAGCGAGTTGCTGTTCCACGCAAGGTGCCGAGTGCGGCGAGAAAAGCGAGCGGCTCTGCGCCGTTGAGGGCCAGGAGAGGGAGCTTCATTGGCGCGTCGGAACTTTTGATTGTTCGGCAGCGGACTGCATCCAATCCGCTAGCCGTAGAAGGGTTTCGAGCCAAGCGAGCCCCCACCATCCATATTCTTGCTGTAGGCGTAAGTAACGTTCGGGCACATCGCTCGAAAGAGAGGCTGCATCATAGCTGGCCGCGCCCGAATAAGTGAATCCAAGGGTATGCAAATTGACCGTCTCTGGTTCAAGGTCCGCGGTTGAGAGGGAGCGAAGGAACGGTCGAGCATACCCGTGATGGGCTGCAATCAGATGCAGTACAAGGTCTTGATTTTCGGCGTTGGCGAGCGCGGCAGATTCGGAGTTGGCAGAAAAACTGAGAGCGTTTCGTGGCGGGCGCCGATGGGCAACCCAGCCAGGACGAACAAGTTGTCGATAAGCGGCTTTGGTCGTAAATCGGTGCGAAGATTTAGCGAGCAATTTCCCCCGCTTTGACGGCCGCGAATGCCGGAGATTCACTGCCAAAGAAAATGACCTGATTACGAGGATCGGCCTTCCCGACGTCATGTAACCCTGCGGCGCGATAGATGCTATCCGTCAGTGTCGGGGAGAGGCCTACCTGTGATGCCAGTTCTTTGCCAAGACAGCTACTTTGGAAAGATGCTCCGAAAGCAGTATTTGCTCAGTCTGTGACGCTTCGTCATTGCCATCATCGGCCCACAGGGCGGTCAGGGGATCTTGAGCGCGGGCGGGTTGCAAAATAGCTCCCGGGTAGTAGGGCTGGCGAAAGACCTCAGCATCCTTGGGTTTTAAGGCTTCAAAAAAAACCATTCAGGTCATCCCAATCGGATTTGCCGTCGATATCAGAACGTCGTGTTGTAAGTACGGCCAACCAATCCTTCCATGTCTGTTCGGACTCCTCGCTTTGCACCGAGCCAAAGAAGCTTTTGGGAGCTTGGACACGATTCTGTGCAAGAACCTCCGGGTGAAGGCGAATGAAAGGCGCGCGCCCCGCTTTCCATGCAGCCTCCTCCGCGAGATCAATAACCGGAACCGTATGCGCGCTAGTACCGATCCAGCCGAATTCATCGGCGCCCCCATAGCTGCTTGGAACAATGAGTACATCGCCTTGGCGAATTGCCGCACGGTTCCGACAGAAGAAAATTTCGTCTTTACTTCGCCAAATAATCACGGTCGGATCAAACGCTCGCGCTCGGAATCCGCATCCCTGGAATTAGCTGTATCCGTGAGTTCGACAGATGCGAGCCGTTGAAGCCAGCGAACCGCTGTTGGAAGGGGAACAGGAAGCGCCTCCCGCGATGAGGGAGGCAGCAACTCAACCAACCCGAGTAGGGCATTCTTACGTTGTTCATAATCACGACGTGCCTCCTGCCTGGACTCGAACAACGATTTGTCGAGATCCGTCCGCCAAACGATCTGAACCTCCAATTCCGGCGGCTTTTCACCGTGAAGAAAAGGGGCAACGTCGGGATCGTGCATTAGCGGGACCGCCGTGCAAGACCAGGCATCCAAGTATGAACGGTGAAGCAGGGGAACTTGCCTTGGGGCCGGAGATAGTCCCTTGATGACACGATCATCGGTCAACGCCAGTCGCGCTTCGAGATTCGTGTGGGCGAAATCGACGGTCTTCGCGCGGCCTTTGCCTTCCAATTGGTTTTGTAGCCATTTCCACGTTGGTGCCAGCGTCTTTCCATAGACGGGATCGTCGTAACGCGTGCCGATTTGCTCTTTGGTGCCAATGATACACGCCTTTACCTTGATCGGTCGTCCCCGCCGGTTCAGCCGGCCAAAGCGCTGGCGTAAAGAATTGAGCGGAGCGAGTTCGGAGATCAACGCATCGAAATCCAGATCGGCGCCCACTTCGATGGTTTGGGTAGCGACGATGAAGATCGTTCTTTCGGCGGGCGCCCGCTCTTTCGGATCAGAGGTCAATCGCCGTCGCCATTTCGCCCACAATCGATCCCGATCCAATGATCGAATGCGCCCAATGAAAAGCGCCTTTTCCCCGATCTCCTCGTCCAGCGCTTCGAAGATTCGACGGGCGGTGAGGACTCGATTGACGACGATGCCGATGATTCGAGTTCTTTCCTTACCCCAAGTCTCGGCCAAACTAACTGCGCGAGTGATGAGTGCGGATTGGTTGCGCTCCTCAGCAGCTTCGGCGACGGCCTCCAGCAATGAGGGTTTATTAGCGGAAATGCGTTTCGCAAGTTCCGGCTCCGCCGCCTCCTCGGCTCGCAGCGTAAAACCCTCCCCCCCCTGAGTGGGCGTGGCTGTCATTTGAACGAAACGCAGTGGACGAATCAAAGGCCTTTCGCTTCGGTTGGCGCTTTGCCGAATCGTTTCCACGGTCTGGCAAAACGGCTGAGAAATATGCGCTTCGTCAACAATGAGGAGGCTATCATGTGCAATCATCGAGGCGTGTATCGAGCGCTGTCGCGGACTGACACCGTAGCCACGAAAGAGTAGCCGCGAACCCACCTGATCAACCGTGGAAACACAAACCGTCGGCTGCAAAGGAGAGCGAATCCAATCATCATCCAACGCGATACCCCCACGAAGGAGCGCATACTGCAGCGGGGATCCGTCTCGGCCAGCAAGATGCCGTAATCGCGTTGCGACGATGTGCAAAATAGAGTTGGAATGACTTTCATCGCTATGCTCGCGAAGAGCTTCGGCAATTTTTTCGCTTCGTCCAAAGGCTTCATCAGCGACTACGCGGCGGTCGATGACGAAAAAGGTACGGAGCGGCGCACGCCGATCCGATGGAGGAAGATGCGCCTCACAGGCGAGGGCAAAGACGGCAATATCGATGAGTGCGGTCTTTCCTGCACTGGTTGGAAGTGAGACGAACGCCGGCCATTTGTTTGTCGCGATGACCTCTGCGGCCAGTCGACTCTGCCAACGAAACGGTGCATAGCCATGCACCGCTTCAAAGAACTGCGGGAACTGATTAGGTGACAGATTCGGCAGGCTCATCCGATTTGGAGTTAAAAGGGCGGCAGAGGCCGAGACCGAAGAAACGTCCGGCACCGATGATCACTGGCCCACGGATGGGATGATCAAAATGCAGTACGGCGTGGGTCGCCGGTCGTGGTGGATCGGTGTCACGCCGGCGTGTGCGAAACTCGTGCACCCCTGGTACGCCAAGAAACTTAGAGAAGCCGCTCAATTCGATCTTCGTCGGCACAGGCAATCCAATACGTGCACAAGACTCCGTTAGAATTTCGGCGGGTCGGCGGCCATCTCGCTCGCGTGGGTAACCGTCGAAGACGATGGGAGTGACAGTCGCCCACACCTTCGATGGTCCGCTCCAGGTTTTGGGGTTGAGTGTCGTTATACGGGTCGGCTGCGGTTCCGCTTCCAAACTCCATTTCCCGAGTGGCCCCAAGGTTAGTTCGATCACTTCTCCAAAGGCAGTGATCACCTCACGGCGTTCGGTGCGGGAGAGACCGCGAGGAAGCACGGCCGCGAGGCCAAGAATGTGTCCATCGGCATATGGCCGTCCGACAAATGGCAGCGGGATGTAGGCAAGATGCGGCGCGTCTCCGTGACCGTGAAAGACTGCCGGAGCGCTGCCGCCCGCCTTTTTAAGAACGGCGTCGCGGAGAATCCCTGTGAGGTTGACAGTAGCAGTCAATGGAACCGCACGTCCCTCGGCGCAGCGAACCACCAGCATCTCGTCGAAAGCAGTGTCGACCGTAGTCGGTTCGGCATTGAGCCGCAGTGTGACGTAGCGCTCAAACGGCCCGGCATCGACCGATAAACCTTGGGTGAACCGTGCCTCCAGGTTCTGTAAGCGACCGGGGCGTGGAACCCGCAAGTTGAGGTTGCCAGTAGAGTTTGGCCGATAAGTCGGCGTGGCTTCCACCCGTTCTTGGAAAACCATTCTAACTAACGACGACGAATGGCCTAGGTAAGTAGCAAATGCTGCGAGTTCATCGAGTCCGGTACGGATCGTTGGATTTGGTTCAGCATGCGGCCAGATGAAATGGACAACAGGCGATGCGGGCCACATCGTTGGAAAAACTCGAGGCTGAAGATTGCGAAACTCTCTTGGTTTCGCATCATCGTTCACGGGAACGTAATGAAGGCCGATAACCCGCTCGACAGCTTCGCTTGCAGCGATCTCTGGGGAGGGGAGTCGTTCCAACCAAAGCAATGCCTCCCGTGTCCCTGGGCCCAGCGCTGCCTCGAAATGGGTCGCCACCAGCGCGGAGAACACACGCGAAGGATGCGGCGGCCACTCACTTGCCTCGCGCTCACGAAAGCTGGTTGCGCGATAACGGCCTGTCAAAAACTCTACCTCTAGGGCGAGCATATTATTCTCCCGCCGTGCGGGCCGCTCGAGCTGCCTCCACAAGTTTTTTCAGGCGAGTGCTTGGCGAAAGCGTCAGGGGTTTCGTGTCCCATTTGAGGCCGGCTTTCTGTGCCGCGGCGACAGCCTCGTTCAAAATCGTAATCGCTTCCTCTGTAGTGAGCTTGAACTTGGTGACGTCTTTGAGTGTTGTGCCGAGCAATTCAAATTCCGGCTCGTCTTCCGGGATGAGTTGGCAACGGGAGCGGAAGTCGTACCCCTGTTCGCGAGTGAGCGTGAGCCCGACCAGGGCTAGTGCTGCCAATACCGTGCGCGCCGCGTCTTCCTTGTCTTTGTCCAGTTTACCGTCAATGGGAAATCGAAGCCGTCGCAAGGCCGGAAGTGAGACCACCGAAGTCTGCTCGGCCCACGCAATCGTGACCCCCCCATCGCTAAGGCTAGGCGCTACATTGCCGTGGTTGATTTCGGACGGTTTGCCTTTCTTGAAGCCAGTCGGCGGTTCCATCCCGGTGGCGGGCACGTCATAGATGGCCGGATCATCATTCTTCACGTGAAGTTCCATTTTCGTTACTGCCAGTGGGTCGATTCGGCCGGCGGTCTTTTTGAAAACCTCAGCGTGATATCCAATGACCTCGGAAACTAGCGCCCGAGCAAACTTGTTGCCCAATCCCCCTGACGCTCCCGTGGAATCCCAAGTCCCGAAGATCAACGCCGTTGGACATAACTGAAACAATGCGGTGGCATCCTTGACGTTGGCGGAGACAAACGCCTTTCCGGCCTCTGAGTCCCGGAAAGGTAGATTGCCGATTTCGCTATCGCGGAATATCGCGTCGGCAATTCGATGCGGTGCCTCTAGCGAGGTCACGCGTTGATCGGGCGGCAAAGTGACAACCAGCAACGGTAGGGAAATCCTCTTTTCATCGATCGCTCGCTGGAGCGCTTCTTCGATCCGATTGGCTTGAGAGGGTACGCTGTCGAGCAAGACCGCTTTCTCAACCTTCGCCCCGCCAACTTGACGTGCTTCGATGGCGTAGTTACCACCCTCGTCCCCGACAACATAGGTTGGTGGGAAAACAGAGGTGCCGGAGCCGCCAGCGGGTTGAAGCCGAGTGATGCAGCGGATTGCGGAGGCATTTCCGGAAACGGCGACGTGCAGTGTTTCGAGGTTCATGATGCGATGTTCTGGGTGATGGGTGTGGAATGTTGGAGATTTCGGTAACGTGAAAATGTTGAATCAGCGGCACGCAGCGGAAGCATTGCTCGCTACGTGCCGCTCGGCTTCAATGGGGCCGCACTCGTTAGAGCACGGAAGAAACGCCCAACCTTCAGTGCAGGCACTGGTTCTAGGTCAGCTTCAATGGGGCCGCGCTCGTTAGAGCGCGGAGAGCATATTATTAGCGAAGCCTCGGCCGTAAATGGCGTGGCTTCAATGAGGCCGCGCTTTGGGCGACCATCGCTCTCAAGTAGCTGATCACGCAGTGGCGTCAACACAATCTTATGACCTGGAACAAGTGCATTCACCGTGCTCCGAGTGCTCGAATTAAGATTATGAATACCAAGTTGCAGAGCGCCGCCGTTTGAAATAGCCATTCCTTTCATGAAATGCTCAGATCTGGTTCCATTTTCGGGTAGGAGACTTGTCAGACAGCATTCCGTGAGGCTAATTGGATGCTGTGAGCACGGTGAAACAGATCGAGGCAGCCATTGCGAAACTCCGGCCCGAGGAGTTTCGTGCACTGTTGCATCGGTTGAACGAACGCGAAGCAGTTGCTTGGGATCAACAGATCGAAGACGATGCTCAGAGCGGAAAGCTGGATCGTTTTTATTCGCGGCTAATGGAAGAGGATGGCGGCGAACCAAAGGTGCCGCTTGATGAAGTCGTTGACGACCCCAAGCTTTCTTAGGCGGTTGCACGGACTTCCACCTTCGGTCCGTCGATTGGCACGCAAGAACTTCAAGCTTTGGTTGCGCAACCCGCACCATCCTTCGCTCCATTTCAAGAAAGTCGGAAGGTTCTGGTCTGCTCGCGTTGGCCGCGATTTTCGTGCTCTCGCTGTCATGAAGGGTAACGATGTCGAATGGTTTTGGATTGGCCCACACGATGAATATGACCGGCTTTCCAAGTTCTGATCGGAATACTCCATTCCCGCGATATGCCTTTTTTATTCGAAATTCCTGATGATGTGATTGATTCCTTGGGATTGCCGCGTGAAGAGGTCGAAGGCGAGTTCCGCGCCGAATTGGCGGCGGTGCTGTATGCTCGTGGTATGCTGTCCATGGGCAAGGCAGCGGAGATGTCAGGCCGTTTCCGCTGGAAATTCGAGGAATTATTAGCCGAGCGGGAAATCGCGAGGAATTACAGCGAGGAAGATCTGCAGCACGATCTGGAATGGAGTCGGACGCAGTCCAGGGCGCCGCGCCCGTAGCGAGGCCGGTTACGGCGTTTCTACGGCCTTCGCGATGACGACCCGCTCCGAGGCAGCCGAAATGCCTTCCGGGAGGCTGACTTTCCGCTCGCGTTCGTTTCCGTCGATCGAGAAGAACAGGATGGCGGTGGTCGGAGGGTGGTTGATGGGCGTGTCGAGAATGAGGAAGTCCGGGCCGAGTTGGCCGATCGAGAGGGTCTGGCCATTGAGGACCAGGTGCATTTTCACATCGGCGGAATGTCCGCTCTGCTTGTAAGAACCAAGAATGGACGAAGACATAATCGAGAAGGCGGAACTCTATGTGGCCCGTCGCGGGCGGCACTTGGCCGGCCGGCTGGGTTTCGGAATTTACGGTATTGTTTTTGCAACCGAAAGCAACGATCAACCCGGTGTTTCCGCGCTGAAGATCCATCATTGGGAGGAACCCTATCGCCGCGAGCGGGAGGTCTATGAAAGGTTGCAGGAGCAAGGCGTCACGAAAATCTGTGGTCTGCGGATTCCCCGAATGACCGCCTGCGACGACGTTTTGCTCGCGCTGGAGTTGACGATGGTCAAGCCGCCTTTCCTGCTCGATTTCGCGAGCGCCTATCTCGATTTCCCACCGACGTTTTCGGAGGAGGTATGGGCGGAATGGGGACAAAAGAACGTGGAGCAGTTTGACACGGATTGGCCGATGGCGCAGACGATCCTGGCAGAATTGGAAGACCTGGGCATCCACATGCTCGACCCTTCGCCGAGCAACATCCGCTTCCGCTAGGCGATGGGCGGTTGCGTGGGGCCTTGTCCCTGCACCGTGGGCGGGGAGGCCATGGTCGGGGGACGGGGTGGCGCCCGTGCGTTCTGGGAACGCCGCCTCGGTGACCACGCTATGCATTAGGCCGCTCATGCCGTCTGGGGGCGCGGAGAATGGCAAACGGTGTGCTGGTTGTCGATGCTCATTTGTCGATCGCGGCGTGAGGTGCTTTTCATGACGCGCTCACTTTGCACCGGCATGTAGGACAAGGGCTGTCCTACACCCGAAAATAATCCGGAATTTTATTTCGCCGGGATGCGCGGCAAATTCAGGGCGCGTAGCGGCGGGCGAGGGTGGTGGCGGTTTCGCGGAGGCGGGCGACGAGTGCGGGTGGGGCGAGGACGGTGACGTGCTGGCCCCAACTGAGGATCCAGCGCTCGATTTCTTCCAGGCTGCCGAGGGTGAGGGTGAGCTGGATCTCGCCGCCGGGGAGGCGCTGGATTTTTTGCGAGGGGTGCCACTGGCGTTCGCCGACGAGGCGGGCGGCAAAGGGGTCGAAGCGCAGGCGGATGCGGTGGCGGCCTTTCCCACGGAAGACGCCGAAGCTGTCGCCGAGGTGGCGGGTGATGGAGAAGTCGGCGGGGCGGGGGAATTTGACTCCGGTGTCGCGGGCCTGGCGCATGCGGGGGAGGGCGAAGGTGCGCAATTGCCGCCGGGCGAGGTCGAGGCCGAAGACGTACCACTGATTTTCGATGCAGCCGAGGTGATAGGGCTGGATGCGCCGGGCTTCGTAGCGCGGGCTGCCGAGTTTTTTGTAGTCGAAGGCGAGCTCGTGGAGATCGAGGACGGTGCGGCTGACGGTCTCGAAGAGTTCCAGGTCGGCGACGGTGGCGCCGAGGCCGCGGAAGGAGATGGCGGTGTCGATGTCCTGCCACGGGAAACGGATTTGGTCGGAGAGGCCGCCGGCGATTTTTTCGAAGGCGGTGCGGAGCGGTTTTTCGAAGGCGGTGCCGCGGTATTGCTCGAGCGCCTTTTGGGCGACGAAGAGGGCGACGACTTCGCCTTCGGTGACTTCCATGCCGGGAAAGCTGGTGACGGGGGCGGTGTAGACGAAGCCGAGGTGCAGTTGGTCCCATTCGATGGGATAGCCCCAGCGGTCGCGCATGAAATCGATGTCGCGCTGGATGGTCTTGCTGGAGACTTGGAGTTCATCGGCCAGCTTCCGGCAATTGGGAAAGGCGCCGGTGCTGAGCTTCTGGTGGAGGCGATACATGCGGTCGAGCGGCGGGCGGGAGTGCCGGGCCATGGGGCGCTTGACGCGGGGTCGAATCGCAACCGGGGAACGCTTCATCTCCGCCTCATAGGAAGGGCTCCGCAGCGGCTCAAGGAGAATCCGCGGGAGATGCGGTTAAACAGAAGGGCGCCCAGGAAGGGATGGGGCGGGCAGGAGGGCGTGAAAAAGATGAAAAATTCTCACGCGCAGAGATGCCGCGGCGGGCGTTCTGTGGATATGAAACTGCGCAAGCGGCATAAAATCGTTCTGCTCTTTTGGGTTCCGTTTTGGTCGCTGGCGGCTGTCACCGGCGTCTTTGCCGGGTGGGCTTTTCGGGTCATTCATTTTTGACCCGCGGCGGATGCCCCGGCGATGAATTCAAAATTGTTCTGGGGGGAACAACGCCCCACCCCGGTTTTCGCCGGGGTGGGGTAGCTTATTTTGCGATGTTTGAGGTAGGGAACGACCGCCGTGATATTCCGAATGCGCGGGAACGCTCGGCGAGCGTTCCTTACCTTGGGGTGACGGCGCTGGCGCTCCTTGCGGGATTGATTCAGGTGGACGGCAGGGTCCTGCCAACCTCTATCTCGCGGAGAAGACCGCTGATGAAATACTCAGGGCAGAGCCTGACCAACTAAACTCCGTGAGTGTGGTTTGATAAAGAAGACGCCGACAAGCGAGGTGTTCTTGGGAGTTGCTCGCAAGAGTCCCCGAGGCCCCGCTGGTTGGCGTCGGCTTTTTTTGCAAGGGCGCGGCGCGTTTCTTTTCGGAAGCCGTTTATTGCGGCGGATTGGAGGAAGGGGCGACGCCGCCCGGGCTGGTGGTGACGGGTGCTTCGCGCAGGACGCCATCCAGGCTGAGGACTTGATCCGAACGCAGCGTGATCTTCTTGCCATCGCTCATGACGACAGTGCCGTCCTGCCGGACCACGATGCCATTCGACAGGCGGATTTCCGATGTCACCTTTTCCGTGGCCCCGTTGCGGGTGATGAAGACGTCTGTTCCCGAGATGCTGATGCCGTCGCGGGAAGAAACGCCGCTGTCGCGGGCCGCCGCGGTGTTGGCGGCGGGGGCTGCGGCCTGCCCGGTGAAGTCCTCGAGCGAACCCTCGAAGTTCAGCCATTGATTGGAAATCAGCGTCCGCTCGGTGCCGTCGCGCAGGGTGACGGTGCCATTGGGTTGTACGCGCAGCCCATTGGGGAAAATGATCTCGCGTTCCACTTTCGTCGTCACGCCGTTGCGGACCATGAAGATCTGATTGTCGCGCGCGAAGAATCCATCCCGGGCCGTCCCGGCCGGGGTGATGCTGCGCTGCGGTGGATCGGGGATATTGGGATTCAGCGGTGTTTGAGCTTGGGCCGCGGCGAGGAGCGCGGCGGAGAGGGCGAGGGTGCAGGCGATGGTTTTCATGCCTACGGAATCGCCGGAGCGTGGGAGCGCGCGTGCCCGCGGATGAGACTTCGCATCGCTTTCAGGAATCCGTTCGGCCGATGACACGCGAAGGAGAAGGGAAGCCGCCTTTTTCCAAACACTCTATGATGTGGATCGTCAGGCTGGCCTTGCGCCGGCCATATACCTTTACCGTCACGGCGATCATGATCGTCATCCTGGGGATCGTGACGATTTTCCGCATGTCGACGGATATTTTTCCCTCGATCGATATCCCGGTGGTGAGCGTGATCTGGAGCTATGCGGGGGTGGCGCCGGAGGAAATGGAGAAGCGTTTCGTGACGGTGACGGAGCGGGCGATGACGACGACGGTCAATAACATCGAGCACATCGAATCGCAGTCCTACAATGGCGTGTCGGTCATCAAGGTTTATTTCCATGAAGGCGCGAAGGTGGAGCTCGGCGTGGCGCAGGTCACTTCCATCGTGCAGACGCTCTTGCGGACCATGCCGGCGGGCACAACGCCGCCGCTGATCGTGCAATTTAGCGCGTCGAATGTGCCGATCCTGCAACTGGCGCTGAGCAGCAAGTCGCTCTCCGAGCAGCAGCTCTACGATCTCGGATTGAATTTCGTGCGGACGCAGCTCGCGACGGTGCAGGGGGCGCAGATTCCGCTGCCCTACGGCGGCAAATCGCGCCAGGTGATGGTGGACATCGATCCGCAAAAGCTGTTTGCGACCGGGATTTCGCCTTCCGACGTCAGCAACGCACTGAATGCGCAGAATGTCGTTCTACCCGCGGGCACGGAGAAGATCGGGGATCGCGAATACAACGTCCGGCTCAATAGCAGCCCGGAGCTGCTCGAGGCGCTGAACGATCTGCCGGTCAAGCAGGTCAACGGGGCGACGATTTACATGCGCGACGTGGCGCACGTGCGCGATGGCTTTGCGGTGCAGCAGAATATCGTGGCGCAGAATCGCACGCGCGCGGCGCTGCTCACGGTGTTGAAATCGGGCGAAGCCTCGACGCTGGATATCATTCGCCGGGTGAAGGAAGCATTGCCGCGGGTGGAAGCGACGCTGCCGAAGGAACTGCAGATCACCCAGTTGTTCGATCAATCGATCTTCGTGCGGGCCTCGATCAATGGAGTGCTCAAGGAAGGCGTGATCGCGGCGTGCCTGACCGCGCTCATGATCCTGCTTTTCCTCGGCTCGTGGCGCAGCACGCTCGTGGTCGCCACTTCGATTCCCCTCTCGATTCTTTGCTCGGTCATCATCCTCAGCGCGCTCGGGCAGACGCTGAATATCATGACCTTGGGCGGCCTCGCCCTGGCGGTCGGCATCCTGGTGGATGACGCCACCGTCGAGATCGAAAACATCCATCGCAACCTCGCGATGAAGAAGCCGATGGTGAAAGCGATCCTCGATGGCGCGCAGCAAATCGCGACGCCGGCGTTTGTCTCGACGATCTGCATTTGCATCGTTTTCGTGCCCGTCTTTTTCCTGAGCGGCACGGCGCGGTTTCTCTTCGCGCCGCTCGCGATGGCGGTGATCTTTGCCATGCTCGCCTCGTATCTTCTCTCGCGGACAGTGGTGCCGACGATGGTGAAATTCCTGCTCAAGGATCACCTCGACGAAGTGGAGATGGAAGGGGACGAAGGGCACTCCGCCGGCGGAGATCATCACTCGGCTCAGCCGGCGAAGAGCCGCCATGAACATATCCAGGAGCACCGGGAAAAGTGGAATCGCGCGGTGGCGGCATTGCCAGATGGTGAAATACCTATTCTTCTGCCGGAGCACACGGAAGATTGGGTCGACGAGGCTGCGCAGAAAACGCCCGAGCAACCTCCGAAGCCGCCTCGCCTTGCACGCCTGCGGAAGTGGGCGGAAAAAGGCGGAGGCTGGTTTCATGGCATCCACCAGGGCTTCAATAAGCTGTTTGTGCGCCTGCGCGACCGTTACACCGGGATGCTGGATTGGGCGCTGGATCATCGCGGGATCGTGTTTGGCGTCATGATCGGCATGGTGGTGTTTTCGTTGTGTCTGGTGCCATTCCTGGGCCGCGATTTCTTTCCCGAGGTGGATTCCGGTCAATTTCGTCTGCACGTGCGCGCCCCGGAAGGCACGCGCCTCGAGTCGACGGAGGAACGCTTCTATCAAGTCGGGCGGGCCATTCGGGAGACCATTCCGGACAAGGAAGTGCAGACTGTCCTCGATAACATCGGCCTCCCGTTGAGCGGCATCAATCTCGCCTTCAGCGACAATGCCACGGTGAGCTCCGCGGATGGGGAGATCCTGGTTTCGCTGGACCCGGACAACCATGGTTCGACGCAACGCTATGTGCGCGACCTGCGCGAGAAGCTGCACGCGCGTTTTCCGGACATGGGCTTCTATTTTGCCGCGCCGGATATCGTGAGCCAGATTTTGAATGCCGGCCTTCCCGCCCCGATCGATGTGCAGATTACGGGTCGCGATCCGAAGAACTACGAGGTCGCCAAGGAACTCCAGCAGCGCATCGCGAAGATTCCGGGAGCCGTGGATGTGCACCTGCACCAGCTCGTCCACGGGCCGGATCTGCGGGTGAATGTCGATCGCACGCGGGCCCAGCAGATCGGGCTCACGCAACGCGATGTCGCCAGCACGATGCTCGTCTCGCTTAGCTCGAGCGGCCAATCGGCGCCGAACTTTTGGCTGAACTTCCAGAATGGAGTCAACTACCAGGTCGCGGTCCAGACGCCCCAGTACAAGATGGACACGCTCGACGACCTGAAGAATACGCCGATCGTCGCGCCGGGACTCGCGACGCCGCAATTGCTCGGCAACCTCGCTTCCATCGAGCGCCGCGAATCGCCGATCATCGTCAATCACTACAACGTGCAGCCCGTCTTCGATGTGCTGGCCAACACGCAGGATCGGGATCTCGGCGGGGTGGCGGGCGAGATTCAGAAGGTCATTCAGGAATATGAGCCGAAGCCGGGTCTCCTGCGGGAAAGTGCCACGGCGATCGGGCTCGGTGGATGGCTCGACCAGCATGGCTGGCTGAAGGTTCCCGAGTCGAAGCTGCCCCGCGGCTCCGCCATCCAGGTGCGCGGCCAGGTGGATAGCATGAACAAATCTTTCGTCGGCATCGGCTTCGGCATCCTCTTCGCGATCGTCCTCGTGTATTTCCTGATGGTCGTCAATTTCCAGAGCTGGACGGATCCGTTCATCATCATCATGGCGTTGCCGGGGGCGTTGTGCGGGATTATCTGGATGCTCTTCGTCACGGGCACGACGATCAATGTGCCCTCGCTCATGGGCGCGATCATGGCCATCGGCGTGGCGACTTCGAATTCCATCCTGCTCATCACCTTTGCCAATGATGAGCGTTGCGCCGGGGACAAGGATGCGCGCGCCGCCGCACTTTCCGCCGGGCACACCCGGTTGCGCCCGGTGTTGATGACCGCGCTGGCGATGATCATCGGCATGCTCCCGATGTCCCTCGGTCTGGGCGAAGGCGGCGAGCAAAACGCGCCGCTGGGCCGGGCGGTGATCGGCGGCCTCATCATCGCGACCATCACCACGCTGTTCTTTGTGCCGGTGATCTACAGCGTCCTGCGCAAAAAAGAGTTCGAATGCGATGCCGATGAGAAATTCGAGCAGGAGGCGAAAGGCGAAGAACCAGAGGAGGCCTCGCAACCTGCCTGAAGTCCTTCCCGACCGTGCGCCTCGCGGCGCACGTATCTCCTTTCAAAACCTATGGTCGCCGAAATCAAAAGTGCTCCCGTCACCCGCAAAACCGAGAATCGTCCGCCACGCCGCCCGCCGCAGCACCGCATCGCCATTTGGGGACCGCTGCTGGTCGTGCTCGCCCTGGCTCTCATTCTCGTTGCCGGCATCTGGCGGCACGTCCAGCAAAACCACGCCCGGCAGCAGTTCGCCCAGCAGACGGGGAAGGTGACCGTCGAGTTTTTGAGCGCCAAGCCGGACGCGAAGCCGCACGATCTGTTGTTGCCGGGGAATATCACCGCGATGCAGGAAACGACCATCTTCGCGCGGGCCAATGGCTATGTCGCGCGCTGGCTGGTGGATATCGGGGACAACGTGAAGGCGGGACAATTGCTGGCGGAACTGGAGACCCCGGAATTGGATCAGCAACTGGCGGCGGCGCAGGGCACGCTCAAGCAAAGCCAGGCGAATTTCGAGCTGGCCCGCACGACCGCCCAGCGCTGGCAGGAACTGGCGCAAAAGCAAGTCGTGGCCAAGCAGGACAACGACGAGCGGCAGGGGAGTTACCAGGCTTCGGCGGCCACGCTGTCCGCCAACCAGGCCGATGTGGCGCGGCTGCAGGAACTGCAGGCTTTCAAGAAGATCACCGCGCCTTTCGACGGCCGCATTACCAGTCGAAAGATCGATGTCGGCTCATTGGTCTCGGAAGGAAGCGGCACCGCCGGCACGGTCCTCTTCACGCTCGCGCAGATCGATCCGCTGCGCATCTTCATCGACGTGCCGCAATCGGATTCGCCCCTCATCGATGTCGGCATGGAAGCGAAGATCCTGGTCTCCGAGCGCGCCAACCGCGACTTCACCGGCAAGGTCACCCGGACATCCGGCGCGCTGGATCCGACCTCGCGCACTCTGCGGGTCGAAGTGCAGATTCCCAATCACGATGGAGCGCTTTTCGCCGGCATGTATGGGCAGGTGAAATTCATCCTCGTCAACAAAGACGCCCCCATCATGATCCCCTCGGACGTCTTCGTTTTCCGCACGGATGGCCCGCAGGTCGCGGTGGTGAACCAGGACAACAAGATCCACTGGCAGAAGATCGAGGTCGGGCGCGATTTCGGGGATTACATGGAAGTGCTGAAGGGTATCGACGAAAATGCCCGTATCGTCATGAACCCGACGGATGACTTGACCGAGGGCCTGGTGGTCGAGCCGAAGCCGCTGGCCCAAAAGCCGCAGGCTCCCGAGGCCAAGGGCGGCGAATAGCTCCCTGACCGGTGTCTCATGGTCCAGCCTGACCCGGCGGTGTCTGACGGGTCGCGATACTTTGGATATGAAAACGAAACTCTTCTATTCGGCTTTGCTGGCGGCCGCTCTTTCCGCCGGAGTCGCGCACGCGGACGACAAAACCCTCGGTGAGAAAACCTCCGACGCCCTCGGCAAGGTGAAGGACAAAACGGTCGAGGCTGGCCGGGTCGTCGCGGAAGATACCAAGAAGGCGGCCACCACGGTGAAGGACGCCGTGCTCCCGGACAATGACGCGCGCAAGATCGAGGTGACGCTCACCGAGCGGCGCATCGAAATGGACCGCGAAATTCCGCCGGGGAAGACCGCCTTCGTCGTGCGCAACAACGGCAAGGAACGGCAGAACTTCAAGATCGAGGGACGAGGCCTCGAGAAGGAATTTATGATCGCCGTCGCGCCCAATGATTCGAAGACCCTGCACGTCGACTTGAAGCCGGGCGAATACAAGGTCTTCGTGCCGCTGGCGGGGAACGATTCCGAAGCCAAGGGCAATGAAGTGAGCCTGCGGGTGAAATAGCCCGACCGCAGCAATCGCCTCGATACCTCCTCCGGTCAGCGCCTGCCGTGCAGGACGCTGACCGGAAAGAAACAGCCGGACGGACCCAGGCACCCGATTCTATTGATATGAAGACGTTCATTCTCGCTTCGCTTTCGGTGGTGGGACTTTGCGCGACCGCGGTCGCGGACACCCCGGAAGAGGTCAATGCGGCCAATGCCACGCGCACCCAGTCCGGCGCCTCGGCGCGCGATGGTTTCACCCTGCGCGGTGCGGAAGTGGTGATGACGCGCAACGGGGTGACGAGCAAGGTGGAGCGGGAGTTCGTCCTGCCCAACGGCATGCACGTGCAGTCCAATGGAAGCATCACCTCGCCGGGCGGCGGGACCACCTCATTGCGCCCCAATCAGCTTTTGACTTTCGACGGTTCCATCCAGGAAGTGGCGTTGACCGCGGAAGGGGTCGCGCCGGTCTCCTCGGTCGCCCCCGATTCCGCTCCGAAAACCGCCGTGGGTGCGTCTTCCCGCGACGGAATTACGGCCGCCGGGGGAGAAGCTTTCCTGACGCGGAATGGGGTGACGGAAAAGATCAAGGCGGACGTCCGGCTCTCGAACGGCGCCGTCGCCAGATCGGACGGCACGGTGATGATGAGCAATGGGAATAGCATCACGTTGCAACCGAACCAACTTCTGGATTTGTCGGGTGTCCTGCACGATGTGCGCGTGCGTCCCGCGGCTTCCAGCCTGCGGAATACGGCGCCGCGGTAGTTTCCGTATTCGCCTCAAACGGCGAAGCGCATGTCTGCAGGCTAACCCGACACCTTTATTTTATGCCCGACTCGACCGATTCCAAACTGCGCGTACGTTCCACCAACCTGGAGACCGTGTTGACGGAAAAGCAGGCTGTGCTGAATCCCGGCGACTCTGTCCAGCAAGCAGGGGACAAGATGCGCGAGATGGACGTGAGCACCCTGCCGGTGGCGGAAGGGCGTCATCTGGTCGGCGTCGTGGATCAGTGCGATCCCGATTTCCATGCCGCGGGCTTCGGCCACGATCCGAATACCATCACCGTAAGAGCGATCATGAACGACACGGTGGTGTCCTGCTTCGAAGACGACGGCTGCGCGGAAGCGCTGCGGAAGATGGACGAGCACCAGGTCGACCGGCTGCCGGTGGTGGATCGCGAGATGCGGATTGTGGGAATCGTGAATCGCACGGATCTCACCGAGCGCTGTTCCCCCGCCGCCGGGGGGTAGGCCGATGCGGCGAGCATTGGGATTTTGCCGTTCGCCCGACTCCGGTGACGCCGCGATGATCTTCTGCTAGACCTTGCGCGATGAAACTATGGATCGGCACGTCGGGCTTTCAGTATCCCGAGTGGAAAGGCAAATTCTACCCGGAGAAGATGCCGGCGAGCAAGATGCTGCCCTTTTACGGGGAGCATTTCTCGAGCACCGAGATCAACTACACCTTTCGCCGCATCCCTGCGGCGGGGACCATTCTCAAATGGTCGAGTCTCACGCCGGCGCAGTTTCGCTTCAGCTTCAAGGCGCCGCAGCGCGTGACCCATTTCGCCAAGCTGCGCGGTTGTGCGGAGCTGCTGGGCGTTTTTGCCCAGGCCATCGCCGTCGCGGAGGAGAAATGCGGTCCGGTCCTGTTCCAACTGCCGCCGACGTTTGACAAAGACGTCGATGTCCTGCGCGCCTTCCTTGCCGACATCCCGCAGGGAATGCGCGCCGCCTTTGAGTTCCGGCATCCCTCGTGGTTCGACGAGGCCGTCTTCGAGACCCTGCGCGCCGCCCAGGCGGCGCTTTGCATCGCCGAGAACGAAGAGCTCGCCACCCCGGCTGTCGCTACCGCCGACTTCGGCTATCTGCGTCTGCGGCGCGAGGACTACACCTCGGCCGGCATCCAGAAATGGGCGGACCATCTCGGCCGCCAGCGGTCGCGCTGGTCCGAAGCGTTCGTTTATTTCAAACACGAAGAGCGCGCGGTTGGCCCCGCGTTCGCCCAGGAATTGCAGGCCTTCGTTTCCCGATCCGGATGAGTCGTGAACGGGTATGGCGCGTGCCTCTTCCTGCCCGTCATTCTGAGCTTGCGAAGAACCTCTGATCTTCTGCCTTTCTTCACCAGTTTGGTAGACGAGGGTGCCAGCCTTGCACAAGCGGCCACGCGCAAGATGCCAGAGCGAAATCAGAGGTTCTTCGCAAGCTCAGAATGACGGGCGGGTAAGGAGCGCCTCCGGCGCAAAGACTTTGCCGCCAAAGCCTACGGCTCGTAATCCGGATCGGCGGCGGCGAGGCGTTGCTCGCGGTCGGCTTCGTCGGTGCCCTCGTAGACCAGTTTCGAGGCGATCGTGTCTTCGTCATCGTCGTCATTGGTCACCGTCGGCGCCGCCGTGCCATGCGAGGAGGGCACGTCGTCCCATTCGGTCAGGTTCTCCGTCTTGGCGCTCAATTCCGGCGCGGTCACGTCCGTGGGAGTTTCATCCGTGGCATCGGCGATTTCCTCCGCCGTCTGTTCTTCTTCTTCGTCGTCGGGAGATGGTTTTTTCGAGCTCATACCCCTGAATCGCACCTCGCCGCCCGCACGGTCGCGGCGATGCCCTTCCGCGGCCCGTCTCGCCGGGGATGAGCGGAAGCACTGGCACTTCATCCCGCGCGAGCGCAAGGGACCGTCGGACAACAGGTACAACAGGCCCGGAGGGCCGTGAGAATGTAGCCGGTGGCGTCAGCCACCGGGCCCGCGAAAAAACGGCGCAAGCCCCGGAGGGGCGGCAGAATTTCTGCCTCGGAGGATCAAGTGCTGTCGCCCCGCTGGGGCTGGTCGGGTTGATGGAAATTCCGGTGGCTGACGCCACCGGCTACATTCTGAGAACCCTCCGGGCCTGGTGTTTTACCCTTCCTCCAGCGTCACCCAATCGAGCGCGAACCGCACCATCTCCTCGGAATCCTTTACTCCCAGCTTCTCCTTGATGTGGGCGCGATGCGTCTCGATCGTCTTTACGCTCAGGTTCAGGTTCGCCGCGATGTCGCGCGTCCCCAGGCCCTTGCCCAGATGATGGAGCACCTCCAGCTCGCGGTCCGAAAGATTATCCACCGGCGAACCCTGCACGCTCCCGTTCTGCGACTGGATCGCCTGGAAGACGAGGCGCTCGCCGAAGCGCGTACTCACATAGATCTCTCCGCCGAGCACCTTGCGCAACGCGACCAGGATCTCCGAGGCCGGCTCGGACTTCATCACGTAACCCTTGGCCCCGGCCCGCAAGGCGCGCAGGGCGTAGAGCGATTCGTCGTGCATCGAAAAGACCAGGATCGGCAGCTTCGGCCGCTCGGCGAGCATCGCCTTGGTCAGTTCGATCCCATTCGCCCCCGGCATCGTGATGTCGAGCACCGCCACATCCGGATCGCACCGGCGCATCGCCTCCAGCGCCTGCGGGGCGCTCTCCGCCTCGCCGCACACCACCAAGTCGTCCATCTCCCCGAAGAGCGTCGCGAGCCCTTTGCGAACCATCGCATGATCGTCCACCAGCAAGACGCGTTTTCGGGTCGCGATGGCGGGGCGGGGGAGATCGGGATTCAAAGTGGCATTCATAGAAGAGGGATCAAGCGTCCAGGCCGGATGAAACCCCCAAAGGAAGCCCCTGATGGCCTGCACTATCGATTCGGACACGGCTTCGAATCTGGGCGTATGGCATGAGGGGAAATGCGCACCCTGAGCCTGGTGCCGACAGCCGGCTTCGCGGGAAGCTGCCGATCCCTCTTTCAGCCCCGCCATTAACGCTACGGTATGGCATTAACCGCGCATGGTCGTCGCGTTCGGAATTTCACCTCACAGAAATTTTTGCTCCGCGAATACCTTCGAGCTTTCCACTCTGCCGCGCACGCTCCTCCAGTTTCTGAGCTAAATCCGTGGCTCGCTCTCCTCGCGCGCACACTCCTCGGTTGAGGTGAGGCCGAAAATCCCGTTGCCTAGGAGGACGAATCCAGCGAGGATGAATGAATGAGCGAGACCAAGCCGGATCCGAAAATCCTACACCCGCTCGCCGCGCGCTTGCGGCAAGCGCGGAGCAGGCAGCCCGCGCTAACCTTACAGCGGCTGAGGCAGCAAGCCGCGCCGCCGGCGAAGATCTCGCGCAGCGCTATGCTCGCGAACAAGGCGGCTTAAAGCGACTCGTCGCTGCGCATCCGGAGTACGTCATCGCGGCGCGACCGGAGGCGACCAGCCCAGGTGGCGTTGAACACGACGTCGAGCTAGGCCCGGATGGGAGGCGCGTCTTGAAGGCCACGCGCGACGGCTATGGCTTCACCGTCGATGCCGTTGTCGCGCCTTTCGGCGGCTACCTGCGGTTTCGCGTGGCACTGCCCAGCGAATATCTCACGCGGATTGACGTTACCCGCGAACTTTGGGGCGACGATGTTCGCTTCGAGGGCCTCAGCCCGTCCGCCGGCATCGTTACTTCCCAGCCCGCCATTCACGGCGACATCCCGGACGCGGCGGGTATCGAGACGTTCTTCATCGGAGAAGGCTTCGTGCGTGTACCGGCGGACAAGATCGCCAACGATCACATCGCGCACACCACTTGGTTCCATCCCGCTGCCGGCGTCCTGGTCAGCGATGCCAAGCCCGACAATTTTGTCCGCGACGACGAGGGAAACATCGTGCCCATCGACGTCATCACGTGCGTGGCACGGCCCGACGGCGATCTCGATCGCATCCTCCGATAATAAAGACGGGCCGCCTCGCCGATGGCGTCCGGTCGCTTGATCGCGAATTCTGCCTGGTCGAGTGATGCGATATCCGAATGGGCTTGCGCTCTGTAGAGCTAGCATTCATGGGGATTGGCGGGCGATACACGATGCGGGAGTGATCGTGAAGTTGGAAGCGGGAGGGGCGATTCCCTGCACTTTTTTGAAAAAGTCTCTTGCACGGTTTCGAGTTGTCCCGTAAACAAACCGTCCCTTTCGCGCTCTCGCTGGGTTTCCACCCTCGCTCTCGCGGCTCCGGCTCCGGCTGGCAGCTTCGACGACGGGTGGAGTCGAAGCAGGAGCCCGTGGAAGGAAAAAAGAAATAACGCAGACGCGAAGAAAATGACTTGCGCCGCAAGTGAAACCTCCTAGTGTCCGCGCTCCCCGCTCCCGGCGGATGTTGCGAAATACCGCCCCGGCGGGTTTTTCAGTCCCCAGATTCCGTCACCAACGGAACGCGGGCAGTGCAGCCGCAGTCTTCAATTTTTTCCACATGCCAACGATCAACCAGCTCGTCCGTAAAGGGCGTACCAAAGTAACGGTGAAGTCCAAATCGCCGGCACTGACCAATTGTCCGCAACGCCGCGGAGTCTGCGTGCAGGTGATGACCCGGACGCCGAAGAAGCCGAACTCGGCGCTGCGCAAAGTCGCCAAGGTGCGTCTGACGAATGGGCAGGAAGTGATCGCTTACATTCCCGGTGAAGGTCACAACCTCCAGGAGCACTCGATCGTCCTCGTCCGTGGCGGCCGCGTGAAGGATCTTCCCGGGGTGCGTTATCATATCGTCCGCGGCACGCTCGACGCCCTCGGGGTGGATGGCCGCCGCCGCAGCCGCTCGAAGTACGGTGCGAAACGTCCGAAGCCCGGCGCCGAAGCTGAAGCCAAGGGCAAAGGCAAGAAGAAGTAATCCACTTTAATACCCGCTTACCATGTCCCGTCGTCGTCGCGTAATTCACAAAATCGAGAAGTTGGATGGCCGTTACCACAGCCCGGTGGTGGCTCGGTTGATCAGCACGGTCATGCAGGATGGCAAGAAGTCGCTCGCCGAGCGCATCGTCTATACGGCGATCGAGGAGACCCGCACGGGAACGGACGCGGTGGATCCGCTCGAAGTCTTGAACAAGGCGCTCGATAATGTGAAGCCCCGCCTGGAGGTGAAGAGCCGCCGCGTCGGTGGCGCCACGTATCAGGTGCCGATGGAGGTGCCGCCGGCCCGCCAGATGGCGCTGGCCATGCGCTGGATCGTCGGTTATGCGCAGAGCCGCAAGAATGTCCCGCTCGTCAAGGCGCTCGCGTCGGAGCTGAAGGAAGCCGCGAATGGCCAGGGCAACGCGATCAAGAAGCGGGACGACACTCACAAGATGGCGCAGGCCAACCGCGCTTTCGCTCACTTCCGGTTTTAATCCCTCCCAGTAACGCGCTACTCCTATGTCCGCCGCTGCTGCTCCCGCCGCCACTTCCAATCCCAACTCGCCGAACCGCCAGTACCCACTGGAGCGGACGCGTAACATCGGTATCGCCGCGCACATCGATGCGGGCAAGACGACGCTCACCGAGCGTATCCTTTTCTACACCGGCATGATCCACAAGATCGGTGAGGTGCATGAAGGCACGACCGTGACGGACTGGATGGAGCAGGAACGCGAGCGCGGCATTACGATCACGTCGGCGGCGACGACATGCTTCTGGCAGCAGCGCAAGGAAGCGGGCGTCTACAAGGCCTTCGAAGGCATCAAGATGCGGGTGAACATCATCGACACTCCCGGCCACGTGGATTTCACGGCGGAAGTGGAGCGTTCCCTGCGCGTGCTCGACGGTGCCATCGCGGTTTTCTGTGGTGTGGCCGGTGTACAGCCGCAATCCGAGACGGTGTGGCGCCAGGCGACGAAGTATGCGGTGCCCCGCATCGCCTTCGTCAACAAGATGGACCGCACGGGCGCGAATTTTAACAACGCGATCAACGACATGCGCACCAAGCTGAACGCGAATGCGTGGCCGGTGCTGATCCCCATCGGAGCGGAAGACGAGCTCAAGGGGCAGTATGACGTGATCAACAAGAAGGCGATCATCTATCTCGACGACGAGAAGATGGGCTCCAACTACAAGGTCGAAGACATTCCCGCCGAAGCGAAAGAGATGGTCGACACGGCTTACGACGAGCTGGTGGCGGCGATTGCCGATCTCGACGATGAAGTCGGCACGGCCTTCCTCGAGGAGCAGCCGATCACGATCGAAATGCTGAAGCGCGGTATCCGCCGGCAGACGATCGCCAACAAATTTGTGCCGGTCGTCGGTGGCTCGGCCTTCAAGAACAAGGGTGTGCAGTATCTCGTCGACGCGGTGGTGGATTACCTTCCGAGCCCGATCGATATTCCTCCGGCCAAGGGTCAGAACCCCGATACAGGTGCCCCCATGGAAGCGGTCACGGACGACAACGGCAAATTCTGCTCGCTGGCCTTCAAGCTCTGGACCGACCCGTTCGTCGGCAAGCTGGTTTTCTTCCGCGTCTATTCCGGCAAGGTCACCAAGGGCGACACGATTTACAACCCGCGCACGAACAAGCGCGACCGCATCAGCCGCCTGATCCAGATCCAGGCTGACAAGCGCGAAGACATCGACACGATTTACTCGGGCGACATCGCCGCGATCGTGGGCATCAAGAACGTCACCACGGGTGACACGCTTTGCGACGAAGATCATCCGATCTTCCTCATCCCGCCGTCCTTCCCTGACCCGGTGATCTCGATGTCGATCGAGCCGAAGACGAAGCTCGACCAGGAAAAGATGGGCATCGCTCTGCAGCGCCTCGCGGAAGAAGATCCGACTTTCCGCGTCAAGACCGACGAAGACACCGGCCAGACGATCATCGCGGGCATGGGCGAACTGCACCTCGAAATCATTCGCGACCGTATGTTGCGCGAATTCAAGGTGGACGCCGACTCCGGCAAGCCGCAGATCGCGTATCGCGAAACCATCACCAAGCCAGCCACGGGCGAAGGCCGCCTGGTCAAGCAGTCCGGCGGTCGCGGTCAATACGGTCACGTCATTGTCAACGTCCGCCCCGGTGAGCGCGGCAAGGGCCTGATCGTCGAGAACAAGGTCGTCGGCGGCACGATTCCCAAGGAGTACATCCCCGCTTGTAAGAAGGGCGTGGAAGAAGCGGTCCTGAACGGGGTGGTCGGCGGTTACCCGGTGATCGATGTCGAGATCGACATCATCGACGGAAGCTACCACGACGTCGACTCGAACGAACTCGCGTTCAAGATGGCGGCTATTTTCGCGGTGAAGGACGGCTTCAAGAAGGCCGGCGCCATTCTGCTCGAGCCGATCATGAAAGTCGAAAACAGCACCCCGGAAGAATACCAGGGCGACATCATGGGCGATCTCAGCCGCCGCCGCGCTGCCATCAAGGGCATCGAGGCGAAGAACAATCTTTCCATCATCAACGCAGACGTGCCGTTGGCGGAAATGTTCGGTTACTCGACGGCGATTCGCTCGCTGTCGAAAGGCCGGTCGAGTTACTCGATGGAACCCTCCCACTTTGAACAAGTCCCGGCCCAGGTCCTCGCCGCCGTGTTGGACCAGAAAGCCAAATAACCTACTGAATTTATGACCGGACAACGCATTCGCATCCGTCTCAAAGCATTCGACTTCCGCATGCTCGACCAGTCGTCGGCGGAAATCGTCGAGACCGCCAAGCGCACTGGCGCCAAGGTCGCGGGACCGATCCCGCTGCCGACGCGCATTGAAAAATTCACCGTGAACCGGTCTCCGCACGTGGACAAGAAGTCCATGGACCAGTTCGAAGTCCGCACCCACAAGCGCCTGCTCGACATCATCGAGCCGACCGCCAAGACGGTGGATGAGCTCAAGAAGCTCAACCTGCCCGCTGGCGTGGACATCACCATCAAGATCTGACCCTTTCGCCCGACCACGACATGAAGATTGGACTACTAGGCAAAAAGATCGGGATGACCCGGGTTTATGACGACAAGGGCAAAGCCACGCCCGTGACCGTCATCGAAGCCGGCGGCAATACCGTTCTGCAAACCAAGACCACCGAGAACGACGGCTACGTCGGCGTGCAAGTGGGTTTCGACACGCAGAAAGAACAGCGCGTGACGCAGCCGCTGCTCGGCCATTTCAAGAAGGCCGGCTCCGAGCCGAAGAAGCACATCAAGGAGTTCCGTCTCCCCGCAGGCACTTCGCTCGAAGGCGCGCTGGACCTGAGTGTCAACCAGTTCGCTGTCGGCGACGTGGTGGACGTGATCGGCCGCTCGAAAGGCAAAGGCTTCCAGGGTGTGGTGCGCAAGCATAACATGGCCGGGCAGGGGCAATCGCACGGTTCGATGATGCATCGCCGCAACGGCGCCATCGGCAACCGCTCGACCCCGGGCCGCATCTGGAAGAACATGGGCATGCCTGGCCACATGGGCGACGAGCGCGTGACGGTCCAGAATCTCAAGGTCGTGCAGGTCCGCCCGGAAGAGGGCGTGATCCTGATCAGCGGCGCGGTGCCCGGCGCGAACGGCACCTACATCGTCATCCGCCCCGCGAAGAAAGCTCAACCGGAGGCTGCGAAGTAATTTATGGCTGCGAAAGTTCTTACCATTGAAGCCGCGAAGGCGGCCAACATCGACGTGATCGAGAATGGCAAATACACCCAGGTCATTCATGACACGGTGGTCGCCATGCGCGCCAACCGTCGCAGCGGCACCGCCTCCGTCAAGACGAAGGCGACCGTGAGTGGCTCGGGCGCCAAGCCCTGGCGGCAAAAAGGCACGGGCCGCGCCCGCGCCGGTTACAAGTCGAGCCCCGTGTGGGTCGGCGGCGGCGTGGTCTTCGGACCGCATCCGCGCGACTACTCCAAGAAGGTCTCCAAGAGCGTGAAGAAAATCGCCCTGCGCAAGGCGCTGAGCGAGCGCATCAAGGCGGGCGACGTGATCGTCGTCGACGAATTCGCCGTCAAGGAGCCCCGCACGAAGCAATTCGCGGCGGCCATCGCCCAGATCACGGAAGAGCCGAAGACGTTGATCGTCTCCGCCGCCTTCGACAACAACACCTACCTCTCGGCCCGCAACGTCCAGCCGACGTTGCTCATCACCGCCGCCGAGGTGAACACCGAACAACTTTTGCACTTCCGCAAGATCGTCATCACCAATGACGGCCCTCGCCCAAATCGCCGACCGCCTCGCCAAATGAACGAGCCCTACGACATTATCGATACGGTCCGCCTGACCGAAAAGGCGACGCTCCTCGCGGAGAAGGAAAACAAGTATGTTTTCCGCGTCAAGCCCCACGCCAACAAGACCCAGATCAAGGCGGCCATTGAGAAGCTCTTCAAGAAGACCGTCATCGCGGTGAATACCATGAATTACGCCGGCAAGAAGAAGCGCGAACGCACCGCTTCCTTCGGCCGCAAGTCGGACTGGAAGAAGGCCGTCGTGACCTTGAAGGCCGGCGACAAGATCGAACTCGCCTAACCCGTAACCTGCCATGGCCCTCAAAACTTTCCGTCCTCTTACCCCGACCAACCGCTTCAAGGCGCTGCCGTCGTTCGAAGAGGTTACCAAATCCAAGCCCGAGAAATCGCTGGTCGTCATCAAGCGCCGCTCCGGTGGCCGCAATAACAATGGCCGGATCACCTGCCGCCACATCGGCGGTGGTCACAAGCAGAAGTATCGGATCATCGACTTCAAGCGCCGCAAGCGTGACATCGTGGCGGAAGTGAAGGCGATCGAGTACGATCCGAACCGCACCTGCCGCATTGCTTTGCTCCAGTATACCGACGGCGAGAAGACCTACATTCTCGCTCCCGCGGGATTGAACGTCGGCGACAAGGTTTCCGCCGGTGAGACCGCGGAGCCCAAGGTCGGCAACGCCCTTCCGCTCAGCGCCATCCCGCTCGGCACGGCCATCCACAATGTGGAACTCGTTTCCGGTCGCGGCGGCCAGATCGCCCGCAGCGCCGGTCAGCAGGTCATGCTGAACAACCGCGAAGGCGATTACGCCCTGGTCAAGATGCCTTCCGGCGAACTGCGCAAGATTCACGTGAAGTGCTACGCGACGATCGGCCAGGTCGGCAACAGCGAGCACATGAATGTCTCCTCGGGCAAAGCCGGCCGCAGCCGCTGGCGCGGGGTTCGTCCCACGGTCCGCGGCATGGTCATGAACCCGGTCGATCACCCGATGGGTGGCGGCCAGGGCAAGTCCAAGGGCGGTGGCGGACGTCATCATCCGATGTCGCCCTGGGGCCAGCTCGCGAAGGGTTTCAAGACCCGCCGCAAGCACAAGCCGAGCAACAGCTTTATCATTGAACGTCGTAAGTCGAAGAAGAAGTCGAAGTAACCATCTTACCTAACACATCATGGGTCGCTCTCTTAAAAAAGGTCCGTTCGTTGACGGACACCTCTACGACAAAATCGAGAAAATGAATGACGCGAGCGTCAAGAAGCCGATCAAGACCTGGTCGCGCCGCTCGATGATCACGCCGGACTTCGTGGGACACACGTTCCTCGTCCACAACGGCAAAATTTTTAACTCCGTCTTCGTGACGGAAAACATGGTGGGGCACAAGCTTGGTGAATTTTCGCCCACGCGAATCTTCAAGAAGCACGGTTCCCACACCGCCAAGGTCGCCAAGTAGCGCGAGCCATGGTCCAGAGTTGAGAGAATGAAAATCTCGACCCTCGGCCTGAAGTTCGCGGCGCTGGTCGCCGGGCTCAGCCTCGCTTCGGTCGCAAGACTGGAGGGGCAAGCCAAAGGTTCTTTGTCAGAATTAGATATTGAATACAGCGAGTTGAAAGTGACCCTCGAGAAAGTTCTCGGGGAAAACAAACAACTCCGCGATGCTCTCGCTGAAACCGAGAAGACGCTGGCCGACATGAGGAAAAACCTCGCGGCGACCAGTGGCGAAAGCGAAATCTTCAAACGGCAGGCTGGGGAATTGAAGCTGCGGATCGAAGCCCTCGGGCTCGACGCATCCGGCGGCAACAGTGCCAAGCTTGAACAGCGATTGCTGGATGCCGTGAGCGACCTGCGCAATATGGCCGAGGAGAAAAAGAATCTCTCCGAAGTCCTGCTGCAAGTTTCCGAGGCTGCCCATCTTTACCAAAAGACGGCGCCGAGCACGAATCCGGAGTCCATCGCCACGCTCGAGGCGGCGTTCCGCAAAGTGGACACCGTGCTGGGGGGCTCTTCACCGAATGCGGTGGAAGCGGTCCCGGTGCCCTCGACCATCTCCGATGGCATGGCGATCAGTGTGCGGGACGACCTCGCGCTGGTGGTGCTGAACCTCGGGACCAAACAGGGTGTGAAGATCGGGATGCCTTTCCAGGTAATCCGCGGCGATCACATCGTGGGCAGTGTCCGGGTCGTCGACGTCCGCGAGAAAATCTCGGGCGCCGTGATTCAAGATCTAACTACTGAAAAAGACCGCATCAAGGTCGGGGACCACTTAAAAGTGGAAGCCCGCCGTTAACCCAATTTACCTAACCAAACTTAGACGAGCACTTAGCATGCAGATCAAATCCATCCATCGAGGCGCACGCATCTCGGCCTTCAAGGCCCGGGAAGTCACGCGCGAGATCCAGGGCCTGCCCGTGGCGGCGGCGCTCGACATCCTTGCTTTTACCCCGCGCAAGGCGGCGGTGCTCATTTCCAAGACGCTGAAGAGCGCCGTGGCCAATGCCGAGAACAACAACAACCTCCGCGCCGACAAGCTCGTCGTGAAGGAAGCCACCGTTGGCGAAGGCCCCACCTTCAAGCGTTTCCAGCCCAAGGCCCGCGGCAGCGCCGGCCCCATCCGCAAGCGCACGTCCCACATCCGCATCATTTTGACGGACGAGATCGAGATCAAGCCCAAGCGCCAGCCGAAGAAATCGGCCGGCAAGGGCAAGTCCGCGAAGCCCGCGGCGAAGAAGAAAGCCGCTGCCCCGGTTGAAGCCGTGGCTCCCGCAGCGCCCGCCGCTGTGGAAGAAACGGCGACCACGGCGCCCGCGGCCGCTCCCGCTCCCGAGCAGACCACCACTCAAGAATAATATGGGTCAGAAAGTTAATCCTATCGGCTATCGTCTGGCAGTGAACCGTGACTGGCGCTCGCGCTGGTACGCTTCACCCAAGGAATTGCCTGAGTTCCTCAACTCGGATCTCAAGATCCGCAAGTATGTGAAGGACAAGCTCAAGCTTGCGGCGGTCTCCAAGATCGTCATCGAGCGCGCGTGGAACAGCATCCGCGTCACTATCTTTACCGCCCGCCCGGGTATCGTCATCGGACGCAAGGGCACCGAGATCGAGAACATGACCAAGGAGATCGAAAAGCTCTCCAATGGCAAATCGGTCAAGATCGACATCCAGGAAATCAAAACCCCGGAACTCGACGCCCAGTTGGTGGCCGAGAACGTGGCTCTCCAGATCGAGCGCCGGATCAGCTTCCGCCGCGCAATGAAGAAGTCGATCCAGCAGACGATGGAATTTGGTGCCCAAGGCATCAAGCTCCGCTGCGCCGGCCGCCTTGGCGGCGCGGAAATCAGCCGTGCGGAATGGTATCGCGAGGGCAAGATCCCGTTGCATACCCTTCGCCAGGCCATCGATTACGGCTTCGCCGAAGCGAACACCGTGTATGGCAAGATCGGCGTCAAGTGCTGGCTCTGCAAACCGGAAGGTGCCGCCGAGCCGCAACCCGTGGAGAAGCGCGAAACGCCTCCCGCCGAAGCCCCCGCCGCCCACTAACGCAACGCCCTTTACGAAAGACACCAGGTTATGCCTTTGATGCCCAAACGAGTGAAGTATCGCAAGACTCAGCGGGGAAGCCGCAAGGGAAATGCGACACGGAACGTCGCCATTGATTTCGGAGCGTTCGCTCTCCAGACGCTGGACCGCGCCTGGATCACCAATACCCAGATTGAAGCCGCCCGTGTCGCACTGACCCGCAACATGAAGCGCAAAGGCAAGCTCTGGATTCGCATTTTTCCGGACAAGTCCGTGACCGCGCGCCCGCCGGAAACCCGCATGGGCAAGGGCAAAGGCGCTCCCGAATACTGGGTGGCCACCGTCCGCCCGGGCAATATCCTGTTCGAGCTCGATGGCGTGCCGGAGTCCGTGGCCCGCGAATCCCTGCGCCTGGCCGCCGACAAGCTGCCCATCCGCACCAAATTTCTCACCCGCCACCGCGCCGCCTAGTCTATGAAGATCAAAGAAATTCGTGAACTGAGCACGCAGGAGCTCGCCGCCCGCAAGCACGAGCTGCGCGAGGAAAGTTTCCACCTGCGCATCCAGCAGCAGAGCGGCCAGCTCGAAAAGCCGAGCCAGCTCCGCGCCATCCGCCGGGAAATCGCCCGCCTCGAAACGGTGCTCCAACAAAAGACCAAGGCCACTTCGGCCGCAGCCAAGTAAGCCATGAGCGAGCAGACCACAGCCACCACCATTGAATCCACGCCGTCCCGCGGCCTCCGCAAGGAGCGCGTCGGCCAGGTCGTCTCCACCAAGATGAAGAAGACCGCGGTCGTCGAGACCACCACCCGCGTCCCGCACGCCAAGTTTGGCAAGATCGTCAAGCAAGTGAAGCGCTTCTATGCGCACGATGAGGACAACACCGCGCAGGTCGGTGATACCGTCCGCATCGCCGAGACCCGCCCGCTCTCCAAATTAAAGCGCTGGCGTTTGGTTGAAGTTCTCAAGCACTGACGTATACTCCGCGCCCCTTTTTATGCTCCAGATTCGTTCCAGACTAGATGTCGCTGACAACACCGGCGCCCGCATGGCGAAGATGATTGGCGTCATCGGCAAGAAGAACTCGCCCGAGGCCCACGTCGGCGACGTCATCACCGCACACATCCGCGAGGCCAGCGCCGGCGGCACCGTGAAGAAAGGTGAAGTCGTCCGCGCCGTCATCGTTCGCACCCGGCAGCCGATCCGTCGCGACGACGGCAGCTACCTCCGCTTCGATAACAACGCCATCGTCATCATCGACAAGGATCTCAACCCGCGCGGCACCCGTATCTTCGGACCCGTGGCCCGTGAACTCCGCGAGAAGAACTTCATGAAGATCGTCTCGCTCGCCCCGGAGGTACTGTAACCATGGCCAGCACCCGTTTTCATGTTAAGAAGGGCGACAACGTCCAGGTCATCACCGGGAACCACAAGGGTTCCACCGGCAAAGTGCTCCAGCTCTTTCCCGCCAAGCAGCAGGTGTTGATCGAAGGTGTGCGCATGATCAAGAAGCACACCAAGAAATCCCAGGACAACCCGCAAGGCGCGATCATTCAGCGCGAGGGTCCGATCCACGTTTCCAACGTCAAGCGTGTCGAGGAGACGGAAGCTGCCGGCAAGGCGGCGAAGACGAAATCGAAATCCAAGAAGAAAGCTTCCTGACCATGGCTGTTGAACTCTACCAATTTTACAAGGATCGCGTGATCCCGAGCATGCAGGAAAAGCATGGCTATAAAAACGTCAACCAGATCCCCAAGATCGTCAAGGTTGTGGTCAATAGCTGCGTGAATGCCAGCACCGACGTGAAGCAGGGACTCGAGGACGTGAAGAACGAAATCGCGCTCATCACCGGCCAGAAGCCAGCCGAGACCCGCTCCAAGAAGAGCATCGCGAACTTCAAGCTCCGCCAATACCAGGCGATCGGCGCCAAGGTGACCCTGCGTGGTCCCCGCATGTATGAATTCCTCGAGCGCCTGATCAAGACTGCGCTCCCCCGTATTCGCGATTTCCGTGGTGTTTCGACCCGCGCTTTCGACGGCAACGGCAACTACACCCTCGGCGTGCCCGATCAGTCCATCTTTCCTGAAGTGGAGTTGGACAAGATCAAGCGCAACATCGGTTTCGACGTCACCATTGTCACCACGGCGGCGACCAACGCGGAAGCCAAATCCCTGCTCAGTGAGCTGGGCATGCCCTTCACCGACAAGGCCAAGCGGCCTCCGCAAAAGAAGGCTGAGGAAACCCCAGCCTAATTATTAGACATGAGCCAACTCTCCGATCCCATTGCCGATTTCCTCACGCGCCTGCGCAACGCCGGCACGGCCCACAAGGCCGAGGTCATCGCCCCTTACTCGAAAATCAAAGCCGAGGTCGCCCGCATCCTGAAGCAGGAAGGCTACATCGCGAATTACGAAGTGGACACTACGGGCAAGTTCCCGCAGATCAAGGTGACCACCAAGACCCACAACCGCACCTCGGCCATCACCGGCCTGAAGCGCGTCAGCAAGCCCGGCCTGCGCAAGTATATCGGCGTCTCCGAGATTCCGCGCGTGCTCGGCGGCATGGGCATCTCCATCCTTTCCACGCCGCAAGGCATCGTCAGCGGCCGCGAAGCCAAGAAGCAAAACATCGGTGGCGAATTGCTCGCCATCGTCTGGTAACTGAACTTTCGTTATGTCCCGTATCGGTAAAAAAATCATTGAGCTTCCCGCCAAGGTGAAGCTTTCCATCTCCGGCGACGGCGCCGTGACGGCCGAAGGGCCGAAAGGCAAGCTCGCGTGGACGCTGCCCAAGCAGATCAAGGGACGCGTGGATGGCACCACGGTGCACATCGAGCGCACCAGCGAAGACCGCAAGGTCCGCGCGTTGCACGGTCTTTCCCGCGCGCTGGTGAACAACATCGTCACCGGCGTCTCCACCGGCTTCACCAAGGATCTCGAGATCCAGGGCGTCGGCTTCAAGGCGGCGGTCAAGGGCCCCATCCTCGACCTCAATCTCGGGTTCTCGCACGATGTGCATTTCCCGATTCCGCAGGGCATCAAGATCACCGTCGCGGAAAACACCAAGATCAAGGTCGAAGGCATCGACCGCCAGTTGGTCGGCCAGGTGGCCGCCGACATCCGCGCCTATTATCCGCCTGAGCCGTACAAGGGCAAGGGTGTCCGTTACGCCGGCGAACAGATCCAGCGCAAGGAAGGCAAAACCGTCCAATAAGTCATGGCTACGAAGAAACTCAATCCTCTCAAGATGCGCCACGAGCGCCTGCGCAAGAAGGTCTCCGGTACGCCGGAGCGTCCGCGCCTGGCCGTGCATTTCTCGGGCAAGAACATTTACGCCCAGGTCATCGACGACGAAGCCGGCAAGACGCTGGCCTCGGCGAATACGACGGAGAAAGATCTCCGCGGCAAGGTGCCCCACGCCAACGTCGAAACGGCCGTCAAGATCGGCAAGACGGTGGCCGAACGCGCCAAAGCCAAAAATGTCGTCAAGGTCGTATTCGATCGCGGCGGCTTTATCTATCACGGCAAAGTGAAAGCTCTCGCAGATGCGGCCCGCGAAGGCGGCCTCGAATTCTAAACTATTATGGCTGAACCAAGACAAGGACAGGGCAATCGCGGTCGCCGTGACCGGAACGACAAACCGAAGGACGATAGCGGACTGACGGAGAAAGTCGTATTCATCAACCGTTGCGCCAAGGTCGTGAAGGGTGGCCGTCGCTTTAGCTTCAGCGCCCTCATCGTGACGGGCGACAAGCTCGGCAAGGTGGGCATCGGTTTCGGCAAGGCGAACGAAGTGAGCGAAGCGATTCGCAAGGCTTCGGACTCGGCCAAGAAATCCATGGTCAAAGTGGCCGTGCGCGAAAACACCATTCCCCATGAAGTCCTGGGCGAACACGACGGCGGCCGCGTGCTGCTGCGTCCCGCGTCCCCAGGCACCGGCGTGCGCGCCGGCACCGGCGTCCGTGCCGTCATCGAAGCCGCCGGCATTCGCGACATTCTCGCGAAGTCGCTCGGCTCGAAGAACCACGCCAACGTCGTCAAGGCCACGCTGGGCGCTCTCCAGCAGCTCCGCGTGCGTGACCAGATCTTTGAAACCCGCGGCATTACGGCCAAGCGGAGTGTCGCCTTACAGTCCTAATCAGCTATGAATTTGCATACCCTCAAGCCCCGTCCCGGCTCCAAGCATCGGGTGAAGCGCCTCGGTTGCGGCGAAAGCAGCGGCCACGGCAAGACCTCGGGCAAGGGCCACAAAGGCCAGAAGGCCCGTTCCGGCGGCAGCATCCGTCTCGGGTTCGAAGGTGGCCAGATGCCCCTTATCCGCCGCATGCCCAAGCGCGGCTTCAACAACACCCAGTTCAAGACGCGCTTCGCGATCGTGAACCTCGACGCTCTCAACGAGTTCGATAACGGCGCCACCGTGGACGAGCAGTCCCTGCTGGCCGCCGGCGTGATCCGCCGCCCTTACGACGCGGTGAAGATTCTCGGCAGCGGTGAGTTGACGAAAAAGCTGACGATCGTCGCGAACAAGGCCAGCGATACGGCCAAGGCCGCGATTGAGAAAGCCGGCGGCTCTCTCACTCTCAAGTAATGGCCATCGCCGGATGCCTCCAGCGGGCGCTTATCCCGGGGACGGCGCGGCCTGCCGTCGCGGCCCCTTCGTGTTTGCGGCCCGCGCGGTGATTCGGTAGCGCCTTACGATCATGATCTCGGCCTTTACCAATACCTTCAAGATCCCGGAACTCCGCACCCGGATCATTTTCACGCTGATCCTGCTGGTCGTGGTCCGCGTCGGCGCGGCGATCACCTGCCCGGGGGTCAATGCGGCGGTCATCCAGGAATGGTTCGCGTCGCAGGTCAGCAACGAAACCGGCGGCAATGTCGCGGCGTTGTTCAATATCTTCAGCGGTGGCGCACTGGAAAACTGCGCGGTCTTTTCGTTGGGCGTCATGCCCTACATCAGCGCCTCGATCATGCTGCAGTTGCTGACGGCGGTGATCCCGCAGCTCGGCAAACTGGCGAAAGAGGACGGCGGACGGCAGAAGATCATGCAGTACACGCGCTATGCCACCATCGCGCTGTGTATTTTTCAGGGTTACCTGCTGGCGCTGACTTTTGAGAGTCCGGCGAACAATCCTTTCCTGCATGGGATCATGGATACCATCACGAAGATGCATACGCCTCTCGTGTCGGATCCGGGCGTTCCGTTCCGGGTGATGATCGTGATCACCCTCACGGCCGGGACGATGTTCCTCATGTGGATCGGCGACCAGATCACCGATCGCGGGGTGGGCAACGGTATGTCGATGATCATTACGGTGGGCATCGTCGCCCGTCTCCCCGCCGCGCTGATCCAGGCATGGCGGACTTTCGTTCCCTCGGGCGGGCAGGGGAGTCAGGTGAACCCGATGGTGCTGGTGTTCATGCTGGCGTTCCTGGTGATCGTGATCGCGGCGGTCATTTGCGTGACTCAGGCGCAACGCCGCATCAGTGTCCAATATGCCAAGCGCGTGGTCGGCCAGAAGATTTACGGCGGGCAGACCCAGTACATGCCGTTGAAGGTGAATTACGCGGGGGTCATGCCGATCATTTTTGCCCAGGCGTTGCTCGTGTTTCCCTCGACCATCGCCCAGACGGCCTTCAAGACCTCGGCGGTCGCGCAGAAGATCGCGGTCATGCTGACGCATGGCTGGGTGCATTACCTGGTCTACGGAGCGATGATTTTCTTCTTCAGCTATTTCTGGGTGGCTACACAGTTTCAGCCCCAGCAGATCGCGGAAGACTTGAAGAAGTACGGTGGCTATGTTCCTGGTGTGCGTCCCGGCAAGCCGACAGCGGATTTCCTCGATTTCACCATGACGCGCCTGACTTTCGCGGGCGCCGTTTTCCTCACCGTCATCGCGATTCTACCGGGCATGCTCTCGGAGCGCATGAATGTGCCGTACATTACCGCGCAATTCTTTGGCGGCACCAGCCTGCTTATTATCGTGGGCGTGATTCTGGACACGATGCGCCAGATCGAGACGCACCTGATTCAGCGGCACTATGATGGTTTCCTGCGCAAGGGCCGTATTCGCGGCCGCTTCGACCGAACCCCCACGGGTCGCGGCGAAGTGGTCCAGCAGAATGCCATGCTGTGGCTCTACGTCTTGCTCGCCGTGTTGTTCATTGCCGGTATGGTGATCCTGGTCGCCACGCGGTTCCACTAATGCAGCGCACCGGCGCCGTAGCATGAGCATTCCGATCAAGACTGAGCGCGAGACTGAAAAGATGCGTCTGGCGTGTCGTGCCGCGAGTGATGTGCTTGATCGGGTATCCGGAATGATCCGGCCGGGACTGACCACCGGCGAAGTCGACCAGGCCGCCGCGGATTTTATCGCGGAGCTGGGGTGCAAGAGCGCCTTCCTCGGTTATCGGGGCTTTCCCGGTAACATCTGCATTTCCTTGAATGATGAAGTCGTGCACGGCATCGGCGGTCCCCGCCGCATCCAGTACGGCGACATCGTGAAGCTCGACATCGGCGTCGTGAAAGATGGCTGGGTCGGCGATACCGCGACGACCGTGCCCGTGGGGATTATCGATGACAAGATCCAGCGCTTGCTGGCAGTCACCGAGAATACCCTCGAGCTGGCCATCACCCATGCGCAGAATGGCCGCCGCCTGGGCGACCTTTGTGCGGCGATCGAAGACGAGATCATCGCCAATGGATATACCGTGGTCCGCGAATTCGTGGGACACGGCGTAGGCCGCAAGCTGCACGAAGAGCCGCAGGTGCCCAACTACGGCCGGCCCGGCAGCGGGCCCAAGCTGAAGCCGGGCATGACGCTGGCGATCGAACCCATGGTCAACATGGGCACTGCGGGAGTCCGCGTGCTCGATGACAAATGGACGGTCGTGACGCTCGACGGCAAGCCGTCCGCGCATTTCGAACACACCGTGCTCATTACGAAGGGTGAACCGGAAATCCTGACATGGCGAAAAAAGACGCTATTGAAGTAGAAGGCAAGGTCGTCGAACTCCTGCCCAATACGATGTTCCGGGTCGAACTCCCCAACGGCCACCGCATCCTCGCCCATATTTCCGGAAAAATGCGTTTGCACTTCATTAGGATCTTGCCAGGGGATAAAGTTCTGCTAGAGATGTCCCCCTACGATTTGACCAAAGGTCGTATTACCTTCCGGCAAAAGTAGCACCACCGCCCGTATCGCACTGGGTTTTCCCAGCGCGTTTTTTTGTCCTCCAAACACAAAACCGAATTTTAAATCATGAAAGTAAGAGCATCCGTCAAAAGGCTTTGCGAATCCTGCCGCATCGTGAAGCGCAAGAACGTGGTCCGCGTCATTTGCAAGAATACGCGTCACAAGCAGCGGCAAGGCTAAGGCCAATTTTGGATTTTCGAATTCGGCTTTCTGACTGAGACCCGACCCCAAAAAATCCGAACGACATAAAATCCAAAATCCAAAAGAAAACAGAATATGCCCCGACTCCTAGGCGTTGAAATCCCCGGCGACAAGCGCATCGAAGCGTCGCTGCCTTACATTTACGGCATCGGCCCGAGCACTGCGAAACGCATCCTCGAGCAAGCCAACATCAATCCCGACGCCCGCGCGAAGGATCTGTCCAACGAACAGTTGAACCAGATCATCCAGGCGATCACGGCGAGCAAGCTCCCCATCGAAGGCGATCTGCGTCGCGAACTGCAGGCCAACCTCAAGCGCCTGCAAGCCATCAACTGCTATCGTGGCATTCGCCACCGCCGCGGGTTGCCCGTGCGCGGCCAGCGGACCTCCACCAATGCCCGAACCCGCAAGGGCCCGCGCAAGACCGTCGGTGTCCAGCGCGCCAAGGATCCGAAAGCGGCGTAACCCCATACTGAACGAAGATCATGCCTGATTCCGAAAAGACAGAGGCTCCCAAAGCCGAAACCGCAGCTCCGGCTGCAGCCGCGGCCGCTCCCGCAGCTCCCGTTGCCGCTGCTACCGAGGCCGCTCCGAAGGCGCCCAAGAAGGCTCCGAAAGCCAAGAAAGACGCGGCCGCTCCCGCCGAGCCGAAGAAAGAGGAGAATCTCTCGCTCGATCCGAATGCGGTCGTCGAGCAGATCAAGATCGTCAAGGCCAAGGGCAGCAAGAATGTCCACAGCGGCATCGCCCATATCGTGGCTTCGTTCAACAACACGATCGTCACCATCACCGACATGAATGGTTCGGCCATCGGTTGGTCGAGCGCCGGCAAGTGCGGCTTCAAGGGTTCGCGCAAGAGCACGGCTTACGCCGCGCAGATGGTCGCGCAGGATGCCTGCCGCCAGGCGATGGGCCACGGCCTCAAGGAAGTCGAAGTCCGCGTCAAGGGCCCTGGTGCCGGACGCGAATCCGCCGTCCGCGCCATCCAGGCCGTGGGCCTGGAGATCAGCATCATCAAGGACGTGACCCCGGTGCCGCACAACGGCTGCCGCCCGCCCAAACAACGCCGCGTCTGACCGTTCAAATTCACTAAACTCAATTCGTTATGGCACGTTACACTGGCCCCAAAACAAGAATCAGCCGCCGCTTCGGAGTCGCCCTTTTCGGCCCCTCGAAAGCGCTGGAACGCAAGAACTACGGCCCCGGCATGCACGGACCGAAGGGCTCGCGCCGCAAGCAGTCCGAATACGCGATCGCCCTCGGCGAGAAGCAGAAGCTGCGTTACCAATATGGCGTCCTCGAGAAACAGTTCCGCCGCTATTTTGGCATCGCCTCCACCCGCCGCGGTGTGACCGGTGAGATCCTCCTTCAGTTGCTCGAGACCCGTCTCGACAACGTCATCTACCGCCTCGGCTTCGCGAACTCGCGCAGCGCCGCCCGGCAGATGGTTTCGCACGGCCACGTGCAGGTCAACGGCCGCAAGGTCGACGTCTCCTCCTTCAACGTGAAGGCCGGCGACGCGATCACGGTCAAGGACAAGCCCCAATCCCGCCGTTTGGCGGCGAAGAACCTCGAGCTGACCCAGATCACCCCGGTGCCGGATTGGCTCACGGTGGACAAGGATCAATTCAGCGGCAAGGTCTCGCGCATCCCGACGCGCGAAGAGATCGCTCCGATCGTCAACGAACAGTTGATCGTCGAACTTTACTCCCGCTAATCTTCGCGGAGTCTCACTTTCGGCGCAGGTTGCCTCGTGCAGCCTGCGCCGTTTTTGTTTTCCGATGGGGTCGATAGGACGAAGAGCAGGAATGAAAACCATTCATCCCATCATTCCTTTTCCTCGCATCTCCGGCCTACTCGAACTCATCATCCGGACCCCAGAGGTGTTCCTTGGTCCAGCGGTTTTCGTAGAGCTTGCAGAGCCCGATGGCCGGAGCCACGCCGCCATAGTACGACGCCGTGGTCGTGTACTGTTTGTCCTCGTCGTAGGTGCCGACGGCGATCACCACATGGTCGAAGTGCTCGCTGAGCAATTCGAATGCTTTGTCGATCATCTGCTGCTGAACTTCGGTCATACGGAAAAAGTGAGAGTGAAATGGAAAAGTGGAAAGAGGAAATTTCTGATTCCCCACAGATGGAGAGAGACGGCTTGCACTCGCGAGTGCTGGAGGCGGGCAGGGGCTTGCACGTAGTCTGACGGTCGCTTGTGAATCTTTTCACAAATTCCGCTTGCGGCTGCGGCCACGCCAAACGTACCGTCCCCCCATCCGCCAATGGCCGTCACCACGACAGAAATCGAACATCCCGACACTCTGGCCCGCACGCAAGCCGCTCTCAGCGAGGGCAGCGACACCTCGGACCTCCTCGGGGAAAAGCTCATCCTCAACATGGGTCCGTCGCATCCGGCCACGCATGGGGTGCTGCGAATCATCCTCGAGCTCGACGGCGAGATCATCACGAAGGGGACGCCGGACATCGGTTACCTGCATCGCGGCGACGAAAAGATCGCCGAGAACATGCACTACAACCAGTTCATCCCCTACACGGATCGGCTGGATTACCTTGCGCCCATCGCGAACAACGTCGCCTACGCGCTGGCCGTGGAGAAGCTCATGGGTTGGACGCTGCCGCCGCGCGGCCAGGCTATCCGGGTAATCTGCTGTGAGATCGCCCGCATCTCCTCCCATCTTTTGGGGGTCGGCGCCTTTGCCATGGATTGCGGCGCGATGACCGTCTTCCTCTACACCTTCACCGAGCGCGAGAAGATCTACAATCTCGTCGAGCTCCTCAGCGGCGCGCGTTTCACCACCAGCTACACGCGCATCGGCGGGCAGACGCGCGATCTGCCGGATGGGTTCCTCGATCTGCTGAAGAAATTCCTCAGCGAAATCCCGGGGGTGATCGATGAGATCGACGGCTTGCTTTCCCGCAACCGCATCTTTGTTGACCGCACCAAGGACATCGGCAGCATCACCAAGGAAGAAGCGATCAGCTTCGGCCTCAGCGGGCCGAACCTCCGCGGCTCCGGCGTCGACCACGATTTGCGCAAGAAGCATCCCTACCTCGGCTACGAGCAGTACGAGTTCGACGTGCCGATCGGTTCCGTGGGCGACTGCTACGACCGCTACCTCGTGCGCATGGAAGAAATGCGGCAGTCGGTGCGCATCCTGCATCAGGTCATCGACAAGCTTCCAGGCGGCCCGATCAACGTCACGGACCACAAGAACTTCCCACCGGCCAAGACCGCGGTGCTCACGAAGATGGAGGAGCTCATTCACCACTTCATCGTGCATACCGAAGGCGTCGACGCGCCTCCGGGCGAAGTCTACTTCGGACACGAGAATCCCAAGGGCGAACTCGGTTTCTATATTTATTCGAAGGGTGGCGGCACTCCGCATCGCCTGAAGATTCGCGCCCCGTCTTTCTGCAATCTCTCGATCCTCTCGAAAATCCTGCCTGGCCACATGATGAGCGATGTCGTCGCCATCCTCGGCTCGCTCGATTTCGTGATGGGCGAGTGCGACCGGTAGGACGCCGGCTGTCCGGCGAGGCAAATCCCGGCTGGACCGATTACAACTGGCTCGCGGCGTAGAGGTAAAGCACGAGCGACAGGCCTATGAACCGCAGCCAGATCAGGCCGATCCGGGCGCCCGGTGTCCACAACCGGGTGACGGTATCGCAGTGGCCGCAGCGGTAGGGGCGGGAGCGGCCGTGATGGTAGCACAGCACCAGGACGCCGCCGAAGAAGAACGCCAGGATGCTCATGCGTGAACGCCCGAGGAAGTCGGCCCAAAGATTGCCGACCTTCTCGCAGTGCTGGCAGGCGAGCGTGCGGGTCGGCCGCCACTGGAAGAGCTGGACAGCGGTCGCGACAAGGCATATGACCGCCGACAAATAATAGATGTGGACGACCGGATGACCGATTTTTTCTCCCAAGGCGAGCGCGGCGTATCCGAGCAGGACGAGAAAAGCGAACAGACACAGGGCGATCGCGATGAGGTTTCGCAAGAGGCGCACGGTGGCAAAGTTTCCGCAGAACTCTCGAAATTGCACCATCCAAACACTGGGATTTTCCTGAATTGTCCCGGGTCGCCGGCGGCGAAATGGATCCTGTCGGATGTAAGTCCTTCAGCCTCAAGTCAACTCCTGTATTCCTTTTGTTGGACAGGCCACGGGCATACCGCTTGCTCTCTGGTCGCCTACGCATGAGCGCCATCGAAGGTTTATGAACGAAGAGACGCGTCAGCCAGAGCAACCCACCGGGAAATCGCTTCCGGCCGACGCCTCGTCGGCACCGCGGGTGAATCCGAATCTCAGCGGCAGTCTGGCTGCGGACCATGTGGCGTTACAAAATGACCTGCTCCAGGCGCAGGAGCTCGCGGCGGATTTTCAGCGGCAATTGGCGGGGAAATCCAACGAATACGCCCAGTTGAAGCAGATCCTCGAGAAGACCGAGAAGGATCTCGCTCATTTCAACGAAGGCATCGTGGAATTGCGGGCCGAACGGCATCGCCTGGCCAATGAAGCCATGCGCGCCACCGCCTTTCAGGCCAAGTTGACCAAAGTCACCGGCGAGCGCGACCGTCTGCGCATCGATCTGGAGGTCGTTCGCCACGCTCTCGCTCAAAAGGGCGAGGAAATGGTTACCAAATTGCGCGATCGGGACCGGCGGATTGCCGAACTCGTCGTCGAGATGGTCGGACTGCGCCAGGCGCTGGAGCAGGCGCGAGGCGGTGGTCCCCCGGCGCCGGTCGCTGTCCCCCCGGCGCCGCCAGTGGCTCCCCCGATAATGATGGCCGCCGAGGAGCCGGAGGTCGAGATCGTGCGCGCCGCTGCGTCGTAACGAGGTCGGCAAATCGCCCTGATGTCCCGCGAAGAGAATGCGCGGCCCACTCCGCGGTAAGACGCGAAGTGGACCGCTCCACTCGTGCGGCCAAGTTATCCCCCGATCGCATGGCCGCAAATATTGGTGATTCGAAGTGGTGCCTTCAGGCGATCGCACGGTGGCAGCCCGTTGTGGCCGAACGGTGACAGCCGCGCGAAAACTGCGTGAATTTCGCCGCTCCCCGGGAAGTAAAGTTTCCCGGTCGCGGCCAGCCGGTGGCTCGGGATTTTTGCTGCCGGAATTCAGCGAACCTGAGAGCATGGACGCGGGTCATGAACGTCTCCCATTCCCTCCGCGCAGTCCGGCGGCGAGGCGGAAAAACGGGCGCTTGTGAAAAGTTTCACAAATTCCGCTTGCGAGTCTGCGGCGGCATTCGCACACTGCGGGACAACGTGCGTTCCATGCCCGCCAGTGCGCTTTCACTTTCTTTCGTCGTCGGCCTCTCGGCCTGCGGTCCTCGGCTGGCGGATCGTAATATTGACGAAGTGAATCGACTCTACGAACAGGCGGACAAAAACGGCAAGGCGCTCTCCATCAAGGAAGTCGAGGCCGTGCTCGGCCAGCCGTCGCGCGTGGAAGCATTTCCGATCGAGATGCAGACCACGAAGGAACTGCCCGGCGTCCGCTATTACTACAAGCAGGACGGCCGCACCATCGAATTGCATTTCGTGGACAACAAACTGATCCGCCGCGTCGATCACTTCGGCGAAACGCCGGCGCCCGAGGAGAGCGAGCAACTGAGAATGTTGCCCCACGACCGGGTGGGTCCGACTCCGGCCAGCGTGCCTCAAAATTGAATCTCTAATGGACGTCCCAACCGACTTGCTCGCAAAAATTGACGAAGCGATCACGCACTATCCCGCGTCGAAGCGGAGTGCTTCGCTGCCCTTGTTGCATTTGTGGCAGGAGCACTTCGGGTTCGTTAGTGATGAGGCGGTTTCCTGGATCGCGCGGAAGCTGGAGTTGCAGCCGATCAATATCCTCGAGTTGGTCACGTTTTATCCGATGTTCCGCCGGCACCCCGCGGGCAAGCGCCACATTCGCGTGTGCCGCACGCTCTCTTGCTCCATGGCCGGAAGTTACGAGCTGCGCGACAAGGTGGCCGCGGCCGCCGGAATCGACTTGAAGAAGTGGGCCGAGGACAACGCGCATCACGCCAATGCCGGGCATGGCAATCCCATCGCCGTTTCCGCGGATGGCGAGTACTCCATCGAGTTCGTCGAGTGCCTCGCCAGTTGCGGCACCGCGCCCGTGGCCATGGTGGACGATTGCTTCAAGGAGAGCGTCAAGATCGAAGACGCCGCCAAGCTGCTGAAGCTCAAGCGCAGCGACGCCACGCTGCCGAAGATCCGCCAGCCGCACCCGCGCGAAAAGCGCATCGTTTTCAAGAACATCGACCGCGACGGCTGGACGAACGACATCGATTGCTACCTCAACGACGGCGGCTACGAGCAACTCAAGAAGGCGTTCACGATGAAGCCCGAGGAGATCGTCGACGAGGTGAAGAAATCCGGCCTGCGCGGACGCGGCGGCGCGGGTTTCCCGTGCGGTGTGAAGTGGGGCTTCATCAAGCGCGGGGGGCCGAAGCCGACCTATCTCATTTGCAACGCGGATGAATCGGAGCCCGGCACGTTCAAGGACCGCTACATCATCCACCAGGATCCACACCAGTTGATCGAAGGCATGATCATCTCGTGCTTCGCGGTCGACGCGCATCTGGCCTACATCTACATCCGCGGCGAATTCCCCGAAGGCGCGCAGATCCTGGAGAAGGCGCTCGCGGAAGCCCGCGCGAAGAATTTCCTCGGCAAGAACATCCTCGGCTCCGGTTTCGACCTTGAGATTTACGTGCACCGCGGCGCGGGCGCTTACATCTGCGGCGAGGAGACCGGCCTCATCGAATCGCTCGAGGGCAAGCGCGCCTATCCGCGCATCAAGCCGCCCTATTTCCCGGCGGTGCTCGGCCTGTATCAGTGCCCGACCATCGTCAATAACGTCGAGACGCTCTGCGACGTGAAGCACATCCTCGCCATGGGGGGCGGCGTGGAATACGCCAAGCTCGGCAAGCCGAACAACACGGGCACCCGCATCTTGTGCGTCAGCGGCGACGTGAAGAAGCCCGGTTACTACGAAGTGGAAGTCGGCAGTCTCACGATGGGCGAGCTCATCAACGACGTCTGCGGCGGCCTGCTCGAAGGGCGCAAGCTCAAGGCGGTGATCCCCGGCGGCTCCTCGGCCAAGGTGCTCAAGGCTGGCGAGAAGTACAAGATCAAGGACAAGGAGATCACGCTGGAAGAAATCCCCATGGATTTCGACACGCTCGCCGCGGCGGGTTCGATGGCTGGCTCCGGCGGCGTCATCATCATGGACGACACGCGCGACATGGTGGAGACGCTGAACAACATCAACGAATTCTACGCCCACGAGTCGTGCGGCCAGTGCACCCCGTGCCGCGAGGGCGCGCTGTGGATGGAGAAGATCACGCACCGCATCCTGGAGGGTGGGGGGACCGATAAGGATCCGGATATCTTGAAGAACGTCGCCGATAACATTGCCGGCAAGACCATCTGCGCCTTCGGCGAAGCGTGCTCCTGGCCGACCCAGTCTTTTGTCCTCAAGTTCCGTGACGAATTTACCGCCCGGGCGAAGAAGGAAGTGCCGCCGCCCATGCCGCCGGAATACCTGCCGGAAGAATTGATCGAGCACGAGACGATCGAGACGCTCCACGACCACCGCACGGGCGCTCCGTTTGCACCCGCTGCCACCAAGTAGCACTTTGCACCATGAAATATCGCGTGAACATCACCCAAGACGAAGAGGGCGTCTTTGTCGCCGAAGTGCCCGCACTCCCTGGTTGCATCTCGCAAGGCGAAACGCGTGCGGCTGCGGTCGAAAACATCAAGGAGGCAATCGCTGGCTATCTGGAAAGTCTTGCTGCCCACAACGAACCAGTGCCCCAGCCCATCACAGAGGAAATCGTCGAGGTAAATGCGTAATATTCTACTGACTAAGCTTAAGCTGGCCCCAGCCCCACGCCTGCATGTCGAAATTGCCAGTCGTTTCTGGACGGGAGGTCGTTAAAGCCATGAACAAGCTAGGCTACAAATTTGATAGACAGCGTGGCAGTCACATCATCCTGCGGCAGACCATGGCGCCGCATCGGCGGCTCACTGTGCCCGATCACATTGAGGTCGCCAAGGGCACACTGCGCTGCATCCTTCGCGAAGCGGGAATTACCATTCAGGAGTTTATAAATCTGCTTTGATTCAATGAGCACCGAAACCGCCGCTCCAGTCCAGATGTTGAATGTCCAGGTCGATGGCGTCTGGCATCAGTTTCCCAAAGGCACCCGAGTCATCGAGGCCTGCTCGCAGGCGGGCAAGTTCGTGCCGCGCTATTGCTATCACCAGAAGCTTTCCTCGCCGGGCAATTGCCGCATGTGCCTCGTGGAAATGGGCATGCCGAAGATGACGCCCGATCGCAAGCCGGTCATCGGCGCCGATGGCAAGCCGGAGATCGGCTGGATTCCGCGTCCGCAGATTTCCTGCGCGCAGGACGTGGCCGAGGGCATGGGCATTCGCACCGATTCCCCGATGGCCCGCGAGTGCCGCCAGGGCGTGATGGAATTCCTGCTCATCAATCACCCGCTGGATTGTCCCATCTGCGACCAGGCCGGCGAATGCCGCCTGCAGGAGTTTTCCGTGGAGTACGGCCAGGGCGAATCGCGCTTCCTCGAGCACAAGGTGAAGAAGCCGAAGAACGTCGAGCTCGGGCCGCGCGTGACGCTGGACGCGGAACGCTGCATTCTCTGCACGCGTTGCATCCGCTTCATGAAGGAAGTGGCGAACGACGACGTGCTTGGCATCGTCGACCGCGGGAGCTTCAACACCATCGCCTGCCATCCGGATCGCATCCTCGACAATAACTACTCGCTCAACACCGTCGACATCTGCCCGGTGGGCGCGCTGACCTCGTCGGATTTCCGGTTCAAGATGCGCGTTTGGTTCCTCAAGGAGACGAAGACCATCGACGTCAATTGTGGCACCGGCTCGAACATCACCGTCGGTTCGCGCGAGAACAAAATCTACCGCATCACGCCACGCGAAAACAACGACGTGAACGGCGTATGGCTGCCCGATTCGCACCGGCTCAATTTCAAGTATGTGGGCGATGAACATCGTCTCAAGCAGCCCACGGTGAAGGGTCAGCCAGTCGAGTGGCGCACCGCGATTGCCATTGCCTCCGAAGTGTTGAAATCCAAGCCGAGCGAGCAAATCTGGCTGCTCGCTTCCGGCCGGCAGACGAATGAGGAGTTGTTCCTCACCACGCGCCTCATCGGTGCGCTCAACATCCCGAAGCAGCACGACATTTTGCCCCGCAACGGCGAAAGCGACGGCCTTTATATCGCCGCCGATCGCAATCCGAACACCAGCGGCGCGAAGTTGCTCGGCGTAACGACGAGCAAGCCCGGCGACCGCCTGGAGAAGTTCGTCGAGGGCGTCCGCGCGGGCACGATCAAGGTCGTGATCACGCTCGGGGAAGATCTTACCAAGACCGGCCTCACCGAGGAGGAACTCGCCAGGCTCGATGCGATCATCGCGCTCGACATCCTGCCCAACAAGACGACCCCGCATGCCACCGTCCTGCTGCCCGCCAGTGCGTGGGTCGAGAAGCGCGGGTCGATGATCAACGCGAAGGGCCGCCTCCAGCGCCTCAACCATGTCGTCACCGCCCCGGGCGAGGCCCGCGACGATTGGGAAATCCTGCGCGACCTCGTTCTCGCCATCTCCGGCTCGAATGGCCTCTACATGATCGAGGACGTTTTCAAATCGCTCGCGGCGGAGGTGAAAGAATTCGCCGGCCTGAGCCTGAGCAAGATCGGCGACCTCGGAGTGCCGCTCATCCAGGAAAAGGCGCCTGAACCGGAACCCGCCGCAGCCGCGCAGTAAGCCCACAGATTTCACTCGATGGATTTTCTTACTTCGCCTGATTTTTGGTTCCTGACCGGCACTTCGCTGGTGAAAACGCTATTTCTCATTTTCGCCGTCGTGCTGCCGATGGTCAGCTACACGGTTTACGCCGAGCGCCGCGTCAGCGCGCTGATTCAGGATCGTCTGGGGCCGAACCGCACGGGCTTTCCGCTTTCGCTGATTCCAGGGATCAAGAATGACTGGTCGCCCATCCTCGGAGGGCTCGGCCAGCCGGTCGCCGATGCGGTGAAGTTCCTCCTCAAGGAGGATTTCGTCCCGGCGCACGTCAACAAATTCTACTTCTGGATCGCCCCGGCGCTTTCGATGATGCCGGCGCTCGTCACGCTCGCCGCCATTCCTTTCGGCAGCAGCTTCCTCGGGGTGCCGATGGTGGTGGCGAATATCAACGTGGGCATCCTCTTCATGTTCGCCATCTCCAGCGTGAGTGTTTACGGCATCGTCATTGCCGGCTGGTCGTCGAACTCGAAGTATCCCTTCCTCGGCGGCATCCGCAGTTCGTCGCAGATGATCAGCTACGAATTGGGCATGGGCCTGAGCGCGGTCCCCGTGCTGCTCATTGCCGGTTCGACCAGCCTGCCGAAAATCGTCGATTTCCAGATCCAAAACGGCTGGCTGTTGTTTCCCTATACGAACGGTCATTTCGGATGGGCGAAAACCCTCCTGTGGATTCCGGTGATCATCGCCTTCGTGACCTTCACCATTTCGATGTTCGCGGAAACCAACCGTCTGCCGTTCGATCTTCCGGAATCGGAAACGGAACTGGTCGCGGGTTACCACACGGAATACTCGTCGATGAAGTTTGCCCTCTTCTTCCTTGGCGAATACACCGCGATGATCGCGGGCAGCGCGCTGATCGTGGTCCTTTTCCTCGGCGGTTATCACATTCCGCTCATTCCGAATGGAGATGCGCACGGCGGCATCCCGATGCTGCGCGCGCTTCCCGGCTGGATTTGGGGCCTGGTCAATATCACCACGTTTTTTGCGAAAGTGGCGGCCCTCCTCTTCGTCTTCATCTGGATCCGCTGGACGCTGCCGCGTTTCCGCTTCGACCAGCTCATGAAACTCGGCTGGCTCTATCTCTTCGAAATCGCCCTCGTGAATATCTTCCTGACCGCGGGCATCCTTGCCTTCACCCACTAACATGGCCACCTACGTCGTCCAACGCCCCAACCTGACCTGGAAGGAGAAGATGTATCTTCCCGCCATCGTCGCCGGCATGATGATCACGATCAAGCACCTCAAGCGCATGCTCATGGGGCAGACCAAGGTGGTGATGCAGTATCCCGAGGAAAAATGGGATTCGCACATGCCCGAGCATTATCGCGGCGCGCCCACGCTGGTGACCGACGAACACGGTCGCGAGCGTTGCGTCGCCTGCCAGCTCTGCGAATTCATCTGCCCGCCGCGCGCGATCACGATCATCCCCGAAGAAATTCCCGCGGAGTCGAAGTTCGCCAAGGTCGAGAAACGTCCGAAGGAATTCGAGATCGATATGATTCGCTGCATCTACTGCGGCCTGTGCGAAGAGGTCTGCCCCGAGCAGGCTATTTTCCTGCGGAAAGATTACGCCATCACCGGCACCACCCGCGCGGAGATGAAGCACGACAAGGCCAAGCTCTATGAGCTCGGCGGCGTGATGGATGGCCTCGTCCACAAGTGGAACCCCAAGAAATAATCCGCCGATGTCCCCGCTCCTCTTTTATTTCTTCGCCGCGCTCACGCTGGTCTTCGGTGTGGCCGTCGTGGCGAATCGCAACCCGGTCGCCAGCGCGCTGTGCCTCGTGGTTTCCTTCCTCGGGCTGGCCGCGTTGTTCGTGGGCCTCGACGCCTACTTCATCGCTGTGGTTCAGGTGCTCGTTTACGCCGGCGCGGTCATGGTCCTCTTTCTGTTTATCATCATGCTCCTCGACTTGAAGGCCGAGGAGCGCCGCAAGATCAACCTGCCCGCCTATGCCGGCGGCCTGCTGGTCGCGTTCGCCTTCGTCGCGCAGCTCTGGTTTGTCTTGCAGCGTTTCGGCGCCGCGCATGCGCCGTTCCCCACGCTGTGGCTGAACGATGGACAGAAGAGCATCGACGACGTGCACAATGTCGGCACCACGCTCTTCTCCGTTCATAACCTGCCGTTCCAAGTGGTCGGCGTCCTGATCCTGGTCGCCACGATCGGCGTGGTCGTCCTCTCCAAGCGCGAATTGAAATGAACAACCACGAAAAAGACGAAACAGACGAAAAGGAATCGGTGGAAGCGCGCCTTGGTGTTTCGCGATCGGGCGAGTTGCGCGGCCTGCACCGTTCATCCTTTGAGACCGGCGCGCGGCTGATGCGTGCCCAAGTCCCTTTCGCCTATTTCGTCTATTTCGTGGTTCCTCAAAAATGACGCTCACTCTTTTTCACTACCTGTTCGTCAGCGGTCTGCTCTTTGCCATCGGCCTTGCCGGGGTGATGCTCCGCCGCAATATCATCATCATCTTCATGTGCCTGGAGTTGATGCTGAACGCGGCCAATCTCTCGCTGGTCGCTTTCTCCCGCTTCAATCTCGTCAACGGCCTGCCCAACTATAATGCGCAGGTTCTCGTCTTCTTCATCATCACCGTCGCGGCGGCTGAGGTCGCGGTCGGCCTCGCCATCATCGTCGCGCTTTACCGCGCCCGACAGACGACCCACGTCGAGGACATCAATTCGCTGAAATTCTAGGCCTTACATGGACGCACGCTTTCCCTGGTTCATCCTTCTCGCTCCGCTGGCCAGTGCCATTCTGATCCAGCTCTTCACGCGCAAGTCGCGCGGCGTGAGTGCGACGATCTCCGTCTTGTCGGTAGGGTTCACGCTCATCGCCAGCCTCTTCGTCTTCTTCGGTCACGACGGCACGAGCGAAATCCCCTGGCTCGATTTCCGCCCGGCCTTCTACGTTCCGATCGGGTTGACGATCGACGATTTGAGCAAGCTCATGCTGCTGGTGGTCACCGGCATCGGCACGCTCGTGCACATCTATTCGCTGGTTTACATGCACGAGGACGAAAGCGAGTCGCGCTTCTTCGGGAATCTGTCGCTGTTCATGTTTTCGATGCTCGGCATCGTGCTCGCGAACAACTTCGCCATGATGTTTATCTTCTGGGAACTCGTGGGCGTCAGTTCGTATCTGCTCATTGGCCACTGGTTCACTCGCGACGCCGCGGCGGCCGCGGCGAACAAGGCTTTCATCGCCAACCGCATCGGCGACTTCGGCTTCATGCTCGGCATCCTCATGGCCTGGACCGCGACGGGCACGGTGGTCTTCAGCGAGATGCAAGCGAACCTGCCCAACCTCAGTCTGACGGCTGGTTTTCTCACGCTCACGTCGTTGCTCATTTTCTGCGGCGCCATCGGCAAGAGCGCGCAGTTTCCACTCCACGTGTGGTTGCCCGATGCCATGGAAGGCCCCACCCCGGTTTCCGCCCTCATCCATGCCGCGACGATGGTGGCGGCGGGCGTTTACATGCTCGCGCGGGTTTCGTTTCTTATCCAGCTCTCCGCCACGGCGCAGACGGTCATCGCCACCATCGGCATCATCACCGCCGTGCTGGCCGCGCTCATCGCCACGCAACAGGACGACATCAAGCGCATCCTGGCCTACTCGACGCTCTCACAGCTCGGTTACATGATTTGCGCCATCGGCCTCGCCGCGCCAGGCGCCGCGATGTTCCACCTCTTCACGCACGCGTTCTTCAAGGCGCTCCTCTTCCTCGGTGCGGGCGCGATCATTCACGCCATGCACCATGAGCAGGACATCTGGAAGATGGGCGGCCTGAGCAAGAAGATGAAATGGACGTTTTTCGCGTTCACCGCCGGCTATCTCGCGCTCATCGGCACCCCAGGCTTCAGCGGCTTTTTCTCGAAGGACGTGATCCTGCTCGCCGCTTGGGAGCAGAATAAATTCATCTTCCTCCTCGCCCTGTTCACCGCCTTCCTGACCGCGTTCTACATGACGCGCCTCTTCGTCGTGACGTTCTTCGGATCGCCCCGCAGCGAGAATGCCGATCACGCGCACGATGGCCCGCTGACCATGACCGTGCCGCTCCTCATCCTCGCCGTGCTTTCCGTCGTCGCCGGCTACGGCTTGATCGCCCACGCCGCGCTTGGCGAAACCCTTTCCCATGCCATCGAAGAAATTGAGCACAGCGGCGCGCACTGGATCGTCGCGAGCATGGCCACCATCGCCTTCGCCCTTGGCGTCGGTGCCGGCTTTGTTCTCTACAAAGGCCAGTCGAAGGAGCCGTTCCCCTTCGCCCCGCTCAAGGACAAACTCTACTTCGACGAAATTTACGCCGCCCTCATCGCCGGCACCCAGGATCTGCTTGCGACCCTCGCGCGCTTTGTCGACCAATGGCTCATTGACGGCGTCATGGTGCGCGGCTTGAGCGGCCTCGCCTGGGGCACCGGCTTCGTCCTGCGCTTCCTCCAGTTTGGTAACTTGCAAGGTTACGCCTTCCTCTTCGGCCTCGGTGTCGTCGCCACCATTTACCTTCTGGTTTTCCGATGATGGGTCCACGAAATACACGAAAGGGCACGAAAGAATTTCCATGTCCGATGTTCTCTATAAGGACGAAAGCTACCGGATTATCGGAGCGTGCTTTGAGGTGTACAAGGACAAAGGCTGCGGATATCACGAGCCGGTCTACCAGGAGTGTCTGGGTTTTGAGTTTGATCTGCAGGACCTCCCTGCTATCGCCAAACCGCGACTCGAACTCGAATATAAAGGCCATCGCCTCGAGCAAAAGTTTGAGCCCGACTTCGTTTGCTTCGGCAAAATCATCGTCGAACTCAAAGCGCTTTCGCACCTCATCGACGAACATAGCGCGCAACTGATGAACTACCTAAAAGCCACTGGATTCAAACTCGGCCTGCTGGTGAACTTCGGTCATCATCCGCGCCTCGAGTATTTGCGCATCGTCGCCGACGACCGGTGGAGCACGCGTGATAACAACCCGCCCGATCTGCAATCATGACCTTTCGTGCCTTTTCGTGTTTTTCGTGGACCTCCCTCTTCTGACCTGTGCTTAGCCTGATCATCTTCATCCCCATCCTCGCTGCGCTGGCCATTATGGTGGGTGCGCCGGCGCGCAAGACGGCTTTTGGCGCGGCGGTCGCCCAATTCGTCCTCACACTGTTCGCCTTCCTGTCCTACAACAAGGCCACTGGCGGATATCAATTCACTTCCGTGTCGCCCATCGTCGCGGATTGGAAGCTCAACTACGCGGTCGGCGCCGATGGCTTGAGCCTCGTGATGCTTCTGCTCACTGGCATTGTCACCCTCGCAGCCGTGTGGGTGACGCCCAGGATCGAGAAGCGCGAGAGTCTCTTCTACGCCTGCCTGCTCTTCATTTCCGCAGGCGCAGCGGGTGCCTTCGCTTCGACCGATCTCTTCTTCTTTTACTCGTTCCATGAGCTGGCGCTCATTCCCACCTTCCTGCTCATCGGCCTGTGGGGCACGGGCGAGCGCTATACCGCCGCGTGGAAGATCACCATCTACCTGGGGATCGGCAGTATCATCCTGCTCGTCGGCTTGATCGACCTCTACCTGGCCGTGCCGGAAGGCTCGCGCACGTTCAGCCTCATCGAATTGCAGAGTCTCGCCGCGAATGGCCTCATCCCCGCGGCCGCGCAAAGCCGCCCTTATTTTTTCCTGCTCATTGGTTTCGGCATCCTTATCTCGCTGTTCCCATTCCACTCGTGGGCGCCTCCGGCCTACGCGTCCGCACCCACACCGGTGGCCATGCTGCACGCCGGCGTGCTGAAAAAGTTCGGCCTTTATGGACTCATCCGCATCGCGCTGCCGCTCTTGCCCGAGGGGGCGAAGACGTGGGCCAGCCTCCTGCTCATTTTGCTCGTCGGGAACATCATCTACATCGGCCTCGTGACCATCGCGCAGAAGAAGCTCGACCTGCTTCTGGGCTATTCGAGCGTGATGCACATGGGTTACATCTTCCTCGGCATCGCCGCGTTGAACGTGGTCGGCGTGAGCGGGGCCGCCTTGCTCATGTTCGCGCACGGTCTCTCGATCGCCGCGCTCTTTGCCATGGCCGGTTTCCTGCGCGAGAAGAATCCGCTGCTGCTGCTCGATAGCTTCGGCGGTGTCGCCAAGTCCGCTCCGTGGCTCGGCTTTGCCTTCGGCCTGGCCGCCTTCGCATCCATCGGCCTGCCTGGTTTTGCCAACTTCGCCAGCGAGCTGAGCGTCTTCTTCGGTGCCTTCAAGCCCGGCGTCGGTCTGGTGGCTCCCAATTTCCAACTGGCCACCGTCTTCGCCCTGTGGGGTGTCGTCATTTCCGCCGTCTACATGCTGCGCGCCTACCGCGCCATCTTCCTCGGTGCGCCCGGCAAGGACGCCGCCGAATGGGCCGACCCCATCAAATCGTTCCGCTGGCCAGTCATTCTGCTGCTGGCCTTCCTGCTCATCGCGGGCTTCGCCCCAGGCGCCTTCTTCGCCTACGTGCAGCCGAGCGTCCAAGCCCTCCTGCCGAAATAAATGATCCCTTCGATTGCCCTCGAAATTACCGTCCTGATCCTCGGCATCTTCCTGCTGCTGGCCGAGTCCTTCAGCAAGAGCGACGACAAGCGTGGCCTGGCCAAGACCGCCATCGTGGTGCTCTTCGCCCTCATTGGCTTCTCCTTTTTCGCCCGGGCCGACGTCGGCAATCTCGCGCCCTTTTACACCGCCGACGCCACGGCGCTTTTCTTCAAGCGCATTGCTCTGCTCACGACCGTCGTCGTGCTCATCATGGCGCTCGAATATCAGAGCGTCCTCCAGAAATTCATCCCTGGCCTCACGCCAGGTGCGGGCCTCGGCGAATTCTACAGCCTGCCGGTCTTCACCTGCGCGGGCCTGATGTTCATGGCGAGCGCTGTCGATTTCCTTTTGATCTTCGTCTCGCTCGAACTGGTCACGATCAGCTTCTATATCCTCGTTTCGTACATGCGCCGCCAGTCCACGTCGCTCGAGGCGGGCGTGAAATATCTGATCCTCGGCGCGCTCAGCACCGGCTTCCTCGTCTACGGCATCACGTGGATTTTCGGGGTCACGGGTCAGACGAATCTCGAGTTGATCCGGCAGGTGGTCGAAGCGGGCCATGTTCCGGAGGCGCCGTTCCTTTTTGGGGTGACCCTTGTTTTGGTCGGCCTCGGCTTCAAGATTGCGGCGGTTCCTTTTCAGCTCTGGGTCCCCGATGTGTATCAAGGCGCGCCCACGCCCATCACCGCCTTCCTCAGCGTCGGCTCGAAAGCGGCGGGCTTCATCGTCCTGTTGCGCGTTCTCCAGCCCTTCCTCGCGTCTCCCGAGACCAGCGGAAAGATCCTCACCGTCCTCGGTATTCTCGCCGGGGCCACGCTCATCTACGGCAACCTGGCCGCTCTCCCGCAGGATAATTTCAAGCGCCTCCTCGCCTATTCCTCGATCGCGCACGCCGGCTATCTGCTTATCGCGGTGGCCAGCGTCTCCAGTTCGCCCGAAGGCTTCGCCTCGTCACGGGTCGCTGTCGCTTATTACCTCGCCGGCTATTTGCTGATGACCCTCCTCAGCTTCCTCGTTTTGATTGTCGTGGCCCGGCATTCCCGCGGCGATGACATCGCGCACTTCAACGGCCTCTCCAAGCGCTCGCCGTTCCTCGCCTTCGGCCTGCTCGTGGCCATGCTTTCCCTCGCCGGTATTCCTTTCACCGTGGGATTCTTCGGTAAGTTTCTCGTCTTCGCCACCGCTGTGCAGGCGCACAACTACGGCCTCCTGGGCATCGGCATCGTCACCGTCGGCGCGGGCTTCTACTACTACCTGCGCGTGGTCGCAGCCATGTATTGGGTGGAACCGGGGGATGATACCGTCATCACCGTCGCTCCGCTCACCAAGTTCGCCATCGGTGCCCTCACGCTTTTGATTTTCGTTTTCGGCATCTTCCCGCATCCCATCCTCAATTCGTTGAAGGCGGCGCCGGTCGAGGCCCCCGCGCTCGCGCAAAAGTAGAGCGTCCCTTTCGGTATCACGCCCCCTGGGGAGGGCGACTTCCAAGTCGTCCTGCGCCCCGCAGCGGCACCTATGAAGAGGGGCGCGTCGCGCGTTAAGTTCGGTCGGCGACTTGGAAGTCGTCGCTCCCCGTCCGGGCTGCCGCACCATCGCCGTTCCCGTCCCGCCGCCGTCGCGCCATATCGCGTCCGGGAGGAGCGCCGAAGAGGCGGCGATACTCGCGGCTAAATTGAGAAGCACTTTCGTAACCCACATCGAATCCGACGCTGGCCGCGTCCATCTTGCTGGAGAGGAGCTTGCGCCGCGCTTCCTGCAGGCGGATTTGCTTTTGAAACTGCAGCGGGCTCATGGTCGTGACCGCTCGAAAATGCCGATGAAACGAAGGAGCGCTCATGCCTGCCTCCCTCGCCAATTCATCGATGCGGATCGATTGATCGAAGCGTTGGCGAATCAGTCCGATGGCCCGGCTGATCTGCGACAACTGGCTGGAGGGAGTCGCCAGTTGACGGACCATTTCGCCGCGTGAGCCCAGCAGCAGACGATAGAGAATTTCCCGCTCGATAAGCGGGGCCAGAGCAGGAATGTGCGTGGGCTCATCCAAAAGCCGGAGCAGCCTCAAGATAGGATCGAGCAATCCATCGTCCTCGAGTGGTGTTACGGCTAGCGCCATCGAGGCCGCATCTCCATGGGGATTGACCGGTAAATTAAGCAGGACCTCCGCCAGGATGCCGGCATCGAGCGCCAGGGTCATGCCGAGGTAAGGCGCCTCGATGACCTGACCGCTCACCGGAAGATCCGTCGACGCGACAAGGTAAGTTTCCGGGTTATAATAAAATACCTCTTTGCCGAGGAAAACCCGCTTGCGCCCTTGGGCGACGATGCACAGGAGCGGGTAGTAAATGGCCGTCGAGAGTTCCGTGGCGACGTCCGACCGCGAGAGGGTCAATCGCGGAATCGCCGTGGCGGTAATGTTGTCGCCACAGTGACGGGCAAGAAGAGCGCTGAGTTCTTTCATCGGACCGGTGTGACCTTCTTCCGCTTTGGGCGGAGGTCAACCTTGGTTCATCGGCATGGACGCCGCGGTTGATCGTTTTAGGCAAGAAGATGAGCGTAATGGTCTACCGGCTTTCTCTCGTACCGGCGTATGTTGGAGCATGAACTATCAACTCCTTGGCCGCAGCGGCCTGCGCGTTTCTGATCTTTGCCTGGGCACCATGACTTTCGGAGAAGACTGGGGCTGGGGAGCGGCCAAAGACGAGGCGCGGAAAATCTATGATGCCTATCGCGAGGCCGGCGGCAACTTCATCGACACCGCCAACATCTACACGAATGGCTCCAGCGAAAAGCTCGTCGGTGAATTCATCGCCGGCCATCGGGAGGAAGTGGTCGTGGCCACCAAGTACACCAATGCCACCGTGGGCTTCACCGGCAAACCCGGCACGGACGCGAACGCGGGTGGCAACCAGCGCAAAAACATGGTGCAGGCGGTCGAGGCCAGCTTGAAGCGGCTCGGTACCGATTACATCGACCTCTATTGGCTGCACATCTGGGATCAAATGACGCCGGTCGAAGAGGTTATGCGCGCCTTTGATGATTTGGTCAGGGCCGGAAAAGTCCTTTATGTGGGCATCTCGGATGCTCCCGCCTGGGTGGTTGCGAAATCGAACGTGCTGGCGGAACTGCGCGGCTGGACTCGCTACGTCGGCCTGCAGATTGAGTACAGCCTGCTGGAACGCACCGTCGAGCGTGAACTCGTTCCGCTGGCGCGAGACCAACAGATGACCGTGCTGGCCTGGTCACCCCTGCGCAATGGCTTGCTCACGGGCAAATATCTGCCGGAAAACGTCAAGCAATCCGAGGCGGAAGGTGCCCGGATGCACAGCGAGATGATGAAAGGATTTGGCTCCGTGGAGGAAAGCACCTACGAGGTCGTCCGCGAGATCGTGGCAGTCGGCCAGGAGCTTGGCGTCTCCGCGGCGCAGGTGGCTCTGGCGTGGTTGCGTTATCGTCCGGTGCCGGTGATTCCCATCATCGGCGCGCGCAAGCTGACCCAGGTCGAGGACAATATCCGCAGTCTGGACGTGCAGCTTTCTCCGGATCACCTCCAGCGCCTGGATAAGGTAAGCGCGATTTCCCTGGGCTTCCCGCACGACTTTCTGTCGATGGCTCCGGTGCGCGCGATCCTCTACGGCGGCCTAGGAGATCGCATCCGGATTTAACGGATCGACTGAAAGCGCAGCTATCCTAATCCCCAAGCTCCACGTTCCAGTACGCCAGGTCCACGAAATGCCGCCAGCTCTCGTGCCGGTGGCCGTCGAAACTGATGTTGACGAACGGACGCCATTTCGGCCGCACCGGCTTCTTGATGAGCCGCATGCCGACCTGATGAGGCAGGCGATTACCCTTCTTCGTATTGCACGGGATGCACGAGCACACGATGTTCTCCCATGTCGTCTGGCCGCCTTTGTCGCGGGGCAGCACGTGGTCGAGATTCAGGTCGCGCTTTTCGAAGACCTTGCCGCAGTACTGGCAGGTATTCTTGTCGCGCTCGAAAATATTGGCCCGGGTGAACTTGACCTCTTTCTTCGGCAGCCGGTCGAAAAACATCAGCACGATGATGCGTGGCACGCGGATCTTGAAGGAGATGGTGTGGACCATTTCTTCCTCGGGTTCGCGGTGCGAAAAATCGCGCCAGCTTTCGAAGTCGTGCGTCCGGAAATTGTTCCCGCCATCCGCAAAGACGATCTGCGCGTGCCCCTGGCAGACGAGGGTAAAAGCCCTGCGAACCGTGCAGACGTTGATCGCCTGCCACAGCCGATTGAGGACGAGTACTTGTCGGTCGAGCATAGGGTAAAATGGCTCGGGAATCGGAAAGGTGCGCGGAAGCTAGCAATGCAGTGGCGTTGTGTCAATCGACGCACGCAAATGTTACGAGCGATCACGCAATCTTCCCTAGCCACCCCCTTATGCTCTGCTAATTTGCCACTTATGAAACGCTTGCTCTTCCTCCCCGGCCTCTGTTTTGCACTCACCACGGCCGCCTTGGCGGTGGATGCGGCACTCGCGCCGGCGGCCGCTGCGACCCCGGACTTCTCGTCTTTCAAGACGGCCGACGACCTGTGGAAGGAGATGGAGAAGCTTCAGCAGCCTCCTTCGGAAAAGCCCAAAACACGCGAAGAAGCGATGGCGCAGGTCAAAGCCTATTTCACCGTGCAAAAGGCGGCGGCGGAGGCTTTCGTGCAGGCTTTCCCCACCGACCCGCGGAACTGGCAGGCCCGGATGATCGGCCTGCGCTGCGACATGCAGTTGCGCCAATTTGGGGGGGTGAGCAGTTCCCCCGAGGCCGACCAGAAAAAGCTGAGCGAGATCATCAATGCGCCCGATGCGCCCGTCTCGGTCAAGGGGGAAGCCACCTTCATGAGCATCCTGATCCAGAGCTCGCAACTCGACAAAGACAAGCCCGAGGGCTACACCGCGTTTCATAAGGCGGTGGCCGATTTCTTCGAGAAATATCCCGACCATCCGCTCGCTCCTCAGTTGCGGATCGTCCAGATGCGGGTCCTGCCCACCGACCCCACGCCGCAGGCCGACGAAATTCTGAAGAAGGTCGCGGCGGGCTCCGACCCGCGCCTGGCCGAAGGCGCCAAGGCGATGATCGCCGAGCGGCAGAAGCTGGCCGAATTCAGGAGCAAGCCGGTGGAATTGAAATTCACGTCGGCCGACGGTCACGACATCGATCTCGTCAACTATCGCGGGAAAGTCGTGCTCGTGGATTTCTGGGCGAGTTGGTGCGGACCCTGCATGGGCGAAATGCCCAACGTCGTCAGCACCTATGGCAAGCTGCACGACAAGGGATTCGAGATTCTTGGTATCTCCCTCGACCAGGAAAAGCCGGCCATGGAAGGCGCCATGAAAAAGCAGAACATGACCTGGGCGCAGTACTTTGACGGCGGCGGTTGGGACAACAAGATCAGCAAGTCCTTTGGCATCCAGTCCATCCCGGCGGCATGGCTCATCGACAAGAAGGGGATGCTGCGGGAGCAGGACTTGCGTGGGGATGCATTGGGCGCGGCCGTCGAGAAGCTCCTCGCGGAATAAGCCGCGTGCGCGGGGCGTTCGTTGCGATCCTGCTGGCGCTGACGATTTGTGAGGCCGGCGCGGGCGATGCCGGGCTGTTTGTGGCTGTGGGCTACGGCGGTCGGCGCATCACCTCGCGCGACGGCACGGTGTGGGAGAATGACCAGCGCTGGAGCGAGGAAGCGAAGGACAACGACGACGTCCTTTTCAACGTCGCCTTTGGTGCGGGACGTTTCATCGCCGTCGGTGGCGGCGCGCAGACCGGGCACATCCTGAGCACCCGCGATGGTCGCGAGTGGACGGCACTGCCGGACGTCCAAGGCCGCGTGGCCACGATCGCGTTCGGACGCGACCGCTTTGTCGCCGCGCACGATGCGGAACTCCTCTATTCCACGACCGGCGAACGCTTCGAGTCCGGCTCGCGGCTCGACTGGAAGGGCAGCGTCCATGCCCGCCGCAGCGCGTGTGGCGATACGGAAGCGGGCTTCCGATTCGTGATTATCGGCGACGTCGATTTATGGGCCGAGAAAAAGCGCGTGAGCTGGCGCGGTGTCACCGGTGATGGCACGCGCTGGGAACACACCGCGTTCGATGCGCCCGCCGCGCGCGACATCGCGTATGGCGCGGGGCACTTCGTCGTCGTCGGCCCCGGCGGTCTCATCGAGAGTTCGCACGATGGCCAGGCTTGGGAGCGTCATGCGACGGATCCGGCCGAGGACTTTTCTCACATCGTTTGGACGGGCACGCGCTTCCTCGTCAGCGGTGGTGCGGCCGCGTGGAGTTCACCCGATGCGCTCACCTGGACGAAGCAGCCGCGCGGCATCCCCGGCAGCATCGCCTGGGCGCACGAAGGCTTTCTCGGTCTCGGATTCTCATGGGGCGGCAACATCCATATCTCCCGCGATTTCGTGGATTGGAAAAAGGTGACGGTGCCAACCGGTCCGTCGCTCAATGCCGTCGCCTTTGGCCAGCGGTAGGCATAGGCGCGGGGCGTCCCTCGCGGTGTCATCCTGAGCGAAGTCGAAGGACCCCGCCGCATCACCAACGATGTCTTTGGTAGAGCGACGGGGTCCTTCGACTCCGTTACACTCCGCTCAGGATGACACCGAGAAGGGAGCCGGTGCTAACCCCGCAGCGCCGTCACCGCCGCCTCGAGCGACGGCACATCCGTGATCGAGACGCACGGCGTCCCTTTGCGCGTGCGGTTGAGCAGCCCGGCCAGCACTCCGCCTGGACCCAATTCCAGAAACAGGTCGCACTTCTCTTCATCGACCAGGTACTCGATCGTCTCCGTCCACCGCACCGTCCCCGTCACCTGGTCCTGGAGCGACGAGCGGATTTCCTCCTCCTCGCGCACAGGCGTGGCATCGACATTGCAAATCACCGGAAAACGCGGCGTGGCCAGCGGGGTCTTCTGCAATTCCTCGCCGAGCCGGAGGAACGCCGGATTCATGAGCCGCGAATGATACGCGCCCGCCACGTTCAGGATCTTGGCCAGGCGGATGCCGTGTTCCTTGGCCAGCGAAACCGCCAGCGCCACCTTTGAGCATTCGCCGGAGACCACGATCTGCCCCGGGCTGTTGAGATTCGCGACATCCACATCGGTCTCGGCCGCCAGCGCCCGCACCGTGCTTTCATCCGCGCCGATCATGGCGGCCATGCCGCCATTGGTCTGCTCGCAGGCCTCCTGCATGAAAAGTCCGCGCCGGGCGACCAGCCTCAGCCCCGTTTCGAAATCGAACGTCCCCGCCGCGCAATGCGCCGTGAATTCGCCCAGCGACAGCCCCGCCGCCGCTTGCACGGGAAATTCGCCGACTTCCGACCGCAAGGCCGCCAGCGCGGCCAGGCCGTGCACGAAGAGCGCCGGCTGGCAGTGCTTCGTCTGCGTCAGTTCTTCCTCCGGACCGTCGAAGGCGATCTTGCTCAGTGGATAACCGAGGATGCCGTCGGCCCGGGTGAAAAGCTCCGCCGCGGCGGGATATTTGGCGGTCAGGTCCTTGCCCATGCCCACGGCTTGGGCCCCTTGCCCTGCGAAAAGGAGGGCGATGCGTTTGTCGTTCATAATCTTTGTCCGAGGTGGAGCACTCGCGCGGCCCGGGCGGCGCTGCGCGCCAGAAACTCCCCGCCACGGCTCATCGCGATGTCCAGAGACACCGGCTCGTCGATGATGGCGCAGAGCGCGTCGAAAAGAGAATCCACGGCGGCATTTTCCGCGATGGAACCGGCGAACGCCAGCACGGGGTTTTCGGTGCTTGCGCGCCAGCGCCGCCACGCCGGCGGGGCCTTTGCCCTCCAGCGTCTGCCCATCGATCCGGCCTTCCCCCGTGACCACGAGATCGCAGGCCGCGATCCGGTCCTCCAGGTGCAGCGTCTCCGCTACCAGATCGAACCCCGAGCAAATCTTCGCCCCGCAAAAACTCAGCAACCCAAACGCGATCCCGCCCGCCGCCCCGGCGCCCGGTGTATCGCGGAAATCGCACTCCAAATCGCTCGCGACGACATCCGCGAGATTCAGCAGCCCTTCCTCCAGCGCGACGATGTCCTTCGCGTTCGCCCCCTTCTGCGGGCTGAAGACGTGCGCCGTTCCGCGCGGTCCGAGCAGGGGATTCTGCACATCGCAAGCCGCGACGATTTCCGGCAACTCGATCGCGCCCTCCCGCTCCACGCGAATCAGCGCGAGCAAATTGCCGGGTATCGCCTCCAGGTCCTCGCCGTCGCTGGTCAGAAATGCGTAGCCGAGTGCCGCCGCCATGCCGATGCCCCCGTCCGTGGTCGCACTTCCCCCGAGCCCGACCAGGATCTTCCGCGCCCCGCGCTCCGCCGCATGCCGCAGAAGCTGTCCCGTGCCGAAAGTATTCGCCCGCAGCGGCGCGCGTTCCTCCGTCTTGAGCCGCCACAGCCCCGACGCCTCGCTCATGTCGATGATCGCCAGCTTCTCCTGTTCCACCCAGGCATACCGCGCCTCCACCTCCCGCCCAATCGGATCGAGCGCCCGGGCCGTCGCCCATTCGCCCCCCAAGGCATCGCGCAACGCATCCGCAAAACCCTCGCCCCCGTCGGCGATCGGCGCATGGGTGATCTCCGCGTCCGGCCATACCTGCCGAAACCCAGCCGAAATCGCCTCTGCCGCGGCGACCGCAGAGAGCGAACCTTTGAATTTGTCCGGAGCGACGAGAATCTTCACGGAAAACGGGACGGGGAGTCTCGTTGCCCCCGCGCCGGATGACAAGCCGCCAGATGTAGCCGCCACGCGGGCGACGGGGAAATTCCGGGGAGCGCACTCGTTCCGAGTGCTGGTTTCGGCGTCCCACCGAAACGAACTTTAGCTGGCGCGGAAGCCACTGGACGCGTTTATCTTACAACGGAATATCGGAAAAGTCCGCGAAGGCGGGGACGCCTTCGCCCACACTCGGGACGAGTGTGCTCCCCGGAGTGCCGCCACCGAAGTGAATTGCCGTTCCTGGCCGGTGGGTTTCATACCAAAGCCCCGCCTCCGCCATGTCGTGTTCTGCCCGGCGGCGGATAATGAGCGCATGGCTCATTGAAAAGCGCGCAGAAGACGCTACCGGACCTCCGGCCACGGCGAACCCTCGGACGGATTCCGGAGGTATTCCTGATAGCGTTGTTCCAAGTCGCGCTTCTGCCAGTCGGGGACCGGAACCTCGGAAGGATGCGCGGCCAGATCGTCCCAAAGTTCTTCCAGCAGAATGAGCTTTTCGGACGCACTGAGTTCGTCGAACTTGGGAATCGCCTCTTTGAGCATGCAGGACAGTACTCATTTACTTAATCCGAGGCAAGCGCAGGAAATGAGACCGAGCGGGACTCGCGCTTGTAGGTAACCTGGACGATTGGTATCGGGAATCCCTCTTTCGTGCGTTTTCGTGTCTTTTGTGGACCCTCCTTTGAAAAATGGCATTTGATATTGCCCCACAGGACAAATATCGGTGTAACGCGCTCGAAATACACTCAAGGAGGGGTGGCAGAGCGGTCTAATGCGCCGGTCTTGAAAACCGGAGAGCCGCAAGGCTCCGTGGGTTCGAATCCCACCTCCTCCGCTCATTTTTCTCATGCCGTTCCCCACCCCAGTTCCGCCTCGGTTTTCCATCCGCCGGAAGATCATCATCGGGTTTGGCCTGGTGTTCCTGATGCTGGGGATCATCGGCTTCATCAGCTACCGCAGCACGCGGGCCTTCATTCTCACCGCCGACTGGGTGGCGCACACGCGGGAAGTGATGGAAATCCAGGAGCGCACCCAGCGTCACCTCATGGAAATGGAGAGCGGGCGGCGCGGGTTCATCATGACGGGCGACGAAAGCTACCTCCGGGGCTTCGAGGAGGCTCAGTCGCAAATCATCGAGAACTTCAACGCCCTCAAGACTTACACCGCCGATACCCCGCAACAGACGCTGAAACTCGACCGTCTGCTTACCCTGATCCAGCGCAACTTCTCCCAGCAGCAAATCGAAATCGAGACGCGCCGGACGAAAGGATTCGCGGCCAGCCTGACCGTTTTTTCCAAGGGCGAGAGCGCGCAGGCCACCCAGGATATCCGCAAGATCCTGGCGGATTTCGATCGCGAACAGCGTGCCCTGCTCGCCGAACGCGCCGCCCTCACGCGCTTCGTCGGCCGCGCCACCACGCTCACCATCCTGGCCGGCAGCGCGTTCACCTTCTTCGCCCTGCTCGTTGCCTGCATCCTCATCTTGCGCGATGTCGCGGCGCGCCACCGGGCGGAGGAAGCGCTCGCCGCCGAGCATCATCTGCTGCTCAGTATCATCGATACGATCCCGGACCACGTGTACGTGAAGGACGTGGAGGGGCGCTTCATTCTCGATAACATCGCGCACCGCGACATGTACGGGCCGAAAACCGAGGGCACGACCACGGGTCGCACCGTGTTCGACTACTATTCCGCAGCCGATGCGGAACGCTTCGACGAGGACGACCATCGGGTGATCGAAACCGGGGAGGGGATTTTCAATAACGAGGAGCCGCGCGAGCAGGAAGACGGCAGCGAGCTCTGGATTCAGACCACGAAAGTGCCGCTGCGCGACACGGACGGCTCGATCATCGGCCTGGTCGGCATCAGCGCCGATATCAGCGACCGGAAGGCGGCCGAGGCGCAATTGCTGCGCTTCGCGGCCCAGCTCGAGAGCAGCAATGCCGAGTTGCAAAACTTTGCCTCGGTGGCCTCGCACGACTTGCAGGAGCCGTTGCGGAAGATCCAGGCCTTCAGCGATCGCCTGCGGGTGAAGTGCGGTGCGATGCTGACGGCGCAGGGCCTGGACTATCTCGAGCGGATGCAGAATGCGGCGCAGCGGATGCAGGTGCTCATCCAGGATCTGCTCAAACTCTCGCGCGTCACCAGCCGGGCGTTGCCCTTCGAAGAGTGCAATCTCAACGAGATCGTGCGCGCCGTCTTGTCCGACCTCGAGATCATGATCGAGCAGAAGAACGCCGCGGTGGAAGTCGGGGAACTGCCGACGATCGAGGCCGATCCCGTGCAGATGCGGCAGCTTTTCCAGAACCTGATCAGCAATGCTCTCAAATTCCAAAAGGCCGGGGAGAGGCCAGAGGTGGTCGTCGAGGGTCGCATCTACGAGATGAAGGAGCGCAACGGCGCGGGCGCGGCCGCCGGCCCGCGCATCTGCAAGATCGTCGTCCGCGACAATGGGATCGGCTTCGATCCGAAATTCGCCGATCAGATTTTCGTGGTCTTCCAGCGGCTCCATAGCCGCAGTGAATTCGAGGGCACCGGCATCGGTCTCGCGGTCTGTCGCAAAATTACTGATAGGCACGGCGGGTCGATTGTGGCAAAGAGTGCGGAGGGTCAAGGAGCCGCGTTCATTGTGACGCTTCCGGTGACCCAACCATCACCCCAAGCCAATGAGTAGAGACGCCATGCCGATAACGATTTTGATGGCCGACGACGATGCGGACGACCGGAGACTGACGCAGGAAGCATTCGAGGAGGCGCGCCTCATCAACGATGTGCGGTTCGTGGAAAACGGAGAGCAATTGCTCGACTACCTGCGCAAGAAGGGGCCGTACGCTCCGCCCGTGGAATCGCCGCGCCCGGGCCTGATCCTGCTGGACCTGAACATGCCCCGCAAGGACGGCCGCACGGTGCTCAAGGAATTGAAGAGCGACCCCGAGCTGCGGCAGATCCCGGTGGTCGTGCTCACCACTTCGAAGGCGGACGAGGACATTTACAAGAGCTACGATCTCGGCGTGAACAGCTACATTGTGAAGCCGGTGACCTTCGAGGCCCTGGTGGATATTCTGCAGACGCTGGAGAAGTACTGGTTCGAGATCGTCGAGCTGCCGCCGCCGCAAGAGTGAGCGATGCTTTCGCCTGCTGAGCTGGCGGCCCTCCGCCAGGATTACTCCCAGCGCGGCCTGCGCCGGCGCGAGCTCGATCCCGACCCGATCAAGCAGTTCAACGCGTGGTTCCATGAGGCGGTGGAGCAGCAGCTCCTCGAGCCGAATGGCATGACCGTGGCGAGCGTGGATGCCACGGGCCAGCCGTGGACGCGCACCGTCCTACTCAAGGTCTGCGACGAGCGCGGCTTCACCTTTTTTACGAACTACGAAGGCGCGAAGGGACGGCATTTTGCCGCCAATCCGCGGGTGGCGCTGACCTTTTGGTGGAACGCGCTGGAGCGCCAGGTGAACGTGACCGGCACGGTCGTCAAGTCGTCGCGCGAGGAATCCGACGCCTACTTTCATTCGCGCCCGGAGAGCAGCCAGATCGGCGCGTGGGCTTCGGCGCAGAGCGAAATCATCGCGGACCGCGAGCAGCTCGAGAAACAGTTTGCCGACGCCCTGGCGAAGTATGGCCAGGGAGAAATCCCGCTGCCGCCGCAATGGGGCGGCTATTGCGTGGTTCCGCAGACCATCGAGTTTTGGCAAGGCCGGCGCAGCCGTCTCCACGACCGCCTGCGCTACACCCGCCAGCCCGGCGGCGCGTGGAAGATCGAGCGCTTGTCGCCGTGATGGGAATGAGAACCTCGGAAACAAGTCGCTCGACGGAGAGCTTTGGCCAGCGAATCACGCCGATCACACGAATGAAATCCCACCCATTTGTGTCATTCGAGTGATTCGCGGGCTCTTTCTTCGCCGGCTTTTAGGGGCTGACGATGGGAAAGCGCGTTGTCGGTCGGTACGCGATATCCTTGGTGAACGACGAACACAGAAAGACCCGATGAACGAACGCTCCGACACTTCCCCGCTCCCCGCCGACGACCTGAACCGCGACCTCAGGCTCGCCCGACCCGACAGCGACCAGAGCCTGCCTCACATCGGGTTGGTCGGAGATACCTACACGGTCCTCATTTCGGGCGCCGACACCAATGGCCGTTATTGTCTCATCGACATGCACATTCCACCCGGCGGCGGTCCGCCTCCGCACCGCCATGATTTCGAGGAATCGTTCACTCTGCTCGAAGGGGAAATCGAAGCCACCTTCCGCGGTGAAAAGTCGGTCGTGCGCGCCGGTGAAACCCTTGGCATTCCGGCCAACGCGCCGCATTCTTTCACCAATGCTTCCGGCCAACCGGCCCGCCTGCTCTGCATCTGCGCGCCCGCCGGGCAGGAGGAATTCTTCGCGCTGGTCGGCGTGCCCGTCGCGACCGCGACGACGCCTCCTCCCGAGCCGAGCAAGGAACAGCAGGCGGAGATGGGGAAGAAGGTCATGGAGCTGGCTCCCCGGTATCGGACGGAATTCGTGAAACCGTGACCGCAGGCCGCACGGGCCGGACTCGTGGAGTCACGGAGCCGGCGCGGCGGTCAGGCTTTGCAGGGCCGCCTCGGCTCGCTTCAAGGAAGACTTCGATCCCGCGCCGAGGGCCATCAGCATGCGCTCCCGTTGCACGCGGATTTCCGCGGCGACGCGCTGGGCCTGTTCCCACTTCGTGGTGGCTTCCTGGGCGGCGGAGGTCGCGGCGGTCAGGCGTGCGTCCGCGTCGGCCAGCGCCTGCTTCGCCACTTCGTCTTTGGGAGGTTGTTTGCGTAGTTCGTCTGTCTCGCGCTTCGCCGCCTCGAGACGGGCATTCGCCAGATCCTTCGTCAGTCGCACCACCAGCATCTGCCCTTGCTCCGCTTCCAGTTTGGAGAGCACACCTTCCTTGCACAGCCGCTCGCGAAACGCGGCATTCTTCTTCGCCCGAGCCAGGGACGCCTCGAGCTTGGCCACATCCGCCGGCGGCAGATTCGCGTCCAACGTGTCCGTGGAGGAAGACGGGGGAAGCGGCACATCCGGCACATCGTTGAGCATCAGCGTAGGAGTTGCCGGATCGAAATCCGCCGGGCCAGACCGCTTGGGCAATTCCTGCCCGTGCGCGGTCGCGAAAGCGAGCGCGAGGAGGAGGGCGGAGCGGGAAAGCAACGACGCCATGGCAACGGTCATTCTAACCGCGTGTCGTGAGCAGGCAAGACGGCGGTTTGGGGCAGAGCGGTGAGAAAAACAACCTGTCATCTGAGCCGTATGGATGCAGTTGGAAATGGGGAGCGCACGCGCCCTCGCGTGCTCTGTCCGGCGCCCCGCCGGACAGTCCGAGAAGCACACAGCAACCTCTCCAGACGGTAAACGTGCCCGAGGGAAGTTTCCGGCGAGGCGCCGAAAACAGCACGCGAGGCCGCGTGCGCTCCCCATTTCGCTCCTTCGAACGGCATCGATACGGCTCAGGATGACAGGGGGCGCTTCGCGTTGGCGGTCAGTGCGGTGTTGGATAAAATACCGCGCCCACCGCCTGCACCTTCCGGCGGTAAATTTTGTCCCCGTTGGTGACGTAGAGATATTCCCGGTTCGGTCCCGAAAGCATCACGCTGGTCAATGGCTTGTCCGCTTGCGGCTTCGGCAGCACGCCGCACAAGCGTCCCGTCGGATCGAACACCTGTACACCGAGGGTCGTGGCCACGTAATAGCGCCCTTGCACATCCGCCGCCATGCCGTCTCCTCCCGCTACTTTCAGGTAGGGCGGGGGTTCGTGGAATTTGAACTCCCCATTCGGATCCACCGGCCGGCGCATCGTCATGTAAGGAGTTTTCGCCGTCAGCGCTCCATCGGGCTCGATGCGAAAAGTCCACACATTCTCTCCACGGTAATCGGACACCGCCAACGTTCCTTCGTCCGGCGAAAGCGTGATCCCGTTCGGCGCCGTAATCCCGACATCTGCCGCGCTCATCTCATGCGTTTTGGCCGCGATGCGCGTTACCTCGTGCTTGCCCGTCGCCGTAAAGTAAATGTCGCCCTTGTAGGTGACCACGAGGTCATTCGGATTCACGTTCTCCGCGAGCACTTCGACCGCCGGCGGGTTCTGTTTCAGATCGAAGGCCACGAGCCGCTTCTTCGCCCCTTGGCAGGCATAGAGCCGCCCGTCCGGGCCCCACTTCAAGCCGCTGCCGAGATCATCCGCGAGTTTCGTTTTCGTACCGTCGACCGCGATTTTGTAGATGGCCGGAGCCTTGATATCGGAGAAGTAAAAGTTGCCCTCCACATCGGTGCAGGGCCCGTCGGCAAAGAGGAGTCCATCCGCCACCAGCTTCCAATCCTCCCCATCGATCAGCAGTCGGTGCAGTGTCATGTCGACCGCGAGGTCGCCCTTCAGGTTTAGCTCCGGCTTGGTCGTCTCCTTGCGCCAGAGCCACTTCAGCGCCTCAGGGAAAACGCTGCCGCCGTAGTTCGAATTATGCCCATAGCCCTCCACAAAATCGAACCGCGCCTCGTAGCCCATGTATTGCAGCGCCGCGTGCATCTGCTTGTTCGCCAGCGGCCAGTTGCCGAAAGGATTGTCGAGATCGCCGCTCGAGTCCTGCTGATACACCCGGATCGGCTTGCGCTCCGTCTTGCGGATCAAGGAAGGATAAGCATTCCCGCCCGCCAGATTCACAAAGCTGCCGATGGTCGAGAGCACCTTGCGAAACGCCTCCGGCCGTTCCCAAGCCAGCGTGAAGGCCGCGATGGCACCACTCGATTCCCCACAGGCGGCGTGCATTTCCGGATCGGGCGAAAGGCGATACGTCTTCTCCACTTCCGGCAGAATCTCCTCGAGGATGAACTTCGCATTGCGATCTCCGAGCGAATTGTACTCCAGGCTGCGGTTGCTGTTCTTCCACGGGCTCTGCGGTTTTTCCTTCGTCTTGTCGTGGCCCGGATCGATGAAGATGGCGATGGTCACCGGCATATCGCCGCTGGCGATCAGGTTGTCGAAAACGATCGGCACCCGCCAGTGCCCTTTCACGTTCACATAATCGTGCCCGTCGAAAAACACCATCACCGCCGCGGGCGTCTCCGGCTTGTATTGTGCCGGCACATAGATCGACCAATCGCGCGTCGTACCCGGGAAGATCTTCGATTCCCAAGCCGGCATCTTCGTCACCGTGCCGTGCGGCACATTGGGGTTCTCGCGATGCAGCGGCGACTCGACAAAATCGTCCGCGGCCAAGGCCAGCGTGACGGAAAGGAACAGGGGCAGGAGGAAACGCATGACTTCGGTGTAACCCGGCCGGGAGCGGGACCAAAGAGCGAAAAAAGCGAAAGGCAGAACATCCAACATCTCCCTCGCTGAACTCGGGCCGGCTCCGCCGCAACATCGAACATCCAACATCCAATGGGGAAGACGCTCCGCGCGTGCGCTTGCGTCATTGGCTGTTGGGTGCTCAGAACCCACTCAGCAGCGGCTGCGCCACCTGCGCAATCCGCGCCTGATGGTTCAGGAAGCTATCCGCGATCACCGAGTGTACATCCATCGTCGACCGCAGCAGCCGGCCCAGCAGCGGCTCCAGTTCCTCCGCCTGCACCTGCGGCGCCTGGTTGGCTTTCGCCTCGGGCTGATCCTCGTCCTGGGCCCGGCGGACGAAGGCATGCCAGTCGATGCGCTTGATCTGATGCACCAGCCCCTCGATCGCCAGCGGCGCACTCGCCTGTTCCGGCATTTCCTGGGCGAGACTCTCGCGCAAAAGCGCGCCGCATTTCGAGAGACAGCGCAGCACGCTGCGCGGCACCTCGCGATGCTGCCAGAGCAGTTCCAGCACCGGGATCGGTTCCGCGCGCATTTGGAAAATACGCCGATACGCATCGCGGCAGCCCAGCATGCGCAGGAAGACGCTCAGTTCGATCTCGCTCGCCTGCGCGCCGGCCTTGCCCGGCCGCGCCGCCAGCGTGCCGCTGAGCGAAAGGGCCGAGTTGGCCGTGATCACCCGCGCGCTCCAGCGACTGCCCGATTTCACAAAAGCGCCAGCCGTCATCGGCCAGCATCGTGTTGCCGGCGATGGCGAAGAACTGCGGGATGAGCTGCGTCACCACTTCCGCCATCCGCCGCGTATGGCGCACCGCTTCCGGCTCGGTCAGCCCGTCGCGATAGCGCGTGCGTTGGAAGCGCTGGCGCAATTCGCTGAGCGTGGCCCAGGCCTCCGGGCTGAGCGAATCCTGCACGCTTTCGGCATTGTGCATCGCCCGCAGAAAAGTGCTCACCACCGTGCCCGGCTCGGGCAGCAGCACCAGCCGATACCGGTCGAGCCGGTTGGCGATGCTGCGGCGGCTGGTCCCCGCGCTCTTTTCCAGTGGCGGCAGCAGGCGGTTCCACACCGGCCGATATGCCCTTGCGCTCGGTGCGTTCAGCTCCTCCGTCTCCAGCGTTTCCACCACCTGGATCAAGTAGGCCTGGTGATGCGCCCGCTCGAGATAGCGTCCCATCCAGTAAAAGGATTCCGCGACCCGGCTCGTGACCTGCCGCGGCACGAAGTCCGCGTGCAGCGACCGCCGCGCCAGGGTGGGCAGCAGCGCGTTCGTGGTTTCGTCCGCGAGCACCCAGGAATCCTTGCTCGTCCACCCAAAGCCGAAATCGCCTCGCGGATCGTTCCGCGAAAAGACCCGGGTCAGTGCGCCGGGAAAGACATCGAAATTCTCCCCGCTGCGCGCGGCAAAGAGAATGTGATCCTGTGGATGCTCCACGCGCTGCCCGTCGTCGAAGCAAATGGTCGGCGCGCCTTCGCTGCGCGGCTGGGGCCACGAAATGGCTCGGGTTCTTGCGGATTTCCTGTTGCAACGCCGCGTCGTCCCGCACGGACACCCGTTTCCCAGGAGCCCGAGGTGTCCTCCCGCGAAATCGGCCGGATGCGATAGGCGTCCAGGTTCTCCAATACCATCTCGCGCTGGTCGATGTCCCCCAGCCAGTGGGTCGGCACCGTGGGCAGCAGCGGCGTTTCATTCAGGTAAAAGCGGATGATCTGCGGCGCGAAAGCCAGCAGCGAGCGGTCATCGGCCAGTTGCGTGCCCACGGCATTGACCAGCGCCACGGTGCCCTTGCGCAGGCAGTGCATCATCCCCGGCACGCCGAGCCGCGAATCCGAGCGAAACGCCAGCGGATCGACCCACACATCGGCCACGCGATTGTAGATCACGTCCACCCGTTCCAGCCCGCGCACCGTCTTGAGAAACACGCAATCGTCGAGCACCAGCAAATCGCCACCCTGCACCACCGGGATGCCCATGCGCCGCGCGAGAAAGCTCTGCTCGCTCGAGACCGCGCTGCCGGCGCCGGGCGAGAGCAGCACCACCGCGGGCTCGCTGCCGCGGTTCGTGCTCGTCTCGCGCAGCCGCTCCATGATCGTCAGCGGCATTTCCGCCAGCGATTGCACCGCGGCGTCTTGAAAAATATCCGGCAGCACCCGGGCCAGCGCGCGGCGGTTTTGCATCATGTAGGAAATGCCTGTCGCATGGCCGAAATGATGGTGCTTCACCCTGCCAGGTCCCGCGGGCATCGCGCGCCACACACATCCCGCTCAGGTGCAGGTAGGCGCCGCTTGGGCAGGGGAGATTGATGCAGGCATTCTGGAAGTGCGGACTGCCGAGCACCGCGTGGATCGGCACCGCCCCGGCGCGCAGGATCTCCCGCTTGCCATACACGTCGACCAGGAAATGTTCGAAGGCCCGCAACCGCTGGCGGAAGCCGGCCACGAGCAGCGCCCAGTCTTCACTCGCGAAGATATGCGGCAGCAGATCGCACGTCCACGGCTGCCGCCCCCAGGGGTCGTTGCGGATCACGTCGAAATTCACCCCCATCTCCCGCAGCGTCGCCGCCATGCGATCGTCCAGTGCGCGCAGGTCCGCCGTGCGGAGTTGCCCCAGGTTCTCCAGCAGGGGGCCGTAGATCGGCCCGCACCGCGCCATCCGGGCCGGTTACCTCGTGCCAGGGAGTCGCGGGGGGCGAATTACGTTGCGTTGGAAGAGCGGTCGCCATGGCGCCCGGGAGAGTCCGTACGAAGCTATGCACGGTCAAGCGAGGAAAGCCCCGCCGGCTCAGTTTCGCCGCGGTCCCTTGGCCGCACGGCGGCTGGCGGCGAGGGCATCGCAAACTTTTTTCCAAGGATTCTCCGTTCCCCGGCGTCTGGGTGTTAAAATAACGCGAATGGTATTGCCTGGCCAACCTGCGGATGATGATGCCGCACTCATCTCTGCCGCCCAAGCTGGGGACACCTCCGCGTTCGAGCAACTCTTCGACCGCTATTACTCCATGATCCATGCGTTTTCCTACCGGCTGTGCTTGAGCTCCGCCGACGCTGACGACATCGCGCAGGACACGTTCGTGCGGACGGCGCGCGGGCTGGGTGGTTTTCGCGGAGGGATTTTCGCTCCTGGCTGTTCCGCATCGCCACGAACGCCACCCGCGACTGGCGCCGGGGGCAGATGCGGAGAAATCGGGCGACCGAATCCATGGCGGTGGAACTCGAGCGCGAACGCCATGTGCGGTCGGCGGATATGACGCCGATCCACGAGGCCTTGCGGATGCTGCCGGACGAGCAGCGGGAGGCCGTGGCGCTGGTCTATATGGAAGGCCTGAATCACGCGGAAGCGGCCCGCGTGCTGAACTGCGCGGAGACGACGATTTCGTGGCGGCTCTTCCGGGCCCGCCGTCAACTGCGGGGTGGAACTCGCCAAACACCGGCCATGAACGACGACGAACTCCTGAATCAAATCCGATCCGTGGTGCCACCGCCCCCGACATCCTCCGCGCAAGAGCGAGCCCGCCTGCGGGCGCTCACCGCCTTTCGCCACGGCGAGACCGGTGAAAAAGAGACAGTGCACCCCTGGTCGTGGGGATGGGTCTGGGTTGGGGCGGCCGCGGCAATCCTGCTCGCCGTGGCTTTGTCCTGGCGCAACTCGCTTTCCTCCCCGTTGCCCAACGAGGGAGCGCTCCTCGCGGAGATCGAGAATGTCTTCCCAGGCGAACTCAATGCGGTTATCGAGCGCAACGGTCAGGTCGAAGTAGCCCTGACCGAACAGCCGGGAAATGAAACCGACCAGCCGCTGCTGATCGAATTTCGCCGCGGAGCTTCGCTCGTGCGGGTGCTCAGTTACAGCGGCCGGCACGTGTGCGTCGACCTCGGGGAGGAAAGCAGGCCTGTTTCGAAGCCCTGCTCGATGAACGCGGGGGAGTCATCGTGGCGGGCGACGATTACGTGGCGAGCCCATCGTCGGGCGAAACGGCCCATGGCTGGAATGTCTCGGCTCATTCGCTGGCCCACTCCTCATGAAGACCATCGCGATTCTTGCTCTGCTGCTGATGACGACCGACATGCCAGGAGCGCCCGCGGTGCGCGTCGTGCGGACCGGCGAGGGGAACAACGTGGCGCCGGAATTTCACATTTGGGGAGGGCAAGCCGTCGAATTCACCCTGGAGATCACGACGGACGAGCCGGCCCAGCACGTGAATGTGCGAGCCAATTTATTTCAAATCGCCGGGACGATCGCCGCGCCGCTGGCGTCGAATCTTCCGGTCGCCCAGGAACTGTCATTCCCGCCGGCGCTGGCGCGCGTGGAAAAGTGGAAAGTGACGCTGCCGGCGGTGCGGCAGGCGACGAATGTGGAACTGCGTTTTACCACTCAAAGCGGTGCCGGTGAGAACTGGCAGCCGGCGGGTGGTGCGAGGCTGATGGTGTATCCGGCCGATGTCGGCGGGCAACTCCGGAAATTGATCGCGGACGCGGCAAAGCGCGAGGCGGGCCAACTCGCGGTGTTCGGCAATAGCGAGGCGCTGAAGACGGCGCTGCGCCAACTGCACGTCGATTTCGACGACCTCGGCGATACGTTGCCCGGAGAACTGGACAAGTCGCTGATTTATCTCGGCGAGTGTCTCCCGCAGGAGAGCGACGAGATCCTGAGGCGCGGAAAGTTATCCGGAAGGGTGCTCATTTTCACCCGCGATCCCGCTTTTGCTGCCCGGCGTTTACTGGACCGACCACAGCGGCGGATTCTCGTCCGCGTAACCTTGCCGATTTGGCCGGGCTTCGCGCATGCGCCGCAGCGGCAATCCGCCTTTCTCAGCCTCCTGCAGCGCGCCTTCCAAACTCCACCTCCGACTTCCCATCAATGAAAACACCATCGCTTCTCGCCGTCCTCGCTGTCCTCGCCATTTCGCTCGTCCACGGGCGCGCGGAAGCTCCGCCCCTGACCACCGCGGTCTTCAATTTCCAGGCGGCTGGCGAAAAGCTGGCGAACAAGGGCGCGGACGTGGCCCTGCTCCTCGGCGCGCAGCTTTCCGCGGCGCCGAACGTCGTGCTCATCGAGCGCCAGGAATTGCAAAAGGCGCTCGGGGAACAGGAACTCTCCCTTTCCGGAACAGTAAGCCCGGATACGGCGGCCAAATTGGGGTCGCTCACGGGGGCCAAGGTCTTGATCACGGGACGGATTTTCGAGGCCGGGGGGAAGAGCTATATCGTGGTCAAGATCATCGGGACCGAAACCAGCCGGGTCTTCGGTGAGGTCGTTTCTTTTGAAGATCCGGCCGCGCTCGACAAAGCCGTGACGGAACTCGCCGGCAAAGTCGTGGGGGTCTTGAATGTGCAGGGCGCGAGCCTGGTCGCCCCGATCGAGGCGCCCGGCGCCTGGCTCGAGCGGTTGAAGCAGAAGACGCAGGGCAAAAAGCTCCCGAGCGTGGTGGTCAGCGTGCCCGAGCAGCATCTGAGTCATCCAGTGATCGACCCGGCGGTGGAGACGGAATTGAAATTGACCCTGCAACAACTCGGCTTCGAAGTCCTGGACCCGGCGGCGACCAACAAGACGGCCGACGTAAAGATCACGGGAGAGGCGTTCTCCGAGCTGGCCGGCACGCGGGCCAATCTGGTCTCCATGCCGCGCCCGCGTGGAGCTCAAGGCGCTGCGCGCGTCGGACGGCAAGCTGTTGTTCGTCGACCGGCAGACGGATGTCGCGGTGGATCTGGCGGAAAACATCGCGGGCAAATCCGCCCTCCAAAACGCGGCGCGGAAGCTGGCCGACCGCCTCGTGCCGAAGATTTTACAGCCTTGATCTTTGCCGTCCGCCGGCTACAATCAGGGGAGCCTTGTGAAAGCCCGGTTGGAAAACTTTATGCAACTGGACGGAAAAGTCGTTGACACTGATTAGGGGCTCCCCTAGTTTGCGCACCCTTTTCCACTGGGAACCCGAACGTAATGACCAAGACATTTTCTGCCAAAGCCAATGAAGTCGCCCGCCAATGGTGGGTGATCGACGCTACCGACCAGGTGCTGGGTCGCGTCGCCGCCAAAGCCGCCAATCTACTGCGCGGCAAAGAGAAAGCCATCTTCACTCCGCACTGCGATACCGGTGACTTCGTCATCGTGATCAATGCCGAGAAAGTCCGCGTGACGGGCAAGAAGGAAGAGCAGAAATCCTACATGAGCTTCTCCGGCTATGTCGGCGGCCACAAGAGCGAGACCGTCAAGTCCCGCCGCGCCCGCCGCCCCGAGCTGCTCGTCGAGCACGCCGTGAAGGGCATGATCCCGCACAACAAGCTGGGCCGCGCCGTCTACACGAAGCTGAAAGTCTACAAGGGGGCCGCCCATCCGCACGCCGCGCAGCAGCCCATTCCCGTCACCGAGATCGTTTAATTTTCATTTCCATGCCCCAAGAATATATCGCCACTGGCCGCCGCAAAGAGGCTGTCGCCCGCATTCGCCTCTCGTACCGGCACGGGCAAGATCGTGATCAATGGCCGCCCGTTTGAAGAATACTTCAAGACGACTGCCTTGCAGAATACCGTTCTCCAGCCGCTCGAAACCGCGCAGGTGGTGAACCAGTATGATCTTTCCGTGAACGCCAGCGGTGGTGGCATCAATGGCCAGGCCGGTGCCGTGCGTCTCGCCGTGGCCCGTGCGTTGACTGAAACCAACGCTGAACTCCGCGCCCCGCTCAAGGCCGAAGGCTTCCTCACCCGCGACCCGCGGATGAAAGAGCGCAAGAAGCCCGGCCAGCACGGCGCCCGCAAGCGCTTCCAGTTCAGCAAACGATAATTTCTCCCGAAAGCTTTTTGCTTTCCTCCTCGAGACCCGCGTTGCGCGCCCCCCAAAATTGCGCGCAACGCGGGTTATCTTTTTGTTAAGGGGCCGCCACCCGATCGGCGCTCGACGCCGCCCCTTACTGCGCGTAGTTTTTCGCGCCCTTTCCTCGCCCTCATGAAGACCTTTCCCGCCTTTCTGATCGCCCTGTCCGTCTTGCTCTGCGCTCGCACGATGGCCGCGGACCCCGCACTCCGTCTGCAGTGTACACCGTCCTTGATCGGCCTGGCCAAGGATCTCGTGCGCCCGTTGCGCGAGCAGGGCATCGAAATCCGGCTCGTGGAAGAAGCGGGCAATACGCAGGTCGTCGGCGCGCTGGGTGCGGGCAACATCGACGTCGCACTTGATCAGCCGTTCCCTGAAACCGGACGAGCGGGTGAGCTATCCCGACCTGCGTTTCTCGGAGACCACGCTCGGCATGCATGTCGTCACGGTAGTGGTCGCGCGGACGGTCTGGGAAAGCGGCGTGCATGCGCTCAAGCGCGAGCAGATCCTCGGCTTCTACGAGAACAAGACGCGCAGTTGGAAAGAGGTCGGCGGCGAAGATCGCCCGATGATTTTTTTCGATCCCGCTCATGAGCGCGGCACCTGGGAGATTTTTGCCGCGTGGCTCTATGGCGACATCCAACGCGCCCCGGCTGTGACCCTGGCAAGGTCGTCGCCGATGGACCCGACACGCAGAACACGCTCCAGTTCGCCTCCGGTGGCATCTCCGTCGCAATTTGCGCTGGGCCGATCGCCGCGAAGCTTTCCCCGTCGCCCTCATCGACGACGCCGGCCAGGCCGTGGAGCCGACCAAGGCCAACATCCTGAACGGCACCTATCCACTCGCGCGCCCGATCGTGGTCGTTTTTCCCCGGGGAGCCGGCGGCGAACAAGAAGAAGCTGTTCGACTTCCTCGTCAGTGAAAAAGGCCAGCAGATCATCGCTGCCCACGATTTTACTCCGCAGAGCGCGCTCCAGGCGCCGTAGCGGGGGCCTGGGCATAGAGGCGGTTTTTTTTTTGTGGAGGGGGGGGGGGGGGGGGGGAATCGATCGCGGAAAGAACGGAGGAGCGGCGGTCAGATTTTGCGGCGTTTTTGCCGTTTTCAGTGAATATTTCGCTACGCAGCCCATGCAGCCCACGCACCCTGAGTTACTGGAAACCGGTTTAGATATCATGGGTGAATGAACCTTCATACCGACTCCCCTTTGCTCAGGAACGCTCAAGACGACAATGCGAGCGAGCGATGGAGACCCTACGCTTGGAGAAAAACACCGCGTTTTAAGCCGCCTTAAGCCGATTCAAGGTCGCGTTTTTTAATTCCGCGCCTTCAAGAGGCCCAAGGCGCCTGTCCCTTACGCGAAAAAGAGCCGGCAGAGTGTGATCGAGGCGATCACCGCCACCGTGTCTGCAGTAAGGCCCGCGAGGATGGCGTGCCGCGTCTGCCGCACGGCGACACTGCCGAAATAAACGGCGATCACGTAAAACGTCGTCTCGGTGCTGCCGTAGATCGTCGCCGCCATGCGGCTCACCAGGTTGTCCGGCCCGAGATGCTGCACCAATTCCACGAAGAGCCCCTGCGTCGCGCTGCCGCTCAAGGGGCGCATCAACACCATCGGCAGCAAATCGGCGGGAAACTTCAGCGCCGCCAGCAAGGGGGTGAGCGCATCGGTCAGCAGCGCGATCACGCCCGCCTCGCGCAGCAGCCGGATCGCCACCAACATCGCGACGAGAAAAGGCACGATCCGCATGCCCACACCGAAGGCCTCCTTCGCTCCCTCTACAAATTGCTCATACACCTTCACTCCGCGGAGCGCGGCGTAGAGCGGGAAGAAGGAGAGTAAAAACGGTACGGCCAGCACCGAGATCGCGAGCAGCGGTCTCAGCCATTCCGGCTTGTCGGCCAGCTCCGCCATGGGCGCCAGCCACACCATCCGGGCGAACATCCCAACGAAGCAGAGGACGAATGCGACCAAGGCAATGGCGCCGATCGGATGCAGCGGCGGCACCTCCGCATTTTCACGGCCACTTCCTCCACCGGCGCGGCGTCGGTCGCTTCCTCCTTCACCGCTTCGCCTTCCTCCTTCATCCGGAACATTGGCAACCGCTCCAGCACCTTCGCCGCGCACACCCCGGAGCAGGCCGCGATGCACGTCGCCAAAAATGCGGGCAGCACGATCGCCGTCGGATTCTGCGCGTGGTTCACCGCGAGGATGGCAATCGCCGTCGTCGGCACGAGCTGGATCGACGCCGTATTGATCGCCAGGAAAGTACACATCGCATTCGTCGCCGTGCCCGGCCGCGGATTGAGCCGCTCCAGCAGGCTCATCGCGCGCAGGCCCAGCGGTGTCGCCGCATTCCCTAGCCCGAGCATATTTGCCGCCATATTCATCACCATCGCGCCCATCGCCGGATGATCCGCCGGCACCTCGGGAAAAAGGATCCGCAACAACGGCCGCAACGCCCGTGCAATGAGCTGCACCAGCCCCGAGCGTTCCGCCAGCCGCATGATCCCGAGCCAGATCGCCATCACCCCCACCAGCGGCAGCGCGATCTTCATCACCGCATCGCTCGCGGCCTCAAACGCCCCCGTGGTCATCTGCGGCAGCTTCCCCGTAAAGCCACCCACCAGCACCGCGATAACGAGAAAAGCGAGCCAGATCCAATTGAGCATGAACCCGCACTATGCCGCCCGAAAGGGGACGGGAGCAAAAGAAAAAGAAACGCGACCTCGAGCCACCGCCTCGATCGCAGACTTGAGTGTGAACGGGGCGGCCATGCTAGTTTGTGGTCATGAGCCCCGTTTGCAGAGATCGAGTCGGCCATTGCGCGACTGTCCCTCCGCGAAGCCAAGGAGGTCCGGGAATGGCTTGAGGATCAGCAGGCCATGACGCCGGAGTTTCTCGCCTCGATCGAACGAGGGAAAGCCGACCTCGCCGCCGGGAAAGTGCGCGAAGAACAACCGTGAGTTATGGCGGGTTGGGCCACGCAGGTTTTGCGCGAATCTATCGTTGAGCCCGCGCACTTCCACTCGCCCCTCATCCACATTTCACAAATTCCCAGTGGCCGAATCGCAATCCGGTGATAAAAGTTTGTCCCGATTCCCATGCCCGCCCGCGGAAATTCCAGAGCCACGATTGACGACATTCAGCGACTGCTCGGGCAGCGACCGTTTGTGGCCTTTCTCATCGTCACCCGCAGCGGCCAGAGCTACCGCGTGGCCAGCGCCGAGCACGCCGGCATCAACCCCCGCGGCTCCCGCGTGCATGTTTGGTTCGACGACGATACCGGCGTGACCATCGCCGAAGCGAACATCGTCGCCTTGGAAAAAGAAGCCTCGCCGGCGACGGCGTGAGGCATCGGGAGGGGGCGGGGGATATGACACGTCCCGGCCCTTGGCAAATCGCGCGGGCGTGGTAGGCTCCGCGTCCCGAATTTTCCCATTATGGCCATCAGCAGCATCATCGACCCCGAGCGCTCGAGCGCATTGAGTTCAGTAACGACGAGATCGCCCGTTACTCGCGCCACCTCATCATGCCGAGGTCACCCTCGAGGGGCAGAAGCGCCTCAAGGCCGCCAGCGTCCTGTGCATCGGCGCGGGCGGACTCGGCTCGCCCATCGCGCTTTATCTCGCCGCCGCCGGTGTGGGCCGCATGGGCCTCGTCCGATGCCGATACCGTCCGATTTCTCCAATCTCCAGCGCCAGATCCTGCACGGCACCAAGGACGTCGGCCGCAAAAAAACTCAACAGCGCCCGCGACCGCATCCGCGAGGTGAACCCGAACGTCCAGGTCGATCTCTACGACGACTTTTTCACCTCGGCCAACGCCCGCCGCATCTCCGAGCCTTACGACATCATCATCGATGGCACGGACAATTTTCCCACGCGCTATTGCTCGAACGACATCGCCGTCTTCCTCAAGAAGCCGAACATCTACGGCTCCATCTTCCGCTTCGATGGCCAGTGCACCGTCTTCGCCCCGCACCTCGGCGGCCCGTGCTACCGCTGCATGTTCCCGGAACCGCCGCCCGCCCGGCATGGTCCCCGAGCTGTGCGGAAGGTGGCGTCCTCGGCGTGCTCCCCGGCATCATCGGCGTCATGCAAGCCATCGAAGCCGTCAAGCTCATCATGGGCATCGGCGAGCCGCTCATCGGCCGCATGATCGCCTTCGACGCGCTGAAGATGAAGTTCCGCGAATTCAAGCTGCGCAAGGACCCGAAGTGCCCCGTGTGCGGCCCGAATGCCACTGCGCGGACCGCCTCGTCCAGCGGCCGGCAAGGAACGGGGCGATCTCGTCAGCCAGCGCGCGCTCGAGCGCATGGTGTCCACCGTCCACCATGCCGGCGCCACGCCGCTGCTCCTCGTGGCTCCCACGCCGGCGGATAGGAACTTTTTCCCGACAGAAGCGCGGGAGCACGAACTGCAGATTCTGGATTTCTCCGACGTGCGGAAATACCCTGGATTGTTTGCACCGAGCATCGGATCGACGTGGATCACCTGAACGACGCGGGCGCGGAGTTGTTCAGCACGCTGCTGGCCAGGAGGTTCGTGGAGTTGGTGAAGCCAGGGAAGGAAGCACGGTGACCGCTCCTTTTCCCAACGCCCCGCCAAAGCATCGGACATTTCGTCCTGATCACGGTGATCTTTCTCGTGGCCTTTGTCGCCAGTTGCGCGTTGTTGGGACGCTGGCTGCCATTCCCGGAAGTGCCCATAGTGCGCGAAAAGATCGCCGCATCTGGCGCAACACGGCGACGATTACGACGTCCTGTTTCTCGGTTCGAGCCGGGTCTATTTTCTAGTCCTGCCCGCGATTTTCGACCAGGTTCTGCGCGAGCAGGGATTGTCCGTACGCTCCTTCAATGCCGGCGTGGCCGCGATGGTCCCGCCGGAGGACGGCTATTACCTCGATCAAATCCTTCGCGGTCCTCACCGGCGGTTGCGCTGGGTGGTTCTGGAGATCATGCCCCTCGGCGCCCAAGCCGATCCGACGCTCGCCGGCACCGGGCGATTCACCTACTGGCATGATTGGCCGCGGACGCGATTGTTGACGCAATTCTGCCTCGGCGACTGCGCTAAAATCTGGCGCGGGCGGATATATTCGGTGGTCGCAGAAGATTCAAGATTGCTCCGAGTCGCTCGGCGTCTGGTGGAAGAATGTGCGCCTCTTTGTAGACAACTTTTCGAACATCGGCCGCGGTGAGACCTTGCTGCAAAACGAATTTGGCTCGTCGAAGAAAGCGAAAGCCCGTCCGGCGGAAAGCATTGGCTTGGGAGACGGTTGGACGTTCCCCAAATCGCGCCGCCTCTGACGGGGGAAGACGCGCGCGGATTACGAGCAGGCGTATACCGGTCATGCCTGCAGGACGATCCAACGTTTCGATCCTGGCAACGCCAGCAGTTGGGAGGCGCTGCGGACCAAGCTGGACGTGCTGACCGCCGCGGGCGTGACCCCGATCCTGATCATTCCACCGACCGTCTCGCCGAGCCGATTCCTCCCCGCCCAGCTGGCCGGCCAGTCCCGCATCGTCCTGGATTTTTCCGATCCGCGACAATATCCCGAATTCTTCAGCGTGGAGCATCGGCTCGATGGGGTGCACTTGAATTATGCCGGCTCGGAAATCTTCACGAAAACGCTCGCTCGCAAATTCGTGGAGACGTCAAGGAAGCAGGGAGGAAGCCTTGACGTCTGCCCCTCCGGCGCTCCGTCCTCTGCCCCACGCCCTCCTGATGGCCGCGTGCTTCCTCTCGGCCGCGCTGCTGACGGCGTGGCTGATCGATCGGGAATTGCCTTTTCCGTCGGTGCCGGAGATCGCGCCGCGCTTCCGCTATTTTGCGGAACGGAAGGATGAGTTCGATACGATCTTCATCGGTTCAGCCGCATTCGACACCAGGTGATTCCGGAAGAGTTTGACGGTGAGACGGCGGCGCACGGGGCGATTACGCACTCTTTCAACCTGGGCTACTCCGGCATGTGGCCGCCGGAGAGTTACTACTATCTGCGGCAGATTCTCGCCTTGCATCCGCGCCGGCTCCGCTGGGTCGGCGTGGAATTGATGGATTACCGCTTCGGCCAGTGGAGGGGCAGGCGACGACCATGCGCTCGGTTTATTGGCACGATGCCAAACACACCGCCATGGCTTGGCGGCTGGTCGCCGAGTCGGCCTGGCCCGCTCTGGAAAAAAGTGCAACTCGTGGCCGGCCATGCGCGCCTCTTCCTGCGGCGCATGGCCAATCTCGGTCGTGGCGCCGAATGGCTGCAAGAGCGCTACTTCCCGTCGAAAAAGAAAAGCGGACTCGAACTCGATGCCGCGTCGCGGCTTCGATCCGGAAGAGAATGGCGACTGGACCGAGGGCGCGCGCGCGGACTACGCGCAAAAGATCCAGGCATTCGAGGAAGGCCGGCGCGCATGGTCCGTGTGCGACCGGGGTTCGCCGTCGCCGTGCAAAGATCGCCGAGGATATTCGCCGCGCCGGCGCGGAGCCGGTGTTCATCCTCCCGCCCACGGTGCGCGTGGAAGAACGTCTGGCGGCTGGCCTGCCGCCAGGTCTCACCGTCTGGGAGTTCGACGACCCCCGCCAGTATCCGCGCCTGTATTTGCCGGAATTGCACTACGACCCCGGTCATTTGAACGAGGCGGGTTGCGCGCGAGTTCACCGACCTGCTGGCGCAACGGCTTTGCGGAATTGGCGCGAAAACGCTGAGTCAGCATCTCGAAGTGATCACGCTTTCACCCACCTCTAGTATTTCCGCCCAGTGCTTTTCGTAGAATTTCGTTTCCTGTTCTTTTTCGCGGTGGTGTTTGGCGTGCATTGGGCGCTGCGGAGCAATACGGCGCGCAAGTGGTGGCTGCTGCTCTCCAGCCACGCCTTCTACGCGTGTTTCTTCATTGGCGATCCGTGGGCCTTCCTCGGGCACATCACGCATGGGGAGTGGTCGCAGTTGCCGGCCGGTTGGTGGTTTCCCGCGGTGCTGTGGGGATCGACCTGCATGGATTATGCCGTGGGCCTGGGCATCGCGGGCGCCTCTGCCGAAGCGCGGCGCAGGACGTGGCTGCTGGCGAGTCTCGTGGCGAACCTCGGGCGTCCTCTGCTTCTTCAATATTTCAATTTCTTCCTCTCCAGCGCGTCCGGGTTTCTCGACTGGCTCGGGCTGCACACCTCTCTGCACACGCTCAATATCATCCTGCCCTACGGCGTGAGCTTCTACACTTCCAGTCGATGAGTTACTCGATCGATGTCTACCGGCGGCGGCTCGAGCCGGTGCGGCGCTTCCTCGATCTCGCATTCTTCATTTCCTTTTTTCCGCAATTGGTCGCGGGACCGATCGTGCGGGCGATGACTTTTCTCCCGCAGCGATGACTTTTCTCCCGCAGGTCTTCGAGAAGCGCGTGTGGGCGAACGTTGACGTGCGCGGCTGCGTCACCCTGTTCTTCATCGGCTTTGTGAAGAAGGCCTGTGTGTCCGAATTTGCGGCGCCCTTCGCCGATCAATTCTTCGCCAGCCCGAGAAATACAGCCACAGCGGCGCGCTGCTCGGCGTGTTCTTTTATGCCGTGCAGATCTATTGCGATTTCAGCGGCTATACGGACATGGCCATCGCGACCGCGCGGTTGCTCGGTTATGAGCTCACGCTCAATTTCGACTTCCCGTATTTCTCGGCCAATATCACCGAGTTCTGGCGGCGCTGGCACATCTCGCTGAGCACCTGGCTGCGCGATTACCTCTACATCTCGCTCGGCGGCAATCGCGGCTCGAAACTCTTCACCTACCGCAACCTCATGCTCACCATGTTGCTCGGCGGCCTGTGGCACGGCGCGTCGTGGAATTTCGTCATCTGGGGCGGTCTTCACGGTCTGGCGTTGATCGTCCACCGCGAGTGGACACGCCTTACCGAAAATGCGGGCGCCGTCTTCCGGCGCGTCCTCGCGATCCTCGCCATCCCGCTCACTTTCTATTGGGTCTGCGTGACCTGGATTTTCTTCCGCGCCGCGCCGACCTACAACGACAAGACCCATCTGCTCGAAGCGACGGGCCTGCACAATGCCTGGGCCGCATTGAAAGCGTTCACCTTCACCGGCGGTCGCGGGCGGACGTCTTTCAACGTGGAATGTCTTGGCCTTCTCGTCCTGTTCGCGCTGGTGCATTGGCTGAATTCGCAGCGCGTGCTCGGGACCTGGTGGCGTCGTCTGCCCGATTGGGCCTGCGCGGTACTGCTCGGTGTCGGCGTGGCCGTGGCCTTGCTTTTCGTGCCGGTGAAATACAAACCATTCATTTACTTTCAGTTCTAGAGCTGCGTTCGCTTCACCATGCGTATTCCTCTCGTTGTTCTCATCGGTTTGCTTCCTGCTTTGCTGGCGGCGCAGGAACCCGCTGCGCCGGCCAAAAAACTCACGGTGCTGGTCAAGCCGCCAAACCTTTGCCTTCGAGAAAGCAGGGGAGGTGGTGGGTTATAGCACCGATTTGTGGAAACGCGTCGCCCAGGAGATCAAGCTCGATTACGAATTCAAGACCGTGGCCACCGTCCCGGAGGTGATCGACACTTTGAAAAATCTGCAGGCCGATGTGGCACTCGGTGCGATCAGCATCACGGCGGAACGTGAAGCGATGGTCGATTTCAGTTACCCTTACTACAAGTCGGGCCTGCAAATCCTCGTCAACGCGGAGAGCACGAAGTCGCCGTTTCGCGCCTTTCTCAAGCTCGATATCTTCAAGATCCTCGGCCTGCTGATCGTCGCCATCGTCATCAATGCGCACATCCTGTGTTCTTCGAGCGGCGGAAAGACTCGGAGTCTTTCGATAGCAATTATCGCGAAGGCATCTTGAACGCCCTGTGGTGGTCGGTGTGCTTTATCATCACTCTCGGTTGCGAAAACATCGCGCCCACGCGGATCGCCGGCCGCCTGCTGGGTGTGGTGTGGATGCTGGCGGGTGTGGCGTTGTATTCCTACGTGACCGCGACGCTGACGACGACGATGACCAAGGACGCACTCCAGAGCGACATCCGCACGGTGAGCGATTTACAGGGCCAGGATGTCGGCACGGTGCTGGGAAGTTCGGCGGCCCGCTTTCTCGAGCGCAATCAACTCAAGGCCAGGGGTTACGCGGATGTGGATGCCGCCTGCCGCGCGCTCGATGCCGGGCAAATCAAGGCGGTCGTCTATGATGAACCGTTGCTGAAGTATTACTTGAGCAATAACTCGAACACGAAGCTGCATCTGGTGGGCGATCTATTGAAAAGCAGGACTACGGCTTTGCCCTTGTGAATAAAAGTCCGCTGCGCAAGGAGATCAACCGGGCCTTGCTCAAGCTGAATGAGGAAGGTTACTTCGACGAACTGGACAAGAAGTGGTTCACCGCCTCGCCGTAGGCGTGAGCGTCCCCTTCTTTGTCATCCTGAGCGAAGTCGAAGGATCCCGTCGAATAAACAGCGGTCGTCTTTGGTAAAGCTACGGGTCCTTCGACTTCGTTACACTCCGCTCAGGATGACATAAAAAGGGATGCCTTGGATTCACAACGGCTCCGCCCGCCTTTCCTCGCCGCGCGCGCCGAGATTCCCATAGCGATGATAGTCATCGCTCACGCTCTGTTCGCGGAGATACCACAGCAACTCCACGCGCCCTTCCGCCAGGACCGGGGCATCCGCGAGGTAGACGAAGGCTTCTCCGACCGCCGCGCGCACCGCGGACGGCACGCGATCCGGCGCCGCGAAGCGCACCCGCTCGACTTCGCCGCGGCTGATCGCCGCCGCCAATTGTTCGTTCGTTTCCTCGAGGAACTCAATCGCGCCCGCCCACGCATCCGTGAAGTCATCGAGCGTTTGCACCGCCTTGGCGTGAAGGTCCGGCGGAGCGCTGACCAGCGCGCGACAGCCCACCGCTTGCGCCGCACAGGCGCGGGCAAAGATTTCGAAGAGGGAGTCCGCCGCATGGACGCGGATGCGCACCTCACGCAGGGGTCGATAGCGCCGCAGATTGTCCTCGCCGAGGAGACGAAAATGATCGTGCGCCTGGCTGAATTCCTCGCGCATCCAGCGGTCGTAACTGTCGATGGCGGCGAGTACCCCGCGCGACTTCTCCAGGCGGCCCGTCGATTTCCACCGCGAGGAGACGCTCCTGCAAATCGCGCAACCGCGGCTGCTGGACGAGACGGTCGTGTGAGGCTGCGGGCCGTTCCGTGAAGGACAAGAATTGCGCGACGTAATTGGGGCCGCCAGCCTTCATGCCCGGCCCGAAGCACGACTTGCCCATGCCGCCAAAAGGCTGCCGCAAGACGATGGCCCCCGTCGTCGCGCGGTTGACGTAGAGATTGCCGGCGCGGATGCCTTCGCGCCACTCCGTTTGCTCGCGTTCGTCGAGCGATTCGAGTCCCGAGGTCAGACCGTAGCCGGTGGCATTCACGAGGGCGATGGCTTCGCTCAGTTTCGTGAAGCGCATGACGCCGAGCAGCGGGCCGAAGAATTCCGTGAGATGCGTGACGCCGCCGGGCGGCACATCCCACTTCACTCCCGGCGACCAGAGGTGCGGATTGTCGCCGATTTGCCGCGGCTCGACCGCCCAAGATTCGCCGGGCTCCAGGGTGGTGAGGGCCTTCGCCAGGTCGCCGCTGGGCGGTCGAATGAGCGGGCCGATCTTCGTAGGCAACTCCCACGCGGAACCCACGCGCAAGCTGCTCACCGCATCGACGAGCATCCGCTTGAATGCCGGGTCATCGTAGACTTCCGCCTCGAGCAGGAGCAGGGAGGTTGCCGAGCATTTCTGCCCGCTATGGCTGAACGCGGAGTGCAGCACGTGCTTGATCGCCTGCTCTCGGTCGGCCAGCGCGGTGACGATCGTGGCATTCTTCCCGCCGGTCTCGGCGAAGAGCCGCAGCTCCGGTCGGGCACGCAACAGGCGCAGCGCGGTGTCGGTGCCGCCGGTGAGAATCACGGCGTCCACTCCCGGATGCGTCACGAGCTGCTGGCCCGCGCCGCTGCCAGGGCAGGGGAGGAACTGCAACACCTCGCGCGGGACGCCGCCGCGCCAGAAGCATTGGCAGAGCTCCCACGCCACGAGCACGGTATCGCTCGCGGGCTTGAGGATCACGGTGTTGCCCGCTGCCAGCGCGGCGGCCATCCCGCCGCAGGGAATGGCGATGGGAAAATTCCACGGCGGCACGACAACCACCACGCCGAGTCCGCGCGCGTGGACCGAGGGCAGTTCGAAAAACTCGCGCGCGGAAGCGCGGTAGAATTCCACAAAATCAATCGCCTCGGAAACTTCAGGGTCGGATTCCGTGAGTGTCTTCCCGCCATTCGCCAGAGCCGCCCATAGCAGATCGCCGCGAGCCCTGCGGAGTTCCATTGCGACCTGGCCGAGGATGCGGGAGCGCGCCTGGTGCCCTGCCGTCCGCCAGCCGGTCGAGTCGGCCCGCGCGGCGGCCACGGCGCGCTCCACGTCGTCGCCGGTGGCCAGCACGTAGTCGCAGATCTCGGCGCCGGGCCGGGAGGGATCGAGACACGGCCGCGTTTCGCGATTCCGGATGGTTTCTCCCGCGATCATGAGCGGGATGCGCGGCAGAGCTTCGCCTGGAGGGCGCTGCTGCGTCAGCGCCCCATCCTGGATTGGGGCGGCGACAGAGCGCCGCGCTCCAGTTTGCGCGATCGCCGCGGCCCAATCCGAATTCTGTGGCAGCGAGAAATCCGTGTCCGGCTCATTGACGAATTCCGTCCACGGCATTTCTTCGCGCGCCGATTCGGTGGGCGGCAGGAGACGGTTCTGCGTGCGACGGGGCGCGTCGGAGACGCCGAGATGGAAAGCCTCGCGGAAGCCACGTTCGAGGGCATTCCATTCGTCGGTGCCGACGCGCAGTTTGAAGGCGTGGCGCAGGAAATTGTCCGGGCCGGTGTTCTCATCGAGACGGCGGATGAGATACCCGATGGCATTGAGAAAATCCTCCTTGCGGCACGCGGGCGCGTAAAGGAGCAGGTTGCGCGAGTGCTCGAAGAGGGCGCGGCGTTGGTGATTCGCCATGCCCTCGAGCATCTCGAATTGCACGCGGTCGCCCGCCTGCGCGGCGTCGGCCAGGACGAGGCCATAGGCGAGATCGAAGAGATTGTGCGAGGCCACGCCGATGCGCACGGCGGCGAGATTTTCCGGGGTGATCGCTCCGGTGAGCATGCGCTTGTAGTTCGCGTCCGTCTCCGCCTTTGTCTTGAAGGGGGCCTGCGGCCAGCCGCGCAGCGATGCTTCCACGCGCTCCATTTCCATGTTGGCTCCCTTCACGATCCTCACGGTGATCGGGCTGCCGCCGCCCGCGACGCGCCCATGCGCCCATGCGGTCAACTCGCGCAGCACACGCGCCGAGTCGGGGATGTAAGCCTGCAACGCAATCCCGGCGCCGATCTTTTCCAGGCCGGGCCGCTCCAGCGTGCGCATGAAGGCCTCGGCCGTGAGGCGCATGTCGCGGTATTCCTCCATGTCGAGATACAGGAATTTGGGCACGCTCCGTCCGTCGTGGCTGAAGGTCGAAGCCGCCGCTGCGCGATAAAGCCCTTCCAGCCGGTCGCAAAGCGTGGCGACCGTGTGCGCGCGGGCCACGGCGGAAATCTGCGAATCGATCGTCGAGATCTTGACCGACAAACATTCAATGTCCGGCGCCTGCAACGCTGCGAGATACCCCTGCATGCGGTGCCGCGCCTCCTCTTCGCCGAGCAGCGCTTCGCCGAGAAAATTGACATTCATGCGCACGCCTTCGTCCTGGCGCGCGCGCAAGTGCTCGCCCAGCACGTCGGGCTCTGCGGGCAGGACGACATTCGCCGTCTCGTGCTGCATGTGCTCCTTGACCAGGGGTACCGACACGCCCGGCAGCCAGCCGCCGAACGTCTGGAACCCACGCAGCAGCGCGCGGTCGATGGGACTGAAAAACCGCGGCACTCCCTGCACATCGAGGATGTGTGTGAACTGCTCCGCCACGCGCGCCGGCGCATGAGCGCGGAAAGCGCGATCCGTGAGTTGAACGAGCGTCGCCTTGTCCTCCGGCACCTGGAGCATCCGGTCCAGTTCCGCTTGCTGGCGGCGTTCCGCGGGAGTCTGCAACGCGCTGGCCCGCTCCTGCAATTCCCGTGCAAGCAGAATGGCTCGCTCCACCAAATTGGGATCGAAGACAGTTTTCATCGTCAGGTGACGCGCACGTCACCGCCCAACATCATCGCTTCCGCTACGCTTTCGCAAATTCCTTCCACACAAAATCGAGGTCGGCGCCTCAGTCTGGGCACCTTTTTCGTCACCCGCTCAGCGGAAATCCCCGGGATAAGCGAAAGATTGCGCTGCGTAGGAAAGGCGCCGAAAACGGCAGGCATTGCGGGTTTGCTTATCGGGGTCGAATTGACAAGAGGTTTGAGGGCACGCTACGCGTGTCACCCGCGCTGGTCGTAGAGCAGAAACAATCCCGAGTGATCCACGTCGCCGAGGCCTCGCCGCTCGACCATCTCTTCCCACTGCGCGCGGCAGTTATCGAGTGTCGGTGAGTGGAAGCCTAACGCCTCCGCGAGTTCGCAGATCAACCGCACATCCTTGAGTTGCAACGCAGAGCGGCCCCCCGGCGTGAAATCGCGGCGCACCATGCGGTCGCCGTGCAGTTGCAGGATCCGGCTTTCGGCAAAACCGCCGAGCAACGCTTCGCGCGCCTGGGCCGGATCGACTCCGGCGAGTTCCACGAGCCGCAGGGCTTGCGCAACGGCGTCGATCGTCTGGGCGACGATGAGTTGATTGGCGAGTTTGGTCACCTGCCCCGCGCCGGCCGGGCCGAGATGGGTGATGTTTTTGCCGACCACTTGCAGAATCGGCCGCGCGCGCTGAAAGGCTGCGGCGCTGCCGCCTGCCATGATGGTGAGCGTCCCTGCCTCCGCACCGATCTGGCCACCGGACACCGGCGCATCGACCCACGTCACCCGCTCGGCGAATTGCTTTGTCGCCGGCACGCCGGTCGTTCCGAAGTCGATGATCATCGCGGCGGGGTGCAGCCTCTCCATGAGACCGGCTGCCCCGAACATGACCTGCTCGACGACTTCCGCCGTGGTGAGATTGAGGCAGATGACACCCGCGCCAATTTCACCGGCAAGTTCCGGTAACGCGGCTGCCCGCCGCATACCCATGGCCACGGCGGCTTCCGCCGGGCCAGGGCTGCGATTCCAGACCAACACGTCCGCACCGGCTGCGTGGAGATGCCGCGCCATCGCGCGGCCCATGTGACCGAGCCCGACGAAGCCGATCTTTTGTCCGGTGAGAATTTTGTCCGAAGAAGATGGCGGCATAGGAGAGGATTTTACCACAAAGACACGAAGGAACTGAATCGAGCTGCCGATCAGCCCGGCTTTTCCTACCTTCGTGTCTTGGTGTCGTCGTGGTGAAACTCTTTCGAGGCCCGCTTTCCAAACTTCTCCTCTGTAAAGCCAAATGAACAACAGCCGGTCATCGAGCGTCTAATTTAGCATGAAGAATATCCTGCTCGATTCGCTGGAGAGCCTGCTTTCAGCCAAGAGGCAGCGACTTTCCCTGACCCGCTCGCTGCGGTCACGAATTGTGCTGAAACGTGAGATTCAATCTCTCCGGCACGGATCGAGGATCTGCGAGCCCGACCCCTTTGAAAATGCCGAAAGGAATCACGTTATGATCTTCCTCTTGTTTCTCACCGTCCTCTATGCCGGCAGCTTCTATCTGCTCTGTGGCCGCGCTTCGGAGCAGTGGTGACGGATCCGGTGAACTAACACCGCCCCTCACGCTGTCATTCTGAGCGGAGTGTAACGGAGTCGAAGAACCCCGTCGCTTTACCAAAGATCATCGCTGGTTATTTACCGGGCTCCTTCGACTCCGTTACACTTCGCTCAGAATGACATCGCGGGAAGTCTCGCCCATTGAAGAACTGGCCCGGCCTGCTCCTACTTCCGCGCGGTCGTCGCGGCGACCACGGGACCGAGGCGCTTCTTGCCGATCGCGAGGTCATCGATCCAGACGGTGAAGCCAGCGTCCGTAGCGGCCTGGTAGTTCGTCCAGCCGACGGACAGCGTATCGAAGGCCGGCGGAATTTCGGCGCCTTCGAACTGGCCGGCGCCTTTGTGCAAGGTGATGTCGGTGATTTCCTGGCCATTAATGAACATCTGATACGTCTGCGTGGCGTTGTCCGCGTGCCATTCGAGCATCGTCCACTGGTCGTTGAAGGCTTGCGTCGTCTTGGCGCCGACGCCGAATTCCTTCCGCAGCTTCGGCTGGACGTTGTAGAGATACTTGAAGGAACCGGTGCCATTGACCGACAAGCCGGCCAGGCGCACTTCGATCGGGTCATTGGCCAGCGGGCTGGTGCACTTGCCCGCGACCAGCGTGGTGTGGATGGAGGCGGACGTCTTGCCTTCCGGGATGACCGGCAGCGGCGTGGGCGTCTTGACCTTGAAATAGAACCGGCCCCAATGCTCGCCACCCAAGGCCGCGACCTTCTCGGGTGAGAGGCTGATGAAACGTCCGCCCTTGATGGCTGGCTCGACCTTCAGCGCATGCCTGCCGGTGTGCGCCACATCCTCGGCGACGCCGATGGCGCCCGTCTTGGTGAAGCCCTGCGGGATTTGGCCGACGGCGGTGGATTCGAAATCTTCGGAGACGATGACATCGGGCGAAGTGGGAGGGACGGCCGCGCGGGACGAGGCGACGGCCAGCAACGCGGCGGAGAAGCAAAGGAGGGAACGTTTCATGATGCGAGTGATAGCAGGCGCCGGAAACTTGCGAAGCGAAAATTGTGGAGGGTGGCTCCAACTCTTGACCGACGCTCGGAGAGTGCCGCTACGGTCAGTGCCGCCTCACACCAGCTTCACGCTTTGCGCGGTGGCTTCGAGCAGCATTTGATCGGTGAGGTAAAGCCGGCGGGCCAGCTCTCTCGCCAGGTTCATCATGAGCAGGGCGAAGAGCTCGATGTCTTCGTGCTTCAATTGAATCAGCGCCCGTTTCGAAAGCACCATGACCTCGCTATTCATCGTCGCCTGCGCGTTGGCGGTGTGGGCGTGCATCGACATGAGCGAGGCTTCGCCGAAGCACTCCCCGCAGCGCAGCTCGTGTTTGTTGATCGTCACATCCTTTTCCATGATCTGGATGGCGATCTCTCCGCTCTTGACCACATAGATGGCCGACGGCTCTTCGCCCTTTTGAAAGACGAATTCGCCTTCCGCCAGCTTCCACAATTCCAGGCGCCGGAAGACCGTCTCGCGCTGCGCATCGGTGACGCCGCCGAAGATCCGCAACTGGGAGATAATCGCGCTGACCGACGCGAAGTCGGTCAAGGGGAAGGACGAATCATAGAATTACCATAACCACATTTTGCGCCAATCGCCAGAAAGCTGTTTAAACAGCAGGAAGCCAAAAAAACGCTTCTTTTGCCGCATATTTGGCTACCCAGGCCACGCAGGCCATCCAACAGCCGCAGGCCATTTAACAGAAGGCAGCGAAGGTAACGAAGGGGAAGGCGATGTACTTCATCCCTTTGCTTCCTTCTGTTCAAAGCCACGCCGCAGGAGCCCCGGCGCTCCTGAGCGCGCCGGGGCACCCTCGCTTGCTTCCCGATCACACCGCCACGCAGACCGCCTTGCTTTCCGTGTAGAGGTCCAGCGCGGCGTGACCCATCTCGCGGCCCCAGCCGGATTGCTTGTAGCCGCCAAAGGGCAGCGCGGCGTCGAAGACGTTGTGGCAATTCACCCACACCGTCCCCGCCCGCAGGGCCGCCGCAGCACGATGCGCCTTCGAGATGTCCTGCGTCCACACGCTCGCGGCGAGGCCGTAATCGGAGTCGTTGGCCTGCTTGAGCACTTCGTCGAAGTCGTCGAAAGGCTCCGCGACCACCACCGGCCCGAAGATTTCCTCCCGCACGATCTTCATGTGCGGCTTGGTGTTGGTGAACACCGTGGGCGACACGAAATAGCCGTGCTCATTCGGACTCGCGCTCCCGCTCGTCGCGTGCGCGCCTTGCTCGAGGCCCGACTGGATGTAGCCGGTGACGCGCCGGAATTGCTCCTCGGAAACGAGCGGCCCCATCTCGGTGCCGGCGCTCAAGCCCGGCCCGAGCCGGATCTTTTTCGCGCGCGTTTCCATGCCTTCCAGCACCTCATCGAAGACCGCCCGCTCGGCGTAAAGACGCGAGCCGGCGCAGCAGCATTGGCCGTGATTGAAGAAGATCGCGTTGGCCGCGCCATCGATCGCCGCCTGGAGATTCCCGGCGTCCTTGAAGACCACCGCCGGCGATTTGCCGCCCAGCTCGAGCGTCACTTTCTTCAAGTTGCCCGCCGCCGCCTGGACGATGAGCTTGCCGACTTCGGTCGAGCCGGTGAAGGCCACCTTGTCCACGCCCGGATGCGCCGCCAGCGCGGCGCCCGCCGTTTCACCGAAGCCGGTGACGATATTCACCACGCCTTCCGGCACGCCCGCTTGCATCAGCAGTTCGCCGAGGAGCAGCGCGGAAAGCGGCGTCTGTTCGGCCGGCTTGAGCACCACGGAATTCCCCGCCGCCAGCGCGGGCCCCAGCTTCCAGGCCGCCATCAGCAGCGGGAAATTCCACGGGATGATCTGCCCGACCACGCCCAGCGGCTCGCGCAGCGTGTAGGCGAAAAATTTCGCCCCCGGCGCATACGGCACGCTGATCGGGATGGTATTGCCTTCGATCTTCGTCGCCCAGCCTGCCATGTAGTGGAAGAGATCCGCGGCCAGCGGAATATCCGCCACCCGGGCCACGCCGATCGGCTTGCCATTGTCCAGCGACTCGAGCTGCGCCAGTTCGTCGATGTGATCGAGAATCAGGTCGCCGATGTGCCACAGGATGCGGCCGCGCTCGGAGGGCGAGAGATTGCGCCACGTCCCTCGGTCAAAGGAACGCCGGGCGGCGCTGACGGCATGATCGATGTCCTCGGCCTCGCCTTCGGCGACTTCCGCAATCGTGTCGCCGGTGGCCGGGTCGAATACGTGGAACGTCTTGCCCGACGCGGCGTCCATCCATTCGCCGTCGATGAGCATTTGTTTGGACCCCGAGAGAAACTGGCGCACATTCGGGGTGAGTTGATCCAGCGCGCCTGCTGGCAATGTCGATGTGTTCATAGTTTTGGTTTGGATACAAAGCCGTGCCTTGGCGGCAGGAGTCTGCCGGGCACAGGAATGAGGGATTCCATGGGAAACGCTCGGACCGATTGGAACGGAGTCAAGGGCAGGATCGCCGTCTGCCGACCCCGCGCCGAGCCGCCCCGCCCGCGGGAGGCGCCAGCGAAAATCCCACCGCCACCCGTAAAAAGTCTGCTTGCCACACCGGAAGGCCCCGCCTACTTTCCCCGCCTCGATTCGACCACGCGCGGTTAGCTCAGTGGTAGAGCACTACCTTGACACGGTAGGGGTCACAGGTTCGAACCCTGTACCGCGCACCACCTTAAGTTCCTTATTTCGAGCAACTTCAGAACGGATAAACCTACTTAAGGTGCCTTAATGTAGCATTTTCGCTGTAGCACTTTTTGAATTCGTCAAAAGTCGCCTCCCTCGCAGAAGCAAGCCTGCTTGAGGGTCAAGCGTCTTCTTTTCGGATCCGACTCATTCATTTAATGCGCCGTTATTGTCTACTCATCGCGTCGGCACCGCCTACTCCCGATCCCATTCCGCCAAATTTGCGTTTCATATCAGTCCGGCCTGCGGAGGGAAATGGTACGCCGACTTCAGGCACACACTGTTCCGCAAATCGGAGAGGCTAAGCGGCTCGGCCTCAAAGGCGATATCGGACGACGGGCGGTATCCTGCCGATGATTCGGGAGTGCAAAAAGGAAAAGCTCGACCACAGCGGCTGCTCACTGAGAACATATGCACCATTTCGACAAGTGCTCTTGTATGACAGCGGTTGCAATATACGTCACGCGTGGTGGAAGAAACGCCGGCCCTTTTTCCAAGCAGGAGATTAAGGACCAGCTCAAAGCGGGCGATTTGTCGCTTAATGATCTCGCTTGGCACGAAGGTCTGGCGGTATGGCAGCCGATCAAGCAACTGGAAGTTTTCGCGCCACCAACCGCTGGTACCAATCAATCCGCTCCGCCGAAGGCCGAACTTCCCTCAACCGGTCGGATCCCGGAAAATGTTGCGGCACTTGACAAGGATTTGGGCAATTCCTTCGCAATGGAGGATGGAGGCGATTTGGGAGTCGCAAAAACCGTTAGCCTTTTTAAATCCCTCGACTACGGCTTTCTCCTACCCGTCCGTAAAGTTTTCAATCAGGGCTTGCTGCGCAAGCGGGCTGTCCGGTGGGTACTTTTCTTTGGGCTGTTCCCTTTGGTCATTTGGAACATCGCTCGGATGTTTAATTTGGAGCTTTCACAGACCCTCTGGCTTTTCGAGGTCTATTTTTGTTTCTTTTGGGCACTCTATTTCCACTCCCTCATCCAGCCTGGCCGCGCCATCTGGCGAAAGGCAGCAGCATACGCGGTTTTCACGGCAGTCGTCGGCGTCGCCATTTTGCTCCAAGCACAGCAGCTACCACTGATCCGCAGTCTGTACGCTGGCAGCGTTACTGAAGGCAGTTCAGCTACTTCGCAGTTGTTCAGTTTCGTGTTTGGCGTGGGCGTGTTTGAGGAGGCGTGCAAGGCAGCCCCTCTGCTTATCTTCGGCTTGCGCAAGAACAAAATCGCGGGCGTCCGCGAAGGATTATTCCTAGGATTTGCCTCCGGCCTTGGTTTTGCGGCCGCGGAAGGTGTGCAATACGGCTACGTCGCATCTGTCTCGGGTTGGTTTGGTGTTGTCGAGGCGCTCCAAAACGATTCCCGCTCGGGGGTCGAAGCCGCACTTTCTCTACCGATTCTCCAAACCTTGTTTAGGATGATGACGGGACCAATTTTACACGGCGCGTGGGCCGGGGCGGTAGGTTGGTTCATTGGGCTCGCCGCAACCCGAAAATCTCCGCGGTGGCCGATTGTCGTCGTCGGCATTGCGCTCATTGGGGGATTACATGGTTTGCACGACTTTTTCGTGCAAACTCCCATTGGTATTCTGACCGGTGTTGTTTCGATCCTGATATTTATGGCTTACTTGACGCACGATGAGAGGCCCGCTTCGTCAGTTGAACCGTCCTTACCTCCGCCTTAAACGCCTTCCCGCATGATTTATTATGTGAATATGGAAGGCCAGCGACTCGGCCCTTATGGAGTCGATGAACTGAGGCGGCTCGTCCAGACGGGCGCGCTGAGCCTTGATGATACTTGGTGGGACGATGAATCGGAAACATGGAAAACACTGCGCCAATTTCCTCAGCTACCGGAATCGGCTCAGCACCAGCTTCCCGAAGCGGTCGAAGAATCAACACCGCCCCCACCACCCACTCCGCAGGATGATTTTGTGGAAGTCGTTCCCGCGGTTCCGTCGACTCCGCTGGTTGGTCGCCCGCGACGGCGAGGGAGAGCCGTTTTGCGTTGGGCACTCGTGATCCTGCTGATTGCGAGCCTGGGCGTTCTTTATTTACGACCGCCTGCCTGGCTCTCGAGCAAGCTACCTCAGTTGGTGCGAAACAATAGACCGCTACCCACCTCAGTTGCGGGTCATATTCTCTTCATGAAGCGCGACGGAAAAGCCGCTCTGGCTGGATTGGACGTGGAAGCGCTTTTGCCGCTATCCGAAGGCCGGGCCGGATTTAGAGAGGCTGGAAAATGGGGATTCCGAGACGAACAAGGTGTCGTGGTCGATCCGCAGTTTGAAGAAGTTGGCTCTTTTTCCGGAGGTGTGGCACCAGTGCGTGTCGCTGGGAAATGGAGCTTCATTGACCGCACCGGAAAACTCATCCTGCCCCCAACTTACGATTACCTCGGAGAATGCCACGAAGAGCGCGCGCACCTAATTCAAGGTGAAAAGCATGGTTTCATTGATTCCTCGGGACACGTGGTTATTCCTGCTACTTTCGAAGATGCGCGGGATTTCTCAGAGGGCCTGGCCGTCGTCCGAAAAGGAAAACGCTGGGGATTCATCAATCGCTCGGGAACGCTGGTAATCCCCGCGGATTACGAATGTGCCTTGGATTTTTCTGAAGGGGGCACTGCCGTGCGTGTAAAAGATAAATGGGGTATCATAAAAAAGGACGGTTCCACTGTGGTTTCTCCTCAATTTGAAGATGCGTGCAGCCCGAGTGCGGGCTGTTTTGCCGCTCGATCTGCCGGGAAATGGGGCTTCTATAAATTGAGTGGCGAATGGCTTGTTCCACCGATTTACGATGATGCCGGCCCTTACGCTGAGGGATTGGCTCCGGTGGCCATGGGCAGTCTTTGGGGCTTTATCGATAAGAAAGGCAACTTCGCGGTCAATTTGCGTTTCGATCGAGTGGCCAGCTTCCGCTCAGGATTGGCCGTCGTCTGGAGCGGTGGCGAGCGCGACTATATTGATACTCATGGCAACATCGTGAAACCCATACTTCCCATTCCGAGCAATGCCAGGTGATCCAGAACATGATGGCAAAAGAGCATGTCGACGGGGCATCCTGTTGACGATCCGCCTTTTACTAACCTTGGTTCTTATCGGGATCTCGTCCGGCATGGCACTTGCCGCGGCGGCAGGCATCGTCATTTACAAGGATCTTCCGCTCACCGCCGATGCCTTTGCAGATGTGGCGGAATTTCGGGATAAAGAACCATTCGATACGGTCACCCATTTCACATTGACGGATGGCAGCCGGCTTACACTCACAAAGGCTCAGATAGTACTCATAGTTTCCTACAGCGCGTTTGACTCCGCTCCTAACATACTGCAAGAGTCTGACCTAGGGAAGGTAAACGCCCTCGTCAACGAGCTTGCAGCAACCAGCCAAAGATACCCTCATTCCGAGAAATACCTCGCAGGTTATCTCCGGCTCTTGAAACGCGAGATTGAAGGATTTCACGGTGGGCAAGTGAAGTTTGAAGGCCGTTGGTTTTCTACACGAAAGGAGTTGGACACTCTTCTTGCCGCTCGCAAAGCGGAAGCGGCAAGGCAAGAGGCTCTTGAGAAGCAGCGTGTTGAAGCTTTGCGTGTGGCCGAAGAAAAGCGGCGCGCCCAAGAAGCAGCGGACCTCGCCGCTGCGGAACAGGCCCGAGTAAAACAAGCGCAAATGGCTGAAGAGGCCGACAAGAAAATACACGAAGTTGAGCGCCAAGCCGAAGAAGCGAGAAAGATCGCCGAGGAAAAGCAATTGATGGCCGCACGTCTCGAGGCCCAACGACAAGAAGACGAGCGGCGACAAAGGGAACTCCAAATCGAGGAAGAACGGCGAGAGGAGGAGTTGCTTCGATACGTCGCAGAGCGTTTCAAAAAAGTGGATCGCTTTCGAAGCGATCTTACGGAACCAGTCTTCGCGAGATGACGTGCTCAACGGAAATCCCCTGTTGACTTAAATGTGCTCTACTGAACACTACTTTACTGCACACGCAACACAAATAGAATGGCATTCTCTACACCCCAGCTTGGCCTTTTCGATTGTTTTGACCAGCAACGGATTGTCGTTGAGAAAACGCCATTCATCATCGGGAATTCCGAGGGCTGCGATCTCCGCCTGGATGATCCATCGATTCCGGCCCAGCATTGCGTCATCCAGCGCCGAGGGAGCCAATACTATCTGCTTCCGTCGAACGGCTCCGAACAACTGCTATTCGATGGGGCGGCGTTTGCCGGGGGCCAGATTACCTCCAACGAGGATCATACCATTGTCATCGGACGTCATTGTATCGCGCTACGCGGAGCACCCAAGATCGAACAATGGCTCAAGACGCTTGATGGACAGCGGTGGTTTATTTTCGACCGGGGCACCGCCGGGCTCGTCGGGCCATTTTCGCCTCTCGACTTGTCGACTCACCTGCGAGCGCGCGCGGCGCTCGATGATGATACGCTGGTACTCTGCCAGGGCCTAAAAACGATGGGTTTCTATGCGGAGCATTTGTTGCCCTCGCTTCCGGTCCCCGTGGCGCGGCCCACAGCACCGCCGCCCTCCGCCACACCGTCCGGGCCGCCGGCGAGCAGTGCGAATATGGAGTACGGCGAATTCACGTGCCCGGTTTGCTGGCTTAAATTTGATCGCGGCGATACGATGAGCGTTGCCGTCCACGCCTCGCTGCGCGGCGACCCGATCCTGGGCGAAGAACATCTCCAGCGTTTTCACGCCACCCGCTTCAACGACCGCGGCCAGGCCTTGGACGCGATGAATATCCCGGCACCCGATCTTGCCTGCCCCCACTGCCGGCGCAAGCTCCCACCGGGTTTCCTCGACTTGCCACACCTGATCTTCTCGATCGTTGGTGCGCCCTCCTCCGGCAAATCCTATTACCTCAGCGTCCTCGTCAAAATTCTCCAGAACACACTGTTTCAGGATTTCGGCGTCACTTTCCGGGATGCCGACCCGAGCGCGAATGTCATCCTCAATCAGATGAAGACGCAGCTTTTCTCGGCGGCGACGCCGCAGGACGCCTTTCTCATCAAGACCGATTTGGAAGGTGCGATGTACGAAAGCCTGCCGCGCCTCGGCCGCATGGTGAAACTGCCCAAGCCATTCATTTTCAACCTCTCAAGTTCGCGCGACCAACGGCAGGATTACTCCGTCGTTTTTTATGACAACGCAGGCGAACACTTCGAGCCGACGCGAAACAGCGCCGAGTCCCCCGGGGCGCAACACATTGCCGCCGCCTCCGGCATCTTTTTCCTCTTCGATCCGTTGCACAATGCCGAGTTCAAGCGACGCCTGACGGGCCTGCGCGATCCGCAGGTAGATCACCGGCGCTTGGATCAACAGGACGTCATCCTGGCCGAGACCGAAGTGCGCATCAAGAGCCTGCTTGGCTTAGACGCACGGCAGAAAATTGCGACGCCGTTGGCGGTGATTGTCGGCAAGAGCGACACATGGCTGCACCTGCTCGGGGAAAGACCGCTGGAGTCGCCGGTGCGCGATGGGCGCCTCGCACTGGCACTCGTGGCGGACAACTCGGCGCGAGTGCGCAAGCTTTTGCTCGAAGTCTGCCCGGCGATCGTGGCCAATGCCGAGGCGGTTTCCTCCGAAGTCATGTACTTTGCCGCCAGCCCGCTGGGGTGTTCACCGGTCGAATTTACTGACGCCTACGGAGCAAAGATGATCGGCCCCGATCCCCAGAAAATCCAGCCACAGTACGCGGAAATCCCGACCCTCTGGGTACTCTCGCGGGTCGCACCTGGCATCGTCCCCGCACTGGAACGTACGTAACCGATGGCTTGGCAACTCATATACACCAGCGCGCCGCGGTCGCTTGATGCCGGCCGATCCGGCTTCGGAACGGTCGCGCGTCACCGTGCCATCACTCCTCTGCTGACCTCCACGATTGAGCGTATCAGCCAATTCTCGCGCCTACCCGGAGCCGACGCCCGCCGTGTCATTTTTTGCTATCGCATCCTGTCCGTCGCCGGCAACCGCTTTCACGTCTTGAGTTCCATCCGCGATGCGGGCGCGGATTATACCGGGCGCACCAATCACCTCGCTCATCATCTGATCGCAGAGCCAAAGGAGATCGCCCAGCTCGGCAAGGATGGTCCGTCGCCGGCCGATGTGTTGCTCGGGATGAATTGGCTCACCTCCTGGAACGAACCGCCGCGCTTTTTGGAGGACAACGAAGAAGTTTTTCTCGCGGCCATCCCTCCGCCGACCAACGGCTCCGCCTGGCGGCGGATCACTGGGAATCCCGATCAAGCCTGGGCTCCTGGCGTCCGGCGAGGCCAGCCGGGGTGCGTACATCATTGCGCCCACGGGCTGCGATCTTCGAGAAGTGTTCGCCGAATCGTTGCGCCTGATGCCGGAACGTTGTTGGAAGATCCCGTTCACCACATCGCTGCAACCTAGCGACGAACCCGCCGATTTTCGCTGGGTTGGGGTCGAAGAAGACTCGTCGTTGCGTGCCAAATGTGAATCGTTCGGACGCTCGCCTTTGAACCTCGCCGATCCCAGCACGCTACCGTTGGTCGAGGTCACTCACGCGCCTGCCGAATCTCCCGTTGCGAAAAGCTACGACTCGTTGCCGTCGTCGACTCCTGAGACAATTTCCCCGGTAGAGCCGTTGGTAATTCCACCCGAGTCTACTATTCGCACGCCAGCGCCCTTCGAGCCAGAGGCTCGCGCGTTGCCACTGCTATCCGCACTGCTTCGTTACAGGAAGTGGGGCATCATTGCTGCTACGTTGGTGTTGATTCTGTCCCTAGTGTTTGGCTTTTTAACCCACATGACCAACTGGTGGAGGGTGAGGAGCGATTTAGCCGAAAGTCTGCATAGGAGCGGCTATCTTCCTCGGGGTCGTTCGGTAAGCTTGGCCGACGATTGGCAAGTGGCCACGATGAAAGATGTTGAAGTTTCTAGCATGCAGGAAAAGGTGGGAGCGTTCAATCGTCTTAACGAAAGGTTACACGGCGCGAGTCTGTCAAGTTTGGCCAGCAACGAAGTGCAGCGGGACCTGGCCACGATCAAAGCGGAGCCCCCTTGGGAAGGCTTATGCAACCAAATTAATCATATATTGAGTTTGCGAGCCTTACATGTCGGCAAAGTTCGGGATGCCGCGGAGATCGCTGACGCCGTTAGAAAACAACGAGAAAGTTTTATGGCTATCTATCCGCAGAGTTCCTCTGTGGATTGGCAAAGAAAGCTTGTCGCCGAATTTCAATCGGAAATGGACGAAATAGAAGCTGAGGAATTGAATAAGATGTTCGACCCTCAGCTTCCGCCGCCTGAAAGGATGGAAAACTTTAAGGCAGTCGTTAAAGATTTCGCAGCTCAATGTCAGAACCCTCGCGCAAAACGGATGATTCAGGAACTTCAAGAGAAGCTACACGAGCCTATCAAGCAAGCATCCATCCAGAATACCGAGCTGCTAAAAGCATTACCCACGCCAGCCAAGATCGAGAAGCCCCCCGAAAAGCACGGCCCGACGGACAAGGCAGACAGCGGCCGCCCTCAGGGCTCGCCACAGCCCGCAATAGCCGGCCTTTCCAATGTCCCTCTTTATTTCGTCAGACGAAAGACGTCAAGGAAGGCACAGTGCTCTCGATTCCTCAGATTGGCTCCCAGATTTCTTTCGTCCTCGCTCCTTCGATCGCGGGTCCGGTGAAGCCTTACGCTTCCTTCGCTCCAAAACCATCTCAGTTCGGCGATTACGGTGAAGGGCTTAGCGTGGCAAACGGTATCATTACCTTTGGCAAGAACGCTCCGACGGAGAGTTCGTCCTCAAGGGTTATGATAGTCAGGGGAAATCGGCCCTCTTCGTACTATGGGCGATAGTCGAAGGACAAACCTTGGCCATGGCGGAACTCGGTGTGACACGGGAAGGGGATTTTCTTGTAATCGCTGGCTTGCAGAGGTTACCAGCCATGCCTGCACTGCGCGTTCAATTACCACCAACATTTGCGCGTGGTGAATCCGCTCTTTTGAAGCACAGATTGAATGGGGATCATCTTGATCTCAAGCCATTTATCGACCACCTGAAGGAAAAGATCCAACTTCTGGAGGAGGGCTTGAAAAGCCCGCCATTCCAGAATCGGATGCCCAAATGCTGCCCGCGAGATCTGAAGCGGTCATAAAGCCGCATCTCTCGGAACAAGCATCAAAAAATATCATCGAAACCAATCCGGCAAAGCGCGCAGGACAATATTTGCAGGCGATTGGCACTGATTGGCCAGATTGGATTTCCGAAAACGTCGTCGTTACAGCCGACTCCTTATTCAAGCCCGGCGTGGCGCTTACGCAAGCGGGCGATGACAAATTGGCAGCGGCGCTGACTGCTGCCAAAGATTGCGTCCAAGCCGCTAAGCAAGACTTCAACTCGGCCAGCGGGAAAGCCTCCAAGACCAGGAAGAGATCTCCAGGTGATGGTTCTCCCAAAAAAGCAAACGTGCCGGTGATTGGCATTCTCGATGCCATGAAGGAGATTTTGGAGTCAGTGAACGCCAATACCCCTCAGGAAAAGGAGAAGCGGGCCAAAGAGATCGCGAGAGTGCGCAAGACGAATGAGAAAACTCTGGACGACCTGAAAATAGACCCACTGTTGCACGGCAAGCTTCCGGCAGGCGCATATAAGCTACTCGGGAACACCGCCAACGACGAATCCGAAGTTTTATTGATCGATCTCTATCCAAAGTAACGATGCAGCCAGTCACCAAACTCATCAGGCAAATTCGTGACGCTCTCGTGTCGGATGGAACCGACGCGCCGATGGAGAGCTTTGCCACGGAGTACGCGAGGCATTGCCATGAGGCGAACCAGCGCCTAGACTCGTGCTCGGCCATGCTGGAAAAGGGCAGTGACTATCAAGCACTGCAACTTGCGGAGACGGAGCCTGCGCTGCTCGATCTAATTGCCGCATTGAGCTTTGCCGAGACGCCTGATTGGGCGGCGTACTGTGCGGCGAATCAATTGCCGGTGGCGGCAAAGTTCGACCCGAAAGCAGTCCAAGCGCTCGATACGCTTTATGGCAAAGGCATCAACACGAATCATCCTCTTTACAAGGACTATCGGGGGGCGGTAACGGCGCGGGACGATGTCCGAGCCATCCAGATCATCCGCTCCATCGTGCGGCTTAACTCGGAGGATGCAAACGCCAAGGCGGAACTCGCGCGGCTCGAAAACAAGCTTTTCCAACTCCAGTTGCAGGATCTTCGGAAGGCCCTTACGCAACGCGACGAAAACGCCACGCTCTCCTCACTCGCGGAATTGGAACGATTGACCTCTGTCGAGCGTCTCGCGGAGCTTCCGGAACACGCCCGGGCCAATGAGGTGCGGCGGGAGGTCGCGCGACGGGACGCTATCGCGGTGGCGGACCGATTGGTCGATTCACTCGATGAAGAGCGAAACGCAGGGTCGTGGCGCATGGTGGGAGACATCCTCTCTCGCGCGCGGTCGCTGCAATCCGAGCATGGTTTTACATTGGATGAAAAGCAGGCGGGGAAATGCCTGGAGATGCAGCGCTACTTTGATACGCAACGCGCGGCAGCAGACGAAACGGCCCACTTTGACCAGGCGATCTCGACGCTCGGCGGGCTCGCCGAGAGATTCGACACGCGACTGCTTACCCGCTCCACGCTGACCTTTAACGAAGCTCAGAATCTTCACGGAGAATTCAATCGTCTCTGGCGGGAAGTGGAGAAATTTCAGCGGCCGGTGTCGGAGGCTTTCGTACAGCGGGTACGCTCGAGCGCAGGTTCATTGAGCGCCGAGTTGGATCGGTTGCAGCGCCAGCGGCGATTCAAGATCATCGCCGGCAGCACGGCGGCGGTGGCCGTCATCGTGGTCGCGGCGTGGTTCACCATTGGCGCGGTCCGGGCGCAAGACTATGCGAAACAACTGTCCGGGCTCCGGGAATCCGGACAAGTCGAAGCGGCGGACAAAATGATCGCGCAGATTCGCAAAGAAGAGACCGGACTCGCCACCAAGCCAATACTCGCAGCTCGGCTGGATGAAATTGATCGTTGGACGCGCGATGAGCGCGCGAAGCTCGCGGACGTCGAGACCCGGTTGAATGACTTGGAAGCGACGGCTAAAGCCGGGATGGCAGAGGTGGATCCGATGACCCTCGCCACCAAGCTGGAATCGACGAACCAGCTTATCGAATCCATCGCCAGCGGATTGCGCGCGGCGCCAGCGGGCCGGATTCTCGTGGTGCGCAATCAATTCGAGGCTTATGTGGTGACACTGCGCGAGAAGCTCATTGCCAAGGCCGATGAAGAACTCACGGGTTTAGAGAATCTAGCAGGCGCAAAGCTGGCCTACGATCAACCGAAAGAAGCCATCGTGCAGGCGCTGGGCCAAATGGAACCGCAGCTGAAATCGCTGGAGGCGCGCGTGAAACCCGCCGTCGCCGCGCTCGAACTGCCGTCATCGGAACAGGCCCGGGTGGGCGCCTTACGCAAGCGCGCTGACTTGTTTCACGCCGAGATCGATATCTTGGCGACGGTGCATGAAGCGGTGCTCCAAGCGGCGGTGCTAGACGCTTATCTGCAGGCGCTGGGCGGATACAAGAACTCGAAGCTGGCGCAAACGCTCGAAGTGAACGATGCCCGCAAGATACTCGCCGCCTTTCCCAAGACGGACGATCTGCTCGCCAGCTTGCTCCAACCCGATGACCCAGTGGGATGGGCCGCCGCCAAGGCCGATGCCACCGGAGAGGCGCTCGCGCCCGATACCGTGCTCCCGGCGGAAATCAGCAAATTGATGTCGTTGCGCGACGATATTTACCTTAACGACATTTGGGAAATCGCGTTCGTCGATCTGCGTCGGAAAGGGGAGAAGCGAGCATTGTATGCGCGCGGCGATTTGAAGAAGGAAGGTCCGAATCAGGTGGGTGATGCGCAAATCACGCGATGGATCGGAGCGGTCTACGATCCGACCTCAAAACTCGACCCTCCCGCGTTCATTCCCAACACTACTTACAGCCTGCAACGCTCGACCTACGGGGTGAGTGGCGACGGGGAGGTCGCCGCCAAGCGTCTGAGTGGACCCTCCGATTGCCTCAGCCGATTGGAGTTGAACCGTATGACCGATGCCACTGGCACCAAATTCGAGCGGCCAATTCTGCGCGCCTTCGACGAACTCGTGCATGACAAATCCGCCAACGTCATGTTCAAAGCCTACATGATGCAGCAGCTTGGACTGGTACTTAAGGTGCGCCCGTACGCGTGGGGCTTGGAGCACTGCGTGAGCCTTCGCGGCGGACCTCGCTGAACTCAACAAGATTTGTGACGGCACAATGCTGCGTAGCCAGGACTGGCTGCTCGAACGCAAAACGTCTCAGTTTGGGCCGAAGCTAACGACGTTTTTCAACGGACTGCAAAGGCGCGGATACCTCGCTGAAGCGCAAGTGCACCGTGAGATCGTGCGCAAGGTCTTGCAAGCCGGCTTGCAATTTGGCGGATTCATCGATTCCGAAGGGCAGCCCTCACTTGCTTGGCGAGGCGCGCAGCTCCAAGTTACTCTGGATACTGTCCGCTGATGCCCCGAAACTCATGCGCTATGTCCAGGCTGAACCGGCGCCGCAAGGGACTCAGCCGCAGCCTGCGGGCTTTTCTCCTGTGTTCTTCGTGCCCCTCGATCGGGATGCAGTATTGGCCGAGATCGGGCGCAAAGTATCTGACTCGCCCGGCGCACCAACCAACCCTACCAGCGATTCCGTGGCTTGAAACTCCATGAGCACGGCACCCCTACCTCAGTTTTTCCTGCTCTGGAAAGGCGCCAGTCCGGCCCGTTTTCAGTGCCGGCGATCCGCGAAATGCTGAACGCCGGCGATATCAGCCGGATGCACCAGATCAATTACAACAATAGATGGATGGTGCTCGACGAGTTTCTCGAGAAGCATGCGCTGGCGATCCAGAGGCGCAGCGTCGGGCGGAAGTCGAGAAACGAGAGGCGCAGTTGAAACGTGACTTTGAACGGCAACTCGCTCACGAGCGGGCGCAACAGAGCGCGCTCCAGGAGCGCCTCGCGCAAGCTGAGGACCGTGCGCAACTGGAGAGCCGCTCCTCGCTTTCGCATCTACTGCCGCCATCGGCGCCTCCACCGCCACCAGAGACATTGCTGCCGCCATCCGCGCCACCCCCCCCACCACCACCTGCGCAAACTTTCCCCGGCACACCATTCGCTTCGCCGCCCGACTTTCATTTCAGGAATCCGCAGATGCTGGCCATCATAGGATCCGCCTTGCTCTTGTTTGGGGCATTCACGCCCGTGGTTAGCATTCCGCTAGTGGGTGGAGTGACTTTTCTCAAGCTTGGTTGGCCCGCTTACACCGTCATGGGATTGGCAGCCGCTTCCCTGTGCGTGGTGTTCACCGCAAATTGGCAGGCGCTTTGGGCGACCGGCGGCGGGGCGGCCGTGGTTTTGCTCGGATGTCTGGGCGTTTTTTTTCGCCGTTTCTCGGAGGCCAAGGATCAGATCAAGGCGCCGCCAGGGCAGGATGACCAGGTGGCGAAGATTGGGGAATCGATTGGCAATCTGGTGTTGGATACAATCCAATTGCAATGGGGATGCTTCATTCTTGGCGTCGGCGTGCTGCTCATCTTGGCCGCAGCGTATTCTTCATCCAGAACCTCACCGAACCCATCGCAACTTTCTTTATGACTCCAGACCCATCTTTGGAAATATCTGAGCCAACGTTACCCACGCCATTGGCCGTCCCCACTGAAACACCTTCATTGGGGCCTTCAGTCTCGGCGGTGAATCCGTTTACCACGGAAGAATTCCGCCTGAATTGGTCGAAACGCGACATCGAACAGCGGCTCGGTTTTCGCGGCGGACGATTTACCAGCGTCAATAAATTGCTCACCTTCCTCATCGGCCTGCTCCTGACCGCGCTTTTCTATTCTATCCTGATATTCGGACTGCAACGGATGCCCGAGGCGCGTTGGTTCACCGCGATGTTCCTTGAACGTGGAGTCGCCCCATACCCGACGATGTTGCTCTTTTTCTGGGGCCTCGCGATCCTCTTTGTGAAATGGCGCAAACTGAATCTGCAAGCCGCCGCGCTCACGCTTTCCGCCGTCCCGCAGCAGCCGGAGTTCGTTCTCAATCGTGAAAGCGCGCGCCAAGTGTTGCAGCGCGTCGATTCGCTCGTCGACAACGCCCGGCATTTTCTCCTGCTCAACCGCATCGAACGCGCACTCTCCAACTTGCAAAACATCGGTCAGATCAATGACGTGGCGACCATCCTGCGCAACCAAGCGGATTACGACGAAGAACACATCGCGTCGAGCTATGGCCTTGTGCATAGTTTCCTTTGGGCAATTCCCGTCCTCGGATTCATTGGCACGGTAATCGGTCTCCGCGCCGCAATTGGCGCGCTCGGCATTACCTTGCGAGCGAACGGCGATATCACGGCGATCCGAGAGGGACTTCAGGCCGTGACCGCTGGGCTTGCGACGAAGTTTGAAACGACGCTCGTCGCGCTGATCTGCGCGGTGATTCTGCAGCTCCTGCTCGCCTTCCTGCAGAGCAAGGAAGGCGAGTTCTTGGATGAGTGCAATGACTATTGCCACGCGCACGTCGTCTCGAAACTAAAGTTGATATGAGATGAAAGGTCGATTTCAGCGCGGAAAGCTCGGAGGCATCAGCCCGTTCTTTGCCTTTCAAGACATCATCACGTCGGCGATGGCTGTGGTTATCACCATCGTGATGTTGCTCGCGATCGACATGGGCGAACCGGGGCACGCTAGCCCCGGCGAACGCGATGAAAGCCTTACCCAGCAACTTCAAAAATTGCTCGACGAACTCAGCCAGGCGAACGCGGATTTGCGCGCGGCGCAGGACTCCAGCGCCGCGGCCAAACTCGATCCCGCGCTCGTGCAGGGCGAGATCGACGCGCTAGGCGCCGAACTGGCTAGGCTGCGCGCGACTGGCCAGATCGGCGAAAAGACGCTTGCCGCTGCGCAACGCGACGATGGCGCCAAAGTCGTCTGGAGCGAGCTCGAGAAGCAAAAAGCCGCCATCGCCACCGCAAAAAAGGAACTCGCGCAACGTGAGGAAACTGCCGCGCGCAGTCTCGCGGAAATGAATCGCGCCGAGGAATCGGTCCACGCGAAAGAAAGCCAGCTGCTCGCCGAGCGCGCGCGGAAGAACGAACTCTGGCTCATTCCAGACCGCACGAAAACGAGCAAGGAACCCGTGCTCGCGGTCGTCTCCGCCGACGCGGTGATACTGCAACGCTTCGATCGTCCGGATAAATCCGAGCTGCGTGGCAGTGGGCTCCAGTCCAAATTCGAGGGTGCGCTAAAAGGCTACTCGAAGCTCGACCAGTACATCGTCTTTTACTTCAAGCCCTCGGGTGTCGAGCATTTCCAGAAATTGACGGAGGCCGCGAAAAGCGCCGGCTTCGAAATCGGCTACGACGCTGTCGGCGAAGAAGTTGCCATCAATTTCCAACCCGCCCCGTGAGAAAACTCGGACGCACCAACTCCGACGCGCTTGAGCTTTTGCTTGATACAGTGTGCAGTATGTTCGGCGCAATTCTGCTCATAGCCATCCTCGTCGCGTTGATGGCCCAGACCGCAAAAGTCGATTCGGCTGGCGAACAGGCGAGCGCCGAGATGCTCCGGCGCAAGATCGCCACCGCCGAGGCCGATCTCGCCGAATCGCATCGCTTGGCCGCACAGCTTGCCCCTGCGGGAGAAAACCCAGCGGGTGCGCTCGCCGCGGAGAAAAAGCGCCTGGAAGAAGCGCTCACTGAGGCCCGGGCACAACGTGACCGCTTGAGTAGCCAGCTTCAAGACCAAATCGCGCGGCAGACCGTCGATTACACCACCGAGTGGAAGAAACTCACCGCCGACTTGCGTGCCCTCGAACGCCAGGAACTGGAAACGGCCAACTCCATCAAGACACAGGAAGAAAACAGCGACCGGCTCAAGCAGCGCGCCACCGAAATCAGCAAACTCATCCAGCAGGAAAAGGACGCGCGCGTGGTGACCTTGCGCTTTCCCAAGGAGCGCGCCCGGACAAAGGGCTCCCTCGCTGTCATCTGCAAGTTTGGCAAAATCTATCCAATCTCCGATGCCGATGGGCGCAAGAACGACAGCACCATCGCGTGGAAACCTAAAGGTGGGGAGGCTGAACTCTCCCGGCCGATCGAAGATCTTGGTTGGACGATCGCGGGCAACAAAACAGCGATTGATCACCTGCTGGACAGTGTGCCCAAAGGAGAAATCTATGTCGCTTTCTACGTCTACCCGGATTCATTTGACGCCTTTCGAGCAGTGCGCGATCAGGCAGCTTCGGCTCAAATCGAATTCGGTGTGAAATTGATTCGCGCGGGAACGGAACTAATATGGGGTCCTGAAGGTTCATCACCACCTCCCCTATGAATCGGTTGCACGTGCCTGCGGCGGAATGCAACGAAACCGTCGCCCTATCATGTGCGCGCTCAATCCGAACGAACAATTCGGCCAAGCGAAGGCCGCGAAACTTGGCACGTTAGGACAACGTGCGAAGGACCTTCGATGCCGGAGGCCGTGCATCTTTTGAAGAGGGGACGCCCTACGTCTAACGCCCGTTAGAAAGATACCACTGAACTCTCGCCGGAGAAATTCCGCGTGAATGACGCAGACGCCGCTGAAGAGCGGACGCAACGTTTCGCAGAAGCGGTGCGCACCTTCGCTGGTGGGCCGCTGAAGCGGATCACCGCGCTGCTGCCGCACGCAAGGCAGCGCCGAACCGAGGGAAAATCCTTTGGACATGATCTGAGAACTTTTCGTGATGACCAAGTTTCACAGATACGGCGCGGCAATTCGCCGGAAAGTGATCGAATGATCGCAATCGGGAGCGAGACGGTCGCCGAAACTCGAACGACAAGCCACCTCGCCACCGTAAACGTCGCTGGCCACAGTTGCTGCGCCGTCACTACTGATCGCCATCTCCAAAACATCCGCAACCGCCGAACCACTACGGAGTCGCGGCTCACGTCCGCTCATCGCGCAACCTCTAACCGACTGCCGCGTGATGTATGACCGGTTCGACTTTGTGCTAAACGGCAAGGACAGTGGATGGGCAAATTCCTTCCCGTCAATTTCGTAGAGGCTCTGAAGACCGCCAACCGCCTCATCGCTTCGCTCACCTCGTCGAGAGAATTCGACGCTGCTGTGCTTTTGCCTGCACCGATTAATTGTCGAGATACGGCATGGCGCAGAGCGGAGTGCGAGGTATTCGTGTCCTTTGCAAACCCAGGTCACCAATCCTCCGCGAAGACTTCGTCCTTGTCTGCGCCGTCTCCACTACCGTTGCACCTGTCGCTCCCAACGCCGAAGACTTCGCGCCCGCCTCTCCTTGGAGTGATGTCGCCGCTCCGCGATGCTGCGCGGCCACATCGGCCTAGCGGAACCAGCGCTGAGGCGAGTCGAAGGTGCATTCGCGTGGGTGGATGGCATCATCAGGACGTGAACTCGACCCTCGATTTTACTGCTCGCTGCGCGCCGTCAAGGTCGTATCGCCCGCCTTCGCCCGCCGATCTCCACCATTGACCGTGCTCGCTCGCATGCGGAGGGTCTCTATCGGTTCACGTCGAAGAGTAGTTGCCGTGGGCGGCAAGCAGAGAAAAGAGGAATGTGAATGCCTCGCATCGCGCAAACACTGGAGCACATGCATCTGATTGCATGAAACATTGAAGGGATAACGCTCCGCTCCCGCCGCACACGCACCCATCACTGCTATGAAATACAGTCAACTCAAGCGAGGACTTTCGCCCAGCGAAGCTGCCGACTATATCGGAAGCAAAGAACTTCTTCGGCAATTCCAATGGGCCAAATGGTTGAAGCCCTTCATCCAAGGAAATCGGCTAACGCGTTTCGATATTCGCGACCTGGACGCCTGTATTGACCGCTTGAAAGCGGGAGATCAACTCCCCAAGCAACCGGTCAGTGCCTAAACCTTGAACGCTCGCATAATTTCTCGGTCATCGGGTCGCAGCTTAGCGTAGTGCCGCTGCACTACGCGCACATCGTCGCCGAGCCAGGTCGCGATGCGGTAAATGTCGATGCCGGTGCTCGCGCAAATGGATGCAAAGGAATGGCGCATGACGTGGGGACTGATCCAAGCTACTCCTTGGGCGGTCATGTATTCTTCAAAGGGACGCCTGAAATCGTACCGATAGCGGAACTTCCCCTGCTCGACTTCCGGTTTCAAAACATATGGTGAGCGAAGGCCGTAGCCTTTGAGAAATTCCGTAAACTGATCGGTCATCGGAACGGTCCGGGCATCGCGGTCCTTCGGTCGGAAGCTCGTTGTGGCGCGAATTTCCAGAGTCTGGGTACTTAGGTTGAACCACTCGGGCACGGCCTCGACGATTTCCAGTTTCCGCATCCCAACATGGAAGCCGCAGTAAAGCACGAACCGAAGGTCGTCATTTGGTGCCTCCGTAATGAGCTTTTGCGCCAATTCCAGATCGGCGAATTGTGTGCGGCCCTTGTGGTCCACGCGGTCGAGTTGAACTTCCAATGCTGGATTGCGACGACAAAGGTTCTCCGCTACGCACCAATTGAAAAAGGAGCGAACCGTGAACATATAGCTCTCAGCCGTGCTCGGAGCGACTCGTGCGCGGGCAGCCTTGTAGAAGGCTTTGCACTGGTAGCCGACGACGTTGGCCGGAGGAATATCCCGCACACTTGCGGCGAATTCTTCGAGGATGTAGCGTTTCGTGTCCACACTGGCTTTGCTGAACCGATTCGTGTCGAATTTGTGTTTCAGGAAGCGATCGATTTCGGCAGTGAATGCTTGAGCCGGCTGGAGTTCGGGTCGGTCCAGAATCTCTTGTGCGCGCTGCACCGCCTCCGCGTAGTCCTTGGTTTCGAGCGATACGAGGGTTCGACGCCCGTTCACTTGCTTCCCAAACCAATAAACGTCTCCGCGGAGATAGATGCCGCGGATTTTCCCTTTCGATTTGAGCATCCACGAGCGTGACTCTACAAATCGAAGTGACAGCGCCCGTCACGGTGCAATTTGATCCTACGTCGCGATCATGAGTGCCAAATGCGATTCCAACCGTGGGGATTCTTCACCCAGCCAGAGAGCACCTCTGGGATTTGGGACCGGCCATGGAGAGCCCGCGGGAGATGTTTTTTTCAGTAGACGATGATCGCCGCCATCAACCGTAACTCGGTTCGATTGTAGCATTTCACTGTAGCATTTTGCATTTTTACATGGGGTTGCATGGGTTCATATGAGACCATCCACAGAGTAGAAGTCCCTTTACCTGAGTAGCTTATCATCTTGACACGGTAGGGGTCACAGGTTCGAACCCTGTACCGCGCACCACCTCCCACAGTGTATGAGGGCCTATGGATGGCGATTTCATTTGGGAACGAGGGCCGTCAACGCAGTGCCGCTTTGATGGCGCGGAGTTGCTTGAGGTGAGGCGCGAATACCTTGCCTCCATGGCCACGCTGACATCCATTGTGACCACGCCCCGTTGCGCATTGACCGCGCGAATATAGTCAACCATGGCGGTATCCGATAAGATGATGCGGCGAGAAACGCGCCGAATAGGAGAATGAAAAACGCCCGGTCATGGAATAATCCTCTTTTACCGCAAGCAGAATCCGGGAAGCCCGGCGAGAGGAAGTCTAATCTGAGTGGGTGACTTTGAAGAAAAGAAGGGTGCGAGCAGGCTGGAGCGATGACGCCGAATGCCCTATTTGATGTGCCCGCGCCTTTACGGGATGATCGCCGGGATCTTTCGATGCGATCAATCGCCCGACAGCAGCTTGCGCGCGTAGGTGGAATCGGTGTAATCGCGCCACGCCACGATGAGTCCCGCGCGGATTTCGTAAATGGCCATGTTCATGATCGGAGCGGGGGCCTTGCCCGGAAGGGCCAAATGATGGATCTGCTCTTCGATGACAATGTTGCCGTTGAGGGCTTGATGCACCGTCTCGAAGCGCACGGTTGCGAAATTCTGGAAGACCTTGCCCCAGAGCGCGAGGACTGCCTCCCGTCCTTTGATCTCCGCCTGGCCATAGTTCTGAAAGGCGATTTCCGGATCGAGGAATGGACTGAGCAAAGCGGGATCCTTTTTCTCGAACCCGGTGACAAAACGGCGAATAATTAGGGAGTTGGCGGCGGCCAGTTCCGCTGGCTCGGCGGCCTGCACCGGCACGGCAGAAGCCGCGAGCGACGGAACGAGCAGCTTCAAAAAATGGCGACGACCCGGGCGATTTTGTGGAGTGCTATTTTTCATTTCGTCCCACGACAGCCGTTGTGGATCGATCTGTCTACAATTATTCCGTGTTCGATCCCTCGATTTCGAGCCGGGGCCGCCCGCACACGCGAGCGCGAGTCGCCCTATTGAATTCGCCGACAATAATATTTTGGACTCGGCGGTCCTGAAGTAATAGAGATGAGCCCCATGGGGCGACCCAAAGAATTCGAGAATGAGACCGTGCTGGAGAAGGCCATCGAGGTCTTCGCGGCGCATGGTTACGAAGGCACGTCGACGGAGGAACTGCTGGAGGTCATGGGCATCAGTCGACAAAGCATGTACAATGCTTTTGGCGACAAACGGCGGCTCTATCTTCAAGCCCTGCAGCGCTACACGGTTGCCAGCGTGAGCGACCAAATCCGGGTGCTGGCCGCCCCCTCATCCGCGCTCAAGGGCATTAGGGCTCTCCTGGACTTCGCCGTTTCCAAATCGGTCGCCGACTCGGACCCCACCTGCCTGGGCATCAGTGCCATCTGCGAATTCGGCCGCTCCGACCCCGAGATCACGATGGTTTTCGAAATGGCCGGGCGCACATTTCAGGCGGCTTTGGAGCGGCGGATGACGGAAGCCCGGGAAAAGGGTGAGACGGGCAGGGAGACCGACCCGCAAATCGCCGCGCAGTTTATCCAGGCGACGTTGACTGGCATCAAGATAGCGGCCCGCGCCGGGGCGACGGAACAGCATCTGCGCGGCATCGCCCGCCTCGCACTGCGCGGTCTGCAATGAAATTAATTCCTTTTGTTTCGGGGCCTCGCATATGGATTCTCTGCGGTCGCTGGTCGGCGATTTGGACGCCCTATTTTACCCGTTCTGGCAATGTCCCAAACCAACAAATGAATCGTATGAATCCCAAAGTGGATGCCTTTTTAGCCGAAGCCAAACGGTGGCGGGAAGAATTCGAGCAATTGAGAAGGATCGCTCTCGATTGCGGGCTGAGCGAAGAATTGAAGTGGGGCAAACCCTGTTACACGTTCCAGGAAAGTAACATCGTCATCATCCAGGGATTTAAAGAATTCTGTGCGCTTCTGTTTGCCAAGGGCGCCTTGTTAAAGGATCCCCATCGGCTTCTGGAAAAACCGGGCGAGAGTACGCAGGCGGCCCGCCGGATTCCGTTCACCCGTGTTCGGGAAATCGTAAAGAGGGAGCCCCTCTTGAAAGCCTATATCCAGGAAGCCATGGCAGCGGAAAAAGCCGGCTTGCAGGTGACTTTCAAAAAGAATCCCGAACCGGTCCCTGAAGAATTGCAGCAACAATTGGATGCCGTTCCCGCCTTCAAAGCCGCCTTTGCGGCTCTGACGCCCGGACGGCAGAGAGCCTATATCCTTTATTTTTCGGCCGCTAAACAGTCCCAAACTCGAGCGGCGAGGGTTGAAAAATGCCGGCCGCAGATTCTCAAGGGTAAGGGATTGAATGATCGATAGGCGCTAGCGCACGGGGTCGGGTGGAAAATACAGGTTTAAGAAGGGATGCGCACTAACGGATGTCCTCGGAAATTATGACATAGTGCGTGTCATGCATCTGGAGTTTTGCAGCAGAACTCCTGCGCCGAGGCGCTCCCCCCACCCGTCATTCTGAGCTTGCGAAGAACCTCTGATCCCGCTCTGGCATCTGACGCATGGCAGACCCTGAAAGCTCGGCGCCATCTTCTGTCCAACGGGTGAAGAAAGGCAGAGATCAGAGATCCTTCGCAAGCTCAGGATGACGGGCAGGAAGGGCCACGCGTCAAATCAGTTCGTACTGCTTGGCTTTCGACTTCACGACCCATGACGTGATTCGTAAGTTATTGGGAATCAGGGAAGATCACATCCCCATCGAACGCCCCACATCCAAGGGGCGTGAATCTACGCTCCAAATAAGACACTCTCGTCGGTGTGACTCCCCTCGAGGAGCGTGCCCGGTGAGCGTTGCACCTCGGCGGTTTCCACTCGGAAAAATGCAGACGGAAGCATGCAAGCGGCACGGGATATGCGAATGTTGGGGTGTGCCGGAAACCTTCTGGCTTCCGGGACGAGAATATGAACATCTACGTCTCTCCGCATGACGCGGCCATCGCCGCGGAGCGCCAGTGTCCGCACTGCCACGGGACCGGACGACGGCTGGACTTCATGGTTTCCGGGATGCGGGCGATCGCCCCTTGCACCTGCCCGCTGGGGGAACATGAAACGACGCTGTGCGAGATCGGCAATCCGCGGGCGCGCAACATTCACGACCCGTCGCAGCATCGCCGGCCCTCGAATATCCTCGGCCGGCCCAAGACGGCCGCCGCCTATCGGAGCCGGATGTGGCCGCAGGACGAGGTGCTCAAGACCTTGCGCTACTAAAAAAGAGAGGTGTTCACACCCGGCACCGCCCCACGGGAGCGACCGGCTCGAAACGGCGTGAAATGAGAGATCAGCGCCAGCAGGGGCGCCCCGCCCGGCGGCTAGGCGCCGTCGTTGCCGATGGAATTCTGCGGGCAGATGGCCATGGCGTTGTCTGCCGCGGTCAATTCTTCGTCCCCTTCGGGCTGCTTGAAGAAATAGACGTAGGTCTCGTCGTCGTTGTATTTCAGCAACTGCGGAGCCTCGTCGAGGCACACGCGGCAGGGCGTGCAGGTATCGTCCACGTACCATGGGCCCGGAACATTCTCCGGAAGTTTATGTGTATTGTCGGCCATGGGGCCGTAGGGCTAGCCGGTTTGGGCGCCGGAGGCAATGCGATTGTGCGGGCGACCAGATGTTTATGGATTTTCCCCTCGGAGCGGCTACAAAGGCCGTGCCGGCCGAGACGGCGAGCCTTCCACTCCGCCGGCAACCCCGCAAAGGACATTGAAAACACCCGATAGCAAGATCACCCAGAATCTCCGGCGCCTCATGCGCGAGATCCACGAGCCGGCGAGCCTCTTCTCCGGCATGACCATCCAGCAATCGCTGGCCCCGGAGAACATCATCATCTTCAAGCGCACGGATACGACGCTGCTCAAGCCCGAGGGGGTGAGCGTGAATTTTCACCATCGGTTCGAACTGGTGACGGTGCTCGACACGGCGGCGCCGGCGCGGATCGACCGCACGACCTACGACCTGCATCCTGGCGAGTGCGCGCTCATCTTTCCGAATCAGTTCCATCACTTCATGGATGTCGCGCGCACGCGGCTCGACTGGCTCTTCATCACCTTCGAGCTGAAGAATCACGACGCCATCCGCGCGCTGCACAATGCGCCGCGGGTGCTCGATTCCGCCGGGCTGCAGCTCCTCTCCGATCTCGTCCAGGAATTCGTGCACCCGAAGAAAGCGGCGCGCGACACGCTGGAAATCTCCTATACGCTCTCGCGGCTGCTCCTGCACCTGCTCTCCTGCGCGCCTTTGCCCACGGACCGGCGGGACATTCACTCCAGCGACGACGTGCGCGACGTGATCCTCGAGAGCATCAACCGCTACGTCCGCGCCAATCTCGGCCGGGCCGTGACCATTGCGGACATCGCGGAAGAGCTGGGCTACAGCGTGAGCCATCTGCGCGCCGTCTTCCGCGATCGGCTGGGCGTGAGCCTGGGCAAATACATGCGCGAATCGCGTCTCTCGGAAGCGGCGCAGTTGCTGCAATCCTCCGGGCTCAATGTTTCCGACATCGGCGAACGCTGCGGCTTCGAATCGCTCTACGCCTTCTCACGCGCCTTTCGCAAGGCCTACGGCATCCCGCCGCGCACCTACCGCCAGCTCGTGCAGGAAGGCGGGTCGCTGCCGGTCTCGGGGAAAAAGGTTTAGAGACTGGCGGTTTTTGGGAGTCTTGTGGGGAGCTCTGCGCGCTGGAGGCGCCTCCTACCCGTCATTCTGAGCTGGCGAAGAACCTCTGATCTCGCTCTGGCATCTGGCGCGTGACCGACTGCGCAAGCTCGGCGCCATCTTCTACCATATTGGTGAAGAAAGGCAGACAATCAGAGGTTCTTCGCCAGCTCAGAATGACGGGTAGGAGGGCACGCGCCTTCGTCTGGCGCCCTGCGGCCTCCCGCGTCATAAACGAACAGTTGGCTTGCCGGTTAGCCCTTTCCGCTAACAACTAGCGCTGCACTTTTCTCCCATGAAAGCCCTCGTCAAAGCGAAATCCGAACCCGGCCTCTGGCTGCAAGACGTCCCCGATCCGAGGTGCGGCATCAATGACGTGCTCATCCGCGTGGATCGCACCGGCATCTGCGGCACCGACCTGCACATTTACAAGTGGGACGCCTGGGCGCAGAAGACGATTCCGGTGCCGATGGTCGTGGGGCATGAATTCGTCGGCGAGGTGGTCTATGTGGGCGAGAACGTGAACGACTTTTTCCCCGGAGAGATCGTCAGCGGCGAGGGCCACGTGGTTTGCGGGCGCTGCCGGAACTGTCTGGCGGGCCGGCGGCATCTCTGCGCGCACACAGTGGGCGTAGGCGTGAATCGGCCCGGCGCGTTTGCCGAGTATCTGGCGCTGCCGATGACCAATGTGTGGCATCACCGACCGGGCATCGATCTCGATGTGGCAAGCATTTTCGATCCGCTGGGCAACGCGGTGCACACCGCGCTGAGCTTTGACGTGCTCGGCGAGGATGTGATCATCACCGGCGCCGGTCCCATCGGGCTCATGGCCGCGGCCGTGGTGCGCCACGCGGGCGCGCGCTATGTCGTCATCACCGACGTGAACGAGCACCGTCTCGCGCTGGCCCGCAAGATGGGCGCGGACGTGGCGCTGAATGTCACCACCGGCTCGCTCGCCGACGTGGAGAAGCAGCTTGGCATGACCGAGGGCTTCGACGTGGGACTCGAGATGAGCGGCAATCCCACGGCGCTGCGCTCGATGATCGATGTCATGGCCCACGGCGGGAAGATCGCCATGCTCGGCATCCCGAGTGAAGACATCGCCATCGACTGGAACAAGGTCGTCTTCAACATGCTGACCATCAAAGGCATCTACGGCCGCGAGATGTACGAGACATGGTACAAGATGAGCGTGATGCTCCAGAGCGGGCTCGATATTACACCGGTCATTACGCACCGCTTCGGCGCGGATGAATTTGAGAAAGGCTTCGCGGCGATGAAGTCGGGCGAAAGCGGCAAGGTCATCCTCGACTGGAAAGTCTTCCGTTAAACGAACGCCCGGACCCGGGCGCATCCCCCAAAAAGCAAGATGATCAAACCATTCAGCCTCCTGGCACGCTTTGCCTATCTGCCCGTCGCTACGATCCTGATCGTCGGCAGACCGCCCCGGCGATCGACGCCCAGCTTCAATGCACTCCTGAAATGAGTCGCTATACTTCATTTCAACAGCATCTCGGCCAGCAGCTCGAAGACATTCGCGCCGCCGGGCTCTACAAATCCGAGCGGATCATCACCACGCCCCAAGACGCGCACATTCGCGTGGCGCAAGGCAGCGGCAGCAGTGAGCGCGAGGTCTTGAACCTCTGCGCGAATAATTACCTCGGCCTGGCCGAGCATCCGGAGGTCGTGGCCGCGGCGCACGCGGCGCTGGACCGGTGGGGTTACGGGCTTTCGTCGGTGCGCTTCATCTGCGGCACGCAGCAGTTGCACAAGGAGCTGGAAGCGAAGCTCAGCGAGTTTCTCGGCACGGAGGATACGATCCTTTATTCGTCGTGCTTCGACGCCAATGGCGGCCTCTTCGAGACGCTCCTCGGCCCGGAGGACGCGATCATTTCCGACGAGCTGAACCATGCCTCGATCATCGACGGCGTGCGGCTCTGCAAGGCGCAACGCTACCGCTATAAAAACAACGATCTGGCCGATCTCGAAGCCCGGTTGCGCGACGCCGCGGAAAAGGGCGCGCGCTTCAAGATGATCGCGACCGATGGCGTCTTCTCCATGGATGGCTACATCGCCAACCTGCGCGGCATCTGCGACCTCGCCGACCAGTACGGCGCACTCGTGATGGTCGACGATTCGCACGCCGTCGGCTTCCTGGGCCGCACGGGCCGCGGCACGCCCGAGCATGAGGATGTGATGGGTCGCGTGGACATTCTCACCGGCACGCTCGGCAAGGCCCTGGGCGGCGCGAGCGGTGGCTACACGAGCGGACGCAAAGAGATCATCGAACTCCTCCGCCAGCGCTCGCGACCCTATCTCTTTTCCAACACGCTCGCGCCGAGCATCGCCGGTGCGTCGTTGAAAGTGCTCGAACTCCTCAGCGCCTCGACCGCGTTGCGCGACAAGCTGGAAACGAACACGCGCTTTTTCCGCGAAGCCATCCGCAGCGTCGGCTTCACGATCCTGCCCGGCACGCATCCCATCGTGCCCATCATGCTCGGGGAAGCCGCGCTCGCCCAGCGTCTCGCCGAGGCCATGCTGGCGCGCGGCGTATATGTCGTCGGCTTTTTCTATCCCGTCGTGCCCCAAGGCAAGGCGCGCATCCGCACGCAAATCAGCGCCGCGCATTCCCGCGAAGATCTGGAAATGGCGGTGCAGGCGTTCGCCGAGACTAAACGCGAGCTGGGCCTGTGATGCTGTCTCGAGTCCATGGACACCCTCTCCGCCACGCTGCTGCTGCTTACGATCATGGACCCGCTGGGCAACGTCGCGAACTTCATCTCCGGCCTGCGCTCCGTGCCTCCCGAGCGGGGCCTGCGCGTCATCGCCCGCGAGTTGATTGTCGCCTTGGTCATCCTGCTCGTCTTTCTTTTCTGCGGCCAGTGGCTTCTCTCGCTGCTGCATCTGAAGGAGGAGGCGCTCTCCATCAGCGGCGGCATCGTGCTCTTCCTCATCGCGCTCAAGATGATTTTCCCGCCGCTGGTGCGGGACGACGAACCGCCCATCGAGCCGTTCATCGTACCCCTTGCGACCCCGATGATAGCCGGCCCCTCGGTGCTCGCCACGCTGCTCGTGATGGTCAGTTCGCAGCCCGAATTGATCGGGCGCTGGCTCGTGGCACTCCTGTGCTCGTGGGCCATCACCGCCGCCGTACTGCTCATGTCCCCCATGCTGGCGCGCATCCTCAAGGAAAAGGGGGGCAATGGCCGTCGAGCGGCTGATGGGCATGCTCCTCGTGATGATCGCCGTGCAAATGTTCCTCAACGGCCTCAAACGCTATTGGCAATCGTGAGGGACCGTTAAGCATTTGCGTAGCTGGCCCACGGGGGCAATCCTGCTAATAGAAGGCCCTTCCAGGGCATATCCTTGCGCCGCCTTCCGACCATGCGTTCTCGCTGTTCCTTCCTCTCCCCAAATCACCTTGTGTCCGCGCTCGCGGCGGGCCTCCTCTCCATCGCCTTTGGGCAGGCCGCGGGCGCCGATGGGGAGAAGCTGCAGTTCAATCGCGATATCCGCCCGATCCTCTCGGACAATTGCTTCGCCTGCCACGGCATCGACGCCAGGAAGCGCGAGGCGAAGCTGCGGCTCGACATCGGCGAGGGCGCGCTCAAGCCGAATGAAGACGGCGACGTACCCATCACGCCGGGTGACCTCGCGAAGAGCGAGGTCTGGCAGCGCATCACCAGCGACGACAAGGACGACATGATGCCGCCGCCGAAGTCGCACAAGACGCTGACCGCCGCCCAGAAGGACACGATCAAACGCTGGATCGAGCAAGGCGCACCGTATCAAAAACATTGGGCCTTCGAAGCGCCCGTGAAGCCTGTGGTACCGGCAACCGGCAATGCCATCGACGCCTTCGTTCTTGCACGCTTGCAAAAAGAAGGGCTGAAAATCTCGCCGGAAGCCGACCGCGAAACACTCCTCCGCCGCGTCACCTTCGACCTCACCGGCCTGCCGCCCACGCCCGCCGAAGTCGACGCCTTCGCCGCCGATACGTCGCCCGACGCCTACGACAAGGTCGTCACCCGCCTGCTCGCCTCGCCGCACTACGGCGAACACATGGCGCACTACTGGCTCGACGAGGCGCGCTACGGCGACACCCACGGCCTGCACCTCGACAACGAACGCTCCATGTGGCCCTATCGCGATTGGGTCATCGGCGCCTACAATCGCAACCTGCCCTTCGATCAATTCACCGTCGAGCAACTCGCCGGCGATCTCCTGCCCAACGCCACGCGCGACCAGATCATCGCCAGCGGCTTCAATCGCTGCAACGTCACGACCAGCGAGGGCGGCTCGATCGACGCCGAATACGTCTTTCGCTACGCCGTCGATCGCACCGCGACCACAGTCAACACCTGGCTCGGCCTCACGGCGCAATGTGCCGTCTGCCACGACCACAAGTTCGACCCGATTTCGCAAAAGGAATTTTACCAGCTCTACGCTTTCTTCCACAGTGCCGCCGATCCCGCGATGGATGGGAACAAGCTGCTCACGCCGCCCATCCTCAAGCTGAGCAACGCCGAGCAGGACAAGAAACTCGCCGACTACGAGGCGCAGATCGCGAGCACGCAAAAGCAGATCGACGAGGCGCTCGCCAAGGTCGAGTACACCGATCCGGCCACGGTCCAGCCGCCCCCACCGATCGAAGAACTCGAGACCGTTTGGTTCGACGACGACTTCCCCACTGGCGCGAAGCCGGAAGCGGCCGGGGATCCGATCAAATGGATCGCCGCCGAGGAAGGCCCCGTCTTCAGCGGCAAACGCGCGCTCATGCGCACCGGAAGCGGGGTGGTGCAGGACTACTATTCGGGTGGAGCGGCCCCGCTCGAGGTGCCGCCCGGCGGCAAGCTGTTCGCCTACGTTTTCCTCGATCCCGCCGACGCGCCCAAGGCCATCATGCTGCAATATCACAAGGGCGACTGGTTGCATCGCGCGGTGTGGGGCGACTACGACGCCATCCAATTCGGCCAGGTCCATACGACGGAGCGCGTCAATATGGGCGCCCTGCCCGACACCGGCAAATGGACGCGCCTGGAGTTCGAAGCGGAGAAGGTCGGCCTCAAGCCCGGCGACCTCATCACCGGCCTCGCCTACACGCAATTCGGCGGAACCGTCTATTGGGACAAGGCCGGCGTCACCGGGCGCAAAGATCCCGCCGCCGATGCCACCCTTTCGCAGCTCGTGTGGGAGAAAAAGCACGACGGCAAGAACACCCCGGAGCTGCCTGCGGACATCAACAAAATCTTCCGCACGGTCAAGCGCACGGATCGCAACGCCGCGCAGCAGAAACAGCTCCGCGACTATTTCCTCGTCAGCGTTTTCGCCGGCGCGAAACCGACCTTCGATCCGCTGAACAACGAACTCGCCAAGCTCAAAAAGGACCGCGACGCCCTCGACGGCAGCATCCCCGCGACCCTCGTGATGAGCGATATGCCGCAGCCGCGCGACAGCTTCATCATGATCCGCGGGCAGTACGACAAGCCCGGCGAACAGGTGCATCGCAATGTCCCCGCGATGTTCCCGCCGCTGCCCCATACGGAAAACCCCACCCGCCTCGATCTCGCCCGCTGGCTGGTTGCTCCGGAAAATCCGCTCACTGCGCGCGTCACCGTGAACCGGCTCTGGCAGCAATTCTTCGGCTACGGGCTCGTCAAGACTTCCGCCGATTTCGGTTCGCAAGGCGAGCCGCCGAGCCATCCCGAGCTGCTCGACTGGCTGGCCGTGACCTTCCGCGAATCCGGCTGGGACGTGAAAGCGTTCCTCCGCAGCATCGTGACTTCCGCCACTTACCGGCAGTCCTCCGCCGCCACGCCCGAGCTATGGAAGCGCGACCCGGAAAACCGCCTGCTCGCGCGTGGCCCGCGCCTCCGGTTCGATGCCGAGGTCATCCGCGACAACGCCCTCTTCGTCAGCGGCCTGCTGAAGGATCAGCTCGGCGGCAAAGGCGTGAAGACGTATCAGCCGCCGAACATCTGGGAGCCCGTCGGTTTCGGCGGCAGCAACACGCGCTTCTACAAGCAGGATACCGGCGACGCGCTTTACCGCCGCAGCATCTACACCTTCATCAAGCGCACCGCGCCCGCGCCGTTCATGACCACCTTCGACGCCCCTTCGCGCGAGCAGTTCTGCACCCGCCGTGAGCGCAGCGACACGCCGCTCCAGGCCCTCCAGCTCATGAACGACGTGCAACACTTCGAAGCCGCCCGCGCCCTGGCCAGCCGCATCCTCACCGACGGCGGCGACGGCACGCCCGCACGCCTCACGTGGGCCTTCCGCACCGTCGTCGGCCGTCATCCCACCGACCGCGAAATGCTCATCGTCTGGGGCGCTTTGGAGAAGCACCTCGCGCGCTACCAAAAGGATCCCGAAGCCGCCAAGGCCGCCATTCACAACGGCGAATCCACCCCGCCCGCCAACCTTTCCGAACCCGAGCTCGCCGCCTGGACGCTCGTCGCCAACCTGCTGCTCAATCTCGATGAAACGGTGACCAAGAACTGACGCCATGAATCCTCTTTTCGAACACGATCTTCTCCAGACACGCCGGCAATTCTTCGGACACACCGGGCTGCGTCTCGGTGGCTTGGCCCTTGCAGGGATGCTCGGCCGAGCCCACGCGGCGACTTCCGCGAATAACCCTCTTTCAGCTGCGGCCGCGGAAGCCGGGCGTATCCACCCCGCTCTCGCCGGCTTCCCGCACTTCGCGCCCAAGGCCAAACGCCTCATCTATCTCCACATGAACGGCGCGCCTTCGCAGCTCGACCTGTTCGATTACAAGCCGCAGCTCGCCGAGCAGTTCGACAAGGATCTCCCCGATTCCATCCGCAACGGCCAGCGCATCACGACGATGACCAGCGGCCAGTCGCGCCTGCCCATCGCGCCGACGATGTTCAAGTTCGACCAGCACGGCAAATGCGGCATGTGGGTCAGCGAATTGCTGCCGAAGATATCGGAGATCGTCGACGACATCGCGCTCATCAAGACCGTCAACACCACCGCCATCAATCACGACCCGGCCTGCACTTTCGTGATGACGGGCAGCGAAGTCCCGGGCAAGGCCAGCCTCGGCTCATGGCTCTCCTACGGCCTCGGCAGCGAGAGCAACGATCTCCCCGCCTTCGTCGTCCTCACGCCCACGTGGTCCGCGAAGGCCAACGCCCAGGCGCTCTTCACCCGCATGTGGTCGAGCGGTTTCCTCTCCACCAATCATACCGGCGTCGCCTTGCGCGCCGTCGGCGATCCCGTGCTCTTCGTCCAGAACCCGCCCGGCGTAGACACCGCTGATCGCCGCATCATGCTTGATGCGCTCAGCCAGCTCAACGAGCTGAATTTCCAGCGCTTCGCCGACCCGGAAATCCATACCCGCATCTCGCAATACGAGATGGCCTTCCGCATGCAGCGCTCCGTCCCCGAACTCACCGATCTCACCGGGGAAGACGACGCCACGCTCGAGATGTATGGCCCCGAGGTGAAAAAGCCCGGCACCTTCGCCGCCAGCGCGATCCTCGCCCGGCGCCTCGCCGAGCGCGGCGTGCGCGTGGTCCAGGTCCTGCATCGCGGCTGGGACCAGCACGGCAGCCTCCCTAGCGACATCCGGCTCCAGTGCGGCGACGTCGATCAGGCCACCGCCGCCCTCGTCAAGGACCTCAAACAGCGCGGCATGCTCGACGACACGCTGGTCGTCTGGGGCGGCGAATTCGGCCGCACCGTCTATTCCCAGGGCACCCTCACCAAGACCAACTACGGCCGCGACCATCACCCGCGCAATTTCTGCATGTGGATGGCCGGCGGTGGCGTGAAGCCCGGCCTCGTCTATGGTGAGACCGACGAGTTCTCCTACAACGCCGTCGAAAACCCCGTGAGCCTCTACGACCTCAACGCCACTATTCTGCACTGCATGGGCATCGACCACTCCCGGTTCACCTACAAATTCCAAGGTCTCGACCAGCGCCTGACCGGCGTCGAACCGGCCAAGGTGGTCACAGACCTCCTCTCGTGATTCTCCAGCAACAGACGCTCTGAAGGAAGAATTTACCGCAGAAACGCGCCCTCCGTTATCCTGCCGGGTGACCTTCACTTCAGCGCCTGCCGCGCTTGATATCTTGAGGAAGTGGTTGGGAATCAGGAAAGGTTTTGAACATCCAACATCGAACGCCCAACATCCAATGGCGTCATCTCCGCACAAAATCATGACATCCGTGTTTTGTGACCCCTCAGGATGACAGAGGGTTGTTTTCGCGCGCCTGGAAGACGCTGCGCTGTCTGCCCGCTCACGAATGCATCACCTGCCCACCGTCGATGTTGATCGTCTGCCCGGTGATGTTGCGGGCGTGTTCGGAGGCGAGGAACACCGCCATCGCGGCGTATTCCGCGGGCGTTTGCCAGCGGCCGAGCGGGGAAACTTTGCGGATCTTTTCTCCGCCCCACGTCGCGTAATCCTGCCGCTGCTCCGGGAGGAGATGGGCCTGCCCGGCTTTCCACACCGCTTCGTTCAAACGGGTCTGGACCATGCCCGGGGAGAGCGCGTTCACCCGGATGCCGTGGGGCGCGAGATCCTTCGCCGCGCATTGCATGAAATTGATGAGCCCGGCCTTGGCGGCGCTGTAGGGCGGATCGGTCTGCGAACCGATCTGGCCGGCGACGGAGACGAGAAACAGCATCGAGCCCTGTCCGCTCGCGATGAGCTTCGGCGCAAAGGCATGCGCCACGTTTACGGCGCCGATCAAATTGATCTCCAGCACGCGCGCCCAGTCGCCGGGTTCCAGGTTCCAGAAGGGAAATCCAAATTTCCCGGAGCCCGCGCCGACGCCATAGACGACATGGTCGACGTCGCCGATTTCCTTCGCCGCGGCACGGACTTCGCCGTAGGCGGTGACATCGCCCGCAAGGTTGGCCTGCGCGGAGGGCAGGGGAGAGGACTGGGCGTCCTGATCGAAGGCCCACACCCGGCAGCGCTCGGCGACGAAGCCCTCGGCGATGGCGCGACCGATCCCGCGCGCCGCTCCGAAGACGACGACCTTTTGCGCATCGAGGTTCATTTGCATGGCGGGCATGTCACCGGCTTCCGGAGGGCAATGCAAGTTTGCGGATCCGCGAAGCTTCGGGCGTCGCCCCCGAACGGGCGGTGCCGCGCACTTCACCCGGCAAATTCGCTAGGCAGGCCCGATGTGAGTCGTACAGTGGCGCTATCGTCTTCATGATGTCTCTCGACTTTCCTTTCATCCTCGAGCCGAGGCCGGGCATGCCGGGCCGGATATGTTGAAAACGTATCTCGCCGTGATGCTTGGTGGCGCCGTCGGGACGGGGCTGCGTCTCGGCTTGTCGAACTGGTTTGCCAACCATTACGGCGAGACGTTTCCCGTGGGCACGGTGGTGGTGAACGTGACGGGTTGCTTCGTCATCGGCCTCTTTGCTGCGCTGACGGGTCCGGATGGCATCGTGCTCGCCTCGCCGCTGACCCGGCAGGTGGTGATGATCGGCGTGCTCGGCGGCTACACCACTTTCTCCTCCTTCAGCTTGCAGACGCTCAACCTGATCAGCGGGGGCGAATGGCTGCGCGGCGGCTGGAATGTGCTGCTCTCCGTTATCCTCTGCCTGGCGGCTGTCTGGCTGGGGCAAATGGCGGCTTCCCTCGTCAATCAACGCTAAATTCCCCATGACTACCGATTCCTCCCTTCCCGCTTCCCCGCTGCCCGCCGAGGCGACCCTTCTGCGCATCTTCATCGGTGATAAGGACTGCTATGGGCACCAGCCGCTTTACGAAGCCATCGTGCTCAAGGCGCGCGAGCTGCACCTGGCTGGCGCCACGGTCTTGAAGAGTCCGATGGGCTTCGGCCAGAACAGCCGCCTGCACACGGCGAAGATCCTGCAGCTTTCCACCGACCTGCCGATGGTCATCGAGATTGTCGACGAACCGGAAAAGATCCGGGCCTTCCTCCCGATGCTCGACGAAATGATGGACGGCGGGCTGGTGACGCTGGAAAAGGTGCAGGTCATCCACTACCGCCCGCACCAGGAGCGCAACGCGTAGCCTGGCGCCCGCTGCCGCGACTGGCTAGCGCTTGCGGCGCCCGGCATCCGCGACGAGCCGGGTGGCGGCGGTGCGCGATTTCACGCCGAGCTTGTCGAGAATGTGTTCCACGTGCTTTTCCACGGTGCGCGGGGAAAGGCCGAGGTCCGTGCCGATCTCGGCGTTGGCCTTGCCTTCGGCCAGGAGGTGCAGCACTTCGGTCTCGCGACGGGTGAGTCCGAAGCTGCCGAGGGCGCGGGGCATGGTCTTGACGCGCGTGGATTCCAGGGAGGAATTCAGGGTGTCGATGCGTTCGGAATCGGCGCGCTGCCGTTCGCAGATGGTGGTGGCGATGACGATGGCGGCGCGGAGTTGTTCCTTGCTGGAGAGCGGCTTGAGGAGGAAGGCCTGCACGCCGAGGTTGCGGGCCTGTTCCAGGGTTTCGTCGTCGGACATGCCGGTCAGCACGACGATGGGCACGAGCATCTGGTCGAGGATGCGGCGGGCGGCTTCCAGTCCGTCGAGGACGGGCATGCCGATGTCGAGCAGGACGACGCCAGGCTTGAGCGAGAGGACTTTTTCCACTGCCTCGCGGCCATCGCTCGCGGAGCCGACGATGGGGTAACCCATGCTCTCCAGCATGCTTTGTAAGAGAATGCAGGTTCTCTCATCGTCCTCTGCGATCAATATCGAGGGCAGCAAATCCATATTCATGTAGTTGTTAAACCGGCCTGTTGCAGCAGGCTTAATGCCGGAGACGGAATCCATTGTGACAATATTCGACAGGGTGGAAAGAAGCGATGGAGAAATTGATTCGGCAAGAAACGCGGCTCGGATGGCGGTTGGATGTCTCGGATTCGACTAAATTTTATCCGTAGTCAATACCTGTTATCATTTGTCAACGATAGTCTACATGAAGCCGGTCAGTCGAATTTGCCCCCATTGTGAAATGCGCCTTGTGGAACTCTCTGCTAATTTTTTTTCTAAAGGCCCCGCCGGGACCGCCACTTTATGCGATTTCTCTGAAGAAGTCGGTTGCGCTTGCGGTCGCCGCCACTACTGTTTTGCTGATCCTCCCCATAGCACTACCTTCGCATGGCCAGTCTCCGACTCACGTTCCCCGAGAAAGATCAGCCCACAGTCATCGCGCTCACGGGCGCGCGACTTACGATCGGCCGGTTGCCGTTTAACACCATCCAGATCATCGATCGCACCGTTTCGGGCTTTCATGCCGAACTGATCAGTGAACACGGCCACTATCGGCTGCATGATCGCGGGTCGTCCAACGGCACGTTCGTCAACGGCCAGAAGGTGTCGGATTACCATCTCAATGAAGGGTGCACGATCAGCTTCGGCACGGTGGAGGCGCAGTTCAATCCCGAGGATGTCGCGGCGGTCGAGGAAGCCGAGACCTTCCCCTCCCGTGGCGAAGTCAACTCCGTGCGGCAGGAAAACGCGGAGATGCGCGCCACGGTGTCCGCCTTGCGCGAGGAGATCTCCGCGTTGCGCCAGGAGCACAAGGCGTCCGCCGAAGGGGCGGGCGCGACCGTCAGCCGCGAGGAATACGAGCAGGTCGTCGTTGAGCGCGAGGCGCTGAAGGAGATCCAATTGCGGCACGAAGAGGAGATCAATCGTTTCAAGACCGACCTCGCCATTTTGAAACGCGACCGCCTGAACTTGCAGCTCGCCTACGATGGCGCCCAGCGGGAGATGGAGCAGTTGCGCCGCAAGGTGAGCGGGGAGAAGGAAGAACTGGCGCTGCCTCCAGTTGAGGCCGCCGCGGTGCTGGCCGCGCAGGCGGACGAGGTGCGAATCGAACTTCCGAAGTCTCCGACGCTGATCACTCCGGCGTTCGTTCCGGGGGCAGCCCCTGCGGCGCCGGTGGAAGACGCGGAAGTCGCGCAGCCCCAAGTGACCGAGGGGACCGGGACGCCGATCGAGACACCCGAGGCTCCGGAGCCGCTGGCTCCGGCTGCGTCCCTGCCTTTCAAACCTCTTCCAAGGCCGATGGTTCCTCCTGCGAAAGCGCCTGTTGCGCCATCCGCGCCCACCATTCCCGTTCAGACTCCGAAGCCATCGGCACCGGCCGGATTGCCGCAAAAGCCAGCCGGGCTGCCCCCGAGGAGTTCGGCGCTTCCGCCCGGTGCCATCATCAAGCCGCCGGGTGCGGTCAACAGCAATGGTATTCGCCCTCTGCCGCCCGCGACGGGCGCCAAACCGGGCGGCCCCGCTCCAGCCGTCACGCCTCGCGTCGGCCAGCGTCCGCAGCCCGTCGCCCGGCCGGTGGCGGCACAGCCGACGGTGAAAGTGGTCCCGGTGCCCCCTCCGAAGAGCGGTCCAAAGGGAACCCAAAAGCTCACCGAGTAGGACGATCCGCAAAACGCGTCCGCCTCTGCTTGGCATCGGCGCGGATTTCGGGTTGAAGGGTGCATGCCGCCAGCTTTCTCCCTTCCGCCTGCCATCCGCCTCCCGCGCCTCGCGCCGCGCCTATGAGCGAGGAGGTTCGACCCGCCGGCCCCGCCCCGGTCGATGACGGGAGCATACCGAGACGAGAGAAATGGATCGGCGGACTGCTGCTCTTCGTGGCGTTCGCGTTGCGTTGCTTCTATATCTTCCGCTATCGCTACGACAGCGACGAGCCGCAACACCTGCACACCACGTGGGGCTGGACGCAGGGCCTGCTCCAATACCGGGACTTCTTCGACAACCACACGCCGCTCTTTCACATCCTCTTCTCACCGCTCGTGGCGGCATTGGGCGAGCGGACGAATATCCTGGATTTCATGCGGTTCGCCATGGTGCCGCTTTGGTTCGTGTCCCTGTGGTGCGTGTGGCAGATCGGGGCGGCGCTGTTTTCGCGGCGCGCGGGTCTGTGGGCCACGGTGTTCATCAGCCTGCTGCCGTGGTGGTTTTTCTGCGCCGTGGAATATCGCACGGACAACCTGTGGACGCCGCTCTGGCTCGGCGCCGTGGCCACCTTGGTCTGCGGGAGGTTCACCAAGCGGCGCGCATTCTTTGGTGGAGTGCTGCTGGGGCTGTGCTTCACGGTCTCCCTGAAGACGTCACTGTTGTGCGCTGTGCTGGCCATGGCGGTGGTCTTCACCTTGCTTATCTGTGCGCGGCGATTGGGTCTGGCCGGCGTCGGCCGCGTTCTCGCGACGGCCTGGCCGGTGCTCGCAGGAATGGTCATCGCACCTGCGATCCTCGTGGCGTTTTTTGCCATGAAGGGCGCGCTGGATCCGTTCATTTACGGCACGATCAAACACAACCTCGTGCCCGACGTGGACGCGAAGAATCATCCGTCCCGCTTGCGCCTGATCTTTTGGATTGCGCTGCCCTTTCTCCTGGCGATCGCCGCCTGGATTGCCCAGCGCGCGCCGGACACGGCGCGAGCGTTGCGTCGCGCCGGTCTCTTCCTGCTCGCCGGGCTTTATTACACCGCGCTCTACACCTTTTGGACCCTGCTCACGCGGCAGGATTACCTGCCGTTCTATCCGCTCGCGATGGTGTTGCTCGCGCCCCTGCTGATCGCGCTCTTCCAACGAGTCCTGTCCGGGCGATCGTCCTGTGGCCTCATAGCGGTGGGAGTGCTGCTGATCGTCCTGGTGCTCGCCGGGCGCCCGCCGCGGTTCGATGGGACACAGCGGGAGCGGGAGATTCTCAGCGAAGTCCTGCGGCTCACCAAGCCCGGCGAATACGTCATGGATTTCAAAGGCGAATCCGTCTTTCGCCAGCGCGCCTTTTACTACGTCACGGAGCCGCTCACCTTCGTGCGCATGCGCCGCATGATCATCCCCGATACGGTCGCCGAGGATCTCGTGGCGAAAAAGGTGTTCGTCGTGCTGAATCAAGACCGTTGGTATCCGAAAAACGGGGCGCGGTTCATGACGGACAATTATCTGGCCGTGGGGCGCATGCGCGTTGCCGGAAAAGTGATTGCCCCCAAACCGGTGACCGCCAATGAAATGATCCACTTCGAAGTTGCGGTGCCGGCTTCGTATGTGATCTGGGCCGATGGCCACGCGATCGCCGGATCGCTGGACGATTCGCCAGATACCGCGCCACGCGAACTGGCCGCCGGCTCGCACGAATTCAAGCCGGATGTAGCGCATGGGCCCGTCGCGATCTATTGGTCGCGGGCCGCCTCCGCCGGCTTTCAACCCGTTGTCGATCAGCCCGGCTGGCAGGATTACCGCTGATTTCTGCCTCCTCGTCGTTGCCATTTGCCGTCGTTCCGAGCATCCTCGCGCCATGCGTAATCTCACGCTCTGTCTCCTCTTCCCCCTTTTTGCCGCTTTCGCCCCGCATCTTCGCGCCGAGACGGCGCCTGATCCTTTGGCCAAATGGGAGCCGGAAATCGCCGCCTTTGAGACGAAGGATCAGCAGAATCCACCGCCCAAAGGAGGCATCGTCTTCGTGGGCAGCTCGAGCATTCGCAAGTGGACCACGCTGGCGGCGGATTTTCCGCATCATCGCGTGCTCAACCGCGGCTTCGGCGGCTCGCAACTCATCGACAGCGTCCATTTCGCCGATCGCATCGTGCTGCCCTACGAGCCGCGCATGATCGTCCTCTACGCCGGCAGCAATGACCTCCACGCCGGCAAATCGCCCGACCAGGTCTTCGCCGATTTCCAGGCCTTTGTCGAAAAGATCCGGGCGAAGCTTCCGCGAACCGAGATCGCCTTCATCTCCATCGCCGGAAATCCTTCCCGCTGGGCGGAGGTGGAGAAAGTGAAGGCGACCAACGGTTTGATCGAGAGTTACATCAAGGACAAGCCGGACATGAAGTTCATCAATGTCTTCCCCCGAATGTTAGGCAGCGACGGCCAGCCACGCCCGGAAATCTTCGTCGCAGATCGTCTGCACATGAATGCCGAAGGCTATAAACTGTGGACGGAAATCGTCGGACAATTTCTGCCTGCTCCCGATCGCTGAGCGGCGTTCGCGTCGCTCCGGAGCGTGTCATGAACTGGTATGGCGCGTGCCCTCCTGCGCGCCATTCTGAGCTTGCGAAGAACCTCTGATTTTTGCCTTTCTTCACCTATTTGGTAGAAGACGGTGCCATGCTTGCACGCTCGGCTCCGCGTCCGATGCCGGAGCGAAATCAGAGGTCCTTCGCAAGCTCAGGATGACGGGTTGGGGGCGCACGGGTTCTTCCGCAAAACCTTAAATGCATACTACGCTTCAACGGCCGTCATCGGGAATCCAGTTGCCGGATTGGGCGTCGAAGTGTTGATCCACGCTGGCCGTCAACTCCCGTTGGTGGCGCACTGTGGAAGTTTCGCGGGGATCGTCGACTATCGAACAAGAGGTGAGCTCCGAGTCCGGAGACCACGCTTATCCGCGCGGGCGATGTGGAAGCCGTGCGGCAGGCGATCGCCTCGCTCCCGGCGGTCTTTCGCGAGGCCCTCGTGCTGCGCGAACTCGAAGGCTGCTCCTACAAGGAGATGGCCGACATCGCCGGCGTGCCCATCGGCACGGTCATGTCGCGGCTCACCCGGGCGCGCCGCCACCTGCAAGCCGTCCTTTCAAATCAACCGCAAAGCGGAGGTCTTTCATGAATTGCCAGCAGATCCAAAAACTCATCCACGCTCATCACGACGGCGAACTGGACGCGGCGAATACGCTGCAAGTCGACGAGCATCTCGCCGATTGCCCGTCCTGCTTCGGCGCCCTGCGCCAGCTTTCCGCGCTCCGGGGAGCGTTGCAAAACTCGGAGCTGCGCTTCTCCGCTCCGGACAGTCTCCGTCGCAGCATCTCCACCGCTGTGGAACAGGCCGCGAAGGCCGAGCGCGCGAGCACATCCACCCGGCCTTGGTTTCATTATTCCGGGTGGGCGGCGGCCGCCGCGGTGATCGCCGTCTCATTTGTGACTTTTCAACTCTCCTCCGGACGCCACGAGGACCGATTGCTCGCCGATCTCACCGCGAGTCACGTGCGCTCGTTGATGGTCGATCACCTTACTGACGTCGCCTCGACCGATCAACACACCGTCAAGCCCTGGTTCGACGGCAAGCTCGACTTCGCTCCGCCGGTGAAAGAGCTCCGCGAAGCCGGCTTCCCGCTCCTCGGCGGGCGCATGGATTTCATCGAAGGCCATACCGCCGCCGCGCTCGTCTACGGAAGACAAAAGCACTTCCTCAATCTCTTCATCTGGCCGGCTACATCGCCATCGCCCGCCGACCCGCGGGCGAGCCAGCGCAATGGCTACAACGTCATCCGCTGGTCCGATGGAAAAATGGCCTGCAGCGTGGTGAGCGACTTGAACGAAACCGAATTGCGGGAATTTGTGCGCGGGTGGTCGGCGAAGTAGACCGGCGGTCCGGTTTGAGCCGCTGCCGCGATTATCTAACCGGACCGCGCACTTCGGGGAAGGGACGATCGCTCGAGACCATGCTGATGATCCCGTCGCGATAGAGGATGAATCGGGTGTAATCCATTTCTATCACCCGGCTCAGTCGGGGCGTGTCCGGACCGATGATGACTTCCCAGCCGATTTTGCGGCCCAGGAGCGCGTCGTGATAGACGATCGGGGTCGGTTCCGAGATCGCCATTTCCTCGGGCGTGAATGGACTCGAGACCATGTATTTATAATGGGAGTTTGCCCAATCAGCGATGACGGCTCGCGGATTGGTTGGCCGGGGTCCCGCCTCGGTCCCCGAGGGCGTGGTCGGTGGCGGTTCCGGCAGGAAGATACAGCCCGAAAGGGCGACGGCCGTCAACAGCACCAGCAAAGAGCGAACGAACTTCATCCGTAAATTCTGTGGAGCTACTCCAAAGAGTCAACGCCACACCCGTCGCCGCGCCTCCCAAGTCCGCGGACTTTTCGATTGCGCGCATTCTTCGCGCTGATAAAGCGCAGGTGATGACTCACCATGCCGCCGACTGGAACTTTACTTGCCGTGGCCTTGGTTTGCATGCCGGCAAAGTAGAATACAGCCAAAGTGAATCGCGAAACTGACCCGAGTTACTCAAGAGGCGCCGTGGTGAAATGGCAGACACAGCGGACTTAAAATCCGCTTGGGCGAAAGCCCAGTGCGGGTTCAAGTCCCGCCGGCGCCACAGTCACCCTTGAGCGGCAGAGTGGTGAAAATCACTTCACAAAAGACCGGGCATGCTTTTCCTTACCGCCCCTATGCAGTTGCGATATATCGGTTAATGGCGACATCCGTTCCCCTTTCCTCCGCGAATGGAGGGCTCGACGCCGATGCTCCTGCCGCGGCACCCCAGGCCCACCAGCCCGATAAAAGCTGGCAGGCGACGTTGTGGAGTCTCCTGGGCTGGTGCCTGCCTGCGCTGCTCCTGGGACTCGCGTTGCGCGTGGCGGTGACGTGGTCGATGCCCTACGGCTACGTGCAATACGACAGCGCGGATTATCTCATCACGACCGACCATTTCATCGAGAACCACCGGTTCTATGTGCATAACAAGCGCTCCTATCTTACGCCGGCGCTTTTCAGCGCCGCCTTTCTCCTGCCCGGGTCGGCGGCCGCCACGATTGCCGCCGCTCAGCATTTGATGGGGCTCATCGGCACCGTGCTGGTCGGAGCACTGGTGCGCCTCTGGTTTCGCTTTTGGCGGGTGGCGATCATTCCCGTCACCGTGCTCTTCGCCGCGAATCCCTCGATCATCTGGTACGAGCACACCCTCATGGGGGAAGCGCAGTTCCTGTTCTTTACCCTGCTGCTGGTTTTCGCCGGCACCCTTTTCGCCCTGCGCCCGACCACCCGGCGGTTCGTCTGGTTCATCGTCTGTCTGCTGCTGGTTTTCGGGACGCGGCTCGAGTCGAAGACGTTCTTGCTCTTCGCCTTGCTGCTCGCGATTCTGCCCCTGTGGAAGCAATGGCGCCGGGTCGCGATCGGCGTTGCCGCGGTCGCGGTGTCTTACGCGGTGGCGTTTCACGTCAGCGGGGATCGCGATGTTTCGGCCCTGGTCTATGCCTCGCTGCTACGCTTCGCTCCGGCCACTTCCCGCTCCACTCCGGATATCATGCCGCGCATCGTGCCGATCCAGGAAGAGGCCCGCCTCGCCTCGGCGGAATTTCCCACCGGCCTCGTGCAGTTTCAAAAGAAGATCAACCACGCGGTCGAGGACTATGTCGGCGAGCGGATCAAGGGACGGAAAAAGCAGCTCGCGGAAGAAGGCCGCATCGTCCGCGGTCTCTGCCTCGAAACGCTGCTGGCGGAACCGGTCCGGACCCTGACCGAGCCGTGGATCAAGTTCCGTTTGGCGATCGATGCGTGGAGCAGCTATCGCTGGGACAAGCGATCGCTCTGGGAAAACCAGCGCACGGCCTATACGGCGAGGGACTGGATGGTCGATGTCCTGGGCCGCGGGCTGACCGGCCAGCCCATGACTGCCGAGCAGCTCCCCGATTGGCTGAAGATGCACTACAGCGCGGGGCGGGTGGCCTGGTTCACTCGCTACCAAAAGAACTGGAGCAAATATCTCGTCCATTTCCGCACCCCCGACCGGACCCTCACGGAGAAGCGCTGGGTCCACGATTTCTATGGCGGGGTGGGGGATTGGCAGCACACCATGCCCGGCGTGCCCTTCTTCTATATCATCGGCTTCCTCGGAATGATCGCGGCGATTCTGCGCCCGTCGCCATTGCGTCCGGTGCATTTTGCCTGGGTGGCCACGGTGCTGGGGGGCCTCTATGTGGCCTCGATGATCGGTGTGACCAATGGCCGCTTTCGCTTCGCCTACGAACCTTTTTTCCTGCTCTACTTTTTCCTTTGTTTTGATTGCGCGGCGGACTTTTGGAAAAGCCTGCGTGATCGTCGGGCCGCATCCCGCGCATGTTCTACGTAATCGGCTCCGGCCCGGCAGCCATCTCCGCGGCGGTCGCCCTCACGGGGCGCGGACTGCCCGTCACCATCCTCGACGCGGGGCGGAGGCTGGAAAAGGAGAAGCAGGAGATTCTCGATCGCCTTGGCGCGTTGCCGCCGGGGCAATGGCCGGCGGCTGACCTCGATATGCTGCGCGGAGGCGATCAAGCAAAACGCCAGGGCTCGATTCATGTGAAGCTGACCTACGGCTCAGACTATCCCTACGCGGGCGCGAGCGGGTCGCTGCTCGACACGAAGGAAGAGCCGCCCTTCCACTACTCCGAAGCACGCGGTGGCCTGAGCAATGTGTGGGGTGCGTCGCAACTTCCCGCGCGTGCCGAGGACATCGCCGACTGGCCGATCCGCATTGCCGACCTTGAGCCGCACTACCGCGCGGTGCTCGATTTCATGCCGACGACGGCGGTGGCCGATGATCTCGCCTCCCTCCTGCCGACTTACACGGACCGCGGGCAGGATCTCCGCCCATCGCGACAGGCGGATGAGTTGCTCGGCGATCTCCAAGCGAAGCGCGAGCCATTGCGCCGGGCGGGCCTGCACTTCGGCCGTTCGCGGATGGCGGTTACCGCGGCCGGCGATGGGCCACGCCCGGCGTGCGTCCATTGCGGCCTGTGCCTTTATGGCTGCCCCTACGGTCTCATCTATTCCACGGCCACCACGCTGCAGCGCTTGATCGACGAGAAGAAGGTCACCTATATCGACCGCCACCTCGTGGAGAAACTGGAGTCAAATGCCAATGGCGTCACCATCGTGGCCCGCGACCTCGAGCGGCAGCAGACGGTGACGTATCAGGCGTCGCGGGTCTTCGTCGGTGCCGGCGTGCTGCCCACCACGGCGCTGACGTTGAACTCGCTCGGCGCCTTCGATGAGCCGGTGGAGATGCTCGATAGCCAGTATTTCATCTATCCGTTTTTTCGCCTGCGGCGCACGCCGGATGTGCAAACGGAAGCGCTGCACTCACTGGCCCAAGCCTTCATCGAGATCGAGGATCCGGCGATCAGTCCGCATCTCGTCCACCTTGAAATTTTCAGCTACAGCGACTTCCTGCAGCGGGCCTTGATGGCGACTCCGCTGCGTTTTTTCCTGCGGATTCCGTGGGTGGCGGAGCAGATGTTTGGCCGTCTGCTCGTCGTCCAGGGGTTCATGCACTCGCGTGATTCCGGGCGGCTCCGCATCACCTTGCGGCGCCATGCGACGGGTCGGCCTCAATTGCAGGTCGAGCCGCAGGCCAGCCGGAGCGCATGGTGGAAGAGTGTGCGAGCCGGGCTCAAGCTGGCGGCCAATGGGCGCCTGCTCGGCGGTGCACCGGTCGTGCCAGCGCTGCAATTCGCCGAGCCCGGCCGCAGCTATCATTCGGGCGGCACGTTTCCTATGCGCGCGCAGCCGGGAAAAAGGGAGACCGACATTCTCGGGCAACCCACCGGCCTCGAGCGCGTGCACTTGCTCGACGCCTCGGTTTTTCCCAGCATCCCCGCGACCACCATCACGCTCACTGTCATGGCGAACGCGCACCGCATTGCCACGCAAGTGGCGGCCCTCTGACCATGCGCTGTGCCATCACCGGTGCGGCCGGACACGTCGGCTCGGGTATTGCGCGCTGCTTTCGCTCGCATGGTTGGGATGTGCTGGGCTTTGGCCGCCGCAGCCTGACTTACGCGCAACGCATTCCTTATGAACTCGGCGACGATCCGCAACGGTTGCCTTGGGGCGAAGTCGATGCGCTCGTGCATTGCGCCTATGATTTTCGCCCAAAAAGCTGGCCGCAAATTCACGAGATCAATGTCGAGGGCAGCATCGCCCTGCTGCGCGCGGCGCGGGAAAACGGCGTGAAGCGCGTCGTCTTCATTTCGTCGCTCAGCTCCTTTCCCGGCTGCCGTTCGCTTTACGGGCGGGCCAAGCTCGGAGTCGAAGAAGCTGCGCTGGAATTGGGCTGCGCGGTGGTGCGCCCCGGCCTGGTCTGGTCGAACACCGCCGGCTCCTTGATGCGCGCCCTGGAACACGCGGCGCGCGGCCGTTTCGTCCCACTCATCGGCGACGGTTCGTATCCGCAATACCTGGTCTTCGACGAAGATCTTGCGGAACTCGTCTTCGCGCTCTCCCAGCCGGAAGCGCCGATCATTGGGCGGGCGATCTCCGCCGCACATCCGCACCGGCATTCTCTGCGCGACGTCCTGCAGTTGCTCGCGAGCAGACAAGGCAGGCGGCCCACGTTCATCCCGATCCCCTGGCGGCTCATGCACGCGGGGCTGAAGACCCTGGAGACACTGGGCTTGCCGGCGCCTTTCCGGAGCGACAGCCTCATCGGGATTGTGTTCCAGAATGCGACGCCGCAATTTGATCTGCCGGAAATTCCCGGAATCACTTTCCGTCCCTTTGCGTGAAGACGTTTCTGTTCAGTATCGACCTGGAGGAGTTCTACGCCGAGCGCGCGGAATTTCAGCGCACGCCGCTGCCGGAACTGGTCGAGCGCTATCTCGCTCTGCTGCGGCGCCGGGAGATGAAGGCCACCTTTTTTGTCGTCGGCGAGATCGCGAAGAAATTTCCGGCCGTGATCCGCGACATCGCCGCGGAGGGGCATGAACTCGCCTGCCATACCTTCGACCACGTTCCGCTCGATCAACAGGATGCCGCTTCGCTGCGCGAGGATCTGCGGCGCAATCTCGATGCGCTCGCCGGATTTGCGACCACGCCAGTCCGGGGTTTCCGCGCCCCGATTCTCTCGCTCGGCGAAAAGCAGCAGTGGGTCTACGAGGTGCTGGCCGGGCTGGGATTCACCTACTCGAGCAGCGTGCTGCCCGCGCGCAATCCGCTCCACGGCTGGCCCGGTTTCGGGCTGCAGCCGCGTCGCATCCAGGGCGTGCTCGAAGTGCCCGTCACCCTCAGCTCTTTCTTCGGTCTCGAAGTCCCCATCGGCGCGGGTACCTACTTTCGCTGTCTGCCCTTCGGCTCCATCCGGCGGCGTTTCGCCGATCACGCCGCGGCCGATACGGCGATCGTCGGCTACTTCCATCCCTACGATCTCGACACGGCGCAGGAGCGCGTGATGTCCCGCGGCGTCGGCGGGAGCCGTTTGCTCAACGCGTTGCTCTATTTCAATCGCTCCGGCACGCTGGGGCGTCTCGAATCCATTCTCGACGCCAGTTTCCGCATCGTGCCATATCGCGATTTCCTTCCCACGCTTGCTCATGCCTGATCGCCCCAAGATCGCCGTCGTCATCCCCTGCTACCGTGTGCGCGACAAGATTGTGGACGTGGTCGACTCCGTGCTGGCGGCGGCGGATTTCGTCATCGTTGTGGACGATCGCTGTCCGGAAAAATCCGGTGAGTTTTTGCGCAAGGTTCACCCCGATCCCAAGCTCACGATCCTCTTCCATGAGGCGAATCAAGGCGTGGGCGGCGCCATGATCACCGGCTTCAAGGCCGCGCTCGATCTCGGGGCGGACATCGTGGTGAAGATGGACGGCGACGGCCAGATGGAGGCGAAACATCTCCCACGCCTCCTCGGCCCATTGATCGCCCGCAAGGCCGATTTCGCCAAGGGCAATCGCTTCTACGATCTGCGTGCGCTGCGCACCATGCCGCTCGTCCGCCGCCTCGGTAATTTCGGTCTCACCCTGCTGAGCAAGGCCGCGAGCGGCTTCTGGCATCTGTCCGATCCGACCAATGGCTTCTTCGCCCTGCGCGCCAATGCGCTGCGGCTCCTCAATTTCCATCTCCTCGCGCCGCGTTACTTTTTCGAGATCAGCCTGCTCATCCAGCTCAACGTCGTCCGCGCCATCGCCTTCGACGTGCCCATCCCGGCGAAGTATGCCGATGAAAACAGCTCGCTGAGTCCATGGCGCGCCCTCTGCACCTTCCCGGCCAAGCTCGCCGGCGGCCTGCTGCACCGCATCTGGTGGCGCTACTTCATCTACGACATCAACATCGTCACCGTGTTCCTCATGACCGGCGCGTTGCTCTTCTTCGGCGGCGGCGCCTTTGGGGCGTGGCGCTGGAGCCACAACTGGCTGTACGGCCGCGAGCAAAGCGCCGGCACCGTCGCCCTCGCGATGCTGCCGATGATCCTCGGCTTCCAAATGCTCCTCCAGGCCGTCGTCCTCGACATGATGGACAAACCGGATTCTCCGATCAGCGACATCCTCGATGCGGGGGCGTAGCTGGAGTGGTTCAAGTTGAACCGAAGCTACCGCCAAAGGTAAACGCCGCGGGCGCGGAGAACGCCGAGGGCCGCCGAGGTAAAAGCTTTTCTCTGCGGCTCTCTCTCATTTCTCCGCGTGCTCTGCGTTCAATCCCGGCCGCCGCTTGCCATGCGCGGGCACCCGCTATTTGAATCGCTCTACAGGATAAAGTCCGTGTGCAGAAAGCTGGAGTGGCGTCCGGCGACGATCTGCTGGATGATCTCGCGGCTTTGCCGGGTCGATTGCGCGGCGACCAGCGAGCGGATCGAAAAGCAGCGCAACGCATCGCTGATCGACAGCGTACCTTCGGCGGAATCTTTGCGCCCGGTGAAGGGCAGGGTGTCCGGTCCGCGCTGGCACTGCGCGTTGATGTTGATGCGTGAAACCTGGTTGGCCAGGGGATCGACCAGCCTGGCAATCTTCTCCGGGTCGCGGCCGAAGACGCTGACCTGTTGCCCGTAATTCGATTCCGCGACGAACTCCAAAAAGTCGCTCTCATCGCGATACGAGCACACCGGAATCACCGGCCCGAATTGCTCCACGCTATAGAGCTGGGCATTCGGCGAGACGGGATAAACGATCGCCGGGAAATACAACGTGCCGCACGCGGTGCCGCCGCCGGCATTCACGATGCGCGCCCCGCCACCGATGGCGTCTTGCACATAGGCCTGCATGGCGCTCGGTTTGTTGAATTCGGGCAACGGCGTGAGTTTCACTCCCTTGTCCCAAGGCATGCCGATGGGTAGCGCGTTGACCGCGGCGCTGAGCTTTTCGAGAAACACATCGACGATCGTTTCGTGGACGAAGAGCAGTTTCAATCCGGTGCAACGCTGGCCGTTGAAGCTGAGCGCGCCGGTCACGCACTCGCGCACCGCGACCTCGAGATCCGCATCGGGCATGATCAGCGCGGGGTTCTTCGCGTCGAGCCCCAGGATGCTGCGCAGCCGGTGCGGGCGCGGGTGCTGATGCTTGAGCACCTTGGCCGCGCGGCTCGAACCGATGAAGGCCAGCGCGTCGATCAAACCGCTCTGCATGATCGGCCCGATGATTTTTGCGCCCGAGCCGTAGATATAATTCACCACGCCCGGTGGAAAGCTGTCCGCAAAGGCCTGCAGGATCGGCTGATGCGAGAGCGTGCCGAATTTCGGCGGCTTTACCACCACGGTGTTGCCCATGATGATCGCCGGGATCAGCGTCGTGTAGGTCTCGTTCAGTGGATAATTGAACGGCCCCATCGAGAGACACACGCCCAGCGGCGAACGGCGCACCTGCGCGATCACCCCGCTATCGATGCTGAAGCGTGAATTGTTGCGGTCCATTTCCTTCAGCGCCTCGACCGTGAGCCGGATGTAATCGACCGTGCGGTCGAATTCCTTGCGCGAATCGTCGAGACTCTTGCCGATCTCCCACATCAGGAGCCGCACCACTTCGTCGCGCACCGCGATCATTTTCTCGGTGAATTTCTCCACCGCGGCGATGCGCCCGGCCACGCTCATCGTCGGCCACTCGCCGCGGCCATTGTCCCACGCGCGAACCGCAGCCTTGAGCCCGGCCATCGCGGCGTCTTCATCCATTGAGGGCACGTGCCCGATGATCTGGCGCTTGATCGTTTCGCCCTCCCGCAGGCAAATCGGCGAACTGACTTCCGTGAACGGCCCCGGCCACTCGCGCACCTCGCCGTCCTGGAGAAAGAGCTTTTCGTAGCTCGCGGGATGGGGACGAAACTCAGCGGGAATGGTGTCGCTGGTCGGAAAAGAAGCCGCGAGACGCGCGGCCAGATCGTGGTCGGAATTGCCCTGCATAATAATGCCCTAAATGATTGGTGAACGTTGAATTGCGATCCCGCATCCTAGCGAGGCGCGGCATGGAATCCAGCATAGACCGGCCGTAAACCACTCTACGAATTTGGCTGCTCCGGCGCTTCGGGATCGCCATAGCGTTCATCTTCGCCAAAGAGGATGCTGAAATCTTCGAGCCATTGGAATTGCTCGTAGATCAGTTCGTCGCTCCCCGGAGAGTGAAGCACCATGCGAATATCGTCCGAAGGGTCTGTCCCCGGGGAGGGGATGGTGATCGTGGGGCCACCGAGCGCCCGATCCAAAGTGCAGCAGAAAGAGTGCAATTGTCCTTTCAAGGCATAGCGCAAGAGGGAACGCACGGTTTCGCGCTGCTCCGGTTTTAACTCTTGGAGACTTTCTCGGTAGCCCTCCAGTTCGGGGTTCGGCATTGTCCGCGCACCCGCCCACGGAGCATCGTGCGTATCGTCCAACTCGTCTTCGGCGATCAGCGCCCAAAAATCCGTGTGGCTGACCAACTCCATGCCGAACAAACCTCGCGCCATTTTCTGGCGCGCTGCCGGGTCTTCTGGCCAGACCTCATTGCCCGCTTTGTCCAGCCATCCCTGTTTGCGCATTTTTGCGCGATTATGTCTTTGGTGCGGTTCCATGAAAATAAAAGGCCAGCAACGGACCCTGCGCTCAATCCATTTCGGATGATCGCAGTGTCCGTTACTGGCGAAGGTGGACGATCTTGAAATTGGCCTAAGTCAGCTCATTCACTCCCGGCACCGCCACCGGGGCGACCGGCAGCTTCGAGTCCCACTGGAGATCGGCGGGGAAGAGGTCTTCCTTCGAGTTCATCGCCTGTTCCCACGTCACTTCCTTGCCGGTGTAGGCGGCCATGCGCGCCATGATGGCCGCCATGGTGGTCTTGGTGAAACGGTCCGACGTATTGATCGGCTTGCCGCTGCGGATCGAGGCGTACATTTCATCGTGCTCGGTCTGGTAGCCGTTGTCCTTCAGCCCGGCCGGCGCGGCGTAGCGCCAGGGGTTTTCGCTGTGGATGATGACGTGGCGCTTGCTCGCGCTCTCGCCCTGATACACCCCCTTCGTACCGAAGACTTCGTCTGTATTCGCATTGTAGCAGCGCCCGATCTGCCGGCAGTAGTGATACCCCTTTACGCCATTCTCCCAGCGGAATTCTGCCGCAAAATGATCGTAGATGTTGCCGTATTCACCGCCCGGTTCGCCGGGCCGCGCCTGACGGCCGCCGATGCAAACTACGCTCGCCGGTGGTTCGTCCTTCATCGTCCAGAGCAGCTTGTCGATGCTGTGAATCGCCTGCTCGACGATGTGATCGCCCGACAGCCACGTGAAATAGTACCAACGCCGCAACTGCCACTCGAGATCCGTCTTGGTGTTCTGCCGGTTCCATTTCGGATACCGATCCACGGAGCCCGTGTAGTAGCTGGAATAAATCGCCGTGACGTCGCCAATGGCACCGCCGTGAATCTTCTCATAGGCCTCGCGGTTCGCCTTCGTCCAGCGCCACACAAAGCCATCGACGAGCGCCAGGTTTTTCTCCTTCGCTTCTTCGCGCTCTCGATCACCGAGCGCAGCCCCGGCGCGTCCACCGCCATCGGCTTTTCCGCGAAGACATGTTTGCCCGCGTCGATGGCGGCCTTGATGTGCTGGGGGCGAAACGCCGGTGTGGTGGTGAGAAGGACGACATCGACTCCGCTATCGATCACCTTTTGGTACGCGTCGATGCCCACAATTTCCGCTCCTCGGCCACGTTGAATTTCTCCGGCGTGTCCTTGAGCAGCGTCTGGAGAGACTCGAGCGATTTGTCGATCGGATCGCGGAAGGCATCGCCCATCGCCCAGAGCTCCACATTGCTGTCCGCCTGCAACGCCTGCGAAGCCGCGCCGGTGCCGCGTCCGCCACAGCCGATGAAGCCGATCTTCAGCTTCTTCGAAGCATCCGCGGCGCGGGTGAAGGCAGGGTAGCCGGCCACCGCCACGGCGGCAGCGGCCCCGGAGGGTCTTGAGAAAATCGCGACGGGAAGGATGGGTGGGAATCATGATTCTGGAGGGTGGGTTGGTGGGGAAAGAAAACAACGCCCGGCGGGCAACGTGAATAAGCTTCATCGCGCGTGCTTCTTTGAAGCGTTTTGCATCGACTACGTTAAAAAGCACGCATTTTTTGTGATTCCCGCCAAAATCGATCACGCTCGTCTCGGCCTCAGAGGTTGACTAGCGATCTTCGGGAGTGGCTACCCGACTGAGGATGCGACCAGGAGAATCAAGGCGATCACCAAAATGCCAACCCGGATGGCGTGCATAGATCCCAGCGTCTGCGCAGCTCCCGCCAGTTGGCCGGCAGCGCATCCGGCTGCCAGCGGGCGATTTGATTGTTGATGGGCACGGGGCAGCAGCACGGAGTAGACGATCATCATCGCGAAGAGTGCCGTGGCGCTCAGGGCGAGCCACCATGGAAGGCTCCATGCCGGGTGGGCAAGGAAGGTGGTGGCGAGGCTCAGCAGCAGCGTCAGCGCGTACCAAAACGGCATCGCCGCGCCGAGCGCGCCGGCGAGCGCCTGAGCAGCCCGGGCGTGCATCTGGTTTTCCAGGCGGCTGATCTGCGGATGAAAAAATACGGCGACCGCGATTTCGTTGCCAGTCATCGTGCCCGCGACCACGATCGCGGCGATCTCAATAGCATAATTGATGGAAGGGCTCATAACCGTGTCCAAATGTCAGCGCGAAATGCCTATAGAACAAGGGCGGCGCCGTCGCGGCGATCCACGTTTGCTTCGGCGTCTAAGAAGATTCCCCAAGCGGGACTTCCCTGACAAAGTTTGCGTCCCCCCGTCATTCGCCCCATGAGAACTTCGCTTCGTATCGCCGTCCTGCTCCTCCTCGTCGCCTGGCTTCTGCCCGCGCGTGCCGCCGACGCGGAGCCCAAGCCACCGCATGTTTTTTTCCTCATCGGCGAGCCGGGAATACGACACAAGACGACGTCCCAGCGTTTGCGAAAGCCGAACTGGAGCCGCGCGGGGTGCAGTGCACGTTCTCGATTCTCCCGGCGGATGACAGCAATGACTTTCCTAACATCGAAGCGCTGAAAGACGCCGATCTGCTTTTCATCAGCGTCCGCCGCCACACCCCTTCGCAGGCGGCCATGGCGGCGATCGCGCGCATATCGCCGCGGGCAAGCCGGTCGTCGGCATCCGCACGGCCCAGTCATGCCTTTGCGCTCCGCGACAAGAATGCGAGACCACCCGTGGGTTATGCCGACTGGCCGGAGCTCGATCACGAAATTCTCGGCGGCAATTACAGCGACCACTACGGGCACGGCTCGAGACATGGGCGAAAATCGTCCCCGCGCAGGCGCAGCATCCGGTGCTTGCGGCTCGCCCCGGAGGAATTTGCCGTTACTTCGCATCTCTACAAGAACCCCGGCCTGCCCGCGTGGGTCACGCCGCTCCTGACCGCGCGTCTCGCCGGCCGGTCCGAGGTCGAACCGATCGCCTGGGTGAACACGAAGGACAACCGCCGCGTCTTCTACACTCGCTCGGCGCGCCCGAGGATTTCGCCCTCCCGCAATTCAAGAAACTTCTCCTCAACGGCGTCTTTTGGCGCTGGGCCGTGCGTGCCCGTCCCGGCGCCACCGCCACGGAAAAGCTGCGCCCTGGTCAGACGAACGCCGCCGCCTCCACTCCCTCCGAAGCTCTGCAAACCTTCAAAGTCGCCGATGACCTCGTGCTCGAGCAGGTGCTCGCCGAGCCCGCCGTGGTCAAGCCGCTCTTCCTGAATTTCGACGAACGCGGCCGCATGTGGGTCGTCGAATACCGCCAGTATCCCGAGCCCGCCGGCTCAAGGTCTTGAGCCACGATAGCTACTGGCGCTCGCAGTACGACAAAGTGCCGCCGCCCCCACCGCATCAATTCCCCGGCCACGATCGCATCACCATTCACGAGAGCACGAAAGGCGATGGCGTCTACGACAGGCACACCGTTTTCGTCGATGGCCTCAACATCTGCACCGCTGTCGAGCGCGGCCGCGGCGGCGTGTGGGTGCTCAACCCGCCGTATCTGCTCTTCTATCCCGACAAAAATAACGACGACATTCCCGACGGCGACCCCGTCGTGCACCTCGCCGGCTTCGGCCTCGAAGATACGCATTCCGTGGCCAACAGCCTGCGCTGGGGGCCGGACGGCTGGCTCTACGGCGCACACGGCAGCACGGTCACCGCCCGCATCACGCGCCCCGGCATCGACCAGGAACCATCGCCAATATCGAGGGCCAGGCCATCTGGCGTTACAGCCGGAGACGAAAAAATTCGAGGTCTTCTGCGAAGGCGGCGGCAATACATTCGCGTGGAGATCGACGCCAAGGGCCGCATCTTCTCCGGCCACAATGGCGGCGATACGCGCGGCTTTCATTATATGCAGGGTGGCGTATCTCAAGAAAGGTTTCGACAAGCACGGGCCCGCTCTCGAATCCCTACACCTTCGGCTATTTCGAAGCCATGGCGCACGAGAAGGTCCAGCGCTTCACGCACACCTTTCTCATCTACGAAGGCAATGCGCTCGGCGCCACGCACGCCGGCCATTTGTTCGGCCCGGAGCCGATGCAAAATCAAGTGGTCGAGACCGAGATCACGCCGGAAGGCTCGACCTTCAAGACGCACGATCTTCAGCGCCCGTCACCAGTCGCGATCCGTGGTTCCGCCCCGTGGACATCAAGGCCGGCCCCGATGGCGCGATCTATTTGTGCGATTGGTACGTGCCGCAGCTGGCGCACAACCGCACCTATACCGACCTCCAGCAAGGCGGCCTCGATCTGGCCCGCGGCCGCATCTACCGCCTCCGCGCGAAAGATGCGAAAGCAACGCCCGCGACCGATTTCGGCCAGCAGACCACGGCGCAACTCGTGCAAGACCTGCACGATGAAAACAAGTGGGTGCGGCAGACCGTCCAGCGGTCTCATCGCCGACCGCAAAGACGCCGCCATCGTGCCGATCTGCGGAAACAACTCGACGCCAGCGAAGGCAGTACGCGTTGGAACTGCTCTGGCCTTGCACGGCAGCGGTGGCTTCGATGCGCCGACCGCCCTGCACCTGCTCGATCATCGCGATCCCTTTGTGCGTCTGTGGACGGCGCGCCTTGCTGGGCGACGATGAGAACAACGTGACGCCCGCACTCGCGCAAAAACTCGCCGAAGCCGCCGAGCATGAGCCGAATGTCGAGGCCCCGCGCGCAATTTGCCTGCACCGCCAAACGGCTGCCCGCGAAACAGGACCTGTCCATCGTCCGCGCACTGCTCGATCACGATGCCGACGCCGCCGACCCGCGCCTGCCGTTGCTGCTCTGGTGGGACATCGAGGCCAAGGCCGACAGCGATCGCGACGCCGTGCTGGCCTTCTTCCACGAGTCGCCGCTCTGGGACCGCCCCATCGTCAAGCGGTACCTCCTCGAGCGCCTCATGCGCCGCTTCGCGCAAACCGGCGCACGCAAGGACCTGCTCACCTGCGCGGCCATCTTCGACCTGTCGCCCACGCCGAGCATTCGAAGATCCTGATGACCGGCTTTGAAACCGCGTTCAAGGGCCGTCCGCTCTCCGGCCTGCCCGATCCGCTGATCGCGGCCATGGGTCGTCACCATGTCGGCTCGGTCGCCCTGTCGTTGCCAGGGAGACGTTGCCGCGATCGACAAGGCGCTGCAAATCATCGCCGACGAAAAGGCCCCCGCGCAAACGCGGCTGGAATACATCACCATTCTCGGTGAGGTGAAGGCGTCCGCGAGCGTCCGGTGCTGCTCGCGCTCGTGGAGAAGACGAAGGATGAATCCCTGCGGAAAGTCGCGCTCGCCGCACTGGCCGCGTATGAAGACCCGCAGATCGCGCAGACCGTGGTCGCGGATTTCCCGCGCCTCGGCAAGGTGTCGCAACCCGCGGCGCTCAGCCTCCTCGCGAGCCGGGCGTCCTCCGCAGCCCTGCTCGTGGGTGCGGTCGAGAGTGGCGCCATCGCCCACGCGCAGGTGCCTTTGGAAGTCGTGCGCAAAATCAAACTCTTCCCTTTCGACGATCTACCCGCCCGTACGGAAAAGATCTGGGGCTCCGCGGGACGCTCCACGACCGCGGAGATGACGCAGGAAGATCCAGCGCTTCGGCGCCATGCTGCGCGACGGCGGCACGGGCGATCCTTACGCGGGCTACACCGTCTTCTGGGCACCTGCGGCGCCTGCCACACGCTGCACAACCAGGGAGGACAGGTCGGCCCCGACCTCACGAAGTTCAAGCGCGACGACCTCGATGCGCTCCTGCTGAACATCGTCAATCCCAGCGCGGAAATCCGCGAAGGTTACGAAAACTTCCTCGTCACCACCAAGGACGGACGCGTGATCAATGGCTTCCTCGTCGAGCAGGATCCGCAGGTCGTGGTGCTGCGCGGTCTCGACGGGCAGAATGTGTCGCTCACCCGCGCCGAAGTCGCCGACATGAAGAACGCCGGCGTTTCCTTGAAGCCCGAAGGCCTGCTCGACGCCTACAGCGACCAGCAGGTGCGCGATCTTTTCGCCTATCTCCGCACCACCCAGCCGTTGCTGGTCAAAGGCTCGACAGCGGTTCCGTAGTGCGTGCCCGACCGAATGGCCGTTCCGGCCGGGCGACACCTTTCCCCGGAAGCGAGGGGGCGCCGTCTGTGACGGCGGTGTCCTCATTTAGAGCGAATGCCAAAACCCTGACCGATAAAAGGATGAACGAGGAAGGCAGGAAAGCAGGAAGACGGAATCTTTCTCCGGCTTCCCGCCTTCCTCATTCGCACTCTCTTTGCGTCCTATCCGAAGGAATTTTTGGCCAATGCTCTATCCGCATGCAGAAGCGCCCCGCTCGCAATCAAATCAGCTATTAGTTCGTCTCCTGTGGTGTGGGACGCAGGTCCACACTAAAACCAAAAACTAAATCCAGAATATATGATCACCAAAACCTCGAAACTCGCTCGTGTGGCGCTCGCTCTGACCGCCATGCTCTGTCTCGGCGCCTCCGTCATGGCCGGCCCCGACCCGATGTACATCATGCTGAACGGCAGGATGATGAAAGTCACTCCCATGACCAAGGATGTGACGCTGGCGAACGGTTGCAAGGTCTGCTTCGGCGGCACCGTGACCGACAAAAAAGGCAGGACCGTGACGTTGAAAAATGGCGACATGGTCGCGAACGATGGGTCTATCATGACCCCTGCCGCAATAAGGCCCACGGCGGATAGTCCGACGTCTCTTACGCCGGGAGCTTGGTCGTTCGACCAGGCTCCCGGCTTTCCTTTTGCACTCGATCGAGTGTTGCCACTGCAGTCTACTGACGGAAGTACTGCTCGTGGACGAGCTGGTAGTCGCCCAGCTTCTTCACCGAGTACTGCTTGTCCTTGCCCAGCCAGCCGCGCTCGATGAAGTAAGTATTCAGCTCGCCCGCGATCATCCGCGAGGTGCGCGCGGCATCGTCGGTGACCCCCATCATGGATTGGGTCGCGATGCTCATCACGGCGCTGCCTGGGCCGCTGCTCTCGAGCAAGCCGGGCATGGCATTGCTGCCGCCGGTGGTTTCAAAGGTCAGGAATGGCTGGCCGTTGCCTGCGAGATCGATCACGGAAATCTTCGTCTCCATCTTCGATCCGCCTGCGCCGAGACCGACCCCAGCGCGGAGGAAGCGGCTGCCGGTATTGACGCGCACAAACTCGCCAGTGATCAGCCAACCGCTGCGGGGCAAGCCGTGCGTGGAGGCGGCTTGCTGGGCCGGGGCCACGTGGGCACTGACTGTCTTGACGATGTAAGTGGTCAGGAGGCCCGCGATTTTTTTCTAAATGTCTCGGGTCTTTATTTTCCGCACCGGCGATCTTGTAAGCGCCCTTGGTGGTGTCGAAAATCCGCCACGTAGATGATCGCCGGCTTTGGCCCCGGTTTGCCGGCCGTCCGGTGTTCGCCTTTGACACTCACGAGGCGCACGAGCTCAGGAAAGGAGGGAGAGGGGGATCAAGCCGGCGAAGATGGATTTCATAGTTACACTTTGTAACGCTTATATAGCTTCCGTTGGTTTGTGGCAATCCAGACTGTCACCGAAAGCTTACTTTCCCACTGCGACGGCATCGGACTACTAGGGCAGCGGCTCACTCGTCTCGGCCTTGAGCAGGTCGTCGATCGTCTCGCGCCGCGAGATGATTTCCACGCTGCCGTCTTCCTCGAGCCAGAGTTGCGGAGCGCGGCCGATGGAGTTGTAATTGCTGGCCATCGCATAGCCGTAGCGCCGGCGTCGCGCAGGGTGAGCAGGTCGCCGGCACCGGCCGTGGCAGCAGCCGCGGGGCGAGCAGTTCGCGATCGTCGCGGGTGAAGATGTCGCCGCTCTCGCAGAGCGGACCGGCCACCACGATGGGCTCGCGCGGCATATTCGATCCTCGTCGTCCCGGCCCACAATATCGATCGCGTGATAGCTGCCGTACATCGCCGGGCGCACGAGATCGACAAACCCGGCGTCGACCATGGCGAAGGTCGCGCCGCTGCCCTTTTCGTTGCTGCGCGTCTGCTTCACATCGGTCACACGCGCCACCAGCGTGCAGCCCGGCGCCACGTAATAACGCCCCGGCTCGATCTCCAGCCGCAGATCCCGGCGCGCCTTGGCCACCAACCGCTGATGGCAGGAAACGAAGAGGTCGTGCAGCGGCTCGATCGGCACCTGCGCGCCGTGATCCTTGTAATTGTGCGGGATGCCGCCGCCGAGGCTGATGGCATTGACCTGCGGAAATTTCTTCAGCAGCTCCACGAATTCCGCGGCGAGGCGGGTGAGATTGTCGTGCAGTTCCTGGTATTGCGGGCCGCTGCCGATGTGCGCGTGCAGCATCGTGATCTCGAGGCCGGCCTTTTTTGCCAGCTCCTTCGTGCGAACAGGTCGTCGATCCAGATGCCGTGCTTCGAACTCGGGCCGCCGCCGTGTCGCATGAGTTCACATGGCCGTGGCCAAATCCCGGATTGATGCGAATGGAAATGGGTCCCGAGTAACCGGCGCGGGTGAGGTCGGCGATTTGCCCGGGTGAGCCGATATTCGGCAGGATGCCATGCTCCAGCGCCACCGGCAGCGCGTTGTCGCGGAAGACATCGCAAGTGAGACAGATGGCGGGCGGTTGATGCCCGCCGGCATGCCCGCGCGGAGGGCGCGCAGGACTTCATTGCCTGAAACGGCGTCGATCCAGATGCCGGCCTTCTTCATCTCCCGCAGCACCTTGGTGCCTCGGGCAGGCTTCATCGCGAAACGCGCCTGCACCCATCGGCATCGGTGAGGAACTGGAATCGGCAATCCGCTGGCGGATGACACGAGCGTCGTACAGCCAGTAAGGGTGCCGACTTTCTCGGCAGCGAGCGGAGCAGGGCGGGCGGGTGATTCATAAAAAAGGGGCGAATCATGCGACGGAGCGGCGCGGGTGCAAGCGGGGATGGGAAATACGGAACATCCAACATCGAACGCCCAACATCCAATGGCGCAGGCGTGTGGCGTGGCGTTCTTCCATCGGATGTTCGATGTGGGCCATTGAGGTTGTCTTCTCTACTTCTCGACTTGCTTCCCTCAGCCATCGAAAATCGAGCTTCGAAAATGACGACTCCCCTTCCATCCCGCCCGCATCGAAGTCGACCTCGGCCCGCGCAGTTACCCAGTTGTCATTGGGGGCGGCTTGCTGCCCGCGCTGGGGAAACGCTACGGGCGCATGGACTGCGGCAGACGGATGCGTTTGTGATCACGAACCCGCAAGTGGGGGGCCTTTATTCGATCAGGCGCGCGCCGCGCTGGAAGCCGCGGACTTTCGCCGGGTCGTGCGGCATGAGATTCCGGCCAGTGAAGAGGGAAAAAACTGGGATGAATTTTCGGCCACCTGCGCGGGTTTGCTGGCGGCTTTTCCGATACGGGCTCGGTGCCGCTGGTCATTCTGCTCGGCGGCGGGGTGGTCGGCGATCTCGGTGGCTTTGCGCCGGGGTGTTTCGCCGCGGCGTGCCGTTTGTGCAGATCCCCACGACGCTGCTGGCGGCGGTGGATTCGAGCGTGGGTGGCAAGGTCGCGGTCAATTTCGGCGGCGTGAAAACATCATGGGATTTTCAACCAGCCCCGGCTCGTGGTGTGCGACCTGGACTTGCTTCGCACGCTCGATCCGCGCGAGGTGCGCAGCGGGACGAGCGAGGTGATCTGTACGGCGCCGTGTGTTCGGCAGCGCTTTTCGAGCAACTGGAAGGTGGGGACCTGGAGAAGCTGCTGCCCGGAGCCGGTGGTACTCACGGACATCGTGGCGCAATGCGTGACGCTGAAGGCGCGCGTGTCGAGCAGGATGAATTCGACAAGAAGGCATCCGCAACGTGCTCAACTTCGGCCACACCATCGGGCACGCCTTGGAACTCAGCGCCCATTACACGCTCACCCATGGCGAAGCCATCGCCATCGCATGATCGCCGCCACCCGGCTGGCGGTGCGGCTCGGCGTTTGCGCACCGGCGGTTTTCTCGAGCGCCTGCAACCGCTCATCGAGCGCGCTGGGCTGCCGGTTTCCTTTGCCGATCAACCGGGACTCTTCGATCGCGTCGTCCGTGCCATGCAGATGGACAAGAAGTTTCCGCGAGGGGAAAAATGTCTTCGTCCTGCCCACGACGGTCGGTTCATGGCAGCAAGTGGAGAATGTCGATTGGGACTTGGTCCACGAAGCGGTCCGTTCGGTTCTTCCCCGCGTTGTCATCCTGAGCGGAGTGTAACGGAGTCGAAGGACCCCGTCGTTTTACCAGAGATGATCGCTGGTTATTGCGGCGGGGTCCTTCGACTTCGCTCAGGATGACACGCGTGCCGGCCAGTCGTCTCTCACCGGAACTGCTTCCAAAACGTCACCGCCGACATGGCGAAGCCGATCCCGGTGATGAGCCGCCGCACGGCGAATTGCGGCAGTCGCTGCGAATAGTGCGCCCCGAGCCAGTAGCCGACGAGCGCACCGCCGGTCATGATGCCCATCTTCGTCCTGTGGGTGAAGACGATCGCGGCGACGAGGTTGATCAACGAGCCGAGCAGGTTCTTCAGCGCATTCATTTCGTGGATGTTGGAGAGCCCAAGAAAGCCGAGCGAGGCCAGCATGAGAATGCCGATGCCCGCACCGAAGTAACCGCCATACACCGCGACCCCCGAACTGAAACGCCACGGCAATCCACACGCCCCGGTTGCTGGTCTCCGGAGCCGTCGGGTCGGGACGGGAAAACCTCCGAAACGCGTTCTGGGCGAGGAACAGCACGGTGGCGAAGAGGATGAGGAACGGCACCAGCCGCGCGAAAAATTGGTCGCTGGTATGCGTGAGCAGCCAGCTTCCCAGCCAGCCGCCGGCCAAGCTGACCGGCACGAAGCGCACGAGCCACGTCTTCACCGCCGCGATCTGCTGGCGGAAACCAAAGATGCTGCCCGCCGTGCCGATGACCAGGGCGAGCGTGCTGGTGGCATTGGCAATCAGCGGCGGCGTACCGCAGAGCAGCAGGGTGGGGAAGGTGAGCAGCGTGCCGCCCCCGGCGATGGCATTGATCGCCCCGGCAGCCGTGGCCGAGACGACGAGAGCGAGAATTTCGAGACCGGACATGAGGCCGGGCACTTTCGAGAATTTGCGCGCGGGCGCAAGTCTACGGCTCGCTCGCCGACCACGAAAAAGGCGAAATAAACGAAAAGAAAAATCCTCTTTCGTCTCTTCCGCCTTTTTCGTGGTTTCCAAAGTCTGGGCCGCCGGCCTACCTACCGTTTTTTCAGGCCAGGGTTGCCGTCCCAAGCGTCGAGATCGTCGGGAGGGTGCGTCATGATGCGGAGATGGTGAAAATACCGGACGAGGCGGGCGGTCCACGCGGCATTCTCGCTCTGCAGTTCAAGGTTCCAATCATCGCGGTTCCACCGGCCCGTGAGGTTTTCTTCGGAACGGTGATAGCTGAAAGTATGGTCGGCCGCCAAGGTGAGGATCTCGTCTCGATCACGCCATGTGCCGAGGAGTTCTTCATCGAATAGCGCGGGATTCCACTCCATGGCGCCCTCCAAAATCAATTCCCGGCCGATGAGGATAACCAAGAGGGCGAGTACGATGCCGCCACTTACTTTCAACCATCGCGAGCGCCGTCGCCAGCCTTCGACGAGGAGAGCGATTCCCGCCACGAACTGGACGAATAAACCCAGGAAGTGGACGAAGGGCATAGGGCGCGAGGTATTACCTTACGATCGCGTTGGCGATCAGGATGAGCGTGATGGACATCACGGCGATGCCGGTTTCCACGACGGTCCACGTCTTGAGCGTTTGCGGGATGTCCATTGCCGAAATATTCCTTCACCAGCCAGAAGCCGCCGTCGTTCACGTGCGAAAGGACGAGCGAACCGGCGCCCATGGCGAGGACGAGGAGTTCCTTGTTGATGTGGGGATCGGCGTTGACGATGGGCAGCATGATGCTCGCGGCGGTGGTGACCGAGACGGTGGCGGAGCCGACAGCCCACGCGCATCATGCCGGCGATGAGCCAGCCGAGCAGCAGCGGCGACAGGTGCATGCTCGAGCCCAGCGCGGCAAGGGCGTCGCCGACCCCGGAAGCGTTGAGCACCTTGCTGAAACCACCGCCGGCGGCGATGACCAGCATCACGCCGGAGGCCGGGGCGAGACAGTCCTCGGAGAACTTCAGGATCTGTTTGCCATGGAGCCCGCAGGCGCGACCGAACGTCACGAAGGAGACGAGCACGGCGATGAGCATCGCGACATTGGCATTGCCGATGAAGGCGGTCCACATGCGCATGCTGGCCTGCCAGGTGCCGGCGGGATAGAGTTCTTCCTTCCAGATCAGCGACCCCGCGGTGGCCACCAGCATGAGCAGCACCGGCAGCATGATGGTGAAGAGGCTCACGGCGAAGCTCGGGCTGCGCGGCGCGCTGGGCCTGGCGACGGCGGTCGCGCCCAGACCGGCGAGTTCCAGCGGGACGTGTGGCGATACGCGCCGGGCGAGGAAGGGCCCGGTGACGAGGGCGACGGGCGGGCCGACCACGAACAACGACCAGAGAATGGTCTTGCCGATATCCGCGTGGAGAATGCTGATGGCCATGAGCGGTCCCGGGTGCGGCGGAATGAGACCGTGCGCCGTGGAGAGGCCGGCGGCGAGGGGCAGCCCGACGCGCAGAATGGGCGTCTTCGTCTCCGCGCGAGGGCGAAGACAACCGGGCCGAGCAGGAGGATGCCCACCTGGAAGAAGACGGACACTCCGATGATGAAGGCGGCGACCATCACGGCGTAATCGAGCCGCTGGACGCCGAAGATGCGGGTGATGCCGGCGGCGACGACGTGGGCTCCGCCGGATTCGGAGAGCATCTTGCCCAGCATGGTGCCGAGGCCGATGATCAGGGCGAGGTCGCCGAGCGTTTTGGCCAGGCCGGCGCTGAAGCTTTCCGCGACCTTCGTGGGTTCCATGCCCGCGGCCAGGCCGAGGAGCAGGGAGACGAGCGTGAGAGAGAGGATGGCGTTGAGCTTGACCCGCGCGATGAGCAGGACCAGCCCGGCAATCGCGAGGGCGGCAACGAGGAGCAGGGCGTTCGGGGAGAGAACCGCGAGAGGGAAAAACATGGCGCGCTGTGCATAGCGGCTCGCGGCGCGGCGGCCAATTATTTCTTCGCGCGACGGTCGCGAGAGAGCCGGCGGGCGATCAACCGGGGCTTAAAAGTGCTCGTGGGCGTACAGGCGTTCCTCGGGCGTGAGGTCCTCGGGACGCTTGGCCAGTTGGCGGGCGTATTTGGCCTCGGCAACCTGTTGGCGGGGGGAAGTCCGCTGGGACGGGGATTGCACCTGCCAGTAGTAGACGGTGTCGTCGACTTTGCGCGTGGGGACGAAGCGAGGCGCGGGGGCCAGCGACGCCGTGAGCGGGGGAGCGACGGGCGATTTTTTCCGCGACGCAGGAGTGGCGGCGGGCGGTGGGTTGCGCCCGAAGGAGAAAAGGCCTGCCGGCTTGGGGGTGGCGGGCGCTTCGTCGTTCAACCTCGGGATTTGCCCCGGATGTTCCTGTGCTTTCAGGGCGAGGAAATTTTTCCCCGCGCCTCCTTTTCGAGCTGGCGCACACGCGCGGCCTGCTTGTCTTCGGGAGTGACGGCGCAGGCGGTGAGGAGGATGGCGCAGGCGAATGGGGAGAGATACTTCATCGCCGCACGCTAGGCATTTTGCCGCGCGCAGTGCAAGAGGGGAACGGCTCCCGGCGACCTAGAAATGATCGCGCACCCATTGGCGTTCCTCGGGCGTGAGTTGCGACGGCTTTTTTCCAAGCTGCCGCGCGTATTCCGCCTCGTAAGCCTTGTAGCGCGCGGCGTCATCCGCGGCGCGCTCACGAGCTTCACGCACTTCATCGGCGCGTTCCTTGTCTTTCTCTTTTTGCTCCTCGAATTTCTCCTTCGCTTCCTCCTGCAATTCGCGCTGGTGCTCGGCGGCCTTTTGCTCCGGGGACGAAACGCAAGCCGGCAGGGTGAGTGCGGCGACGAGGAGGAACGGCAGCGGCTTCATGCGGCGGATGTTAGGCAACGGCCCAGGGGGTACGGCAAGTGCGCGAGAGATTACCGGCGGAACATCTCGAGGGCTGCATCGCGCTCTTGGGCGTGATCGACCATGGGCAGCGGATAGCCTTTCGCCAATGGTCCGCCCGGCTCCGGCGGCGCGCAGAGCCGGGCGGCGGGAACGTCGCGCAATTCCGGCACCCAGCGCCGGATATAGGCGCCGTCCGGATCGTAACGCCTGGTCTGGGACCACGGATTCTGGATGCGGAAGTAGGGCGCGGCGTCGGTGCCGGTGCTCGCGCTCCACTGCCAGCCGCCGTTATTGCTCGCGATCTCGCCGTCCACGAGGTGCCGCATGAACCAGCTCTCGCCGTGCATCCACCAGATGTGCAGATCCTTGGTGAGAAACATGGCCACGATCATGCGCAGGCGATTGTGCATGAAGCCCGTGGCGGCGAGTTGTCGCAGGCCGGCATCGATAATCGGGAAACCGGTCTCGCCCCGGCACCATCGCCTGAATTCATGGCCGCCGTCCTTGGCTTCCGGGCGCCAATGATCGCGCCATGGCAAGTGCCGGTAATGCTCCTGCAACTCCTGGTCGAGCACTTCGGGCCAGTGCCAGAGCACCTGCAGATAGAATTCGCGCCAGATGAGTTCGTTGATGAATATCGCCGCGCCCCGACGCTGCGTGACGGGGGCCTTCTCGGCCGCCGCGGCGCACTTCGCGTAGACTTCGCGGATGGAGAGGGTGCCGTGACGGAGATCCTGCGAAAGGCGCGAGGGTGCCGTCCTCCGCGGGCAGGTCGCGCCGGTTCGCGTAGTCGAAGATGGGACCGTCGAGGAAACGGCCGAGGCGCTGGCGCGCCGCGGCTTCGCCGGGCTCGATGATGGTCGCGTCGCTGGACAGCTTCCAGGTATGAAGCGTCGGCAACGGCTCGCTGGCGATGCGGGGCGGGGTGGAGATCCTGGACAGCGAGCGGCCCGGCGCCGTCTTGCCGAGTTTCAGCCAGGCCCTGGCGTAGGGCGTGAAGACCTTGAAAGGGGTGCCGCTTCCGGTGAGCAATTCGTCGCGCTCGTGCAATGCGATGTCCTGATGCGCGTGGAGACGAACCCCGAGATCCCGCGCGATCTTTTCCAGGCGCTGCTCCATCGCCCGGCCAAATGGATCGGGATCGCGGTTGAAGTAGATGGCGTCCGCGCCGGTTTGCTGCGCGAGTTCTGCGAGGACTGCATCCGCTCGCCCGCGGCGGATGATGAGCCGCCCGCCCTTCGCTTCGAGATTCTTCGCCAACGAAGCCAGGCACCCGCACAGGAAAGCCTGCCGCGGCGCACCGCACCAGCGATGTTCCGTCTGCCATTCGCTGACGATGTAGACGGGCACCACGTGATCGTGCGCGGCGACCGCGGCGGCGAGGGCGGTGTTGTCCGTGATCCGCAGGTCGCGGCGGAACCAGTGAATGGCGGTGCTCATCTCTACGACGTTTTACGTCGCGTCCTCCACGAAGGGATGCCTCTTTCTTCAGCCCTTCACCGCCGTGCGTCCGGCCAGTGCCCGGCTAAGAGTGAGCTCATCCGCGTGTTCCAGTCCGCCGCCCGCGGGCAGCCCCTGGGCGAGACGCGTGACGCTGACCGGCAACTCGCGCAGCAAGGTGGCGAGATAGTTCGCGGTCGCTTCGCCTTCCACATCCGAGCCGAGTGCGAGGATAATCTCGGACGGCGCTTCCACCTTGATGCGCTCGATAAGGGCGTCGATCCGTAGATCCTCCGGGCCGACGTGATCGAGCGGCGAGATCCTTCCGCCCAAGGCATGATACCGCCCGCGAAAGACGCCGGTTCGCTCCAGGGGCAGGATCTCCGTGGCTTGTTCGACGACACAAATCTGGGCCGGATCGCGACCGGGATCGGCGCAGATTTCGCACAGCGCCTCCGTGGTGAAGAAGCCGCAACGCGGGCAGGCGTGGACGCTTTCGTGGACTTCGCGGATGATCCGCGAGATTTCCAGCGGACGCGCGTCCCGCGACTGGAGCATCCATAGCGCGATACGTTCCGCGCTGCGTGGACCGATGCCTGGCAGGCGTTTCAGTTCCCCGATCAAAGCCTGGATGGCGGCCGGATAGGCGACGCGCTTCATGGCGTATCTCCGGTCAACTGGCCGCGCTCACAGCCGCGAAGTGCTCCAGTCGAGCGCCGGGGTGCCGGCGCGCAATTGCTCGATGCGGCGGATGTAAAACTCCACGGGACCATCCGCGCCGCTGGAACTGCGGGCGCTGTGGAAGAGCCCGAGAGCGTCGTCCCAAAGCTGCTCGCGGTAATAGATCACGCCCTGCCAGAAAAGATCGCGGCGCTCGAGATCCTCGAAGGAGAGGACATCGTGCAAGGCGAGCAGTTCGTAGATCTCCTCGCGGCTGCCATCGTCGTAGCGCTGGATGAGTTCCATCGGGCGCACCTCGATGTTTGTTTCCGCCGTCTGAAAGGTATTCGTGCCGAGCAAAATGCGGGAGCCGTAGATGAGATTGGCGCGGCAGAGGCGCCGGGCAAATTCCACGGGCTCGCCGGCCACGCTGAAGGTGCCGAGGCGATTCGAGCCGTAGGCGGCGATGACCATCTCGCCGGAGTTCACCCCGATGCGGAAGTCGAACATCTGCTTCCACACCCCGTGGCACTCGGCGTTCACTTCGTCGAGCCGCTCGGTCAACGCCAGCGCGGCTTCGCAGGCCACGCGGGCGTGGTCGGGATGGCCAGCGGCGCGCCGAAGACCACGCGCAGGCTTTCGCCGTCGCATTCGTCGAGATAGCCGCCGCGCTCCACGAGGAAGTCCGCCGCATTGCGCCGGAAGGAATTGGTCAGCGCGACATAGTCGGGCGCGGTGAGCGAGGCTTCCAGGTCGTCGTGATTGAAGATCTCGCAGACGAGGATGCTGATGTCGCGGCGTTCGCCCTCGAGGTTCAGAGGCTGGGAAGAGTTGAGCAGCGCGTAGAAGGTCTTCGTCGATACGCGATCGCCGAGGATCTGGCGCATCACCCGCTTGCGGCCACCCGCTTCGCTCCGCGAGTAGATGATCCCCGCCGCGAAGCTGAACACGATGGCGACGAGACTCGGGAACGGCGAAAAGAAGATCCCGAGCAGGCGGAGCACCCATACCATGCTCACGATCTGCAACAACGCCCCGGCCGCGACGACCGCCTTGAGCGAATTGCGCGGGATGTCGATGGTCGTCCACGCGATGGCCACCGCGAAGATGATGAACAGCGGATACTGAATGGCGCGGTGCCAGACGGGGGCGTAGCCTTGCAGGGTCAGCGTCGCCAGCGCCAGGTCGGAAGGCAGGAAAAGGCCTCCCTCATAGAGCAGCGATACCAGCAGGGCCACGAAGAAGCCGATAATGAGGGTGACTTTGAAATAACGCACGGGGTAACACGGCATCTAGCACGCAACCCCAGGGGCACGCAACCCTCGTGGCGGTTTTCCCCGGGGGAAGCGAAAGCCCGGCGAAACTGCCGCCTTCTGGAAAAAACCCGCATTTTGTCTCTTTTTAGTCGAAATCTCGCTAACGAGCCCATGGAGCCAACCCAGCCCATGCCACCGTTACCATCGCTCCGCCCGACGCGCCGGGGACATGCTGGCGCTTGGTTCTGGCCTTCCGCAGCCGGACTGGTTCAAAACCCTCTCCGCATGCCTCCACGTCGTCCTCGTCGAACCCGAAATCCCGCCCAACACGGGCAATATCGGACGCCTCTGCCTCGCGACCGACGCGCATCTGCATCTCGTCAAGCCGCTCGGCTTCTCCATCGGCGACAAGGAGTTGAAGCGCGCGGGACTCGATTACTGGAAAGACGTGCGGGTGAGCACCCTGGGAGTCTTTCGGCGAATTGCAGGCCGCTCAGCCCGCGGACGCCCGCTACTATTATCTCACCACCAAAACCCCGCGCGCCTACTGGGACGCCTCCTTCCGCGATGGCGATTTCCTCGTCTTCGGCCGCGAGACGAAGGGCCTGCCCGAGCCGTTGCTGGAGGCCAACCGCGACCACTGCCTCACCATCCCCATGACCGAGCAGACGCGCAGCCTGAATCTGGCGACGGCGGTCGGGATCGTTCTCTACGAAGCCGTGAGACAGACGCGGTCCAGAGTTGAGGGTTGATAGTTGACAGCCACCCCATCACTTTCGGACGCCCCTCGCATGAGTCTCTCCACCATCCCCTTGCCACCATCCGCCTCTCCGCAGCTCGTCGCCCGCGACCTGCGCCGTTCCTTCGAACTCGGCAAGCGCCAGATCGAAGTCCTGCGCGGGATCAGCGTGGACATCCGGCAGGGCGAAGCGGCCTTCCTCTGCGGCGCCTCGGGCGCGGGCAAGACGACCCTCCTCTACACCCTCGCCGGCCTGGAGCGTCCGGAGTCCGGCACCGTCGAATTCGAAGGCACCCATCTCTACAAGGGCGGCGAAAATGTGCAGGCCCGCATCCGCAACGAGCGCATCGGCTTCGTTTTCCAAGGCTACTTCCTCCTGGCCGAGCTCACGGCCCTGGAAAACGTCCTGCTCCCTTCCATGATCGGCGGCAAGCTCAAGCGCGAAGCCGCCGAGCGCGCCCTCACCGAAGTCGGCCTCGCGGACCGCATGCAGCATCTCCCTGCCGAGCTCTCCGGCGGCGAGCAGCAGCGCGTGGCCATCGCCCGGGCGCTGATCAATGACCCCAGCATCATCTTCGCCGATGAACCGACGGGCAATCTCGACTCGAAAACCGGCGAGGGGATCATCGAACTCCTGCTCGGCCTCGTCCGTGAGCGCGGCAAGACCCTGGTCGTGGTCACCCACGATGCCCACCTCGCCACCCCGCGGCGATCGCCGCCTCGAAATTCGCGACGGCCTGCTGGTAGCTTGAATTCGCGCCCAACCGCTGGCAGGTTTCCCCTCTCTCTCCATGCAACTCACTATCTACATCGACGGCCAATTCTACCCTGAACACGAGGCGAAGGTGTCCGTTTTTGACCACGGCCTGCTCTACGGCGATGGCATTTTCGAAGGCATCCGCTTTTACAATGGCCGCGTCTTCAAGCTTACCGAGCATCTCGAGCGCCTGTGGGATTCCGCCCGCGCGATCATGCTCACCATCCCCCTCACCATGGAGGAAATGGAGGCCGCCACGCTCGAGACCATCCGCAAAAACAACCTGCGCGACGGCTACATCCGCCTGCTCGTCACTCGTGGCAAAGGCAACCTCGGCCTCAGCCCGGACCGCTGCCCGCAGGCTTCAGTCATCATCATCGCCGCCACCATCCAGCTTTACCCGCCGGAAGTTTACGAGCGCGGGATGACGGTGGTCACCTGCGCCACCCCGCCGCGTGGCGCCCGGCGCCCTCAGCCCCTCGGTGAAGTCGCTCAATTACCTCAACAACATCATGGCCAAGATCGAGGCGAATCTCGCCAAGGCCGACGAAGGCCTGATGCTGAACGAAGAGGGCTACGTGGCCGAGTGCACGGGCGACAACGTGTTCATCGTGAAGCGCGGGGAGATTCTCACGCCGCCCATCTATGCCGGCTCCCTGCGGGGCATCACCTGGCAGGCCGTGCTCGACATCGCCGCCGAGCTGGGCCTCAAGGTCAACGTCACGCAGCTCACCCGCTACGATCTCTACACGGCCGATGAGTTCTTCCTCACCGGCACCGCCGCCGAGGTCATCGCCGCCGTGAAGCTCGACAACCGCCCCATCGGCGACGGTAAACCCGGCCCGATCACCAATCGCATCATCGCCCGCTTCCGCGAGCTCACCCAGAGCACCGGCACGCCGATCTATGGGTGAGGTGTGGCCTCTGCCCGGAAGGACGCGCTCCCGCACGTTCCCCAATATTTTCTCAGGGACCTCCGCCGGGGAAAGAAAGCCAGGGAACGCGCCGGAGCGCGTCCCTCCGACAAGTTGACGCCGCCCTCAAAACAAACGACTTATCTCTAGCACCTTTCCCATCATGCACTGCGATGTCTGCAAAACGAATCAAGCGACGGTTTTTCTCACCCAGATCGTGGACGGGAAAATGCAGAAGGTGAACCTGTGCGAAGCCTGCTCGAAAGAAAAAGGGCGTCACCGACCCCACCGGCTTCGCCCTCGCGGATCTGCTGCTCGGCCTCGGCGCCGCGCAGGAGATGGAGCGCGGCGGCACCGTGCAGAAGTGCCCCACTTGCGGCTTCAGCCAGGCGGATTTCAAGAAGACCGGCCGCCTCGGCTGCGCCAACTGCTACACCACCTTCGCCGATGGCCTTTCCACCCTGCTCAAGGGCATGCACAAGGGCAACGAACACGTGGGCAAGGTGCCCGCGCGCCTCGCCAAAACCATCGAGCGCGAATCGGCCCTCAAGACCTTGCAGCGCGACTTGAAGAAAGCCGTGTCCTCCGAGGACTACGAGTCCGCCGCCACCATCCGCGACCAGATCCGGCACCTCGACGTGGAATAGCGAATTGAAATGAGCCTTAAACCATACCTCATCGTCGAAGCACGGCCATTGGGAACGCGGAGGCCGCAAAGAACACTGAGGGCCGCGCAGGAAGAAAACTTCTCCCTCCTTTCCTCTCTCTCTGTTTTTTCTGCGCCCTCTGCGTTTGGAGGGGCCGGGGCTTTGTCTAAACCGCTCTGAACGAAAACGAGCATGGCCATTCACAATATCCTCAACAACAGCGGCGAATGGATGCGCGGCGAAGGTCCGCACCACCAGATCGTCGTCAGCAGCCGCGTGCGCCTCGCGCGCAACTTGCGCAACTACGCCTTCCCCGGCTGGGCGAAAAAACACGAGCGCCTGCAGATTCTCGAGGCCATCAAGCCCCAGGTCGAGTCGCTCACGGAAATGAACGACGCCTTTTCCGTCTATTCGCAGGATCTTTCCGCACTGGAAAAGCAGGTGCTCGTCGAGCGACACCTCATCTCCCGCGAGCACGCCGCCAAGGGCGTCGGCTCCGCCGTGGTCATGAACCGCCGGCAGACCCTCTCCATCATGATCAACGAGGAGGACCACCTCCGCATGCAGGCCATCCGCGCCGGGCTCCAGCTCAAAAGCGTCTTCAAGATGATCGACAAGGTGGACTCCGCGCTCGAGGAGCGCCTGGACTACGCCTTCCACTCGAAGCTCGGCTACCTCACCGCCTGCCCCACCAATGTCGGCACCGGCATGCGCGCCTCCGCGATGGTCCATCTGCCCGCCCTGGTCATGAGCGAGCAGATTAATCAGGTCATCCAGGCCGTGAACAAGATCGGCCTCGCTGTGCGCGGCCTCTACGGCGAAGGCACCGAAGCCCTCGGCAATCTCTTCCAGGTCTCCAACCAGACCACCCTCGGCGAAAAGGAAGACGACATCATCGCCCGCCTGCACAAGGTCATCGAGCAGATCATCGAGCACGAGCAAAATGCCCGGCAGATGCTGCTGCAGAAAAAGCCCAACACCCTCCTCGACCACATCGGCCGCGGCTACGGCATCCTGCGCCACGCCTATTCGATGAACTCGAAGGAAGCGCTCAACCTGCTCAGCTTCATGAAGCTCGGCATCGACCTCGGTTTCTTCCCTGAGCACTGCCGTCACCCCATCGACGAGCTGTTCATGGAAACCCAGCCCGCGCACCTGCAAAAAGGCACCCAGCAGAAGCTGGCCGCCGACGAGCGCGACAGCCTCCGCGCCGAGATCATCCGCTCCAAGCTCTCCGAATTCCCACGCCCCGATCTCGGCCCCACGCCGCCTCCGGCGGCGGCGGAAGGGAATGGGTCGCAGAATTGAATTTATGGCGGAACTTTTGTAGGTACCGATCAGGTTTTGCGTGAAGAAATGAAGCGAACACTTCCAATCTGCTCCGCATAGTTTAAAACAAACGCCATGGCGCGCCTTCGTTCATTTACACTCCGAAATTTTCGCAGTTACGAAGATGCGACGCTAAAGCTTGGTTCATTAACCTTACTAGTAGGAGCTAATGCCTCGGGTAAGAGTAACGCAATTGAAGGATTGCAAATGCTATCGTGGTTGGCTAGAGGACAACGTCTCGAAGATGTTTTTCGGGCTGTTCAGGAGGCGGAGATGTCGATCCGAGGATTGCCTGCCCATTTGGCACGTGACGGTGAGCAGATATTCTCTTTTGCTTGCGAAATTCGCGTGCGCGAATGGAGCCTTCTTGAGGTTGAAATAAAGCACGCGGGCAGTGAGTTGCGAATCAACAAGGAGAGTGTGAAGGATGACGGTGAGAAAGTGCCGCTATACGCAGTCAAGGGCCGATACAGCGGAGGCGGTTTGGCCGTAGCGTACAATAATTTTTCGAAAGGACACAATAAACCCGAAATTGCCTGTACCGAACAACAGGCTGTGTTCACGCAACTTCTAACGCCGGCGCGCTTCAACGCCACACATAGAAAATCACAAAAGACGATTCCTGAGGTCTGCTCGACCTTTATGAACCTCGTTGCAAAACATTCTTTTTCTCGATCCGATGCCGCAGCGGATGCGGAGTCCGAGTTTTTCGGATGACAAAAAGCTTCGGGGTGACGGCAGTAATCTTTCCAGTACGCTCTTTTCTCTTTGTGGAAACGCCTCAACCAAACAGGCTGTATTAGATTTTGTTAAAGACCTTCCCGAGCAACACATCACGGACGTAAAGTTTCTTCACGGTCCGAGAAATGACGTCCTTGTGCAACTCGAAGAGACATTCGGTGGCTCGAAGCAACTTCGGGATGCCACTTTGCTTTCCGACGGTACTTTGCGCGTGCTGGCCATGGCTGCAGCTCTTCTGGCGGCCCCAGAATACGCCACAGTCGTTATGGAGGAAATTGATAACGGGATTCATCCGAGCCGTGCGGGAACTTTACTGAAAAACGTGGAAAAAATCGCTGAAAAGCGTCGCTTGGCGGTGCTGATCACAAGTCATAACCCAGCTCTCCTCGACGCGTTACCTGAGAGTGCGGTGCCCAATGTGGTTTTTTGTTACCGCGATCCGGATCAGGGAGATAGCCGATTGGTTCGCCTAGAAGATCTGCCAAATTATCCAGATCTCGTGGCTCGGGGTCCACTTGGCCGGCTCGTAACACAAGGGGTTCTGGACCGAATGGTGAAGCAGGCGGAATCGCCTGACGAACGCCGCAAAAGCGGTCTACAGTATGTTGCGGAGCTGAAGAAAACGGCCGCATGAGTATTGCGCTCATCGACACGTCCATTTTTTGCAACATCGTCCCTGTTCCGGGACTTGATCAGAGCCGAGATGAAATTCTCGGTATGTTGGAGCGATTAATCGAAGAGCGGACCACGTTGCTGCTTCCCATGGCCGCCGTTCTCGAAACAGGCAATCATGTGGCACAATGCGGGGGCGGCCGACCTCGGAGACAAGCTGCAGAGCGTTTTTGTGAGCGAGTGAAAGATGCGATCGATGGCACTGCGCCTTGGACGCCGACGCCATTTTGGGATATGGAGGCATTGCAAGCTTGGTTAGGAGAGTTTCCCGATCACGCCATGCGCGGCATCGGGATGGGTGACCTGTCTATTATCAAAGAATGGGAACGTCAATGCGGCCTTAACCACTCTCGACGGGTATTTATTTGGAGTCTGGATGAAGACTTGGCCGGCTATGACCGTGAGCCATAGCATGGTGTCCTTTCCTCGTTCCGAATCGCGGATTTTTCCCTCGTTCCCAAAGTGAGGCTTTGGGAACGCTCACTGGATGGTCGAAACTCCGTTTCGCGGCGAGAGGCGAGGAAGGGCTGCGCGCTCTTGCCAATCATTATCCTGAGCGCGCAGCATCTCTGCTCCACCATCAGTCAGCGCTCCATTAGCCACACGGAGGGTTGAAGCTACCATCCGGCAATTTATTTGGGCTGCGGGGCGGTGGGCTTGTGACGGGTCGCCGAGGCCGGGTCACCGGTCCAATCTTTGCAAGTGAACTGCTGGGAATTGACGAAGTGGAGAACCATTTCCCGGGGAGTGGGCTTTTCCATGGCGATCGTGACCGCGTGCGGGCCGGTGATGCGCCAGGTGGCTCCTGGCCAGGGAGCCTTGGCCATGGTCCCGTCCACGCCAAAGGCGATTTCGTCCGTCGTGTGGCGCCAAAGGTAGTTCCAAGTATACCCGGTGATGGTCTGGTAAAGTTTGTAAGTCGGTTCGTCGACCGCCCCGACAGCTTTGGCCACGGGAGGGATTTCCACTTCTGCATGAAGTTGGGCGAGGAAGGCGACGAAGAGGCCGAGGGTGAGAACGAGGTGTTTCATAGGGGGGATCAACTAGTTAGTTCCGGAGGTCGAGCGGGGTCCTTCAAAAGGGACCGTCACTCATAAGGGGAGGCTGCAAGGCTAAAATAGCATTCGCCGGGGGTTCAAGGCCGAAGTGGAGTGCCACCTAAAGGTGAGGAGCATGCGGGCGGGAAGTATTTGCAGAGGGCAATCCGGTGCCAGGCGTGGAGGGGAATTTCGCGCTGGTGGTGGGAGGGGTGCTTCCTCCGCCCGTCATCCTGAGCTTGCGAAGGACCTCTGATCTTCTGCCTTTCCTCACCAGTTCGCTTCGTCGAGTACGCCGCGCCACCACGATAGCAGGGCAAAGATGCCAGAGCGAAATCAGAGGTCCTTCGCAAGCTCAGGATGACGGGTGGGGGGAGGCCGCCTAACCCTGCGGCGCGCATAAGCGGAATACCTACGCCTCGATCGCCCGGATGACCCGCGCCGGATTGCCGGCGGCGATGACGTCGGCGGGGATGCTGCGCGTGACGACGCTGCCGGCGCCGATGATGCTGCGGTCGCCGATGGTGATGCCGGGGCAAAGGATCGCCCCGCCGCCGACCCACACGTCCGAGCCGATGGCGATCGGCTTGGCGGATTCCAGCCATTGGCGGCGCTCGACGGCGCTGATCGGGTGGGTGGCGGTGTAAATCTGCACGGAGGGGCCGAAGAGGACGTTGTTGCCGATGGTGACGGGCATGACATCGAGCACGACGCAGTTGAAATTGAAAAAGACCTTCGTGCCCAAGACCAGGTTCGTGCCGTAGTCGCAGAAGAAAGGGGGCTGGATCCAGGCGTCGGTCTCGCGCCCGAAGAGTTCGGCGAGGAGACGCCGGCGTTCGTCCACTTGATCTTCGCGGGAGGCATTGAGTGCCTGGCAGAGATCCCGGCAGCGTTGCCGCTCGCGGGCGAGTTGCGGATCGAGCGGATCGTACAGCTCCCCGGCGAGCATCTTTTCCTTTTCGGTTTTCATGTTTCTGGGGGTTCGGGCGGGCGGTGCAGGATGGCCGCTTTGCTTCTGCCTGACGATGTTACAATCGTTTCCTCATATTGAAGCGGAAGAGGGAGAAACCGGCTTGCTCGCTGATTTTCAACATGCGCCGGTTGCCCGCCTGGATGTTGGCATTGATGAAGGTCGCCCCGATCGACCGCGCCCACGTTTCACCCTGGTTCTTCAATGTCCGGGCGATACCGATGCCACGATATTCCGGATGCACCCACAAACCGGCGATATGGACGCCGACCTGTTCCCATTCCTCGTACCGGCGGACAAGGTGCAGCCCGACAATTTCCCCTTGGTGAAGGGCAATGCCGGAGAACGTATTGCCGGCGTCTTCTGTTTGCCGTGCGGTGGCGACGTAATCGTCCAGAAAGGATTCGGAGCGGCAGGTGAAGTATGCGTTGTGCTCGAGCGGGATATTCCAAAACAGCCGGGAATAGGTCCGCAGCTCGGTGTCGCTGGAGTAATCCACGGTCCGGAATTCAATTTCCTGCAGGGGCATGGTGGGGAGCGTCGGCGGTATTCGCTGCCGCGGCGAGAGTAGCCTTCTCAGCCCTCGGGAATGAAGGCCACGCACAGCACTGCGCCGGAGCCGGCGTCGAGGTAGGCGACGATGCTTTTCATATTCCCGTAGGTCAGCACCCAGACGTCGCCGGTGGATTTCGCGAGGGCGGCTGGCGAACCGAAGAGAGCGTTCTTCGCGATGGCGTCGGCGAACTTGGGATCGATGAATTCCGTAATGTCCACGTGCGACTTGCGGGCGATTATCAGGAACGGCGACTCGCGCATGGCACGGATGCGCTGCATCGTCTCCGTCGGGACGGCTTGGGCGATTTCGCCATCGCAGGCCGTGCGGAAGCGGTCGACGGCGGCTTCGGCAGAGGCTATGGGATCGGCGGCACGACTCCGGATCGGCGATACGAGAAGCAGCGCCAGGAGCAGGGCGGAACCAATTCGGGGGTAGAGGGAGTGCAAGGGAACGCTGCGGCGATCACACCATGGCCGGATGAAAATGACAATGAGGCGGGTGGAAGAGATCTTTCGCGGTCATTTCCGGGTCGGAAAATGGCAAGATACGACCAGACGAACGAACCGGATCGGCGAAGGTTAAGCAGAGAAAACAGGAGACAAATTATGAATGTAACAAGACAAATCGCAATCGCAGCCATCGCTGTTGCCGCGCTGGCCATCGGAACTCCCACATATGCCCACGGCGGAGGCGGACACGGTGGGGGAGGCGGACACAGCGGGTACGGGGGGTGGCATGGAGGGGGACACTCCTACTACGGGGGACACTACGGTGGGCGTGGTGGATGGGGCGGATTCTATGCCCGCCCATATATTTACGGCTACTACCCGTACTTCTATGACCAGCCATACGATTATGGATATTCATACCCGTATCCGTACGGTTACACCTACACATATCCGTACGGGCACCACTACTATTACCGGCCTGGCAACACGTTCGCCTTTGGCGGACACCGATTCGGCCATGGGCATGGATATTCGCACGGCTACCACGGGCACGGGCACCATTAAATGCCTGGGCAGCGTGCGTGTCGCCAATGCGCGTGAGGGGCCGTAGACACGAGCCCTATTCTCCCGACCGGAGATCGCGCTCGCCGTGACTTTTCGACGGGCCCAGTTTGCCGGCCTCCTTCGTCGTCCAAATTTAACCTGACACCGGGCCGGCCTCACGGCCATCTTCGCCGCTCTCAAAATATGAAATATCCCGGTTTTCTCCTGGCGGCGATTTGCTTCGCCGTGCTGCCGCTCGCGTCCCACGCGGAGACATGGTTCCAGGAGCGAAGCGCATTCGCAGGGAAGCGGACGCGATCGAACCGCGCTCGAAAAAGTTTGAGATCATCCCGGACTGCGAGCTGACAGAAAAAGAAGTGAAGGCCGGCGTGACGTTCAAGGATAAGGGTGAGCGGGTGATTGTGCGGCGCGCGGTGATCCACGTGGAATTGCCGGTTGGCAGGGAGAAGGGCGCGGTGGTCTACAAGTATCGCGACCGCGTGGTGAACTACAATGGAGAGCCGGCATGGACGGGGCGCTGGCGCGAGCCGTGGGCGATGGGAACGTTCACCTACACCGTGACGGCGACTTACAAAGGCAACGTGTATACCCGTCAATTCAAAGTGGGCCGGAATGTGATGCGACCGCCCTCGACGTCACCGCCCTGCGGTGGCAAACCGCCACTCGGTATCCCGCAATTTTCGAGGCTGACCGTCCCGAGAGCGTGGTGTTCGTCGGCTACGCCATGGAACATGGCGAGATACCGGCGCACGCCATGGTGGATGTCCTGATGAGGAAACTGGATGGGTCCGATTCGTTTCACGAAGTGTTGCGCGAGTTCGCTCCCAAGGTCGCTGCGATCCTCGCAGAACTGGCCATGCGGGAAGAAAAGGAATGGGCCAAGCCAGAAGCACCAGAGCCACCGCCTATGGTGCCCAGCCCCGAAACGATTCCACCACTGCCTGACTTGGCCGGCCTCCACGCGAAAACCTTTGCGAAGTATCCGGCGATCTTCGTGGCGGACACGCCGAGAATCGGGCGTTCGTGATCTATGCGCGGGCTTATGGAGAGACCGCGGCGCACCACGCCGTCGATCGAATCATGACGGACGTGACGCGCCGCAAGGGGCCCGAACACGGCTAGGTGCTCTTCGCCTACGGCAGCGCGAGCGGACCGGCGAGGCGCTGGCCGCAGAGGCGGCAGAAGCGCGAATCGGCGCCGTGGATGAGTTTGCCGCAGGAGGCGCAGCGGCGCGGGGTGGTGGCGGGGGTGGAGGGCGCGGGGGGAGACCCGAGGCGTTGCCGCGTTGAAAGCCGATATGGAGTTCAGCGCAAAATTGTGGGAGTTGGAGACTGCGCAAAAGACCGCGCCCGCCGCACCTCCGGTTCTGAAAATTGAGGACCGCGAGGCATACGAAATCGTAATGCGGTTTTTTATTGGTTTGGAGAAGGATACGCAAGACTCGTGGAACGACCGCGAGATGAATTTGTTCAGCCGAGGATCGGCAAGAGGCTGTGGAGAATCTGCAATACGAAAGCACCGCATACGCGGGAACAAACCGCATGGTGGCCGGATGCGGACGGACACGCGACTTGAATGCCTTCATAGAGACGAAGAGCTGAACGCAGGCTCGCGCGATCACGGGATCGAAGCAGTCGAACCGACATTCGCCCGTGTCCACATGGTTCTGCCAGCGGCACCGGATGTTGTCGCTATCCATGAGGTCGGCGCGTTGCAGGAGGCGGTTGGCCTCGCGTCGCAATTCCTGCATTTCACCGGGGCTGAACACCTCGCGTAAAACCAAAAGCCGTCCGCTTGATATTGTGCGGCTTCAACACCGGTGACGATTTTCGACTGGGAGGGGACGGGAGGGTGCATCTTTTGCGTGTTGATGTCTCGTTGTCGATCAACCGGCGGAGAACTAAAACCTAAATAGATATGCCACAAAAAGCATATTTAAATACCCTCTCTGCCGCCCCACGCAACTCCGCTATTTTGGAAACCGTGACAGATGTCGTTTCGGGACATCCGATGCACGTGGGGCGTGGGGGAGCGGCGTATCGCCGTTCAATTCATTTCACCGGCAACCACTGCACCACGTCGGCGACGACATAGCCCTTCGTGTCGTCATTGCAGATGATGACTGCGGCGGGCTGGCTGGTCTTGAAAGGATAACGCCCCAAGGAGATGAAAGTGCCGTCGATGGGCGGCAGATGGCGCTCGTTGATGAAGACGGTTTTACGGCCTTCCGCGGATTCGATGGTCACGGGAACCTTGGCCGCGCGATTGTCATACGGCGGATACGCGAGGCGTACTTCGTAGAGGCCATCCGCCGGCAGGTGCGCTTCGTAGCGGATGGACTTCTGCCCTTTGCCATTGTCTCCATCGTGAAGATAGTGGCCCCCGATGCCGCGTCCGCCGAAGTCGCTGCCGATCCATTTCCCCGTGAGTTGGGCGTCGCGATCATCGACCACGATGCCCGGCAACGAGTTCAGCGCGGGCACGGGGGGTGGAGGCGGCAGGGCGAGCACCTGGCGCTGCTCCTTGAGTTGCGCCTGGAGGGTGGGCACCTTGATATCCTGCACCGCTTGGCCCGTCTCTGCGGCCTGGACGGCGGCGAGGCCCGAAGCGTGGCCGAGCTGCATGTACACCGGCTCCATCCGCATTGTGCAGTAGGCGATGTAGGAAGCGGAAAGCGAGACCGGGCTGAGGAGATTTTCGCACTCCGCTTTTTTGGGCAGCAGGGCGCGGTAAGGGACCTGATACGGTTTCGATGGCACCTCGATGCCGCCTTCGTTGACGACGAAGCCGTCGCGGGTGAGCACACGCTGGATATTATGAGAGTCGATGATGAAAGAGCCCATGCCGACGGAGTCGGGCTTGACGATTTCGGTCTGCACGTCCTTTTGCTGCATGATGTAGTCGGACACCATGCGGCGGGAAATGCGCACGTAGAGCTGGCGCGGCCAGTGATCGGTATCTGCGAACTCATCGCGGCACAGGCCCCACTCCAGGGTCTCTGCGCGCAGCGTTTCCGGGAGGCGCGGATCGTGACCGAGAAACCAGAGATAGCCCTGAAGCCAGTCCTTGTGGCTCTGCCAGATGGCGCGCCGCTTTTCGTAGCTGGCCGTGGGATAATCCCAGCACGCGCCGAGGTAATCGCTGGAGAATGGACCGCTGGAATTGAAGTCCGCCTTGTTGCCGGGCATGCGGCCGATGAAAAAGAGCTGGCCGAGGCGGATATCGGGCCACTGGGCCACGTAGCGAGCGACGAGTTCGTAGTTCAGCGGATCGTAGTTGGCAGGGCGTTCGATGGGCAGGCGATTGGCTTCCTGCCGGGTGAGACAGAGGCGGAAATTGTAAGCCATGAATTTGCGGTCGCCCTGTGCGGTCGAGCCGGGCTCGAGAGCTGTGACGCCGGGGAGCGCACGCCCTTGCGCATCCAGGCCGGAGACTTTCACCGGCCACTGGTGCGAGTTGAGGTATCCGTGGCGTTCTTTGTACCATTCGATGGTCGGAAGCATGAGCGAGGAATAGCCCGGCCCATGCGACGCCGTGCGCCGGTATTCTTCCCAATCCCCCAGCGGTACCGCCTGCACACCCGCCAGCGCTTCGCCATACTGCTCCCGGCCCTCGCGCCCGATCGCACAGGAAACTCCCGCCTGGGCCACCAGGTCGCCTTCGTAACTCGCATCCACGAAGCATTTCCCGCGAATCATCGTCCCATCGTCCATGCGCAGGCCTGTCAGGCGTGCGCCCTTCTTTTCCACCCCGTCCTGCTCGGCCAGCCGATGATGGAAGAGGACTGGCGCACGGGCCTCGGCCAGCATCTCTTGAAATACTTCCTCGGCGACGTGCGGCTCGAAGGTCCAGGACAGGGGCAAGCCATACTTCTTTCCTACGCGCTCGAAAAATTCCCGGGACAAGCCGCCGATGGTTTTCCGCCGCGCCGACGTCCGTGCTGCCCAGGCCGCTGCTCACCATGCCACCCACGTGCTGCTCCGGTTCGAGCAGCAGGACTGTGGAGCCCGCGCGGGCTGCGGCTACGGCGGTAGCGACGCCGGCGGGAGTAGCGCCATAGACGACGACATCAGCTTGGGCGTCCGGGTTACTGCGCGGCGACGCACTCCATGCGGTGCGGAGGCCGAGGATCAGCGTTAGGAAGGCAGAGACCGCCACGAATGAGCAGGCGAGTTTTCTGGAACAAGTCGGTTTCATGCATCAAACGATAGATTTCCGCCCACGCTCCCGCCATGAGCCAGACACACGAAATTTCGCGCGAAACACACATTCTCGGCGCCCGTTCCCGCCGCTGGGCGGTGCGGGTGAATGCCGAGGATTCGCGCCCCTGGCTGGCCACTGCGGCGCTGTGTGCTGAGCTGGCGCACCATCATATTCTGCATCTCGGCATTTCCGATATGGCCGCGCCGTACCGGGTGGTTCGCACCCAACAGAGCGGGGCCTATTTTCTCGCTTGTTTCGAAGGGGAAGGACGCATTCTGGTGGATGGGCGCTGGCGCACATGTCGGGCCGGCACAGCCTGCCTGCTGCCGGCCCACGTGCTTAACGCCTTTCACGCCGTTGCGGGCATCCGCTGGAAGTTTTGCTGGGTGCGTTACGAAGCCCTTCCAAAAGCACGCTCGTTGCTCCTGCCGAGCTCGCCCGTATTGGCGTCGTTTGCCGCGGAACCTTTGCGCCTGGCCATCGAGGGGTTGCGTGAGGA
>JBBCHV010000005.1:0-151445 GCA_037200205.1 Chthoniobacter sp.
ATGAGCGATTTAGGAACGACTGCTGACGCCCAACAGCCAATCAATCGAGTGAAGACTACGGCGGCACAATTGACGCCGGTAGCGCGGCAGACAATATACGACACGTCTAACGCGACGTTTCATGCGAGGGTCGCCGCTGATGAACTGAACAATCCCCTGGACAAACAAGCATGGGTTGGAGTGGCAGAGGGGGATTCGTGGTTCGACTACCTTCCGGCGTTTTTGGAAGATCCGCTAAAGGGCGACCTTCTTGCTCAACTTCATCATACCGGCAAATTTCACATCTTTAACTTAGGGAAGGCCGTGACACATTGGGAAAATATGGCCTACGGCACAGATGTGGGACACAACGCTGAGCCGATTCCTTGCCAACTGATTCAAACGGTGGCCACGGTTAAGCAAGAAATGCCAGATTTTTTTCTTCTTTCGGCAGGTGGGAACGATCTTTCTGGAGATAACGGCGTCGATCTTGAATTTTACCTGAACCATGCCTCCAGTGGCCCAATAGCTCTGAGATCGGATAGAGCTTTGGAGACATTCCACACATTTAATCGTAAGGCGGTGGAGTCTATCATTCTTGCTATAATGGCGGCGCAACCCAGCATCCAAATATTCATGCACGGATACGATTATGCGATGCCGGACGGGCGGGCGGTATTTCAAGCACCTTTTGGCTATCATTTTATAGGCCCTTGGCTACTTCCAGCGTTCGCAAGACAGCGAATTTGGCCGGACAAAATCCGATACGACACCATCGTCACGCTAATCGATATGCACAATGATATGATCATCGATCTCGCGAAGCAGTATCCGTTTTTTCACCACATCGATTGCCGCAGAGTGCTGCAAAGAAGCACGAGTGATTGGGCAAACGAATTGCATCCGACGGTCGGAGGTTTTACGAAGATTGCGAACAGATTTGCGGAAGTCATTTTAAGCGTCCTTGAACCGAAGCAGGTTTAAAGCACCCGAGAAACGGGCACCTTCAGTTGCGCAACCGCGTTGAGCGTGAATTGCACGAGTTTGGTCTGCCCTGGGTTTCGGTTTACCGAAGGATCGAATCAGTCAACTCTCCAGACTTTCTTGAGGCCCCCGGCGTAAGAAGTGAATTCGATTCTACTTGCGTCTTTACTCTGGCCCACCAGGCGCGAATCGGGTCAAAATCAGTCCGAAAGCAACCTGCGAAACACTAAAAGACGACTCCATCTTCCCGCACAATCCAGAATCCCAAACGCCGACGTATAATTCCGCTTGACCTCATTTCGATTCGGTGTTAGCCACGTTTGACATGAGGCAAACAGCTCGGTTGAAGAGGTCGCATTCCCCGCAAGGGAATCATTCAAGTCGCACGTCTACCCAGAATGATTCTGAACATGTTTTGAAACCATAGGGTGCGCAGTCTCAGAGTGATCACCGGGTATTTTTCGTTGGAAGCCAATTAATCGATTAATGGCCGTTACTAAAAATTTTGCCCGACAGGCCGGCGCGATTGCGTGTTGTATCGGCTTCCATCTATGGTCGTTTTTGAAATGGCTTGCAGGAAACACTTTGACGGTATTCTCGTGTATCTTAAAAATAATCGTGGGAATGGGGGCGGGATATTCGCAATTCCATAACTGGATCACGTGGTTGGAAATTCCTAGGCGAAGTAATCCTGCTTGCTGCGGGTTCACTTATGGGCTTGATCACATTTGCAACGCTGAAACTACAAATCAATACGTACCAACGCGATTCACTCGAACGCTCGTTTAGTCAATTTGTTTCTGATTTAAATAACGAATCACCTGACGTGCGGATAGGCGCGTTAGCCCGGTTTCCGGAGATCATGATGCGAGAAGTTCCGCCAATGCCTCTCCATTCAATGCGGTCCATTGTTAGCGAATTATCCCCGTTTTCCTCAGGTGGTGAGCGTCGATTCGCGGGCGACGTACAACGTCAACTTCGTAACTATCTCACCTCAGCTACACGCTTGAAAGGATCAGACCCCGGTCAGGGGAACTGTATTGGCCCTGACGAACTGCACACTCTGTTAACCGGCCTCTCCCGAGTCGGTCGCAATGGCTGGTATTACGACGCTCAGGATTCCCTTTCGCCGAGTTCAGATTGGACTTGGATTTGGAAGCCGTCCAATGACGATACTACTGCTGTAAATGCTACAACTTTGTTTCAAAAGGCCATTCTCCGCGGTCCCGTCTTCAAGGGCTTGACATTGGCGAATTGCGTCTTTTCAGAGAGTTACGATAACGAAGGGTGATTTTTCTTATTCGCACCTTCCAGCAGGAAAATTTGGTCATGCATTAATATCTTCCTGCTCTTTCGAGGACGCAATTGCAGCGCAAGCGAACTTCAACGACGCGATCATTAAAGACACCAAATTCACTCGCGCACGCCTATCTGGTGCAGATTTCCGGTCCTCACAATGTGAAGCAGCGGTGTTTATCGATACGGATATCACCGATTGCAACTTTGCCGGAACCATTGCACCTGAATCTGTATGGTGCAATGCTCACGCGGGCGATTACTTCCGCGTACTTGCCTTAACAGAGACGGCCGTTCAGGTTCCCCCGTCGCTTTTCGGTCAAGAAAATGAAATAAACTGCATTTTCGAAACGGTAAGCGCGGCCAACTGGAAAGGAAGACTGCGATGATCGCAACATGCACTGGACAGGCGTTGCAGCCGGGGACCACATATTGGATTTCGACCAAACCCAATGTTGAGAGTATTGCTACATCGACAAGGACAACATTCTTTGGCGCTAATTTGCAGCGTGCTGATTTAGCTCCGCTCAACTCCTTAGATGTGACTTTGATGAGTCTTTGGTTAATTTTGCTTCGTTCCGCAATGCTTCGCTAATTTATTCCCGTGCGCACAAAGCGAGTTTTAAAAAAGCGGATTTGTCTGGTGCGGTCCTGGACGATTCGGAATTTGTGGATACTGATTTTTCCGAGGCTGACTTCACGACACTTAGGAGTTGCGCGCGCTCTAAGTTCGAGCGTTGTAAAGGACTCTCCAACGATCAATTGGCACAACTACGTGCGCATGGCGCTCAAATATTCGAAGACCGCACGATCTCTTCGGCGACTTTGGCCCCAACTAGATGAGTTACTCAGCCATTTAATGCCGATAATCGTTTCGTGGTGGCCGTTAGCCTTGGCGCTAAAGTTTTGGTAGCAGACTATTTTTCAAAATTGCGCAAATTCGCTGAAGATAATAACATCAAGATCGAGTGCTGCCTCCTTGACGTGCCGGAAGTAGCAAATATGCGTGAGTTAACAGACCTAGATGAAAATCAAGTCAAACAACTCGTGCAACAGCAAGTACAAAACATGATTAGTGTGATTCGCCGCAGTTTTCCAGAGGCGACAATCACCAAATGGAGCGCCCTACAAGGTTCGCGCAGATTTCCTCAAGTTTCTTGACGCGATCGAAAGCGAGTATTTAAGCAACAAGTCTTTTCGTAACCACTGCCACAACCAAACATTTTCGAATCTAGAGCCGATTCTGCGCACAAAGGGTGTTCTCAAAAAGAACCATCCGGCAGTGGCGGCGTTGTCGGCCTATATTGTGAAAGAGTTGGCACTTCTCCTCTTTCTTGAGACCCATGGTCACGTCGACGGGTTCGTCGGTCCCCGTCCTGAGATGCAAATCCAAAGAAGTCTCGCTGAAGGCAAATACTCTCGACTCACACATTTAGCTGCGTTCCACAAACCAACCATCATCGTGTCCTAATGACGTCGATACCAACCATCTTCTGACGCAAGGAGCGGTTGTCACAAGAGGTTCCCGTTTCAATTGGGACCTTTCAATTTGAATCTCACAGGTGGTCGCTTTTACGCCCTTGTCGGCGAGAACGGAGCCGGGAAATCCACTCTTCTCTCGGCCCTGTATGGCGAAACTCCAATGCGAGGAGCGGTCACATGGAATGGTGCGCGCCTTTGTAGTCTCGCTCCTCATGAACGCCCAGTCACCTTCGTGCGGCAGGACTTTCCTCTCCTCGAATGTACACCGTTCGCGAGACGTTATTGCTCTCCTACGCCTTTGCTGTTTTAGGAATTCGTCGAGGCCTCTTCCGTACACTAAGAAGCTGTTTCGTGATATATTCTCAGTGATCGCGAGAGAGCAGATCGGATTGCAACCGCGATGGGATTGACGGATTTGATGGGAGAGTTGCCAGCAGTTCTTAGCGGGGGACAACGGCAGCGTGTAGCCATTGCTGCTTCGTTAATCGCCCGCGGAAAGTGTGTCATTTTATTAGACGAACCTACGTCTGCATTAGGAACCACGGAAACCGAAAAGCTCGTTAACGCGCTAAAGCTTCGACTAGCTGAGCCCGACAATCCTGTGATTGCTATTGCGACACATGATCTGGATTTTGTCAGTCTTCTTGATGCGGTTCAGATTGTCTTCGCATCACAACCCTCTAATCTTGACGCACCTGGTAGCAAACGTTGTTTTGTATTGGATACATTAGTAACACATGAAAAAAAACCACATGACGCAGTATGATTTCCAACACTTCTCGACGCGACTTTTTGCGCCGTGGATTCAAATTGGGAGCGGCAGCCACCCTCGTTGGCATAACCGGTTGTACGAAATCGGGTTCTCCGCAAAGCGCCGTAGAGCAATTGAAGTTCTACGGGACGGGGACGCTGCACATTGAAAATTGGGACCAGGCCAAGAAGGATCTTGGCATATCCATCGTTTTCACTGATAACGGTAACGATGTCGGACCGGTCATCACCGAGATGGTAACCGGTTCTGCTGCGCTGGACTACGATATCGGAGGTCTACAAGGGGGCGCAGAATTCGGAACTTGCACAGGCGGGAGCAATTCTGCCTTGGGATTTGTCCAAAATACCCAACTACGGTGCATTGTGGCAGTGGGCCATTAAAGACATGAAGCACCTCTTTTATGAGGGAAAGCAATATGGAATTCCTTCCGTTATCAACGGCCGATTCGATTATATACTTGGAAAAAGAGACGGGGCCGATAGACAGTTACCACGCGGTGTTTGACCCCAAATTTAAAGGGCGCACTTCTATGGAGGATGCGTGGATAAATAGCGTAATTTTCGCCGCCATTTACTTGAAAGAGAATAGCATTCAAAGATCGAGAATCCAGGTGATTTGTCGCCCGATGAACTCGGTGCAGTAATGGAGTTTCTCATCAAAATGAAAAAGGATGGTCAGTTTGTTCGCTTTGGAGCGGCTGGGAGGACGGATTGAATCTTATCAAGAGTCGTCAGGTATGTGCGATGACGGGTTGGGAACCAATCGTTTATGCTGCACAGAAGGACGTGCCCGACGTGAAATATGCGGTACCGCGTGAAGGCTATGAAGGTTGGTCCAACAATTTGGTTTTACACAAGGGCGCGCGAAAACGGAGCGCCGAAGATAATGCACATCGTTTCGTCATTGGGAACTTGACGGCTACTACGGATTTATTCTCGCGAAGCTAAGGGGGTATTGCGTCCCTTCTGACAAAACAAAAGCCTTTGCCGCACAGGATAGCAGCTCCGACGGCAAGCGTGTTTCGGACATTTTAGCCCACGTCGAAAGCAAATTCAAAGAGCGCAAAGGGGAGTACTTATTGGCAAAATGTGCGTCCTACTCACCATACCCTCTACGAGGAGTGGTGGAGTAAGCTTCGTGCGGCATAGCGGATTGACGAAGAAAGGGGGAGAGATGGCCTTGATATCAAAAAGAACGGTACCATTCGAGCATCCGGCTTTAACGGTTGTCGGCGGAATTGGTCTCATGTTTGTCTGGCTGCCGATCATTGCGCTTTTTGCCCATGTAAGTGGTCTGATCCACATCGGTACGCTGCACGATATTGCTCCCACGAAAGCGTTGACGAATATCGTTGTAGGACCTTCCATAACCTATCTGGGTAAGGTAATTAGTAGAGCGATTTATGTCAGTTTAACAAGTGCGGTGGCATCGGCAGTCATTTACTTTTCGCTTTTGCGAATTAAAGTAAGACGTGCGTCGCTTTGGTTGTCGCTCCTTCTGGCCATTTCGGTAATGTTAAGCCCAGTGTGTCGAGTGGGGAGGGATGGAATCAAGCGTTCATGATATTCCACGACCGTTTCGGCACCTCGAACTATGGGGAAACCCTCGTTCGCTTGGCCATTCTTTCCAGCACGATTCCATTCACCGTTGGTCTGTTGCTCTATGGTGGCACTGCCCACGTCAGAAAAGCATTGGTCCACTACCTAGATATAGACAGGCTGTTTATCGGACGGTTTTCTTTATTTTCATTCCCTTAAATTGGCGGGCAATCTGTGCCGCGGTATTGGTCATTATCGTTTTGGTTCTTGGGATGAGTGTCGAGGCGAGCAGTTTAGGCGTCACCGAAACGAGTTACGATGGCCTTCTCGCGGGCCTAGCGGGAGGGACAGCAATACATGATGGTGACGGTTCTCTCACTAATTTCGGTAGCTATGATCAGCGCCTTCGCCGCATTGATCACGTATTTGTTGTACTATCGTTATAAACACCCAGTACTGGTTAGCAAACGGCAGGATATAATTCGATTGTGGCTATCATCTCCCAACTGTTAGCGAATGGGACTCGATTATCTTGGCCTTGATCCGCGAAGTCGATCCAATTATTGGGAGAGCGGCTTCTTTTCTCATCGTGAGTGCTTTTGCTTCGCTTGCGACTTTGCCGCTTATGGTTTTGCTCGCGCGGAGTTTTCACCTTGTCGACGCCGGACGGATCAGACTTTCTGAAGGACATTTAATGCATTCACGAAGATCGGAACAGAGCCACGATTAGTACAGGGATTGATGGATACCTTGAGTTACTCAGTCGTTTGTTCACTCATAACGGTCGGATTTTCTTTTGGTCTCGCCAGTTTTCTCTGGCGCCGAGAATCAACTTTATAGCATTTTTTATGTGTGGAGTCGCCGCCTTAATCCCTGCCATGGCGTCCGTACGCGGATGGAATGCCATTAAGCGCTGTTTTGGTATTGAGGAGTCGTCTTGGTGGGTTTTTATAGCGAGCGAGATTTGTTATATTTTACCCTACTGTGTCGCTTCTATCATTCTTATCAATTCGGTTATCGATGTACGATTATGGTCGCTCGCACGCGAATTGGGAGCGAGCCGAGGATTTGTCACATTTAGACTTTTGCCGCGACTCACCGCGCCTGGATTGCTCGCCGGTTTTCTTACCAGTTTCTTGCTCGTAAGCGGAGAGAGACAGTCCGCGCTCAGGCGTTGAATCCGTCTCAACAAAAGCCGTTGGCGCTGTTATAGTCGGGCTTATAAAATCCGGCGGAGCCGTCGCCGAGAAAGCTTATGCCACGGGCGCCATTTTGTCTTTAGGGGCCTTAGTGACAATATTGATCAGCGTTCTTTTCGTACGCCGCGCATTTACAAAAAGCTCCTATACTGTTGACTAATAGGCTGTTGAAAATGATTTCTTATAAAGAAAATCGCCTAGTTTCAGAATGGTCAGACAGCGCACCCCCTTGGAAAAAGCGCGATAGCGTACATTTTAGAGCGTCACTGTTGGCGGCCGATTTTGTAGTTTTTTAAACGAGGCTTTTTTTCAGCAGCCTGCTGATGAAGCAAAATCAGTCTTTCACGCTTTGCGCATATATGCTGAGGGATGAATGCACCACAGGATTAAAAACTTGTGTTCAATCGCTCGTAGTCGGCCCATTCTGCGAATGGGGAAACTACTGCGGTAAAAGGGCTACGGAAACTTGTAGAGCCAAGCTCCATAGGCGCGGACTCCGATGTGCATAGGGAACTCGACACATGCCAACTGCTTAACAAGCCAGAATCAATTTTCTCGCCTTTCGTGAAGAACTCGTTGGTAAATGGGTCGACCATCCTTCCACCGATTTGACTATGCGCGCCGACCCATCCATCGCCGTCGCAACCTCACCAAAAAATTTCCATTGTCGCTGCTACAAAAGGGTTCTACAAACGTAGGAAATCGCTTATGCTGTTCTCTGTGTAGATGAGGCACTTGTGCGGGCTCGCGCTTTATCCCCCCCCATCCGCGGGTCTTTTCTCTGAAAGCGAAAACAAACGAGAGACAGCGCGTGACGAAAACGTGACGTAAATGGCAACACCGATCGAGCTGACATCAAGTGTCAAGAGTTGACCGCGTCGAGAAAGACGTAATCATCCTACTGCCGCTCTTCGAACGAGATAGGGTATGCCTTGTTGCGCAACATGAGCATCGGATCAGCAGCTTCGACGCCCGGATGCGGTTGTCCGGGCAACAAGAGCAGTTTCAATTGCGCGGTGTCGGGATCGGCAGGCACCTTCGTCAACGTGAAGGTGCCGAGTTTCACCAGCTTGCGAGTTTCCGGCCAGGCAATCGAAGGATCCTCGATCTTATCGCCGGACTCGGCCACCTGGGCATACCAGTCGAACACGATCGGGTTGGTGGCGACGCGCTTCACGATCTCTTCCTGGAGGTAGTTCGGCCCCTGCGCTTTGCGCTCCTCTGGCGACAGATATTTCTCGGTGGCCTTTGGAACGAAGCGATAACGGACGAAGGCGACTGCCCCTTCTCGTTGGTGAACTTTAACGCGTTGATACCGAAGTAAGTCGCCGTTGCGTAGGACGCGGGATAGGTCCGGCTTGTGAGAAAGTCCCGCGCGTGCGGGGTGCGACTCCAGAAAGGCACCGACCGGCGCTTTGTCGCCCTTGCCGGCGGCACCGACCGCTTGTAGGAACGTCCGAACTCGTCGGTGGTCGCGGTGATAAAGTCCTTGTGCTGGTTACTTTCAATATCGAAATCGTCACCGTCCGTGGCTTTGATTTTCACAGCAAAGCCGGCCGGCGAGGCACCATCGTCGGTGTCCGATAAGGTGGGCACCCCGGCGAACAACGAGAAGCGGGACACCACGGGGAGCGTGCCACCAACAAAGATGGGTTCTTTCGTCAGCGTTTTTGCCTCTGGAGCCGGGGCGAAGCTGCCTTCGAGCATCACTCCCTTGGTATGCACCGCTCGCGCGTGATGTTCGCCGAACGCGGTGTGCAGTGCGTCTACCATATCTTGAGCTGAGGCCTTAGGTGGGGTCAGGTCTTGTGAACGTGCGGGCTGCGACGACGCGAGCACCGACGCAGCGGCGAGCGGGAGAAAACTGGTGAGCAGAAACGACTGCGGATAACGATGATTTCCAAGTGTTTTCATTGGTCTGTTTAGTTTTGGTTTGTTTTGGCTGCGAATTGACAGCTAGCTCGGGCAATGTCTGACAGGCCACGAGAGACGGAGTTTTCGACAGGTGAGCCAGGGTGTCCTTTCTTTGGGAAAGCGCCTATCGCTAGACCTGTGCCTAAAATAGGCCTCCGTTGATTTTGCGTCACCCCGCCTCAACAGAAGCCATATGCAACGCGCATCTTTTTGCTATCCAACTACTTGCATACTCCTATCAAAATGGCGCGCATCAATGCTTCTTCCATCCTGCTCTCGGAGCAACGGGCCGAAAATCGCGAGGTTCCGTGAATTCGTGAAGAATCCACGAAGATTATTTCGCCCCCATGCGAACTCGTCACTTCTGGCCACCGAAACGGTGGCCAGAAACTAACCTGTTTTAAAGCGATGCTTATTGATCTTGAGCGAGCGGATCTTCGATTCCAGCGTGGATGCCGGCATCCCCAGACTCGCTGCTGCACCAGTAGGTCCGGACACTCTTCCCCCCGCTTCCGCCAACGCCGCCTCGATCAGCCTCTTCTCGTCAGTGGTCAGCTTGTGGGCAAGCGGCTGAGTGTTTAGCTCGGTGTCTAACGGCTCCTGAGATAACCAGCTTTCATCCACCGAAAAAATCTCCGAGTCACAACGATCAAAGATCGCTCGATGACATTCTGAAGTTCGCGAATATTGCCGGGCCAGGAGTAGGACTGGAGTAGTTCCAAGGTCTTCTTGTTAATGCCTGACATCTTCTTTCCCAGCTTGCTGGCGTAGCGATGCAGGAAATACTGCGTGAGGAGCCCGATGTCTTCCTTCCGCGCGCGAAGCGATGGAAGATCGATGGGAAAGACATTGAGCCGGTAAAACAAGTCGCCCCGAAACCCGCCGCGGCCATCGCCGCCTTCAAGTCGCGATTGGTAGCGGCGATCACTCTGACATCCGCGTGAATAGCCTGAGTTCCGCCCACCCGCTCGAATTCGCTCTCCTGGAGGGACACGTAGAAGACTGATCTGGGTTTCGGCGGGAAGTTCACCGACTTCGGTCGAGGAAGAGCGTGCCGCCTTGCGCCAGTTCGAACCGCCCCAAGCGCCGCTGCAAGGCCCCAGTGAATGCGCCCCTCTCATGGCCGAACAATTCCGAGCCGATCAAGGACTGCGGGATGGCAGCGGATGGCAGCGCAATTGACGCTGACAAACGCCCGATCGGACCGGGCGGAGCGTTTGTGAATGGCGCGGGCGATCAGTTCCTTGCCCGTGCCGGTCTCGCCGGTAATCAAAACGGTGGCGCCGGTCGGCGCCACCTTGGAGACGCGGGACAGCACGGTGGTCAAGGCGGTCGAAGCGCCGACGATTTCCTCAAACATGGATGCCGCGTCCACTTCCTCACGGAGCACGATATTCTCACGCCGGAGCTGATCTCTGAGCTTCGTTAGCTCTCGGTTGGCGGCGATTAATTGCTCTGTCCGATATCCCACCTCGCGATCGAGTTCTTCGGCGACGCGACGCTGTGCGCTCAAGAGCTGCGCTTCTTGCAATCCGATCGCCACCTGGTTGGCCGCGACGCTCAACAACAGTCTTTCCATCTCGGTCGGAAAATCGGCGCGCCCGGAGCCTGCGACCAGCCAGCCCATCTTCTCCTGGAGCCCCAGCTTCAACGGCACGATGGAAATATCTCCGCCGCCGGTCGGATTCGGCACCACCAACAGAAAGTCGATGTGGTCCATCTCTCAGCCACGGTTTGAGTGCTCGCCCCATTTCCGGCGCCGGCAGGGTCGGTGCTTCCGTCCTGGCGAAACGCACCATGGAGAGAAGCGCGCCGGTCGTCGGGCACTCCACTTCAGCATACGCGAAATCCAGCCGCAGCATGCCCAGCAGCACATCGAGCAACGCAGTTATGATCTGGGATGGCTCACCGCCACTCCAGATGGCAGGGAGCGCAAGGACGCTCAGAAGATCGTTCATGCATGTCTTGAGATGTTTGACCTCATTGACTGGTTTGGCTGTCCTTGCCGCGATGGAGGTAGTTGCCGGCACTTACTTGGATCGGTGAGAGCGGCGCGCTCGCAGTTCACGCAAAAACTCGTCTGGCGGAGCGAAGAAGGGGTTCTCCTGGAGAACTCCGCCAATGATAATCATCGGGTGAGTTCGCATGATGTCCACGACGACCTCTCCGCTGAATTTCGTGAGATCATAGGTGCAAACGACCGGGTTGACCGGGCCTTCCGTCCCAGCCAGATGTCGTTGCCTTCGCCTCGTAATCGAGGAGTTCGTCGACGCTGGATTTGTTTTCCAAGGCCCATTCCATGTGCGTGATGAACCGGGTGAGCGGGAAGCCCTGTTGCTTGGAGTCCATGACCACCTCTCGAACAGGGCAATCGTCTCCTGCGGATCAAAATGGCCCATCGCGCAGGTGCGTATCAGACCAATCGCGCAACTCAAACTGGCCGCTTTGGCGGGCCGTCGTCACGTCGATTCCTGCGGACGCCAACCGTTGGAGGTGATCGTCCCGCCGTCGAGGATCGACGGTGTGCACCGCTTTCTCGCCGGATTCCAATCCCTCCCTCACGAAAGGAAGAAGCAATCGATACTCATCCTCGGGATTATGAAGAAGGGCGCAAACATGCGCACGCGGCCCCAGGATAGAACCACCAAGGCAGACCGGCGACTGCCTTGCGATTTGACTCTATAGTCGGTCGAATCCATTGCGCGACGGTAGACAAAACCACCGGTCGGCGCAATTTCCAATCAGCGGAAGCCGGAAGCGCGCCCCGCTCGATCGGTCGCGATGAAAACGCGCACGCCGGTCCTGATGGCTGGCGGTTTTGATTGTTCCTTTCTACTCCCGCTGTCCCAAAATCCACGCACGGACATAGGGCGGGCACTCATTGAGCCGAACGCCATTTGCCTCGCAGCAGGCCAGGAAGCCCACCACATCACGGCTCACGAGGCTCACTTCTTTCAGATCAAGAACCACGCCCCGACGTTCCGCGCCGATGAGCGCTTCCAGTTGCGCGATATGTTCCGTTTCGATTCGGCCACTCAGGGCGAATACGACAAATTCTGCGTCCAACAATCTCTGAATCTTCAGCACGCGAAAAGCGCCTGCTAGACCCGTGCCATAGGCTGAACCGGCCCAATCGGCGGCGCGAGAAGCGCCGCCCGCTAACAGGGACAATTTTCTTTCCGTGCACTCTTCGACGCCTCGCCGCACCTAATCGCCATTTTCGCGAAACCTCGTGAATTCCGAAACCTCGCGAATCAGCAAACCATTTCGGGAAGCGCTTACGGGCTCCCCCCCTCCGATGCCGCACGCCAACACAGCTTTAGCATACAGCGCCTGACGTGATGTTCGGCACAGTTTCGTAAAGTTTTTGCAACATCGCTCGATAGCAGCGGCTGAGGATCGCCGTGTCATTAGGCAGATGCACATTGGCCGGATCGAGAGTCAGGCCCCGAAGGCTGGGGTCGTTTGGCTTTGGGGGAGATTTGAACAGGGGGAGGTCGACGGCGATGTAATCGCGCGCACCAATGATGCGACGCGCTAAAGCCACGGTATCGCCATGGCCGCCATTGCCGCCACCGAGATAGACGAACAAGGGAATGGAGCGTTCAGCGGAGTAATTGTCCGGCAGTTGCGCCGACAAACGAGCGTGCTTTTTGGCGCCCGATTTCTCCGCAAAAAAGGTCGGTGGCAGTTCGGGGAACGAGAGTGAAATCCGGGCGCTCGGCTCCAGGGCTTCGCGTGGACACCGGCCGTCCCGGCGACGAAGAGCCAAAGCCACGCGAGCAGCAGAAGAAGGAGAAACAGCGCGTTCCGGCCGGACCGGATTCGCGCGCCCTCTTCCCCAAACTCGAAGTCATCCCCCTGTCCAAGCTCGACCTCGACACCCCCGCCCTGCACGCCGTCGGCAAGAAGTAGCCTTTCGGCAGATCTTCATCGGCTGAAATGGGAGAGTCGGCCGCTCCCCATCGAGAAGCGATCGGTCGGCATATCCGCTGCACAACGCGCCTTTTCCCGCACTATAGCCTCCCCGCAGATTATGGATGGATGACAGAGTGGTCTATTGTGCTCGCCTGGAAAGCGTGTGTGCCTTTACCGGCACGGGGGTTCGAATCCCCCCATCCGCGGGGCCTACTGCAAGTGGTTGAGACACCATGCGCGAAGATCAAGCCGCTGTTTGTGGGTCGCCATCCGACTGCTTCCCTGAAGATGGCAGCAGTTAGGCCTTCCTTTTCTTTAGCGCATCGGCCAAAGGTTCAGACCATCTGTCTCCATTACGAAAGCGTGTGATCGAAGTAAATCCAGCTTCCTGTAAGCTCGTAAGCCCCCTATCGAACTCGAAGAGGATATGCTCCGCCAAATGTCCGTCTGAAGATAGAGTGACTGGAATCTCTCGGTGGCGGCATCGCTGCAAGATATCTAGGGATGGATAGCCATCGGCGCACGGCTTGTTGAAGCCTGCCGTATTCATCTCGACGACCATCCCGGCAGCCTTGATGGCATCCAGTGCCCCGTCGATGATAGAACTTAGATCGGTGTTTGGGTAGAATCCGAGCTCCTCGGAAGGTCGAGGTGCGCAGCAATATCAAAAAGGCTGCTTTCGACCATCTCGCGGACCAAACCCAATATCTGATGTAAACATCGTCTTGTTCCTCTGCCGACTTCGAGGTCCAAAATGATCTGTCCATGTCGAATTGCTGCATCTGAACATGGTGGATCGCTCCAATTCGGTAATCCAACGGAATGCGTGCAACGAAAGGGGCAATTACCTCCCGACGATCCTCAAACCAGTCGAACTCAAGTCCTACTTGAATCTCAATGTTCCCTCGGTCGCGGTAGGAAAGGACCTCGGACAAATAATCCCCGGTCTGATCGGGATTCAGACTCCAAGCTGGAGAAGAAACGTCTGGATAAATGCAAAAGTGATCGGAGAGACCAAGAATCTCAACGCCGACCGATTCCGCATAAGCGTAGATCTCAGCAAATGACGATCGTCCATCGCTCCATTTCGAGTGGTTATGAAAAGTGGCGGTCATTTTTATTAGCAAACCTGCACGGGGGACTCAGGGCCTAACCTCTTATTAAGCGGACGTAGGCAGAAGACATTTGTCAGGATATGGAAGAGGTGGATGGTCGGAAAGGAATGTGCGAGTCAGCTTCTCGTCTGTAAATCGAAAGAAATCTGCTGACCGGCCAGGAACGCACGCGGCATATGAGAGGATCGTCCTTTTGCCGCGCATATGCCGACTCTTTTTCCGACGATCACCATCTCCCCCGCTCTCCGGCGCCAATGCGCTTGCATTGTCACACCGGGCAGGCACACTATCGCTCGATGCCGCTTCTGTAAATCGTTGGCATTCAGTGTTTCGGCGGAAATCGGGGGTCTCCCCATCCGCGGTTTTCAAATAAAGTGTGGAAAATCAGGCAAGTCTCCCAACTTCAGGGAAGCGAACAGCATCATTTTCGTTTTAGCAAAGAGAAAATGCGCAAGCCGGATTGGCGCAAAGACGCCTTGGCAATGAATCCGTTAAACCATCCATCGGATGGCTATCCGAGTAACTAATGATGTTTGGACCGTGCCTCCTTTTTGGTCGCGCAGCGGTCTTGAAGCTCATTATGAATTCTTCGAGGGCAAGCTGATCGTAGTACCTTTTGTGCTCCTGTTCCTCAAACGTCCCTTTCAACGGAGGATTAAACTCTTTGGCGAAAGATACTTTCATGATCGTCAACAAATGCTGCTCCTCCGGACTTCCCGATGTGGATTTTACCTCTTTCCCATTCCGTTGGATAATGAACAAACTCGGGCCTCTTTTGCGAAGTATCAGACTTCTCCCGCTCCATCCACCAGGTCACAAGCCCGGTGACATGATCATCCGTCCTGACGGAACACGCCCCTCTCAGCTCCAGAGGCGAGTCAACTAACGAAACTTCAGCTTGTATGCCGGCAGATGAGAGGTTGACACTGAATCCCATCACGATGGCCAGTAAGGCCTTGATAATGTTCCGCCGAGAGGCCATGGCGAGCACTATTGAGTGTTCCCTGATCTCAATTCAAGCCCGTGCAAAGGCGATTTTCTCAGTCATAAATGCAGGAGTTTATTGCTTCCCGACCGTTGACTCGCTGCCGCGGCGCTGGCAGAGGATGCGGCTTGCGCGGCGTCATTGGCGTTTTGAGCGGCGGCAGCGGCCGACGCCGCATTGGCCTGATCGTTGGCATCATGAAAACTCCTGTTATCGTCGTCGGAAAGGGACGTCGCCCCCCGAGCCGACGAGCTCCGACGCACATCCCGGGAGGTGCATCGCACAGGCGGTGACGACCACCGAAATAAGGAGGACGCGTTTCAGATGATCTCGAATTTTGATTGCCGGATTAGGATTCAAGGCGGCAGCCACTCCTGCCGCGACCGCTGTGCCGGTGTCAGATGCGGCTTGCGCGGCCTCCTGATTGCCTTGATTTGCCATGTCCTGGCTCTGTTGTTGATTGAAACTGTTCCGTTTCGCGAGCGACGTCTTCTTGCGTCTGCTGGGCGAATGGATCGTATCCGGAAGCGCCACCCGAGTCATGACTTCCTCCCGCGGGTTCAGCGCCTCCCCTCCCGGATAGGTGCCAGGAAGAGGACACCATGCTGGCACAACCCGTAATAGTCAGCGCCACAAGGAGTGTCGGAACCGTGATCAGGATGCGTTTCATATCATTGATATGACGAAACGCGGCGGCTTTTGTTCAGCACGCTGGAATCCACCTCGGATAAATACGTAATATTACGCCGATAAGCCGCACGGTCATGCCTTGGCGCAACGGGTAGAAGCGCTCCGGCAACGCCGTAAATACGCGTTCGGCGAATGATCCGGCAGCCGCAGAATAGGCTCGCCAGTGGCCAGTGTTAGTGAGACAACCGCTCCCATGCGTGGTGGTTTGTCTTCGTTGGATCTTCGAGCTTCACTCGATGCCGGGGTGCGCGCACGCATCGCCTCGTCCTGCCACTACCTACATCAATGCGTTCCTCCGCCATGAAACTCCCATCCGTCGTCACCACTCTGCTGTCCGCCTCCCTCCTCTTCGTCGCCACCTCCGGCGAAGCCAACGATCCGCCGACTTTTCCGGGACAGCCCCATATCAACTCCGCCTTGAAGCATCTCACTTCGGCCCGGGAGAAAGCGCCCACCGACGCGCCAGGTGCGCTCGGCGAACTGGCGGCAGCGAGTGGCGAGCTCGCCCGCGCCAGCAAAAATAAAGGCACGTACAAAAACATCGCGCGTCAGCTCACCGACCAGGCCACGCAATACCTGCAAAAGGGCGAGCCGGACAAAGCCGTGCATAAGATCGACGAGGCCATCGCCAACACGAACCGGGCCGGAGAAACTGGGGACCACTAACCCGTCGCTCGCGCGCAAGTATGGCCCCCCGCCAGGCGGGCGGCGATGGCACGTTCGCGGATACTCAGCGAGTCAGGAGGCGAGCGCGTCGCGGCAGAACTTGATGGCGCGGGGCCAGTTCGGTCATGCGGTCCGAGCCGGCGGGAACCTTGTATTCAAACTCGATCGTGCCCTGGATGTTCACTTGTTGTCGCGGATGAGGCGCAGCACCTCGGCAATCGGCGTGTCGCCTTCACCGAAGGGCGTGTTCGGGCCGTTGTTGAACTTGCGATCCTTCAGATGTACGTGCGTCACGCGATCGTGGTACTGCGTGATGAAAGGGACGGGAGAGGTGTTGTTGCCCGCGACGAAATGGCCGAGATCGACATTCGCGCCATTGAATTTCGCGAGCGCAAAGGCCGCTCCCAATGCTCGGGCTTCGTCGTAGCGTGCCCGTGATAGCCGACCATGAACTGATGCTTGTCCGCGAATGATCCAAGGCGTTTCAGCTCTTCTTCCTTGTGGGAGATTTCCGTGGAAATGGCGCGGCCACCCAGTGCCTTGGCCAGCGCAAAGGCGTAGTCGACCTCTTCGTCCGACATCCCGAAAATCCCGTCCACCTTGACGATTTCAATCAGCACGCCCGCCGTCTCGTACTTGGCGCGGAAGTCCTTCACGCGGTCCAGGGACACGCTCTTGCGCCAGTCGCGGAGCTCTTGCGCGTTTTCCGCCTTGCTCTTCGCGGTGTCGATCGGGGGCAGGCCCAGAAATGCCTCGACCGGCTGGGTGCGCAACTCCACTCCGCTCAGGCCGAGTTGCAGGCAGTTCTTGAGGATATCGTCGCCGCTCATGATCGGGTTGGCGAAGCTGTAGGGGACATTGAGCCCGATTTGAACGCCGGCCACTTTGGAGTTGGGCTTGGCGGAAGTTTCCGCGGCGCCGAGCGGGTTTACCTTGGAAAGCAAGGCAGCGCCGGGCAGTGCCGCCAGGGCCAGTTTCGCGAATTCACGTCGAGTATGGAGGGACATAATGGGATGGGTGGGATTACCATCGTGCATACTCGATCCATCCTCGGCGAGGACAAAGAGCAGGGTTGCCATCTCTGCTTCAGCACGCGTTCCGCACGGCCCGCGGAGAGCGGCCGAACCATGGCGCGGAAAGCGGAATTGAAACGCGTGAGGCTGCTGAAGCCACTGGCGAAGGCAATATCGGTGATGCTGCGCTGGGTCTGCGTCACCCATTGGTGGGCGCAGGCCAGGCGGGCGTCGGTGACAAAGGCGATGAAGGTCTTGCCGTGTGGCGGACGAATTGCCGGCAGAAAGTGGCGCGACTCATGGCGCTCCGCCGCACGGCTTCGTCCAGCGTGAGCGGCTCGGTGAATTCTTCAAGCACCCACTGCGCCACCGCTTCGAGGCGCGGACGCGTAGCCGCGTTGACCTCGGCGAAGACGCGGGCCTGGCTGAGCCGGGTCGTGTGCTTCCGGGGTGCGTCGTGCAACAGCGCGAGAAGTTCCAGCAGCAAGCCGGAACGCGCCAGACAACTGGCATCCGCCATCTTTTCCAATAGCTCGAGCGCGTGCTGGGCGGTGGCGGGATGGAAATGCAGGCCGCGCTCCGCCGCGGCGAAGAGACGTGGCAAATCCCCGGCACCACCGAGGCGGCGCAGTGGATGCTCGGGTGCCAGGTGAAATTGCAGCACCCAACCGTCCGTGCGGCCCGCTTCCATCCAGCAATGCGGCAGATGGCTGCCCAGCAACACGCAATCCATCTCACCAAAGGCCCCGACATGATCCCCCACGTAGCGCATGCCGGAGCCGCGCAGGAAAATCGTGAACTCCATCTCCGCATGGCTATGCCAGCGATGCCCCACTCCAGTCACACCGATGCGCCGTCCGCCGGCCTCGCGGGACTCCAGCGTGTGCGACTTTCCCTGCCAGCGCAGCAGGCGAAGGCATTCACCGGGAGCGAAGCGGATGTTTTCCAGGAGGATGCCCATTTCCCGCAAATTATCATCGGAATGGCGAAAGCGTCGATTCTCATGAGCCGATACGGTCATTATTTGAGACTGCGCGGTGAGCCTCACGGGCTGAATCGCGATGATGGGAGGACACATGCTTTCCCCCTTCCCCCTGGACAAAAATCCTCCACCTCTATCCAAACGTGCTCGATGGCGCATAGTAATACCATGAGCACGAAAACACTTCCCCATTTCTGGTTCGAGCCGCGCCCCTGGATCGATGGTCAATGGCAGGCGGGCGGCGGAAACTGTCACCGTCCACAATCCCGCCACCGGCGAGAAGATCGCCGATGTCACGCGAGCCGATGCGGCCACCGTCCACCGCGCCATCGAGGGTGCGGCGAAGGCGCAACGCGCGTGGCGGGACGTCTCCGCCGTGGAGCGAGGCGACGTTCTGAAACGCACGGCGGCGCTGCTGCTGGCGCGCAAGGATGAGTTCGCCCGGTTGCTCACCGCCGAGCAGGGCAAGCCCTACGCGCAATCGGTGGGCGAGATCGAGTATGCGGCGAGCTTCTTCCAGTGGTTCGGCGAGGAAGCGCGGCGCGTTTACGGACGCATCGCCGCGCATCCCGAGGCGGGACGCGAATTCTTCGTCGAGCATCGGGCGGCTGGCGTCGCGGGACTCATCACGCCGTGGAATTTTCCCATTGCGCAGGGCGCGAAGAAAGTCGCCGCTTCGCTGGCGGCAGGTTGCAGCGCGGTATGGAAGCCGGCGGAGCTCACGCCACTCATTCGCCCTCGCCACAGGTCCGCTCATGGCCGAGGCCGGACTGCCGGCGGGCGTTCTGCAGATCGTGCCGGGGCGTGGCTCGGTGGTCGGCGGGGTGCTCGCGGAGCATCCGGCAGTGCGCGTCCTCAGCCTCACCGGCTCCACGGCGACGGGCAGCACGCTGATGGCCGCAGCCGCGCCAGGCATCAAGCGGGTCTCGTTGGAATTGGGCGGCAACGCTCCCTTCATCGTGCTGCCCGATGCCGATCTCGACTTCACTGCGGAGCAACTCATCCGCTTGAAACTCTCGTCTCCGGCCAGGTCTGCGTGACCGCCAATCGCGTCTTCGTCCACGCCGACATCGAGAGCGCGCTGACGGAGAAGCTCGCGGCGAGACTGGAGGCGGCGCGCGTGGGCAATGGCCTCGCCGAGAGCATGGACGCCGGCCCGCTCATCCATCGACAAGCGTGCACGGAAGTCGGCGCGGTCGTGGATCAAGCCGTGGCCCAGGGTGCGCGCATCGTCGCCCAGAACCGCAGCTACGAAAGCGACGACAGCCTGCGCGCGGGCAGCTTCTTCCCACCGACCTTGCTCACCGGCGTGCGCGACGACATGAAAGTCGCCCGCGACGAGATTTTCGGTCCCGTCATTTCGCTCCTGCGCTACACCAGCGTGACCGAAGCCGTGCGACGCGCCAACGAGACACCGCACGGCCTCGCCGCCTACGTCTACGGGCCGCGACCTGCGCAATGTCACGCCATCGCGCGCGGCATCGAGGCGGGCATTGTCGGCGTGAATGAATGGCGTCCGCTCAAGGCTGAGATTCCCTTCGGCGGCATCAAGCAGAGCGGCATCGGCGTCGAAGGCGGCGAGGAAGGCCTTCGCGAGTTTCTCGAAATTCAGGTCATTTCGATGCCAAAACCGATTATGCAGCCCACCTAAGCCATGCAAGCACCCCACCTCCGCTCCGCATCCGGGCGGAAAATCCATTCATGAGACTCGAAAACCAAGTCATCCTCATCACCGGCAGTACCACCGGCATCGGCGCCGCCATGGCGCAGCGTTTCGTGGCGGAAGGCGCCCGCGTCATTCTGCACGGACGCGACACGGCGCGCGGCGAAGCGTTGCGCGCGGAACTCGGCGCGGAGCGCACCGCCTTCGTGCCCGGCGATCTCGCCGATCCCGAGCACCCGGCCCAACTCGCCGCCGCCGCGCTCCGTTGCTTCGGCCGGATCGACGCTCTCGTGAACAACGCCGCCCTCACCACGCGCGCCCATTTGCAGGACACCGACCCCGCGTTCTTCGACCGCATCATGGCCGTGAACCTCCGCGCACCGCTCATGCTCATCCGCGCGCTGGTTCCCGCCTTGAAAGAAACCCAAGGCTGCGTGCTGAACATCGGCAGCATCCTCGCGCACTGCGGGCAGTCGAACCTCGTGGCCTACTCCATGAGCAAAGGCGGACTCATGACCATGAACCCGCAATCTCGCCGACACCCTCGGCCCCGACCGCGTGCGTGTGAACCAGATCAATGTCGGCTGGACGCTGACCGACAATGAATACCAGACCAAGCTCGGCGACGGTCTCCCGCCCGACTGGCCGGACCACGTGCCGCCCTACGTCGCGCCTTCCGGCAAGTTGCTCATGCCAGTGGACATCGCCGAGGCCGCCGTGTACTGGGTGAGCCCCGCCAGTCGTCCGGTGAGCGGGAGCGTGCTCGAGATCGAGCAGTACCCGATCATCGGACGCATCCTCAACCAGGAAAACAAAGACGCATGAATACCCCCGCATTTCATCTCGCCGCCAAAACCGCCGTCATCACCGGCGGCGCCTCCGGCATCGGCCTCGCCATCGCCCGGCGCTTCGCCGCCCACGGCGCGGCCATCGAAATTCTCGACCTGCAACCCACCGGGCTCGAAACGGCCGTCCGCGAATTGTGCAACGGCGGCTACCGCGCCAATGGCGAGAGCTGCGACGTCGCCGACCCGGCCTCCGTGGACGCCGCCTTCGCGCGCCTGCTCGCCCGCCACGAGCGGGTGCACATCCTGGTGAACAACGCCGGCATCGCCCACGTGGGCAATGCGCTCAACACCACGCCGGAAGACTTCGCCCGCATCCAGCGCGTGAACGTCAACGGCGTCGCGCATTGCACGCAGGCCGCGCTGCGGCACATGACGACCCAAGGCGGCGGCGTCATCCTCAATCTCGCCTCCACCGTCTCGCAGATGGCCATCACCGACCGCTTCGCCTATGCCACGAGCAAGGGGCGCGGTGCTCGCCATGACTTACTCGATCGCCAAGGATTTCCTCGAGCATGGCATCCGCTGCAATGCCATCATGCCCGGCCGCATCCACACCCCTTTCGTGGATGGCTTTATCGCCAGGAACTATCCGGGCCGCGAGGACGAGATGTTCGAGAAACTCTCCAAGGCCCAACCCATCGGCCGCATGGGCACGCCCGATGAAGTCGCCGCCGCCGCGCTCTTCCTGTGCAGCGACGAGGCCAGCTTCATCACCGGCTCCGCCTATCCCGTCGACGGCGGGACCCTTGACCATTCGCTAGCTCCATCCCGAACCCACTCTCATGAAACTCATTCGCTTTGGTCTCCCCGATCAGAAAAACCCGGCCTCCTCCTCGCCGATGGCCGCCGCATCGACGCTGCCGATTTTGGTTCCGACTACGACGAGAAATTCTTCGGCGGCGATGGCCTCGCGCGGCTCGCTGCGTGGGCCGCCCAGAACGCCGCCGGCGCACCGACGGTGGACCCTGGCGTACGCCTCGGCCCGTGCATCGCACGTCCCAGCAAGATCATCTGCATCGGCCTCAACTATGCCGACCACGCCAAAGAATCCGGCGCGGAAATTCCGAAGGAGCCGATCCTCTTTTTCAAGGCCACCTCCTCCATCACCGGCCCGAACGATCCGCTAATCATTCCGCGGCATTCGCGGAAGACGGATTGGGAAGTCGAACTCGCCTTCGTGATCGGCAGGAAAGCCGCCTACGTCACCGAGGATGACGCCATGAACCATGTGGCCGGCTATGTCCTGCACAACGACTACAGCGAGCGTGAGTGGCAGCTCGAACGCGGCGGCCAATGGGTCAAGGGCAAGAGCTGCGACAGCTTCGCTCCGCTCGGGCCATTCCTCGTGACCCCCGATGAAATCGCCGATGCGGACAACTTGAAACTGTGGCTGAAGGTCAACGGCCAGGTCCGCCAGAACAGCACCACCGCGCAGATGATTTTCAAAGTGCCGCAACTCGTCAGTTACATCAGCCAGTTCATGACGCTGCTGCCGGGCGATGTCATCAGCACCGGCACGCCTCCCGGGGTCGGTCTCGGTCTCAAGCCGCCGGTCTACCTCCAGCCCGGCGACATCGTGGAACTCGGCGTCGAGGCCTTGGCGAATCGCGCCAGGTCGCGATCGCTTCCGCGTGAGAAGGCATTAGGGAATGTCAGGGGCCGTGAGGGCGCGTGCTCCTCACATCCGTCCTCCAGAGCTCGGGATACGAGAGGACGCCGGCGGCGCGGCGTCCCTGCCGTGCCTAAATTAGTTCCTCGCTATTTCCCTAAAAGGGACGACCGTGCATATCTGCTTCTGTAGGTGTTTTGCAAGGGCAAGGAGCCCGTTCGAAACCCTCCTGAGTCGGCAGGAAACATATCCTCTATGCAAAGCCATCTCCTCGAAAAAGCACTCACCGTCATCAAAAGCGAACAGTACCTGGTGAATGTCATCTCCCGGCGGGTGCGTCAGCTTTCCAATGGGCACCGCCCGATGGTGCAAGTGGAGCTGCGCATGGGTTTGGCGGACATCGCGCTGACGGAAGTGATCGAGGGCAGCTCACCTACGAGAAGACGGCCACTTTCATCGAGGAACCCATCGCGCCCCGCCGCGGCGATGACGCCGGCTTTACGGACGGCAAGCGCGCCGCGTAAGCGGTTCGCGCTTTCGCGGCAGGGAGATTCGGCGGAAGTCCAGGCGGCGCAACGGAGCGCTTTTAACGGAGCGCGGACATTCCTGTCCGCCTAGACTAGAGCGGTTTGGTTCGAGCTGTAACCGTCCGTCAAAACGCAGCGCAGCCAAACAAAACGCAGAGAGCCCAGCGTGGCGAAGCCGCAACCCCAAGAGGGGTCCACGAAAGGCACGAAAAAGCACGAAAAGGGGTCGGAGGAGCAGCCCGCGAATCACACCAATCACGCGAATCCTCCCATTCGTGTCATTAGCGTGATTCGCGGGTAAAACATCCCCGCAGACCTGCGCGACGCTGTGTTCTCTGCGTTTAAGCGGCTACAACATTATCTTAATCGGACTGGCCGGGCTGGAAAGCCCGCCCTCCGTGATAGCACCCGCGCACCGCTCACCGCAGCTCTATGCTACTTCTTGCCCTTGACCACCGCTTGCTTCGCCGCCGTGGCGCTCTTCTTTTTCTGGTTGCTGGCGTTGTTCTTCGCCTGTTTCTGTGCGTTTTGTTTGTTGGTCGCTTTTGGAGATTTATCGCCCATAATTCACGGAGCATCGCCCCGGCTTCGCGAATAGCGAGACATCCCTTCCAAATTCGGTTACGAATCCGGCGCCGCAGCAACCCATCACCCACCTCCGATTATGGCCAAAGGTAACAACAGTCACAAAAAAGAAGTCAAGAAGCCTAAGAAGGACAAGACGAAGATCCCGCCCGCCCGCCGGGGTTCCTGATTTCCAGGCGACGGCCGAGGGCCGTGGGACGGATAGCAGCTCAAAAATTTCGGAGGGATGCGCTCCCGCGCGTCCCACGCTGTCGTTTGCCCGCCTCAAAATCGGGGAGCGCGCCGGAGCGCGTCCCTCCGTTGCGGACATTCGGCCTGCATTGATTGGATGTTGGAAGTTCGGCGTTGGATGTTCGATGTTCTTCCCTGTCCCACCCGCCCAAATGTCCTTCGAACTCACCCCTCTCGAAACCCGCGTCCTCGGCTGCCTGCTGGAAAAGGAACGGCTCACCCCGGAGAACTACCCCCTCTCCCTCAACAGCGTCACCACGGCCTGCAACCAAAGCACAAACCGCGACCCCGTCGTCTCGTATGATGAAAAAGTCGGTCGAGGCCGGCCTCAATGCGTTGCGGGAGAAGAAGCTGGCCAGCGTCATCTTCGGCGCCGGATCGCGGGTGCAAAAGTATCGGCATAAATTGCTGGAGCACTACGACCTCACGCCGGCCGAGGTCGCCCTGCTCTGCGTGCTCCTCCTGCGCGGCCCCCAGACCCCCGGCGAACTCCGCTCCCGCACCGAGCGGATGCACGCCTTCGAGACCATGGCCGATCTCGAAACCCGCCTCGACGAACTCGCCCGCGGCGACGCCCCGCTGATCCGCTTCCTCCCCGCCCGCCCCGGCAGAAAGAGCGCCCGCGTCATCCAGCTCCTCTCCGCCGAAGTCCCCCGAGCCGGAGATCCCGGCCGGCGCCACTGCCTTCCCGACGTCCCAGTCCTCCCCGCCCGCTGCCGAGCCCACCCCGTCCCGAAGCGACGCCCTGGCTGCCGAGATCGCCGCCCTTCGCGCCGAGCTGGAGCAACTCCGCGAGGAGTTCCGGGCGTTTCGGGCGCAGTTTTGATCCGTAGCGGTGCTGTCCCCGGCGTCGCAACATCTCTTCATCGTGGCTCGAAGCTCCAGCTTCGATGAGCCGGCTGGCGGGCACCGCCACCCTTGGCGACGGGGATTCGAAGCTGGAGCTTCGAGCCACTTGGGGTCGCTCCTGCTCTCCAGAGAAGAAATCTTTCCGTCCGACGACTCCGCTTGCCGATCAAAGGTGCGGCGGCGCACGATAGGGAGAATAGATGGTCCCATTCGCGCCTCACCGAACTCTTTGCGGAAAACTTTACGATCTACGGAGAGCTCGGCGCCTCGGTGTGCGTGTGGCACGAAGGGCGGCAAATCGTCTCGCTGGCGGGTGGTTTCAAGGACCGGCAGCACGAAAACGCCTGGGACCGAGGAGACGATGGTGCTTTTCTGGTCGGCCACGAAAGGGCTGGCGGCGGGCGTGCCTGCTGCATGCCTGCCAGGAGAACGGGATCGAACTGACCACGCCCGTCGCAGAGGTCTGGCCGGAATTTGCGCAAGCGGGCAAGGACCGCGTGACGATCGCGGAACTGCTTTCTCATCAAGCGGGGCCTCGCCGCTCTCGCGACGCCCCGCGCCGGTGATGGATCACGAGGCGGTCGCCGCCGCGCTGGCCGCCGCCGCGCCGGCATGGCCGCTGGGCGAAGGGCACGGCTACCATCCGCGCACCTTTGGTTTTCTCGTGGATGAAATCCTGCGGCGCATTACCCGCGGGCGCACGTTGCGCGACTACTGGTGCGCCGAATTCGCCGAGCCGCTCGGGCTGGACGTGTGGATCGGCCTGCCGCCGGAGCGCGTCCATGAACCCGCCTCGATCTTTCCGACCAAGACGTCGCCGCCGAAGGGCGATGCGTTTTACACGGCGTTCCTCACCCCGGCTTCGCTGACGTCGCGCGCTTTCGCCTCGCCCGGGGGCTGCACAGCGTGGCCGCAATGAATGGTCCGGAAGCGCGGGCGGCCTCGTTCGGCGCGTTCGGCGGGGTCGGAACCGGGCGCGGCCTGGCGAAATTCTATGCGATGCTCGCCGAGGGTGAAGCGCTCGAGGGCCGGCGATGGTTCGAGCCGCGCACGCTCGACTGGATGACCACCACGCTCGCGCAGGGACCAGACCGCGTGCTGTTGCTGGAGACGGCGTTTTCCGCCGGCTTCATGCGCGATCCCGTGGATGCGGCGGGCCGCAAGCTGCGCACGAATTTCGGGCCATCTCTGAAAGCGTTCGGCCACCCCGGGGCAGGCGGCAGCCATGCCTTTGCCGATCCGGAGATCGGGTCTCCTTCGCTTACGTGATGAACCAGATGGAACCCGGTGTCCTGCCCGGCCCCAAGGCGCTGCGCCTGATCGATGCCCTCTACGCCACCCTGGCCGGGAAGAAGCGATGAACGGCGCGGCGGAACTCGAGCGATTTCTCCACGAGCAAATCCCGCTGACGGTCGCCATGGGCGTGCGGGTGGCGGAATGCGATGACTCGCACTCGTGCTCACGGCGCCGCTCGCGCCCAATCGCAACCATCTGCACACCGCCTTTGGCGGAAGCCTGCACGCGCTGGCCACCCTGAGCGGCTACAGCCTTCTCTGGTGGCTCCTGCGCGAACCCCACGCCCATATCGTCATTCGGGAGAGCACCATTCGCTACGAGAAATCGGTGCGCGGCGAGTTGCGCGCCGTCTGCCAGGCCCCGCCGTCGGCAGAAATGCAACGCTTCGGGAGAATCTTTCTCGAAAAGGAAAGGCTCGGATCAGCCTGGAGTCGATCATTGAGGACGATTCGACGGTGGCAGTCAGCTTTCGAGCGTTTTCGTGGTTTTTTCAGGTTGAACAATCCCCGGCGTTCCACCCGAAGGCCGCCACAAGCGCTCCCGGAGCGAACCGCCCACCACCGATACCACCACGCTGCGCCGGTGAGGATCGAGCGATGAGCGATATCCGGTTCACCTTTGGATCGTCTTTCCGCGCTCGTCGCTCCAGACCTTTGGCATGATGCATGTTCTTGCCCATGCTATGGTCGCGCTGGATCTTCTTTTCGATGAGCCGATTCCCCCCTCATTCCTCGAATCCTGTGCGTAGCTGCGATCACCCTCCGCAATACCACAGCCTGGGCGACGATTCACCGGCCCTTCCACCGCTTCCGCCGTTGAAAAACGATCTTGCGCGGGAACTATCCGATGAATCCAAAGCGGCATTGCTCCGAAAAATCGCAGCGCTGAAAGACGCCGAAAAGGCCGCGCCCGGCGATCCTGTCATTCGCTCTCAGTTGGGGTGCCGCCTACTTCCAACTTGGTTCCGGCTATCTCAAAATCGGAAGCCAAAAGAATCCACAGAGGCCTTTCAAACGGCGATTGGTTTCGAGCCGACGAATGCGGAAGCATGGGAAGGCTTGGGAATTGGCCTGAACACCCTGGACAAAACCGACGATGCCCTGGCAGCGCTCCAGCGGGCGGCGGATGCCGATCCCAAGTCATTCGACATCTGCATGCTTCGCGGCGCCGTGCTCCTGAAAGCGCGGAAGATCTCCGAAGCGGTCAACACCTTCGCCAGAGCCACGGAACTCGATCCCGATTCGAGGGACGCCCACGCCATTCTCGGGTTTGTCCATTTGCAGGAAGGAAAACCGGAGGACGCCCTGGCGGAATTTGATCGGGCACTGAAGATCGAGCCGAATGACGCGGAAACATTGGCTAATCGGGGCCTCGCGCTGCTGGGCATGCGCGACTTGCCGGGAGCCGTCGCCGCCATGCAAAGCGCCGTCGCCGCCAACCCCGATAATCTGGCAGCACGGCGAAACCTCGCGTCCTTTCTGGCTAATTCCCGCAGGTACGACGAAGCGGCGTTGGCCGCGAAGGCTCTCGTGGCCCTCGATCCATCGGACAAACAGGGATGGGCGGTGCTCGGGGAAGCGGACATCAAGCGGGAGCGCTACCAGGAAGGCGTGGAGGAAATGGAAAAAGCCCAGTCGCTCGGCTTCGATTCACCGGAGGCATCCCTGGAACTGGCCGATGGCCTGGTCGCCATTGGCCGTCTCGACGACGCGGATAAAACACTCACTGGACTCATTTCCCGAAATTCGAAAAATGCGTTCGCTCTGGCGGCACTGGCCAATCTCCGTCTCAAACAGAAGCGCCTGGAGGAGAGCGATCGCTACGCCGAAGAATCGCTCGCGATCGACCCGCAAAACGCCGTTGCCTTGATGAGCCGCGCAAATAATTGCCCTCACCGCGAATCAACCGGACGAGGCGATTCGCTATGCCAACCAGGCGATTGCGGCCGATGTCCACTCCTGGCGCGCCTGGGGTGTTATTGGCATGGCGGAGGAGCAGCGCAACCGGCCGGCGGAGGCCCTCGCCGCCTATCAAAGGATCACAGAAATCATGCCGCACCACTTCGTGGGCTGGCAAGGCGTGGCGCGGTTGTCGAACGACTACGCCGAGGCGTGCGCCGCCGCCGCCCAGGCGTTGGAATACGCTCCCGAGGATCCCGCCGAGCAAACGCTTCTGCCTTACACCCAGGCCCGATTGGGGAAATACGACGAAGCCGTCGCGTCATACGAATCCGCCTTGAGCAAGTATCCCCGGAATTCGATGCTGGCCGAAGAATTCAGCAAGCTGCTCTCGAGCCGGCGCGGCGCCGGGCAGGCCTTGCAAAAATTCCAGAGCCTGGTCGAGCAGAAACCCGAATGGCCACTCGGCTGGCGCATGGTGGGATATAACCTGGTGATGCTGTCTCGATATTCCGAGGCCGAGGAGACGATGCAGAAGGCGATCCATCTCGATGAGACGAACCCGATTTTTTGGCGGGATCTGGGAGTGATCGATCTGGTGCTTTTCCAGCTCAAGGACGCCATCCGGTTCGCGGTGCAATCCGAAGCCGCGTTGCGCAAGGCATTGGAGCTGGATCCGCAGTTGGCGAGCGCCAGCTTGCAGCTCTCCCTCGCGCTTCTGGCCCAGCATCGGGCGATCGAAGCCGAGGATTTTTGCCAGAAAGCGATCCAGATCGATGGCAAGTCTGTCTCTGCGTGGCAGACTTTGAGCAAAATCCGCGAGGCGCGAGGCCATTTTTCCGAGGCTGTCCAGGCGATCGAGACGGCGATCCGGCTTTCGCCCACCGAGGCCTCTTCCTGGCGCGAATTTGGGGAGTTATACACGCGGCGCCATGATCCAGCGGGGCAGGAGAAAGAGCTGAGGCAACTTCTCCATCAACTGCCAAAGGCCGGCGCCGGCTGGGACTCCCTGAGCATCCTCCTGCTGGCGGAGGGAAAAGCCGAAGCGGCCATCGACGCCGGTCGCAAAGCCGTGGAATTGGATGACCAAGACCCCGACGCCTGGGCCACCTTGGGATCCGTCGAGGCCAATAGCGGCCATTATGAAGAAGCCATCGAGCCCCTGAAAAAGGCGGTTTTCCATCGCCCTCTTCACGCCACGGCATGGACGACCCTTGGCTCTGCCTATCTCAAGTTGGGGAGAATCGAGGATAGCATCGACAGCTCCCGGCATGCCTTGCAGATCCATCCCCAAAGCGTCAGCGATCTTCAAAATCTGGCGGCAGCTGCTTCCGAAAAAGGAGACGCGGAATTGGTCAAAGATGCCTGTGATCGATTGGCGGCCATCAATGCGCCGCTCGCCGCCGAACTGCGGCGGCAATACCTCAAGTAGCGGAAAGCATTGTGCCATCGGCGGAGGGCGAGTGGTAACCCGAACCGGTGAAGTGCGGGGACCGCGTCAAACGCCGACCACCGAGACCACCACAGAACGGCGATGAGGAGCACGCCGGTGCTCGAATAGAAATATGCCCTGCCACGTGCCGAGCTGCATGTTCCCCTGCGCGACCGGCACCACTTCGCTCGTTCGCGTGAGCACCATCCGCAGGTGCGATGGCATGTCATCCGGCCCTTCCGCCGTGTGCACGAAGTAATCCTGCTCCTCCGGCACCAGCCGCTCGAAGAACGCATGCAGATCGGTCCGCGCCGAGGGGTCGGCATTTTCGTAAATGACCAGGCTGGCACTGGTGTGCTGCACGAACACCGTCACCGTGCCGGTCTTCACCCCGCTGGCCCGCACGATCCGCGCGACCTCGTCGGTGATCTCGTAAGTGCCCTTGCCCCGGGTCGGGACTTGGAAGGAGTCGCAATATGCGTTCATCGGGTGCATCCAAGCCGAGCCGGAGGACTCTCGCAAAGGAGATTGTGATTCGTCGCGACGACCGTTCGACGGGCCGGCCTTGGGAGGGACGACTTTCAGGATGGGGAATCCGGCGCTCCGGCCCAGAATCGCTCACACGGCGGACAGGGAGGCGTTCGCGCGGAGTTCGGTGAGGATGGCGTCGACGTTCTTTTTCGCGTCGCCGAAGAGCATGCGGGTGTTCTCCTTGAAGAAGAGCGGGTTTTCCACGCCGGCGTAACCGCTGGCCATGCTGCGCTTCATCACGATGGCGGTGGTGGCTTTCCATACCTCCAGGACGGGCATGCCGTAGATGGGGCTGGAGGGGTCGTCCAGGGCGCCGGGGTTGACGATGTCGTTGGCGCCGATGACCAGGGCGACGTCGGTGCTGGGGAAGTCCTCGTTGACCTCTTCCATCTCGAGCACGATGTCGTAAGGGACTTTCGCTTCGGCGAGGAGCACGTTCATGTGGCCGGGCAGGCGGCCGGCAACGGGATGGATGGCAAAACGCACGGTGACGCCGCGGGCCTGGAGATGCTGGGCGATCTCGTAGAGCGGATACTGCGCCTGCGCCACGGCCATGCCGTAGCCGGGGACGATGACCACGCTCTTCGCATCTTCGAGCAAGGTGGCGGTGTCGGCCGGGGAGATGGGGGTGACTTCGCCCTGCGGCTCGCCCGTCGCGCTCCGGGCGGGAGCGGCGCCTTCCTCCGCGCCGAAGCCGCCGAGGATGACGCTGATGAACGAGCGGTTCATGGCGCGACACATGATGTAGCTCAGAATGGCGCCGCTGGAGCCCACGAGCGCGCCGGTGATGATGAGCAGATCGTTATCGAGCATGAAGCCCGCCGCGGCAGCGGCCCAGCCCGAGTAGCTATTGAGCATCGAAACCACGACCGGCATGTCCGCGCCGCCGATGGCCATGACGAGATGCACTCCGAGCAGGCCGGCAAGAAACATCATCACGAGGAGCGGCCCGATGCCGGCGGTGCCGGTCGCCCGGATGAAGAGCGCGCCCATGACCAGGCAGGCGGCGAGCACGCTGAGATTCATCCCGTGGCGCCGGGGAAGGAGCAGCGGTTTGCTCCGCAGCAGCCCGCGCAATTTTCCGAAGGCGATGATGGAACCGGTGAAGGTGATGGCCCCCACGAACACCCCGAGGAAGATTTCGATCTCATGGATGGTGGCTTCGGCCGGTGTGGGAAAAGTCTTCCCGGCGAGATAACTCGCGATCCCCACCAGGACCGCGGCCGCCCCGACGAAGCTGTGCAACACCGCGACGAGTTCCGGCATGGCGGTCATCTGCACGCGCCTGGCCAGCACCGCGCCCACCGAACCGCCCACACCCAGGACGAGAATCAGCAAGCCATAGGAATGAACCGTGCCCATCGCCGTAATGGCGAGGGCGATCAACATGCCGATCGCACCGCAGGCATTGCCGCGGCGGGCCGAGGACTGGGCGCTCAAGCCTCCGAGACTGAGGATGAACAGAATTCCCGCGGCGAGGTAGAGAGCAGTGATGAAGCCCGGGGACATGGCGCTCTATTTTTGAAACATGCGCAGCATGCGCTGGGTAACCATGAAGCCCCCGGCGATATTGATGGTGGCGAGCAACACGGCGGCGGCCGATAAAATGGTCACCGGGGAGGAAAGCGGTCCGGAGATTTGCAACATGCCGCCGACCAGGATGATTCCGCTGATCGCGTTGGTGACGCTCATCAGCGGCGTGTGGAGAGCCGGCGTCACATTCCACACGACCTGCCAGCCGACGAAACAGGCGAGGACGAAGACGGTGAGGTGCGAGATCAGGGCCGGGGGCGCCACCGCGCCGATCAGCGCGAGGACGAGGAACACGCCGAGCAGGACGGCTATGGGGAGTTTCCGATCGGGCGCCGCCGGGGCGCCGTGAGCCGCGGGCGCCGGTGGCTTCGCCGGAGCGACGGCCGGTTTGGCGGCCGGCGCGGGGCGCGGAGGCGGCCAGAGCAGCGCGCCGTCGTGCACGACGATCGCGCCGCGCACGATGGGGTTTTCCAGGTCGATGTGGAAATTCGTGCCGCCGCCCATGTCGGCCAGGAGGTGCAGCAAATTCGTACCGTAGAGCTGGCTGGCGGTGGGAGCGAGCCGGCTGGGCAGATCGACGAAGCCGATGACGGTGACGCCGTTTTGCACCACGACTTCGTCGGGCTTGGTCACGGCGCAGTTGCCGCCCGCCTCGGCCGCCAGGTCCACGATCACCGAGCCGGGCCGCATGCTGTCCACCATTTCCCGCGTGAGGAGTTGCGGCGCGGCTTTGCCGGGGATCAGCGCGGTGGTGATGACGATATCGACCTCGAGACATTGCTGCGCGAGCAGCGCCATCTCGGCGGCGATAAAGGCGGCGCTCATCTCCTTCGCATAACCGCCGACGCCGCTGCCGTCTTCCTCCACGGCGACAGTCAAAAATTCGGCGCCCATGCTGTGGACTTGTTCGCGCACTTCGGGCCGGGTGTCGAAGGCGCGCACGATCGCGCCGAGGCTCCGCGCCGCGCCGATGGCCGACAGCCCGGCCACACCCGCGCCGATGATGAGCACCTTCGCCGGAGGCACCCGGCCGGCCGCCGTGATCTGGCCGGTGAAGAAACGCCCGTAGTAACTCGCCGCCTCGATGACCGCGCGATAGCCCGCGATGTTCGACATCGAACTCAGCGCGTCCATCTTCTGCGCCCGCGTGATGCGCGGGACCTGGTCGATGGCGAAGGCGGTGACGTGGCGCGCGCGCAGCCGCTCCACCAATTCCTGGTTCTTCGCGGGCCAGAGGAACGAGATGAGGACGGCGACGGCGGGCAGCAGATCGGCCTCGTGCTTCTGCGCGGCCGCGTCCATTTCGGGCGGATGCACCTTGAGCAAAATCCCACTCGCGCCCCAGAGCTCGGCCTTGTCCACGATCTTCGCGCCGGCGGCCCGGTAATCCGCATCGGGAAAGGAGGCGCCTCCTCCGGCACCGGCTTCGATGCATACCTCGAAGCCGAGCTTCACCAAGCGGCGCGTAGTATCCGGCGTGGCGGCGACGCGTCTTTCTCCGGGCCGGATTTCCCTGGCGATGCCGACTTTCATAGGCGGCGAAGGGCGCCGCCGCTCGTCGAGCCGGGAGACGGCTTCATTTTTGACGCGTGGAAATCGGAACCAAATTGGCGTGCCCGAATAACATGACCGCGAGCCTATTTCCCTCGTCTGGATCGTCAAGCGCCGACGGGGCCATGCCGAGTCCCCGCGCAACTCCGCTTTTGGTGCTTTTGCCGGATCGCTGTTTTCGCGATAACCGGGTCGTCCTCATGTCCGAGATCCGCCAGAACCGAATGACCGGCGAGTGTGTGGTGATCGCGCCGGAACGCGCGAAGCGCGGGAGTAATCTCGCGCGGCCGGCGTTGGTCATGGCAGCGTTGCCGCCGTATGATGCGGCGTGCCCCTTTTGTGCGGGAAATGAGGCGCTGACCGGGCCGGAGACGTATCGCGCAGTAGGGGAGGATGGGCCGTGGACGGTGCGCTCGTGCGTGAACAAATATTCGGTCCTTTCGCCGGAAGGAGAGGTGGGGGAGATGGGAGGGTTCGAGCAGGCGCGCGTGGCAGTGAATGGCGTGGGCTTGCATGAGGTGGTGATCGAAAGTCCGCGGCACGATCTGCCGATGGCGATGCTGCCGGCGGCCCAGGTGCAGCGGATCGTGGAGGCGTACGTCGCGCGGTTCCGCGCGTTTTATGCGGACCCGCGCGTGCGGCACGTGATCATCTTCAAGAACCACGGGGCGGAAGCGGGAGCGTCGCAGCAGCATCCGCATTCGCAGATCGTGGGTATCCCCATCGTGCCGGGCCAGGTCGTCGATCGGGTGGCGCATGCGCGGGAATTCTTTGCGGAGACCGGGCGGTGCCTGGCCTGCACGATGATCGCGGAAGAACAGGCGGAAGGGAGCCGCGTGGTCGCGGAGAATGCGTCGTTCATCGCTTTCATTCCGTACGCGGCGCTGTCGCCCTATCATTTGTGGATCTTCCCCCGGGCTCACGCCGCGTGTTTCTCGGAAGTGCCGGTGGAAACGGAGGGCGCCCTGGCGGAGCTGCTGCACACGATCCTCGAAAAGATCCATGGGCTGCTGGAAAATCCGCCGTTCAATCTCGTCGTCCGCTCGCTCGGTCCGAAAGAGAAAGCCGCGGCGCACTTCCATTGGTATATCGCGATTGTGCCCCGGGTGAACCAGACGGCGGGCTTCGAGCTCGGGACGGGGATGTACATCAACCCGGTTTTGCCGGAGTCGGCAGCGCGAGCGTTGCGGGACTTTCGCGGGTGATTTTGCCGGCCGCCTGAAGGCGGATTTATTTCGCGTTTGACAGTAACACTGTCATACTGTAATTACGCTCCATGCCTGATTCGTTTTCCCTGGAAGAGCTTTCCGCCCGCATTAACGCCTGGTGCGAAGAGCACGGTGTCGCGCCGGTCAGCGGGCAGGCCGGCGATGCGGTGTCGGAACGCACGATCCGCTACTACCCGCACGCTCGGGCTGGTCGATGCGCCGGACGGCGGCGGTTACCGCGAGAAGCACTTGCTCCAGCTCTCCGCCGTGCGCTTGCTCCAGGGCCAGGGGGTGCCTCTCCGCCGCATTCGCGAGTTGCTCTACGGGCGCTCGCTGGCGGAGTTGCGCGAGATTCGTCGGCGCGGTCTCGCCGAGGCGCCGCGCACCACGGCGGCCCAGCGGATCTCCCTGCCCGTGCAAGACGAGCTCTGGCGGGCCATTCCGCTGGATGAAGATTTTCTGCTGATCTCGCGGCGCGGCACCACGCTCACCGCCGCCCAGCGCGAGGCCGTGCTGCGGGCCTTGCCGACGACTTTCCAGAAACGATCCACCCACACACACACCGTCTAAATGAAGACTCGCCCCACTCTCGTTCCGCCGTCCCAGTTTGGCCTCATCGCCTGGCTGGAGAGCACTCGCGTCGCGCTGCCGCTCAAGGGCACGGAATGCCAGTTCCAGGTGACAGGCGCGCTGGCCTGTGTCGAACTGGACCAGATTTATCATCAGAATGCGACCCAGCCGCTGGATTGCACCTACACGTTTCCCCCTGCCCGCGGGCGCGGCGGTGTATCGTTGCGAGCTGCACGTGAATGGGCGGGTGATTCGCGCGAAGGTGGAAGAGAAGGATGCCGCGCGCCGGATCTTCCGGGAGCAGAAGGCTGCGGGACGGCGCGCCGCGCTGGTGGAGACGGAGCGCGAGAATATCTTCACTCTCTCGCTGGGCAATGTGCAGCCGGAAGACGTGATCGTGGTGCGCTTCGCCTGGTTTCAAATGCTCGACCGGGTGGGCGACAGCCTGCGGCTCCTCGTGCCGACTTGTCTCGGCGTGCGCTACATTCCCGGGAAGCCGCTGCTGCGGGAGCTATCCGGACGCGGCACCGTGGACGATACCGATGAGGTGCCGGACGCCTCGCGCATCACTCCGCCCCGGATCGACGCCCTGCATCCCGACGCGGCCTACTTTTCCCTCGAGGGCCGGGTGTCCCTGGCGGATGTGGAAAGCGGCTCGGTATCGTCGCCAAGCCACGCGATCTACGTGCGCGAGAGCGACGGTGCGGCGCGGGTGGAACTTTCCGGACGCGCTGCCGTCCCGGATCGGGACCTGGTGCTCGCCTGGCGGGAGCCGAAGGCCCGGCAACTGGCGCCGCAAGGCTGGCGATGGACCGAGGGAGACGCGACCTACGCGCTGGTGCAGTTGCGCGCACCGGAAGGCGTGCCGGTGGTGGATGGCTTTAGCCAGGACATCTATTTTCTGATCGACCGCTCGGGCAGCATGGTGGGCGCGAAGTGGCAGCGAACCTGCGAGGCGTTGCGGGCGTTTGTCGGCTTGTTAGGCGCGGCAGATCGCGTGTGGATCACGCTCTTCGAATCCGGCTACCAGGATTTTGCCGAGGCGCCGATGCCGGCGCCGGAGGTGCTGGCGGACCGTGGATTTCAGCAGATGGAAGCGCTCGGGACGGGCGGCGGTACGGAGCTGCGACCGGCGGCGATTCATGTGGTGCAGCAGATTGCCCATCACTCGGCGGGGCGTCACACCTCGGTGGTGTTGATCACCGATGGGCAGGTCGGCAACGATGCCCAGATCCTGCAGACTTTCCGACAGGTGCCGCAAGTCCGGGTCCACACCTTCGGGATCGACACCGCGGTCAACGACGCCTTTCTGCGGTCCCTCGCCCGCCAGCAACGCGGCGGTTGCTGGCTGCAGACGCCCGACGACGATATTGCCGGGACGATCGCCGCGCTGGGCGACCGGCTGCGGCGTCCCGTGCTGACCAGTCTTTCCGTCGGGAGTGCCTGGGAGGCTGGCCGCGGAACTCTGCCCGATCTGCACGCGCAGGAAATCGTGGCTGTGCCCCTGCGCGGCGGTGCGGCCCACGCGCTCGAGATCACCGGGCGAACGCCGGATGGCAGCGAGCATCGCTTTTCCGTGGAGCTGAACGCCGGGGGCAGCGCCGCCGTGAAACTGCTCTGGGCCAAAGAACGCATCGACTTCCTCCTCGCCACCCAGCGGCAGCCGGAGGCCATCGCGCTGGCCAAACAGCATAACCTCATTTGCCAGGGCGCAGCCTTCATCGCGTGGGATGAAGCGGAGCAAGTTCCGATCGCAGCCGAAGAGATCGTGCAGCCAGCCATGGCGCCGCACTTCGCCGCACTCGCGTGCGCTCCGCCTCCGGAGTCCGAACACCGTGTCCGCCAGGTAGATCTCAAGGCTTGCGAGGGCCATGCTTCCGCCGGTCCTAGAGCCGTCTACCACATGCAGCCTCCCGAATCGGTTCCCACTCATATCGCCAAGTTGCGTGAGGGATTTGCCTGGGCCAATATCCGGGAATCCACGCTCACCGCACTGGAAAAGTTTGTCCGCAGCGGAGATCACCGAGTCGAGCGACAGTTGGAGGCATTATCTACTACCGCGCTTCTGACCGGATTCTGGAAAAAGTTGAGTGGCCCTGTCCTCTGGGAGCGCTTGATGTCCAGTATCCGGCAAGCTCTCAAAGCCTCCCCCGCCACCCTGCTGAAGTGGCCTATCGAGGTACCGTTTGCGCAATTGCTCGACACAAAACGGAAGCTGGAGACCGCCGGAATGCCCAAGGAATTGGTCGACGAACTTCTCGCTTGGGTAATGGAATCCAAGTCCTTCGACCAGGATCGATGGCAAAAACTGGAAGCGCTCGTTACATCGGTGGACGAACAGACCTTTTCCACGTCGGCCAAGACCCGCCGCTGGTGGACATTCCTGGAAAAGACGGTCGGTGTGGATTCCAAAGCCTATGCCGTCGCGCTGCGCTGTCTGCCGCGAGCGACCGATGCCGCGGGCAGCCCTTCCGCCCAGGCATCGGCTTGAGAGACTGCACAATTTGCCGCGAAAGAGGAGGGAGCCAGCGAATCACTCGGATGACACGAATGGGAAGGATTTCATTCGTGCGATCTGCGTGAGTCGCTGGCCGAAGTTTCTGCGCGGGAAAGGCGGGGCAGCCCCTCCAGGATCCAATCTATGTCGCGGAGGCGGCCAGTTGCTTGGCCAGCATTTCCCGCCAGTTGCGGGCCAGCGCAGGCATGGCCATGGCGCGCTGGATCACGGCCGGGCCGGCTCCCTCCGCGTAGGACACCTGGAAAACTTCGCGCACCGTCATTTGCAGGGGATCGGTGGCGACGCGGGCAATGGTGTCGCCGGCGCCGATCTCGCCCTCCTGCAAGACGCGGAGGTAGAAACCGGTGCGCTGGCTGCGCAGGAAGAGCTTCACGATTTCCGGCGCGGCCATGCGCAAGGCGAGCTTGAAGCAGGGCACGCGGGGCTGCGTGACCTCGAAACGCGCGCTGCCGATGGCCAGGACGTCGCCGATGCGCACGTCGTCCTCCAGCAATCCGCGTGTGGTGAGATTTTCCCCGAATTGACCGGGCTGAAAATCGTGTCGGCCGAGCTCCTGCTCCCAGTAGGCGTAGTGCTCGTGCGGATAGGCATAGACGGCGAGGTCGACCCCGCCGTGGACGGTAAGGTCGGCCTGACCGTCGCCCTCGATGTTGGTTGAGCCGACGCGGACGCGATCGGCGATGGCTTGCTTGAAGATACCCGTGGGAACGGTGCGATCGCCGTGGGCGACGTCACGGGGACGACCGACATTGACAGAGAGAAGCTGCATGGCGGGACCGATGCTTAACGGAAGCAGCGGCCATTGTCCAAACGGTTCGGCGCGGACCCGCAATATTCTCGCGCCTGCTCGCTACGGGATGCGGCAGCTCCCGCCGCCGTGCTTCGCGTAGTATTTCTGGTGATATTCCTCGGCGACGTAGAAGGGGCCTTCGAGCGCGATCTCCGTGGTCACCGGTCCCAGGAGTTTGCCGCTCTTTTCGAGTTGCGCAGCGGAGGCGCGCGCAACGGCTTCCTGCTCGGGCGTGGTGAAGAAAATGGCGGAGCGGTACTGGCCGCCGCCGTCGGGGCCATTGTGTTGCGGGGTGGAAGGGTCGTGCATTTCCCAAAAGGCCTTGAGCAGCGCGCTGAAGCGGATCTGCGCGGGATCGTACTCCACCTCGACTACTTCGGCGTGACCGGTGGTGTGCGAGCAGACGTCCTGGTAGGAAACGTTTTTCTTCACGCCGCCCGAGTAGCCGACGCGCGTGCCGGTGACGCCATGGATTTTCGCAAACTCCGCCTCGACGCCCCAAAAACAACCGGCACCGAAGAGGGCCTTCTCGCGCGCCGGCTTCACGCCATTCTCGCGGAAATTAAGGGCGGCGGAATTGATGCAATAGCGAAGGCCGGTCGGCTTCGGGCCGTCCTCGAACACATGCCCGAGATGCGAATCGCAGCGCACGCAATGGATCTCGGTGCGAGTCATGCCGAAGCTGACGTCGCTCGTGCTGCCGATATTTTCCTCCGCGACGGGCTGAAAGAAGCTCGGCCAGCCCGTGCCGGAGTCGAACTTCGCATCGGAACGGAAGAGCGGCAGGCCGCAGCCGACGCAGGTGTAGAGGCCGTCCTGGTGGTTGTCGTGAAAGATGCCGCAGAACGCGCGCTCGGTGCCCTCCGTGCGGGTGACGCGAAATTGCTCCTCGGTGAGCTGGGCCAGCCAGGCTTTGTCGGATTTGACGACCTTGGGCACGCGGAGCGGCGGCGTGAGCTGGCCGGATTCATCGAGGAGGCGGACGGTGACGGGCTTGGTATCGATATTCATGGGCTTGGAGGTATTGGAGGATCGAAGGTAATTCGCCGCGGCCACGATGCCGGCGGTGCCGAGGAGAGTGGTCGAGAGAAAGGTGCGCTTGGTCATAGGTCGGATTCCGGTGTCGATAGTAGAACGAATGACGGGCACGGGTGATTGCACACTCCCATGTCGTTGGGCCGTGCAAGATAGCGCCGGAAGGCGAAAAGGGATCTTAAATCTTATTGCCAAACGCGCCCGCCGACACACTGTCGCGCTTTCGCCAGTCTCATCCCTTCTGCCACACCTTATGAGCCAGCCCAAACTCGCCGCCTTCGCCGGAGCGCTTCGCACCGGATCCTATAATAAGAAACTCGTCGCCATCGCGGCGGACGCCGCGCGTGCGGCCGGCGCGGAAGTCACCGTCGTCGACTTGCGCGAGCTCAACCTGCCCCTTTTCGATCAAGACATCGAGGACGCCACCGGCCTGCCCGAGGGCGCCAAGCGATTCAAGGCGCTGCTCCGGGAGAGCGACGGCTTCCTCATCGCGTCGCCCGAGTACAACAGCTCCATCTCCGCCCCGCTGAAGAACGCCATCGACTGGGCCTCGCGCCAGGAATCCGAAGACGAACCGTCGGTCGTCGCCTTCCGGGGCAAGACCGCCGCTCTCATGGCGGCCTCCGCCGGGGCCTTGGGCGGCCTGCGCGGGCTGGTCACGCTCCGCTCCATCCTCGGCAATATCGGCGTCTTCCTGCTGCCCGACCAGGTCGGCATCCCCGCCGCCTACGAAGCCTTCGACGAAGCCGGCCAGCTCAAGGACGCGCGCAAGGCAAAGCAGGTCGCCGCACTGGCGAAGGCGCTGGTTGATTTTACGGTCAAGCTGAAGGGGTAGCCCGGTAAAAGTGACTCGCGTAGAGCGAGAACCATTGGAGAGCTGCTCCGTCAGCGCCCCAATCTTCTCACCGAAGCATGGGCGACGACGGAGCGTCGCCCTCCACTCGTCGTTGCGCCGCGCGGTCACGCGGGTCGGTCCCAGAGGGACAAAGGAATTTAGCCGGTGGTCAGTCCGCTTCAGGCGGACGCAGCCACCGGAATGCGCTCCAATACAGCGACCGCCCCGGAGGGTGCGGTAGATTGAGCGACACGGTTCTAGCAGCCCTGTCGGGGTGGAGCCGTGGGGGTGCGCTATCCGGGGGTGTCGCTCGCGGACTCGCTCTACGCCCGGCTACCTTCTCTCGTCCCTCCGGGACAGCCTTCCGCACGACCGCCCGGATGCCGCGCTGGCGAAAGCGCTGGTGGATTTTACGGCGAAGATGAAGGGGTAGAGCCCGACGGCCATCATGCCAGGCCCAACAGACGCCGGATTTTTGCCCGAATACCCTCCGGGTGCTGGCTCAGATGCACGAGCGCGTGAATGATGATTCCTCGGGCTTCGCTCGTGTAAAATACGCCGTAGCCGGTATTGCCAACAACCAGTCTCCTCATTGGCGGCTCGAAAACGGGTGCCATGCCTGGATGACTTCTGAGGTGCTGGAGCATGGCATCGAGCTTGAGCGCAAAGCGTTCGCCGGAACCGCTCTGGAACCTCTCCATCTCGCCAAAGACGCGCACAAGATCCTCCTCCGCACCACGCTTCCAAACAATCTCAGGCATGCTGCCGCTTCAGCAGACGGTCTCGCAATTCCTCCCACCGCACACCGCTTTCCGGTTGGGCCTCGTGCTCACTCAAGCGGCGGCGCAACAGTTCCAGAAGCGCGGGATCTTTCTCTTTCTCGAGCACCACCTGGTTTAGAAGCTCTTCCGCCAAGAGTTGCTTTTGCTCCGTCGGCAAGGCCATGACATCTGGAAGGCGTTCGACAATCATTTCGTGAATGTAGCCTAATAAACGTCGGGCTCAACCGGCAAGGCGGAAGCCAGAAGCAATCGTTCATCGACCTTCACGAAGTCACGACCAGCACGGGGCAGGGTGCGTTGCCGATAATGGCGGAGACATTTTCGCCAAAGTGCAGCGCTTCGCCGGGGCGTTGTTTGGTCCCGAGGACGATGAGCTCATACTCGCCCACGCTTGCTTCTTTCAGAATCGATTTCTCCTTCATCGGACCGGAGAGAATCTTCGTGACCACATCCACGGACTCGCGTTGCGCCAGGGCCGCCATGTCATCCGTGATTCCCCGGCTGCCGCGCGCGGAATCATCCGCTCCGCGATGGGTCTTCCGGCCGGCCGGGAGCGGGGCGACGTGCAATGCGGTGACGGTGGCGCCACAACCCTTGGCCATCGCCACGGCGACCTCGGCGCCGAAGCGCGAGTAATCGGCACCCGTCGTGGGCACGAGGATTTTCTTCAAGGGGGCCTCGGGGTCCGTCTGGAAATCTTCCTGGCAGCAGAAGATCGCGACGGCACCGGTGAATTCGCGGACGATCTTTTCCACCGCGGGAGGGAAGGTCGCCGATCTGGCCTCCAGGCAACCACCGAGTCCCAGGTAAAGCAGGCCATAGCCATTCTTCGCTTCTTCGAGCACGGCCAGCGTCATGGGGTCGCCGGCCTCTTCGTCCCGCTTTTTCAAAGCCACGACGGAAATGAGATTCTTCACGGGGACTTCTTCCCGCCCGGCGGCCTGCGCCGCCGCCTGCACGGGGTCGTTTTCCTTGTTCTTCTTTTGCTGCTCGCGCTGCTGCTCTTCTTGCTCGGCTTCGATGGCTCGGGCAGAGGCTTTCGCCGCCTCGAGAAGTGTTTTGGATGCGGCGCCGCCCTGGCCATCGGCTCCGCCCGGCTCGATCACCGTGGCCGTGAGATGACGCGCGCCGATGAGCCACCCCGCGAGCTTCGCGGCAAACTGGCTCGACCCGCTTTCCTCCAGGCCCACAAGCACGCGTTCCAGCTTCGGCATGATGTCCCGCTCTTCCGCGGCTTCCGCGGCCATGCGCTTTTTCTCCTCCTCGCGCACGGGAACACGCGAGAGCGCCCAGCGCAGCAGCGGCGGCATGCACAGCGTGGTCACTACCGCCATGAGCACGATGAGCGTGAACAATTTCTGGTCGAGCACGCCCATGCTGAGGCCGACCGTGGCGAGAATCACTTCGGTGGAACCGCGGGCGTTCATCGCGAAGGCCACGGCGAGCGCTTCCCGGCTGTGCAATCGGCCGAGCAGCCCGCCGACATAGCAGCCTCCGAGCTTGCCGAGGCTCGCCACTCCGATGAGCAACACGGCCAGGCCCAGCAGTTGCGGGTCGCGCAGCACCTTGAGGTCGATCGAAAGTCCCGCCACGCCAAAGAAGACGGGCATGAAGAGCGCAACGATCATCCCGCGCAATTCTTCCTGGATGTGCTTCGTGAGGATCGGCGATTGCCCGACCATGATGCCGGCGGCGAAGGCGCCCAGCACGGTGTGGACGCCGATGGCATTGGTGACCAGCGCCAGCGCGATCATCAGCACGAGAATGAGGCTGATCACCGGCATCTCGATGATGAAATTGTCGTTGGTCCAGCGGATGATCCGCGCGACCGCGTGCCGGCCGATGGTGAAGCAGAAAGCCAGGAACGCGATCGTGCCGAAGACGCTGATCAGCACGGGGCCGAGGACGATCTTGCCCTGCGCGGCGATGCCGCCGATCAAGGCGAGAATCGTCCAGCCGGCGGTGTCGTCGAGGATCGCCGCGGCGAGGATGACCTGCCCGAGATTGCGCCGCAGGAAATCGACTTCCTGCAGGACCGCGGCGACGATTTTCACCGAGGAAATGGACAGCGCCGTGGCGAGGAACAGCGAGGTGATCAGCCGGCGGTTCGGATCGGGCAGGAGGCTCGCGGGAAGCAGCTCGCCCAGGACGTAGCCACAGACGAAAGGGAAGGCGATGCCCGCCAGGGAGGTCATGGCCGCCGTGCGCCGCACCCGTTTCACGAGCGCCAGATCCGTCTCCATGCCGGTGACGAGCAGGAGCATGAGCACGCCCAACTCGGACACTGCGCTGAGCATGGGTCGCTCCGAGGAATGCGCGGGAAAGATCGCCGCGTGGACCCGCGGCCAGAGCGTACCGAAGACGCTCGGCCCCAGGATGATGCCGGCCAGCAGTTGGCCGATCACCGCGGGCTGCTTCATGCGCTGCATGGCCTCCCCGAGCAACCGGCCGAGGATGATGAGCAGCATCACCTGCGCAAAAAAGACGAGCACGGCGTTGTCGCCGTGTCCCGTCGCTGTGGTCAGTAGAGGGAGGTCGAAGATGCGGGCTGGCATCGAATGCGGGGTGCGGATGTCAGCAGGTGTTCCGGCGAATGCCTACAATTTTAATGTGCATTCGTAGCGCGAAACAGCGGCGGCCCTGGACCAATCTGCGGAGGGACGCGCTCCCGCGCGTTCCCCAATTTCATGGCGGACGAAGCAAAATGTGGGACGCGCGGAAGCGCGTCCCTCCGCCCGGACCAGCCGCTACGGCTTGGCCGCCACTTCCGCGCGGGCTTTATCGAGCACTTCCTTCAAGGTGACCTCGGCGCCGTTGCGGCGCTTGCTTTCGTCGGCGGCTTCCATGAAGGCGTAGAGTTCGAGTGTTTCGTCGGCGGAGACCGGGACCTTGCCCGTGCGGAACATATCGACGATGGCGTAGAGCAGCACGTCGTAACCATCGTAGGTGCCGATCGGCGCTTCACCCTTGTCGCCCACCGCTTTACCACCGTAGCCCTTGCGGTCCTGGCCATTTTCCTCGCGGAAGATGCCGGTGCGTCCGCCCGCCCACGTGCCGGTGACCATGATCTTGCCGTCCTCGGTGGTCCCCCGCTTCACGGACTGACAGCCGGTGCCCATCACCGTGTAGAGCGATTCGCAGCCGTGCACGCCGTACCAGTAGAGATCGGGATGCGTGGCCTCGAGATGCGCCGGGCTGAAGGTCTCCGCGCTTTTGACCTGGCCGATCGAGCCATTGCGCACCGCCTGCACCGCTTTGCCAAAACGCAGCGACGACGAGCAGAAGAGCGGTACGTTCGCCTTCTTCGCTGCGTCCAGGATGCGGATGGCATCGGCGAGCGAACCGGCGATCGGTTTGTCGATGAAGACCGGCTTGCCGGCGGCGAGCACGGGGAGAACCTGCTCGAGATGCACGCGCCCGTCGTTCGACTCGAGGAAAACGACGTCCACGCGCTTCACCAGTTCGTCCACGGAATCGACGATCTCCACGCCGAGCGCTTTCACCTTCTCGGTGTACTCAGGCACACGATCGGTGCTGGTCTTGATGTCCTTGCTCCCCTGCGGATACGCGGCGACCACTTTCACCCCGGCCACTTTGTCGGCATCCTCGGGATTCTTCGGTCCCTTGTTCAGCGTCTGGGTAAAGGCGAGAACGTGAGAAGTATCGAGGCCGATGATCCCGGCGCGAAGCGGCTGGGGCTCTTCCGCCGCGGGCGCGGCCAGGGCGAAAGCGAAGGTGAAAAAGGGGAGGAGGGAAGAAAACTTCATGGTGACGATAATGCCAAGAAGCGCGCCGACTTAGCAATAATGATAACACGAAGCAGGGCTGTAGCCGGCTTCAGTGAACCCGGCGGCTACAACACTCTTGCTGCGCGTCCAGACCCATAACCGGCTGATTCTCAATAAAAAGCGGCGATTCCGCTTGGCAACGTGGCGAACAGGGTGCCTATTGCCCGTCCTATGGGACACTGCAAAGGCAAAGACAACGTCAAGAAAACCGCGAGACGCCGCCGGAAGGCCGAGGCGTTGGTCCTTGCCAAGAGCCAGGCGAAAGCCGCTCTCGTGCCGGCCACCGCGGCCAAGTAGCCGGGCCGCAAGGCCCGCGTTTCAAACCATCCATGGCCCCTGCAAAGGCCATAGCACACCGTCGTGCCTGCATAGCGTAGCTGCCATGGAAGCGCGGCTGCAGAAATCCGGGGAGCGCGCTCGTCCCGAGTGCTGGTTTCGGTGTCCCGCCGAAACGAACTTTCTGCGACGTGGAAGCTGTCAGGCGCGTTGATTTACTCTGGGCGGTCGAGAAAAGTCCACGAAGGCGGGACGCCTTCGCCAGCACTCGGGACGAGTGCGCTCCCCGGAGATCTGCCGCGCCATGCTCGGCTGGTGACGGCTGCTCTGGATCAGGACCCAAGCGCCAGTTCGTTGAGTGAGGGAGCAGGCGGTGGATTGCCGGCGGTGTGGCGGGCGTCGATGCACTCGGCGAGGAAATGCGCGTCGCGGGCCACGCCGGAAAAGCGGCCGGAGCCCCAGGTGTATTGCCAGGGAAGACCGAGGAAATACAGGCCTGGCACGGTGGTGATGCCGCGCTGATGGACGGGGTAGCCTTTGCCGTCGAAGAGCGGGATCTCGATCCAGGAGTAATCGGTGCGGAACCCGGCGCTCCAGATGACGGTCGTGATGTTCGCCGCGGCGTAGTCGATTTCGAGCGGCAGATTTTCCGGCTTCCAGACGGGTGTGTAGCGGGGCTCGGTAGGCGCCTCGATGCCGTGCTCGGCGATGAATTTGTCAATCGTGTTCTTGATGCTCTCGGCGACATTGTCGGCCTGGTCGAGATTTTGCGCGAGGTCTTCGGCGAAGGAGAGTTTCGTGCCCTGGGTGTCGCGGAGGCGGCCGTGAAGCTGCATGCCTTCGAGAGCAAATTTGCGCAGGTCGATGTCGCGTCCGCCATCGCGGCCGGTGACGTAGTGATTGGCCTTGGCGCGCACACGTTCCTTTTGCGGGTGCTCATGCACCGGCATGTCGTAGTAGCCGAGATCGGCCAGCCAATCGACGACGTCCTTGCCGCGATAGCGGCGGGCAGTGCGCGGAGCGCCGCCGACGCAGAGATGGACCCGGCGTCCGGCGAGATGGAGATCCTCGGCGATCTGGCAGCCGGACTGGCCGGAGCCGACGACGAGCACGGCGCCAGGTGGGAGTTCGCCGGCATTTTTGTAATCGGAGGAATGAATCTGTTTCACCCCCGGTGCGAATTTCTCCGCCATGCGCGGAATGGTCGAGATCTGGTAGCCGCCGGTGGCGACGACGATCTGATCGGCGGTGAAATCCCGATAGCTGGTGCTGACTTCGAAGCGGCCGCTGGCATTGCGCGCCAGGCGTTTCACGATGGTGCCTTCCATCACCGGCGGGCTGAAGGATTTCGCGTAGGCTTCGATGTATTCGACGATCTGGTTTTTCACCATGAAGCCGTGCGGGTCGGGGCCCGCATAAGGAAAGCCGGGGAGCTGGCACTGCCAGTTCGGCGTCACGAGGCAGAAGGTGTCCCACCGCTGGCTGCGCCAGGCCTCGGCGATGCGATGCTTTTCGAAAATGAGGTGGTCGATGCCGCGCTCTTTCAAGCACCAGCTCATGGAAAGGCCGGCCTGGCCTCCACCAATGATGAGGACGGAATAGTGCTGCGGCTTGGAAGACGCAGGCGAGGAGTCAGTTTTGCGATCAGACATGGAGTATGCGGACGATGCCGTCCGGTTCGTAGTTGCGGGTGAATTGCTCGATATCGGCGAGCTGCGACGCAGCGGAGCTGCAGGAAAATCCGAACTTGGCGCGGACACGTTCGCTGGCCTCAGCGAGGGCCTGGCGGCTGCGGGCGAGGAATTCGCTCACGGCCATTTCTTCGCCCTCGGCGAAGTAGTTGCGCACGACCGTGGAAGGCGAATAGCAATCCTTGGTGACGCCGTCGGGCAGTTCGATGGTGAAGAGGACTTCGGGCATAAATGAGTGAATGAAAATGAATTGGGTCTGAGGAATGGGGCTCGCGAATCACGCGGATCACGCGAATGGAAGCGCGCGGCGCGTCCCGGTCTTGATTCGGGTCTTTCGTGTGATTCGCCGGCCCTTCCGCATTTGCTGCTTAGGCCGCGCAGGCAGATTGTTTGGACTTCTCGAAAGAGGAGAGGGTGGAGCAGGCGGCGCATTTGGCACAGCCGGCTTTCACGGTATCGGAGGTCATGCCCGCAGCGGTGAGCCACTCGCCGACGGGCGCGAGGACGGCGCGCATGAAATCGGCCGAAGGCGGCCGATGGCCGGCGAGTGGCGTGCCACCAACGGGAACGAAGGGCACGATGAAGGGATAGACACCGCGGGCGATGAGCGTGCGCGCGGCCTCGTGCAGGTCCTCGACGGTATCGCCGAGGCCGGCGAGCAGGTAGGTGCTCACTTGTCCGCGGCCGAAGACTTCGACCGCGGCGGCGAAGGCCTCGAGATAATAGGCGCGCGGCACTTCGGCCTTGCCGGGCATGATGCGCCGGCGGACGTCTTCATCCCATGCTTCGAGGTGCATGCCGAGGGTGTCGACGCCCGCCCGGCGCATCTGGGAAAACCAACTGAAATCGGCGGGGGGTTCGCATTGCGCCTGGATCGGGAGGCCGGTCGCGGCCTTGATGGCGGCGGCGCAATCGGTGAGGACGGCGGCGCCCCGATCGTCGGTGGGTGGGGTGCCGGTAGTCATGACGACGTTGCGCACGCCGTCGAATTTTTGCGCCGCGGCGGCGACCTCGGCGAGTTGCTCCGGCGTCTTGCGGGCGATGGTGCGGCCACCTTTCAACGATTCGCCGATGGCGCAGAACTGGCACTTCGTGGCGCTGTTGCCATAGCGGATGCACGTTTGCAGCACGGTGGTGGCGAGAGTGTCGCGGGAGTGCAGTTGCGCGATCTTCCAATACTCGATGCCGTCGGCGGTGCTCAGTGCGTAGAAGCGCGGTTGCGGTGGAAACGAGATCTCGCACACCACTTCCTCCCCGCTGTGCAGCAGGGACATGCCGCGCGGGTCGGGCGGTGCCGCCATGTAAGGCGATTCCGCCGCGCCGCGGGTATGCACGGGCACCATGATGGTGGTGCCGAGCACGGTCACGGCCTTGTGGTCCGTGGGGCCCGCGCCGCCGCGGCGGCTGGAGGCGCCGACGGCGGGATCGAGCAGACGCAGGCCGTGCGTTTGCAGCTCAGAGAGCAGGAACTGTTTCTTCGTCAGGAGTGCCGATGGGAAGTCCAGCATAAGGAGTTTCGAGTTCGTGGTCGCCCTTGCTGCGCACTTGCGGGTGCGCGGTGCGGTTGATGTGCAGGGTGAAGATATCGGGCCGCGAATAGTGGCCGGCGGAATCCATCATGCGCTTGCGTTTGATGATGAGCGCGGGGTCGAGTTCGGCGATGGCCATGCCCTCACCCTCGGTGATCGGCGGGCAGAGCGGCACGCCTTCCGGCGAGATGATCGCCGTGTAGCAACCGCCGCGCAGGGCGCGTTGGAGCTTGTCGTCCGGCGTGATCGCTTTGATCTGGTCGTCCGTGAGCCAGCCGGTGGAATTCACGACGAAGCAGCCCGACTCCAGCGCGTGATGGCGAATGGTCACTTCGATTTGATCCGCGAAGATTTGCCCGACCATGGAGCCGGGAAACTGCGCGCAGTGGATCTCTTCGCGTTCCTCCATGAGGGCGAACCGCGCGAGCGGATTGTAGTGCTCCCAGCAGGCCAGCGCACCGACTCGGCCGACCGCGGTATCCACAGCACGGATGCCGCTGCCGTCGCCCTGGCCCCAGATCATGCGCTCATGATAGGTGGGCGTGATCTTGCGGCGCTTGAGCAGCAGCGAGCCGTCGGTGTCGAAGACCAGTTGCGCGTTGTAGATGCTGCCGCCGTCGCGCTCATTCACGCCGATGACGAGCACCATGCCGTGCTGGGCGGCCGCCTTCGCCAATTGCTCCGTGACGGGGCCGGGCACTTCCACGGCGAAGTCGTAGAGCCGCATGTGATCCTTCCCGGCGAAGACCGGTGGCGCGATGAACGAGAAGTACGGGTAATAGGGAATGAAGGTCTCGGGAAAGACCGCCAGTTCCACGCCCTGCGCGGCGGCCCGGTCGATCGCGTCACAGACGCGATCGACCGTGCCCATCTTGCTCGTGAGGTCGGGTGCGATTTGCACCGCGGCAGCTCGGATCCGCTTCATTTTACAGCGTCCAGGTATCGATGATCGTCGCGCCCGCCTTCTTGTGGAGGAGGATGCAATCGAGCACATCGAGCGGATTGATCGGGATGATGCCGGGCATGAACGCTTTCTCGGTCTGGCCGTAGAGCGCCTGCGTGGAGAAGCGGCAGCCGTAGACCTTGCCGCCTTCCTCGATGAATTTCGCGATCCGTTGGTTCACGAAGAGGTGGCCGGGAAACGCTTCGTCGCCGAGCGTGGGGAAACCGCGCTGGAAGCCGAGGGTAACACCCGGGCCATACAGCAGGATGGAAGTCTCGTAACCTTTGCGCAACAAGCGCGTGGCGACGAGCGTATTCACGATGCCGATCGAACCTTCGAAGGCGACGGTGTGAAAAGTGACGAGCGCTTTTTCGCCCGGATCGGCCTTCACATCGGGAAATACTTTCTCCTCATAATCCACGAGGAAATCGCCCGGCTTGTTCATTTCTCTTTCGACTTTTGGCATAACAGATTTTGCTTTGTTGGTTGGTGGTGAGCGAAGCGTGGGCTCCGCGTGATGCTGCCCATGATTAGCAGGGCGTGAACCCTTTCCGGCCTGTCCGCACTTGCCGCGAATGGTTTGTTGCGCATATCGTTGCGCAACAGAGAGGCATCGTCCGCGAAGGCCCATTCCATCGGCCTTCGCGGTGCATCTATTTGCTCCGATGAAACAAATACAGACAGTGCGAATGGCGGAAATCGCCCACCAGTTGGGCGTGGCTTCTTCGACCATTTCCCGCGCCTTGCGCGATGACCCGCGTATCAGCAACGAGTTACGCAACCGGGTGCGCACGGTGGCGGATAAATTGGGTTACGCACCGAATCCGTTGGTGAGTGCGCTGATGGCCAACCGGCGCCGACGCGGGGGCGATGGCGCGGTGGATGTGATCGCGCTGATCACGAACTACGGAGGCCGCGAAGACTGGCGGAAAAAGGATGTGTGCCGCTGGGAATACGAGGGCATTCAGCGGCGCGCGCGGGAGCTGGGCTTTCGCATCGAAGTGTTCGCGCTGGGCGATTACCGCGGCGATGTGACGCGGCTTTCGGCCACGCTGCGCGCCCGGGCGATTCGCGGCGTGCTGCTCGGTTTTTCGCGCGACGAGAACGCGGGGGTGGCGTTCGACTGCGAGGGGTTTTGCGTCGGCGGACTGAGCGCCTATTTCCCGGACGTGAACGCGGATCGCGCAAACTTTCACGGTTTCTTCAACGTCCGTCTCGCCCTCGATCACATGCACCGCCTCGGCTACCGCCGGCCCGCGCTGATCGTGCCGGAGCTGAACAATCGCGTGTCGAACAACCTCTGGTCCGGCGCCTTCCTCGACTGGCAGCGCAAGCTGCCGAAACGCGATCGTTGCGAGCCCTTCATCCCGCCGGAGAACGTGACCGCCACAGAGTTTAGCGACTGGCTCTATCGCAATGCGCCCGACTCGCTGCTCGTCTACAAGATGCCCGTGCGCACCTTCCTCGCGAAACGCGGCGTGCGCGTGCCGGATGACATCGGAGTGGCGTATCTGTACCGCACTTCCGACGAGAAAGGCGACGCTGCGGGCATCGACGGCAATCTCGATTTCGTCGGCGCCGCCGCGCTCGATCTGGTGGTCGAACGGCTCTACGCGAACAGCACCGGGACGAGCGAGCATCCGAAGGAGGTGCTCATCAAGGGGACGTGGTACGAAGGGGCTACTTTGCCACCGAAAAATCAGCCCGCGCCGCCCCGTAGCCGAGCACCAGCGAAGGCGAAGCGGTGACACGGCCTACGCGCGCGCAGGCGATCTCGCGCGTGGCAAAGTGGGCGAGGACGTGTGGGGTATTTTCCGGCACGACACTGAGCAAATATCCGTAGCTCGGAAAGGCGATCAGCCAGCGCGTGAATTCCGCGTCCATCGGTCGCGGAAGCTGATCCAGCCACAGTTCCGCGCCGACGCGTGAGCACTCCAGCAGCATGGCCAGCGTGCCGACAATGCCGCCGTTGCTGATGTCTTTTCCGGCGCGGCACCAGCCACTTTCCGCGAGTTCCGGGAGCAGTTGCAGATCGCCGCGCAAACGCTCCGCTGGCGCGCCGACACTGGCATTCCAAAAGGGTTTGTCGCCGCGCCAGGAGCCGCGCAGATCGACCGCCACGAGCAGGTCGTCGCCCGGTTGCGCATCGAAACTGGTGATGAGTTTGCGCGCCTTCCCGAGCACCGCGGCGGCGAGGAAAGAAGAGTCATTGCGGACGATGGTCGTGTGTCCGCCGACGATCGGCACGCCGTAGGCCTGGGAGGCCGCGCTCATGCCTTCCCAGATCGGCGTGGAGCGTTCGAGACCGGGTGTCCAGAGCACATCGACGATGGCCAGCGGCCGGCCGCCCATCGCCGCGACATCGCTCAGATTCACCATCACTGCCGAATAGCCCGCGAACCACGGATCCTGGGCCACAAAGGATTCCAGCATGCCTTCCGCGGCGAAGAGCAGCCAGCCGTCGCCATCCGCGATGGCCGCGCAATCGTCGCCCACGCGCACCTCGCCGGCCAATGCCTGGGCCGGGGCGTAGGCGTGGTGGATCGTCGCTTTGTCAGCGACGGCGGGGTGCTTCGCGAGAAATTCGGCCAGCCGCGCCAGCGTCGCGTCGTCGCTTTCCTCGCCTGTCGTCGGCACGCTCTCCTCCCCTGTCATCTTGAGCGGAGTGTAACGGAGTCGAAAGATCCCGTGGAATCACCAGCCGTCGTCACCGGTAGAGCGACGGGGTTTGCCCCCCAGTCCCATAGGCGTCTCGCGGACTCGGCTTTCGACTCCGTTACACTCCGCTCAGGATGACAGAAAGGGAGAGCCCTCCTCAAAACACACTCTCCGCCGGACGATAGTAATTGAGATCGGCGCGCATCTTCACATGCCGCAATCCGAACAGTTCCATCTCCGCCAGCGGTTCCCAGTGCAGGCGCTGGAAGAACTTCGCATTCTGGTGCTGCACCGTCGCCAGAAACTCCTTGCACCCAAGCGCATGCGCGGTGGAAACCGCCTTGTAAATCAGGCCCGCGCCCAGCGCACCGAGACCGCGATAGATGGGCTGATGATTCCGCATGGCCACACCGGGGCTGATCTTTTTCACACTGCGAAAATCCATCGCCACCCCCAGCCGCGAACCGTACCACACCCCCGGTTTGCGCTCATCGATCCGCACCACGCCCACGACCGAGTCTTCCATGCCGCGATCAGCGTCTCGCAGACGATTGGCATCGCGCGTGCATCGAATTCGTCGCGATCGGTGCCCTGAAAGATCTGCTGCTCTTCGCAAAAAATCGCCCGGCGCAGAGCCCAGTATCCGTCCAGCGCTTCGGCTGTCTGGGCGATGCGAAAGATGAAATCCTGCGGCGTGAAATGGTGGTAGGTATCGAAAAGCATAGGTCGAGATTCGTGCGGTAATTTGTCCCGCACCCCCCTTAGCACTGCCTATGCCAACTACCCTCCCCCAATTCGGGAAGGGCACCGCGAGGCCCTCGAAATCGACCTTTCTGCCCGCTTCGCGACTATTTTGCCGCCGCCACCGACACCGTGGCTTCCTTCGCGCCTTTTTGCACGGCCCAGATATAGCTCTGCGAACAGATGAAGAGCGTACCGTTGGCGGCCACCGGTGTCTCGTAGGCTGCGGAGCCCAGAGTAATCTCGGAGATCACTTTCATTTCCTTGCCCGCGGCGAGGACGACGAGCTTCTTCTTCGTATTGATGTAAATTTTGCCGTCGGCGACCAGCGGCGTGCTCCAGGTATCGGCATGGGTCTCATAGACCCAGTAGGGTTTGCCCGTCTTTTCATCGAGGCAATGGACGTGGCCGGCGAGGTCGGTGGCGTAGAGCAGTCCGTCACTGATGGCGACGCTGGAGATGGCGCGCTCGAGTCCGTCGTAGGTCCAAACGCAGCCGCTCTGGGTGATGTCGCCCGTCTTCGTCGCGTCGATGCAGTTCAGCATGCCACGCCCGCGTCCGTGCGACGGATCCTGGCCGATGGTGCAATAGACACGCCCCCTCGTGAAATACCGGCGAGGCGATGATCTCGCTCGGTCCGAGGAACAAGCCGTCGTCCTGGTTGGTCGAGTATTTTTTGCGCTTGTCGCCGATGTAGTAGTTGAACTCGTCCTCGCCTTCGGGGTGCCGGAAGCTCGGCGGATCGCAATCGTAGGACCACACTTTCTTGAAGGTGACCGGCGCCGAGGGCACGCTCTGCAGCGCCTCGAACGCGTAGCAGACGCCATCTCCGCCGCCGAAGAACACGAGCTTCTTCCCGTTCACCACGCCGATCGTCGGCGGCGACCATAGGCAGTGCCAGAGCCGGTGGCCGAGGTCTTCGGCATCCGTGGCGAGCAGCTTGCCGGTCCGCGCATCGAGCGCGATGAAACTGGGCGCGTCCGGACGCAGGCAAAAGGTGTGCTCGTGGTTCACGCCATTGGCCGAGGTGCAGTAAAGAATGTCGCCATCCACCAGCACGGAACAGGCGGCCACATCGTGCGGGCAGATGCCCAAGGCGTCCACGAGATCGTATTTCCAGATGATATCGCCATCGGTCTTCTGTAGCGGCACGGGCGGATTTTTGGATCCGGCGATGTATTGCCCTTCATCTTGAAACGGCCCGTCGTTGCCATCCGCCTGGCCTTTCACGTCCAGGCACAGGATTTCCGCTGCATTCGTCACGACATAGGCCCGATTGCCGGACACCGCCGGCGAAGAACATACCCCCAGATTCTGCTGCCCATAATGCGCCTCCAGGGGCAACCGCTCCTTGGGCCGCACCGGCACCGGGAGCTTCCACAAGGTCTGGCCCGTCTTTTCATCGAGACACCACACCATGCCGCCCTTGGTACGCTTCAGGCGGGGATCGCCTTGCAAGCTCGCGTCGTCGGTGCCGATGAAGACGCGTCCATCGGCCACCGTGGGGTTGCCGCAGATGAAAGTGCCGAGCTTCACCACCCAGCGCACGTTCTCGGTCGTGCCGGGCAGGATGCCGTCGCCCGTCGTGGACTTCTCGCCCGGCTTGAAAGTGTCGGGCAGACCCGTCTCCATCGAAACCATGTTCCGCCCCAGATCGCAGCCGCCCCACATCGGCCAGTCGGCGGCCTGGGCCGACGCCACTGCCAGCAAAAATGCCGCCGTCACGGAAAGGGGGGATGATTTAGTCATAGTCTGGGGTTTCGAATCGTTGCACCTTCATTAACCCGCCTTTAGCGAAATGGTTTGCAACTCTCTTTCCCCAACCGGTTTCACCCTCCCATGAAGACCCCCGGCGCCCGCCATCTCCTCCTCTGTCTGTCCGCAATGGCCACCCTCGCCACCGCGCTCGCGGCGGACCTGCCATCGCCGGAGGAATACCAGGCGAACTGGCCCCGCTTCCGTGGTCCCGACGGCGGCGGCGTCAGTGCGCAAGCCGCCACCCCGGCGACCTGCGACATGAAGAGCGGCGCGAATATCGCCTGGACTATCGCCTGGACGACCCCCGTGCCCATGCCGGGATTCAGCTCGCCTGTGGCTTGGGGCGACCGCGTCTTTCTCTCCGGCGGTGACGAGGCCAAACGCGAGGTCCTGTGTTTCGACGCCGCGTCCGGCAAACAACTTTGGGAAACCTCCGTGCCCAAAACCGAGGGCAGCCCCGACGAACCGCCAACCGTGCCCGAGCAATGCGGCATGGCCGCCGCGACCGTGGCCACCGATGGGCGTAGGGTGTATGCCATGTTCGCAAATGCGACCCTCGCCGCCTTCACCTTCGACGGCACCCTGGTCTGGTCGAAATTCCTCTCGGTCGCCAAGAACCCCTACGGCCATGCCGCTTCACTGCTCACCTGGCAGGATCGCGTGATCGTCCAGGTCGACCAGGGCGAGCCGGATGACAAGCTGAGCAAAATCTACGCGTTCGATGGCGCGACCGGCGCGATCGCCTGGCAACAGGCACGCCCCGTCGGCGCCTCGTGGGCCACGCCCATCGTGCTCGACGCCGACCGGCCAGGCGCAGATCGTGACTCTCGCCGTGCCGCTGGTCATTGCCTATGCCGCCAAGGACGGTGCGGAGATCTGGCGCGCCGATTGTCTCGATGGCCTGGTCACGCCGTCGCCGATCTTCGCCGGCGGCACGCTGTTCGTCATCAACCCCTCCAACAAGCTGCAAGCCATCCGCCCCGACGGCCACGGCGACGTTACGAAAACGCATCTCGGCTGGGGCGTGGAAGACGGCATCCCCGACGTCACCAGCCCTGCCAGCAACGGCGAACTCATCTTCCTCCTCGACTCCAGCGGCGTGCTCACCTGTTATGATGCGAAGGATGGCAAGAAACAGTGGCAGCACGATTTCGGCGACGAGTGCAACGCCTCCCCCAGCCTCGCCGGGCATCAGGTTTATATCTTCACCAAGAAGGGCACCATGGCCGTCGTCGAAGCCGCGCGTGAGTTCAAGGAACTCGGCCAGTCCTCGCTCGGCGAGGAAGTCTTCGCCAGCCCCGCCTTCATGCAAAACAAGATTTTCGTCCGCGGCGTGAAGCATCTAATCTGCATCGGCGCGAAGCCGTAAAAACGATGACTTCCCTTGTCCGATGGTTAAAAATGAGCGCAGTCCTCCTGCTTTCCGTGGTCACGCACTCGCCGCACAGACCGTCGAGACCTGGCAGAAGGCGGCGGTGCAAAAGCATCCCACGCTGGCCCAGGCCGGGTCGCCGTTGAACGTCCGGTTCCTCGCCATCGTCGCCGAGAAACGCCAATCGGAGCCCGCGTATTTTAGCAGGCCCGACTGGCCGATGCGGGCCGCGGATGCGGCAGACGCGGCGTTGCGCGCGGAGGAGCTGGCCGTGAGCGAGAAAGCCAAAGCCGAGGAGGCCGCGCGCCTGGCCAAGATGTCCCCGGAGGAACGGACTGGGAGAAGGACAAGGCGCGTTGGATTTTCGAGCGCCTCGTCTTTGGCGACGACGAGGACACGATCGTGAGCAAGCTCGCTCATTCCAAGCTCATCGCTTCGCGCGTGTCGCCGAGCGCACGCGTTCCGCTCGGCTCGCACTTCCAGTGGGTGATCGGCGAGAGCAAATTCCATCTCGATTTCGAGATGAAAGACAAACTCGTCGCGATCGTCTTCGAGAGCCCGCCGAGACCACCGACAATCTCGACGGCTTCATCCACGACGATTGGCAAAAGCTGCGCACGGCGGCCCTCGAGCAATTCGGTCCGCCGGCCAAGACCGTCGCCTATCCCGACGCGAAGAGCCTGCACCGCGGCGGCTGGACCGTGACCGACACGTGGGACCGCCCCGGCAGCCGGATCAAACTCGGCGTCACCCGAAGACAGCGGCAAGTGCATCGCCACCCTGCGGATCAGCGACCCCGCGCACGCGCGGAATGAGATTCATTTTGCGCAATTTTGGCCGTTTTTAGCGAATATTTCGCTACCTAGCCCATGCAGCCCAGGCAATGGCTCGCGGCTTCGGCGGATTGAGCGTGAAAATGGGTCTGGTATCCGCGAACGGAATGATTCCACTTCTCCCCGTGCGCATCGCGTTTCGTAAACCAACCCAGAATCGTCCATCCCGCATCGTGTCTTCTCCGCACCCATGACTCACGGGCGCTTGAATTTCCACGTCGAAGCGCAGGCCACCGGCTCGCACGCGCGGGCCGCGACGTTTCATACCGCGCACAATCCAGTGCGCACGCCGCTCTTCATGCCGGTCGGCACGCAGGCCACGGTGAAGGGCCAGCTCACGCAGGCGCTCGAGGATGCGGGGTCGCAGATCCTGCTCGCCAATACTTATCACCTGCTGTGCGGCCGGGGCCGGAAGTCTTCCGCCGCACCGGGGGCATCCATGGCTTCATGAGCTGGAAAAATTCCGTGCTCACGGACTCGGGCGGCTTCCAGATCTTCTCGCTGCCACACTCGCGGGCGATGTCGGAGGAGGGCGCGGCGTTCCAGAGTTACCTCGATGGACGGACGATCCTCCTCAGTCCCCGAGCTGAGCATCGAGACGCAGAAAGCCATCGGCAGCGACATCATGATGGCGCTCGACCAGTGCATCCCCTCCACGGCGGATGAAGCGACGGCCCGCGCCGCGCTCGGCATCACGCATCGCTGGGCAGCCCGCAGCCTCGCCGCGCGCGGCGATTCCACGCAGGACGCTCTTCGCCATCGTGCAGGGCGCGCTCTATCCGGAGTTGCGGCGTGAAAGCGCGGCCGCCTGACCGAGATGCCCTTCGACGGTTTCGCCATCGGCGGCCTCGCGGTCGGCGAGAGCCGCAGCGAGCGTCAGGACACCTGCGAACTCACCGCGCAGCTTCTGCCACAGGATCGCCCGCGCTACCTCATGGGCGTCGGCACCCCGCTCGACATCCTCGAGGCCGTGCACCGCGGCGTGGACATGTTCGACTGCATCATCCCCACGCAAGTCGCGCAGCGCGGCGGCGCCTTCACCTCGCGCGGCTTCCTGCAGCTCCGGCGCGGCGTCTACAAATTCTCTGAGGCCAATCTCGACCCGCTCTGCAATTGCCCCACCTGCGCCCGCTACTCGCGCGCCTATCTGCATCACCTCACCAAGACCGGCGAGCACCTCGGCTGGCAGCTCCTCGGGCAGCACAATCTCTACTTTTACCACCAGCTCATGCGCGACATCCGCCAGAGCATTTTCGAGGACCGTTTCCTCGAGCTTTACCGGGAGCGGCGCGAGATCCTGCACAAGTCCGACGCGGAAAATCCCATCCACAAGCAAAAGCCGAAACGCAAGATGGCCTTCCACCGCGGGAACTATGAAGGTGCACCGCGCGCCGGAAGGTTTCGCCAGCATCCGCCAGATTTCCTCCGGCGAAATCATGCACTCGCGCACACCGCCGATGGTCGAGGCGCATCGCCTCTACATCGAGCAGTCCGACCTCGCCGCGCGTCTGCGGCTTTCCGCGAATGAACACGGCGGCGAAACCGTCGAGCCGCTGGTCATCTGGGACGTCGGCCTCGGCGCCGCCGCGAATGCCATGTCCGCGATCCTCTGCCACGAAGCGCAGACCGCCGCCGGCCCCCACGCGCCCCATGCACCTGGTGAGCTTCGAAAATGATCTCGGACCCATTGCACCTCGCCTTTCAGCACAACCGCGAATTCACCTACCTCCGCCACAGCGCCATCGGCGGCCTGCTCACCGTCGGGCGCTGGCAATCGCGCGAGCCCGGCCTGCGCTGGACCCTCGTGCACGGCGACTTCCTCGCCTCCATCCCCCGCGCCCCCGCTCCGCCCGACCTCATCTTCTTCGACATGTTCTCCAGCAAGACCGACGCCGATCAGTGGACGCTCGGCGCCCTTCCGCGAGATCTTCGCCGCCTGTGCGGGACGCCCCGTCGAGCTCTTCACCTACACCTGCTCCACGCCCATCCGCGCCGCGCTCCTCGCCGCCGGCTTCCACGTGGCGCGCGGGTGCAGCACCATCGACAAAATCGACACCACCATCGCCCTCACCCCCGAGGCCGCCCGCAGGCTCTCCCCCGGCGGCCACGCATTGCTCGGCGCCGAATGGCTGGCCAAGTGGGGCCGCTCCAGCGCCAAATTCCCTGCCGATCTTCCCGCCGACCAGCAGCCTGCTTTCGAGCAAGCGATCCGCGCTCACCCGCAGTTCAGCGGCTGAGATTTCCGAGACGAAACGGTAAGCTTGGTGCCGCCTAAATAAAGTCGTAGCCGTTTTTGGAGCCAGAGACCGCAGAGAAAGGAGAGGTCCGCTGAGGAAAGAGCATGGAAGAGTGGGAGCGGCTGATTCACGCAGTATCTTCGAGTCGCGGAGCGACGCCCTGCCGGTAGCCAGGGGCTTTCAAGCCCTGGAGCCTGCATCCAGTGCGAATCGTCGCGGAGCGACGTCTGCCGAAACGAGAGCGGAGCAAACGTCGCTCCGCGACCGGCGCCTTTGGCAAAGGGTACCAGGGCTTGAAAGCCCCTGGCTACCGGCAGGCCATCGCTCCGCGATGCCGGAGAATCATCACCATCGGAAGAAAGGCTTTTGGAAGGCTACTCCAGGGGCTGAAACTTTGCCTGGCCGTGAGCGCGCATGACTTCTGCGCGCCCTCGGCGTTCCGTTTGGCTATGCTGGGGTTTTCTGGGCGGCTCCAGGTCGACTTCAACGGCTCTACAGCCCGTCCGCTTTCAACTCCTTCGGCGAGGCGTCGTGGTGCGCCACCTCGCCGCTGTGGATGTCCCAGTGCTCGATGTGCTTGTAGATGATGACTTTGTTTTTGAGCAGCTCGCCGTGCGTGCCGCAGTAGTGTTCGAGTTGGCTCTTGTCGCCGATCAGTTCCACGCACATCGTCAGCTCGGGATTGCCCAGCTCCGGGTCGTCGGCGCGGACTTTGCCGTGGTTGCTGTAGCCGTAGTGGGTATGATGGGCGTGCGCGTTCATGATGCCGTCCTTCTTGGCGGCATCCACGAGTTCGCGATAGAGCGGGCGGGTGCCGAGGAAGCCTCGGCTTGAGGTAAATGCGGAGCATCCCGATTTCCCGCGGGACGACGGTGTGTTTCGTCGATGACATGGCGATGGCGTGGTGGTGGGTGGTGGCGGAAAAGGGAGCGCTGACGAGCGAGTCGGTGAGTTCGCCGATCACGGAGACTTGCATCTCTCGCGACGTTGCGCAACGTGATCTCCGGGGGAAGCGCGGCGCCGTTCGTCTTCGGCACGGCCACGCGCTGCGAAAGATAAATGCCCGAGTGCCCGCTGAAGAGGTAGGCGAGGAAGCACGCGGTCGCGATATAGACGCTGTGCGTCGCGCCGAAAAGCTCGATGCCCATGAGCGTGCAGGCCACCGGCGTATTGGTCGCGCCGGCAAAGATGGCCACGAAGCCCAGCGCGGCGAAGAGGTCGGTCGGCGCGCCGAACCAGCCGGCAGCGCATTGCCGAGCGCCGCGCCGATGAAGAACAGCGGCGTCACTTCCCCGCCCTTGAAGCCCGCGCTGAGCGTCGCGGCCGTGAAGACGATCTTCCACAGCCAGCTCCACGATGAATTTCCGGCGAGGTGAAGAACGAAGGAATCGTGATCGCGTGCGGATCGGCCGACCACACGCCGAGACCGAGATAGTCCGGCGTCCCGGCGAGGAAGAACAAGCCGATGACCAGCACGCCGCCCACCGCCGGCCGCAGCGGCGGGAAAGCGATGAGCTTCTTGAAGAGCGCGCTGAGCCGGTGGGATAGTTCCGCGAACAACGTGCTCGCGAGGCCAAATGCCGCCGACGCCACGACGACCTTGAGCAACAGCACTGGCTCCAGATGAAAGAACGCCGCCGGCCGCGACGACCGTCTGCCAGATATGAAATGGAGTAGTGTGTGTGCCCGATTCCCCACGCGTGGCAAGTCCAGTCGGCCGCGACGGCCGCGATCAAACACGGCAGCAGCGCCTCGTACTGGACGCGCCGATCATGAGCACCTCCAGCGCGAAGACCGCTCCCGCGAGCGGTGTCCCGAAGACGGCGCCAAAGCCCGAGGCGATCCCCGCCATGAGCATGATCCGCACAGTGACCGCTTCCAGGCGCAGCAGCCGGCAGAAGCCGCTGGCGATGCTGCCACCCATCTGCACGGCGGTGCCTTCACGGCCCGCCGAGCCACCGAAGAGATGCGTGACCAGCGTGCCCAACAAAATCAGCGGCGCCATGCGCCGCGGGACGCCACCGCCGGGCTGATGGATCTGGTCCATGATCAAGTTGTTCCCGCCCTCCGCCGATCGCCCCAGATAATGATACAAAAGTCCCACGCCCAGGCCCGCCAGCGGCAGGAGATAGAGCAGCCACGGATGCTGAAAGCGCACGCTCGTCACCGCATCGAGACTCCACAAAAAGAAGGCGCAGGCCGAACCGGTGGCCATCGCCAGAGGAATGATGAGCGCGAGCCACCGCACAGAGGTCATCGCCTGCCCAGCAGTTCCGAGATTTTCAGACGCATCGAAATCACGCCCGCACCTCCCCAGGAAGTGAGCGTTCCAACGATCGGCAACTGCGCGGCGGTGATGTGGGCATGATTCTACTTTGGTAAGTAGGAATCATCAGCCGCGGTGACCGCGGCGGTTCCCCGGCGAAAACGCCAGGCGGCAGAAATCCATTGCCGTTCGGCGGGCAAGAGAAACGAAACGGCGCGCGTTGTCAACTCGGTAATGCCATCGAGCCGGTGCCGAAATCAAACGTCGACCGCGCTGATGGCGGCGGGCAACCGGGAAACGCCAACGGCGTTCCATCCATCAGCCCGGGGTTGCAGGCACGGGCTACCCTGGAGTAACATCACCAAGCGACTGACCCTAAAAGGGTTGAAGCGAATCGGGTCTGACGTGATGCATACCCAGGGCAGTTCGTGCCTCGCAACCTGGGCTGGATGATGAAACGCCGTTGGCGTTTGTTCTTCCGCAAAACCCGAAGTGCATGACACGCTCCGGTTTCCCAGCGTGCCTCGCTTATTTTGCCGAATCCCCCAATGACTCCCCTATGATTCTCCCCTCCCTCTCTCGCCGTTCGTTTTTGAAAGCCTCCGCCCTGGCGGGCGGTGGGTCGATCCTCGCTGCGTTGCCGAAGGCGCAAGCGCACGCGGGGCCGGGCAACGGGGCGCTTATCGCGTATGTGGGGACGTATAGTTCGCCGCTGCCTTTTATCCGCGCGGGACAGGTGGATTTGCCGGCGGGCAATGGGCGCGGCATTTACTCGTTCCTCGTGGATCGCGCGACCGGGGGCCTTGTCACCGCACGGATTGTTTGAGCTGGCGACGAGTCCGAATTGTCTCGCGCTCAACGCCGCCGGGACCCGCCTGTATTCCACGGATGAGACGGATCTGCGGCCCGAAAATGAGGCCGGCTCGATCAGCAGTTTCGCCATCGATCGCTCCACGGGGCAATTGACACTGCTCAACACCGTCAGCTCCGGTGGCGCCGGCCCGGCTCACTTGAGCATCCATCCGTCCGGGCGATTCGTGCTGGTGGCCAATTATTTCGGCGGCTCGGTGGCGGTGCTGCCGATTCTGCCCGATGGCAGTCTCGGCGCGGCGAGCGATTTCCAGCAGGACGCGGCACGATCGGCCCGAAGAAGGCCACCAGCGCACCGGCGGGCAGCTTCGCCATCAGCGGCCACGACCAGGTCCACGAGCACATGATCGCGGGTGATCCTCGGGGCGTTTCGTGATCTCCGTCGAGATGGGCATGGATCAGCTCCGCGTCTGGAAGTTCGACGACCACGCCGGGGTGCTCACCGCGAATGACCCCCACGCCATCGCACTGCCGCCGGGAGACGGCCCGCGGCACTTCGCGTTTCACCCGAATGGACACTGGTTCTATTCGCTGCAGGAGGAAGGTTCGAACGTCGTCCTCTTCGATTACGATCCGGCGCAGGGCCGGCTGACGCCGCGGCAGACCATTTCCACGCTGCCCCCGGAATTCACCGGCAGCAATTTCACCTCCGAGATCGCGCTCTCGGCCGATGGCCGGTTCGTCTACGTGGCGAATCGCCTGCACGACAGCATCGCCTGCTTCGCGGTGGACGAGAAAACGGGCACGCTCACTTTCCTCGGCGAGGAATGGACGCGTGGAGACTATCCGCGCAGCTTCAATTTCGATCCCACCGGCGACTTCCTTTATTCCTGCAATCAGCGCGCCGACCACATCGCGATTTTCCGTGTGGATCGCAGAACCGGCGCCCTCGCCTTCACCGGCCGGATCACCCCGGTCGGCAATCCCTCGAGCATCGTCTTCCTCGATCTCGGGAAGACCGGGTAAGCTGATCGCGCGCCCCTTTGTCATCCCGAGGGTCACCAAGCGTCGGGGCCGTGATTATTGGTGCGGAGATGACATTGAAATCAGAACCCTGATTTCAGCCACTTGCAGAATACGTCATTGGCAGCCGTATCGATGCAGTTCGCAGGAGCGAAAATGGGGAGCGCACGCGCCCTCGCGTGCTCTGTCCGGCGCCCCCGCCGGACAGTCCGGGAAGCACCAAGGCAACCTCCCCAGTCGGTGAACGTGCCGCGAGGGAAGTTTTCGGCGGGGCGCCGAAAACAGCACGCGAGGGCGCGTGCGCTCCCCATTTCCAACTGCATCGGACGGCTGAGCTAAGCGAAGGCGCTTCGTCCCGACCGAAGCCCGCTGCGGATTGAATCGATGCGGTCTACCCGGCCCCGCGCCGGCGCAGGCGTCGGAGACCCAGGAGAAGGCCCAGCCCGCCGCCCAGAGAAACCAGGGCGCCGGGCTCGGGGACCGCGATGAGCGCGACGGAGTTGCCGTTGAAATTGTAATCGAGCCGGAAGCTCTTGGCCCCCACGGTGAGGTTGGTGTCATCGGGGATGACGCTGCCGTTATACGTGAAGAGCCCGCCATTCCACGAGCCGGGGCTGTAGGTGAGGAAGATGTAATTGGCGAAAGTCGATCCGACCGCGGTGTCGGTGATCGTGAGGATCGCGTCGTTGGTCGTGGCCAGGCTGAAAGCGCCGGTCGCGGCGAGAAGGTCGGTGGTGGCCGCCGTGGTATTGATTTCCAGCTTGAAGGTGCCGCCCGCGGCGATATTCACCGCGCCGCTGTTCAAAGTGCCGATGCCGTTGCGGGGGAAAGGATGCCGCCGCTGTGGACGTTGACCGCCCCGACGGTGCCGTTCACGCCGCCCAGCGTGCCGCCGCTGTTCACATCCACGGTGCTGCCGGAGATCGAAGCCGCTGACGAGCAGCGTTCCTTGATTCACCTCGGTATTGCCGGTGTAGGTGTTGCCGGTGGAAGCGAGGGTCAGGGTGCCAAGGCCCGTCTTGGTGAGGCCGCCGGAGACATTGGCCGCGGTGGAGACCGAGCCCAGCACCGCGCCGGTGCCGCCGCCGCCGCTGAGCGTCACTGTCGGGGTGCCGGTGTAGCCGGTGCCCGCGTTGGTGACGGTAATGCTGGCGATTTTGAAGGTGCCGTTGCCCGTGCCGTCATCGACCATGTTGGCGACGGCGGTCGCACCCGTGTCCCCGGCACTGATCGTCACCAGCGGTGCGCCCACGTAGCCGCTGCCGCCATTGGTCACCGGAATGGTGCTGACGCCGTTCCCGGCCGGCGCCAGCAGCGCTTGGCCGATGGTGATGGACTGATTGTTGGTGTCGATGGTGGCGCCGCCGGAATAGACATTGGCGCTGGTGAGGCCATTGAGGAAAGATCCTCCCGTGGCACTGGCCGCGGCCCGCAGTATTCCGCCGTTGAAGTTGAGGAAGCCAGTGCCGCTGCCGTGAACGATCTGTTTCGTCGCGTAGAGGCCGCCGTTGAGATTGAGCACGCCGCTGTCACCGGCGACGTTGCCGAGACTGGTGGTGCCATTGATCGTCACGGCTGCCGTCCCGGCCACTGTTTCCTCGCCGCGCATACCGGCGCCGCCCCCGGCGGGGGCCGAGGGATTGAAACCGATCTTGTTGGCGACCGAAGTGAGCGTTCCGCCGGTCAGGTAAGCGACGCCCATGCCATTGCTGAACCCTCCTGTTCCGTTGGCCCCGACCTCAATGCCATTGCTGATCGAATCGCTGATGCTGCCCCCCGATTGGTAAAAGATGCCGGTCGAGAAGGAAGCACCACCGCCGACGCGGAAACGGACATTCGACTGGCCGGTATCGTTGAGCGTTCCTCCGCTGAGGCCGTAGAAGCCATAGGATTGCGCGGCCGACGATCCGCCGGTGCCCAAATTGAGATTGTTGTTGAAAAGAATATCCCCGCCCGACTGATAGATCGCCCCGTTACTGCCGGGCGCGGTGCCGGCGAAGAGCGCCGCCGCCGTGCCGGAAATACTGGCGCCGGGCAGGATATTGAGAATGCCGCTCGACCCAGCCGCGGTGGCCACATTAATCGCGCCGGTGTAACTGCCCGAGAGATTGACTGTCGAGCCACCGCTCGTGCTCATCATCCCGGCGGAGGCATTGGCGCCGCTCAGGTTGAGCTTCCCTCCCGTGACCGTGACCGCTCCGGTAAAGGCATTGTCCCCGGTCAGGCTGAGCGTGCCCGTCCCGGCCTTGGTGAGCGCCCCGGTGCCGCTGACGCTGTTCGCAATCACCGTGCTGCCCGGGCCGCCGACCGTCAAGGTCCCGCTGCCGATGGTCACCGGGCCGTTCACTCGGAAGATATTGCCGCTATTGTTCGTCCACGCCTGTGTGGCGCTGGTGATCAATGGCGCGCTCAAGGTCACCGCTCCTGCCGTGCTATTCACCGTGATGCCGGTCGCGAGGGTAAGCGTGTTGCCATCCGCATTGAGCGTAATTCCGTTGGTGTCGTTCACGGTCAGGCTGCCGATTGACATATTCGCCCCGAGCACCATGGCGCTTTGATTCGAGGCGCTGTTCGCCGAGAAAATAACGGCGGTCGAGGAGCCCGGCACCAATGCGGTACCGGTGCCATTGACATCCGTGGCCCAGTTGCTCGCCGTGCCATTGGAGATGGCCCACACGTTGTTACCCGCGGAGAGGCCGCCCTTCCAATACGCCGTGCCCAGCGCGGTGGCGGTGGTGAGGGTGACGCTAAGGGTCGTGTCGGTCGCCACGAAGTTCGAGGCGGTGACGTTGGTGAGATTGTAATAGGTGGGCGTATAAGTTGCGCCGCCGGAGGTGAGGCCACTCGCCACGCTGAGCAAGGTGTTCGTTCCCGCGGCTGCACCCACGCCGGGAATGCCGTAGATATTGACTCCGATCGCCCCGCTGGTGACCGCCGCCGCTGTGCTGGTGATGGCCGATTGCCCCGCCGTCCCGGCCACCGTCGTGCCGATTGTGCTGCCGCCCGCCAGCGTCAGGACTCCGCTGCCAAGACTGAGCGCGCCCGCCGCCGTCGGCCGGTAGGCGAAGGTGGCGCCGCTGTTCACCGTCAGGCTGTTATTCGTGCCCAAGGCCTTGGCATTGGCCGCGACCAGGGTGCCGCCGGTGACCGTTGCGCCGCCAGTGAAGGTATTCACCCCGGAGAGCGTGACGAGCCCGGTGGTCGACTTGGCGATCCCCGCGGTGCCCGCGAGGATCGCGCTCGCCGAACCGGACTGCAGGTCGAAGGCGTTCGTGCTCGTGAGCACACCGGTGGTGCCGGTGATGCTGCCGCCCGCCAACTGCACATTGGCCAGCGACTGATTGAAGGTCTGCAAGGCGAAGGTGCCGCCGTTCGCGACCAGATTCGCGGCGGTATTGATCTGGCTGGATTGCAGCAGCTTCGCCGTCCCGGCATCCACCGTGAGGCTGTCGGCGAGGGCCTGGCCGCCGGTGGCGTTCAGGTCCAATTCGCCCGCCTCGACCAGCGTCGCGCCCGTATAAGTATTCGCCGTGGAGAGGACCAGCGTGCCCGTGCCGCTCTTGGTCAACCCGCCGGCGCCGCTGAGCGTCGCGGTGCTCTGGACGGTGGCCGTGTGGCTGCCGCTCACCTGCCAGATATGCGATCCGCCGACGTCGCCCAGCACGATATTCAAGCCGCCCGTGAGGCCGTTCAGCGCCGTATTGCCGCTCACCGTCAGATCCGTGGTCCCGAGGTTGCCGATGGTGCCGTTGTTCCAGTCGAAATTGATCGTCGCCGCATTCGCCCCGGCGCCGGTGCCCGCCGTGCCGCGCGTGATCGTCGCGGCATTCAGCGTGCCGCCGCTATTGAGATTGAAATTGCTGGTGATCGTCTGCACCGCGGCGCCGCTCAACTTGTTCGCCAGCGTGAAGGTCGTCGCGTTGATCGTTCCCCCGTTCAAGTTCAGCGTTCCCGTGGCCGGGCCGGAAAAGGTGTTGCCCCCCGTCAAAGCGACCTGCTGGCCCAGGATGATCTGCGTGGCATTCAGTAGACCGGCGCCCATGGTGAAAGTCCCCGTCGAGGCCAGGCCGGCCGCCGTGTTGTTTCGCGAGCTTTGCCCGATGGTCAGGGTGCTGACCAGCGCGTCCAAGGTGCCCGCGCTCACATTCATCGTGGCGGTGCTGGTCGCCGCGCCACTGTCATTCGGGCCCACGATGATCGTCGCGCGATCCAGGTCCGTCCCGCCCGTGCCGCGAATCTTCAGCGTCGGCGCCACCAGCCCCGACTGGAAGTCCAGCGTCGACGTCGACTTCCCTACCCCCACGTTGAAAGTCGAGGCATTGATCGTATTCGTCTGGCCCAGGTGCACCGTCCCGGTATTCGGTGAGGTATTGCCCGAAGAGACCGGGCTGACGGTGAAGCTCGCCGCCGTGATGGTATTCGTCTGGGCCATGCTCAGGGTCCCGGCGCCGCTGAGGGTCGGCCCGAAATCCGCGCGTCCACCCACGGCGAAGGCCCCGCCGGCATTGGTGTAGTTGAAATTGCTCAACCCGGTCATATCCACCACGTTCGTGCCGCCCGTCGTCGGGCTGCCCCCGCCAATCTGGATGTTACCCGCGGTGACATTCAGCGTGCCGCCCGCGCCGGTGATCACATTGCTATTCGTGCCGGTGAGTAGAAACGACAGGCTGCCGACATTCTGCGTGGTGGAGCTCACGTCCAGCGTGCCGGTGGCGCCGGTGAAGTTCACCGCGCTGTTGCTGAGCAACCGGTTGTCCCCGCCACTGAGCGCGAGAGTGCCGGCGGCGATATTCGTTCCGCCGGTATAGGTATTCGCGCCGGAGAGCGTCAGCGTGCCGTTGCCAAATTTCGTGAAGGTCAGGACGTTGACGCCCCCGTTGGGATTGGGGATTGCGCCGCCGTAGGCGAAGCCGCCCGCGCCCGCATCGGTCGTATCGAGCCCGAACGTCGAGCCCCGCTGAAAACCTCCCGTCGCCGTGCCCAGCCCCTTCAGCACGTCGATGTCCGCCGCGGTGAATTCGCCCGCTCCGCCCACGTTGAAAACCGCCGTTGTCCCGGTGGCGACCGTCAGATTCGCCGGCGTCCAACTCGCCGTGTTCCCGTTGTAGAGCGAGGCCTCGGTGACAAATTTCAGCGTGCCGCCGCTGACCACCGTCGCGCCCGCGTAACTGTTCGCGCCGGCCAGGCTCAGCGTCCCGTTGCCCGCCTTGGTCAATCCGCCCGCCCCCGTGAGGCTCACGGTATTCTGCACCGTGGAGGTCTGCGTGCCGCTCACATTCCAGGTGTGCGTGCCGGAGGTGTTGCCCGTGTTGCTCAGCACGATATTCAGTCCGCCGGTCAGGCCGTTTACCGCGCTGATGCCTGTCACCGTTTGGTTCGAGCCCGCGACGTTGCCGATCGTCCCGTCGGCCAGTTGAATTTGATCGTCGCGAATTCGCGCCCGCTCCCGTTCCGACCCCGCCGCGCTGGATGGTCGTCGCATTCAGGACACCGCTATTCAGGTTGAAATTGCTCGTGATCGTCTCCGCCGCCGCGCCGCTCTGCTTGTCCGCCAGGGTCAGCGTCGTCGCCGTGACCGTGCCGCCATTGAGATTGAAAGTGCCCGTCGCCGGCCCGGAAAAAGTATTCCCCATCCCGCTCAACGCCGTCTGCTGCCCCAAGATGATCGTCGTCGCATTCAGCGTCCCCAAGCCCATCGTGAAGGTCCCCGTGGATGCCACGCCGGCCGAAGGATTGTTCCGGTTGCTTTGCCCGATCAACAGCGTGCTCATCATCGCGTCCAGCGTGCCCGCGCTCACGTCCACCGTGGCGTTGGTCGTGAGGAGGCCGCTGTTGTTCGTTCCCACCGTCACCGCGGCGCGATCGCTATCCGTCCCGCCCGTGCCGCGGATCTTCACCGTCGGCGCGGTGAGCCCCGCCCGAAAGTCGAGCAGCGCCGTGTTCTTCTGGTTCCCGACCAGGATCGTCGTGGCATTGATCGTATTCGTCTGCCCGAGATGCACCGTGCCGTTGTTCGCTGAACTGCCGCCCGTCATGAAGGTGCCGACATTGAAATTCGCGGCCGTGATCGTATTCGTCCCCGCCATCGTCAGCACCGCCGTTCCCGTCGGCGCGCCGGTGCCCGCATTGGTCTGCCCGCCCACGCTGAACGTCCCGGCGGCGCGGTTGTAAGCGAAATTGCTCAGCCCGCTCATGTCCACGGTGATCGCGCTGGAAGTGGCGCTCGTATCGCCGCCGCCGATTTGAATGTTTCCACCCGTCACCGCCAGCGTGCCGCCATTCCCTTTGATTGCGTAATTCGCATTCCCGACCAGCACGAAGGTCAGCCCGCCCAGCGTCTGGCTCGTGGCGCCGAGATCCAGCGTGCCGTTCGCGCCCGTGAATTTCACGGTGCTGCTGCCCAGCAAGCGGTTGTCGCCGCCGCTCAACACCAGCGTGCCGGCCGCGATATTCGTCCCGCCGGTGTAAGTATTCGCGTTCGTCAGCGTCCACGTCCCCGCGCCGCTCTTGGTCACCGCGAGACTCGCCGCGCCGCCGTTGCTGATAATCCCGCCGATCGTGTTCGCTCCCGTATTCGCGCCCGCCAGGGTCAACGTCTCCGCCCCCGTGGTCGTGCCGCTGGAAATGCCCCCGGCAATGACCAGCGTCGTGCTGGCACTCGTCCCGTCGTTTTGAATCGTGAACGTCCCCGCCGTCGTCGGCGAATCCGGCGTCAGCACTACCGGCGCATTGATCGTGAAAGTCTGCCCCGCCGCCGTGAGTGCCGGCAGGATCGAAATCGTGCCGCCATTCGCCGTGGTCAGCGTATTCCCACCCAACGTCCCGAGCGCGAAGCTGGTGGCGCCCGCATCGAAATTAATGCTCCCCGGCGCAATATCCGCCGACCACGTCACATCGCCCATCAGCGTATTGAATCGCGCGACGTCGGCCGCCCCGGGGACCTGGTTCGCATCCCAATTCGCCGCCGTATTGAAATCTCCACCGCCCGCAGGGACCCACGTAATCGTATCCGCGTGCACCGCCGAGTGCGCCGCCAGCACCACCGCGATGGAACCGCCGAGAATCAATGCGGTGCGACGGGTCGCCCGCAGGATCATGGATTTGGTGGAACCGGGGGAATGGGTGGAGCGCATCGGCGCGGAGACAACCATCGAGACAGCAATCCTCAAAGGGTATTTTTTAATAAGGGCACCTCTGGAAAGGTCGCGTTGGAGTTTTGGGAGGAGACCGGGGTGGTTGGCGGGGGATTTTCCCGCTCGAAAAGGTTGGTCGATCAAGCAAGGCGGTCAACGACCACGGCTCCGCTCGTTCTGGAGTTGGCTCCCGGCCTTCTTTAGCCTGGCCGGGCGGTCGGCGCCGCGCTCATTTTCGCAAGCAGGCGTAGCGATCCATTATTATACACCAGGTTGCAGAGATGATTGTGGGCCGTGGCTCGAGCCAACCCGATGCTCCGGCAAAAGTCGGCTCCCATCTGCGCCATCCGTGCAAAGATGTGCTCTACCCGCACGCGGATTCGGCTGATGGTGTGGTTGCTCTTTTGCTCGGCCGCACTCAGGGCCTGGCCTCGGGGGGCTTTGCGCAGCAGGAATTCCTCCGCCCCCAAGGCCAACAAATGCGCTTCGTGTTCCTCGCTGTGGTAGGCCGAGTCGGCCAGCACCGCCCGGTCCTGGGCATCGACCAACTCCTTGAAGACCTGGCTGTCATGCACGTTGGCCGGCGTCGTCACGGCTCGCAGAATGAGCTTGGTCTGCGCATCGGCTTTCACATGGTTCTTCCACCCGTAGTGCACTTCCTCGTTCTTCTTCGTCCAGCGCGCGGCACTGTCCTTCTGCCTTCCGACCGCCGGGTTGTGATCGAACTCGGCGGGACGTTCCCCTTCTTTGATCCGCCGGTTCTGCTCTCGGTCGTTGCGCTGCCGGGGCGCTTCCACAAAACTGGCGTCCACGATGCTGCCGGCGCGCGCGATGAGTCCTTCGCCCTCCAGCATCGCCCCAAAGGCCGCAAACAACCGCCGGCTGCCCGCGCGTCCTTCGGCTTCGATGCGCTGCTTGAAGTCCCAGAGCGTCTTGGCGTCGGGAATGGCGTCGCCGATCCGCAGCCCAAGGAAGCTCTTGAAACTCGTCCGATCGAAGATTTGCTCTTCGGTGGCATCATCGCTGAGGCCGTGGAACTTTTGCAGCACCAGCACCTTGAACATCAGCACCGGATCAAACGGCGGCTTACCGCCCTTGCTCCAGTCCCGCTGGGCGTAACCGCTTAACTCCTCTAACAACGGTCGGAACCTTTCCCAATCGATCACGTCCCGCAGTTTCAAAATCCCCGTCGTTTTACTGGCCACCGCTTGTTCATGTTCAATCGCGGCAAACAATCCTCCTCCGGTGCTCTGGCGGTAACGCTTCATACTTCACCCTCTCCTCCATTTTTCCCCGGTAAAAGCTTTCTCTGAAGAAATGTGGGTTTCCAGAGGTGCCCATAAGTTATCCTACTTACATTAGGTTACTCTCCCCGTGTCCCGATTGTGCCTGTATCTTGTGTCATGGTTTCCTCCACCACAACAGATAGCGTTTTCCCTTGCTCATCCCCGCGGTGCGGCTTAAAAATTCGCGCGGCAATCGCGGCTTGTCATTCCTATTCCTTGTGCCCTCATGAAAACCGAGATCTCGAAGTTCTGTGAAGCCTACCTCACCGTCCTGAATTCCCTGCCCCCCACCATGCGCGACGCCACCGCCGCCATGGAAAAAGGCGACGCCGACGGTCTCCTCCAGCACCCGCTCGCCATCCTCAACGACACCCGCGCGCGCCTCCGTTCGCTCGTGGAGAAGCTCGACAGCCAGCAGGCCTACCTCCTCATCTTCGGCCCCCTCAAGAGCGGCAAGTCCACGCTCATGAATGCCATCAGCCGTAGCTACGTCAGCGAAGTCACCTCGCTCCCCGGCTACCCCTGCCTCGTCTACGTCCGCCACGGCGAAAAACCCCACTTCTCCGCCACCCGCTACAATGGCCGCGAATCCGTCTTCGCCAATGGCCAGATCCTCAAGGATGTCATCGCCGATTCCCACATCGCCCTCGCCGCCCAGATCCGCGAGGCCGAAGAACGCCGCGGCGACTTCGATCCCCGCCACGACTTCAGCGAAGCCATCCGCCGCGTCGACGTCAAACTCCCCGTCCCCACCCTCGCCGAATCCAGCACCGTCCTCGTCGACAACCCCGGCCTCTACAGCCGCATGAATTTCGGCTACGACCGTCCTCACCCGCGAATTCCGCGACTCCGCCGCCTGCGCCGTCTTCGTCGTCAAAACGGACAACCTCTACCTCGAGCAAGTCTTCGCCGAGTTCAACCAGCTCCTCGGACTCTTCAGCCGCATCTTCCTCGTCATCAACGTCGACTCCAGCAAGCGCGACCTCCAGCCCGACGGCACCCTCCAGCCCAGCGCCGAGAGCCGCAACCCCGAGCAGATCATCGAGGCCTTCAAGACCCTCTCCATGGCCGGCCCCCTCCGCACCGCCTACGAGGAAAAACGCCTCCGCATCCACGCCGTGGACCTCATGAGCGCCGCCCTCCAGTTACCTCAACGCTTCCTATAACTCCCATTCTTCCGCTTCCTCCCATGGGAGCGAGGCGACCAATGGGAAACCCACCGACCCCCAGCGCCAGGCCTTCGACACCTTCCTCGGCGACCTCACCGACTACCTGAACAGCAGCGACTACACCCAGGAATTCATGCGCGACAGCCTCCGCCAGGGCACCACCCTCTGCGGCGAAATGCGCGAAGTCTGCGCGGGCCCCGAGATCCAGGAACTCGCCGGCAAACAAAGCCTCCTCCTCGAGGAAATGCAGGCCCTCCAGGAAAAGATCGCCACCACCGAGCGCCTCCTCGGCGTCGAATTGGGAAGCCACCTTCGACCAGGCCCGCACCGAGAACGCCAAAGCCATCGACCGCGCCGCCCGCGAAAAAGCCGAAGCCCTCGTCAAGGAAATGACCGGCTCCCTCGAAGAATGGTACGGCACCGACGCCAGCCTCGCCGCCCTCCCCGAGAAACACTGGAACCCCCTCCTCGCCAAAGCCGCACAGTCCCTCGCCACCGCCTCCCGCGAGCGGCTCCACACACTTCTCGGTGGCATCCTCGGCGGCGCCGAACCCGCGGCCGCGGTCATGACCGACCTGCACGCCATCGACTTCCCGCTCGCCCCCATCGCCCTGACCGCCGCCGCCACCCTCGACACCGTCGAGCCCGCCGACGCCTACACCCTCGCCCTCAAGGAAGAACACGTCCCCGTCAAAAATCCTTCGGCGACTGGATCCTCTTCCGCGGCCTCGCCACTGTCCGCCGCCGCCTCTTCGGCGAAGACCTCCGCCAGCCCATCGCCCCCGAGATCAAGACCAAGCGCCTCCCCGACACCACCCGCGCCGCCTTCCTCGAGATGGCCACCGCCACCGTCCAGGAGAAATTCCCTGAGCTCCCCGCCAAATACTCCACCGGCCTCGCCACCGCCTACGCCGCCAAATTCCGCCAGGTCATCCTCGAGCGCCTGCGCGCCCAGCGCGATGAATTCGCCAAAGCCCCACGCCCAGCGCCAGGGCCCCTGCGACACCATCACCGCCATCCTCAGCGCCATGAAAGCCCTCGACGAGCAATCCAGCAAAGCCGTCGGCGAAATCATTCCTCATGGCCCAGCAAGAAACCGGCGAAACCCTCGAAGTCCCCGGCACCACACCCGCCCTCGAGCCCACCCCCGCCTCCTCCCTCCAGGAGTACTCCGCCGCGTAGCGCTTCAAGTAATAGCGTCGCTACCATCCGAAGCGCGGCCGCAGAACTCCGGGGAGCACACTCGTCCCGAGTGTTGGTTTCAGCGTCCCGCTGAAACGAACTTCGTCCGGCGCGATCCCCGCCGGCCGCGTTGTTTTCCTTGGAGCCGTCGGGAAAAGTCCACGAAGGCGGGACGCCTGCCTCAGCACTCGGGGACGAGCGCGCTCCCTAAGTCGCGTATCTCGATGAAGAAGCGAGGTAACTTCGAGTGTCGCGATGTCTCTCACAGCACACTTGGGAAGCTGGAGATTGCGAGGCTGATTTTGGGCGGGGCGGAACATCGTGGATCGAAGCTCCAGCTTCGAATACCCTCTGCAAAATGTGACCGTCCGAAGAAGGGGCACCAGCTCGAAGCTGGAGCTTCGATCCACCATGCTGTAGCGGCGCTCTCCGAGCGTCGGTGGCTGCTAGGCGCGGGCATTTGGCCGGAGACATTTCCGACGCTGGGAATCGGCTCGTCGTGCGCGCGGGTTGGTGAAATCGCCAGGCCACACTGCCATCGAGCGGCAGCACCCAGAAATCCGCGCTGGTCACTTCATTTTTCACGATCCACGCGGGCGCACCGGCGAGGCGGGTAGTGACCGTGCCTTTCCTCCGGATCGGCAGTAAGTTCCCAGCGCAGGTGAGGCAGCACGACGGAGTCGCGCGACTCGACCGGGCGGCCGGCCGCCAACTGCGCGCGGGCCTGGCGGATGAGTTCGGTCTGTTCGCGCAGGGAGCAGCGTGGCATTGATGCGCAGCACGGCGCGAATGACATTGAATTCCATCGTGCTGGGATGCCCTTCGGATACCGCCTCGTGCAGGCTCGCTCCAGGTCGGGAAGCGAGAGCGTCGCCGGCGATCTCTGGATCACCGCTTGCTCCGCGCCATTGAGCGAGGCGAGGACACATTGCCGGCGGACCCATGGCCGGTTCATGACTTGGAGAGCCCATTTCGGGAGGACTTCGGTCCGGAAATGCGCGGTCACTTCGTTATCGGCGAACTGATCGGCAAACCGCAGGCAGAGCCAGCCCTCGATTTGCAGCCTCTTGAGGAGTTCGGCGCGCAAGGTGATGGCATCCCGCGCGATGAATGACAGGCCATTTTCCGACGCCGGCAGCCGCACTTGCTTTTTCGAGAGCAGCGCGTCCACGGCGACATCGATCATCAGCGAGACGAGCGTCGGATTTTGCCGGAGGCCTTCCCGCAAGTGCAGTCCCGCGGCCAAAGCCCGGGCCGCACCTTCCTGGTCGCCCACGGAAAGGCGGCGCGTGGCATCCGCCGCGACGAGTTGGGAAAAGGTGCGGATACCGACAAAGTTCGGCACGTTGATCGCCCACCCGTCGTGGGCGTCGCTGGCCCCAGGTCGGCGGTTCGGCAGCCAGGATGCGGCGGTAATCGGCATCGAGCGCGGGAGCGAGGGGCGCCAGCGCGGCGACCGCTGGGGACGGGAATTCGAAGTCATCGGACGGAGGCAGGATCGTCGACTGGATGTCGATGGCTTTCTGGATGACCCACTCGGTCTCTTTCGACCGGGCGATGGCCGGTTCGCGGTCCGCGGCGCGTGTTCCCTCTTTGTAGAAGCGCGAGCCCACTTGCTCACGAAAGACCTGCCGGACGACTTCGGAGCCGGCATTTTCGCGCCCGGGGACCAGTGTCTTCTCGAGTTTCGCCATCGGCAGACCGATCTCCGTCAGCGTGCCTCCGCCCGCGCGGCGAAGGAGCGCGTCTTGTTTTCATAGCTCCACACAAAAGCGCCGACCGCGAAAGCGATGGTGAGCGCTACCGCCGTCACTTCGCGGATCACGCGCCACGGCGGGAGGGCTTGCATCGCCAGCGGGAGCCACAGGGCCGTGCCACCGGCCAGGCCGAAACCGAGCAGCAGATTCCGCCACTCGGACGGGTGCGCTTCGGCCCGCCCCTGCGCGATGACCAGCAGCGCGGCCCAGCCGAACATCATCAAAGCCCAAAATCCCACGCGTCCGGCCCAGCTTTCCGGCAAGGCCGCCGCCGCCTGCGCGGTGAGCCAGACGGCCAGCGCCGGCAACACGAATAATCCGCCGATGACGAGCGGCCGGGTCATGTCCACGTCCCAGGCCGTGGCGAGCAGCCACGACAGACCGCCCAGCACGAGCCAGAGGGGGATCGCTCGAAAAAGTGTTTTCATCCCCGGAATAGCCAGCAATTCGCGGGCCCTTTTTCCCGCTTTGGCGATCGGGGGCAGCCCCCGCGGAACGTCACCTCGTCTCAGGCTCCCGTAGCTCAGCAGAGAGAGCTGCCGGCTTCGAACCGGCGGGAAGCGAACTCCATCGAAGTGCACAGCCACGTAGAAGAAGCCGCCCTCCAGTAGCGCGAGCGCCAAAAAAACAAACCGGTAGGGAAGCCGCGCCGCGGGTTCCGGTCTGGGTCGCCTCGACGGTCGCGGCCACCCGCCGGGTCGCTTCTTCAAAGGATGAGGCGCGGCGATTCAGGGTGCGGCAAACCAGCACCACCTGCGCGACGGCGCCCTCGGGCAGTTTTGCCCATCGTCGCTTCGAGAGTGCGATACACGCTGTCTTGATGCCGGAAGCGAAACTCCACGGTGGCCTCTGGCCGGAACGCTTCGATGACATTGAAGAAAGCGGAATAGAACCGCGGCAGATCCTCGGCGTGAACGAGCTCGAAGAAGTTCGTGCTCGTGAGTCCACCCGAGTCGTAGCCGAGCAAGCGGGTGACGGCCCGATTTTGGGAAGCGACGATGCCCCGCGCCCCATGACCACGATCGCGTCCGCCGCGCTCTCGATGATGGCATGCAAGCGCGGTTCGTTCTGCCGCACCTGCTCGGAGGCCGGGCGCAAGAGATGAGCGCGGCCATCGGGAGTGATGATGGCATCGACCTGGCCGGAAGTGAGCGCGTGCAGTGCGTTTTCGGCGTGCGCGAGCCGGAGCCCGGGGTCGATCTCTTTCCGCGCAGGCCGCGCCGGAATGGAAGGGCTGGCGGTCGTGCTCACGTCATTTCCCTTTGAGGCAAGCCGAGCGCGCGGAGGACTTCCTCCTCATCGCTCAAGTTACCGATGATTTGCAGCTCGGGTTCGGGGGAAATTCGGACGACGGTGGGGGTGACGAGGATGGACTCTTCCAGCGCGCGCAACGGTTCCTTCAAGACATCGACGATCTCGATGCGATGGCAGTCGGGGAAATGCCGGCGACAGATGGCGTAGAGATTGGCCAGCGCGCGGACGGAGTTGGGCGCGCCGTCGGCGAGATAGAGGCGGAAGACATAGGCGCCTTTGGGCGGGTCGGCGAGAAGGCAGGCTCGTTCATGGGTTGCGTTCCTCCTTTCCGGCGGCCGGGGACGAGGGGCGGCGCGCGTCGGGGTGCACGGCGTTTTCCTTTTCCATGCGCAGGGTGCCCATGAGGACTTCGCCGCCGGCGGTATAGGGATCGGCGACCGAGATGCCGGTGTCGCTGAAGATAAGCTCGCGCAGTTGGGTGGAGTGCCGGGAACCGCGCGATTTGATGATGGAGAGGGCGCGATTGCGCTCGCCGTTGAGTAACTCGTAGGAAATCTGCATCCATGAATCGGCGATCGTGGAGATGTGCAGAGGCGTGGTTTCGAGATGCGGGTCGATCCCTTCGAGCAGGCTCGTGAAGAGCAGGGTGATGCCCGCATTGCGGCAATGATAAATAAGCCGCTCGGCCACCGCTCGCGCCGCCAGCCCGCCGCCGACGCGAGCCAGCGAGGAGATGGTATCGACGACGACGCAACGCGGCTCCTGCTCGGCGATGAGGCGCTTGACGCGCATAAAGTGCTCCTCCGAGGAAGCGGCCTCCGAGCGGATCGCCTCCATCCGCAACAGCCCGGTGGCGACGTGGGACGCCAGGTCGATGCTGACGGCGGCGAGATCGCGGACGATATCGCGAGAGTTTTCGTCGAAAGAGACGAAAAGCGCCCGCTCAGCGCGCCGGCACGCGGCTTCGATAAACTTGCCGGCAAGCATGGATTTGCCGGCGCCCGAGCTGCCGGTGATGAGGATATTCGTGCCCCGGTACAAGCCGCCGCCGACCATGTCGTCCACGCGCTCGACCCCCGTGGAGATACGGTCCTTCGAAAGGCTGCGATTCGGGGTGTACGCCGTTCGAGGCGCCCACTTCGATGCCGCCCGGGCCGATGACGAAGGGCACTTCGTTGAGCGCGTGCGGCGAGCCGCGGTACTTGATCACCCGGATCATGCGCACCGTGACGCGATCGGCGACGCGCTGCCGAGGAGCACCGCGCAATCGGCCATGAAAGGCATGAAGCCGTAGCGCTGGGCGCTGGACGGTTGGTTGTCCTCGACTTTGGTGGTGAAGATGCCGGTCAGGTCCTGGCGCGCGAGCCATTCGTGGATGCGGTAAAGTTCGCGGCACTCCGCCGCGGGATCGTCGAGCATGCTCAGCAGGACGTCGATGGCATCGAAGACGATGGTCTTCGCCCCCATGGCGTGCGCTTTCGCTTCCAGGCCGGCGAGCAGGCCGGTGACGTCGAAGGCGCCGGACCTCACCACCCCGGGCCGGATGCACGCATCGACGAAGTAGATCTCCTTTTTCTCCAGCTCGGGCATGTTCCAGCCGAAGGTCTCGCCGTTGGCGGCCACGCGGGCGCGCGTTTTCCTCGAAGGCGACGAAGATGCCCGGCGCATTGAGGTGCATTGCGCCGTTGACCAGGATCTGGAGCGCGAGGACGGTCTTGCCGCAGCCGGGGCCGCCCATGAGCAGCGTGGTGCGCCCCTCCGGCAATCCGCCCATGGTAATGTCGTCGAATCCCTCAATGCCACTGGCGGATTTCTTCAGCGCGTCGCCGCGCTTCACCTCGCTCATGCGGCCTCCTGTCTGCCACACCGGAGGCCTTGCTGGAAAACCGGGCGCGGGTGGCCGGGCATGGCTTCGTCCCCGTGCTCGCGGGGCGCCGCCGGGGGCGGCGGCTGCCAAGTGATATTCCTCTTCGGGTGGGCGGTTGGCTGGTCGGCTTTGTTCATATCTCTCCTGGCGCGGTCCCCGAGGCGGAAGCTTTCCGGCATTCTGAACCTGCATGAGTGTCGCCGAAACCGGGCGCGTGGCCAATACCTCCCGAGGGAGCGGCCCATGCCTATAAGCTATGCCGTATCTCACCACTCCGGTATCTCCTCCAGAATGGACTGTTCCGTGGGAAAAAATACGATAGCTATTGGCTATAGATCTCGTGTTACTACTGACGGACAGTCGGCCGGTCCAGCATCTCGCGCACTTGGAAGGCCAGCGCCGAAGGCGTGAAGGGCTTGGGCAGCAGCGCCATGCCTTTGTCCAACACCCCCTGGTGGACGATGGCGCTCTCGGTGTGGGCGGACGTGAAGAGGATCCGCGTGTGCGGAGACAAAGCCCGCATGCGATCGGCCAGTTCCCTCCCGCTCATGTGCGGCAGGATGACATCGGTAAAAAGCAAGTCGACGTGTCCGGCATCGCGCTGCTGTCTCATGCTCAAGGCTTCGATGCCATCGGCCGCCGCCAGGACCGTGTAACCCAACCGTCGCAACAAGGTCGCCGCCATTTCCCGCAAAGCGGGATCGTCCTCGACGAGCAGGATGGTTTCCATCCCGCGGGCCATCCCCGGCGAATCCAGGCGCGGGACGGAGGGTTTCGTGAGCGGATCGGCTCGGGGGAGATAAATCTGGAACGTCGTGCCGCGACCCAGCTCGCTGGAGACGCCGATATGGCCGCCGCTTTGTTTGATAATGCCGTAGCAAGTGGCGAGGCCCAGGCCCGGGCCCTCGCCGATTTCCTTGGTGGAGAAGAAGGGCTCGAACAGGCGGGCCTTCACCGCCTCGCTCAGGCCGATACCCGTGTCCGAGATCGCCAGCATGACATAGTCTCCCACCTTCATTTCCGGATAACGGCCAACGCTTTCCGCCTCGAGGGTGACGTTCACGGTTTCCAAGGTTAGCTTGCCGCCGCGAGGCATGGCTTCGCGGGCGTTGATAACCATATTGACAATGACCTGCTCGATCTGCCCCGCATCCGCCCGGATCGCGTGCAGGTCGGGCGCGGTGACGATTTGCGTATCCACATCGCCGGTGACGAGGTGACGCAGGACGCCGTCCATGCCGGAGAGGAGGCGATTGAGGTCGAGGATTTCCGGTTGCAGCATTTGCTTCCGGCCATACGCCAGGAGCTGCCGGGTGAGCACGGCGGCGCGATGGGCGGCCCGGTTGATCTCGCTCGCTCGATCGGCGAGCGGGCCTCCCGCGGGAAGATCGCCGAGCAGCAAATCGCTCTGGCCGATGATCGCGGTGAGGATGCTGTTGAACTCGTGGGCGACGCCACCCGCCAGTTTTCCGACCGTCTCGAGTTTTTGCGCCTGCTGCAGCCGGCCTTCCAGCTGCTTTCGCCCCGTGACGTCGCGCTGGATCGCCACGAAGTGAGTCGTCTTTCCGCCGCCGTTGCGAATGGGCGCGATCCGCCACTCGACATCGAACTCCTCTCCGTTCTGCGATAGTTGATGGTTTCGCCAGCGAAGGTTTCGCCGCGCTCGAGATGGTGACGGAGGCGGCTCAAGACGGCTCTATCCGTGCGCGGGCCTTGCAAAATGCGCGGGGTTTTTCCGACGGCCTGGAGCGCCGTGTAGCCCGTCATGGCGGTGAAGGCGGGATTGACGAAGAGGATTCCCGGCCCCGGCAAATCGAGGTCGGCATCGGTGATCATGATGGATTCGTTGGAATGCTCGACGGCGGAACTGAGCAGGCGCAGCGTTTCTTCCGCCTGTTGGCGCGCGGTCACATCCTGGGTCATGGCGATGATGCCGATGACCCTTCCATCCTTGTCGCAGTAGGGAATCTTGTCGGTTTGCATCCACAGTTCCCGGTCTTCCGGACCGATCAGCTTTTCCATTATTCCCAGCTTGGGCACGCCGGACTGGATCACTTCCAAGTCATCGGCATAATACCCGGCGGCCTGCTGGGATACAGTTCCACCGCCGATCGGCCTTCGATCTCCTGCGGCGATTTTCCGGTGGCGTCCGCGACCCGTCGATTGACCCGCAGGAAGTTATTTTTCGTGTCCTTGAACCAGATCAACGCCGGCAGCAGGTCGAAGAGCGCCTGCAGTTCGATGCGTTGCCGCTCCAGTGTTTCGTTCGCCTGGGCGAGGTCTACCGTGCGCTCGGCGACCCTGTCCTCGAGGTCGGATTGGGCGCGCTTGCGATCATCGATATCGGTACAGGTGCCCACCCATTGCACGACCTTGTTCTGCTCATCGCGCCGGGCGGTGGCGCGTCCCAGGGAACCAGCGGTAGGCCCCGTCCGCGCCGTGCTTGAACCGGTACTCGATCTCGTAGTCTTTCCCGGTGAGAATCGAATCCGTCCAGCGTTCGATGCAGCGCAACAGATCTTCCGGATGCACGACGGCGCCCCAGCCCCAGTCCTCGGTCTGCGCAAGGGTGAGGCCGGTGTAATCGAACCACACCTTGTTATAGTAATCGAGGCGGCCATTGGGGCGGGCGGTCCAGATAATGAGGGGCACCGCGTCGGCGAGAAAATAATAGCGTTGCGCCCCCTCGCGCAGCACGGCCGCGACCTTCGCTTCCTTCAATTCCTGTTCGACGCGGCGCCGCTCCGTGACGTCGCGGAACGTCCCAGATCCGGCCAAAGGACTTTCCATCCCGGCCGATCACCGGAGCCGAATACCGGTCCAGCACCGCCCCGTCCCGCAGCGCGATTTCTTCGTGGCTGATTTCCCGCGGATGGGAATCCAGGTAGTCCACGCGCTCCCGGAATTCCTCGGGACTCTTCATCTGGTCTATGACCCAGCGAAGCTGTTTCCGATCGTCCGGATCGCTGGCGATTTCCGGGGGGATCTGGAGCAATTCGGACAGCTTCCGGTTTGCAGGCTCTTCCTCCCCTGCTCATCCATGATCAGGATTCCGTCGCCGGAGGAATTCAATTGCGCCTCAAAGAAGGCCGTCTTCGAACGCAGCTCCTCCGCCGTGCTCCGGAGCTGGGAGACCGTCCGCCGCAAATCCAGTTGCGAGACGACCTGGCGGCTCAAGGCCCCCAGGGCGCTCTTTTGTGCCGCGCTCATTTCGCGCGGCACATGGTCGATCACGCACAAGGTTCCCAGCGCATGGCCGTCCGCCGTGAGCAGCGGCGCCCCGGCATAAAATCGGATATTCGCCGGGCCGGTGACCAGCGGATCGGTGGCGAACCTTTCGTCCGTCGCGCATCGTTCACCACCAGCACGTCCGCCTGCAAAATGGTGTGGGCGCAAAAAACCCTCTTCGTGCGGAGTTTCGCCCGCCTCGAAGCCGATTCCGGATTTGAACCACTGGCGGTTCTCGTCCACCAGGTTGATCAAGGCGATCGGCGTTCCGCAAATCTGGGAAGCCAGCAGCGTGAGATCGTCGAACTCCGGCTCGGGATGTGTGTCCAGGATGGCATAGCGGCGCAACGCCGCGAGGCGCTCTCTTTCATCCGCGGGCGGCGGGGCAGTCATGGGGCACGCCGGCTCAACGATCCAGCATCTCGCGCACTTTCCGGAGCAGCAGGGCGAGGGTGTAAGGTTTGGCGATAAACTCGACTCCCTCGGCGAGCACTTCCTGGCGGGCGATGGCGTCTTCCGTGTAGCCGGAGGTGAAGAGAACCTGGAGCGCGGGATCGATCGCCGTGAGCCATTCGGCCATCACTTTGCCGCCCATGAGCGGCATGATGAGATCGGTGATCACCAGGCGGATCGGCGCACCCTGGTGCTCGCGCACCACGTGCAAGGCATCCTGGCCGTTGGCCGCCGTGAGCACCTTGTAGCCGTGGAGTTCCAGGGCGCCGCGCGCCAGATGCCTCACCGCCGGCTCATCCTCCACCACGAGCAGTGTTTCCGTCCCCCGTGGCAAGGCGCCCGCGGGGACGGGCTTGACAGGCACGCTCAACTCGTGCACGACGCGTGGAAAATTGATATGGAAGGTCGTCCCCCGGCCGGGTTCGCTCTCCACCCCGATGTGTCCCCCGGATTGCTGGACAATGGTCTGGCAGGTCGAGAGGCCCAGGCCAGTCCCTTTGCCCGGTGGTTTCGTGGTATAAAAAGCCTCGAACAAATGCGCTTTCACTTCGTCCGTCATGCCGGTGCCGGTGTCGTGCACACTGAGCCTTACATACCTCCCGGGCACGACCCCGGCATGGGTGCGAGCGTAGTCCTGGTCGAGCGTCACATCGGCGGTGGTGATGGTCAGCGCGCCGCCTTGAGGCATGGCGTCGCGGGCATTGATGACCAGATTCATCAGCACCTGCCCGACGTAACCGGGGTCGGCCATGGCCTGCCCCAGCGGATCTCCGGGAACGATCGTCATCGTGATATTGGCGTCGATGAGACGGTAGAGCATCTTGGTCAGTTCCTTGACCACCTCGTTGAGGTCGAGCGCCACGGGCTGCACGGATTCCTTGCGGCTGAAGATGAGCAGTTGCCGCGTGAGTCCCACCGCCCGGCCGGAGGCATGCTGGATCTCCTCGGTAAATTCCCGCAGCGGACTGGCGGGATCCAGGCCGTCGGTAATCAGGTCGCCGCACATCATGATGGTCCCGAGGATATTGTTGAAGTCGTGGGCCACGCCGGCGGCGAGCTGGCCGATGACGTCCATTTTCTGGGCCTCGATAAATTGCGCTTCCAGCCGGCGGCGGTCGGTCCGTTCGTCGACTTCCTGCATGGCCCGGCGGACGGCGGGGGCCAGCCTGCTGAGGCGTTCCTTCAAGACGTAGTCCGTGGCGCCGCTCTTCAGCGCATCGATGGCGAGTTCTTCCCCAGCGTCCCGGAAACCAGGATCACGGGCAGGTCCGGCCATTGTGTGCGGACGATCCCGATCGCGGAAATGCCGTCAAAGGCCGGCAACGAGAAAATCCGACAGGACCAGATCGATCCCGCCGTTTTCGAGCGCGGCGACAAACCCCTCCCGGGTATGGGCGCGGACCGTGTCGCACACAATGCCCCCGGCATCGAGCGCGGACTCGACGAGCGCGGCATCGCACGCATCGTCTTCCAGGTGCAGAATATGGAGGGGGGATTCATAATCGCGCCTATTCCACCGCCACCAGCGCGCGTCTTCCCGACAGACCGCTGTCCTCGCGCGTGCCGGCGAAAGGCGGTTCATTCACGACCGCCCAAAAGATGCCGAGCTGTTTGATCGCGGCCAGGAAGTCCGTGAAATCCACCGGCTTCACGACATAGGCGTTCACTCCCATGCTGGTAGAACGCCAGCGCCTGCTCGATACGAGTGTCGGGCTCGGCCTGGGCGGCGTCCTTTTTCCGCACGATCGCCAGGCCGGAATCCTGTGGTGGCAGCGGGAGCACCTTGGAAAGCGAGGAGTCTTGAGAAGGGAGTGGATTTTGCATACGTCGTCAGATCGAACTGAGGAACGCCACCTCCCCGCGTGACTCTCGATCCCATCGGGATGCGGGAACAATACCTTCGCGGCGACCGCGCCATAGCTGAAAGCTATGTAAAGGCCGCTCTAGCGACCCGCTACGAAGAATTGCTATTTTTTGATGCAAAAAACCGATAGCTATTGGCTATGGCCTGCGTGAATGTGCGGCTCTATGGAGCTTCGTCACCTGCGGTACTTCATCGCGGTCGCCGATGAGTTGAGCTTTACCAAGGCGGCTCAGAAACTCCGGCTTGCCCAGCCCTCGCTGACCCGGCAGGTGCGCAATCTCGAGGACGAAATCGGCGTGCGCTTGCTGAACCGGGCGAATAACCGCATCACGCTGACCGACGAAGGGCGCGCGTTTCTATTCGATTCCAAAAAGCTGCTCGCGCTGTGTGCCGAAAGCGTCGCCACCGTGCAGCGGATGAATCGCGGAGAAAACTCCCAGCTCAACATCGGCTATGTGGCGAACATCCACTACGGGCTGCTGCCCGCCACGCTCGGCGCTTTCCGCAAGCTCTGCCCGCGGGTGGCCTTGAACCTCTTCGACATGCGCAGCGACGAACAATTCCAGGCCCTCGATGGCCACCGGATCGATCTGGGTTTCGTGGGCCTGCGTCCCGCGCTTTCCGGCCACGATCTGCTCTCCGAGTGCGTCGCGCACGACACCATCCTCGTGGCCCTCCCGGCCAGTCATGCGCTCGCCGAAAAGCCGAAGGTCAAGCTGGCCGACCTCGCGCCGCAATTCTTCATCGGGATGTCCGCCAAGACCCATCCCGGCGCGCGCGAATGGCTGCTCGAGACGTGCCGGCAGGCGGGATTCGCCGCGAAGATTTTGCAGGAGGCCGATACCGAACCCACCGTCATCCGATTCGTAGCCGATGGATTGGGCGTGGCTCTCCTGCCCGAGCAAATCACCGGCCTGCCGCACGACGGCGTGGTCTTCCGCCCGCTCTCTCCCCCGCTCCGCCGCGAATCGACGATCGCCTGGCGCGCCGACAATCACTCCAAGCCGCTCAAGGATTACATCCAAATCGTGAAAGACCTCTCCCGCAGCATGTAGCCGCCGCCAGCGGTTCAACGCAGAGATCGCGGAGAGCCGCGGAGACAAAGAGTTTTCGAAGAAGAGCGCATGTCGGCGAGCATTTTTGGGCCCGCGAATCACGCCAATGGCACGAATGAGATAATTCGCGTGATGGGTGTGATTCGCGGGCTGCTTCTCCGACCGCAAGGTGGAGAAGCGCGGCGGGAAGGACATGAGACGGTGGGAGAACTTTGAACATCCAACATCCATCATCCAATTAGCGAGCACTGAGCACTGAGCACTGAGCACTAAGAACTCTCCCATCCGCCCGATTGTCGGATTGTCTCTTCGTCCCTCCATTGGCCACACCCATGTCCTCCCTCAAGCTCACGCTGCTCGGCACGCTCGTCCTGACGACCGCCGTCTTCGCTCAATCGCCCGCCAGCTTCCCGGCCGTCTCCTCCCAGGCCGATCTCGATGCGGCCATCGCCGCCTCCAGCGATGCCCCGAAAAAGGCCGCCCTCCAGGCTCACGCGGCCGACATCCTCGCCGCGGCGGACAAGCAGCCGCACGTCGAGGCCGTCGTCGCGCTGCTGGAAAAAGCGTCCGGCACGTTCGAGAAAATCAACACCACACCGGCCGGGCTGAAGCAAGCCTTCGGCGGAGACCTGCCGCTCTTCGAGACACTGCGCATGGCCAACCTCAGCAGTTCCGCGCTCGGCATCAAAGCGAAGCGCGAGACGGATCCCTTCGACCACGCCTTCTACGAGCACCTCGGCCATATCATCGACCTGGAGTCGCTCACCATCCTCCACACCACCGCGCAAAACGACGACCTCCTCCCCGTCGCCAATCTGCGCCGCCTCACTTTTCTCAACATCACCAACCAATCGAAGCTCAACGACGAAGGCCTCGCCCATCTCGCCGGGCTCAAGCAACTCAATCGCTTCAGCTTCGTCGGCACGATGATCACCGGGCACCCGTTCAAGGATTTCACCGGCTGGACGGCGCTGAAAAATGCGAGCTTCCGCGGGAGCAAGATCGATGACGAAGGGCTCGCGCAACTCTGCGCGCACTGCCCGAATCTCGAATCGCTCGTGCTCGCCCACGCGGCCTTCACCGACGCGGGCGCCGTGCACCTCGCCAGCCTGCAGCATCTCACCGGCTTCGAGATCGGCGCGCACAACGCCACGCCCGAGTGCCTGCGCAAACATCGCCAAATTGCCCATCGAATACTTGCAACTCGGCGAAGGTGTCGGCAATCCCGCCGGTGTCGCGATCATCAAAAGCATGCCCACCCTGCGGCGCCTCACGCTCACCGACGCGAAGCCGCTGACCGACGCCGACGTGCTGGTGCTCGCGGACATGAAACAGCTCGAGCATCTGGAACTCGGCTCGTGGGATCTCACCGACGAGCGCCTGCCCGTGCTCGCACACTTTGCCCATCTCAAGTCGATGCGCCTCGTCCGCTACAGCAATCCCTACACACCCGAGACGCGCGGCAAAGTCCAGGCCACGCTGCCCAACGTCAAGATCGCCTTCGATTGAAGCAGCGCACGGCGGTTCACGCCCCTCTCGGTGTCATCCTGAGCGGAGTGTAACGGAGTCGAAGGACCCCGTGGCACTACCAGCAGCATCGCCAGTCGTTCGACAGGGTTCTTTGACTCCGCTCAGGATGACACCGAGAGGGGAACGTGCCTATCGCACCGTTCGCGTACCGACACACCCCCTTCGCAGCGGATTCAGCGGCCATCCACCATCCGCTCTCAATCATCGACTCGCCCACCCTACGGCTTCACCGACTTCAGCACCTTCAAAAACTGCGCACTCTCCTTCGCCGCTTCATCCTTCTCGCCGTGCACGCAGGCCGCGAAGACATGTTTGCCATCGGTGAAAATCACCACTTCCGCGCCGCCGGGATCGCCGTCGTCGGCTTCCGCGCCTTTGCCGATGAGGTGTTTCGCCTCATGGCCGGCCACGGTGATCGTCTTGGTCTCGCCCGCGGCAAAGTCGGTAAACTCACTCTTGATGACCTTCCCCGCCTGGGGCACCGCGTCGGCCACGGTCCTGGCGCCGGCCACGTCCCACAGATAGATCCACAGCCCCTTGGCGTGCAGGATGGTGCGGCCCGTCTTCTTGGTGACCTCAGTGTCTTTCGGCACGGTGATCTTCAGCGAAGCGTCGCCCGCGGAGACGGTGATTTCCTTGTCCTCGGCAAAAGCCGCGGAGCCGATGAGGACGAGGGCGAGCGCAAGAAGGGAGGTGCGCATAGGAGGGGGCGGAGATGGGGTGTTGCCGGGGAAGCGTTCGTCGAACGATGGAAATTCGCGGCCCGAATATGCCGTGGTCGGCAGGGATTTTGCGAATGAAAATTTTGCCCTTTCTCCGTGGAAACCTCTTGGGAGCTGGCCTACGAAAAAGGGCAAGCGAACGTTACGACATATCGTAACTTACGATATGTCGTATGGATCTTTCCGGCACAAAAAGCCCGATTCTCTCTGTAATCACCATATCCGGCCCTGTGGCACGCGACATGTAATAGTATCCACCACCAATACCAAACTATGGAAAACGACCCCTTCAACATCGTCCAAATTGTCTTCTGCGCCCTGTTCCTCGGTGTCCTCGCCGTGGGTGGCTACGTCGTCGCGAATTTCAACCGCTTCTTCGGCCCCGACCCGAGTATCCCGAGCGAGACCGGCAGCGCCCGCACCTACACCAAGGTGCAGGTCATCCTCGTCTGGCTGCACGCCGTGGCCATCACCGGCGCCCTCGCCTTCCTCCTTCACTGATCCGGCATATGAACCGTCTCCATCAAATCGATCCGGCCCGGCCTTCGGACCAGACCGAACCGCTTTTCGAGGTCGTGCGCTCCCGCATGGGCAGGGTGCCGAACCTGACCCGCGTCTTTGCAAATTCGCCCGCCGCCTTCGAGGCGTATCTGAATTTCAGCGGCGCCCTGCAGCGCGGCGTGCTCCCCGCGAAATTGCGCGAGTCGATCGCGCTCGCCGTCGGCGAAATCAACGGCTGCGGTTATTGCCTCAGTGCCCACACGCTCAGTGCCGGCAAGGCGGGGCTGAGCCGGGAGGGCATCCTCGCGGCACGCCGTTCCACGCCGCCGACGATAAATTCGACGCGGCACTCAAGCTGGCCCGCGCCATCGCCCTGCAACGCGGCCAGATCGCCGACGCCGAGCTGCAAAATGCCCGCAGCGCCGGGCTGAACGACGCGGAAATCGTCGAGATCATCCAGCACGTCGCGCTCAACACGCTGACGAATTACACCAATAACGTCGCCCGCACCGTCCTGGATTTTCCGGAAGTGAAACCCGGCGAACTGGAGCCGGCAAGGGCCGCGGCGTAAAGAACCAGTCCACGAATCAATTTCTTAATCTTGCTCTTAAGCCCTAACACGCCGATCCCAGTCGGAAGGCAGATGAAGATTAGGATTAAGAGTAAGATTAAGAACAGACCACCGCCTCGCCCCCAACGCCCGCACACCAAAGGCGGCTATCCACTCTCAACCCGCCACCATCCACTTTCCTCCATGGCCGCCAAATTCATGCAAATGGCCCTCACGCCCGCTGTGCAGGCCGCGCAGGATCGCTACTTCGGCCGGCACCATGTGATGCCCGACGCCCCCGCGCGCGATGCCCTCACCGATGACGAAGCCGCCTTCATCGCCGCGCGCGACAGCTTTTACGTGGCCACCACCAACGCCGACGGCTGGCCCTACATCCAGCATCGCGGCGGCCCCGCCGGCTTCCTGAAAGTCCTCGGATCGAACCTGCTCGGCTTCGCCGATTCTCAAAGGCAACCGCCAGCTCCTCAGCACTGGCAACCTCGACGGCGACGACCGCGTCGCCCTCTTCCTCATGGATTACCCCCACCAGGAGCGGCTCAAGCTCCTCGGCCACGCCCGCGTCCTCGACGCCCGCGAACACCGCGATCTCGCCGACCAGCTCAGCCCCGCGCCGGAGTTGCGCGCCCGCATCGAGCGCCTTTTCCTCATCGACATCGTCAGCTTCGACTGGAACTGCCCGCAATACATCACCCCCCGCTACACCGAAGCGGAAATCGCCACCGCCGTCGCTCCTCTCCAAGCCCGCATCGCCGAGCTGGAGGCGCAGGCGAGGAATAGCGGGGCGAAATAAGCCGTAGCCTCCAGGCGACCGTCTTGCTGTGTATGAGGCGAAAGTCGATCAATTGGTTTTCACTGACCTCGCGACCGATGGGCGGTGATGCCGGCTTTTGATGCCGAGAGTTCGGGAGCTGAGATTTCACAAAACTGAAACTGGCTGTCCTGAATTGATTGGGCCATTCGTCGTTTGGTTGAACCGGCAACACGAAACCCACCATCGCTCACTCCCATGTCCAACACCCTCCTCCAACCCTACCTGTTTTTCGCCGGCCGCGGCGATGAAGCCATTGCTTTCTACCGCACCGCCATCCAGGCCGAGGTCGTGATGTGCATGCACTACAAGGAAAGTCCCGAGCCGTCGCCCATGCCGCTGCCTCCGGGCTGGGAAGAAAAGATCATGCACGCGGAGATCAAGATCGGCGGCGCCAGCCTGCTGCTTTCCGATGGCTGCGGCGAAGAGCAGACCTTTGCGGGATTCTCCCTCTCCCTGATCCTGCAGGATGAAGCCGAGGCGAAGCGCGCCTACGAAGCGCTCAGCGCCGAAGGCGAAGCTCACATGCCGCTGACGAAGACTTTTTTCGCCAAGGCCTTCGGCATGCTGCGGGATCGCTTCGGCGTCAATTGGATGGTCCATGGTGCCGGGCGCCGAAGCTTAAGACGGCGACGGCGAGATAAGCGATGGTGTCGGTGATGAGGCGGCGGACAGGAATGTCCGCACCCCCATTACGGACCCGGCGCGTGAATACGAAAAGCGTAGCAGGGGAATCCCTGTCGAAGGGAGACGCCGAAACGGAGCGCGGACATTCCTGTCCGCCGGATCAACTCTTCTGGATCCCTACGAGACGAGGGCCGGGTGGATCGACGGTCCACGAAAGACACGAAAGCCAGCGGGATGCTGGCGCATCCTCAGCGGCGCGGCCGCGGAAGCGTCTAGGAAAGTTCGCGATTTTCGATATTCTGGATACTCTTTCGCGATCGCTGTCGTCCGTCCCCTTCTCCCATGAAACTCCTCCATCTCTCTCTCGCTTTCCTGACTCTGGCCTTGGTCATCACCGTCGCTCCGCAGCCGCTCACGCGGAGGATGGCGTGCACGATTTGCAAATCGGCGAGGCGGCGCCGGATTTTTCCCTGCCGGGGATCGATGGCAAGACGCACACCCTCGCGGAATACAAGGACGCGAAGCTGCTGATGGTTGCGTTCCTTTCGAACCATTGCCCGTCCTCGCACGCCATCGAAGGGCGGCTGAAAAAGCTCCTCGCGGAGACGAAAGGCAAGGGCCTGGTCTTCGTGGCGATCAATCCGAACAACCCGAGCGGGCTGAGCATCGATGAACTCGGCTACTCGAAATACAACGACAGCCTGGAGGACATGAAAAAGTATGCGCCGGAGCGGGGCTTCGATTTTCCCTATCTCTACGATGGCGAGACGCAGGCGGTCGCGCACAGCCTATGGCTGCCTGGCCACGCCGCATGTGTTCATCTTCGATGCCGAGCACAAGCTGCGCTACAAGGGCCGCTTCGACGATTCGAATACGAGGATCCGGCGACGGTGAAATCGCCGGACGCACGCAATGCCGTGGAGGCGCTGCTCGCCGGGAAAGAAGTGCCGGTGGCGACGACCAAGCCGCACGGTTGCTCGACGAAATGGAACAGCAAGAGCAGCGGCATCGCGCAGAAGATGGAGAAGTGGGACAAGACGCCGGTGGATGTGGAGCCGATCGATGCGCGCCGGGCCGGCGCGCTGCGCAAGAACGGCACGAACAAGGTGCGGCTCTTCAACGTGTGGGCCACGTGGTGCGGACCGTGCGTGCAGGAATTTCCCGATCTGGTGACCACGGCGCGCAAGTTCGACCTGCGCAATTTCGAGTTCATCACGATCAGCCTGGACAACCCGAGGACACCGACAAAGCGAAGGCCTTCCTGGAGAAGCGCGGAGCGGGGATGTCGGATCGCCTGCGGAAATCGGTGAAGGCCGAGGGGCGCACGACGAACAGCTACATCTACAACGGTTCGAGCCCGGAAGACTTGATGAAGCAGCTCGACCCCGAGTGGCCGGGCGCGATCCCGCACACGATCCTGGTGAACGAAAAAGGCGACATCGTGTGGCGGCACAACGGGCCGTCGATGGCGATGAATTGCGCGCCAAGGTGCTGCAAGTGATGGGCCCGTATTACACGCCCGGGACGCGCTGATTTTCCATCGCCCATTTTCCATTGCTCGTCGCGCACCCACGTCTGCGTGCGCGCTGCGTGGACTACGGTCGCGGCGGAGGCAGGAGCTTCGGCAGCAAGGCGCGCGCGATGGCTTCGTTGCCGGCGATGTCGGGATGTACGCCGTCCTTGGTAAGGCTCTCCGCGGGCACGACGCCGTAGAGGCTGGTGAAATCGCCGTGCAGTTCCTTCGCCAGCGCTTCGAAGCCGGCGCCGAGCTCGCGCAGCTTGGCATCGCGCTGATCGGCAATGGGCTTCGTGGGGCCGAGCGCGTCCTTGCGGATGTTAGGCGGGCCGACAAGCAGTACGGGGAGATCCTTTCCATATTGGTCGCGCGCCTTGGTAATCATCGCACGCACGTTCGCGACCGCCTTCGGCACGCATTGCTCGGTAATATCGCGCGAATCGTTCGTGCCGAGCGCGATGACCAGCAGGTCCGCGCGCGGTCGCCGCTGGAGCATGGCTTCGAACTCCTTCACCGAATCGGTGGGACGCCCGCCCTTGCCCTCATTGAGCATCTGCAGTTGGCCCCCGGATTGTAGCTCCACGAGATGGACCCACACTTTTTCCTTCTGCTCCTTGGGTAGCGCGCTGCCCGCGGTAATGGAATCGCCGAACACGATGACGATGCGCGGCTCGGCCGCGTGCAGCGGCGAGATCGCCAGCCATCCAAGGTCATCAGTAACAAACGAAGAAGAAATGTGTTCATCGGGCAGGCTGATTGAGGTGCATGAAATCACTGGAGACTGTCACCGGACGGTCGTCCGAGGCGACCACAAACCAGTCCGAGCCCGGCACGGCCTCGGCGGGAAAGTGGGCCTCGTAGTGGTCGTCGGAGAGTTTCGTCGCGGGCACGGGCTGCCACACGCGTTTCATCCAATCGGTGCTCGGCGGCGCCCAATAGATTTCCGCCTTCACGATGGGTCGCGGTGCGGTGATACGGAAACGTGCCGTCAGCGGATCGTCGCTTTTCTCCACGGTCACCACGGGCAACGGCTGGCCCACGCCGTTGAGATAGTAGTCGAAATAGGGCACCTCCATCGCCAGCCAATTGGCCTTGCTGCCGCTCGGCGTTGGGAAAGGCTGGAAGGCGGTCGGCACGAAAGGCTCGGCGGCCGCTTTCGGAAAGACAGTGCCGCCGGGCAGCGGGACCTTGTGGTTCGCATTCGGCGCGAAGAGATGATTCTTCGTGCCGGGGATGGCATCGAGCGTGGCCTGCACGGCGGGCGGCCAGAAGAAGAAATCGTTGGCCGCGCCCGCGGTGAAGAAGGCGGCCTTGATGCCCGGCGCGCGCCGTCCGGCATCCAGGTCCTTCAGCCACCGCTCGCGCTCTTCCTCCGGCATCTTTTGCAGGGTGGGCTGTTGCGAACTGAATTCGTAAAAGCCGCAGCCAAAGACCGCCAAGCCCGCCCGCACCTGCTCGCCGGCGAGGCCGCAGACCATGGTGGTCATATAGCCGCCCCACGAAATGCCGACCACGCCGATCCGTGCCGGGTCCACCTCGGGCTGCGCGCGCAGGAGATAGAGCGATTGCATCGCGGAGAGCACCGCATCGAAGAGCACGCTCGCCGTGGCGTCGGGACTCGCCACATAGCGGCCCTCGCCATACTTGAGCGCGTTCCAGCGGCCCTTGGTCTCCGTGAGTTTCTTCGGATCGGCGATGCCCGGCAAATCCGGCGCGACCGCCACATAGCCGCGCTGCGCCCAGGCGATGGCCTTGTCCACTTCCGCGCTGCCCCCGCCGCCGTGCAGCACGAGCATCCCCGGATGCCGGCCCGCCGCTTTCGGCGTCGCGATCACCGCAAAAATCTCCGAGTCTTCGCGCGAGCGAAAGACGACGCGCCGCACGGTGACGCCTTCCGGTGGCGCACCGGCCTCCGGCACTTCGCGCAGAATCTCGGGCGCGTGGCCGGTGAGGTACGGCGCGAACGGATCTTCCGCGGCCCGCAACGGAAGCACCGCAGACAACGCGAGCAGGGTAATGAACAGGAGGGAGGGAATGCGCATGGGCAGGATGCCATTGTGGCCAACTCCGGCGCGAGCGCAATTCGGCGATGATCGAATCCCGGCCTTCGCCATCTCATTTTTACATGGCACGGCGTGCTCTGTCTTGATTTACATGCGCATATAGGCATACTTCGCCACCTTGGCATTCCGTCCCTCTCTCCACTCCGCGCTCATGAATCCGCATTCCACCGTCTTCCGCTCCGCTCGCGTCGTCGTCCCAGCTCAACCGCAACCCCGTCGCACTTGGATCGCGATGGGGTGCAGAATCGGGTCGATGGCCGCCCTCGTCGCGACCACCGCGCTGACCGGCCATTTTCGACGGCGACGAGCTTCGCGGAAAAAGTGCAAGATCCGGCGAGCAAGGATCTGTGGTCGCTCAAGCCAGTCGTGCGTCCCGAGGTGCCACCCGTAAAGGACGCCAAGGCGGGGCGCAATCCGATCGATGCCTTTGTGCTGGCGAAGCTGGAGGAGAAAGGGCTCACGTTCTCGCCGGAGGCGGATCGTCTCACGCTCCTTCGCCGGCTGTCGTTCGACCTCACCGGGCTGCCGCCCACGCCGGAAGAGGTGACGCTTTCGTGAATGACCCAGCCAAGGACGCCTACGAGAAGCTCGTGGACCGGTTGCTCGCCTCGCCGCGCTACGGAGAACGCTGGGGCCGGCACTGGCTCGATGTCGTCCACTACGGCGACACCCATGGCTTCGACCGCGACAAGCGACGCCCCTATGCGTGGCCGTATCGCGATTACGTCATCCAGAGCTTCAACGACGACAAGCCCTACTCGCGCTTCATCCGCGAGCAACTCGCGGGCGACGTGCTATTTCCCGGCAATGCGGATGCGCTGATCGCGACGGGCTTCATCGCAGCGGGGCCGTGGGATTTCGAATCCCAGATGGAATTGCGCGAGGGCACCGTCGAGCGGGAGAAGGCGCGCGTCGTGGATCGCAACGACATGATCATCCAGACGATGAGCACCTTCGCCAGCCTCACCGTGCATTGCGCGCGGTGCCACGATCACAAGTTCGACCCGATTCCGCAGAAGGATTATTACCGGCTGGAGGCTGTGTTCTCCGGGCTCGAGCGGCGCAACCGCGTCTACGCCGACCGCCGCCGCGGGCAGCGCGCGGCAATCACCCGGCGCCAGGCAGAGATCGCCACCTCGCTGCCCGCGGGCTGGAGCAGCACGATCGCCCCGACGCAGGACACGCCGAAGTGGGTGCAGATCGATCTCGGGCAATCGGTGCCGCTCACCGAAATCCGCCTCGTCGCCGCGCGGCCCATCGACTCGGACAAGGACGGCTTTGGCTTTCCGCTGCGCTTCACCGTGGCGGTGAGTGACGATGCGACCTTCGCGAAGAGCGAGACGCTCGCCGATCATACGCTCGTCGATTATCCGAACCCCGGCGCGGCGACGGTGAAGATTCCCGCCACCGGCAAGACCGCGCGCTATGTGCGCATCGCCTCCAGTCTCCTCTACAAAAAGGCGAACGACGCCTACCTCATGGCCTTCGGCGAAATCGAAGTCGAAAGCCAGGGGCAGAACGTCGCGGTGGATGCGCCGGTCACGGCGTCGGACTCGCTCCACGCGCCCGCCTGGGGCACGAAATTCCTGACCGATGGCTTCGATGGCCGCCTGTGGCTGCGTTTCCCGGCGGACTTTGCCGTGCGCGAGCACGCGGTGAAAGCGGTGGACGAATACGGCGCGCTCGCGAAGCAGCTCGCGGCGCTGCCGGAGCCGCAACAGTTCTACGGGGGTGGAGTCGATTCCGCGCGGAAGATTTCCCTGCTCAAGCGCGGCGATGTCACCAAGCCGATCGAGGAGATGGCGCCCGGCGCGCCGAGCTGCGTCGAGGCCATCCACATTGAGTTCCCGACCGATCCGCAGGCCGAAGGCCAGCGCCGCGCCGCTCTGGCCGAATGGCTGGCCGACGCGAAGAATCCCCTCACTCACCGCTCCATCGTCAACCGTGTGTGGGAATATCATTTCGGCCGCGGCATCGTCGCCACGCCCAGCGATTTCGGTCGTAACGGCATCGCGCCCACCCATCCCGAGTTACTCGATTTCCTCGCCGATGAATTCGCGAAGAACGGCGAGTCGATCAAGAAACTGCACCGGGCTCATCGTCACCAGCGCGACCTACCGGCAATCCTCGGAGACGAACGAAAAAGCCGCCGCGATCGACGCGGACAATCTCCTCCTCTGGCGCATGAACCGCACACGGCTCGAAGCCGAGCAGGTGCGCGACGCGGTGCTCGCGGTGAGCGGCAAGCTCGATCTCAAGATGGGCGGCCCTGGCTTCGAATTGTTCCATTTCACCGACGACAAATCGCCGGTCTACGATCACCTCGACGTCGCCGCGATTAACAATCCCGCCAACTGGCGCCGCACCGTTTACCGCTTCGCCGTGCGCAGCGTGCCGAATCCCTTCCTCGAGAGCCTCGACTGCGCCGACCCGAGCATCAATACGCCCGGTGCGCACCAGCACCATCACCGCGCTGCAAAGCCTCGCGCTGATGAACGACCCGTTCATCCTCCAGCAATCCGAAAACTTTGCCGAGCGTCTGGGCACGCTGGCGAAAGATCCCGCCGGCCAGGTCAAGGAAGGTTTCCGCATCGCCTTCGGCCGCGTGCCGACGGCGGCGGAAAGCGGCGCGCTGGTTTCCTTCGTGGAGAAGGAGGGGCTGCCCAGCTTCTGCCGCGTGCTCTTCAACACCAACGAATTCTTCTTCGTCAACTGAACCTCTCCCATCTCCCGCCATGAAATCGCGCTATCCTCACTCTCCCCTCCCGCAGCTCGTCGACCGCCGTTCGTTCCTCTGGCGGCTCGGTGGCGGCCTCGGTGGTATCGCCCTGGCCGATCTGCTCGGCCGCGAAGGCCTCCTCGCCGCGGGTATGGGCAAGCCGGAATTCAACGGCGGCATCCATCACATGGCGAAGGCCAGGCGCGTGGTGCAGCTCTTCATGTCCGGCGCGGCCAGCGCGGTGGACACCTTCGACTACAAGCCGCTGCTCGACGAGAAGCACGGGCAGAAATTCGATCCGGGCCAGAAGGTGGAATTGTTCCAGAGCTTCCCCGGCATGGTGATGAAAAATCCGTGGGGCTGGAGCCAGTGCGGGCAATCCGGCAAGCGCATCAGCAATCTCCTTCCGCACCTCGGCTCGTGCGCGGATGAGATGGCCTTCGTCCACTCGATGGTCGGCACATCGAATGTCCACGGCCCCGCGACGTACCTGCAGGCCACGGGCTTCGCGCTGCCCGGCTTTCCGTCGGCGGGCTCGTGGATCAGCTACGGTCTCGGCAGCTTGAACGAAGATTTGCCCACATTCGTCGTGCTGCCCGACAGCCGCGGCTATGCACCGAATGGCCCCGCGAACTGGGGCGCGGGCTTTCTGCCAGCCGCGCACCAGGGCACGATGGTCCGCCCCGGCACGAACCCACCGATCTTCGACTTGAATGCGCCGCCGGGCTCCTTCGCCACGGCCGACAAGGACAAGGCGACGCTCGCCGCGATCAATCAGCTCAATCGTCTCCACGCCGACGCGCATCCCGGCGACAGCCGCCTCGACGCGCGCATCTCCGGCTACGAACTCGCCGCGAAGCTCCAGCTCTCCGCGCCCGAGGTGCTGGACATCACCGGCGAATCCGCGGAGACGAAAAAGCTCTACGGCCTGGACCGCAAGATCACCGAGGAATTTGGGCGCAATTGTCTCATCACGCGCCGGCTGCTGGAGCGCGGCGTGCGCTTCGTGCAGCTCTGGAGCGGCGCGGACAACGGCGTGCCGCGGCGCAATTGGGACAGCCACGAAAACATTTACAAGGACCATGGCGAAATGGGCACGAGCATGGATCAGCCCACCGCCGCGCTGATCAAGGACCTCAAGCAGCGCGACATGCTCAAGGACACGATCATCCTGTGGACGACCGAGTTTGGCCGCATGCCCTGCACCGAGGGCGGCGGCGGACGCGACCATAATCCGCACTGCTTCACCAACTGGCTGGCCGGCGGCGGCATCAAGGGCGGCGTCACCTACGGCGCGAGCGACGAGTGGGGCTACATGCCGGCGGACAAACCGACGCCGGTCTACGACGTCCACGCCACCATCCTGCACCTGCTCGGCATCGACCACGAGAAGCTCACCTTCCGACACAACGGCAGCGACCGCGCCTCACCGACGTCTACGGCGAGATCATCCCGGCCCTCCTGGCGTAACACCGTCGCGGGACTTCGCGAGCGGACGCCGGAGCGAGGCGTTGCGCGCCGGAGCGAAAGGCAAACCATTGCTTCTACGGCTGTACCGGCGTAGACACAGCGTCACATGACCGATAAACTCGATTCGTTGCTCGGGAGGATGCAAGAACTGGAGAAGGAGGTGATGCACGAGCTGCGGCGCAAGGAGTCGGACTTCCTTTATAGGGTGCGGCAAAAGAAGGTGCGCTTCACCCCGGAAGCGACGGCCCGGCATCAAGCCTTGAGCAAGCGAATCCATCGCTACGTGATGGATTCGAGCTTTCTCGTACTCCTGACCACGCCGGTGATCTGGTTTTGCCTGGTGCCGATCGCCTTTCTCGACCTGGTCGTTTCTGTTTATCAGGCGCTCTGCTTTGGCATCTACGGCATTCCGAAAGTTCGCCGGAGCGAATATCTGCTCCTGGATCGTCGTCGCCTCGCCTATCTCAACTTTCTCGAGAAGTTGAACTGCGAGTACTGCGCGTATGGGAATGGCGTCCTCGCTTATGCCACCGAGATCACGGCGCGGACGGAGCAATATTGGTGTCCCATCAAACATGCCTTGCGCGCGAAATCCATGCACAGCCGCTACCGGTTCTTTTTCGACTACGGCGATGCCGAGCACTATCGCCAGCAGATCGAGCAGGTCCGGCGCTCCTTCGAGGATATCGAGGCGGAGACGTCCGCTGCGCCCGAGCCGAATCCCCATAGCGGAGAATATTACCGCTTCGCTTCGTCGAGCCGCCCGGCGGCGTAAGCATCGAAGACCCGCTTGATCTCATCGCGCACGCGGCGGAATACCGCGAGTTTTCGCTTTCCGTGCCGGTCGCTTGCGCGGGGTCGTCGAATCCCCAGTGGTAGCGATTCACCTGGCCAGGGAACATCGGGCAGGCCTGGTCGGCATGGCCACAGACGGTGATCACCGTCTCGACGGGCTGCTCCAGAAATTCCCCGAGGTATTTGGAGCGATGCGACAAAATATCGATGCCGATTTCCGCCATCACCTGGATGGCGAGCGGATGCACGAAGCCCGCCGGCTTCGACCCCGCGCTGGCTACGCGCAGATGATCCCCCCGCCGCCGCGCGCAGAATGCCCTCGGCGAGATGACTCCGGCAGGAATTGCCGGTGCAAAGAATGAGAACGAGTGGCTTGTCCATAGGGATGCAATCAGCAGCAGCCACTGCCGGGTACGCATCCCGCCGCTTGCGGAGTGCAGAGTTCCTTCGCCAGGCAATCCGTGTGTTTCCAGCCCAGGTGAAAAGCGAGAATGCCGTTCTCCACGCTCACGTCGAGCGCCGGGAATTGCGATACAGCGCAGTCTTCGTATTCGATTTCCACGTCGAGATCGTCCGCGCCGAAGATCGGGGATGCTTTGCCGATGACGCCCGCGAGTTTTCCCGGCGAGAGGCGGTGCTCGAGGTCATCGGCGACCCACGCTTGCAGCGAGCAGGTCGAGACACGTCGCCGCGTTCCACCGCAGTCGATGAAGGTCTTGTCCACACGGCCCACTTCCGTGATGTGGGCATGAGCCGGCACGAAACCGCCATCGGGCAGGACAAAGCGGAGTTCGTGGTCGGGATACTGTTCGAGGTGCGTTTTGAATTCAGAGGTCTTCATAGTTTGGTGGACGGTTCGTTATCGGAAAATTCGCAGCAACTCGGGCCGCGGATGATGCTGCACGTAGGCGTGGCCAGCAGCGCGCCGAGCAACGGTGCGGCCAGATAAACCCACAGGGACTGAAGATTGCCGCTCACCACGGCGGGCGCCAGCGAGCGCGCGGGATTCATCGAGGCGCCGCAGATGGGCCCGGCAAACATGGCTTCCAGCGCGATGACTGCGCCGATGGCAATCCCGGCGGTAATGCCTTTTTCCTTCGCCCCGGTGGAGACGCTGAGAATCACCAGCATCAGCAAAAAGGTGAGCACGATCTCCAGGATGAAACTCTGCATCGGCGTTCCGACCGGAAGCGTGGCGCCCAGGGTCGGATCGCCTGGGAAAAGAAAATGCAGCAGCCCACTGGCGACGAACGCGCCACCCAACTGCGCCAAAATAAAGCCAGGCACGCTCCGCCACGAAAGCGGCCCGCGGCGGCAAACGCCGTGGTCACGGCGGGATTGAAATGCGCACCGCTCACATCGCCAAAGGTGTAGATCATCGCCAGGACGATCAGGCCGAAGGTCAGCGCAATGCCCGGGTGGGTAATGGCGCCCCCGCTCGCCCGGTTGATGACCATCGCGCCCGTGCCCGCGAAAACGAGGGCGAAAGTGCCGATGAACTCGGAGAGCCATTTTCTCATCGGCTCCGTCGGGGGTGAATCGTTTCCGCTCGTTCCTGCGCGCGCGGCTTTTCGTTTGGGCGTGCCGGCGCTTCGTTTCGCCACTGGGGGGCAGCACTCGGCGAGCGGCCCGGAACACGAAGCCAGCGCTTTCGCCATGCGGCCCAGGTCCGCCGCGAAGACCGCCTGTTCGCGACAGCAATCCTGCAGGCAGCGCATGTTCTCCGCCAGTTCCGGCGGCGGATTCACGGGCAGCGCGTAGACGATCCACGCGCCCTCGCGCCGCGTGTGCACCAGGCCCCGCTCGCGCAGGTAAGCGAGATGCTTGGAGATCTTCACCTGCGGCGCGCGCAGGATCGCCTGGAAGTGGCACACACAAAGCGGCTGGTGCGACAACAGGTGAAGGATGCGCAAGCGCGTCTCATCGCATAGGCATTTGTAAATCTCGATCAATCTCACGCGCGCTGTATATACCCATACAGGTATATACGCCAAGGAGAATATCGCTTTGCCGGCGCATTTTCGAACTCTGTCGGGGCGGTTAAGGCGAAACGTGCACGGCTTCGGGCCAGATCGATTTCATTCATGGACCACGAGTTTCGCAACGCGGGCGGGGCCGCCCTGGACGGTGAGGGCCAGGTGGCGATGGTCGGGCGCGGGATAGAAGATGCCGGAGAAGGTGACTTCGCCGCGATTGCCGAAGAGTTCGATGCTCGTGCGGTCGAGCAGCGCACGCAGGATGAGTTTCCCGTCGACCGGCGCGAGGGCAAGCGCGCGGCCAAAGGCCTTGAGCTTTTTCTCTTTCACATCGTAGACGATTTCCTCGCCGCGCAGGCTGAGGGTGACCTGCTGCGCATTCTGGAGTTCGATGTCGAACTCAACGTCGAGCAGTTCGCCGGCAAGACCCTCGAGCACGTTGTCGCCAGGGCTGAGAACACGCGGCGGGAAGTCGTGGGTCTGCGTGTAGAGCTGCGCGATTTCGGGAATGGGCTCCCGAAAGAGCCGCGGACCTTCGGGCGTCGTGCGGAGCGTGAGCTCGCGCGGGAAACTCATCTGCTGATTGAACGGCATGCCCGGCCAGCTATTCGGCCCGTCCTTGCCCGTGCTGAGCCAGGCGATCTGCACGCGGCGGCCGCCGGGCGCTTCGGCAAAGGTCTGCCCGCCATAAAAGTTGCCACCCCAGTGGGTGCGAATCGGCTCCGTCTCCGGCTTGAAACCATCGGCATCGAAGGAGCCGAGGATGTAGTCGCCGCTGCCTTTCTGGAAGACCCACTTGGTGCGCGCGGGATCGCCATCCACGGACAGCGGAAACAGATCGGGACATTCCCAATACCATGCGCCGGGGCCGAGCTCCTGGATGAGCTTCCAGGATTGCAAATCAGGCGAGCGGAAGATGCCGTAGGTCGCCTGCTCGCGATGCTCGTTGTTGCGCGACAGCGACAAGGCCATGAACCAGGCGTGGCTCGGCGCGTGGTAGAAAACCTTCGGGTCGCGGTCGGTCGAGTCGGGCGTGCGGAGCAGCGGATTGCCGGGATACGGCGAGAAGGTCCGGCCGCCATCAGTGCTGAAGGCCAGGCATTGCGTGATCTTGCGGTCGACGCCGGTGGCGGAGTGCCGGGAGTAGAAGCACAGGAGCGGAGGCGTATCGCCGCGCTGCAGGCCGGACAAGTTGGCCCAATCGACCACACCCGAGCCGGAGGCAGCCGTATCTCCACCCTCGAGCTGGATTGCTTCCGGCAGCCGCTGCCAATGAAGGAGATCGCTGCTTGTGGCGTGGCCCCAGGTGATTCCCGGGTGATCCGGCGGCCGGTGCTGATGGAAGAGGTGCCATTGGCCCTGGAAGAAGAGCAGCCCATTGGCGTCGTTCAACCAGCCGGTCTGCGCGGTATAGTGAAACTGCGGGCGCAACGATTCGGCGCCCGCGACGCTGGCGTCCACGGCACGCTCTTCGGCTGATCGCTCTGCGTGAAGGCATCCACCGCGATGAAGCCGAACGCGGATTGATCGTTCACGCGGACCTGCGCCCGGCGCCCCGCGAGTTCGCGCACATCCCACGTGCGCCAGTAGAGCGCCTTGGCGGGATCCTTCGCCTCGCTCGCACTGGCGGCGCGCACCACGCGGCCGTCGACGAGCAGCTCGACGCCCAGGTGGGCGGGAAGATCCCGCGCCCCGGCCACGAGAAAATTGAGGAACGAACGCTGCACCTCAAATTCCGGCGAGAGCAGCATGCCCTTGCTTTCCATACCGCCGCGTCCGCTCCACTCCAGCGAGGCTCCCTCGAAACCGGTGAAGCGCCCCGCGGGCTCGGCAGGCTTGGGAGGAAAGGCCTCGCCGGTCGTCGTCCACCCGGCCATGTCCTTGCCTTCAAACGCACCGAAGACGATATCCGCGCGCGGCCCCACGGGCGCAGGCGGCGACGTGACGGTCGCGGCTTTCGCCGCCGGCGGCAGGGCCGCTTTCCAGCCGTCGCGCAGCCGCTTCGCCATCTCCGCGACGATGCCCTTGTTTTCCGCTTCCGCGGCGAGATTCACGTTTTCCTTGGGATCGTCCTGCTCGTCGTAGAGTTCGGTGCCCACGAGTTCATCCTTCATGTTCTTCCACTCGGTGTAACGCCAGCGGTCCGTGCGCACGGAGCGCCCCATGAATTTCTCCTTCCCGACCCGCAGATACTGGCTGAACACCGCCTCCTTCCACGGCTGTGCCGGATCGTCGAGCAGCGGCGCGAAGCTGGTGCCCTCGAGATGCGGCGGCAGCGGCAGACCCGCCAGCTCGGCGAGCGTCGGGTAGACATCCACATACTCCACGAGCGCATCGGTCTGCCGGCCGGCCGCCTTGTGCGGCGCGCTGAGAATCAGCGGCACCCGGGTGCCCAGCTCGAAGTTGGTCATCTTGGTAAAGACGCCGTTCTCGCCGAGGTGATAGCCATTGTCGCCCCAGAGGATGACGATGGTATTCTCCCGCAGGCCAAGGCGGTCGAGTTCATCGAGCACGCGGCCGATCTGCGCGTCGACGAACGTCGTGCAGGCGCGATAGCCGCGGATGAGATTGAGCGCCGTCTCGTCGGAGATATCTCCCGTCGCGGGAATGCCACCATAAGTGCGTAACTCATAAGCATTGTGCAGCGCGGGTGCGGGAACGTTCTTCGGCGGAAAATAGTTATCCGGGAGCTGGATGCTATCCGCCGGGTACATGTCCCAATACTTGCGCGGACAGGAGAGCGGCAGGTGCGGCTTCACAAAGCCCACGCCGAGAAAGAAAGGCTCTTCCGCGGTCTTCAGCCGCTGCAGCGTTTCGATCGCTTTCTTCGCCGTCTGGCCATCGGAATAGGAGTCATCCGGTTCATCCGCCGCTTCGAAGGGCGGGCCGCGCACGATCTTCGGCCGCTCCTTCTCCGGCAGCGCCTTGAGCCGGTTGATCATGTCCTCCGATTCCTTGGTGAACCACGACTTGTAGGGCACGCCATGATACCACGACGGCTCGCTCCAGGATTGCGGATCGTCCCCCGGCTCCTTCTCGCTGTGATGAAACACCTTGCCGAGCGACACCGTGTGCCAGCCATTGTTCATGAAATGCTGCGGCAGAGTCAGCACCTCGGGCATCTGCGGGCGGAGGAAGTGCTGGTTGTCGAAAACCTTCGTCGTATCCGGCCGCGCCCCGGCCAGGAGACTGGAGCGCGAGGCGTTGCAAACCGCCACTTGGCAATAGGCGTGCTCGAAGACCACCCCGCGCGCGGCCAGGCGGTCGATATTCGGCGACTGCACCTGCTTCACCCCGTAACAGCCGAGATCCGGCCGCAAGTCGTCGACCACGATGAAAAGGACATTGGGCTTTTTCTCCGCGGCGCGGAGGCCGGCGGGCGCGCCCAGGAAAGCAGCGCCAGGATCGGGGACAGAAGAAGTTTGTTCACGGGGTGAAAATGACTAATCAGAAGGGGGGTTCGTTGGTGAGTGTGTTGGCGTCGCACGCCCGCCACTTCAACCCACCCAAGACCCACCCAGTTGCCGTGAAATTTTCCCGCCCCCTTCTTTCCCTGTCGCTCGCGCTGTTGCCGGTGGCGCTTTCCCTGGCCGAAGACACCCCCAAGACCGACCCCCGCTATCCCTTCCGCACGGACTTTGCTAATGCCGATCTCCCGTGGTATCAGCCGAAGCCCCTCGAATTCCCGCCGCACCAACACGCGATCTAGTGTCAGCGGAACCTTGATCAGCGCGGATTACATTCATCGCACGGGGCAATTTCGGACGAGCAAGACGGGCGAGATCGTGGATTTCACCATGCCGCCCTATGCCTCGGTCCATTACCTCAAGGCCGAGGCCGACCTGCGCGATGTGCCGCTCGGGACCGATTTCCTGTTCTTCCTCAACGACGACGGGCAGGGCCATTTCACGCGACTGGCCACCATGCAGGAGCAGTTCAGCATCGATGCCGGCCACAGCTTTTCCTATCGGCTCGATGAGGTGAAACTCGGCGAGGGCAAGCTGCTCGTGACCAAGCAGAGCCTGCCGAAAAACCTGCCCGAGGTCGGCAAGGCCGAGCTGCATGTGAACGCCGCGACCCGCGTGTGGAAGGGCGACCAGCAGATCAAGCTCGAGGACCTCAAGCCCGGCGACGAGTTGCTCTACAATCTCACCGGCCGCACCGCTTCCAGCCCCGGCGCGTGCACGGATATCTGGGTCGGTGCCGAGACTCACAAAATGGTGACCGAAAAGCAGTCGGCGAAGTTTGCCGAATTCCTCAAGCGCCGCGGCCTGCCCGGCTGGATCGACAAGACGGAGGGCAACAAGGTCACCGTCACGCTCTTCAGCGACGACGTGCCGACCTTTAAGAAGACGTGGGCGGATGATCTCACCGTCGGCAAGGACCTCGCCCTGACCGTGGCCGACGACCAATTGCGCACCTGGAATCCCCCGGTGGACAAAGAGAAATCCACGCTGCTCGAGGTGCAAAAGGTGCCCACCGAATCCTACGGATGCAGCGGCGTGCGGGTGGTGGTGCAGGTGGCGTACATGCTCGAGGGCTTCCGCCGCGGGCACATCGTGCGGCTCTTCGGCTCCGGCTGGACGATCAAGGATCCGCCCTACGGCGAGGGCCTCATGAATTACGGCTACCGGGGCGACACCAATTCCGACATCCTGGAGAACACCGCGAAGGAGTATCCGCTGCAGTTCCCTTTCCGCACCGATTTCGGCAACGAAAACCTGCCGTGGTTCAAGATCAGAGCGGGCGAGACGCCCCCGAAGCTTTCCGAGCATCGCATCCTCGGCGAACTCGTGAAGGTGGATGCCGAAAAGCAGACGGGCCAGTTCCGCACCGATCGCACCGGCGAGACCGTCGAGTTCACGCTCCTGCCCGGCGGCAGCGTGCAATATCTCAATGCCCGCTCCACGCTCGCCGATATCCCGCTCGGCACGCGTTGCAGCTTCGCCCTCTATCAGGACAGCAGCGGCGCCTTCACCCAGGCCTGGCAGGTGAATGACGACTTCAGCCATCTCGCTTCCAATTTCACCAAATACCGCATCACCGCCCTGAATCTCGCCGAAGGCCGCATGGACGTCGCCTGGCAGCTCACGAAGATGAAGAACTACAACGGCGACATGGAACAGGTGCCCGACCTCGGCCAGAATACCCTGCTCATCACCGCGGAGACCCGCGTGTGGAAGGACGACCAGCAGGTCAAGCTCGAGGACCTCGCCGTCGGCGACCTCGTTCTGGCCAATGTCAGTGGCGAATTACCCGGCCAGCCCTCGCATTGCACCGAAATCTGGGTCGGCGAAGACACCCACAAAGCCGCCACCGAACGCCAAAGCAAAAAACTCGCGTCCACAAAGAAGTAAGCCCCGAAGAAGAGTGCCCCCCTTTTCCCCAAAGAAATGCCCCTCCCGCGTGTCTTCCCTGCCGTGCATCGCAGCGTTCTGTTCTCCCTCAGCTCCGTCGCCGCGCCCGCCCTGGCGGCGCTGGCTCTGACCGCTCCGCCAGCCGGCGCGGTGGCGCCGGGCCAGGAAAACCTCGAGAAAATCGCCCGCCCCTTCTTCCAGGAGCACTGCACGAAGTGTCACGGCGAGAAGAAGCAGAAGGGCGATCTGCGCGTGGACAACCTGACCATCGATTTCGACTCGCCGAAGATCATGGGGCACTGGGAAGAAATCATGAACCGCATCAACTCCGGCGACATGCCGCCGGACGATGTGGACAAGCGGCCCAAGCCGGACGACATCGCCCGCGTCGCCGAGTTCATCTCCGGCCAGCTCCTGGAGGCCGATTCCGCACGGCAATCCTCCGCCGGTGAACGCGTCGCCTTCCGCCGGCTCACCCGCGAGGAATACGCCAACAGCGTCCGCGACCTCCTCGGCGTGAACTTCGACGTCACCGACCCGAGCGGCCTGCCCGAAGATCCCGACTGGCACGGCATCCAGCGCATTGGCTCGGTGCTCACTCTTTCCCCGGCGCACGTGGAGAAATATCTCGCCGCCGCCGATACCCTGCTCAACGAGGCGCTCTCCCTCGGCCCGGCGCCCAAGCGCGAACTCGTCCGCTGGACCCCGTTTGAGATGCGCGGGTGGAAAAATTACCGCAGCGAATACGAGGCGCGCGGCATCGCGGACAAGGTGCGCATGGACATCGTGCCGAACAACGGCGCGCTCGACGATCACACGCTGAACATCAAGACCACCGGCGACTACCTTGTGCGCGTGAAGTTGAGCGGCTTGCGCCCGGAAGGCGGCCGGCCCCCGCGCCTGCGGCTCTACGCCGCCGATATCGGCCGCACCCTTTTCGAGCAGGACGTCGACGCGCCGGAAGACCAGCCGGTGACGCTGGAATTCCGCACGCATCTGCCCGCCGGCCAGCACAACGTCCACATCGTCAATTCCGTGCCCGGCCCGAATCCCGAAGGCCGCCGCTCACGTCCGGGCCCGGCCACCATCGCCTTCACGTCCCTGCAGTCGCGGGTGCCGTGGCAGATCAAATTTACCGACGACGACGGCAAGCCGATCGTCCCTTTCCTGCTCATCGACTCGATCGAATGGGACGGCCCCATCGAGAATTCCTGGCCTACCGCCACACACCAGCAGATTTTCTTTGGCGGCGAAAACGCGCCCAAGGACCTGGACTATGCACGGGAAATCGTGAAGCGCTTTGCCGAGCGCGCCTGGCGCCGTCCGGTCACGGCGGAGGAGGTCGAGCGGTACGTCGCGCTCACCTCCAAGGCGCAGCAGCTCGGCGACAATTTCGAGACCGCCGTCAAAACCGCGCTTTCCGCCGTGATGTGCTCGAAGAGCTTCCTCTACATCGAGGAAGGCAAGGTCGCCGCGCCCTCGCCCACGCTCACCGACTGGGAACTCGCCTCGCGCCTTTCCTACTTCCTCTGGAGCAGCATGCCGGACGAGCACCTGCTCGATCTCGCCCGCTCGGGCCAGTTGCACCAACGCGAGACGCTGCGCGCGGAGGTGCGCCGCATGCTCGCCGATCCGAAGGCCGCGGAATTCGCCTCCAGCTTCCCGCGCCAGTGGCTGCAGTTGCGCCGCGTGGGCATGTTCCCGCCGGACAAAGTGCTCTATCCCGATTACGACGAGGGCCTGGAGAAAAGCATGATCGGCGAGACGGTCGGTTTCTTCGGCGATGTGCTCCAGCGCAACGCCAGCCTGCGCGAGTTCCTCGATTCCGATTGGACACTGCTCAATGAGCGGCTCGCGAAATTCTACGGCATCGAAGGCGTGCAGGGCGACCGCTTCCAGCGCGTCGCACTCAAGCCGGAAGATCATCGCGGCGGCCTGCTCACCCAGGCGGCGGTGCTCAGTCTCACCTCCGACGGCACACGGCACCGCCCGGTGCATCGCGGCGTGTGGGTGCTGGAATCCATCATCGGCAAGCCGCCACCTCCGCCCCCCGCGAATGTCCCCGCGCTGACCACGCCGGACGCGAACGCGCCCAAGACCACCGTGCGCCAGAAACTCGAGGCGCATCGTTCCGACGCCAATTGCGCCGCCTGCCATCGCCACATCGATCCGCTCGGCATCGCCTTCGACAACTACGATGCCATCGGCCACTGGCGCACCGTCGAGACGGTCACCGCCGGCGTCGGCGACAACCCCGCGCTCGATCCGAGCGGCGAACTCTACGACGGCCGCACCTTCAAGGACGCGCGGGAATTGAAGAAAATCCTGCTTGATGACACGGACCGCTTTGCCACCGCCTTTACCGAAAAGCTGGCCACCTACGCGTTGCGCCGCGGCACTACTTACTCCGACCGCGCCGAGTTGCGCCACGTGACCGAGCAAGCCAAGGCCAGCGATTACCGCCTCGCCTCGCTCATCGAGACCTTCGTGACCAGCGACCTCTTCCAGAAGCGCTAGACCGGTCTAAGTGATAGCATCGCCGCCACAAAAGCGCGGCCGCGGCGGTTCCGGGGAGCACACTCGTCCCGAGTGTTGGCGAAGGCGTCCCCGCCTTCGCGGACTTCGAAGGACAATTATAAAGCTAACGGCTACAGCATGTAAGCGACAGAAAGTTCGTTTCGGCGGGACGCCGAAACCAGCACTCGGGACGAGTGCGCTCCCCGGATTTTCCGCGCCGTACACTCTAAGCAGACACCCGCATCCTTCCCAAGCCACTCCCCATCCATCGCGCGGATGCGGCAGTTGCCTGCACCGCTCGACCGCCAAGGCTAATATTTCCGTTAAGGAAACCTCCGTCTCGCTGATTAACACCGTAACGACCATGAGCAATATCATCTCCCAGAAGTGGCTCCTCAATCGCCGGCACTTTCTCCGGGGCGTCGGCGCCACCGTCGCCCTGCCCTTGCTCAATGCCATGATGCCCTTCCGCGCCAGCGCCGCGGCCGCCCTCGACAAGCCCCGGCGCAGCGTCTTCGTCTACATCCCGAATGGGGTGAACGGCATGGCCTGGCAGGTGCCCAAGGCGGGGCGCGATTACGAGTTTTCCGCGTCGCTCCAGCCGCTCGCGAAGCATCGCGACGACCTCACCATTTTCAGCGGCCTGCATCACCCGAACGGCATCGGCCAGGCGCACGTCTGCGCCGATACCTGGCTCACCGGCGCGAAGATCGATGCGCAGAGCGCGCGCAAGTATGAAAACACTGTCTCGGTCGACCAGGTGATGGCCGAGGTCACCGAGAAGCACACCCGCTTCTCCTCGCTCGAGCTCTCCATTTCCTCGGGCACCGGCCGCCCGCTCGGCACCAATACGCTCGCCTTCTCGCGCGACGGCGTACCGCTCCCGGCGGAGGACAACCCGCGCAACGTTTTCAACCGGCTCTTCGGCGAAGAACAGGGCGGCCTCGCCGCCCAGCGCGCCCGCCTCGACAAGCGCCACAGCGTGCTCGATGCCGTGCTCGACGACGCCAAGTCCCTGCGTCTCGAACTCGGCAGCGACGACCGCAGCAAGCTCGACGAATATCTGCACTCCGTCCGCGACGTGGAGCAGCGCACCGAGCGGCTCGACGCCTGGCTCGATATTCCCAAGCCGGCGGTGGACAAGAGTATCGCCGCGACTTTCCAGCGCGACGTGCCCAAGGCCAAGGCCGGCGAGTACTGGCGCACGATGTTCGACCTCATCGTCCTCGCCCTGCGCACGGACATGACCCGCGTGGTCACCTACATGAACGGCAGCGAAGGCAACGGCCTGGCCATTCCCGAGATCGGCATCACCCAGGCGCGCCACGGCCTCTCCCACCACAACGGCGACCCCGTCGTGCTGGACCGCCTCGCCAAGAGCGACGCCTTCATCATGGAGCAGTTCGCCCACTTCCTCGATGAACTCGCCGCCGTCCAGGATGGCGGGGAGCCCCTGCTCGACCGCACCATGGTCCTCTTCGGCAGCGGCATGAGCTACGGCCACAGCCATTCCAACGCCAACCTCCCCATCCTCCTCGCCGGTGGACGGGGCCTGGGCCTCAAGCACGGCCAGCACATCGACTACAACCGCCCCTTCCTCAAGGACGGCACCTACACGCTCGGCTACGACGAGTGGCGCGAAATCTCGGGCAAGCCCAAGGACGAAAAAGCCCGCCTGAGCAACGTGATGCTCACCATGCTCCAGAAGATGGATGTGCACGCGGAGAAGTTCGTCGATAGTCTTGGGCCGGTGTCGGAGATCATTTAGGCGGCATGCTTAGCAAAACGCGGTGACAGGCTCCGGTCCCGTGGTAAGATCGAAAAACAACGCCCCGTCATGCTGAGCCTGCGAAGCACCTCTGATTTTCGCTCTGGCATCTGACGCGGGCTGGCAGGTACGCGCCACGAGCAATCACCTGCTGCACGGGTGAGGAAAGGCAGAAAATCAGAGATCCTTCGCAAGCTCAGGATGACGGCGTGTTTTTTTTGAGCCGGCCCCAGCCCCCCAGCCCCCAACCCATGCCCCCCTTCACTCCTCCCCGAGCGCGTGAATGGTATTGACCACCTCACTCCGCAACTCCCCGCCATCCGCCGATTGAATCCCAAATTTGATCGCCATCTGCATCACCGGTTTGATCTCCGGGATCTCCAGGAACACCGACTTCTTATCTGCGGAAACCGTCGCGCTCTTCACCGTCCAGGGATCGTGCTTCTTCTGCGCCATCTGCTCCTTCGTGTATTGCATTTCGCCATCCTTTCCCGCCTCGCCGGGCGTGGTTGCCGCCTCCACGGTGGAGATCTCCGGCGAGCCATACGCGCTCGACCAGATGTAATTCCAAACCTCCACGCTCCAGTTCTGCACATCGCCCGCGGTGGCCGCATCGAGCTCACAGGCAAAATCCAGCCGCACCCCACGCTTCGTCGCGTGCAGGCCGATCGGCATCCGCACCGGGGCACCCGCTTGATAGCGCACGCGTTGAAAGCACCCGTTCTTCACCGCGGTCGTCTGCCAGCCACGCAACCCCGCGACATAGAGCTGCCCATCCTGCGGATTGAACCGCGCCCGCATGATCCCGCTTTGAAAATTCACCGGAAAGCGCGTCACGCCGCCTTGCATGATCGTCGCCGGCTGGAAGCTCCGCGCCGAAGGCACATGGGTGCCGTCGACCTCTTCTTTCAGCACCCCGAAAAGCGAGCACGTGCCATAGCTCAAGTGCAGCAACTGCCCGCGCCACGGCCCCCAGCGTTCGTCATCGGGCACCCACACCTGGCCGCCGCTGGAGTTGTCCACCCGCTTGGGCATCCAGCACAGCGGCCGGTCGTACTGCGTCGGCGGCGGCTCGCGATGCGCCAGCGGCACGACGCCGTAGAAACCGCCGAACTTGATCCAGTTGATCTTGCACACTGGCGTCCACGTTCCTTCGTTGTCGCCGCTCGTCAGCTCGCCGTGCGGGCCGCAGCCGATCCCATTTGGCGCGCGAAAGCCGGTGGCGACGAAGTCCAGCTTCGCCCCATCGGGCGACACCCGCATCATCGTCCCGTGCTGGGCCATGATCTCATCGAAGCCGCGCCCGCCGTTCTTCACCGGGCCCGCCTTGGCGAAGTAGAAGCTCCCACCGGGATCCGTCTGGAGATCGAAGACGAACTCGTGAAAACTCTTCGTCACCTTCAGGTCATAGTTGAACGCCTCGTAGGCATCCGCTTCGCCATCGCCATTGAGATCGCGCAGCCGCCAGAGCCCATCGCGGCACATCACATAGATATCGCCGTTGACGATCTTCAACCCCAGCGCGTGATACAGCCCGCTGGCAAAGCGCTTCCACGTCACGTGCCCCAGCGTGTCGTCGATCCCCGAGACGATGAACACGTCGCCATGAAATGTGCACACCGCCGCGCGTCCGTCGGGGAAAAAGTCGAAGCCGCCGATGAACATCGGCGCGCTCCATGGATTCGGCTCCGGTACCTTGATCGTGTCCACCACATACGCCGCATCCGCCTTGGCGGTCGCCGTGTCGCCCGCCGTGACCGCCGATTCAGGCCAGTGGGCCGGACCGCCCTTGAGCAGCGCGGGCAGATCGATCTGCGGCTCGCGAAAGAAGAGTGGCGCGGTGCGGCCATCCGGATCGCTCGCCGGCGCCGTCCAGTAGGCGATTTGGAAAGTCGCCGGTTTCGCATGCGGCGCCACCTCGACCACGAGCTGGCCATTCACCTGCCGCCAGGTCGAGCCATCCGGATCGCCCGCCGCCCAGATCATCACTTCGCCATGCTCCCCATGGACCCACGGCGTGGATTGCAGCACCCGCTCCTTGTCCTCCAGCCCCGGCACCTCGCCCTCCGTCCGATGATGCGTCGCCACATCGAAAGGATTGTCCGCCGGCGGATTGGCCGCGACCAGGATGCGCACCGGCAACACGCTCGGGGCGGCACAAAAAGTCCGCGTAAAGTAGCAGCCGCCGTTCACCACCACGTCGTAGCCCGGCATCTCCAGCACCTCCGTCCCGCCGATGTCCCACTTCAAGATCGTCTTGTCGCCATTGACGAAAAACCCCTTGAAGCGCGCCTGCCCCGGCGGCAGCGGTCCGAACGGCTCCGGACGCGTATCCTTCCACTCCGGCAGCGCCTGCCCGCCGGTCGTGAATCCCGCCGCTTCCGCCGTCGTAAAAGTCACCTCCCCCATCGCCGTGGGATACTCCCCCCGCGACATCAGATTCATCGGCGTCGTGAATTTCCCCGTCCACGCCCCCACCACCCGGCAGAGATCGAGATCGTAAGCCATGGCCGCTTCCCCATGCTCGCCCACCTTGATTGCGATCCCTTTCAACGCCGTCGTCTTCGGCGTCTTGGGATCCTCCCCCTTCCCCACCCCGATCGTCCCCAGAATCCAGGGCCCCGGCGCCTCGCCCGTGGACGTGGCCATCTTCTGCGCCGACAGAGGCAGGGAGAGCGCCGCGAAGACAACGGCCAGGGGAAGCATTTTCATCGCCGCCACTGAATCAGTCCCCTCCCCCGCGCGCAAGCCACCGCCCCACGGTTAACGCAGAGCTGCACGAAGGAACGGATGTCCCGAAGGGACAACCGACGGTAGCCCCGGGTCGAGCGAGCTTGCGAGCGACCACCCGGGGCAAAAGCCCCAAGCGGATCCTCCAACCGTCCCGGCGCCAGCCGCATCTCTTCTGTGTGTTGAAGTAGGGTTGCGTGGACTCCATGGGCTATGTAATGGAATATTCACCAGAATCGGCCAAACGCTGCAAATCTGTCCGCCGCGCCCGCGTTCTCTCCGCCACCTATTTCACGGTTCTTACTTCGCCTTTTCCCTCCGCGTCTCGGCGCCTCCGGTTTTCCTTCTCCGCCCCGCCGCCTGCACTTTCCGCTCGCCATCCGCCGCACTTTTCCAAAGTCTCTCGCGCGGTTTGCCATGAAAAGCTTCGGCCTTCTTCCAGCACTCGTCTTCATCGCGCTTTTCCTCGCCGGATCACCGGCTCGCGCGCTCACGGTGGTCGTCGACGCCGGGCACGGCGGGCAGGACCGCGGCGGTGCCCCCGGCCAGCGCGTGCCGGAAAAGCCTTACACGCTCGATGTGGCCAAACGGCTGGCCGCGACCCTGCGCGATGCCGGCGTCCGAGTCGTGATGACCCGCGATGGCGATTACTTCGTGGGCCTGCGCCAGCGCTGCGACATCGCCAACGCGCAGAGCAACGCCGTCTTCGTGAGCGTGCACTTCAACGGCGCGCCGCGCACCGCCGCCGACGGCGTGGAGACTTACTATTACACCGGGCAGAGCGCGGGGCTGGCTGCGGCGGTCCACCGGCGCTTGCTCGAGGCGACCGGGCTCGAAGATCGCCACATCCGCCGGCGCGGCTTTTTCGTCATCCGCCGCACGGTCATCCCGTCGATCCTCGTGGAGCCGGGCTTTCTGAGCAATCCGCAGACGGCCGATCGCGTGAGCAACTCGCCGGCCTATCGGCAGAAGCTGGCCGATGCGATTGCCCGCGGCATCCTGGAACGCAACCGCTGAAAGCGCTTCGACCATGATTCTCTCCTGCGGCGAAATGAAAGCGCTGGAAGAGCGCGCCTTTGCCGATGGCATCACTGCCGAGGCGCTGATGGAAGAGGCCGGCCGCAAGATCGCGGAGGCCGTCCGGCAATTCCATCGCTCTCCCGGAAAGTGCGTCGTCGTCTTCGGCAAGGGTCACAACGGCGGTGACGGCCTCGTCGCCGCGCGCTACCTCGCCCAAGCCGGTTGGACGCTGGAATGGAAGCCCGCGTTTCCCGAGGACACCTGGGCGCCGCTGACCCGGAAGAACTGGGAAAAAGTGCGCGAGATGTCCACGGGCCTGGATGGCCGGAACTCGATCGCTTCGCAGCCGGGACCGCGCCCGCTGATCATCCTCGACGGCCTGCTGGGCATCGGCGCCGGCGGGCCGCTGCGCGAACCGATCCGCAGCGCTACGCAGGAGATCAATCGGCTGCGCGCCACCAGTCATGCGCGCGTCTTTGCCCTCGATCTGCCCACCGGCCTCGACGGCGACACGGGCGCCGCCGACCCCGATGCGGTGGTCGCCGATTACACGCTGACTGTCGGCTTCGCCAAGAAGGGCCTGCTGGCGGATGCGGCCACGCATTTCGTCGGCCGCCTCGCCGTGCTGCCGCTGGAGGAGTTGAGCAAGCGCGCCAACACTGCAAGCACCGAGGTTGTCGCCACACCGGAAAATCTGCGCCCCGCCTTGCCGCGCCGTAATTTCGACACGCACAAGGGCCAGTGTGGGCGCGTGGGCCTCATCGCCGGTTCCCGCGGCTTCGTCGGTGCGGCAATCATGTCCGCCGAAGCGTGTGTGCGCGCGGGCGCGGGGCTGATCACCCTCTATGTCACCGAGGACTTCTATCCCATCGTGGCGGCCGCCATTTCCCCGGAAGTGATGGTGAAGCCGGTGACCTCGTATCTGGAAGTGCTCGATGCCAAGTCGGACGCGCTCGCCATCGGCCCCGGTCTCGGCACGAGCCACGCCAGCGAAGTGCGGCAGCTCGTCGAGAGGGCCGCCCAGCCGATGGTGGTGGACGCGGATGCCCTCAATATCCTCTCCGGCAATATCCACATCATCGGCCGCTGCGCCGGCCCGCGACTGCTCACGCCCCATCCCGGGGAGATGGCCCGCCTCGATCCCCTTTCCACCCACCGCGGCCGCCGCGAGACGGTCGAGGCCTTCACCGCGCGCTGGCCGCACGTCCTGCTCCTCAAGGGCGCACGCACCTTGATCGGCCAGCAAGGGCACCCCCATTCCTATAACACCACCGGCTCCCCCGGCATGGCCACCGGCGGCATGGGCGACATCCTCACCGGCGTCTGCGCCGCTCTCGCCGGCCAGGGCCTCGCGCTCTACGATGCCGCCCGCACCGGCGCGTGGGTCTGCGGGCGCGCCGCGGAAATCGCCGTGACCACCGGCGGCGACTCCGAAGAATCCCTCACCCCCACCGCCTTGTTCCCGCACTTCGGCCAGGCCTTCGATGAATTGCGGGCGGGGGCCTGGTAGGGGAGCATTGGACGTTCGATGTTGGGTGTTGGATGTTGGATGTTGGATGTTCATCGTCAACCCGCCTCCCTATTCACTCCCCGCTTGTCTAACGCCCACCCATCCTCCACCTTCCCCCTTCCATGACGCAGAAAACTTCAGGCTGTCTTTGGATGCTGGCGGGCTTCGGCCTTTGCCTCGGCTTCCTCACAGTCCTTGCCATCGTCTTCATCGTGAGCAGCGGGAACAGCATGCGCACCGTCGTGGCGCCGAAGGCTCCGCGCTTCGAGGAGGCGGTCGTCGTGGACGGCAAGCCCGCGAAGGACATGAAGGATCCGGACGCCAAGATCGCGCTCATCTACCTGCGCGGCGTCATCAGTTCCGCCGAGCCCGGCCCGATCGGTGAGTCCATGGTCGAGGATCTCAAGATCCAGCTCGAGCAGGCGGCCACCGACGACAAGGTGAAAGCCGTCGTCCTCTATGTCGATTCGCCCGGCGGCGAAGTCACCGCTTCCGATTCCATCTACAATGCCGTCAGGAGGGTGCGCGACGGTGGCTTCGGGAAGAAGAAGCCGGTCGTCGTTTACATGGGCTCGCTCGCGGCTTCCGGCGGTTACTACGTGTCGTGCGCCGGCAACTGGCTCATCGCCAATGAAACCACGCTCACCGGTTCCATCGGGGTGATCATGCAGTCGCTCAACTACCGCGAACTCTTCGGCAAGCTCGGGCTCGAGACCATCACCTTCAAGAGCGGCCAGTTCAAAGACATGCTCAGCGGCTCCCGCGAACTCACCCAGAAGAGCGCGATTACATTCAAAAGATGATCATGGATACCTACGGCAAATTCGTCGGCATCGTGGCCCGCGAGCGCAAGCTCAACGAAGACGAACTGCGCCACGGGCTCGCCGATGGCCCGCGTGATCTCCGGCAAGGACGCCAAGGCCGCGAACCTCATCAACGCCACCGGCGAAGTCGAAGACGCCTACGCTAAGGCCATGGAACTCGGCGGCGCCAAGGGGGCGACGGTCATCCGCTACGAATCGCCCTTCAAGTTCGGCAAACTTTTCCGCCTGCTCGGCCAAAGCGAAAAGACCAGCGTCGAGGTGAATGTGGCCAGGGCGCTCGGACCGAAGCTCGAAGCCGGGCGGCTCTATTTCCTGCCGGGCTCTTACGCGCCGTAACGCTTGCCGGACCCCGCTTCCACTTCGCTCCAGGCCTGGATCGCCGCGGGGCTCTTCGTCCTCCTTTCGCTCGCGGTCTATGGCGTGCAGGTGCGGCGCCTCATCCGCGAAGGCGGCCGGGTGCTGGTCGATGAACTCGGCCTGCCCGAACTGCTCATGACTCTCGTCTTTGCGGGCTTCTTCGCCCTGCTCACGGTCACCGCCCTGCAGCGTCACGGCGGGCAGGAGCCGGCGGTCAGCGTGGATTCCGTGTTGCCCAGTTCGTTCCTCTTCATCATCTTCGTCGTCGGTATTTCGGGGTTCCTGCGCTACCGCGGCCTGCGGCTCCGGCGCACCTTCGGTCTGGATCGCGTCGGGCCTCTCGCCCTGCTCGGCTGGGCGCTCGGCCTGGTCATCGCCGCCTTTCCTCTCGCCGGCGCGGCGAGTGCCATCACCGTATTCGCCACCCACGGACAGCTCGAGCCGCAGCCGCTCGTCGACCTCTTCAACAAAGTCGCCCGCGAGCACGACTATTCGGCCATGAGCAAGATCCTCCTCTCCGCTGTGATCATCCAGCCCGCCCTGCGAGGAGTTTCTTTTTCGCGGATTCTTCTATGGCGTGTGGAAGCACTACCTCGGCCCCTTGAGCGCCGGCATTTTCGCCTGCGTCCTTTTCGCCGCGTTTCACGCCAGCCTCTCCGCCTTTGGCGGCCTCCTCGTCCTCGCCGTGTGCCTCAATATCGCCTATGAGCGCACCGGCTCGCTGCTCGTCCCCATCGGCATGCACGCGCTCTTCAATCTCACCAGCCTGCTCGTCATCTACGGCCAGGCGCAGCTCGGCGCCGGGCGGTGAAGACCCCGCGCCGGGCGCGGCAGACTGCGCCAGCTTCCCTCGCCGATTGGGGTGAGGATCGTCTCGTCGCCGCTCTCACGCAGGGGCTGCCCGTGGATGCGCAGGTGCTCGTCGGCCCGGGCGACGATTGCGCGGTCATCGGCCGTCCGCGCGACGCGCGCTGGCAGCTCTTGAAGACGGATGCCGTGGTCGAAGGCGTGCATTTTCTCCCGGCGGAAGATCCGCGCCGTGTCGGCTGGAAAGCGCTCTGCCGCGCGATCAGCGATATCGCCGCGATGGGCGGCACGCCCGCTCACGCGCTCATCACGCTCGCCGCACCGGCCACCACGCCGGTCGCCCGCGTGCAGGCGCTCTACACCGGTCTGCGCAAGGCCGCGCGGAAATATGGCGTGTCCATCGTCGGCGGCGAGACGTCGCGTTCGCCCGGCCCCCTCTTCCTCAGCATCGCGCTCACCGGCTGGGTCGTGCGGAGCCAGTGCGTGGCTCCGTTCCGGCGGGCGTCCCCGGCGATTTGCTCTACGTCACCGGCCGGCTCGGCGGCTCTCTCGCGGGCAGGCATCTCGACTTCCATCCCCGCCTCGACGAGGCTCGCTGGCTCGTCTCCCATTTCAAGCCCCGCGCCATGATGGACCTCAGCGACGGCCTCGCCGCCGACTTGCCGCGCCTCGCCGCCGCCAGCCATTGCGGATCCACCGTGTCTCCTGAACTTCTTCCCCTCAACCCCGGCTGCACCGCCACCCAGGCCATGAGCGACGGCGAAGATTTCGAGCTCCTCTTCGCCCTCCCCCCGCGTTCCGCCACCGCCCTGGAAACCGCCTGGAAACAGCGTTTCCCGCGCCTCCCCCTCACCCGCATCGGCTCCCTCCTTTCCCCTTCTTCCCCTCCCTCCCCTTCATCCCATGGCTACGACCACTTCGCACAGCGCTGAAGAAACCGTCGCGTGCGGTCGCGCTCACGCCGCCCGCGCTGCGCCGTGGCGACGTCCTCGCTCTCTGCGGCGACCTCGGCGCGGGCAAGACCCATTTCGTCAAAGGCGTCGCCGCCGCCCTCGGCACGGACGCCGCCGTGACCAGCCCCACCTTCACCCTCATCCACGAGTACCTCGGCGGACGCCTGCCGCTCTATCACTTCGATTTCTACCGCCTCGAAGACGAAGACGAAGCGCTCAAGATCGGCCTCGACGAATACCTCGACGGCGATGGCGTCTGCGTCATCGAGTGGGCCGACAAATTCCCCGACCTGCTCCCCGCGCACACCCAGTGGTTTCGCTTCACCCACCGCCCCGACGGCGCGCGCGACATCGCCCATTCCGCATGATCACGCTCGCCATCGATACCTCCGCCTCGGACGGCAGCGTTGCGCTGCTCGCCGACGGCGTGCTGCTGTTCGACGAGCGCTTCACCGCCGATCGCAGCCATAGCGCCTCGCTTTTCGTGACGCTCGAAAGAGCACGCGCGCTGGGCCGATCATGTCGATGGCATCGCCATCGGTCTTGGGCCGGGCTCCTACGCCGGCGTGCGCATCTCCATCGCCGCCGGGCTTGGGTTGCGCTTCGCGCTCGGTGCCAGGCTGGTCGGGATCCCTTCGGTCGCCGCGCTCGATACCCCGGCCACAGACTATATCGCCATCGGTGATGCGCGTCGTGAGACCTTCTACTTCTCGCGCATTGAACAAGGCGTGTGCGTGGAAGGGCCGCTGCTCGCCACCGAAGCAGAACTGACCGAACGCCTGCAGGCTGCCGGAACGCTGCCCGTCTACGCCACCGCCGCCGTCCCGCAATTCCCCACCGCCCGGATCGTCCTCCCCTCCGCCGCCATCCTCGCAAAACTCGCCGCCGCCGGACGCGGCATCGTCGCCACCGACAATCTCGACCCCATTTATCTGCGCGAGCCGCACATCACGCAGCCGAAAGTGCGCCCGGGTATTCCACCTCGCCCGTGAGGCGCAGATTGTCGCCGAGCTTCGTGTAAATGGGGTCGCGAATGATCGCGGATTCGGCAGTAGAGCCCACGCCGCGCCCACCGACTGCGACCGTGGGTCCGCCGCAGAGCAAGGGCGCGAGGTAGAAGTTCACCCGCTGCACCAGCTTGCGGTCAAAGGCTTCTCCCAGCACTTCGCCACCGCCTTCGATCAGCACGCTGGTGATCTGGCGCTTGCCGAGATCGCTCAGTACCGCGCGCAGCGATTTCCCGCGATAGACCAGCGTGCGATCGCGATGCTCGTCGGTGAAGAGATGCGCGCCCTGGGGCAGCTTGCCGCTGCGCGTCAGCACGATGCGCCACGGCTGCCGCGCGCCGCGTACTCCGCGCACCGTGAGGCGCGGGTTGTCCTGGCGCAGGGTTTCGGCGCCGATGAGGATCGCGTCCACTTGCGCGCGGAGGCGGTGGGCATCGGTTCGCGCAGAGGTATTCGTGAGCCATTGGCCTTCACCCGGCGGGCGCGTGAGGCGGCCGTCGAGCGACATCCCCGCTTTTGCGATGACGAGCGGCATCTTCGTCACGATCCAATGGTTGAAAGCCGCATTCAGTGCGCGGCAATCCGTTTCCAGCACGCCCGTGGTCACCTCGATGCCCGCCGCCCGCAACAGCTTCACCCCGCGCCCGGCGTGCGCGGGATTCGCGTCGATCGTCCCGATGACCACCCGCGCCAATCCCGCGGCGACGATCGCCTCCACGCAGGGCGGCGTGCGCCCATGCGTCGAGCACGGCTCGAGCGTCACATAGATCGTCGCACCGCCGGCCAGGCCGGGTTTCTTCAAGGCCCGCAGCGCCTCGATCTCCGCATGCGGCCGCCCCGCGCGATGATGAAATCCGCGCGCGATGATGCGCCCGCCGCGCACAATCACCGCGCCGACCGCGGGATTCGGGCTCGTGTGGCCCAGCCCGCGCCGCGCCTCGGCCAGGGCGGCTTCCATGAATTTGTCGTCGTGCATTCCCCTGTTAATAAACCTTGCGAAGCCTCCTTTGAACCCGGAACTTCACGCCGTGTCGTTGACCCTCCGGCAGAAGCAGAGTCTCTACCACAGCCTCGGACAACTCGTTCGCAGCGGCATCCCCTTTCCCAAGGCCCTGGACAAGCTGCTCGCCACGACCCGCGGCGGCGCCCGCCGGCTGATCGAGGCGGCGCGCAAGTCCCTGGCCAACGGTCACACCGTCGGCGAAGCCTTCGCCGCCCAGCCTTCCATCGTCTCGCAGTTGGAAGTCGCCGTCGTCTCCGCGGTCGAGAAAAGCGGGCAACTGGAGCGGGGTCTGACCGAGCTTTCCCAATACTTCGGCGCGCTCAACCAGGCCCGCCAAAGCATCCTCAAGCGCTGCGCCTATCCGGTCTTCCTGCTGCACTTCGGCATCCTCGTTCTGAACGCTCCTACCGTCGTCACCAAGACGTCCAGCACTACCTTCGCGATGTCGGCACGCCTTTTTCTTCGTCTATGGAGCAGGGCTGATCGTCGCCCTGGCGGTGCCGCTCCTGCGTGATTTCGGGGCGGTCAGCGGCGTGCTGGATCGCCTCCTCAACGCCGTCCCCGTCATCGGCACGATCCGGCGCTCCTTCGCCCTTTCCCGATTCTGCACGGTCTACGGACTGCAACTCGACGCCGGCATCAACGTAATCGACTCGGTGTTGACGGCGGGGCGGTCCAGCCGCAGCGGCTCGGTCCGTTCGGCGGTGGATTCGGTCGTGCCGGAGATCCGCAGTGGCATCACAAGTCGGCCCGCTGCTCGCCGCGAGCGGCGCCTTTCCCAGCGATCTGACCCAGGCGCTGATCGTCGGTGAAGAGACCGGCTCCCTGGACCATGAACTCCGCCGCATGAGCGATGAGTTTCGGCAAAAAGCGCTTTCCTCCTTGGAGACTTTCGCCGACTGGCTGCCGAAGTTGGTCAATATCGGAGCCGTTCTGTATCTGGCCTGGAAGATCATCGGCATCGGGCAAGGCTATTACGGCCAGCTTGGCAAGTTGATGGAATAGCGCCAGTGTGTCACAAACTCGCCGAGGCCCGACCCGTGAATTATGAGCCATAATGACTCTTATTCAAACTCTATTTCCGAGCGAGTAATATATTACAAATTTCTGATTTTGAAACTGTTATGTAATAGACCCACGGCAAAAATATACCGTGGCATTTCCTAAGCTCGATAGGGAAGGCGTTGAAACCAAAACCCACTTCAACCCTTAACCATATGAGCATTATTCGTTACCAAGTACCTCAACTCTCCAACTGGTCCTCGTTCGACCGCCTCTCCTCGTTGCGCGACGAAGTGAACCGTCTGTTCGACTTCACATGGCCGAGCCGGGATAGCGGTCTGTTCAGCGGCTGGTCGCCCGCGCTCGACGTCTTCGACGACAAGGACAACCTGGTCGTGAAAGTCGAGCTGCCCGGCTTGAAGAAAGAAGAAATCAATCTTTCGCTCCACGACGGTGTCCTCACCGTGTCCGGCGAGCGCAAACGCGAGACCGAGAAAAAGGAAGGCGAATCCTTCCGCAGCGAGCGCTACTTCGGCAAGTTCCAGCGGAGCGTCCACCCTCCCGGCTACCGTGGACGCGAACAAGGTCCAACGCCTCCTATAAGGACGGCATCCTGACGGTGGAACTCCCGAAAGCGGAGGAAGCCAAGCGCGAAACAAATCGAGGTCAGCGTTTCGTAATAATCCGAAAATGAGCCTCTTCCGGCGGGCCGCCATGGTCCGCCGGAAACAACTACCAAAACCACTTCCAACTTCTCTTAAACCGATGAATACCACCTTGAACAAACCCACCTCTCAATCCGAAGCTCCGCAGCAGAATGGCGCGAGCCGCGTCAATTATCTCACCCCGCTGGCCAATATCCTCGAGACGAAGGACGGCTATGTCCTCGAAGCCGAGATGCCCGGCGTGAGCAAAGAAGGCCTCGAGATTACCGTTGAAAACGGCGAACTCACCATCGTCGGTCGACGGACGGCGGCCGGAAACACCGGCCGCGAATTATACCGGGAGTCGCGTCCCGACCGACTTTCGGCGGTCATTCGAGCTCGATTCCTCGATCGATACGCCGCGCGTGACCGCGCGGATCGATCAGGGCGTCCTGACGCTGCATCTACCCAAAGCGGAGGCCGTCAAACCACGCAAGATCGCCGTGAGCTGACCCGCCGGCCGCCCGGGCGGAAGCCAGCCCGGCAACATTTGGTTTCGGTAACCCACGACCCCGTAGCCGCACGCCACGGGGTCGTGCTTTTTTTTGCGCAGACGCTCGGCGCTTGCCCCGGACGCGATTTCCGCGCCTCCTGCCAGCGTGCAGCTTCATTGGTCCATCGTCTGGGTCGGCTATCTCCTCACGTGGGGAGCGATTCCGCATATCTTCCTGCGGAACAAGCCGCCGGTCTCCACGCTCGCCTGGGTGTGGGCGGTCATCCTCTTCCCCTACATCGGCCCGCTCTGCTATTTCCTTTTCGGCAGCGGAGCGCGTCGAACGCAAGAAGCTGCGGGCCAGCCGCGAGATGGCTGCCTCCGGCGCCCGGGCGGAACGCCGCATCACCGCCTTCACCCGCTCCCTCGTGGGAAGCGCTGCCCGACGCCGAGCGTTGCCGCCGTGGAACTGCTCTCCGCAATCAACGATCTCGCCGTCTCATCGGTCCAATCGACGCGCCTGCTCGTGGGCGGGCGCGCAATTCTTTCCCGCGCTCGCCCAGCGGATCGATGAAGCCCCACGAACACGTGCACGTTCAGTTCTTCATCTGGCGCGACGATGCCCCGCGGCCGCGAGATGCGCGACCACCTCGTGCCGCCGCGCGCCGGGGCGTGGAAGTGCGGGTGCTCCTCGATCAGATCGGCAGCTTCGGCCTGCGCAAATCCTTCTTCGATCCCTTGGTCGAGGCCGGCGGCAAATTTGCCTGGTTCCGCACCGCCCACCCCTTGCGCAATCGCTGGACCTTCAATCTGCGCAACCACCGGAAACTTCAGGTCATCGATGGCCGCATCGCTTTCGTCGGCGGCATGAACATGGGCCGCGAATACGCCAGCGAAGATCCCGAGGTCGGTCCCTGGCGCGACATCCAGATCGAGCTCATCGGCGGCGCCGCCAAACGCCTGCAGATGGCCTTCGCCGACGACTGGTTTTTCGTCACCGAGGAAAAACTCCTCGACCGGCGCTACTACCCCGCGCCTGCGATGCCTCAGCGCTATCTCGTGCAATCCATGCCCGATGGCCCGGACTCACCGGACGATCCGATCCAGATGTCGCTGGTGTATATGCTGAACAGCGCGCAACGCCGCGTGTGGCTCACCGCGGGCTATTTCGTGCCCAAGGAGCCGCTGCTCACGGCGCTGGAGCTCGCCGCGGCGCGCGGCGTGGATGTCCGCCTGCTCATTTCCGAAAAGTCCGACCACCCGCGCCTCATCTACGTCGGCCGCTCCTACTACGAGGAGCTGTTGCGCTTCGGGGTAAAGATTTTCGAGTACGAAAAAGGAATCAACCACGCCCAAGGTCGCCCTCGTCGATGACCATTGGCTCATGGTCGGCTCCGCCAATTTCGAATCCGCTCCATGCGCCTGAATTTCGAACTGAACGTCATGGTCCGCGACCCGGAGCGCGCAGCTGAACTCGAGGCCGTCCTGCGTCAGGATTTCGACCACGACTCCCATCAGATCCACCTCGCCGAATTCCTCCAGCGCCCCTGACGCAGCGTTGGAAGGAAAGCTTCCTGCGGCCGCTGGCGCCGCTGTTGTAAAGTGGCCGAAGCTCCCGCTTCGGATACGCTGGCCATGCAGTCGTTACTGCTCCAAATGACGCGTTGCCGGAGTGATCTTACCGCGCTGGCTGCGGTGCACATTCGAAGCTGGAGCTTCGAACCACTATTTAATCCGCGCGGCGGACGGCTTTGATGTGGATCTGCGGCGTGACAGTGCCCTGCCATTCGTTGCGCTCGATTTGGAAGGCGACGTCCCAAGGGAGGCGCGCAATTCCTGTGCGGCGGAATTGAACCAGACGGGCGCGGTACTCGTCGCCGGCCTGGCGCAGGACAAGGGCCAGATGCTTCTCTTTCATCACGCGGGGCTCGCCGGCCAGAGTGACGCCGCGCGCGGCAAAGATCGGCTGCGGGTTGCCCATGCCGAAGGGCTGCAAGGACTCGTGCTGGTCGAGCAATTCGTAATCGATTTCGCCGAGGGTGAGCTCGGCGTCGACGTGCAGGCGCGGCTGCAATTGCTCATCGCTGAGGATCTCCCGCGCGCAGGCGCAGAAGGCCCGGCGGAACTCGGCAAAGCGCGCCTCACGCAAGGTCATGCCGGCGGCCATTTCGTGGCCGCCATGCTTCTCCAATAGCTCCCCGCAACGGCCGAGCGCCGCCACGAGCGAGAGGCCTTCGATGCTGCGCCCGCTGCCCTTGCCGGTGCCCGATTCATCGAAGCCCACGACAAACGTGGGACGATGATGGCGCTTCTGCAAACGCGAGGCGACGATGCCCACCACCCCGGGATGCCAGCCCGGCGCGCCGACGACGATGGCGGCATCGCGCGCCGCATCAAACCACTCCACGAGCTGCGCTTCGGCCTGCTGAAAGACGGCTTCCTCCACAGTGCGCCGCTCGCGATTCTGCACATCGAGGTTCATGGCCAGCGTGCGCGCTCGGCCGGCATCCTCCGTGAGCAAAAGCTCGAGCGCGTCCTGGGCGGTGCCGAGGCGGCCCGCCGCGTTCAGGCGCGGAGCAAGGCCGAAGCCGATATTGCCCGGACTGAACGGCGCACTCAGCCCGCTCACTTCAACCAGGGCCCGCAAGCCGATCCATTTCGATTCTGCGAGTTGCACCAGCCCGCGCCGCACGAAGATCCGGTTTTCACTGCGCAGCGGCACCAGGTCCGCCACGCTGCCCAGCGCGACGAGGTCGAGGCAATCGCGCAGGTCGAAGCCCGCCGTCGGGCGCTGCTTGAGCAGAGCATGCGCGACTTTGAAGACAATGCCCACGCTGCACAGGTAATGAAAATCGTCGCCCAGTTTCGGATTCACCAGCGCTACGCACGCGGGGAGGGCCTCCTTGCACTCGTGATGATCGAGCACGATGACATCGATGCCCTGCACCTTCAGCGCCGCGATCTCCGCGACCGAAGAGGTGCCGCAATCCACCGCGATCACGAGTTGCGGCGCGTGCTCGCTCACGCAGCGCGTCACGCCATCCGCGCTCAAGCCATAACCTTCATCGGCTCGCAAGGGCAGGAAACAAGCGGGTTGCGCGCCCATGGCCCGGAGCACGCGCGTGAGTAGGGTGAGCGAAGTCACGCCGTCCACATCGTAATCGCCGTAAAGCACCACGCGCTCGCGGCGGTCGATCGCCGCCAGTATGCGCTCCACGGCGGCGGCCATGTTCGGCAGCAGGAAAGGATCGCGCAGCGACTTCAGCCGCGGCTCGAGAAATTGCGCCGCGTCAGCGACGGTGCTCAAGCCGCGCCGCAGCAGCAATTCCGCGGCAAACCTGGCCACCCCGGCCTGCCCGGCGAATCGCCGGACCTCGCCCGCTTCGATCGGTGGAGGAAATATCCAGCGGGTCATGACTGCTCCGCCGCCTCTTCTTCGTCCCTCGCCACCATGTTCAAGCAGCGCGTGATCAGCGCCGTCCAGCCGGTCTGGTGCGTCGCGCCGAGACCGCGCCCGGACTCTCCGCAGAAATGCTCGTGGAAAAGGATCAGATCCTTCCAATGCGGATCATCGGCATAGCGCGGATCGTCGCCGAAACACGGACGCCGGCCGTTCGCATCGGGCAGAAAGAGGTTCGTGAGCCGGCGCGCGATTTCGTGGGCGATCTGTTTGAGGTTCATCAAGTTGCCCGAGCCGGTCGGGAACTCGACCTGCAGATCGTCGCCCCAGTAATGATGATAGCGTTCGAGCGCCTCGATGAGCAGATAGTTCATCGGCATCCAGATCGGTCCGCGCCAGTTCGAATTGCCGCCGAACATACCGGTCCGCGATTCCGCCGGCTCGTAGTCGATGCAGTATTCCGAATCGTCGAAGCGCAAGTGATACGGGTGCTCGAGATAGGCGCGGGAGAGTGAGCGGATGCCATTCGGCGCGAGGAATTCATTTTCATCGAAGACATATTTCAGCACGCGTTCCAGCCGTTCGCGCGTCGGGATGGCCAGCAGCCGGCGCACGCTCGCGCCATCGGCGGTGCGGGTCTTCCGATAGGACATATTCTGCGCGAGATCGAAGCGATATTTCACAAACCACTTCAGCCGCTTGGAAACCCGGGCAACTGGTCGATCGAATCCTGGTCGAGAATTTCCACGGCAAACAGCGGCAGCAGACCGACGAGCGACCGCACCCGCAGCGGCACGGTGTGCCGCCCTTCGATGAGCAGTTGGTCGTAGTAGAAGCCGTCCGCTTCATCCCACAGGCCGCCGTCGCCCACGTCGTTCATCGCGTCGATGATCTCCACCATGTGCTCCAGGAATTTCGACGCGATGTCTTCGTACGAGGGATTGGTGCGCGCCAGCTCGAGCGCGATGGATAACATGGTGCCGCAATAGAAGGCCATCCAGGCGGTGCCATCGGCCTGCGCCAGCGACTGGCCGGAAGGCAGCGGCTTCGAGCGGTCGAAGAGCCCGATATTATCGAGCCCGAGGAAGCCGCCGGCGAAGATATGTTTGCCCTGCACGTCCTTCCGGTTCACCCACCAGGTGAAATTGATGAGCAGCTTTTGAAAGGCGCGCTCGAGGAAGCCCGTATCGCGCTGCCCGACCGGGCCGCTGATCTTGTAGACGCGCCAGCAGGCCCAGGCATGCACCGGCGGATTCACGTCGCGCAGATTCCACTCATAGGCCGGCAGCGCGCCGCTCGGGTGCATGTACCATTCGCGGAGAAAGAGCAGGAGCTGCTGCTTGGCAAAGTGCGGATCGACGCGCGCCATGGGGATCATGTGAAACGCCAGATCCCACGCAGCGTACCACGGGTATTCCCATTTATCCGGCATCGAGATGATATCGGAATTGAAGAGGTGCCCCCAGTCGCGGTTGCGCCCGAGGAGCCGTTGCGCCGGCGGCAGGGGCATGTTCGGATCACCCGCGAGCCAGTCTTTCACGACATAGTTATAGAACTGCTTCGACCACAGCAGCCCCGCGTAGGCCTGCCGCATCACCTTGCGCTTCTCGGGCCCGAGCGTCGCCGGGCACTTGGTATCGTAAAAGGCATCGGCCTCCGCGCGGCGCGTGGCGAAGACTCGTTCGAAATCCCCAAAAGGGATCGTGGGCCAGTCGTGCGCGGCGGTGAGCCGGAAGCGCAAGACCACTTCCCCGCCCGCGGGAATCGTGAGGGTGTAATGGGCCGCGGCCTTTGTGCCGAACTCGCCCGGATTCACCGCCGCGGCGTTGCCGTGCACCACCGCCTCGTGAAACGCGTCCTTCACGTAAGGCGACAGACTCGGCGAATGGAAGAGCCGCTCGTTGTTCGTCTCATTCTCCGTGAAGAGCCACGGCGCCGCGGTCTCGGCGGCGAAGCGAAAGGAATGCAAAGTCTCGTGCTGCAGCGTGAGTAGATGCTCGTCGAGCTTTGAGATGCGCGGCTTGAGTGTGCAGCCCTCGTGCGAACAGCCCCACACCCACGTATTGCGATACCACACCGTGGGCAGCACGTGCAGCAACGCGGCTTCCGGACCGCGATTGGCCAGCGTGATGCGGATAAGAATGTCGTCCTCATCGCACTTGGCGTACTCGGCGATGACATCGAAATAGCGCGACTCGTCGAAAATTCCCGTGTCCTCGAGTTCGAATTCGTGTTCATCCCGCGACCGCCGCCCATTCTCCTCGACCAGCCGCGTGTAGGGAAATTCCGCCTGCGGATACTTGTAGAGCGCGCGCATGTAGGAATGCGTGGGCGTGGAATCCAGGTAGTGCCAGACCTCCTTGGGATCTTCGCCGTGGTTGCCCTCCGGGTTCGTGAGGCCAAACATGCGCTCCTTCAAGATGGGGTCGCGCCCATTCCACAGCGCGAGGGCGAAGCACAGCCGCGATTCGCGGTCGCTGATGCCCAGCAGTCCGTCCTCGCCCCAGCGATAGGCTCGGCTGCGCGCGTGGTCATGCGGGAAATACGACCACGCCTCGCCATTGGCCGAATAATCCTCCCGCACCGTGCCCCACTGGCGTTCCGCGAGATACGGTCCCCAGCGCTTCCAGTTCTTCTTGCGTGTCGCGTCCTCCTCGAGTCGCTGGTGTTCGGGCGTGGATTCGGAAGGCATGCCCTACGGTGAGGCATCGCCTGCCCCGGCGTCAATTTGCGACGACTTTTTAAACGACGGAGGCGGCCGGTGAAATTGCCTCACTCTGGCTGCCTTGGCTGGGCGGAAAGATTTTTCAAAAATCTTCGTCCGGGGCGTCACAAGGGGGTGGGCGTTTGACAAGAACGGAGTGAAAACCATGAACGCCAACCTCACTCGGATCTACTTTCACCTCGTTTGCATCCTCCGCCGCCCTTCCAAGTGGCGCTTCTTCGCGGCCGGCATCGGCCGTGAATTGGCCCTCCTGGCCCAGCCACTGACCCTGGCGAAAGCCTGATTTGGGAAGTCCCGCAGGGCGCTTCTCTGCCACGCCGAGGCTCCCCGCATCTGACACGCCCCACAGGGCCGCTCAATCGGCCGCCCGGGACCGATCGTTCAGAGGAGGCTCCCGGAGTATGTCCCGGGGCCGGGGTTTGCGAGGTTCGGCAATGTTGGTGTGTTCGGGGCGAAAGGGGTGCAATGGGACGGCCAACGGCGTGGGGCCTGTATGGGGGGTGGGGATCCGCTCCGAAGGGCGCTCGCTCGGCGGAGGCAAATCAGGAGTGCCCGGCTTTTCCACCGGCGCGGCTTTCGGGATGGGCGCCTCGACGGCGGCCGCGGGTCTGGCCACCGGCTCGGCCTGGGGAATCGGGGTTTCTTCGGGCACGGCGGTTTTCTGGCGCTCCGGCCAGAAGAAGAGCGCGGCGGCAAGGAGCAGCAGACCAGCCGCCCCGGCGAACAAAGCGATACTATGCTTCTGAGAGCCAGGGACGGCGGCCGCCTTCACCCGGGCCGGCAAGGCCAGGGCAACGGTGACATTGTCGCCTTTCGGCCCGTTGCGCTCGACCGCCCGCTCGACGGCCTCCGCCAGCAGCCCGGTGATCCCGGCGCGCTCGGCGAAGACCAGTTCCGCCATCTCCTCGGGCGTGGTGCGCTCCCAAAAGCCATCGGTACACAGGAGAAACCCGTCGTCGGGGGTGATCGCAGCGTCGCCGGTGGAGGGAGCCACGTATTCCTCGCCCCCGAGAGACTGGAGCAGCGTATTCTGGTCCGGGTGAGCGCCCATGTCCTCCTCCTTCACGGCCCCGCGCTGCACCATGATCTCCAGCAGCGAATGGTCCTCGGTGCGCTCCACGAGTTCACCCGCGCGGAAGTGGTAAAGGCGGCTGTCCCCCGAGTGGATCCACCAGGCGTGCGTGGGCGTCAGATACATCGCGACGATCGTCGTCCGCGGGGAAATGCCCAGCTTCGAGCCCTCGCTATTGATGTGCTCGTGGGCCACCTGGCAGAGCATGGCCAGATCCTCCGCCGGCTTGGCCAGGTTCCCCTTGCGCTCTTCCCACAGGTCCGAGGCCAGTTCGGTGACCTTCTGCGAGGCGATGCGCCCCCCGCTGCGACCGCCGACGCCGTCGCCCACTACGAGGAGCGCCGTGCCCTGGGCGTCATTGTGCAGGCAAATGCCGGAGTCCTGCTGCTCGGCGCGCGGGCCTTGGGAACCCGTCATCAAGAAGCGGGGACCGTCGTTTGAAGCGGACTGACTCATTGAATCTGCGGCAGCGAAAGGAGCTTAAAGGCGGCGATAGGGAAGGCGAAGCGGCTCTCAATATGAACCGCGAAGGCGCGCTTGGTCGAGCGCGGGCTTAATTTTTTTCGATTTTTAATCGTCCATCGCAAGACGTTTTCGTTCAGCATTTTCCGACACAAATATCCCCTCGATTACCCCCTGCCTGGAAAAAAATCCGGCCCTCCCGGGTCACACGCGCGGCGGTTTTCTTAACAGCCCTATGAAGAACAAAAAAACGAACCACGCCCATGAATTTTTTCGACGACTCCTTTGCTCCGCGCCTGAACGGAAACGTCTCTTCCCTGCGGGACGAGCGCCACCTCTCGCCGGAGGCCGATGCCGAAGCCGAGCGCCTCCAGAAGCTCGGCACGCAGGTGGCCCGGATGGCCCACGACCTGAACAACCTCCTCTCCCCGATCCTCATGTCGCTGGAGATCTTCCGCCCGCACCTCGGGGATGCCGGCCACCTCGTGTTGCTCGACATCGCCAGGAAGAGCACCCTGCGCGCGGCGGACCTCGTGAAGCAGGTCCTCGCCTTTTCCCGCGGAGCGGACACCGAACGCAGCGAGATCGATCCCCGCGCGCTCGTCCAGGAGATCGGCGACTTCGCCCAGGCCACGTTTCCGGGTTCGATAGGGGTGCGCGTGGAAGCCCCGGAAGGCCTCCCTCGCGTCGTCGGCTGCGCCTCGCAACTGCACCGCGCCCTGCTCAATCTCTGTGTCAACGCCCGCGACGCCATGCCGGAGGGCGGCACGCTCACTCTCCGCGCGAACACCGCCACCACCAAGACCGGGCGCTACGTCCTCTTCGAGGTCAGCGACTCCGGCAGCGGCATCCCGGAGGAAATTCGCGAGAAGATCTTCGACCCTTTCTTTACCACCAAGGCTCCGGGCAAGGGCACCGGCCTGGGTCTCTCCTCCGTCCGCTCCATCGTGGAGAGCCACGACGGCCTGCTCAGCCTCCAGACGGAGCCCGGCAAAGGCACCACCTTTCATCTCCTGATTCCGCTCCCGGAATCCACCTCCACCTCCACGGCCTCCCGACTCTGAGTTACGTATTGTCGCGCCCTAGAAAACATGGCAAACTCCAAACCTACCGAACGAAGCGTCATGATCGCCTCTGAACATCGCCTTGCCTTGCCTGCGGGCTATCAGCTCGGGAAGTACCGCTTCAAAGGCGTACTCGGAGCCGGCGGCTTCGGCATCACATATCTGGCGGATGACCACACCCTGGGCCGGCGCGTCGCGATCAAGGAACTGCTGCCGAATGAAATCGCCACGCGCCTCGATGGCACCACGGTGATCGCGAAGACCAAGAGCGAAGAGAGCAGCCTCGCCTGGGCTCGCGAACGCTTCCTGGAAGAAGGCCGCGCGCTGGCCGCCTGCGAGCATCCGAACGTCGTCCACGTCTACGAAATGATCGAGGCCAATGGCACCGCCTACATGGTCACGAAGTACGAGGATGGCCGCAGCCTCGCCGAATGGCTGACCGATCTCGGCCGCAAACCCACCGAGGCCGAGTTGCGCGGCCTGCTCGAGCCCCTCCTCTCCGGCCTCGACAAGGTCCACCGCGCCGGTTTCCTCCACCGCGACATCAAGCCCGAGAACATTTACATCACCGAAGACGGCCGCCCGCTGCTGCTCGACTTCGGCAGCGCCCGCCAGGCGGTCACCGGCTCCACGCTGCTCACCAGCATCGTCACCATCGGCTACGCCCCCTTCGAGCAATACTACGAAGACGGCAAGCAGGGCCCGTGGACGGATATCTACGCGCTGGCCGGCGTGATGTATCGGGCGATCAACGGCGAAAAGCCGCCCGAAGCGACGCGGCGCATCAAGAACGACGCCTGTGTCAAACTCGCGAAGAAGTATTCCGGCAATTACGCCCCGCAATTTCTCAACGCCATCGACAAGGCCCTGTCCGTGGAGCACCAGAACCGCCCGCAATCGGTGCTGGCCTGGCGCGGATTGCTGGGCAAGGGCACCGTCGCCGAGCCGGTCGAGTTGAAAGTCTCCCCGCGCGAAATCTGGATGGAGCGCCTGCGGCACGCGCTGGCGGTCGTCATGGATCATCCGCGGGCCACCGCGGGCGTGGCCGCGGTCGGCGTGCTATTCTGCGGCTGGGCGGCCTGGAAAGCGGTCTCACCCACCCCGGCACCCCATCCCAGCCCCTATGCCGATCCGACGCCGAGACCCGTGGCCGAAAACACCCCGCCGCCCGGCCTCAAACTGGATGGCACGATTCCCGGTCCGGTAGCCGTTTCTACCCCACCGCCCACCACCTCGGCGCCCACGCCCAGTCGGCCGGCCAAACCGGATAACTGGGTCCCCGGCTACAAGCCGAATGCCGCCCCCGGCCCACTCGTGGACCCGAAAGTCGTCGGCACCTGGACGACCAAAGCCTTCACCACCGGGGGCTCCGTGGTGCTGCGCCTGGAACTTCTGGAGGACGGACGCTATTCCATCGCCCGCGCCGGCGGCCCGCCCGAGACAGGCACCCTCACGACCGAACCCGGCGTCATTCATCTGCTCGGCTCCACTCCGGACAAAAGCGTCGACGTCCCGTATGAAATGAAGCCCTCCAACAAACTGCAGACTACCGGCCTGGGGGATCCCGGCGCGGTCATCTGGACGCGCATGAGCGGTTCCAAGTCGGGCAACACCACCAGCAGCCACTCCCGGAGCAACAACAACAGCAGCAGCGGGCCTTCGTCCTCGCGCGCTTCCGACTGGCTGAAATACGCCCCGCAGCGCGTCCCGAGTCACGGAATCCCGCACCTGCCGTTTTAAGTCACGTTCAGGAATTCGAGAGAGGTGTGCGCGATCCTCGATCGAACGCCGCAGAATTGTGGTAGGGACGCCGCGCCGTCGGCGTCCTGATGAGACCATTTTTCGGAATTAAAATGACTTTTCTTGAGGGGAGAAAGGGGAGGAACCACGAAATAAACGAAAGAGACGAAAAGGCCTTCTGTTAGTTAGCCTCTTTCGTTTATTTCGTGGTTCCCTCCTTTGAGCCCAAGAGTTCGGCTAATGGTGAGAGATGGTATAAGACGTTGCATGGCGAGAGTCGTCGCTCGTTTGCGAGCGTACCCTCGGCGAGGACGGCGCGGCGCGCCATCCCTGCCACGTAGCGTCATTCTGCCCCCTGATCTTCGCGAGTATTGGGTCGATCTCCGGTCTCCGTAGGGCAGTGCCATCTGGAAAAACAACGCTCATCCGCGAGGATTTTCGGCCCGCGAATCACACCAATGACGCGAATGGGATAATTCGAGTGATTGGTGTGATTCGCGGGCTCCTCCTCCGTCCGCCTTTTCGTGCTTTTTCGTGCTTTTCGTGGATCCCTCCTGGGTTGCGGCCCCTGGCCACGCCATGCCCTGTGATTTCAATCCTATTCCACTCTACGTCACCGGATACGTCTTCAACTTCCACGGCTCCCGGTAGGGCCGCGCATAACTCACGCACTCGCTCACGTCTTCGCGGTTCGCCACGTCCTGCTTCTCCTTGTCCCAGCGAATCGTCTTCCCGCTTTGGTAGGCGATATTCGCCAGGTGACAGCACATCGTCGTCTTCGCCATCGACGCGATATCGCTCCGCGTCTTCGCCCGGCTCTTCACGCAATCGATGAAATTCTGCCAGTGATCGTGCGGCGGCGACTTCTCGAACGCCTTCGGCCCCGGGTTATCCGGATTCTCCGGGAACCATTGGTAGTCCGTGCGATCCACGATCAGTGTCCCCTTGCTCCCGATGAATTCCGCCCCGTGCGTGCGCCCGCCATCCAGCCCGCGCCCATTGCTGAAGCGCGTCTCCCAGTTCATCAGGAAATTCGGAAAGCGATAAATCGCCTGCATCGTATCCGGCGTCTCGCGATCGTCCTTCAGCGCATAGATCCCGCCCGTGCACGCCACCGAGGTCGGGTCGCTCTCCTGCATCCCGAGGAAGACGATATCCATCATGTGTACGCCCCAGTCCGTCACCAACCCACCGCCGTAGTCGTAATACCAGCGCCAGTTCCAGTGCGCGCGATTCGGGTTGTACGGCCGCTTCGGCGCCGGCCCCAGCCACATATCATAGTCGAAGCCCTCCGGGGCCGTCCCATCCGGCAGCTTCTCCATCGGCTTCGGCCAGCCGCCCAGCACACTCACAAACCACGCGCGGCACACCGCGATCGTCCCCATCTCCCCCGAGCGCACAAAATCCAGGGCCGTCTGAAAATGCTGCACACTGCGCTGCCAGGTGCCGATCTGCACCACGCGATGGAAATGCTGCGCCGCCCCGAGCATCGCCTTCGCCTCCACCAGGTCGTGCGAGATCGGCTTCTCGCAATAAATATCCTTCCCCGCCTCACATGCCGCGATGAACGGTATCGCATGCCAATGATCCGGCGTCGCGATCAACACCGCATCGATCTCCTTGAGATCCAGAATCTCGCGAAAATCCTTATACACCTTCGGCTCCGGCCGATCCGCCTTCTTCAGCAGTTCGAGAGCCTTGTCCGACTGCGCCGTATCCACATCGCAAATCGCCGCAAACTCCACCCCCGGCACCTTCAACAGCCCCGACATATTGCTCTTCCCCATCCCGCCCGTCCCGATCACCCCCATCACCACCCGCTCATTCGCCCCCTGCGCCCGCGACATCACCCGCGCACTCAACCCCAACCCCACCGCCGCGGCCGAAGTGCGAGAGAGAAAGGAACGGCGGGAGAGGGGCGTTTTCATGGGGGGAGCAAATTCAGTGAAAAGTTCGCAGCCAAGTATCAGGCTACCGGGCCATCGGGCGCAATCACTTTCCCAGTGACCGCCCCGCTGGACCAACGAGAAGAAGAAGATGGAACATGCGTAACGCATGGGTAACACTTTCGTCGTTTTCCCCTCGTTCCCCTCGTTTCGGAACGCACCTATCTTGGAAGTTTTACTTCTTCTCCGAGCATCGCGGCGCACACCGGCGTCTAATCAACGCGGCTTCCTTCTTGGTGCAGTGCGGCATTGCCCCGGCGGTTAGCCCATTCCGCGCCCATCCCTCGGCGGCCGCGATTGCGACAGGCCTTTGTTCAGACCCGAAAATAGCGACCGCCTCGGGGGCCGGCGCCGGGCTTCATCGCCCGGAATTCACCCTGGACGGGCGAAGGGAAATTTGGCACGCTGCGGCCCGGCATTGAGCAATCACAGTGTATGCATGGGACGATCGTTCATCTCTCGGACTTGCATCTCTCCAGCAGGGAGGCATGGGTCAATTTTGAGGCGACCAGGGAAGCCATCCTGGGCCTGAAGCCCGCGCCGCAGATCATCATCGTCTCCGGCGATTTGCTGGATCATCCGGACGATGCGCTCTGGCCGCAGATTCAGCAGAGCGTGGGCGGAATCCTGGGCCGGCCGGAGACGGCGGACTTTGGGTCGGTGGAAAAGGCCTTGCGGCAACTCTGCCAGGATTGCGGGGACGCCACGCTCGTCGTGGTCCCGGGCAACCACGATTGCCGCACCTTTGGTCTCGTCGGCCGGTCGGAAAGCGGCGAGGCTTTTGACGCCGTTTTTCCGCAATGGCGGGAGCCGAAATGGCGGCGCGTGGGAGCCTGGCCCACCGCTGTATTTTGCCTCGATTCCAATACCAACGATGCCCGGGTGAATGCCGCGCGCGGGCGGGTGGGGACGCCGGAACTGCTGCGCTTCGGACGGGAGTTCAAGGCCCTGAGCGCACGCCACGGCGAGGACTTCCAAAAAGCGTTCAAGATCGTGGTTCTGCATCACCATCCCGTGCCGATCGCCGATTCGGAAGCGACGAACTATTTCGGAAAGGACGGCTTTCTGGGTCTGGATGACGCGGGCATCTTCCTGCGCGAGATGGCCGACAAGGGGGTGGACCTGGTCCTGCACGGCCACAAACATTATCCGCTCCAGACGCACCTCCGCGTGCAAGCCGGAAAGATCACCCGCGAGCTGGCCGTGATCGCCGCGGGCAGCGCCTGCAAGGCCGGACACGAGAATAGCTTCAACCACCTCACCCTGGAGCGGCGGGCCGTCTACAACTGCCTGCGCCGGCACCCCCCCGGGGCGGCATATTTCGCGGGCGATACCCAGGCGATCATTTCGCCGGCGGACTACCGCGAGCGGGCCTACCAGGCCTTCCTGGAAGATCCGCAAGTCAAGTACTCGACGGTCACGGAGGTTTTCAACTGTACCATCATGGAAAACGGGGATGGCGATTTCTCGGACCGGCGCTGGGGAGTGCGTTGCGCCCGGCACCAGGCGCAGTTGGAAAATGTTCCGGTCTTCGTCGGCTGCGGCTACGGGATCGTCGCGGGGTACCAGGCGGAGAAGATCTCCACGAATAAGACCCGCGTCCATTTCGAGCGAGATGGAAACCATCGGGATGGCATCGCCAGCGGGGCGGTTGTTTTCAGCCCGCCACTCTCTCCGCCGAACGGATCGGCCGACCCGGCACAGACGGAGACGGTCGATTTCGAAGAGTCTTTTCGCTTCTATAATGCCTTCGCCCTCACCGAGGAGCAATTGGCGCGCATCAGCAAGGGGCGGAAAATGGAACATGTCGGGCTGACCATTCGCAACCCGGTCGGCGAACTGATCATCTGCGTGCGTTTCGCCTACGGGGAGATGCCTTCCGAAATCCATCTCCGGATTCGCGGGGTCGACCCGGCGCTCGACGAACTGAAATCGGGAATGACCGGCGGCCGTGCCGCTGTGGAGAAACCCAAGGGAGAGCCGGCGCCCGAAGGGCCAGAGTCGAATCCCCCGAGCATCGCCGAGCCGCCACCCAAAAAAGTCGACGTCCCCGACCCGGACGAATGGAACTATCAAAAGGGCCATCTGCAAATCTCGAAGCTGCACCAAACGGCGACATTGCGGATTCTCAAGCCCTTGCAGGGACTTTCCTATGGGATCGAGTGGAATCTGCCCTCCGTGCCGAAGAATAGGCGCCCGGTTTTCCAGGAGGGCACCTGCGAGTGGATCCGCCAGCAGCTCCTCGCCCTCGATGCCCCCGGGCTGGAGACGAATCTGCTCCGCCCGATCTTTCGGGAGGAGCACGCCCGATTGGCCCGCGAGTTTTCAACTCCCCTGGATCAACTGGAACTGGGCCTCATGGTCTTCGATCCCGGGATTCAGCGTCTGCGTTTCGTCGCGGGAAGAATGCCGCCGGCGTGCTTCACCTTCCAGCTCTGGGAGGGCCAGGGTATCGCCGGCCGGGCTCATAAGATGAATTCGACCCTGGTTTACGTCAGCCGGCGCGTCGATCCTCTGATGGACTTCAGCGCCGCTGGGGTCGCGGGGCGGCCCAAACCGGAAATCATCATCTGTGTACCGTTGCGCTTTCCGGTCTCGCAGGTGGGGGACACCGCGGGCGAAGTGATCGGCGTGGTCACATTATCGACAGATCATCCGGCCTCGAAACTGCTGACCATCGATTCCGTGGATAACAGCCGGGCCCAAGCGATGATTCTGGAATTTCAAATCCTCTTTCTCGATCGCATTCTCCCGGCGATCGGATTTGACAGTCTACCTGAAAAATGACACCTAAGACCATGCCAGTTACCTTCAATACCACTGTCACGGAACGGGATCCCGGGGTAAAGGTGGTTGACTTCCAAATCAAGGTGGCGCCGGAGAAGGCCAGGGCCATCGAAGAGCTCGTGCCGGAACTGGAGCGTCTGGTCATCGACCTCAAGGCACGGGCGGCGGCTTCCGAGACCGAGACCGCGGGAATGAGGGATGTGCCCATGATGGCCCCCGCGCCGGTGGCTTCCAGCGCGACCAGCTTCCGGTAGTCCTGCCCGCCCGTCGCGGACACCGCAGAGGGCGGCTTCGCCGCTTCCCACGCGCGGAACGCCACTCGCGTGAGCACAGCGACATGGTTGTCTCAACCACTGGCCTTCTTTCCCCCCCTCTGCGTCTCCGCGTCTCTGCGTTTTAAATCCGCATCCCCGCTGAATTTTCTCTTCCTTCCGGTTGCAGTGCGAGGACGGGGACTGTTACCTATGCGCTCCCCATGAAACTCGCCGTGCTGAATCCCAAGGGGAGCGATCCCGCGCAATCTTTTGCCGAGGGGGCGGGTGTGCCGGGAGGACAGGGGCATCCGCCGGTGGGAGCGCAGGGGTTTGCGGCGTGTACGGGCGGGGCGCTTTTTCGCCGGGATCAGGACGTTCCGGCGGAGCAGAAGGAAGTGCTGGTGTTGTTGGAGACGAACTGGAAGGCCTGCCGGCAGGCGATCATGGAACTGCGCAGCGAAGGGAAGACGGTGGCGATTGCCTGGAAGGACGCAGGGCCGCTGCAGATCGCGGAGCAACTGGCCAAGCCGGCGGCGCTGCAGCTTTTCCAGGAGATCTGTCAGCGCGCGGATGGGGGCATCGCGACGACCCCGGACCTGGTGCCCTTTTTCACGGCGGCGGGGGTGCGGCATACGGAATTCATTCCCACGCCTTTTCCGGTGGAGGAGGCGGCTTGGGATTTGTCGACGCCCCTCGAAGAGCGGCGCGGGATCTTCGTGGGGACGCGCGATTTTCGGACGCCGTCGCGGAATCATCTCGCGGCCTTGCTCGCAGTGCGACAGCTCGCGGCGTCGATGTTCGAAGCGGTGACGGTGATCAACGACCACGGCTGGCGCGGGCGCGGGATGCTGGCGAAGCTGGGCTACGATGAGCGGCTGCTCAAGGTGGTGGAGGGGCCGCTGCCCTACGCGAAATATCTGCGGCTGCTGGCGAAGCACAAAATCGTGTGGCAGCTCGATGCCAGCGCCGGCCCGGGGCAGGTCGCGGGGGATGCCTTGCTGGCGGGGGGTGCCGTGTGTGGGCGGCAATGGGACGACGGAGCGGCTGGTCTTCGCCGATGTGTGCGGGCAGGGGCGCGATGCGGAACAGCTTTTCGATCTCGCGGCGCGGCTGCTGGAGCATCCGCATGATTGCGAGACGGTGATGCAGCGGGCGCAGGAAAGTGCGCGGGAGAAGGTGTCGTTTAGTGCGGTGGGGAAGAGGCTGGAGGCGTTTTTCCGGCGGATTGGGCGGTGAGGGGTGGAAAAAAGGGGAGCGGAGCGGCAACAAAACTCTGTCATCCTGAGCCGTATCGATGCAGTTGGAAATGGGGAGCGCACGCGCCCTCGCGTGCTGTTTTCGGCGCCCCGCCGAAAACTTCCCTCGCGGTACGTTCACCGTCTGGGAGGTTGCCTTGGTGCTTCTCGGACTGTCCGGCGAGGGCGCCGGACAGAGCACGCGAGGGCGCGTGCGCTCCCCATTTCGCTCCTGCGAACTGCATCGTTCCGGCTCAGGATGACAGCGTGTTTTTTTCGCTCCCACCCCTACCGCTCCTCCGCTCAGACCGCCCACTCCCGCCCCTCAATTCCCCGACGTCACCGGGCCGAGCAGTTGCTCGGGGCCGACGCCGTGCAATTCGTAAATCCGCAGGATCGTTTCTTCGATCAGGTTGTTCGGGCAGCTCGCGCCGGCGGTGAGGCCGACGACGATGGGGCGCTCGGGCAGCCAGTTCTCGGTAGCCACTTCCTGCTTGGCGTGCTGGTCGAAATGGACGATGCGCTGGCGCGATTCCAGGCGGCCGGCGTTGCGGATGAAATAGGTGGGCAGCTTGGCCTCGCCCATCTCGGCCAGGTGCGAGGTGTTGGAGCTGTTGTAGCCGCCGATGACGAGCAGGAGGTCCATCGGCGATTCCATCATTTCCTTCAGCGCGTCCTGCCGCTCCTGGGTGGCGCCGCAGATGGTGTCGAAAAAGCGGAAGCTCTCCCGCGCGCGCTCGGCGCCGTCGCGGTCGCGGATGGCGGTCTCGACGCGGCGCTGCACTTCCTCGGTCTCGCCGCGCATCATGGTCGTCTGGTTGGCCACGCCGACCCGGCGCAGGTGCAGGTCGGGATCGAAGCCTTCGCTATAGGCGCCGCGGAATTTCGCGAGGAAGGCTGCCTTGTCGCCCCCGCGGCGGATGTACTCGCAGACGTAATCGGTATCGGCCAGCGTGAGCACCACGAGGTAGTGGCCCTTGCCGCTGACGACGGCGCGGGAAGCGGTGGCCTTGGTTTCCTCGTGGGAAGCTTTGCCGTGGATGATGGAGGTGACGTCGTCGCTGGCGTTTTGCCGCACGCGCTTCCACACGCTCATCACGTCGCCGCAGGTGGTGTCGACGATCTGGCAGCCGACTTCCTTGATGCGGCCGAGGGTGACGACATCGGTGCCGAAAGCCGGCACGATGACCACATCCTCCGCGCGCAGGTCGCGGATCTCGGCTTCCTTGTCCTGGCCGAGCAGGTTCTTGATCCCGAGCGCGACGATCTGTTCGTTGACCTCGGGATTGTGAATGATCTCGCCAAGGATGAAGAGTCGGCGGTCCTGAAAGACCTTCGCCGCGGCATAAGCGAGATCGATGGCCCGCTCGACGCCGTAGCAAAAACCGAACTGCTTCGCCAGGCGCACGGTGACTCCGTCGCGCGTCAACGCGCCGCCGCTCAGCCGCAGCTTCTCCACGATCTCGCTGCGGTAGTGCGACTCGACCTGGGCCTGCACGGCCGCCATCACGTCCGGCGTCCGGAGATTGACGCGGGAGGGTTTCGCAGTGGCGGCGGGTGTTTCCATGGCAGCTCTCAATCTTACTCTTACTCTTGCTCTTAATCTTCATCCCGCCGGAGGCGATGGAGATGAAGAGTAAGATTAGGATTAAGAAGGGAAATTACGGGCGGTCGACGAGCAGCGGCTGCGTCGGCGTCGAGAAGATGCGGTCGGAAATCATGATGGACGGGGCCGGATCGGGATCGGCGTAATCGCCGGGACGCTTGAGGTCTTTGCCGATCGTGGCGTCTTCGGGCTGGGACTGGGCGATGTTCACCGGCGTGCCCATTTTGGCGAGCGCGTAGAATTTCGGGGCGACATTGTGGTGCAGGCGGATGCAGCCGTGCGTGCGCGGCGTGGGCCACACGGAACCTTCGTGGAAGCCGTAACCGGGCGAGAATTCACACCACCAGGCCATCGGGAAACCGACGTAATGACCGGATGCCTCGCTGGCCTTCGCCGGATGCACGCTGTCGCCGCTGACCGAGAAGCCGTATTCGCCGGAGCGCTTGGTCGGGATCTTGCCGGTGATATGATAGTTGCCGGTGGGCGTCGGGTTCGTGGGCTTGCCAATGGCGCAGGCGGTGACGAGCAGCGGCGTGTCGCCTTCGAGGACGTAGACGGCGCGGTTCGAGAGCGAGACCTTGATGCGCACGTTGTCGGGGTTCTTCGGTTTGTAGGCGGTGACGTTGTAACTGGACCGGGCGATCGGGCCGTTGACGCAGCCGGTGAGGAGGGCAAGTGCCGAGAGGGCGGCGAGGGTGAGAAAGCGTTTCATTTGGAGTGCGCTATGCAACGGCGAGAGGGGGGCTTTGTCAAATGCTTCGCCGTAGGAACGCGGAGGACGCTGGAAGCGCCGTCCTGGCGCTCTTTGTTTGGGCTATATGGGCTGCGTGGGCTGCGTAAGTGAATTTGCCTTAAAAAAGGCCAAAAATTGCGCTTTCGCATTCCGAATTGCCAATTGCCAGAGTCGCAGCCACCTTCCCCCTCATCTTGCGCCCCGCCCGACTCGCTGCCTTCCTCCTCCTCACTGTGCTGCTCGCCTTCGGTCGCGGCGCGGAGAGCATCCCGCCCCTCAAGTTCGAGCAGCGCGCGCTGCCGAATGGACTGCAATTCATCTGGCTCGAGGATCACAGCGCGCCGACGGTGTGCATCCAGGTGTGGTATCGCGTGGGGTCGAAGGACGACCCGGCGGGCCGCAGCGGCTTCGCGCATCTCTTCGAGCACATGATGTTCAAGAGCACGAAGCGGATGCCTTCGGAATTCCTGGATCGCCTCACCGAGGATGTCGGCGGAGAGAACAACGCCTACACCGCGGATGACGTGACCGTCTTCCACGAGACCGTGCCCTCCAACAATCTCGAGCGTCTGCTCTGGGCCGAGGCGGAGCGCCTCAGCGCGCTGACCGTGGACGTGCGGAACTTCACGCTCGAGCGCGAGGTGGTGAAGGAGGAATACCGCCAGCGCATCCTCGCCGAGCCGTATGGGGAGTTCGGCGAATTCATCCAGAAGAGGTCCTTCGCCGAGCATCCTTACAAGCGGCCGACGATCGGCAATATCGAGGAACTCGACGCTTCCAATCTCGAGGAGGTGCGCGCGTTTCACACGACCTTCTACCGGCCGGATAATGCGGTGCTCGTGGTGGTGGGTGACTTCGATGTCGCGCAGTTGCAGGGCTGGGTGGATCAATACTTCGGCGTGATCCCGAAGCCCGCCGCGCCCATCCCGCGCGTGACCACGAAAGAGCCGCCGCGCACCGGGACGAAGACGATCATCGAATACGATCCGAAGGTGCCGCTGCCCGCGCTGGCCGTGACTTATCTCGGACCGTCGATCACCGCGGAAGATGCGGCACCCTTGCGCGTCGCGGAACAGGTGCTCAGCGGCGGGGAATCCTCGCGGCTTTACCGGAAGCTCGTGTATGAAACGCAGCTCGCGCAGAGCGCGGAATTCTCCGCCGACCTGCGCGCGGACCTCGGCCTGCTCACCTACGAAATCGTTCTCGCCAGCGGCGTGCCGGTGGACAAAGCGAAGGCCGTGCTCTTCGACGAGATCGCCAAAATTACGACAAAACCGATTAGCGATGCCGAGCTGATCATCGCGCGCAATCAACTCCTCGCGGCCAAGCTCGTCGAACGCGAAACCTTCGAAGGCAAAGCCAGTGCCCTCGGCGAAGCGGCCGCCGTCTACGGCGATCCCAATCGCGCCAATACCGACTTGAGCGATTTGCAGGCAGTCACGCCCGCGCAGGTGGAGGCGGCGGCGCAAAAGTGGTTCACCGCCGCGAACCAGCTCGTGATCGAATACCTGCCCGAAGCGATGAAGACGAAAGCCAAAGGAAAGAAATGAACCGATTCCCCTTTCTCATCGCCGCCCTCGCGCTGGCTCCGCTGCTGACCCGTGCCGCCGAGGTCGAAGGTTTGCCCAAAGCGGGCGAACCGCACGCCGCGCAGATCAGCAAGGCGCAGGAGAAGACCCTGGCCAACGGTCTGCGGGTTATCGTCATCGAGCGCCCCGGCTTGCCGCTGGTCAGCGCGGAAGTGCTCATCAATCGGGGCGCGGAGAGCGATCCGCCGCACTTCGCCGGCCTGGCGCACTTCACCGCCGACCTGCTCAAGCGCGGTACGACCACCCGCAGCGCCCAAAAGATCGCCGAGGAAACCGAGTCCCTCGGCGCGAAGATCGAAACCGAAGGCACGTGGGACGCCACCACCGTAAAAGTCACCACCCTTTCCAGCAACACCGAACCCGCGCTCGCCATCGTCGCCGATCTCGTTCGTCATCCCGCCTTCGCCAAGGCGGAGATCGAGCGTCAGCGCCGCGAGACGCTCGATGAATTGCTCATGGCCCTCGAACAGCCCGGCACCGTCGCCAAATACGCGGCCAGCCGCACCGCCCTCGGTGGGTCGCTCTATGCGCACCCGGAAGCCGGCACGCCCGCCTCCATCGCCCGGCTCACACCCAAGGAAATCGCCGCCCTGCACGCCCGCGCCTATCGGCCGGGCAATGCCTGCCTGATTCTCGCCGGCAACATCACCGCACCGGAGGCCTTCGCCCTGGCCGAGAAGATCTTCGGCGATTGGACGGCCCCCGCGGAAGACTTCTCGATCGTCAATTCCGCGACGCCCACAGTCGGTCGCGCGGTCCTCATCGATATGCCCTTGGCCGGGCAGGCCGCTGTCTATCTCGCGGCGCCCACCATCCGGCGTGACGCCCCCCGATTGGTTTGCCGGCAAGGTGACCAATGCCCTCTTGGGCGGCGGCTATTCCTCGCGGCTTAACCAGGAGGTGCGCGTCAAGCGCGGCCTCAGTTACGGCGCCTCCAGCGGCCTCACCACCTGGCGCGCCGGCGGCCTCTTCGTCGCGGGCGCGCAGACCAAAAACGAATCCGCCGCGGAAGTCGTCAAAGTCATCCAGACCGAAATCCAGCGGCTCAGCACGGAAACCGCACCCGCCGAATACCTCAAGACCCGCGAAGCGCTGCTCACGGGCGCCTTCGGCCGCGACCTCGAAACCAACGAAGGCTACGTCAAGCGCATCGGCGACCTCGCCCTCTACGGCCTGCCGCTCGAGAGCTTGGAGAATTACGTGCCGGACGTCGAACATACCATGCCCCCCGATCTCCAGGCCTTCGCCGGGAAGCACTTCGCCGCCGATCCCCTGAACGTCATCGTCGCCGGCCAGGCAAAGATCGTCGAGAAACCCCTGCGCGCCCTCTTCCCCAAGCTCGAAGTCATCCCCCTGTCCAAGCTCGACCTCGACACTCCCGCCCTGCACGCCGCGGGCAAGAAGTAGCCGGCCGGCAGATCTTCATCGGCTTAAAATCCGAGAATCGCCGCTCCATCGTAAAGCGATCGGCCCGCATATCCGCTTGCACAACGCGCCTTTTCCCGCACTATTGCCACTCCGCAGATGAATGGATGGGTGACAGAGTGGTCTATTGTGCTCGCCTGGAAAGCGTGTGTGCCTTTACCGGCACCGGGGGTTCGAATCCCCCCCCATCCGCGCGGTTCCGCGCAAGTCCTTGAAACAGAGGGAAGTGCCTGATAATCAGGCCCCACAGCAACAGCGATGCTACAAAACCCTGCTACAAAAGGACTCATCGCCATGCCCGGATATTCGCGCCTGTTTCGGCGCAATTCCTCATACTATTTCCGAGTCGGAGTGCCCGTCGAAATTCGTCCCGCCATCGGCAAACGAGAAATCCTCAAATCTCTCCGCACCTCAAATTTCCAAGAAGCGAAACGCGCTGTCGCCTACGAGTCCGCTGCGGCGGATACACTCTTCGAGCAGGCGAGGGCAAAACTGAAATTGATTTCAGTCCCGAGCCGCCAGCTTGCTCCGCTTTCCGAAACTCAAATTCACCGTTTGTGAGGTGCGCGAAGATTTTGGACCACTGACCAGGAAAATAGACAATGAATGCAGTGACCAAAAGACGATACACAGCAGAGTTCAGAGCGCAGGCCGTTGAGCTTGTCCGCATCGGCAAACCAGTGGGCGAAGTGGCGCGTGATCTTGGGATCGGCCAAGGTGTTCTGTACGAGTGGGTGCGCAAATCCTCGCAAGCGGCGCATCTCGGGAGCGGAGGGCTGCGAGTCCCGCCACTGCGGGACGAGGAGCCCGCAGCGGACGAGTTGCGCCGCTTGCGACGCGAAAATGCCACTCTCAAACTGGAGAACGACATTTTAAAAAAGGCGGCCGTTATCCTCGGGACCAAAGCCCAGACCAGGGACGAGAAATGATCACCCTTATTACACAGCAGACCGGGGCGAGTGTCCGTAAGGTGTGCGAGGTGCTGGCGGTGCCCCGCAGCAGCTTCTACCACGCCGCCACGCCGACCGCAACGCAGGTCGCCGACGCCGAACTCGGCGATCAGATCGAGGAGATTTTTCGGCGCCACCGCGGCCGCTACGGCTATCGGCGCGTGGCTGCGGAGCTGGCCGATCGGGGCATCACCTGCGCGCCGGCGCGCCTCCGGCGCCTCATGGCCCAGCGTGGACTGCGCGCACTCCAGCCGAAGAACTTCGTCCCCAAGACGAGCGACGGCCGCGCCGACAAACCTTCGCCCAATCTCGTGGCCGAGCTCCCTCCGCCGACCGCTCCAGACCAAGTTTGGGCGGGCGACATTACCTACATCCCGACCAGCACCGGTTGGCTCTACCTGGCCGTGGTCATCGATCTCTACTCGCGCCGCATCATCGGCTGGAGTTTGGCCGATCATCTGCGCTCGGATCTTGTCCTCGCGGCCCTGCGCCAAGCCCTCCAAACTCGCTCCGCCAACGCCATCACCATCTTCCACAGCGATCGTGGCAGCCCATATGGGAGTACGCTCTTCCGGAAGGCTTTGGCCACCGTCGGCCGGCGCCAGAGCATGTCCGCGCGCGCCAATCCCTATCACAATGCCTGGACGGAATCCTTCATCGGCTCTCTCAAGCATGAGATACTTCAGGGCGGGTGCTTCGACTCCGCCCACGATGCCCGCCTCGAACTCTTCGAATACATCGAAGGCTACTACAACACCCACCGTAAACACTCCTCCCTCGACTACAAAACCCCATCCCAATTCGAGGCTCAAATCCACTCCAACAACTAAACAAAAACCGGTCCAAAAATCGGTTGCATCTCACTTTCCCCGAATGGCCTTGAAAAGAACCGGCCTATCTAGCGCCAACGTTAGAAACGCCTTAAATTCATCCAGTAGGTGTCGGCCTTTTTCGTATCGAAATGGCTCTTCGCTATGCAGTTCGAGAGTGTTGACGCTTTCAGCAGAAAAGCGGCGACCCGCAAAGGACATCTGATTCCAAAGCGCAATCCGCATTTCGATGCCATCTATATCCAATTGGCCTTGGACGCGGATTGACCTGCCCAAGCAACTAGAGAGCGCGGCAGTGATTTCTTCACTCAACCCCAAGGCTGCAAGTTTGGCACCTCTTGTGGGACTCCACGACAGCTTCCCATAGAAAGATCGGTTTTTGTGGGTTTCGTGGTCAGGCAGCCACCAACGTCCGTGCTCTTCGAAGGATGTTTGCATAATCAACCCTTATTTCGTTGTGTAAGAGCGGAAAGTCGACTCAATCGCGTCTTTTGCTATCTGCCGCTTCCCTAAACTGGGTGAAGCCAAGACTGATCATACCTACGCTGGCGTTCTTGTGTCGAGACCAGCAGTTCTCCTGAATTCGTACTAGCCAGGCTTACTGCCACGAAAATTTGGGTTGTACTCGTTGCTAGAACTGCAATTCTATTAACCGATTCTTCGCCGCCAAAATGATCGCCACGATTCACCTTACGACTCTCGATTCATCCCCCGAATCCCTCGCCCTCGCAACATCGCAATCACAGTGCCCTGCAACCGTTTATCTGGAAACGCTCGGCAGCGGGGTCTCGAAGCGCACCATGATTTCGCCTCTGAATCGCGCAGCAATGCTGCTCAACCCGGCGCTGCTCGGAAAGGACGCTTGGCGCTCGATACCTTGGGTGAAGCTCACAGCTCCAGTCGTGCGCGCCTTGATGGGGAAGCTTGTTGGTAGTCCTGCAACGCGAAATAAAGCGCTCGCGGCTCTGAAAGGAGTAGCGCGTGCTGCATGGGAACTACGCTCCTTGGACACCGAAGAGCTTTTGCGCATTCAGTCCATCAAAGGTGACGCAGGGAGCAGAGAGCCTGCCGGTCGCTACGTGCCGACTGGCGAAATATCAGCGCTGTTGCACGTCTGCTCTGAAGACCCCACTCCAGCAGGCGCTCGTGACGCGGCGATGATTTCTTTGGCCGCAGCCACGGGAGCGAGAAGGGCCGAGATTGCCGCTATAAGCGCGTTTAACGCGTCGTACGTCCCGGAGGAAGGTCGCTACACCATCCGAGTCATCGGCAAGCGAAATAAGGAGCGCACCCTCCATCATCTAACCGGGAATGCCGCTCGTGCCCTTGCTGATTGGCTCTCGATGCGCGGCGATTTCACCCGGTGCATTGTTCTGCGCGGTTCGCAAGGGCGGCATGATCTTGGCGGCACAGCAGATTTCGACCACTGCTCTCGACAAAATCCTCCGCAAACGCTGCGCAGATGCGGGTGTGATAGATTTGGACTGGCACGACCTCCGCCGTTCGACGGTCAGCAACCTCCTCGACGCTGGAGCCGACATTTCTACGGTCGCGGGAATTGTCGGCCATAGCAGCGTCAACACCACACGCCGGTATGATCGACGACCCGAGCGGGCGCGTATCAGGGCCTCGGAATTGATTGGGGTTCCTTATTTCGCTCGCACAAACACACCCCGCTAATAGAGAGAAATAGGGGTATATCCTCGCCATGCCTTTGCCGCAGTTCTCAGTCGATCTTCAGGTCAGCGAGGAAACAGGTCGCGAAGACAAAATCGAAATCGACTTGGGCCGTTGGATTCTTAGTGGAAGTCCCCGTATCCTCGACCAAGTTCGCTCATTCATCTCCTCCCCTCCAGAGGAGATGAGACCACGACTTAACCCAGGCGACCCCCACCCATATGGCTGGATATTTGCGCGGCCCAGCAATCCGGGTATCCGCCGCGAGCACCTGCGAGTTCGGAAACGAGCCATCGAGGGCCGGGAAGGACAAATCATTGCGGAACGCTTGCTCTTTGCCGGGAAATGGAAACTTGCTTATCGAAAGAACACGCCAGACAGGATTTTTCCCACGTATTTGGCTCTGTCTCTGAATCCACTCCGATACCTTCGTTATCAACCAATTCCCAATCCGCTGCCACGTCCTAACGCAACTGATTGGCCGCGTGCTGAACTGTTCTTTCCGCACGCCTCGGACGTTCGACAAAATGGCGGCGAATTTTCTCTCGACGGCGAAGACAATTGGTTGTGCGACACGTCGAGCCTTTCTGAGTGGAGCAATCCCACCCGCTGGTATCGACACGTAGACACGTATATCCAAGGGGTTGTTGACACTTTTAACGCGGAACTAGAGCGTGTAACGACACCTCGACAAGTGGGGGTCGAGCACGAAAACGATTTCATAATCCGCAAGGTCGAAACAATTTGGGAGTTCAGAGCCGACGAGCCTACTGAAGTGGTTGCCAGCTTGGTTCCCCATCTCACCGCCTACCGAGCCAGTAGCGCTGAAATGCAAGAATTCCCGGTGCGACTTCCGACACGAGAAGTGAATTCGATTTCACTTTTGATGAAGCTTTCTCGAAACACCTCGCTGCGAGTTTACGCTAAAACGAACCGCCGCATTCGGTTCGAGGTCATCCAAGAGCAAATCAACCATCGAGAGTTGCTCAACGAGCCCATACGTCCGCGCGGCGCATCAGCAGAGCGACGCATTCGTCCTTGGGAGCAAATTCAAATTGCTCTATCAGTCTTGCGCGCTCGCGCCGCAAACGAATTGAACGCGGTTCTACGTCATTTGGCGCAGCGAATGAGAACCGAGCCGTCGCACCTATCGGGCTTCGCATTTATGATGCGAATCGGCGCGATACTCCAAAATGAAGACCTTGCTCTCACCGTGGTCTCCTTGCTCGTTCACCACCAGCTGATCGAACCGCGCAACGCCCCACAATTGCAAAGCGCATGCTCCCTGCTTCGTGAGCATGGAGTACTGCCTACGACTATACGGCTCGCGTCTGGAGGGTGACGGAGCCTTACAAAATGGCTCTTCGCCTTCTCTCTGCTTACCCAGCAGGAAAAATCCTCTCAACCGCCCGCGAACGCATCGACGGGTTTCATCGCGGAGATGGTGGAACAATCACGATTTCGGCGCGTCGTCGTCAGCGGTGAATCTCCTACTCAATATATATAGGAACTGAAATCGATTTCACTTTCGGGCAATTCTTAAGCGCCCTACTTTCAATCCAATGAATTTTTGTTTTTGGGGGGTGGTTAGGGGAAGGGAAGGGTGGTCTGGTGCCCCTTTACAAAACCTTTGGGCGCTTGCGTAATCGACTGGTTCTTAATCGCACTGTTCATCTGTGAGTGAGACGGTTAAATGTCGCTAGATTTGGCCGCTAAAAATCCTTTTGACTGCGAACGCGCTATCTCTGCGCGGACTAAAGCAGCCCTCGCGAGTGCAAAGGCCCGTGGTGCCGTCCTTCCAAATCCTCGTCCTCCAGCGCCTTGATTCGATAGCGAGGTTCCAAATCAAACGCTCGCTTCAGTCGTTCTCTGGCAGCCTCATGGTTCCCCGACTGGCGCTCGTAGCAGGCCAGATTGTAGTGGAATACCGTGACATCCGGCATTCTATGCCACCGCATCCACCAGAATGCCCCGGGCTGCCTCAATCGAAACGGCACGACGTGGCGTAGGCCCAAGAAACCGTCCATTGCACGTTCTCAGGTTCGATTCTGGCCAGACGCTTCGCCACGATCTGCATCAACTCCCACTTCTTGAGAACAAAATAGATTTTCACTCGCAAGGCTAGACCTTCGGTGTGTGATCGTTGGTCCGCGTCAATCTGTTCCAGTTCCTCGTTCGCTTCGAGGGGCATCCCCAACTCGATGTAGCCTTCGGCGGCGGCGGTCAGTTGCTGAAATATTCGGAGAACCTTCAAATCATTGGGGCGTTGCCCTGGCTTTCTTGATCGCCGCTTCATCCGAGAGTGCGTCACTCTGGCTTTCAACAAATTCGTCTGATTCTGTTGAATGTTGAGCGGGATCGGGGCCAACGCGGAAAGAACGGTCTTTGGCACTGCCGCAATGCCCGCGACGACACTTGGTCGGTTCTTCTCCAAGCTCTGGATCATACCATTCGCAAAGACAACGTTGGTTTCGTTTTTCACAAACGGGACACGGTCAATCGGAAGTAAATAATTTCTGCGCACGTCTGGCAGCAGAACAACGCTGTCCTTTTGAAAAATCAACTTCTTCTCTGCCTCGGTTCCTGCGGTTGCATATTCAACTGCGGTCACAGTAAACGGAATTGGAAGGCGGACAATAATACCGGCGGTGTTCGCTTCGGGTTTTAGTTTGGAGGTCTTCGCTTGGTCAGATACTACTGTCGTAAAAGTGAATTGAACAGGAGCATGGTCTTTGATCGCGTACCATGGGGTGGTAATCGGTTTAGGGTCGTACGGGTCTATAGAGTAATGAAACGCCGTTGCGGGAATCGTGCTCACGGGGCCAGCTACCAAAGGAGTGACGTTCGGTTTCAACGTAGCCTCGAACGTCATCGCGCTACCAGCAGCCGAAACAACATCCGCTATTGCCTGGGTGGACTTATCCTCTGCTGAGGACTTGATTGATTGAAGAAGGCCATTGGAATCCACTGCAAAAGTCGTGCGATCCTCGAACATTGCGTTGGAGGCGTTTTCAAGTCTGTATCGAACCGTAGTGTCTGGCCGAATGTCCGTGGAAATCTTAACGGTGAAATCAGCGGCTTTATCATCGAAGGTGCCGTCGATTAGGACAACCCCCTTTGGCAGATAATAAGGCAGTCCTTTTAAGGGATATGTTTTGCCGTCACTGGTTGTTCCATTTGGAATCTGATCAATCGAGGAGGTGAGCATCGATCCGCAACCAGAAAGCGAAGACGCTGTCAAAAACCATATGACTCTCCTCGCCTTAAATAATCGTCTCGCGCACATTGTTGATTCTTACGCAAGAGAATCGGGGCCGTCAATCGGTTAAGGCAGGCCGTTTACGGGTAGCAAAAGCTTCATCCAGCACCTTCACCACGAACTCGGCGATGGTAGGCTCGTTGGATGCACGGGGAGCGGTGACATTCAGCACTTTGACTTCACAGTCGGTTACGAAGTCTCTCAGCATCTTCACCGGGTCTTGGGCAATCGGAAAAAGGAGAATTGGCTTGTGGTGCTTCAGTGCAAAGTTGGGTGATCCGTGGCGAGAGATCGCGGATTTTACCTGCCCGGATTGAGGGATTTAACCGATGGCGAAAGCGTCTCGTTTTTGGTTCTGTTGCGGGCTGATTAGCGAAAATTCGTCAAACTTTGTTGCGTTTATT
>JBBCHV010000006.1:0-78341 GCA_037200205.1 Chthoniobacter sp.
ATGCTCTCGAACGGAACGTCAATCCAGGACGAGCCCGCGCCTTATCGGTTCACCGTGAAGGAATGGCACCGGCTCGGGGAGGCAGGCTTTTTTGCCGACGACGGTCACGTCGAACTGCTGGATGGAGAAATCTTCGCCATGTCCCCTGTAGGAAGCCGTCACGGCGCCGCGCTGTATAATTTAATCGATTTGTTCGGCGAAATGAATCGCCGCCGCTATTTGATTGGTGCGGGCAATCCGGTGGAAGCGGACGATTACTCGGAGCCGCTGCCCGATTTCATGTTGGTTCCGCGATCCCAAAAGATGGCCAAGCGGCACCCGCTCACGCGGGATGCGTTCCTGATCGTAGAGATAGCGGATAGCAGTCTGGTGCACGATCAAGGTCGCAAGCTGCGAAAGTACGCGCAGGCCGGGGTTCAGGAGTATTGGATCGTGAATTTGCAGCAGGACGTCGTGGAGATTTATCGCGCGCCGCAAGGAGAGGAATATCTCGAATATTCGGTGGCCAGGATGGGAGATACGGTGGCTCCTCAGGCCTTCCCCGACGCCGCGATTTCCGTGAGCGAAATCATTCCTCCGCCTTGAGCGCCTTGTCTTATTCGGTCAGTCGGTGACGACCGGCTTGCGACCAAGAAACTGGCCATAGCGTTTGGCCGCAGCGGCGATGGCTCGGTTAGCTGCTTTGGGAATGCCGTGAAAGGAGTTGTTTCGATTGATACGGAAGTCCTCTTGAGGGTGCGCGTTGTTAGGGTTCTCTCTGGATGGAAAGCTGGGCAAACGCTTCGCGCTGGGCTGGAAAAGGGACTTGCGAAGCGCTGGGCGGCGTGTGACGGTTTTGCCCACGAAATTTCGGCGGCCTGGGGAAAGGCTCCACCAACAGAAATCATCAGATTATGGCAACAGAACAGGATCTATGGCTCGCTGGGCTCGGCGTGGACGTCGACGCCGTTTTAAAACCGCTCGAAACCATGGTGCCCGGCGCGTCCGTCGTGATCGGTGCAGTTGGGGAGCTCCTCTCGGCCGCTGGTCGAGGGGCGGGCGTGGCTCTGGCGGGTAATGGCGCCGCCAATGGGTCGTCCTCTGGGGCGCCACCGCCCAAGCCCGCCACGGCACTCACACCCGATGAAGAGTTTGTCCGGGACATGCTCGGCGATGATTTCCTGCAGAGCTATCAGGAAACCAAGGGAAACCTGGCGCAGGCCCATGAGGCCTACGTAAAGACCGGAAAGATCCTGCCGACGAAGAGCAAGCTGGCTCCTATCGAAATCAAGGAAGGGAAGCTGATGTCGCGGGCGGAGCGTTACGACGCCATGGTCGCCGGGATGCTCCAGAAGCAGGGAGACCCGACCAAGACGAATCCGCAGGTCGACGATGTGACCCAGGACAATCGGGATCCCGATTACTTGACCAAGGAAGAATTCCACGATGAGTTCTGGGCGCGGGAGAAGAAGGAATACGACGCTTGCGAGGACGAATACATCCGCCCGGGCAAGATCGACAAGTGCCAGAGGGCCGTGGACGAAAAGTACGGCGGGGAGAGTTTCAAACAATGGCGCGACCAGCGGGAGCAGGAGCTGGCCCGCCAGGTGCAGGTCGTGCAGGAAAAAATCGACGGTGTGGCCAACAGCGGGCCTCTGTCGTTGGCGGGACGGGCCATCGGTCGGGCGATCGGCGGGGAGAAGGGCGAGGAGTGGGGGGCGGCGATCGGCGGCATGGGCGACATCGGCGTGGGGATGTACGGCATGGCGAGGGGTGGGGAACCCGGCGCGAACGGCGTGGAAACGGAGCCGGAGACGGCGGCGCACGTGGCACCTCCGCCGGAGAACAATCCAGCCGAGACGATGCCTTCGTCTTCCCATGCAGCGGAGCCCACCGGTGCGCAGGAGCCAGTGCCCGCCGGTGGCGGCGGGGCGGGTGGTGGAGGAAAGGGCGGCGGTGGCGGTCCACCGAAGACCGATATTGGCCGGGCGGACACGCAGCCTGCGCCCGCCAAGCAGCCGACGCCGGGCCGGGGGACGGCGGCGGACAGTCAGGAGCCGGTCAACCCGCGCAAACCTGGTGAACTGAGCGACAGCGAGGTCGCCGCGGAGAACAAGCGGGTGGCCGGCTACAAGAGCCCTCGCGTACCGGCATCTCCGGGCGATGGCGAAGTCGTCTCCGTGGAGCACGCGCTCGAGCGGATGGAGAAATCGAAGGGCGAGGTTATCGAGTCCGGCAGTCACGATTTTCATCGCCGCATCTGGCAGGATTATATGGGCAAGAAGGGTGAACCGCCTCCCGCCTTTCGCTATTCCGGCCGCATCCGGGTGGACATCGAGCGGCTCACTCCCGAGCAGCGAAGCCAATTCATGGAATTGGATAAATCGCCGGCGCACGCCTCGAAATAAGCTTCCCAGTCCGGCGGCAAACTCCGCCAGGGCGGCGTCGTTTCTGCTTCGCGCTCAATGCGAAGCGGCGGTTGCGTCGCGCGCGGAGGCAAGGCAGACTGCGCGGCATGTTCCGCAAAACTCTCTTCGTCAATCCGCCCTCGTGGCAGGGCTTTGATGGTGGGGCGGGCTCGCGCTATCAAGCAAAGCGGGAAGTGAAATCGTTTTGGTTCCCGACCTGGCTGGCGCAGCCCGCGGCGCTCATCGAGGGGTCGAGGCTGGTGGATGCGCCTCCCCACGATCTCACGCGCGAGGACGTGCTGCACATCGCGCGGGATTATGAGCTCGTGATCGTTCACACCAGCGCACCGACGTTGCGCGGCGATGCGGAACTGGCGGAGGCGTTGAAATCCCAGAACCCGGATGTGCAAGTGGGCCTGGTGGGAGCGCATGCCGCGGTGCTGCCGGCGGAGACGTTGCGCGCCAGCGAGGCGATCGATTTCGTGGGGCGCAAGGAGTTCGATTTCACCTGCCGCGATGTGGCGCTGGGCCGGCCGCTGGCGGAGATCGACGGGCTGTCATTCCGGCGCGACGGGAAGATCGTCCATAATGCCGAGCGGGCGACGATTGAGAGCTTCGATGCCTTGCCGAGCGTGATGGACGTGTATGCGCGCGACCTGGAGATCGAGCGCTACTTCATCGGTTACCTGAAGCACCCGTACGTGTCGCACTATACGGGACGCGGCTGCCCGGCGCAGTGCACCTTTTGCCTGTGGCCGCAGACGGTGGGCGGGCACAAGTATCGCGCGAAATCGCCGGCGGCGGTGGCGCGGGAGATGGCGCATGCGCAGCGGCTGTTTCCGCAAGTGAAAGAGTTCTTTTTCGACGACGACACCTTCACGGCGTATCAACCCCGCGCGCGGGAGATCGCCAAGGAACTGGGCAAGCTGGGGATGACGTGGAGCTGCAACGCGCGGGCGAATGTAAATTACGAGACGCTCAAGACGATGCGCGACCATGGGCTGCGCCTCCTGCTCGTGGGCTACGAAAGCGGGGTGCAGCGGATCCTGGATAACATCAAGAAAGGCATCCGGATCGAGGAAGCCCGGGAGTTCACGGCGAACTGCAAGAAGCTCGGCATCACCATTCACGGGACGTTCATCCTCGGGCTGCCGGGGGAGACGCCAGAGACGATTCGCGAGACGATCGAGTTTGCCAAATCGCTGGATGTGTTTTCGATCCAGGTGAGCCTGGCGGCGCCGTATCCGGGCACGGAGCTTTTCCGCCAGGCCAAGGAAAATGGCTGGTTCGCGGGCGATGCACATCTCGTGGATGAACTCGGGCAGCAAGCGGCGGCGCTGGAGTACGAGGGGCTCCCGCGCGAGGAAATCTTCCGCGCGGTGGAGCGCTTCTACAAAGCCTACTACTTCCGCCCGCGTCCGATCGCGCGCATGCTCGGAGAGATGCTTGGCGATTGGGACATGATGAAACGGCGCCTGCGCGAAGGGGCGGAGTTTTTCCGTTTCCTGCAGATGCGGAGCGCTTCGTCGTAAGGCTGTCATCCTGAGCGGAGTGTAACGGAGTCGAAGGACCCCGTCGCTCTACGAGCAATGCCTTTGGTTATCGACGGTCATGTTCAACGCTGACGCTCACACTCAGCCAGGTGGCTCTGCGAGCGATGTTACCGGTCGTTCCACGGGGTCCTTCGACTCCGTTACACTCCGCTCAGGATGACACCGTGGGGGGATTCTCCCGTCGGTCCTACGGCCCCGCCGCTACCTCAATCTTGACGGGTGGTCCGAAGTAACGAGGCCGGGTATGCAGGACGTAGACTTCCAGGCAGGCGACGGTGCGGGAGGCGAGTTCGCGGGTGCGGACTTTTTTTGACCACCAGTAGGCGACGCGTTCCGAAGGGAAGCCGATGACATCGAGGCCGTAGGAGCGGGCAAGAAAGATGGCCCGTGCCATATGGAAGTCGTCGGTGATGATGGTGAAGCGTTGCAGGCCGAAGACGACTTTCGCCCGCGCCATGGAATCGAGCGTGCGGAAGCCGGCGTAATCGAGCGTGATGGCTTCGCGCGGGACGCCGCGGGCGAGGAGCGCGTCGCGCATCCAGGTCGGCTCGTCGTAGCCGGGATGGCCATGGTCCCCGCTGACGAGCAGGTGACGCACTTTGCCCTCGTGGTAAAGGCGTGCGGCGGTATTCATTCGTCCGCGGAAGAAGGGGTTTTCGCTCCGTCCGTCGCTATTGTAGCGCGAGGTGCCGAGGACGAGGCCGACGTCGTTTTTCGGCAATCGCGCGGCGTCGGTAAAAATAGCGGGGTGGGCGCTGTGCAGAACCCAGAAGTTGGCGCCGGCGACGAGCCCGAGGAAAAGAATCACCAGGAGGGAGATGCCCAGCCAGAAGTTGCGCCGGTTGAGGAAAGAAGAGAGCGAGGCCATGCGGGCGGCGGGGATTGAGACGAAAAAGGGGAAAATGGAAAATGGAAAATGGAAAATTTCGCCCGGTGGCGGCGGATGGGGATCTTCGCAGGGATCTTCGATGGCCTCATAGTGAAGGAGATTGACAGCGTACACGGGCTGCCCTTAAGACCGACTCGATGCCCCCGAACCTGCTCCGAGTTGGCCAAGTGCTCATGCTCTTGGTGCTGTTCGCAGCCTCGGGTGGACATTGGATGGCGCTGCAATCGCTGGCGTGGACGCGGATGTTGATGTCGTACTCGCGCAATACGTCTCTCCTGGAGGCCGTGACGAAGACGTTCGACGGGCGGCATCCGTGCGCGCTGTGCAAAGAGATCGTGAAGGCCAAGAGCCGGGAACCGCAGTCGACCCGGGCCATGGAAGTGGAGAACCAGGCGGCCTTCGTGATGCCGGCGCAGACGGCGCTGGTGAGGAAGGAAGGGATCTCGTGGAAACTGGAGATCGCCGAGTGGCACGGCAAAGTCCGTGCGGAACAGCCGACCGCTCCGCCTCCTCGAGGCGCGGTCGCCTAGCTCTCATCCACTCCCAGCCAGTCACGAGGTTCGTGGCCGGGCTTTTTCATCCACCTGCGGTCCGGGCGCGCCTGACGTGCGCCGCCGCCCTTTCACTCACTCCTTCCTCATGAAAATATTGAAATCTCTTCTCATTCTATCCTCTCTGCTCACCGCGGCGCCCTCCCATGCGTGCGACCTCTGCGGCTGCTACACGCCCACGCTCCAGGTCGCCCACGAAAAACCCTGGGGTCTCTACGCCAGTGTGGCGGAACAATTCACCCACTTCGGAACAGAACGCCTGGACGGCGTGAAGCAGCCGAATCCAGCGGGCGAATACATCGACAGCTCCATCACGCAATTTGTCGCGGGCGTTTCTTTCCTGCAGAATCGCATGAGCGTGCAGATCAGCGTGCCCCTCATCTACCGCTCCTTCCAGCGTCAGCTCGGGTTCGATATCGACCGCGGACACGTCTCGGGCCTTGGCGATATCTCGCTCACGGTCAACGCGGTCGTCTTCAAAAAGGAAGCGCTCTTCCACGACCAGGAGGCATCCTATGCGAAAGATGGGAAGACGACGACGCCGGCGCAACGCGGGGAGCCGGATTTCACCGCGAGGGTCAGTGTCACGGGCGGGGTGAAGTTGCCCACGGGAGACACCGATCGCTTGAAAGAGAACTACCAGCCGGAAGTGGAAGGCGCGCCGGACAGCGGTATCGGGCCGCACGACCTGACGCTCGGCACGGGCTCGGTGGATGGCGTTTTCGGAGTCCAGGCGGACGTGCGTTACAAGGCGTTGTTCTTCGAGGCGGATCTGCAATACACCGTTCGCGGCTACGGTGACTTCCAGTACCGCTTTGCGAACGACCTCGCGTGGAGCGGCGGCCCCGGCGTTTATCTCTACCGCCAGAATCGCGGGTCGCTGGGCTTGCAGTGCGTCGTTTCCGGCGAGACCAAGGGCTACGATCATTTCCAAGGGGTGGCCGATCCCGACAGCAGCCTCACGACGCTCTACGTGGGGCCGCGCCTCACCGCCTCGTTCGGCCGGGTGAGCGGCGAGGTGGGCGTGGATCTGCCGGTTATCATGAATGCCACCGCGTTCCAGACGACCGCCGACTATCGCATCCGAGCCGGCTTCACGGTCCAGTTCTAGGCGACAGCGCACTCAGCCACGCGAGCCCGGACGGATTCTCGTTCGGGCTTGCGTCGGCGGGGCCGCCGGAATGAAATCACGGGCATGATTCCTCCCTCATCCCGTCCGGGCGCCCGTCGTCTTTTCGTCGCTTTCGCCTCGTTGCTCTGCGCGCTGGCCCAGATGGCTTCCGCGGAAATCCTCGTGAAGCCCGGCGAGAAGGTAGCGTTTCTCGGGGACTCGATTACTGCACAAGGATGGGGAAATCCGGCCGGCTACGTGAAGCTGGTCGTGGCGGCTTTTGAGGCCAATGGGATCAATATCACACCGGTGCCGGCGGGCATCGGTGGACACAAATCCAACGACATGCTGGCCCGCCTCGACAAAGACGTGCTGAGCAAGAAGCCGCAATGGATGACGCTGAGCTGCGGGGTGAACGACGTGTGGCACGGCAACAAGGGCGTGCCGCTCAATGATGCCCAAGCGTCCGCGCAGACCTACGAGAAGCGCAGCCCGAACGAGCCGGACAAAGGCACCTACGAAAAGAACATCACGCAGATCGTGGAGCAGGCGGAGGCCGCCGGGGTGAAGGTGGTGATTCTGACCGCGACGGTGATCAGGGAAGATTTGGGCAACAACGAAAACAAATTGCTCGTCCCGTATAACGATTTCCTGCGGAAGCTGGCCAAGGACAAGCACCTGCCGCTCGCTGACTTGAATGCCATGGTCCAGGAGCAGGTCAAGGCGGCGAATCAGCCGGGGAAGAATGTCTTCACCGTCGATGGTGTGCATATGAATTCCGAGGGGAACAAGATCATGGCCACGGGGGTGCTGCAGGCCTTTGGTTTCGACGCCGGGCAGATCAAGAAGGCGGAAGCCGCGTGGACTCCCATGATCGCGCAGGCGGCGGATGAAGCGAAGAGAGTCGCGGAAGCGAAAGCCAAAGCCGCGGCAGAGAAAGCGGCGGCGGCGAAGCTGGCCACTCCTGCCGCGGCCCCGACGAAATAGGCGGGGCCGCTGCCTCATGTTTCGCTCGTCGCAGTGAAGCGCGGCAGGCGGCGGACCGCCGAGAAGAAAAGCTGGGGATTTGGCTGCGCGGCGCTGTAGCGCAGCTCGACGTAGAGGGCGGAGATGCGCTCGATGAGTGTCGCCTGCTCCGGGAATCGTTGCGCGGCGCGCGCGCCAAAATGTTGCGGGCCTTCCCAAGGCTCGCGCGGCAGCCCGGCGCGGGCCAGGGCGCGGCAAAATCCGGCGTAAGCCTGCGCGACCTTGTCGACGCGTCCCCGCGGGCGCCGCAGCAGATAACTGAGCGCAGCGACGAAGAGCGCGATGGCGAGCAGCATCCATAAAAGGATATCGACCCAGGAAGTGAAACCCAGGCCGAGCGAAAGCAGGAAGTTATTCTGCGCCTCCTCGTCGAAATTGAGGACGTGCAGATCCCATTGGTAGTTGAGGCTGTCCCACGCCAGTTGGATATCGTGCTGGATTTCGCGCAGGCCGGTGGCGGCGAGCGAGCCTTGCGTGGAGTCCGGGTCCGGTTCCGCGGTGTGCGTCTGGAGGAAGGAAGCAAAGCTGGAGGAGATGCGATCGGGTGCGATCATGTCCGTGGGGTCCAGGCGCTGCCAGCCGCTGTCCTTGATCCACACCTCGCACCAGGCGTGCGCGTCGGATTGGCGGACGATGACGTAGCGGCCCAGGGAATTGAACTCGCCGCCGTGGTAGCCGATGACGATGCGCGAGGGGATGCCGGCGATGCGCATGAGGGTGGCAAAGGCGGCCGCGTAGTGTTCGCAAAAGCCCTGGCGCCGCTCGAAGAGAAACTCCTCGAGACCATGGGCGTCGCTGTAGGCGCCGGGCTGGAGGCTGTAGACGAAATGTTCGTGGCGGAAATAGCGGCCGGCCGCCTCGACGATTTGCTCCGGGGAGGCATTGTTGGCCTGCCAGCCGGCGACCAGCGCACGCACCCGCGGGGAAATGTTGCCGGGCAAATAGAGCGCAGCCTTGCGATGATCCGCGGGCAGGGTCGTTTCGCGGCTCTCGGGGCGGGAGACGATTTCATAGCGGTAGCGGCTGATGATGGTGCGGTTGCTTTGCAGCACGTTGCCGGGCTGGTAATGGGCGCCGCGGAGATCGCTCGCAGGATGGTCGAGCGCGAAGAGCCAGCGCCCACCGTGCGGCTGCAGGCTGATGCGCTGCCGCACGCCCGGGCCTCCGAGCTGGCCGGTCCGGCGCTCGTGCGAAAGGAACGGACCAAGGACCCAGGTGAGCCCTTCATTGCCGCGCCACAACACTTCCCCCCGCCAATACATCGCCGACATCGGGGGAATATTGCCGTCCGGAAAATCCGCGCGAAAGACGACATCTCCGTTCAGGGCCATGGAGGAAATGCTCCCGGGCGACAGCCGGTCGGACATACCGCCGACATTCATGAGCGACTGGCTGAACTGGAACCGGAAGCCCCCGTAGACCCGAGGAAAAAACAGGAAAAGCAGCGCTGCGATGGGCAACGACTGGGCGAGCAGCTTGGCCGCCAGCCAGGCGGAGCGCGAGTAGCTGCCGGCACCGCTTCCGCGATGAAAACGCACCAGCGTGGCCAGGACGAGCAACAGGAGAGCGGCGACGTACAGCCACCGCAGGAAATCCTGCGCGAAGAACAGATCGCAAAGCGCGAGGAAAAAACCGAGCAGCCCGAGGACGTGAAAGTCGCGCGGCCCATTGGCCTCGATCAACTTGAGCCCGACGAGCGCGACGAGAATGCTGAAGCCCGGCTCGATGCCCACGGGCGATCCGTAGCTGACAGCAACCCCACCGATGCTCGCGACGAACAGCAGGAGCTTCACCGGCAGGGAAGGCAGGCGCCGACCGGGACGATTCAAAAGGATGCGCGCGACGCAGGCCGCGAAGAAACCCAGGAGAACCCAGCCGGCCACCTTTTCCCCGAGCGGGATGATGGCGCCCACGAGCGCGACGATCATGCCGACGAGCGGCGCCGTCGCCACAGTGCTCGAGAGCCGGGATTGGCGGAAGAGATTCATGGACATCAGCCTGCCACCGGCGCGTCGAAAGAGGCCAGGGCACGCAGGCATTCGTGAAAATGCCGGTCGCCGCGGCTGGCGCGGACGATCTTCCCCGGCAGGCGCAATTCATACGTTTCGAATCCGCGTTCGGCGGAGACAATCCACTTGGTCAACTGGCTGAGCCGCGCCTCGGTCGCGAGCGAGGGCAGCGCCGCCCAGTCGAAATACAGGATCTCGTCCGTCTCGCCCGTCCATTGCTTGGTGAGCAGCACGGGATTGCGCGCCGCCGCCTTCCAGTCGATGTGCCGTTGCGACTCGCCCTGCTGCCACATCCGCGTGCCGCCAAAATCGTCGCCCTCGTGCCGCACCCCATCGCGCGGCTGGCGGGTGGGCGCGATGGTCGTGGGAAATGGTAGAGCACCGTGGGGCGCCGGGTAGACGTAAAAATCATGCGCGGCTTTCACGCGCCGTTGAGCCGTGAAAAAGCCCAGCGGGAAATCGCTGCTGACGCGCAGAGGGACCACGCGGTAGTGCCCGCGTCCGGACGATGGGAAACGTACCTCGAGACGCGAAGGAGAATCCGGAACAACCGCGTCACCGGTGGACGCCGGCATTCCATCGGACGCCGCAATCTGCACGCTGAAATGGCTGCCGCCCGTTTTCGCCGTGACGACGACCGGCACCACCACTTCGTCCCCGGCAAAAACCGGCGGAATGGCATCCACGGAAATGGCGAGCCCGTGAAGATTGACCCAGGCGTGAACAACCGAGACAATCGCGAGACTGGTGAGGAGAAAACAGAGCAGGTAGGCGGCACCATTGCTCTGGCTGGCGCCGGCGTAGCACATCGCCGCCAGCACCGCGGTCAGCCCCAGCGTGCGGCCATTCGGCCAGACCCAGACTCGACCAGTGGGGGTGCTTTGCATGGAGGTTTTAGATCAGGGCAGAGGATTCGTTGTTCGAGCCGTTTGGTTTTGCAGTCAGAACGGCTTCTTAATCTTAATCTTCATCGGCACGTGCTCAGTTGAGATTAAGAGTAGGAGTAAGATAAGATTGAGAGATTAAGGTACCGGCACTTCGCGCAAGAGACTCTGCGCCAGCGACCGTCCCGAAGTCTCCGTAGCCTCCAGGTCGTGTCCCAACCGGTGGGCCATCACGGCGACGCCGACCGACTGGATGTCCTCGGGCAGCACCATCTCGCGGCCTTGCATGAGTGCCCAGGCCTGCGCGGCGTGCAGCAGCGCGAGGCCGGCGCGCGGGGAAAGTCCCGTGCGGTGCCGGCGGCGGCTCGCATCCAGCAAATCCTGCAGGTAGTCGAGCAGAGCGGGTGAACAATGGACGGCGCGCACCTGTTCCTGGATTTCCGCCAGCACCTCGATCGGCATCACCGGCTTGAATTCCTTCAGCAATATCTTGCGATCCTGTCCAAGCAACATGGTGCGTTCGGCGGCGCGGTCGGGCACGCCGAGCTCGATGCGCATGAGGAAGCGGTCGAGCTGCGATTCCGGCAGCGGAAAGGTGCCGATCTGGTGCTGGGGATTTTGCGTGGCGATGACGAAAAAGGGTGCGGGCAGGGGATGCGTGACGCCATCGATCGTCACGTGCGCTTCTTCCATGGCCTCGAGAAGCGCGCTCTGGGTCTTGGGGGTCGCGCGGTTGATCTCGTCGATCAGCACCATCTGGGAAAAAAGCGGTCCCGCGTGGAAGACGAAACGCTGCTGGTCGCGGTCGAAAATGGAATTGCCGACGATGTCCGCCGGGAGGAGATCGCTGGTGAATTGAATGCGGCGAAACTGGAGCCCGAGCGACCGGGCCAGGGTATGGGCGAGGGTGGTCTTGCCGACCCCGGGGATGTCCTCGATGAGCAAATGCCCGCGAGCCAGCAGGCAGGCCGTGGCCAGGCGAATCGCGTCCACCTTGCCCACGATGATCTGGCCGATTTGGGAGACGAGCGTTTCGATCCTGCTTTTCATGCGGAAGTCACTTTCAAGGTGGTAGAGGGGATTGTCCAGAGTGGGACGATGCAGGATGCGTTCCAGATGTTGGGGCGCAAGCGGAGGAAGAAAGAATTTGGAAGAATGTTCCGATGCCGTAACGCGCTTGCGCTTCCCACGCCCGTCATCCTGAGCTTGCGAAGGATCTCTGATCTCTGTCTTTCTTCACCAATGCGGCAGCAGATTGCGTCAAGCTGGCCGTCCCAGCATCGCGCCAGATGCCAGACAGAAAATCAGAGGTCCTTCGCAAGCTCAGGATGACGGCCTTTTGGACCTCCGGCCGTGGTACCGGCCCGCTCAAACCGTCTCGCAACTCACCGCGGTTTCCTGCGGTTGCGCCGCCACCGACATCTCGAGAGGCCGCGGCCGCCGCTTCTCGCGCAGCAGGGAAATGATGAGGAAACCCACGACAGCCAGATTGACCGCCAGCAGGCCCAGCTTCAGCCAGCCGAAGTGCTTGATCGACTCGATCACTTCCACGGGGATGAGCGACGCGGTGACACAAACAGTAAGATACTTCGCCCATTGCTGGCGGAGCAGGAGACCGGTGCCTTCGGTGACGAACACGCCGGCGATGGCGAAGGTGATGCCACTCCATTCGGCGAGTTGCCGGTCGGTGACTTTGTCCAGCCGCGCCAGGAAGCGCACAACGTGGCGGTTTTCCATGTTGAAGCCGAGCGCGGTCATCCAGTTGCCGACGATTTCGTCGACATCCTTGTGCAGGAAGCCGAGAAAACCGATGGCGAGCAGGCACAGGAGCAGGCCTTTGCCGAGGTTCAGCATGGCGATCCAACGGAGATAGCGATCTTCGTTCCGGGGGAGGGAAAGGGAAGGGGTGGGGTCCATCAATTGCCGCAGTTTAGCTGTTTCACCATAGTAGCACCATGCCTGAATCTGTCTTGTTAAAATGTGGCGAATTCCGTTACGGCGTCCGCTTTTCAGGGTTGGACGCCATATAATTCAGCCTGGCGGGCTTCGCCGTTCGCACCGAGCCACCCTTCGGCCTGCAGCAGCTTGCGGAATTCCGGATGGTCGACGGAGAGGGGCGGCAGCCAGGCGCCGACGCGCTCCCGCGTCCACCAGGTGCCGTCGTTTTGACCCGGCGGGGTGAAGTGATAGCGGTACAGCTCGGCACGGATGTAGCGCGGCGGCTCGCCCGGGAAGGGGTTGTTGGCGAGGAGCCGGAGGGTGCCCCGATCGTTGTGCAGCAGTTTCCAGATGAAGTGCAGCGTCCACAGGTGATTGCCGGGGCTGGACATGGCGGCGAACCAGATTTCCCAATCGAGGCGCGGCTGATAGGGGGCGATGATCGGCGGGCGGCGGTGCGGATCGCCGGGCTTGGCGACGAATTCGTAGGCGCGCCAGGTCGCGGAATCCGGGGATGGATCGCTCGTGCCTTCGAAGATGATCTCGAAGCGTTCGCGCCCCACCGCACCAAATGCGCCATAAGTATTCACGAGATCGAGCGGGTCGAACGAGCGATTCATCGCCTGCTGCTCGCCCAGCAGATTCATCACGGGTCCGATACTCAGGATGCAGACGATGAAGGCGAGGGCCACGGCGGCAAAGTCGACCGCCGGGGACGGTTGGACGCGAGTGGCCGCGTCACTGGCGCGCCGGACGAGAAACCGCGGCAGAAATCCCGCCCAGAAGGTGTCGTCGAAACAGGCGAGGCACGGGACAATGGTCAGCCAGTTCAGGAACGAGAGGTTGCCGCTGATGATAAGCACGACCTGGAAGCCGGCCATGAGCACCCCTGCGAGGTGGCGGACGGGGCGGGGGCCGAAGGCGAACCAAGGGACGACGACCTCGATGAAGTGATTCCACAGCGCCCCCAGCTGTTGGAACCAATGCGGCCGAAAATGCAGCCACCAGCTCACCGGGTTGGGGATCGGCTGCGTCTCGTAGTGGTAATAAAGGCAGGTCAGATCCCGCCAGCAGGGATCCCCGGTCGCTTTCTTCAGCTTGATCAAGCCCGCCCCGAGCATGATGCGAAAGATGAGCCAGCGGTAGAGCCAGATGACGACGACGGGCGGTGCCCGCCGCGGAAAGGGCCGGGCATCGAGCAGCGGACAAAGAAAGACGCCGAGAAAGCCGGTCTCGAGCAACTGGGTTTCCCAACCGAAACCATACCAAAGCTGGCCGACGTGGACGATGGACATGTAGAGCGCCCACAGCGCGAGCATGATCAGCGAGTTCGCATAGCCGCTGAGGACGACGACCGAAAGGAGGAGCCCCAGCCACGCGACAAGCAGCAGACCATCGTCGGAAATGCCGAACCAGAAGACGCTGGGAAAGTCGCAGAAGCCCTCGGCGGTCGATCCCGAATGAACGGCGAGCCGGTGCAGATAGTCATCCGCGGGCAGCAAACCGTCGTGCCCGAGCAGCGGGATGATTTGATTTACCGCGCAGAGGAAGGCGATGCCGTAGATGAAACCGAGGAAGCGGAGCAGGACGAAGCGGGTGAGCCAGTATTGGGGCTTCGGGTTCGGGGGGCGGACCTTCGTCGCGGCCGCCGGCGGGAGAGGGGGTGTTTCTTCGGGAGCGAGGCTCATCGCAGGGATGTCATTCTGAGCGGAGTGTAACGGAGTCGAAGAATCCCGTCGAACAACCAGCGACATCGATGATAGAGCGACGGGGTCCTTCGACTTCGCTCAGGATGACACCGCGAGTTAGGACGCCGTCGCTTCCGCCAACGGTCCCTTCAGCAGGAACACCGGCTGCTGGCCGCGGCCTTTGATTTCGATCAAGCCGCGATCGACGAACATGTATTTGCCGCGCACTCGCTCGTGGACGGCGGCGGTGACCTGGATATTGCCGCTCACGCCGTGGGATTCCATGCGGCTGGCGAGGTTCACGGTGTCGCCCCACAGGTCGTAGATGAATTTCTTGATGCCGATGACGCCGGCGACGACCGGCCCGGTATTGATGCCGATGCGCATGGTGACGGGCACATTGGCGTCGCGGGTCAATTCCGCACAGCGATCGAGCATCATGAGGGCCATCTCGACCACGGCTTCCACGTGATCTTCGCGCGGGGCCGGCACCCCGCCGACGACCATGTAGGCATCGCCGATCGTCTTGATCTTCTCGAGGCCGAAGTCCTCGGCGAGCTGGTCGAAGGCGGAGAAGATCTTGTTGAGCAGGCTGACCACCGCCTGCGGCGGGATGCCGGCGGAGAGCTGGGTGAAGTTGACGATATCCGCAAAGAGGACGGTGGCTTCGGCGAAATGATCGGCGATGAGCCCTTCGCCCGCTTGCAACCGGCGGGCGATGGTCCCGGGGAGAATGTTGAGCAGCAGTTGTTCGGCGCGCTCCCGTTCGCGGGCGGCTTCCTTTTGCGCGCGCACGCGCTCGGCGGTCTCGAAGGAAACGGCCATGAGGCTGGCCGCGGAGAGGGCGAAATCGATCTCGTCGTCTTCCCATTCATGGCATTTGGTGCATTCGACGGTGACGATGCCCGCGAGCTGGCCTTGCGCCCAGATGGGCGCGGTGAGGGTCGAGGCGATGCCGAGCGGCTTGAGGTAGCATTCCACCAATTCGCCCGTGCGCGAGTCCGCCAGGGCATCGGTCACGGCGATGCACGTCTCGCTGCGCACGGCGGCGAAATAGGTGGGCAGATTGCGGGCATGGAAGTGATACTCGTCGGAACGGTGTTCGCGCCGGTCGAGGTCGAAGGTGCCGATCTCTTTCACGTATTCCTCCGGGGTGCCGGCCTCGAACAGGCGCCAGGCCGTGACCCGATTGACGCCCAGGGTGTAAGCGGTCGTATCGAGAATCTCGCGCAGCGCCCTTTGGAAGTCGGTTTTGTCGAATTGCGCCAGGCCCAGCAGGCAGCGCTGATGGAGCAATTCACGCTGGTTGCGCCGCTCGCGCTCGTAATCCGCCGTCTTGCGCTGGGTGATGTCGGAGACGATGCCTTCGTAGTAGAGCAGCTTGCCGGCGGCATCGCGGACGGCGTGCGCGTTCTCCGAGATCCAGGCGACGGTGCCGTCCTTGCGCCGGATTTCGGATTCGAAATCGAAGACCTGCCCGTCTTTTTCCAGCCGGTGGCGAAACACCGCGCGCCGCTGGGGATCGATGTAGAGCTGGCCGCCGATATCGGTGATCTGCTGCATGAGCTCCGCGACGGAGCCGTAGCCGTAGAAGCGGGCGAGGGAAGCGTTGGCCTCGAGGTAGCGGCCATCGACCGTGGTCTGGAAGATGCCTTCGCCAGCCTTCTCGAAGATGCTGCGAAACTTCTTCTCCGCGACGCGCAAGGCCCGCTCGGAATGCGTGAACTGCCGGATGATGAGGGAGAAGACGCCGACGAGCATGAGCATGCTGAGCACGTAAACGGTGAGCCGCTGCGCTTGCGCCCTTCCCAAGGCCGCGGCGTACTCGCTCTCGTAGTGCAATTGCATGGCGTCGTAGCTTCCCGAGGACGGGAGATTGACGAGTTCGCCGAGGAGGGCCTCGACGATCGGTTTGCGCTGCAGGATCACGTTGGCATGGGCCAGCACCAGGCGCAGATCCGCCGCATCCGCGCGGTCGCCGACTGCCGCGAGGTGCGCTTGCAGGGCCTCGAGGCCATTGCGCAGGCGGCCTTCATTTTCGAGGTTCGCGGATTGATGATAAACGAGCGCGTCTTCGAGGATATGGTTGAGCAGGGGAATGACCTCGCTGGCGTCATCCCTGGTGGAAAAGCGGTGCGAGAGATCGGCTACGAGCTTGGGAAAGTAGGCCAGCGAATTGCGGAGCACGGCAAAGTCCGACTTGAATCGCTCGATGAGGACCGCCTTGCGCTGCCGCAAAGTTTCCGCCTGGCGCAGATCTTCGCCGAGGGTCAACCGCCCGTGCACGCGCACGAAAGCGGGCATGCTCTGCAGCGAGGCGTGCGTGCGCTGGAGCGCCGCTGTCTTTTCGACGAGCGGATCGTAATGCAGGAGCAACCCGAGCCGGGAACTGAGCACGGCTTCGTTGACCTCGTGGTCGAGCTGCCGGGCGTCGCGCAGCAATTGCTGGTAGGCGTTGTAGTCGGCGGGATTCAGCCAGGTGCGCGGGAGCAGATAGCCGCACAGCCCGAGGATCAAGAATCCGGCCACCATCCAGAACCAGGTGCGGCGCTTCAGGGCTGTTGCAGTTCTCCGGTCAGTGTGGCCAGGAACGCCACGATCCGGGAGATCTCTTCCTCGCTGATCGAACGGCCGAGCTGATAGTTCGCCATGACGCGGACGGCATCGGGCAGGGTCTGCGCCGAACCATCGTGAAAGTAGGGCGCCGTCATGGCCACATTGCGCAGGCTCGGCACGCGGAAGACGAAGCGATCGCGCTCCTCGTTGGTGAGATTGAAGCGGCCATAATCGGCCTTCGTAATATTCCCGCGGTCCGTGAAGTAATCGCCCATCACCCCGAATTTCTGGAACAGATTGCCGCCGATATTCACGCCCTGGTGGCAACTCGTGCACCCGAGCGACTTGAAGAGTTGATAGCCTTCGAGTTCCTGGGTGTTCAACGCTTTCTTGTCCCCGCGCAGCCATTGGTCGAAGCGGCAATTCGGCGTGATCAGCGAGCGCTCATACTCCACCAGCGCGTCCTTGACGGTCTGTTCATTGAGACCATCCGGAAAAGCGGCGGCAAACCGCTGCGGGTAGTCGCCGGATTTTTTCAGCTTCTCGACGATCTTCGGAAAATCCGTGGCCATGACGACGGGATTGCGCATCGGCAAATCGAGGTGCTGGTAAAGCGTGTCCGCCGCCCCGTTCCAGTTGTAGCGGAAATCGAACTCGAGATTGTAGATGCTCGGCGAATTGATGGCGCCGATCTGGCCGGCAACGCCCTTGGAGTGGGCGCCGTAGTCGGCCCCGCCGTGGTCAAAGTGGTGGCAGGAAGCGCAGGAGACGGAGTTGTCCCCGGAAAGTTGCGGATCGAAGAACAGCTTCGCGCCGAGCTTCGCCTTCACGTGATCGATGGCGATGCGCTGCGGCAGGGGACGCACTGGCTCGCCGGCATTCCCGCCGGGCTCGGCCGCCCGGGCGCACAGGGCGGCAAAACCCGCGAGCAGCGATAAAAGAACGCGGATCCCCGAAGGACGACAAAGCATGCAACAACTAGAAAACGGGTTGCGCGTCCATTGCGCAAGACCGCTGACGCGCCTGGTTAGCGAATTTTCTGGTCGGGCAGCTCCTTCTTGATGCCTTCGTCGATCGGCATTTTGTCGTTTTCGGGAGTCAAGCCGGTGGCTTTCATTAGTTCGGTGAGCTGGGCTTTTAGTTCCTTGATGCGGCCCGCCTGCTGGGGATCGCTAATGAGATTGTGCCGCTCCTCCGGGTCGGTTTTCTCGTTATAGAGTTCGCCAATGTAGCGATCCGGCGAACCGTCGCCGTGAGGATAGTGGATGTATTTCCATTCGTCGGTGCGCATGGCGCGGACGTTCGGCGTGTAAGGGAACTGCTTCTCGTAATTGTACTCGTAGAACCAGGCTTGGCGCCACGCGGGGTCGCCCTCGCGAATCAGCTTCACCCACGATTTTCCTTGGATGTGATCCAGGGGTTTCGCCCCGCAAAGCTCGAGAATGCTCGGCGCGACATCGATGGTCAGCGCCTGGGCGTCCACCACCTTGCCCTTCGCGAGACCCGGATAGCGGACGAGCAGGGGGATGCGCAGGCAGGGCTCGTGGGCGGTCCGCTTGTCGACCATCCCGTGTTCGCCTTCGAGCAGGCCATTGTCGCCCATGAAGACGACGATGGTGTTCTCCAGTTGCTTCGTATCCTCGAGGTATTTGAGGAGCCGCCCGACGCTGTCATCCACGCTCAGGATCGTGCCCCAGTAGCCGTGGACCATGTTCTCGAAATCCTTCACCGCTTCCGGCCGGTCGTCGGGGAATTTCTGGCGCCATTCGAAGAGCGGGCCGTAGATGCCGTGCCACGTGTAGAGGCGCTCCTTGATCCACGTGGGCTTGTCTTCGAGATGGAAAGCCGTGTCGGGATAGGGCACGCGGACGCTATCGAAGACGTGCGCGTATTTGTCTTCGGGCGTGTAGAAGCTATGCGGCGCCTTGTGGCCCACGCACAGCGCCCAAGGCTTGCCGGCGTGATCTTTCTTCAGCCAGTCGAGCGCCATGTCCGTGACGATGGTGGTGTAGTAGCCGGGGATGAGCTTCGACCCGGCGCCGTTGATGTTCCATTCGGTGCCGAAGTATTTGCCCTGGCCCTTGTGCGTGGCGAAGAAGTCGAACCCCGGCCGCGGCAGGTCGTTGTCCTCGCCCATGTGCCATTTGCCGAGATACGCGGTCTCGTAGCCCTGCTCGTGGAGGCGCATCGGCCAATGGGTGAGCGTGGCCGGCAGTTCGGTGAAATTGTTCACCACGCCATGGGTGTGGGCATACACGCCGGTGAGGATCGAAGCCCGGCTCGGCGAGCAGAGCGACGTGGTGCAAAACATATTGGCGAAGCGCACGCCTTCATTGGCGATGCGATCGATGTTCGGCGTCTTGAGCGCCGGATGCCCTGCGCAACTCATCGCGTTCCAGCGGATGTCGTCGCAGAGGATGAAGAGGACATTGGGGCGCGCGGATTCGGCGAAGGCGGAACTGGCCAATGCGCCGAGCAGACAGAGCAGGGGAAGGAACAGGGAGGACCGTTTCATGATGATGGAGAGGAAGCTCGCAGTAATAGCGAGAATCGGGGTGCGATGAAATACCGAATTCCGCGTCCTCCGCCCGTGGAAGTGCGGAACAGAAACGGTGGCGCGCGTGGCACACGCCCGCGTTTTGTGATCCCTCAGGATGACGCCGCGAGGCGCTTGATAGCGCGTCGATGTGGGGCGGCGAGGGCGATGGTGTCGATGTCGGACAGTGGAACCCACTGTTGTGCGGGCGCCAACGCGGCGGGGGCGGGAGAGGCGTAGACGCTGAGGGTGACGCGGTGGTTGGTGAAGGGATAGTCGAAGGCGAGGAGTAAGTGTAAGCCGGCTGGGGGTGTGGCGAGGGCGGGGAGCTTCCATAAGCCGCGCCAGCGAGAGCCCATCTGTTGTTCGAGGAGCAACTGGCCGTCGCGGACGATCCAGGCGCAATTCTCGGCGAGGGCCACGGTTTTGGGGCGAGGTTTTTTGCGGGGTAGGGATTCGGGATTTTCCGCCGCGCAATGGTCGCGGACGGGGCAGATGAGGCATTGCGGGGCGCGTGGGGTGCAGAGGAGCGCGCCGAGTTCCATGAGGGCGGAATTGTGCAGGCGGCCGCCGCCGCGGGCGGGGAGGAGGGCTTCGGCGGTTTGCCAGAGGATTTCGAGGCCACGCTTGGTGTCGATGGGTTCGCTGAGGTTCAGCAGGCGGGCGAGGACGCGGGCGATATTGGCGTCGATGATCGGGGTGGCGCGGTCGAAGGCGAACGTGGCCACGGCGCCCGCGGTGTAGCGTCCTACGCCGGGCAGCGCGGCGATCGCGGGGAGATCGTCGGGCAATCGGCCGCCGTGTTCGGTGGCGATTTGTTTCGCGGCGCGGTGCAGATTCCGGGCGCGGGCATAGTAGCCAAGGCCCTGCCAGACGTGCAGCACTTCATCCTCGCTGGCCGCGGCGAGGGCGGTGAAATCCGGGAAGCGCGCCAGCCAGCGTGTGTAATAATCGCGGACCGTCACGACCTGCGTCTGCTGGAGCATGAACTCCGAAACGAGGATGGCATACGGATCCTGCGTGCGCCGCCAGGGGAGATCGCGTCCGTGTTGCTGGAACCAGCGGGCCAGCTTTTGCCGGAACGCTTTTGCGTCATGAATATTTTGGATTTCCGTGGCCAAGAAGCGCAGTCTGCTCACCCGCCCGATGTCCGAAAACGAAAAACCGCTCACCCTCTTCACTTCCCCGCTCACCTCCACCCAGGCGGAGAAGCTGCGCACGATGCTGCTGGCGGACGGTTACAAATTCGAGGCGAAGCCCTACACTCTTTTCTACGCGGTGAAGGACAAACTGAACGTCGCGGTCTACGAGAAAGGGCCGAAGGTCGTCTTGCAAGGGAAGGGGACGCAGGACTTCGTGACCTTCCGCCTCGAGCCCGAGGTGTTGGGCGAGGCGAAGCTGGGCTACGAGGACGTGGTCAACCCGGAGATGTTCGCCCCGCACTTCGGCATCGATGAAAGCGGCAAGGGCGATTTCTTCGGGCCGCTCGTCATCGCCGGCTGCTACACCGACCGCGGCATCACGCGCAAGCTGATGGACGCCGGCATCCAGGACAGCAAGAAGATCGGTACCGACAAGCGCATTCGCGACCTCGCGGACATCATCAAGCGGACGCAAGGCGCGATCCACAACATCGTGGTGCTCCCGCCGGAAACCTACAACCGGCTCTACAAAAAGATCGGCAATCTCAACCGGCTCCTCGCCTGGGGCCATGCGCGGGTCATCGAGAATCTCCTCGAAATCCGCCCCGATTGCCCGCGGGCGCTCTCCGATCAATTTGCCAATCCCGCCCTGATCAAGCGCTCCCTGATGGAAAAAGGCCGCGCCATCCAGCTCGATCAGCGGACGAAGGCGGAAAGCGATGTCGCCGTCGCCGCGGCGTCCATTCTGGCCCGGGAAGCTTTCATCGATTGGCTGCGCGCCACCGGTCGGAAAATGCAAGTGGACCTTCCCCGGGGCGCCTCCGCTCTGGTCAAACAGGTCGGCCGCGATCTTATCGCGAAACACGGGCCGGAAGTGCTCGGGCAAATCGGCAAGACGCATTTCAAGACCGCGAGCGAGCTGGCGCCGGAACTCTTCCCGCGCCCGCCGGAAGCGGACTAGCGACGCAAAACGCTGCGGTTGAGCGAAAAGAACGGGGAAATCATGCATTTTTCACCAATGCGTTCTTGCCCCCTCGCATGAGATGCGCTAATTGTCGGACCCAAAATATGGGAACATTAACGAAAAGGGAACTCGTCGTTAAAATCAGTAACGAGACAGGCTTGGTCCAGCACCAGGTCTTCGACGTCGTCCAAAAGACGCTCGATCACATCACCGACTCTCTCGCCCAAGGCGATACGGTCGAATTACGTAACTTCGGCATCCTCGAAGTCAAACTCACCAAACCACGGGTCGGCCGCAACCCGAACCAGCCAGGCAGCAGCTTCGTCATCCCCGCCCGGGCGACGGTGAAGTTCAAGTCCGGCAAGATCATGCGGCAGAAAGTCGCGAAACTTTCCGCCGTGCTCAAACGCGAAGCCGCGAGCAAGTAAACAGCGCGTCGGAATTCGGGGGCAGGTCGTTTCTGCATGCACTCCATCCGCCGCTCTGTCGACGGCTCGATGGGTGCCCTGGTGTGTCAGCGGGCCTTGGAAATCTCGTAAACGACGCCCAGCGCGACGAGAGCGCCGAGGGTGAAGCCGAGGAAGCTGAAGAGGAATGCCATGGGATGGATTTGGTTGGGAGTTTTCGGCACCCGCAGGATTGCAGGGCCTTTGCTGCCAATGAAACCGCGGGAGACAAAAGAGCGCTCACCGCTTCTTGGCGGAGACTGATCGTGCGTTGTCGAAGAATTCTGGCCGAAAGTTGCTCGCGCTGGTTGCAATCGAGTCTCGATGAGGCGAGCCTTTGCGCCCCTTTTTGATGAAGAAACCCAAGCTGACCATTGTCCCTGACGCCGGCGTAATTGAAATCCGTGGCGCGCGGCAGAACAACCTGAAGGGCTTCGATCTCGACGTGCCCCTAGGCAAGCTGAACGTCGTCTCCGGCCCCAGCGGCAGCGGCAAGTCGTCGCTGGCCTTCGATACGATCTACGCCGAGGGGCAGCGGCGTTACGTGGAGACTTTTTCTCCCTACACGCGGCAGTTCCTCGATCGCATGGACAAGCCGCAGGTCGATGAGATCCGCGGCATCCCGCCGGCCATCGCCATCGAGCAGTCGAATCCGGTCAAGACCACCCGTTCGACGGTGGGGACGATGACGGAGATCAACGACTACGTGAAGCTGCTCTTCCCGCGGCTCGCGCAGGCGTTCTGCCCCAGTTGCTCCCGGGAGATCCGCGTCGAGTCGGCGAAATCGATCGCCGATGAGATTTTCGCGACCCAGGCGGGCGAAACGTTGCTGGTGACCTTCGGCATCCCGGTGCCTCCCAAGACGAAGCCCGCGGACTTCTTCGATTTTCTCAGGCAGCAGGGCTACCTGCGCGTGTGGCTCGGCGAGGAGTCGCTCCGGATCGACGAGCCGGTGAAAGTGCCGCGGCTGCCCGCCGTAGTGCCGGTCATCCAGGATCGCGTGACGGCGAACGCCGAGGGGCGCTCGCGTTTGATGGAGGCGCTCGAGACGGCGCTGCGCTTCGGCAAGGGGAAGGTGGCCGTGTATGGCCCGGCGAAGAAGACGCATCATCCTTTCTCCACCGGCTGGCATTGCGCGCACTGCGACCTGGATATCACCCCGCCTTCACCGGGGTTGTTCAGCTTCAATCATCCGCTCGGCGCGTGTCCCACCTGTCGCGGCTTCGGGCGCACCATCGCCATCGATTTGCAGCGCGCCATTCCCGATCGCTCCATGAGCATCGCACAAGGCGTGGTGAAACCGTTCCAGACGGAAAACGGGAAGCAGTGCCAGCGCGACCTCTTGCGCTGCGCGCGGGCGAAGGACATCGATACGCTATGCCCCTTCGATGAGCTGCCGAAAGCGGAGCAGGACTGGATCATCTATGGCGAGAGGCCGGGTGTTTCGGGGGAGGAATTGGACAACGACGGCCTGTGGTACGGGGTGAAGGGTTTCTTCGACTGGCTCGAGTCGAAGAGCTACAAGATGCACGTCCGCGTGCTGCTCAGCCGCTATCGCAATTACACCCTGTGCCCCGATTGCCAGGGCGGGCGCTATCAGCCGGCGACTATGAATTTCCGCCTCGGCGGCAAGACGCTGCCCGACCTGATGTCGGCGTCGATCATCGCCCTCAGCGCGCATATCGAATCGCAAAAAGCGCGCGCCGGCGACGATCCCTCGACCACGATGCTCATCGGCGAAGTGGCCTCGCGACTTGGCTTCCTGCTCGAAGTCGGCCTCGGCTATCTTTCGCTGGATCGTCCCACGCGCACGCTCAGCGGCGGCGAAGTGGAGCGCGTGAACCTCACGACCTGCCTCGGCGCGTCGCTGGTGAACACACTCTTCGTGCTCGATGAACCGAGCATCGGCCTGCATTCGCGCGACACCACCCGGCTCATCCGCGTGATGCAGCAGCTTCGCGACAAGGGCAATACGCTGCTCGTGGTGGAGCACGACGAAGCGGTGATTCGCGCGGCGGACAATCTCATCGAGCTCGGCCCCGGACGCGGCGAAGCCGGCGGTGAACTGGTCTTCAACGGCTCGCTCGGCGCCCTGGAAAAGAAGGGCCGCACGTCGCTCACGGCGGATTACCTGATGGGCCGCAAATCGATTCCCGTGCCGGCCAAGCGCCGCCTCCCCACGGGCTTCATCACGGCCAAGGGCGCGAGCGAACACAATTTGCAAAACATCGACGTCGATTTTCCGCTCGGAGTCTTCGCTTGCGTGACCGGTGTCTCCGGCTCGGGCAAGAGCACGCTGGTCCACGATGTCCTCTATGCCAACATGGTCGCGGCGAGCGGCGTGACCAGCGAGGAAGCTCCCGGCGCGCTGAAGAAGCTGGTCGGCGGGCACAAGGTGGAGGAAGTGGTGATGGTCGACCAGTCGCCCCTGGCGCGCACCCCGCGTTCCAGTCCCGCGCTGTATCTGGGCGTCTTCGATGGCATTCGCGAGCAGTTTGCTTCCACTCCGGAAGCCGTGGCCCAAGGGCTCGCCGCTGGGGCGTTTTCCTTCAATGCCGGCGCCGGGCGCTGCGAGCGCTGCGGAGGCATGGGCTACGAGAAGATCGAGATGCAGTTTCTCAGCGACGTCTTCATTCGCTGTGCGGAATGCGACGGCAAGCGCTATCAGCCGCACATTCTCGCGATCCAGGTCTGCGGGAAGAGCATCCACGATGTGCTCTCGCTGACGGTGACGGAGGCGATCCGCTTTTTCCGCGAGCTCGGGGAGGATCGCGTGGTGCAACCGCTGGTCACGCTGGAAGAAGTGGGGCTCGGATACCTCACGCTGGGCCAGCCCTTGAACGTGTTGAGCGGGGGCGAATCGCAACGGCTCAAGCTCGTGGAGCGGCTGGTCACCCAGCGCGAGGAAAAGGCGCTGCTGATTTTCGACGAACCGACGACCGGCCTGCACTTCGACGATGTCGCGCAGCTTGTGCGCGTTTTCGACCGCTTGGTGGAGCAGGGGAATTCGCTGCTCGTCATCGAGCACAATCTCGAAGTGATCAAGTGCGCCGACTGGGTGATCGATCTCGGTCCGGAAGCGGGCGACGGCGGCGGCCTGGTCGTGGCGATTGGCACCCCGGAGGAAGTGGCGCAAGTGGAGGCGTCGCATACCGGGCGTTTTCTGCGCGAGGTGCTCGAGGCGCGGACGTCGCGCCACGGCCGGCACGGGCTCGGCGGTGAGGAATGGAGCGCGCGCGTGGCCGAAGAGCCGCCGTCGGCTTATGTGGTGCGCAGTTCGCCGAGCATCTCCGTGCATGGCGCCCGCGAACACAATTTGAAGAATCTGTCGCTGGATATTCCGCGCGACAAGATGGTGGTCATCACCGGCCTGAGCGGCTCGGGAAAGTCGACCCTGGCCTTCGACATCCTCTTCGCCGAGGGGCAGCGCCGCTTTCTCGATTCGATGTCGCCCTACGCCCGGCAATTCGTGCAACAGCTCGAAAAGCCCGATGTGGACTTGATCACCGGCCTGCCGCCGAGCGTGGCCATCGAGCAGCGCATCACGCGCGGCGGGGGCAAATCGACCGTCGCGACCGTCACCGAGGTCTATCATTTCCTGCGGTTGATGTTTGCCAAGCTCGGCACGCAATTCTGCCCCAAGTGCGATGTGGCCGTGGAAAAGCAGACCGCCGCCGCGGTGGCGAAACACGTCGAAACGCTCGCCCGTGGCCACCGCATCCGGATCCTCGCGCCGCTCATCAAAGCCCGCAAAGGTTTCCACACCGACGTGGCGAAATGGGCGGAAAAGCAGGGCTTCTCCGAGCTTTTCGTCGACGGCAAATTCGTCTCCGTCGAAGGCTTCGAAAAGCTCGACCGTTTCCGCGAGCACACCATCGACGTGCTGATCGGCGAGCCGGATTCTCCGGCGGAAATTCGCGAGATGGTCAAGCAGGCGCTGAAGATCGGCAAGGGCACCGCCAAGCTGCTCGACGCCCGCAAGCGCGCGACGGTCCTGAGCACAGAAATGAGCTGCCCGAGTTGCGGCGACTCCTTTGAGGAACTCGACCCGCGTCTGTTTTCTTTCAATTCGCCGCACGGCTGGTGCCCGGAGTGCCACGGCTTCGGCGAGGTCTGGAAGTCGTACGTCGACCCGAAGCTGGAATCGGCCATCGAGATCGAGATGGCGCAGGAGCGCCAGCATGAGTGGCTGGAGGAAGGCGAAGCCAAGCCCTGCCCGAGCTGCCACGGGGCGCGCCTCAATGAGATCGCGCGCCATGTGCGGCTGCAGTCGCGCACGATCGATGAATTTACCGGACTGTCGGTGAGCGACGGGCTCGAATTGCTGGGCAAAATCAAGTTCGATGCGGCCCAGAAGCCCATTGCGCAAGACATCGTGCCGGAGATCCAACAACGGTTGACTTTCATGGGTCAGGTCGGTCTCGATTACCTCGCGCTGAGCCGCTCGGCCAAGACGCTGAGCGGTGGCGAAAGCCAGCGCATCCGCCTCGCGGCGCAGCTCGGCTCGAACCTGCGCGGCGTCCTCTACGTGCTCGATGAACCGACGATCGGCCTGCACCCGCGGGACAACGAGAAGCTGCTCGACACCCTCGAAGCGCTCAAGCGCAAGGGCAACTCGCTGATCGTGGTGGAGCATGACGAAGACACCATGCGGCGCGCCGACTCGATCATCGACCTCGGCCCCGGAGCGGGCTCGCGGGGCGGTGTGGTGGTCGCGCAGGGAACGATCGCCGAGATCCAGAAGATCCCCGGCTCGGCCACCGGCAAGTATCTGCGCGAGCCCCTGAAGCACCCGACCCGGGGCGAGCGTCGCAGCCTGAAGGATGTGACGCGCTGGCTCGAGGTGAAGGGCGCCGACCTGCACAATCTCAAGAATGTCGACGTCAAGTTTCCCATCGGCCGCCTGAGCGTCGTGACGGGCATTTCCGGCTCGGGCAAGAGCACGCTCATGCGCGGCGTGCTCAAGCCTGCGGTGACCGCCAATCTCAAGCGGACCCGGAAGATCGAAACGCCCGGCTGCCGCACCATCACGGGGGTGGAGCACCTGGAGGCCGCCTACGAGGTCGATCAATCGCCCATCGGCAAGACCTCGCGGTCGACGCCCGCAACTTACATCAAGGTCTTCGACGAAATCCGCGCGCTCTATGCGCAGATGCCGCTGGCGCGCATGCGCGGCTACACGGCGAGCCGGTTCTCCTTCAATGCCGAGGGCGGACGCTGCGACACCTGCCAGGGCCAGGGCGTGATCAAGGTGGAGATGAATTTCCTGCCCACCAGCTACGTACCGTGCACGGAATGCCATGGCCGCCGTTACAACGCGGCGACTCTCGAGGTGCTCTACAATGACCGCAGTATCGGCGACGTGATGGAAATGACGCTGGAACAAGCGTCGGCCTTCTTTGCCGCGCAGCCGAAGATCCATCGCCCGCTCGCGCTGCTTTGCGAGACGGGACTCGGCTATCTCAAGCTCGGCCAGCCCAGCCCCACCTTGAGTGGCGGCGAAGCGCAACGGCTCAAGCTGGTGAGCGAACTGACGCGTGGCCTCGGTCGCACCCAGTACGCCCGCCTCCGCCAGAACCGCGAGGCAAAATCGACGCTCTATCTGCTGGAGGAACCCACCATCGGCCTGCACATGGCGGACGTCGCCGAACTCCTGAAAGTGCTGCACGGCCTCGTCGAGGACGGCAACACCGTGATCGTCATCGAGCACAACCTCAGCCTCATCGCCGATGCGGATTACATCGTCGACATCGGCCCCGAGGCCGGAGCACGCGGCGGCGAAGTCGTCGTCGCCGGCACGCCGGAGGAGGTGGCAAAGAGCAAGAGCAGCCGCACCGCGCCGTTCCTGCGGGATGTCCTTCGCCAGGGCACTTAGCCCAGCGAAGCCGCACCCGGAAGGGTCCACGAAAAACACGAAAAAGCACGAAAGGGGATGGCCGGCAAAGAGGCTCACTTTCCTCTGGGGATTTTCGTGCCCTTTCGTGCTTTTCGTGGACCCTCCCTTCCGGTGTCGCAATTTAAGGACAGGTAGGGCGGCCCATTGGCACGCAAACTGTTCCATGGTGCAGGGGAAATGGCATGCACACTTCACCAGCTCAACCCAACTTTACGCCCGGAAACCGCCCCGCTTTGAACGGCGCTTCCCCAACTCAGCCTCAAGTCCGCCCCAATATCGCGAATATCGGGGGGGCCACGCGTCCCGCGGCTTCCGTAGCTCCTGTTGGCGTGCAAACCTTTGCTCTCGACGATATCATTACAAAGATGGTGAACGCCGGCGACGGCGTGTCGGATTTGCTCTTCGTGGTCGGGAAGCTCCCGCAGGTGGAAATGTACGGCAAACTCACCGGCCTGGAGATCGAGGGCCTCACGCCCATGTTGAACGGCGGCGCAGGTCGAAGCGATGGCGTTGCGCATCATCAACGGCAACGAGCGGTTGGCCAGCGACCTGAAAAATTCCGGCTCCTGCGATACCAGCTACTATGTGCCGGATCTGGCCCGTTTCCGGGTGAACATCTTCCGGCAGAATGGCAATCACGCCATCGTCATGCGCAAGCTCAGCACGAAGATCCCGACGTGTGAGGGACTGAACCTGCAGCCCGTTTTCAAGGAGATCATCCGGGAAAAGAACGGCATCATCTTCGTCACCGGAGCCACCGGCAGCGGCAAGACGACCACGCTGGCGGCGATGCTGAACGAGTTGAACCTGACTTCCGAGATGCACATCGTGACGCTCGAAGATCCGATCGAGTTCCTGCATCCGCACCTCAAGGCGACCTTCAGCCAGCGCGAACTGGGCAAGGATTTCTCCGACTTCAACGTCGGCCTGCGCGCCGCGCTGCGGCAGGCGCCGAAGGTCATTCTGGTCGGTGAAATTCGCGATCGCGATACCATGGAAATCGCCCTGACGGCGGCGGAGACCGGGCACGTCGTTTTCTCCACCCTGCATACCATCAGCGCGGCGCAGACGGTGAACCGCATCATCGGCATGTTCACCAACGAGGAAGAGATCCAGATTCGCCAGCGCCTGGCGGATACTTTGCGCTATGTGATCAGCCAGCGTCTCGCCCCGAAAGTGGGCGGGGGACGCATCATGGTGAACGAAATCATGGGCACGAACCTGCGCACGCGGGAGACGATTCTCCTTGGTGAAAATGACCTGCGCAGTTTCCACGAGATTATCGAATCGAGCCAGCAGAGCGGCTGGAACAGCTTTGAGCAGTGCCTCCTGAAACACTATCGGGAAGGCACGATCACGGAAGAAACGGCCCTGCTCTACAGCGTCAACAAATCCGTGATGCGCAAGTCCCTCGACCGGGCGCAAAAGGAAATGGGCTCTTCCGATCAAGGACCCTCGGGCTTCAAGCTCATGCACGACCACGAAGAAGAACCCGCGCCCAATTTACGTTCCGTCGCCGCAGCCGCCGCAGCCGGCACCGCACCCGCGCCCGCCGCCGCTCCCTTGGCGCCCCCTCCGCTGCCCAAGCTGGCCATCAAGCCAGCGTCGGCCGGGTAGCTCCTGTTCACGAATCGATAGGGACGAGGAACACGTTGCACCGGTAGGGGCGGCAGAGCTTCCATCGCGCCCGGGGTCAGGCGTCTCCCTCGGCTGTCGGACTATAGGCGGCCAGCCCGCCGCAGTTCTGGCAGACCGAATTCAAAGCCGCTCGCCTTGCCCCGGCCTTCGTTCACACCCCCGAAACGTCGAAAAATCCTTCCCCATGCTGTGGAAGCCAATGCACGCACCGGCGTCACCAGCCAGGCGCTGGAAGCCCGGCGCGACTCCATGATGAGCTGGCCGCAATTCACCCGTGAAGAATCCCAACGTGCCGAACTCGAGAGCGCTACGCTACTACTTAAACCGCCCTGGTTTACCCGCGGTGGCCCTTTTCCGGTATTCTTGGGGCATCCCTGGCCTCGATTCGCGTCACCGTCCTCTGGTCTGGCGCAACGGCGAGATGGGCCACCATGCCGCCTTTCAGCTCCCGCGAGTGCGTCGGATGGCCATCGATCGTCACCACCGTCGCGTCATTGATATAGTAGGTCGCATGTTCCGCGCCGCCTCGGCCTGTCTTCGAGAAAGACACCGTAATCGAAACCGCATCGGCCTGGAGAATTCGGTAGGCGTGTTCGTCGACGGGGCCTGTGGGCAACGGCAGCGGCGGCAGTTTCGTGGGCAGTGGAGCTGATGCGGTCGTCTTTGCCGCGGTCGTCGCGTCGACGCGCGTGCCTTGACCACCGACCTGGCCATGGTTGTCGTACCAGGAAAATCCGGTCAGATCGCTCCAGAACCAAACGTCGATTCGCGCCTTGTCTTTGCTCTTGGGTCCCTTTTCGAGCAGGTGCAGTGTGCCCGTCGCCTCGTCCAGCTTCACTCGAATCTGGCCGTGCCATCGGCATCCATCATGATTCCATCCGGGCGAAAGAGCACGGGGGCCTTCGCATACGGGAAGGCCCAGCCGTGAGAAGTGAGCGCGTCCATGAGTCCGGGTGGCATTTCCGCGAAGCCAGAGCGGGCGACACACATCAGCAGCACGATCAACGCACGCGTAAGGGGGAAACGGATTTCATAATCGGTCAGAGGTGTTGCAGGTTCTCCAATTCGAATTTAGCACCCGCGACCAACATCAAATGGCCGGCCAATGTGCAACGAAAAAATGTCGCAAACCAACTCGACAAAGCGATCGTCCCAGCCACTCCTTGAATCTCTCTCTGTCGGGAATCTGTGATCCGCGCTCCTTCCCGCACCATAGGGTCATTTGGGATATTTCTTCGCGACTTGCTGAGTTCCCGGAGCTCGCTCAACAAATTGCCGCCATCGGGGTTCCAAAAGTTGACGAAGATCCAATGCCCATTCTCTTGTTTCACCTCGGCGATGATGTTGGGCTTCTTGTCCTTCTTGCCGCCTAAGATGTCGTAGACGTCGACCCGGAACGCGCCATTTTTCGGGGTGATATTGCCGATCACGCAGCGTTCGATCTGCTCTTGGCTATTCAGGAAGGGGTCCCAGTCGAGGCCCACGATTTCTCCGGGGGACTTGGACGCCGCCAGGGCATCCTCCTGGAGGGCCTTCAAAAGCTCGGCACTGAAGAAGGAGCTTTTCTTCTTCAAGGCGATATTGCTCGCGTCTTCGGAGCGGGTATGGGCGCTCATGGGGATGTACCAGGCATAAAAATCCTGGACGAACTGACGGGGTGAGTCGTCGGCGTGGAGCGTTTGTGCGCCCGCGCTCGAGACAAAGAGCGCCAGCGCTGCAATGAGAGGTTTCCAAGTCATAGGCAGGCTTGAAAGCGTGACGGATGCTCCCGCGTTTTCAATGCGAAACTCCCGGTAACAGGTAGTATGCGGACTCGCATCACTCCTTGCTTCTTGAATCGCGCGGATCGATTCCAGAATGACCTATGCGGAATCGACATTCCAACCGGGAAGCCGCGCCCGCTCGGAGCGCGAGCGCCGAAAGAAAAGCGGTAGACTGGAGGCTTGGCGACGGGTCCGGGGTGCCGTGGGGACCAAAAGCCGCGCCGCGGTTCCCACGCCGGGGGTGGGGCAACGTGGCCGGTGGCGGGACGACCAGGGTGGTTCCGCGACCAGATGGACTGGCCACCGCCGCTTTTCCGCCCACCCAAAAGTGGGAACCCGCGGCGCGGCTTCCCTACCTCGGTTTGGGCGGGGCACACGCTTTCTACTCCCATGACTCCCGTTTTTGAATATCGATTCAACCTAGTCTAACGGCACGACCGAAGGGACGTTGCCGGAGCCAGAGGATAAGGATTTTTCGCTTCGGTCGCGGCGCCTGGAACCGGTGGCGGCGAGCGGGTGTGCACCCTCCCGACGCCGAAAATCGCCGCCGCGCGAGGTGCACGGCGGCGATTTTTTTGCGAAGGCTTTCAGGCGTTGGTGCCGCCGTCGACCGTCAGGTTGGCGCCGGTAATGTAGGACCCTTCCGGACCGGCGATGAATGCGACCATCGCGGCGATGTCGTCGACATGCCCGTAGCGCTTCAGCGCGGTATTGGCGATCTGGGGCGTGGCCCAATCGCCGGCGGCAGGATTGAGGTCGGTATCGATGGGGCCAGGCTGTACGTTGTTCACCGTGATACCGCGCTCGCCCACCTCCCGCGCCAGACCCTGGGTGAACATTTTGACGGCACCTTTCGTGGCGGCGTAGGCAGCCAGCCCGGGGGTCATCATGCGTTCGCCTACGGCCGAGCCGATAGTGATGATACGACCGCCTTTCCGGAGGTGTTTGAGGGCCGCTGTGTCGCCACGAAGACCCGCGCAGATTGATGTTGATGACCAGATCCAGTTCTTCCGGCGTCGCTTCCTCGAAGGGCTTGGGAATGGCCGTTCCGGCATTGTTGACGAGGATGTCGAGGCGACCGAAGGACGACACGGTCTTCTCGACGGCGTTCTTTACGGCCGCCGGATCGGCGGCATCGGCCTGGACGGCCAGGGCGTGGCCGCCCGCTTCCTCAATGCTTTTCACGACCGACGCGGCGGCCTCCGCACCTTTCGTATAGGTGATGGCGACGCTGGCACCGTCCGCGGCGAGACGCCGGGCGATGCCGGCGCCGATCCCGCGCGATCCGCCGGTGACCAGGGCGACCTGGCCCGCTAATTTCTTCGAGTTGGTGTTGCTCATATGCTTCGGTTGGTGGGTTGTGGTGGGTGGGTGGGATGTGGGATGGAGAAGTCCACTCCGCTTACAAGGCGGACTTGCCACCGTTCACCGCAATCGATGCGCCGCTGATGAACGAGGCTTTCGACGAGGCGACGAATACGATGGTGTCGGCTATTTCCTCCGGCAAGCCGAGGCGCTTCAGCGGAACGCCCGAGGCGAACGCCGCCTTGCGCTCGTCCGATCCGGCAAAGCGCGCGAGCATTTCCGTTTCGATCGGACCCGGTGCGACGACGTTCACGCGCACGCCGAAGGGTGCGGCCTCGAGCGCCGCGGACTTGGTCAGGCCTTCCACGGCGTGCTTGCTCGCGGCGTAGATCGAGGCGCCGGCGCCGCCGATGCGGCCATAGGTCGACGAGAGATTGACAATGCTGCCGCTTTTCTGCGCCGTCATCACGCGCAGCTCGTGTTTGAGGCAGAGCAGCACGCCGAGGACGTTCGTGTCGAAGACGGCCGCGTAGGACTCGGGCGTCTGCTCGACGATCGGGCCGGGCCGGCCTTCGGAGCCGGCATTGTTGACCGCGACGTCGAGGCGGCCGAAACGGCTCACCGCGCGGTCGACGAGATGGCGCACGTCGTCTTCGTGCCGGACGTCGGCCTGGATGAACTCAGCCTCGGCGCCCCGCCCGCGGATTCTTCGGCCAGTCGAATGCCGTCGGCCTCTCGACGGCCGGAGACGACGAGGCGCGCTCCCTCGCGAGCGAAAGCGAGCGCCGTGGCGCGACCGATGCCGGCGAGTGCGCCCGTGATGAGAACGACCGGTGGTGGAGGGGCAGGAGTCTTCGTAGGATTTGTCTTTGCGGAGGATCGTGGTCTTATAAAAGACGGGTTGTCTTTTAATAGAAGACCACCGGTCTCTTGTCAAAAATAATTTCTCCCATGCCGAAAATCCAATCGCCGGACTTCCAGCGGGCCCGCCAGCCCGCGCAGATCGAGCAGCGCCGCGAGGCCATCCTGCGCAGCGCGCTGATCCTCTTTCAGCGCCACGGGCTGGAAAACGTCAGCCTCAATGACATCGCTCGCGACGTCGGCCTGGCCAAGTCGAACATCTACCGCTATTTCGGGAGCCGAGAGCACATCTACCTCGTCGTGTTGCAGCGGCTGGCGGCGCAATTTGAGGAGCGGCTTTATCCAGCCCTGGAAAAGCTCCGGGGCCGCGGGACGGTGGCCAGGGTCGCGGCGACCGTCGTCGAGGCCTATCACGATTCGCCCGAGTACGGCGAGTTGATTACAGTGGTGAATTCGGTGCTCGAGAAACGGCTGACGCCGGAGTTGGTCGTGAATTTCCGGGCGGTCTTCCTCGAGCGCCGCAAGCGGCTGGCCGCCGCCCTGGCTTCGGCCCTGGCCGGGGCGACGCCCGAGCGCTTGTTGCCGCTCACGCTGCACATTTTTTTGCACGTGCCGGGCTCTGGACGTTCTGCTTTCCGCGGCCCGATTCGAAAAATTGCTCGATGAGCCGGGACACCGTCATCTGCGGTTTGATTTTAAGGAGGAAATGACGCTCTTTCTTCGCGCGATCCTGAAAGAGGCCGTGGTCAGGTAAGAGAGGGGGAGACGCTGCGCGTCGTTGGGAAGCCAGCGGATTCCCCTACCGGACACCGTGGCGTCGCTGGTTACCGATCGAACCGCGCGGACAGCAATTCCAGAAAGGCGCCGGCGGCGCGGCCGAGGGGGCGTTGCCGGGGCCAGATGGCGAGGATCTTGCGCTCCGGTCGCGGCGCCTGGAGGGAACGATATTCGAGGGCGTCGGGACGTGCGATGCGGGCGGCCATGGCGGGAATGAGCGAGAGGCCCAATCCGGCGGCGACCAGCGCTTGAATCGTTTCCAGTTGGGCGCTGCGAAAGCTGATGCTCGGCTTCATGTCGCGTTGCTCGCAAAAGCCCAGAACCTGGTCGCCGAGACAATGCCCTTCCCGCATGACGATCAACCGTTCGCCTTTGAGCGCGGCGGCGGGCACGGTGCGCTTGCGCGCCAGGGGATGGCCGGGGGGCAGCGCGAGCAGCAGTTCCTCGGCAAACAATTCCCGGATGGCGAAGCGGCTGTCGGGAATCGGATCGCTGGCCAAGGCGAAATCGATCTCGTAGGTCGCCAACTGCTTGAGCAAGTGCGCCGTGGTATCCTCCTCGACGACGATTTCCACGCCGGGATATTTCCGCGCGAAAGCACCGATCGTCTCCGGCAGGAGGTAGGGGGCGATGGTGGGCAAAACGCCGATGGTGAGCGTGCCGGACAAGAGGCTCCGGGCATCGGACGCCTCGCCACGGCGAGGTCCGTTTCCTCGAGGATGCGGACGGCCCGGCGAAGGAAAGCTTCCCCGTGCGAGGTAAGCTTCGTCTGGCGCTTCATGCGGTCGAAAAGGCGTTCCCCGAGCTCGTCCTCCAGCTTTTGGATCTGCTGGCTCAGCGAGGGCTGCGAGACGCGGCATTGTTCCGCGGCACGGCAAAAGTTCCCCGTCCGGGCGAGGGCGACCGCGTAGCGAAGCTGATTCATTTCCATAGGACGTACCTATCATAATGAGAGGAAAATAGTATTTCAACAATCGTTCCCGATCTGGTCTGATGCGGGGAATCCCAAAGTCTTTTTTGGCCAACCCACCCCCAACGGTGATCCCCACCGATGGCGGTCCTGTCGCTGACCACCAGACGTCCAGCGCAATCCCGGCCAGCAAGGGCAGCGGGTTCACTGAATTCAGTTCAACCGATCAAAGCCGAAATCCCATGTCCACCGAAGCCACGCAATGCCCCGTCGGCGCGCCAGACGCGCAACCCAAGTGCCCCTTTCATCACGCCGCCGCCGGCGGCGGCACCACGAACCGCGACTGGTGGCCGAACCAGTTGAAGGTCGATCTCCTGCACCAGCATTCCTCGAAGTCCGACCCGCTGGGCGCGGATTTCAACTATGCGGAAGAATTCAAGAGCCTGGATTTCGCAGCGTTGAAGAATGATCTCGCGGCGCTGATGACCGACTCGCAGGACTGGTGGCCGGCGGACTTCGGCCACTATGGCCCTTTGTTCATTCGCATGGCGTGGCACAGCGCCGGCACCTATCGGACCGGGGACGGCCGCGGCGGTGGCGGCCGGGGCCAGCAACGCTTCGCGCCGCTGAATAGCTGGCCGGATAACGTGAGCCTGGACAAAGCGCGCCGGCTGCTCTGGCCGATCAAGCAGAAGTACGGCCGGAAGATTTCCTGGGCCGACCTGATGATCCTGACCGGGAACGTCGAAACGATGGGCTTCAAGACTTTCGGTTTCGGCGGCGGGCGGGAAGACACCTGGGAGCCGGATCGCGACGTTTATTGGGGCCGGGAGACCACCTGGCTGGGAGGCGACGTGCGCTACCGCCACGGCTCCGAGGGGGTCGAGAAGGACACCGCGGTGCTCGTCTCCGACGACGATGCGGATGGGGACATCCACAGCCGCAACCTGGAGAATCCGCTGGCGGCGGTGCAGATGGGGCTGATCTACGTGAACCCCGAAGGCCCGGACGGCAATCCCGATCCGGCCGCCGCGGCGCGGGACATTCGCGACACCTTCGGCCGCATGGCCATGAATGACGAGGAAACCGTCGCGCTGATCGCCGGCGGCCACACCTTCGGCAAGACCCACGGCGCCGGTCCGGCCGACAACGTGAAGCATGAGCCGGAAGCGGCGGGCCTCGAGGAGCAGGGCCTCGGCTGGAAGAACACCTTCGGCACCGGCAAAGGCGCCGACACCATCACCAGCGGCCTGGAAGTGACCTGGACCACGACGCCGGCGAAGTGGAGCCACGACTTTTTCAAGCATCTGTTCGGCTACGAATGGGAACTGACGAAGAGCCCCGCCGGAGCGCAGCAGTGGAAGCCCAAGGGCGACGCCGGCAACGGCACCGTGCCGCACGCGCACGATGCCTCGAAGCGGATCGCGCCTTCCATGCTGACCACGGACCTCGCGCTGCGGGTCGACCCGGCTTACGAAAAGATTTCGCGCCGCTTCATGGAGAATCCGGACCAGTTCGCCGACGCGTTTGCCCGGGCGTGGTTCAAGCTGACCCACCGCGACATGGGACCCAAGGGACGCTATCTCGGGCCGGAAGTTCCGGCGGAGGAATTGATCTGGCAGGACCCGATTCCCGCGATCAATCATCCCCTGATCGATGCGCAGGATATCGCCGCCCTGAAGAGCAAGATTCTGGCTTCCGGTCTGTCGGTGTCGCAACTGGTGGCGACCGCCTGGGCGTCGGCTTCCACGTTCCGCGGCTCCGACAAGCGCGGCGGTGCCAATGGGGGCCGGATTCGGCTGGCTCCACAGAAGGATTGGGAAGTCAATCAGCCGGCCCAACTGGCCAGCGTGCTCAAGACTCTCGAGGAGATTCAGAGTGCCTTTAATGGCGCCCAATCCGGCGGCAAGAAGGTTTCGCTGGCCGACCTGATCGTGCTGGCCGGCGGCGTCGGCGTCGAGCAAGCGGCGAAAATGCCGGGCACGAGATCACCGTGCCTTTCACGCCGGGACGCATGGACGCTTCGCAGGAGCAGACCGATGTGGAAAGCGCCGCCGTGCTCGAACCCATCGCGGACGGCTTCCGCAATTACCTCAAGGGAAAATACATCATCCCGTCCGAAGAATTGCTGATCGATAAGGCGCAATTGCTGACCCTCACCGCGCCCGAAGTGACGGTGCTCGTGGGTGGCCTGCGCGTCCTGAACGTCAACGCCGGCCAGAGCCGTCATGGCGTCTGGACCAAGCGGCCGGAGTCGCTGACCAATGACTTCTTCGTGAACCTGCTCGACATGGGCACGGAGTGGAGGCCGGTCTCGAAAGACGCGGACGTCTTTGAAGGCCGCGATCGCCAGACGGGGGAAATCAAGTGGACCGGCACGCGGATCGATCTCGTCTTCGGATCCAACTCCCAGCTCCGCGCCGTGGCGGAGGTCTATGGCAGTTCCGATGCGGAGAAGAAGTTCGTCCACGACTTTGTCGCGGCCTGGAACAAGGTGATGAATCTGGATCGCTTCGACACCTAACCGCACGGGCGGAGCAGCCCTTCATTCGCCGCCGCCGTTCCATCCGGCGCGGCGTGGGGAAAAGTTGCCGGCGTTTGCGCAGTAGTCGGTTCGCGGGACGCGATCTCTCCGCGGAAATTCGGCGTTGAGTGGAGGCGAGGATTCGCCGACAAATCCAGACCGACATGTCCACCGACTCCCTGCTTTCCACGAAACCCATCGAGCCGCGCGACCGCCTGATTTTTGCCCTGGATGTGCCGACGCTGGCCGAGGCGCGCGCGTGGGTCGAGCGCTTGGGAGACGCGGTGACGTTTTACAAGATCGGCCTCGAGTTTTGCATGAGCGGCGATTATTTCGCGCTGCTCGCCGAGCTGAAGGCGCGTGGGAAGAAGGTATTCGCGGACCTGAAGTTCTCCGACGTGCCGGCGACGGTGCGCGGGGCGGTCGGGAATCTTGCGCGGCACGGGGCCGATTTTTGCACGCTGCACGGGACGAGCGGCGTGTATCGCGCGGTGGTGCCAGTGAAGGGAGCCTTGCGCCTGCTCGCCGTGACGGTGCTGACCAGCGTGGATGAGGCGGAAGTGCGGGAGATGGGGTGGGGGGGGGCAGTGGAGGACCTGGTCCTGCAGCGGGCGCGGGTGGCGATTGCATCGGGCATCGATGGACTGATCGCCTCGGGCCAGGAGGCGGCGCGGCTGCGGCGCGAACTGGGCGAAAAACCGATCCTGATCACGCCGGGGATTCGCGCGGAATCGGAGAAAGGCAGCGACGATCAAAAGCGGACGATGACGCTGGAGCAAGCCTTCCGCGCCGGCGCCGACTACATCGTCGTCGGCCGCCCGATCCGCAACGCGCCCGATCCGAAAGCGGCGGCGGAGGCGATGCAGCGGGAGATCGCGGGCCTGTTCAGAGCTTGAGCGGAGAAGGACTATCGGGCATCGTTGAAACCGATGAGCCTCGCTGAAGTCAGGGGGGAAACTATTATACCAAGGAAGATTTGGAGCGGATTCACGCTGCACGATCGGCCAGCGGTCGCTAGAGCGGTTTAAGTTGAACTGTGGCCATCCATCAAACCCAAGCGTAGCCAAACAAAACGCAGAGGGCGCGGAGATGTTGGAGAGAGGAAAGGAGGGCTGTACCTCTCCTCTGCGGACCTCTGTTTTCTCTGCGCCCTCCGCGTTTAAAACGGCTACGACATTAATTTAATTGCTCGAGCTAGTCCAGGTGCCAGCGTACCATTACTCCATTGCGCAACATACATTGGAGGCCTACGCGGAGCGGACGAAGCCGACGTAATCACGGATTCGCAATGGACCTGAAGCCTCCGTATGACAGCAATGCCGCTTGAGGCGGATGCGGGGTTCGCTCTAACGTTGGCGGACCTATGAGCGATTCTCCTTCCCAATATGCCCACCCCGAGGTGCTGGTGAGCACCGACTGGCTGGCCGCACACTTGAACGAGCCGAATACGCGCATCGTCGAGAGCAACGAGGACGTGCTGCTCTACGATACGGGGCACGTGCCCGGCGCGGTCCACATCGACTGGCGGCAGGATCTGCAGGACGAGTTGGTGCGCGATTACATTTCCCCGGAAGCGTTTGCCGCGCTGTGCTCGAAGAACGGCATCGGCCCCGATACCACGGTCATCTTCTACGGCGACAAGTCGAACTGGTGGTCGTGCTATGCGCTGTGGGCCTTCCGCCTTTTCGGCCATACGAAGGTGAAGATCGTGGACGGTGGCCGCGACAAGTGGGTGAAGGAAGGCAAGCCGTTGACCAAGGAGAAGCCGAAGTTCCCGGCGACGAGTTATCCGGTGCCGCCGAAGCGTTTCGACGCCGAGATTCGCGCGTTCTACGATGACGCGCTCGCCCAGAGCCAGGCGAAGCGGCCATTGATCGACGTGCGTTCGCCGGGCGAATTCAAGGGCGACGTGACCCATATGCCCGAGTATCCGCAGGAAGGTGTGTTGCGCGGCGGTCACATCCCCGGCGCGAAGAGCGTGCCGTGGAAGACGGCGGTGAAGGAAGACGCGACCTTCAAGAGCGCGGACGAACTGCGCCAGATCTATACGGAAGGCTGCGGGCTGCAGCGGGGGGATGACATCGTGGCGTATTGCCGCATCGGCGAACGCAGCAGCCACACGTGGTTCGTGCTCGTCTACCTGCTCGGTTACGAGAAGGTGCGGAACTACGACGGATCCTGGACGGAGTGGGGGAACAAGGTGGTGTCGGCCTCCACGGCATGCGCGGCGCTCACCCAGTGGATCGTGCCTTTGACCTTGCGGCCGCTCGTGGCGCCGCCGCTCTTGGAATCGAGGTCCGCCGTGCAGCGCAGCTCCACGATCCTGCCGTCCGCGTCCTTGACTACTTCCTCGCACTTGATGATGTAGGCGTACTTCAGCCGCACTTCGCCACCCGGCTTGAGGCGGAAGAATTTCGGCGGCGGCACCTCCGCAAAATCATCCTGCTCGATCCAGAGCTCGCGTGAGAAGGGCACGGGGCGTGTGCCGGAATCCGGCACCGTCGGGTTGTTCGTGGCGGTGAGTTCTTCGGTCTGCCCTTCGGGGTAATTGGTGATGACCACCTTGATCGGCTGCAGCACCGCGAGGCGGCGCAGCGCGCGGGTGTTGAGATCGGAGCGGACCGCGTGCTCGAAGACCGCGTAGTCCGTGCGGCTGATGAATTTGGTGACACCCACGCCGGTCACGAAATCGCGAATCGCCTCGGGCGTGACGCCGCGCCGGCGCAAGCCGCTGAGCGTGGGCATGCGCGGATCGTCCCAACCGCTCACCACGCCCTCATTGACGAAGGCGAGCAGCTTGCGCTTCGAGATGACGACGTGCGTGGGCATGAGCTTGGCAAATTCGTACTGATGCGGCCGCGGCTGCGGTACGGGCAGGTTGTCGACGATCCAGTCGTAAAGCGGGCGATGGGACCTCGAACTCCAGCGTGCACACGGAATGTGTGACGCCTTCGATGGAATCGCTGAGGCAGTGTGCGTAATCGTAGAGCGGGTAGATGCACCATGCGTCGCCGGTGTGGTGATGCGCCGCGTGCCGGATGCGGTAGAGCAGGGGATCGCGCATTCCAGACATTGGGGTGCGCCATGTCGATCTTCGCGCGCAAGGTCCGGGCGCCGTCGGGAAATTCCCCGGCCTTCATTCGGGCGAAGAGATCGAGGTTTTCCTCGACACTGCGATCGCGCCACGGCGAAGGCTTGCCCGGTTCGCCCGGCGCGCCGCGATAGGCGTCCGTCTGCTCTGCCGTGAGATCGCAGACATACGCCTTGCCCGTCTTGATCAGCGCCACGGCATAGTCGTGAAGCTGCTGAAAGTAGTCGGAAGCGTAAAACGGCTCGGCATTCGGATCTCCGGTTGGAGCGGGCTTGCCGGACGTATCGCCCACGTGCTTGAAGCGCAGGACGTCGTCCGCCCAGCCGCCGATGAGCCACTTCACATCCGCGACGATGCTCTCGACGTATTCCACTTCCTCCTTGGTGGGATTCGTGTCGTCCATGCGCAGGTTGCACACGCCGCCGAACTCGCGGGCGATGCCGAAGTTCAGGCAGATCGATTTCGCGTGCCCGATGTGCAGGTAGCCATTCGGCTCCGGCGGAAAGCGGGTGATCACCCGCTGCACCTTCCCACTCGCCACGTCCGCGGCGACGACGTTCGCGGATGAAATCGGAAGGGGCGGGATGTCTCAGGGGTGTCGGTGGTCATGGAAATGAGAGGGGATGTAGATAGAACCGGAGAGGCGGCAAGTCTAGTCTGGGGTAGGGAGGAAAGGGGCAGAACATCCAACATCCAACGCCCAACATCGAACATCCAATGGCGCAAGCGTCTGCGCGGGGACTCTATTGGATGTTGGGCGTTGGATGTTGGGCGTTGGATGTTGGATGTTGGATGTTGTGCCTTGAAAAATAATGGAGTGGGATTCGGTGGGAGCGGGTGGGATCTTCTCTGTAAACCGGTGGGAGCTTCGGTGGGATAACCGGGTTTCGTTGCCGGGATGGGAGGGTGGATCCCACCGACTCGCGAGGGCGTCGCGCATCGCCCCGACCGTATCGAAGCACATGGAAATGGGAAGTACGCGCGCGCCTCGTTGAGCTTGTGGTCATTGAGAGATAGACCACGTTCAGATGCAATTTGATCCGTTCCAGTCCCCGGCTGGTATCGCCTTGTTTGTAGTGTGTCTCTATTGCACCGTTGCGTTCCTCATTTCCTGGTGCGGTTGGCGGCAACTCGCCGGCCACTACGCTGCTGAGTCCAAACCGGCTGGAACGACCTTTCGCAACGCGAGCGGCTGGATCACTCCCTTCGGCTCCTATAGCCGCTGCTTGAACGTCGTCGTCTTTGCGACCGGCATCCACGTCGAGACACAGTTGATGTTTAGGCTGTTCCATCGGCCGCTCTCATTCCCATGGCGTTGCGTGTCCGCCATAGAACCGCGGGCGGGCATCTTCTCGTCCTACACGCGAGTGACGATCTCGGCCGGATATTTCGACTTTCGCCTGCGTCTGCCACAGCGAGCTGCCGCTGAACTTCAGCGCCTCGCTTCCAAGCGGAAGCGCCTCAGAAACCGTGAAATAAGTCGCTCAATTGGAGAGTTTGGCCAACGAATCACACAGAGCACACGAATTAAATCCTTTCCATTCGTGCCATTCGAATGATTCGCGGGCTCTTTTTTCGCAGTCTCGAAGTAGGCCGTTGGAGTGATTCTCCCGCTTGCTCCGCCGCCGTGGGTGGTCTTCCGAGGATTGGCAACCAGGCGTCCGTCGACTAGAAACCGCCATGGAAAAAGGCCGACTCGAAGCATTTAGCGATGGCGTCATTGCGATCATCATCACCATCATGGTGCTGGAATTGAAGGTGCCGCATGGCGCCGATTTGGCGGCGCTGGCACCGCTGCTGCCGGTATTCCTGAGCTACCTGCTGAGCTTCGTTTACGTGGGTATCTATTGGAACAATCATCACCATCTCTTCCAGGCTGCCACGCGGGTGAATGGGACCATCCTTTGGGCCAATCTCCACCTGCTTTTCTGGCTCTCTCTCATTCCGTTTGTGACGGGCTGGACGGGTGAAAACCATTTCGAGGCGCTGCCCACGGCGCTCTACGGCGTGGTGCTGTTCCTGACCTCGATCGCCTACTGGTGGCTGCAATGCGCGATCATTTCCGAAGACGGGCGCGACTCGAAGATCGCCGACGCGCTGGGCCCCGACTGGAAAGGCAAGCTCTCGCCCGTCCTTTACCTCACCGCAGTAGGCCTCGCGTTCGTCCAGGAATGGCTCGCGGATGCGGTTTACGTGCTCGTGGCGCTGATGTGGTTCATTCCGGATCGCCGGCTGGCGCGCGTTGCGGAAGAGGAAGGGAAGGAATCGTAAGTACTCCGGAACACGATGCTGGAGGCGGGCCTGGAATGTGGCAGAAAGCGTGACACGCCGAATCGTTCGACGAGTTTGGCGGCGGGGGGCACATTACCGGTCGATGTTCCCCCGACTTCGATCTGACGGCAGCGCGAGGACGACGAGGATGATCTCCGTGGTCGCAGGCGCGATTCTTTCGTGTCTGGCGCTGCCGGTCTGGCCGGCGGGGACGGATGTGGTTCTATTCCGACAAAAGCTCCCGGTGTCCCCGGGTGTCGTGTTGGTGGAGGGCAGGATCGGCGGCCGGGAATGCCGGATACTCGTGGATACAGGGGCGGAGTTTTCGGTGGTCGATCGCGCGTTGAGCAATCTAGCCAAAGCTCCGGTGGCCGGAGCGGAGGTGACCGACAGCGCCGGCCAAAAGCTGGCGACACGGGTTTTTGGTTTTCCCGATTTTCAGATCCAATCGCTGCGGGTGAAGGAACCCAGGGGAGTTCTCATCGATCTGGATCCGTTCTCCCAGCGGTTCGGGGGCAAATGGGATGCGGTGCTCGGCGTGAAGGGATTACAAGCGGGCAAACTGCTCGTGGACTGGGATGCAGGCGTGATGGAATTGCATTCCGGCCCTTGGAAAATGAAGGAATCGGAGTCGACGGAGGACGAATTGAACATGGATGGCGGGCTGCCGGCGTTTGCGGCGACCATTGCCGGACATCGCGGAGAGTTCGTCATCGATACCGGCTCTGACGGTGAGATCGATCTCGAGAGTTCGTTTTTCGCTGCCTTGGTCCGTGACGATTGTATCGAGGTATCTTCGAAGAAAGGGACCTCGCTGGCCGCGGCAGGATCCACGGAGGTCATGCAGGGATGGTTTCTCCATGGGGAACTCATGGGCAAGGATCTCCAGGGGATTTCGGTGCGCTCGGTGGCCAACGTCAAGGGAACCGGAAGGGTCGGCATGCGATGGTTGAGCGGGTTCAACTCCGAGATGGATTGGCAGACCCGCCGATGGCGCTTTCAAAAGCGCCCGATGGCGATGCCCCCGCTGGACATCGATTTGATGATCGGAGGCGAATTTGCGTTCCTGGACGGCGGCGCACGAGTCGAGGAATTGCGTTCCGTGAGTGGCGGCCCCATGGAAGAGGCGGGCCTGCGCAAGGGCGACATCGTCCGCGAGTTTGGGACGCTGCACCGCGGGCAGTTGAGTCTCGCCGCCATCGGCGAAGTCGTCACGGCGATGGCTGGGCAGCCGGTGAACATGCAATACACCCGTGCGATAGACGGACAGAATGTCCGCACTGCCTTGAAACTGCCGCCGCCGATCCGGGAAGGAGATTTTCCGGGCCGGGATATCTATGACAAAAGGGAGGGCCCAGGCTCATCGAAAGTGCAGATGATCCTCCAGTTGCGCAACGCCCTGCTCGAATTGGACCGCCAGAGCCGGGCCAGTGTGGTCCTTTTCGCCGGCTACGGCGGAATACCCGCGGCCCGCCTCCGCCTCACTATCCAACTCGGAGCGGGCGACATCCTGCTGCAACAAAAGCTTCCCGAGGAGCCGGGCATGATCTTTATCGACGCGGAGATCGGGGGAAAGAAAGGCACCCTGCTGTTGAACACGGCAGGAGAGTATACGATGATCGACCCATCGCTGCGGGGGGCGCTGCAGGGCCCAGGGATTGTCCATACGCGTGACGAACGGAGATGGACAGGTCACGGAGAATAATCTCTATGCCGCTGCCGGAACTGCGAGCGGAATCCTTCGTGGCGAAAGAGACTTCCGTCCTCCTGGTGGATATGGACTATTTCTCCAGGACGAGCGGCCGCAAGCTGGCCGGCGCCTTGGGAGCCGCGGATTTGAAAAACGCCAAGGTCTTGCTGAACTACGATGATGGCACGTTCTCCCTGCACACGGGCCCGTGGTTGCTGGCACGCCGGATACCCAGGAAGGAGAACTGGAGGATTTTCGCCCGATTCCGGTCCTGGAAACGATGATCGCGGGCCGCCACGCCGAATTTGCGTTATACACGGCGAACAGCGCGACCATCGCCCTCGAGAAACCGCTTTTTACGGCGCTGGTGCGCAATCATACGATCGAGGTCTCAAAAGACGGTTTCGGCAACGGCTGGTTCGTGCAGGGCGAATTGATGGGCAAGAGTCTCGTGGGAGTGCCGGTGACCGCCACGAACAGTACGGATGGGACGAGCGTTCTGGGCCCCCTTTGGCTGTGCGGGTTTAACGTCGAGATAGACCTCCAATCACACACCTGGCGCTATCAGCAGCGCCGGAATGCCCAACCACCCTTGACCATGCGGTTGATGGTCGGGGCCACCTTTCTCTATCCGGGCGGCGGCGCACAAGTGGAGAAGCTTCGCCCCGATGGCGCCGGGGCGGCGGAGAAAGGCGGGCCTGCGGCCCGGTGACATCGTCACGGCATTTGATTCCGTGCGCGCCGCAGAACTGAACGACGCGGCCGTCAATGCGGTGGTGAAGGCGAAAGCCGGCCAAAAGATCGGTATTCGCTACACGCGCGCGGTCGATGGGAAGGAAGTGAGCGGAGTCCTCCAACTCCCGCCGGCCATCTCGGAGTGGGATTTTCCGGGTCGGGACATTTACAACGGGGCGGGGAGCGAGTTCCCGATAAGAGACGGGGAGCGAAAAGGTTTTCGCATTCCCCGCGGACGGTGAATGCGACCCATGAATTTCGGTTGACGTCCGGGACAGATGAGGGGATATCCCCCTGTTGTGGCCATCCGCGATCCCAAGACCATCATGAGCCCGTGTCATTGCGCCCTCCTGCGCAAGGGCCTCGCGTCACGTCTCCCTGGCCTACGATACCGCGCTGGCGCCGGCGGGGCTCAAGACCACTCAATTCACGCTGCTCTCCTCGATCCATCGCCTGGCCGATGCCTCGCCCAGCCTGGGGAGACTTGCCGAAGTGATGGTGATGGACCGCTCCACGCTGGGGCAGAACCTCCGGCCCTTGGAGAAGCAGGGTTCATCGTGCTCAAAAATGATCGGAAGGATGCGCGGGCACGGCAGGTGCGGCTGACGCCCAAGGGCCGCGCCAAGCTGGCCGAATGCCGCGCGCTCTGGCGGGTGGTGCAGGCGCGTTTCGAGGCGCGCTTCGGCGCCGAGCCATCCGCTCTGTTGAGCAGCACGCTGGTCACGCTGGCGACTACGGATTTTTCCCCCGCTCACCAAAACCAGGCCATGCCATGAATGAATCAATCCAGCGTGGAGATTGGCCCCGAGTCGCGGTCGTCGGTGCGGGCGCGGTCGGTGGCTATTTCGGCGGCTTGCTGGCGCGGGCCGGTTCCTCCGTCGTGATGATTGGGGCGCCGGCCGTTCGTCGAGGCGTTGCAGGCTGGTGGCCTCCTCCTCGAGACGCTGCACTTCCGGGAAACCGTGCGCGTCGAAGCCTCCACGGAACTCAGCGCGGCCCGCGGCGCAGCGATCGTTCTCTTCTGCGTGAAGACCACCGATAGCGCCGCTACCGCCCGCGCTCTCGCGCCCTTTCTCGCTCCCGAAACCATCGTCCTCAGCCTGCAAAACGGGGTGGATAACGTGGAGCAGATTCGCGCGGCGGCGAAGGTCGCGGCTTTCCCGGCAGTGGTTTACGTGGCCGCGTCGGTGCCCGCGCCCGGGCACGTGAAACATGCGGGCCGGGGCGATCTCGTGATCGGACCCGAAACGGCCGGGACGAAAACGCTGGCGGATCTTTTTGAGCGCGCCGGGGTGCCGTGCCGCCCTCAGCCAAAACATCGAGGGCGAATTGTGGGCCAAGTTCATGTGCAATTGCGCGTTGAACGCCGTCTCGGCGCTGGGCCAGGCGACTTATGGTCGTATCACGGAAATGACCGAAGCCCGCCGCCTGGTCGAAGCGGTCGTCGAGGAAGTGCTGGCCGTGGCCCAGGCCGCCCGGGTCGTGTTGCCGGGCATGGCGGATACGAAGATGGCGCTGGCCGCCGTGCTGCAACTGGCCAAACAGCTCGCGGGAGCCCGGTCCTCCACGGCACAAGACCTGCGCCGGGGCAAGCTGACGGAAATCGATTCCTTGAACGGCTTCATCGCGCGCCGCGGATCGGAACTCGGAGTGCCGACGCCGATCAATCAAGCGCTGTTTACGCTCATCAAAATGGCGGAAGGCGGTTCGCTGGGACAGCAGAAATAATCCACTCGAGGGCGTCCGGCACTTTGCCGATCGGACATTAACGGGCTGCCTTGCTCGGCAGGCGCATGATGGCATCGGCCAGTGCGCGATAGTCGTCGGTGCTGTTGTAGGCCTGGGCGGAGAGGCGCACGTAGCGGCGCTTCGGCTCGCCCCAGCGGACGATGGGCGCTTCGATGCCATGCTCGGCGTGCAACTTCACCTGCACGCTGTCGAACCGCGCGTGGTCGATCGGCGGCTGCTGGAGCGGCTCGGGCAGGATGAGCGTGGCCATGCTGGCCAGGAGTTCATTGGGGCAGGGCAGGGCGAGATTGAAACGCCCGGCGAGCAAGGCGCGGCCGGCGGTTGCCAGCAGATGATTGCGGTCGCGCAATTCCTCCCAGCCGCCGGGCAACAGCGACGCGCCCCACCGGATGGCCGCGGGAACGCTGAGCCAGGCGGTGGGATCGAGCGTGCCCGGCCAGTCGAAGCGATCGTGATACGGGCTGCGGCCGGGCCGGCGGGTATTCTCGCCGTGGCTGATGATCGCGGGGCGCAAGGCCTCCTGGCGGTCGGGTCGCGCCCAGAGGAAGGCGGCGCCCTTGGGGGCGCAGACCCATTTGTGCAAATTGCCCGTGTAGTAGGCGGGGCGCAGCAGGCCGATGTGCAGCGGCACCGCCCCGGGGGCGTGGGCACCGTCCACGAGCGTATCGATGCCGTGGGCCTCCAGCGCGCGAATGATCTTCGCGACTGGAAGACCAGCGCGGTGGGACTGGTGATGTGGTCGATCATCGCCAGCCGCGTGCGCGGCGTGACCGCCGCGAGGATTGCTTCGATGATCTGCGTTTCATCGCGCAGAGGGAAGGGAATCCTGGCGACGACGACCTTGGCTCCCGCGCGCGTCGCGGCTTCGGCGAGCACGTTGCGGCATGCATTATAATCGTGGTTGGTGGTGAGCAGTTCGTCGCCGGGCGAGAGTTGCAGCGAGCGCACGACCGCGTTCACGCCCGCGGTGGCGTTGGCGATGAAGACCAGGTCGTCCGCCTCGGCCTTGAGGAAGGTCGCCAGCTCTTCGCGCGCGGCGTCGAGCAAATCTGGCAGATCGCGCCAGAGAAATTGCACCGGCTGGCGCTCCATGCGGGCGCGCAATTCGGACTGGGCCGCGAGGACGGCGCGGGGGCAGGCGCCGAAGCTGCCGTGATTGAGGAAGACGACGCTGGGGTCGAGCGTCCAGTGATCGGCGAGGGGGCTCGGCATGGTGCTTAAGGCACGGTCGGCCGCGGCCGCGGTTGTGGTGAGAGGGAATGTCTCGCGCCTCATCTCAGGCAGGAACGTGGGAGCCCGACCAGTGCTGGCGGGCGAGGAATTCTTCCGCGAGCGCCTTGTAGGCGGTGGCGCCGAGGCCGTTTGGCTCGTACTCGAGGATCGGCTTGCCGTGGCTGGGCGCTTCGCTGAGGCGGACGGCGCGCGGGATGATCGTCTTGAAGATCACATCGCCGAAATGATTCTGCACCTCGGCGATCACCTGGTTGGCGAGATTGTTGCGCATGAACATGGTCATGAGGATGCCGCCGATGGTGAGGGTCGGGTTGGCGCCGCAATCGCGGATCTGGCCGACGATCTGGTGGATCTTGCTCAGGCCCTCGAGGGCGAAATACTCGCACTGCAACGGGATGAGCAGTTCATCGGCGGCGGCGAGCGCATTGGTCATGAGGATGCCGAGCGAGGGCGGGCAATCGAGCAGGACGAAATCGAAGGTCGCATCGGCACGCAAGGGCTCGAAGGCGCTGCGCAGCCGGGTGAGATGATCGTCCGCGCGGGCGACCTCGATTTCCGCGCCGGCGAGGGCCATGTCGCCGGGGAATGATCCAGAGATGCTCCCAGCGTGTGGGCACGACTTTCTCCGCGATCATGGCGCCGCCGAGCAGCGGCTCGTAGATGCTGTGGCCATCGATCGTGGGGAGGCCGAGCGCGCTGGTGGCGTTGGCCTGCGGGTCGAGGTCGATGAGCAAAGTCTTCACGCCTCTCGCGGCGAGGCAGGATGCGAGGTTGACGCTGGTAGTGGTCTTGCCGACGCCGCCTTTTTGATTGGCGACCGCGATGATCTTCATAGGGCGCGGGAGTGTAGGCGTGGCGCGACATTTGAACAGATTTGATTGCCGAAAGCCGATGCTGTTGTAGGGGATGCGGCTCCGCATGATCCCGATTACCGAACGCTTTCTCTCCGACGCCGGTGGCTGGCAGGCTCTGAAGCAGGCCCGCAGCCTGCAGCAGATGGGCCGGGTGATCGCGGCGCAATACGAGCCGCCGCTGCTGGAGGGGCGCGTCCGGGAAGGGGAGCAGGAGTATCGCACCGGGCTGAAGATTCTCTCCGCCTCCAAGGTGGAAAACCTGTGTACGTGCCGTGAGTCGCGGCAGCGTGGGGTGATCTGTGCGCACGCGCTGGCGGTGGGGCTGGAGATCATCAAGCCGCGCGTCGCCGCGGCTCCTGCGACCGGGAAATCGCCATCGACTTTTTCTTCCGGAAGCGCTGCGGGGTCCAGTGCGTTGCCGGCGATACCCTCCGGCGAACGCCCCAAGTTTCACCTGCAAGTGGAGGGGTCGCTGAATTATCTCACCGCCCGTCTCGATGCGGAATACAGCACGCGCCAGACGACGCTCGCCGGTTCCCGCTTTGCTCATCCGGCGGAAGAAGCCGCGGTCGGGCGCCTGCGCAAAGCGGGCTTCACCGACCCGGACTCCAAGGGCGAGATGGTGCTCAAGGGCGAGCCGCGCATCCTGGCATTTTTTGCCGGCGAATTGCCGCGTTTGCAGCGGGACTGGAACGTCGCGATCGGGGCGCGCTTTGATTTCGTGACGCGCGACATCGAGCGCATCGAGCCAAAACTGCAAATCCGCGGGTCGGGCGAGAACTGGTTCGATCTGTCGCTTGAACTCGGCACGCCGAGCGGCGAGCAATTCTCCGCCGCAGATATTCAGCGTCTCTTGCAATCGGGGCCAAAGCTCGACCCGGCTGAAGAACAAAAAGGTGGCCGTCTTCGATCCCGGCGTGCTCGACGAATTGCAGCAGGCCCTCACGGACTGCAATCCCGAGCAGCGCCAGCCGGGGATGTATCGCGTGGCCCGTGCGCATGCGGGGTATCTCGATACGCTGGCGCGAGAACAAGGGGCGAAACTGCGCGTCGATGCGCGGTGGAACGCGTGGACGGAGATCTTGCGCGATGTGACGCGGCTGCCGGCGATTCCGCTGGGGGATTTGGAGGAAGTCTTGCGCGCTTATCAAAAGACTGGCGTGTACTGGCTGAAGTTTCTCGCGGACAATGGCCTTGGGGGCATTGTCGCCGATGAGATGGGCCTGGGGAAGACCGTGCAAGCGCTGGCCTTTTTGCGGGAGTTGGGAGGGCGCGCGCTGATCGTTTGCCCGTCGTCGCTTGTTTTCAATTGGGTGCGCGAGGCGCGCGGTTCACACCGGAGCGCAAGGTGCTGGTCATCGCCGGGGAGGGACGCGGGAAGCTGTTCGGGCCGGCGCTGGAAGAGGCGGAGTTGGTCGTCACCAGCTATCCGCTGCTGCGCCGCGACATCGAGCGCTACCGCGACTGGGAATTCGACGCGGCGATTTTGGACGAAGCACAGCACATCAAGAATCCCGACAGCCAGAATGCGCAGGCGGCCTGCGCGCTGCGGGCGAAGTTTCGCTTCCTGCTCACCGGCACGCCGATCGAGAACTCGCTCCGGGATTTGTGGTCGCTCATGCATTTCCTCATGCCGGGTTACCTGGGGTCGGCGAAGGATTTCCGGGAGCGCTATGAGCGCGAAATTCAGAACGACCCGCTGGGTGGCGCGGCGAAACGATTGCTGCAACGCATCCGTCCGTTCGTCCTCCGCCGCACCAAGCGCGTCGTGGCCACGGAACTGCCCGAGAAAATCGAGCAGGTCTCTTATTGCGAACTCACGCCCCAGCAGAAGGACGTGTACGCGGAGCTGGTGAAGACCACGCGCCGCACGCTCTCCGACCTCGCGGGCGCGAAGGACCAGGGCAAGGCGCGCATCACCATGCTCACCGCGCTGCTGCGCTTGCGGCAGGCCTGCTGCGACCTGCGGCTGCTCGGGCAGGAAGGGATCGAACAGGAGCAGGCGTCCGCCAAGATCGAGCTCCTGCGCGAGTTGCTGGCCGAGGCCGTCGATGGCGGCCATCGCGTGCTGATCTTCAGTCAATTCGTTTCGATGCTCACGCTCCTGCGCGAAGCGCTCACCGCGGATGAGATTCCGTACTGTTATCTCGACGGCTCGACGAAAGACCGGGCGGCGGAAGTCGATCGGTTTCAGACGGGCGAAGTGCCGGCTTTTCTGATCAGCCTGAAAGCGGGTGGCGTCGGTCTCAATCTCACCGCTGCGGATACGGTGATCCACTTCGATCCGTGGTGGAATCCGGCGGTGGAAATGCAGGCCACCGACCGCGCCCACCGCATCGGCCAGCAGAAGGTGGTGACGGCCTACAAGCTGATCGCGCGGGACACGGTCGAGGAGAAGATCCTCGCGCTGCAACAAAAGAAACGCGCCTTGGTGGACGCCACGATCGAAAGCGAGCAACCGCTCATGGACGGCCTGAGTCTCGATGAAATCCAGGAGATGCTCACGTAGCGCCAGCGCCCGCCAACCCCGTCATCCTGAGCTTGCGAAGGACCTCTGATCTCGCTCTTGCATCAAAGAGCCCGGCATAAATGCAACGCACGCGGCAATCGGGCATCGGATCGGTGAGGGAAAGGCAGAAATCAGAGATCCTTCGCAAGCTCAGGATGACCGCGAGGGAGAGTGCGAACTGCCGCCGAACTCAACCGCGAGCGTTACTTCACCGTTTGCTCAAGGCCGAGTTTCGCCAGGACCTCCGGTGGCGGGCCGTCGAAGCTCGCGAGCGGCACGTTGCCGACGTAGCCGATGGCTTTCCATCCTGCCTCGGTCCCGTAATACGCACTCGCGGCAAGCGAGCGGAATTTGAGGAAAAACGCGGCGGCTTTCTTGAACTCCGGTTGCGCATCCGCTGGCCAGCAGATGTCATCGGCGATAGCGCGCCTTTGCGGGTCTTCGAGGGCGGCGAAATTTTTCGCGAAGCGCTTCTGCGATTCGTCTTCGAGCCATTGCAGGCCGGGTAACAACGTGGCGCGATCTTTCTGCTGGAGCGGGTAGGGGGCGCTCACCCATTCGTCGAGGAAGTCGACGACGCGCACTTCGCTGGCGGCAGGCCCGAGATGGTCGGCAGGCAGGATGAGATCGGCGAGCGCGGTGGCGGTGGACCGTTGCAGCGCGGTAAAGGTCAGCGGCCAGAAATCTCCAGGCCCGTAAAATTTCGAGAGATCCGGATCGGTGCCGTAGCCTTTCAGCGGCGGCGGGACGGTTCGCCTGCACGGCGCTTCCGAGTTCGGGCAGTTGCGTGGCCGCAGCTACGGCGGCAAACCATTTCAGCACCGTCCTTCGGGAAAGTCGGGTGGGAGATTCGTCCGGTTTCACAGGTTTCCTTTCCGTGCCTGGTCGATGATGTAATCCCCCGCGCGCCAAGCGAGCGCCATGATGGTGAGTGTGGGATTTTTGTCCGCGTCGGAGGCGAAGGGTGCACCGTCGCAGAGGAAAAGATTCTTCACATCCCACATCTGGTTTCGACCGTTGCACACCGACTTCCGCGGGTCGTCGCCCATGATGGCGCCGCCGACTTCGTGAATGACCTTGCCCCCGCCTTCGATGGCTTCCTTGCCCGACAGTCCCTTGCGGCTGCGCACCGTGCCGCCCATCGCCTCGATCATCGCGGCGAAGGTTTTCACGCCGTGATCCGCCATGTTGATTTCGTGGTCGCTCCAGCGCCAGTGCCAGCGCAGCACGGGAATGCCCCACTTGTCCTTCACCTCCGGGTCGAGCTCGGCGAAGGAGTTCTCATTTGGGATCATGTCGCCGCGCACCGTGTAGCCCACTTGCGAGCCGTAATAGCGCCGCGCCTCTTCCTTGAATTTCGTGCCGTAAGCGCCGCGCGCGAGATCGTCGGAGAGTGGATTGCGGCCGCCGGGGCATGGGCGCGAGCCGTTGAATTCCACATGGTAGCCACGGGGGAAGTTGAGCTTTCCGGCAAGCTGTTCGCGGTAGAGCCACCACGGGATATACAGGTGCGGGCCGCCGGCGCCGTCTTCGTTGTGCGGGGGAAGATTTTCCAATGCGGGGATCTGGCCGCCGACACTCGCCCGACCGAATCCATGACGTATTTGCCGACGAGCCCGTTGCCGTGGCCGATCCCTTGCGGAAACGACGCGCTTTTGGAATTGAGCAGGAGGCGCACGGTTTCACCGCTGCTGGCGGCGAGCACCACGACCTTCGCCTTCACGCGTGCTTCCCGGCCCGTCGTCTTGTCGATGTAGAGCACGCCGGTCGCCTTGCCGTCCTTGCCCAGCGTGACCTCGCGGGCGTGGGCATGCGGAATGATGTCGAGATTGCCCGTGGCGAGCGCCGGCGGCAGGTGCACGGTGGTGCTCTGGTAATTTGCCCGCAGGCTGCAACCGCGATGACAATCGGTCGCCCAGAAAACATGCACCGCGCGCCCGCATGGAATCGGCGACGATGCGCTGCGCCCAGGCGTTGCCGGGATGCAACTTCGCGGGGATCGTGTCGGCATCGAGCGGGCGGGTGAGCACGGCGCGGTGGATGGAGATCACCGGGATACCGAGCGGCTTGACCTGCTTCTGCAGGGTACAGTTCCGAGGCGCGCGCCTTGGGCGGTGGGAGCAGCACGCCGTCCGGGGAATTGGGCGTGTTCTCCATCCCTTCGTTCGTGCCGAAGACGCCGATGAGCATTTCCACTTTCGTGTAATAGGGCTCCACGTCGTCGTAGCTGATCGGCCCAGTCGAAGCCCAGGCCGTCGCGGCTGCGCGGCTTGAAATCGTAAGGCCCGTTGCGCAGCGACATGCGGCCCCAGTGGTTCGTGCGGCCTCCGAGCATGCGCGGGCGCCACCAGGAAAACTGTTCCTCCGGCTTCTCGCTCGCCTGCGTGTAGGGCTCGTCGGGAATGATCCACCCACCGTCCACCGTCGCATCGGTGAAGCCCATTTGTTTGTCCGGCGTGGGTGTGTTGAGCAGCGGCGTCTGGTCGGGACGGTGTAACATCGCCGTTTGGGTGGGCGGATCGTAAGAGCGGCCCGCTTCGAGCATCACGCACTTCAGCCCCGCGAGCGTGAGCGTGTAAGCCATTTGGCCGCCGCCGGCGCCGGAGCCCACAATGGCGACGTCGTATTCAGGCTGGGCCTGGGAGCGATCGATGATGGCCATGGGGGGGAGGCGCTGGAAGGGTTACAAGTCGATGGCGCGTTTCTCCGCATGCGAACGCAACGCGGCGGCAAAAATCTCGTGACTGCCCACCGCTTCATCCGGCGTGGCACAGCCGAAGCGCTCGCCGAGTTGCCCCGCGTGTTCCGCGGCGAAGGAGGCGAGCATTTGCTGGAAGCAATCGGGAAAACCGGCTTCGAAAATCCCACCGGTCACGACGGGAAAAGCGCTCTCGCCCATGCCCACATCGTAGCGTTCCCAGACCTGCTCCTTGCCGCGGCGGAAGTGCCACAGCGTCTTCGTTTCCTTGGTGGAGTAGCGCACGCCGCCCTCGGTGCCGAAGACCTCGAGATACCAAGTGTTCATCTCACCCGGGGCGAGGCGTTTCGTCTCGAGGCGCATCGGCACTTCGCGTCCGTCGATCTCGACGTCGCAGTGCACGAGCGCGTTGTCCCATGTGTCGCACGCCGCCATGCCGCCTTGGCCATCCGGGCGTTCGGTGTAAATTTTTTGCAACTGCGCGTAGACACGCCTGGGCCGCCAGCCGAGGCGCAGCGGCACGTGGGCCGTGTGCATGCCGAGATCGCCCATCACACCGATCTCCCCGCAAAACCGGTTCTGCCGCTTCCAGTTGATCGGCTTGGTCGGGTCGAGGTCGCTGGCGTGATGAAACCCGCTGCGAATTTCCAGCACATGCCCGAGCTGCCCATTGCGCAAATAGCGGACGGCCTTTTGCACTCCGGGCAGAAAGGGAAACTCCGACGAGCAGCGAACGAAGCGGCCCAACTCCCGGGCGGTGTCGCGGATCTTCCTGGCCGCCGCCAGATCGATGCCGAACGGCTTCTCCGCGAAGAGATCCTTCCCGCTCTGCAAGACCTGCAAATACAGGCTCTCGTGCAAATGATGCGGCACCGCGACATACACGACGTCGACGTTGTCACTCGCGCACAGCTCCTGCGAATCCGCGGTGAAAAGCTGCACCGATGGAATGCGGCGAAACCATTCGCGCACCTGCTCGTTGAGGTCGCAGATCGCCGTGAGTTCCAGGCGCACCGGAGCATCCGTGAGCGCACACCAGCGGCCGATGGCACTGGCCATTTCGCGGCCCATCAGGCCGCCGCCGATGATCCCGAGTCGCAGGGTCTTCATTTCGCGGGAGCGATGAATTTGGCCGCTTCCGCGGCCGTCGCGCCATCATGCACGATCGACATGAGCGCCCGCGTCATGCCCGCCGGGTCGCGATGCTGGATGATATTGCGGCCATAGACGATGCCCGCCGCGCCTTGCTGGATGAGCTTCTCCGTGCGGTCGAGGATTTCCGCGTCGGGCGCCTTGCCGCCGCCGCGCACCAGCACCGGGATGCGCCCCGCGATTTCCACCACCTGATGGTAAACGCTCACATCGTCCGTCGGATCCGCCTTGATGATGTCCCGCGCCCAGTTCCACCGCCTGGCGGACGAGCGGGAGAATCTTGTTCAGATCCCCATCCACCATGTAGCCGCCGGCTTGTTCATTCGGGCGAAAGACGAGCGGCTCGATCATCAGCGGCATACACCAGCGTTCGCACTCCGGTTTGATCTTGAGGATGTTTTCGATGCACTGGTCGGTGACTTCCGGCTGGCCGGGGATGCGGAAAAGATTCACTACCACGCAGGTCGCATCGAGGCGCACGGCCTGCTCGGCCGCATTGCCGATCATACGGCTGAAGAGCGCGCGCGGCAGCTCGGCGCCGTAGACATTGGCCACGTCGGTGCGCAGCACGAGCGCGGGCTTTTCCTTGCCGGGAATGCGCTGGAGCAGTTCCGCCTGGCCGATGGTAAGCTGGATCGCATCCGGTGCCGCTTTGACGAGGGCACGCACACAATCCTCGAGATTTTCGATGCCCTGCAAAAAGCCGCGCTCGTTGAAAAAGCCGTGGTCGATGGCCACGTCGAAGCAGCGGTTGGACTTGGAATTGAAGAGACGGTTGAGGCGAAAGGCTTTCATCGTGAGGGAGCGCAGAGCGTGTCTGCCGGGGCGTTGCGGGGCAAGTGGGGAAAGCGCCTTGGCAACAAGAGAGCGCTTTCTTTTCAATGTCATCCTGAGCGCAGTCGAAGGATCCCGTCGCTCCAGCAGTGGTGATCGCGGGTTTTTCGACGGGGTCCTTCGACCTCGTTACACTCCGCTCAGGATGACCTATGTTAGGGATGCAATTCCGCAACCAGCGCGCGGATTTTGGTTTCCACGTCCGCGGCCTTGGCCTCCGCTTCGGGGAGCGGCAGCCCGGGACTCACGCCGGGCCGCTGGTGCCCGATGTCGCTCAGCCACGCATCGCCGAGCAGATGCACGTGCTGATGCACCAGCTTCCGCAGTTCCGCGCCCTTCGGATTGGCCGCGAGGTCGGCCTGATACTTTTGCCACCAGGCAGCATCCTTCGGCACGAGCGCGGCGATGAGTGCGTCGGCAATCAAGGCGTGGCCCTTCCGCATTCGGATGCACGCCATCCTTGGCGAAGACGAAATCGGGATTGGTCGTTCGTTGCGCGTCGATGAAGGCATTCATCGGCGTATGGATGTCGATCACGCGCCAGCCCCGGGGAGCGCTGCTCCACCAGCCATGCGGAGTAGCGATCGAGGACCAGGTTGTAGCCGCCGAGGAGAGAGGCGGGTTTGTTCCCGTCGGCATCCGGTTTGGGGCGCGCGTCGAGGGCGTGAAAGGTCGGCGGCGTGATGTGAATGATCTGTGCGCCGGCGGCGGTGACCTTGTCGTGGAGCCAATCCATGCCCTCGCGGAATTTTGCGAAGCGCGCTTCGTCGAGCGGCAGATAGATGCCGTCGTTCATCCCGTAGCAGGCGAAGACGAGGCCGGGCTTGGTCTTCGGCAGGGCGCGGTCGAGGCGCTCGTGCAGATCGGGACGCGGGAACTTGCCGCCCGCATGCCCTTCTTCCGAAAGCCCGGAAACCGTCTCGCTCGAGAGGCCGATGTCGATCACTTCAAACTTCCGTGCCGGGTAGCGGGCGAAGAGATACAGTTCGAAATCCTCCACATACCCTCCGCCGTGCGTAATGCTATCGCCGAGGAAGACGATGCGCTGGACGCCGGGAAGAAAGTCGTCGGCGGCAGGGAGCGGGGGAGCGCAGAGCGCAAGGAGGAAGGCGAACAGCAGGGGAAGGGGGCGCATGGGCTGTTATCCAATGAAGATTGGGCGTTCGGTGCAAGTGGATGGTGGCGGGACGTCGAAAAAAACGGCCGTCATCCTGAGCTTGCGAAGGACCTCTGGTTTCGCTCTGGCATCGTATGCCTCCGGCGTCGTGACCATCGCCATGTCGTCTTCATGCCGTGTTGGTGACGAAAAACAGAGATCAGAGGTCCTTCGCCAGCTCAGGATGACGGCCTGTTTTTTTGGAGCTCCGCGCCCCAAACCCCTCACGCCTCTTCGCCGGTCGCGTCCGCTTCTTCCACCTCCGCCGCGGCGTCGCTTTCCAAGCCCAGCAGCGCCGCCGCAATCCACCGCCGGCAGTTCCTCCGCCGGCCGCAGTTTGCGCGCGACGGCGCCGCGAACGCCGTTGCGCGGTCTCGATGGTATTCGACGCTTCGGTCAGTTTCTTCTGCACCTTGTCGAGGGTGTCGCCAAATTTGCCGAACTCCGCCTTCACCGCGCCGAGCACGCCGGAGCGCTGCTCGATGGCGAGCGTGCGGAAGCCCATTTGCAAGCTGGTGAGCAGGGCGGTGAGCGTCGTCGGCCCGGCGACCACCACGCGGTAACTGGCGCTGCAAGGCCTCGCTCAATCCCGGACGCCGCAACACCTCCGCAAAGAGGCTCTCGGTGGGCAGAAACAGGATCGCGAAATCGGTGGTCGCGGGCTGGCAAATGTATTTCTCGGAAATCTTCCGCGCCTCCAGGCGGATGCCTTGCTCGAGGGCCGCGCTGGCCGCCTCCCACCGCGGCGACCTCGCCCCGCTCCTGCGCCTCGACCAGCCGCTGGTATTCCTCATTGGGAAATTTCGAATCGAGCGGCAGCCACACCGGCGTGCCATCCGTGTCGCGGCCGGGCAGGCGGATGGCAAATTCCACGCGTTCCGGGCTGTCCTCATTGGGGGCGAAGTTGCGGACGAATTGCTCCGGGGTGAGCGTTTGCTCGAGCAGATTGCCGAGCTGCACTTCGCCCCAGGTGCCGCGCGTCTTTACATTGCTGAGGATCTTCTTCAAGTCGCCCACGCCCACCGCCAGCGACTTCATCTCGCCCAGCCCGCTGTGCACTTGTTCGAGGCGTTCGCTGACCAGCTTGAACGATTCGCCGAGGCGCTGTTCGAGTGTCTGGTGCAGCTTCTCGTCCACGGTCTGGCGGATGAGCTCCAGCTTCGCTTCGTTGTTGGCTTGCAATTGCGTCAGCTTCGTCTCGATCGTCGTGCGCATCGCTTCCAGCTTGGTTTCATGGCGCGTGCCGAGTTCATCCATTCGCTTCGCCTGGGCCTCGCGGAAATCCTTGAGCGCATTCTGCAATTCCGTGCGGTCTTGCAGGTCGGCGGCCCGCTCGGCGTCGCTCATCTGCTGCAGCCGCGAGTCGAGCGTGGTCCGCAGTTCACCGAGACGCTGCTGCAGGGAATCGGCCAGCTCGCGAACCGCCTTGGCAATCTCTTCCCGCGTCTCGCGGGCCGCGCCCAGGCTCTCGCCACGTCCTGCTTGAAGCTCACTCCGGACCACTTCATTCACGCGGTCCACCTCACTTCGCACGCGATCCGCGGCCTTGTCTACTGGCTTGCGAATCAACAACACGATCAGCAGGCCCACCCCGAGCGCCGACAACACGGTGGCGACAATCAGCAGGGGCAGGAGAGCGGAATTCATCGGCCACTCGATTTGCGGGATTTACCCGCACTTGTCACGCCCTGTTCCTTGGCGTCTTGCCGGCACGCATCAGTGGCCGCGTTTTTGGCCGTTTATTTTGAATATTTCGCTACGCAGCCCATGCAGCCCACGCATCGCGAGGCAGCCCGCTCTGGATCGTTCCGGATAACATGGAAAAAGATTTACCGAAAACGATAAAAGAATCTCGGGTGTCGCCGGGTTTACTGCAATGTCCACGCCGCCCCAAGACCCATGACCCCCGCCCACTTCGCACCTTCCTCCTCGCCAGCGCGGCGCTCACCCTGCAGGCCGTCGCGGCCGGGCTCCCGAAGCTCGATTTCGGCGCCGTGCGCGAGGAGCGCGTCATGATTCCGATGCGCGATGGCCAGAAGCTCTCTGCGTATCTTTATTTCCCGCCGGGCGAAGGAAAGTGGCCGGCGATCTTCGAGCAGCGCTACGCGGAAATCACCGGCACCGGCTCCCGCCAAGCCTCGGCGAAATGGGCCGAGCGCGGCTTTGTCATCGCGGTCGTCAATTACCGCGGCACGCATGAAAGCGAAGGCGTGTGGCGCGGCTATCGCGGGTTGGAATGGGGCGAATTGCGCGACGGTTACGACGTGTGCGAATGGCTCGCCGCGCAGCCCTGGTGCACGGGGAAGATCGGCACCTATGGCGGCTCGCAAGCCGGTTACGCGCAGAACTATCTCGCCGTCTCGCAGCCGCCGCATCTCGTCGCGCAATACATGACCGATAACCGGCCTGAGCCTGTTTCAAGAGGGCTACCGCCTGGGCGGCATCACGCGCCCCGAGCGGCTGTTCAACATGGGCAAGGTCGCGCGGAATCCCGCCGACCACGACGCGCTGCTGCGCGAGTGGGACCAGCACCCGGACTACGACGACTACTGGCGCGATGAGGATTGCACGCTGCACTTCGATAAGATGAACCTGCCCTGTTTCACCGTCGGCAGTTGGTACGACTTCATGGTGCAAGGCTCGATCGCCAGCTTCGTCGGCCGGCAGCGGCACGGCGGGGAAAACTCGCGCGGCCGGCAGCATCTCGTCCTCGGCCCATGGCTGCACGGCGGCTATCCGAAATCGAACAAGATCGGCGAACTGGTGTTTCCCGAGAGCGCGACGTTCGACGTCTACGCGTCGATGACGCCGTGGTTCGACCACTATCTTAAGGGCGAGGACAAACGGCGCCGAGCGGCAGCCGAAGGTGCGCTACTATGTGATGGGCGCGGCCGGTGAGCCCGGCGCGCCGGGAAACTACTGGCGTGAGGCGCAGGATTTTCCGCCGCAGGTGCCGGGGACTCCGCTATATCTCCGTGCGGATGGCGGCTGGAGCGCACCCTGTCGCCCCGATGTTTCGAGCCACACGAGTTACGCCAGCAACCCGCGCCAGCCGATGAGCATTCCGGGAACTCCTTCCCCGGGGCGAGAGACGCGCGACCCTTCGAGCGGCCAGAGCGAAGTGCGGACGTGGACGACTGCGCCGCTCGCCGCGCCCATCGAATGGACCGGCGAAGTGCAGGCGGAAATCTTCGCCAGCTCCACGGCGAAGGACACGGACTTCATCCTGCGCGTGAGCGACGTCTATCCCGATGGCCGCAGCATGCTGCTCATGGATTATCCGTTGCGTGCGCGGTACCCGCGAAGGGCTTCGACAAGGAAGTGCTGCTCACGCCCGGCGAGCCGGCGAAGCTCGCGTGGCCCATCGGCTGGACGAGCATCATCCTGAACAAAGGGCATCGCATCCGCGTGACCGTGGCCAGCACCGGCTACCCGCTCTACGAGCCGAACAATCAAACCGGCGGACGTCAGACCGTGGATTGGCTGAAAGACACCACCACGGCGATCAACACGATCTGGCACGACCACACGCATCCGTCCTGCCTCCTCGTCCCGGAAATCGATCCTTCCCGCTAACACCCCAACCTCATGAACACGACCCGCCGCACCTTCCTCAAGACTTCCAGCGCCGCCATCCTCGGCTTTCCCGCCCTGGTCCGCGCCGTCAACCTGAACTCCCATCTCCAGATCGCGGCCGTCGGTTGCGCCGGGAAAGGCCTGTCGGATATCAGCGAAACCGGCTCGCATCCGAAGGCCAGATTCGTCGGCTTTTGCGACATCGACACCACGCACTTCGAGAAGGTCGATGCGAAATTTCCCGGCGTGACGCACTTCCAGGATTTCCGCGAGATGTTCGCCAAATTGGGGGACGGTTTCGATGCCGTCACCGTCTCCACGCCCGACCACATGCACGCCTATATCTCGCTCGATGCCATGCGGCGCGGCAAGCACCTCTAACTGCCAGAAACCGCTGAGCCACACGGTGTGGGAAGCGCGGCAGATGCGGCTGCAGGCGGCGAAATCGAAAGTGGTCACGCAGATGGGCAACCAGATCCATTCGGCGAAGGAATATCGCACAGCGGTGCAACTCCTGCGCGCCGGCGCGATCGGGAAAATCCAGGCCGTGCATTCATGGCAAAAGAATCCGGGCAATGGTTACACCAAGCTCACGGCGCCGCCCGCGCCCGGGCCGGTGCCGGCGTCGCTGAATTGGGACGGGTGGCTGGGCGTCGCGCCGCAGCGCGAGTACGCGCCGGACGTCTATCATCCCTTCAAGTGGCGCGACTGGCAGGACTTCGGCGCGGGCACGATGGGCGACTTCGGCTGCCACATCCTCGATCCGGTTTTCACCGCGCTGGAACTGACCGCGCCGCTCAGCATTCGCGCCGAGAACGAGGGAGCGAATGCGCAGACGTGGCCCTCGGCGGAAACGATCCGCTATGTCTTCCCCGGCACCGCCTGGACGACGGAGAAGACGCTCCCGGTCACCTGGTACGATGGCGGACGCCAGCCCGACCTCGCGCTCGCGCAGATGCCCGTGGGCACGGAATTGCCGGCCGCCGGCTCTCTGTTCATCGGCGAAGGCGGGACGATGGTGCTCAAGCATTACGCCATGCCGAAGCTGTATCCCGAGGCGAAGTTTGCTTCGTACGAGATCCAGGAAGTCGCGGGCTCGAGCCACTACCACGCCTGGGTCGATGCCGCGCTGGCTGGCACGAAGACGACGGACAATTTCGATTACGCCGGGCCGCTCACCGAGACCGTGCAACTCGGCAACGTCGCCACGCGTGTCCCGGGTGTGACGCTCCAGTGGGACGCGGACGCGATGGCGCATCGCGAACCAGCCCGAGGCGGAGGCGTGGCTGCGCGGAAAGTATCGCCCAGGGCTGGGAGATTGCTCCTGTGACCATAGCAGGCGCTTGCCAAGACGGGCGTTGCTTGTATGTCATCCCGCGCTTCCGACGTGACCATGCCCAACGCCGTTTCCCACCAAGCCCTTCCTGCTTCGCCTCGGCGAATTCATTCGCTTTTCCCACACGATTTTCGCCCTGCCGTTTGCCTTGGTGGCGATGCTCGTGGCGGGCCATGGGCGGGGTGCCGCTCGGGGGTTTTCGGCTGGATTCTCGTGTGCATGGTGGCGGCGCGCACGGGGGCGATGTGTTTCAACCGGCTGGCCGATTGGGAGATCGACAAGGAGAATCCGCGCACGGCGGCCCGCCATACCTTGCTGGGGAAATCGAGCGCGTGGCTGGTCTTGACGCTGTCGCTCGCGGTGTCGGTTTTCGCCGCGTGGAAGCTCAATCCGCTCTGTTTCTATCTCAGCCCGGTGATGATCGTCCTCATCACTTTCTATTCGCTGACCAAGCGTTTCACGGCCTACTCGCATTTCTTCCTCGGCGTGGCCTTGAGCGTCGCGCCGATGGGCGCGTGGGCGGCGGTGCGCGGGGAGTTGGGGACGATTACGCCCTACTTTCTCGCCGCCGCGGTGGTGTGCTGGGTCTTCGGTTTCGACCTCATCTACTCCACGCTCGACGCGGACTTCGATCGCCGGAAGGGGCTGTTCAGTTTCCCGTCGCGCTTTGGGATTCCGGCGGCGTTGCGATTGGCGAAAGGCCTCCACATTGTTGCCGGGATCGCCTTTTTCGTGTTCGGCTGGCTGGCTGGGCTGGGCCGGTTCTACTGGGCCGCGTGGCTGGTGGTCGTCGCGGCTTTGATCTGGGAACACCGCCTCGCGAATCCGGACAATCCGGCGTCGATCAATGAGGCGTTCTTCAACGTCAATGCACTGGTCAGCATGAGCCTCCTCGCTGGGGTGCTGTTGAACTATTACTTGAGCGCGTAGGCGGGCGGCAGGATGAACGAGAAGCGGTAGCTCGTTTTCACTTTCGTTGCCACGGTCAGGAGCGTCTGGCGGATTTGCGGGAGGCCAAACTGCAGGGTATCGATGACGGCGTCGCCGGTCACAAGCAGGCGGTCTTTCGCCCGCCAGCCCAGCGCCGCGCCGCCGAAAGGTTGCTTCGCGCCGTTCAAGACGAACGTGCCATTCACTGTGAACTTCGCCGGATGTTGGGCGTCGGCCTTTGGCATGTCGCCCTCGATCAGCTTCACGCTTTCCAGCGTGAACGTGACATCGGGATGCACTTCCACCTTCAGCCAATCGCGCATGTTCTTATCGCGCTTGTCGTTGAAGGTGGTGAGGGCCGCAGTCTTGAAGCGCAGGGTGGCCTTCTGCACCGGGGGCGACGCCTCGGTGTCCAACGTGGCGCTCCCGGTGAACTCTTTGGCTTCTCCGCGGAAGCTGTGCAAGGTGGCATCCCCGACGAAAGTGAGACTGCTCCCTTGGGGATCCAGCGGAAGCGTTTGATTGGCGGCGAAGACGGACGCGCTGCCGAGCGTGAGGGCGCAGAGCAGCAGGAGGGAGCGAAGGGCAGTCATAATGGAAGGGGCAGGGCAGGCTTACATCCCAATCGGAATCCTCTCCACTTGCGACTGCATCGAAGATGTATCCAGCAGAGGAGTTCGTGCGTCTTATACCGCAAATGAGCACCTTTCGCTTTCTTCTCCCCCTTGTCGCGGCGCTATTGGCCGTGACGCCAGTCCTGGCCGGTAACGAACCCACGCGCCGCGAATGGACGGTCGATGGGGGTGACCCGTGAGGCGCTCGTTTATGTCCCGCCTGCGGCCACGACGACGGCGGCGCCGGTGATCTTCGCTTTTCATGGCCACGGTGGGACGATGGCTTATGCGGAGCGGAAGTTTGGCTATCACACGCTCTGGCCGGAAGCAGTCGTGGTCTATCCGCAAGGCCTTCCCACGGCGGGCAAGTTGACCGATCCCGAAGGGAAAAAGGCCGGCTGGCAATTTGCCGCGGGCGACTACGGAGATCGCGACCTGAAATTCTTCGACTCCATCCTCACCAGCCTGCGGCAGGATTATCATGTGGATGACAAGCGAATCTTTGTCACCGGTCACTCGAATGGCGGAGGATTTACCTATTTGCTGTGGCGACGCGGGGCAATCAAATCGCCGCCTTCGCGCCCTGCGCGGCGGCGGCGTTCACCCTCTTCGGACAATTGAAGCCGAAGCCGGTGCTGCACCTCGCCGGAGAGAAAGATCCGCTGGTGAAGTTCGCCTGGCAAACGGCGACGATCGATGCGGTGCGGAAGATCGACCAATGCGGAGACGGCCAGCCGTGGGGCAATCTCTGCACGATTTACCCGTCGAAGATCGGCGACCCGGTGGTGACTTATATCCATCCCGGTGGACACGAGGTGCCGCCGGAAGCGCCGGCGGTGATCGTGAAGTTCTTCAAGGAGCAGGTGTTGCATTAGGCAATGTCACGACTTCCCCCCGAAGGGAATCGCTCTGCTTTCCAGAGCCTCGCGTTGGCGAGGACGGCGCGGCGCGCCATCCCTGCCGTCGCGCGTCGTTTTCCACCTCACGTAATTCGTGCACATCGCCTACGGACGACTGTCTCGAACGCTGAATTTCGCCTAACCGGCAGTCTGTCCATGCAGCACGGGGCGTTTGTCTTTGCCGCGGTTCGTGCTCGCTTGGAACGCGATGGAGACTTTGTCGCCGTCGAAGTGGCACGTCACGGTGTCGTGATGCGGCGTCTCGTAATAGCGCCAGGTCATTTCCCAAGTCTGGTCGTCCTTCCACATGCCGGCGGCGGCGACCTTGTAACGGGTGCCGGCGGGTGGGGCGCCGCGCGAGATAATGCGCGGCGGCGTGCCGGGCAGGGCGGTCTCGCCATGCTCCCACGCTCCGAGCCCGCTCGAGATGGCATAGGTGTCCTGCTCCGTGCGGAACGTGCTGTGCACGGAGCTTTTCTCGAAACTGAACGCAACGCTTTGCAGGCCGAGATCGTTGGCGGCGAGACGGAACGTCTTCCCGGAAACGTGGGCCGGCGACCGGGGAGGCGAGCGGTCCCTCCGGCAGATGCAGCGCCAACCCGGCGAGCCGGTCGCGCAAGCGCGTTTGCGCCGCCTCATCCGCGGGCAGCCTGGCGTCTTTCATCGCGGGCAGGAGATGTTCCCACACGAGATCCAGTTCGCCTTGCAGGTCTGCGCTCTCACCGGTGATGGCGATGACCGCGTCCTGCTCGGGCAACACGATGGTAAACTGGCCGAACGCCCCATCGCCGCGGAAGGCGTTGTGGCGGCAGCGCCAGAATTGATAGCCGTAGCCTTGCAGCCAGTCATTGTCCTCGTGCGGACGCGAAGGCTTGGCCGGGTCGGGCTGCTGGATGTGTTTCGTCGTCGCTTCCTCCACCCAGGCAGCGGGGATGATCTCTTTGCTGTTCCACTTGCCCTTTTGTAAATAGAGCTGTCCGAATTTAGCGAGGCCTTCGGTCTGGATATTGAGACCCCAGCCGCCGGTGTTGATGCCGCGCGGGCAGGTTTCCCAAGTCATGCCCTCAATGCTGAGCGGGGTGAAGAGCTTGGGCGTGAGATAGTCGATGACCTTCTGGCCCGTCACACGCTGGACGATCGCCGAGCACATATAAGTGGCCGCGCTATTGTAGAGAAAGACGCTGCCGGGCGGATGGGTGATCGGCGCGGCGAGAAAGGCGCGGACCCAGTTTTCCTGCTGCACCACGTCGTGCGTCGGTTCGTGTTCGTGGCCGACCGACATGGTGAGCAGATGCTTCACCTGCAAGGCGGCCAGGTGGTCGCTCACGTCCTTGGGGAGATCGTCGGGAAAGAACGACGCGACCTTGTCGTCGACGCTCAACTTGCCCTCCATGACGGCGAGGCCGACGGCGGTGGAGGTGAAGCTCTTGCTCATCGAGTACATCGTGTGCGGCAATTCCGCCGCATACGGCGCCCACCAGCCTTCGGCGATGATTTTGCCGTGCCGCGCGATGATGATGCTATGGAACTCGTGCTTGCTCTGGGCGAGGGCGTCGAGAAAGGCCTCGATGGCCGGCGACGACACGCCTTCCGCCTCCGGCGTGCTGCGCGGAAGCCCCCGGGCAGCGGCCCAGGCACGGCGTTCCAGCGAGGCGCCGAGAACCAGGGCGCCGGCGCCGAAACCAAGTTGTTTGAGGAAAGTTCTGCGGGTGGGAAACATCCCGCAAGCCTGTCCGCATCCTCGGGGTTGGGCAAGCTCTGGGAGCGCCGAAAGGCGCCCTCCCAAATGTCATCCTGAGCTTGCGAAGGACCTCAGATTTCGCTCGGGCATCTTACGCGGGATACGCACAGTGACGAAGCGTCATCCTCGTGCCGGATCAACGAAGAAAGGCAGAGATCAGAGATCCTTCGCAAGCTCAGGATGACGGAGAATGGGGGAGCGCGCCACACGGAAAGCCTCCGCTAGTGCCGCTGAATCCGCACGAGCACCACCGCACCGAGAATAAGGAGAAGAGCGTTCGAGCTCAACGTCCTGGGGAGGAGAGCGGACGGCATGCGCGTTTTCCGCGACATGCCGTCCGCATAATGGAGACGTTAGACTGCGGCCTCGTCCTTCTCCTCCGTGCGAATCCGCACGGCGGAATCGACGGGCAGGACGAAGATCTTGCCGTCGCCGATCTTGCCCGTCTTACCGGCTTTGATGATGGCGGCCACGGTGCTTTCGGCAAGGGCATCGCTGGTGACGACCTCGAGCTTGATCTTGGGCAGGAAGTCGACGGTGTATTCGCTGCCCCGATAGATTTCGGTATGGCCCTTTTGGCGGCCGAATCCCTTGACTTCGGTGACCGTCATCCCTTCGACACCCGATTTCCGCGAGGGCTTCTTTGACTTCCTCGAGCTTGAAGGGCCTTGATGATTGCTTCAATTTTTTTCATGCTGTGTGTTCCTTTTGAATGCTGGCGAAGGAGCAGTTTTAAGGATCCACGGGCCGCCGGCGCGGCTGGCTCCCGCGGCCGTGGAACCAAAAAAAACCTGCTTCTTAGAGGATGTAGCCCTCCTCTTGGTGATCGGTGAGGTCGAGACCCTGGTTCTCTTCTTCCGCCGTGGACGCAGGCCGAGCACGACCTTGACGATCAGGCGAGCACGATGGTGCCGACCACCGAGAGGACCAGGGTGAGGCCCACGGCCTTGAGCTGTTCGAGGACAGCGTGCCTTTGTTGATGAACACGTCGATGTTCGCCGAGACGTTGGCGTTGACCGCGTCCGGGTTCACCTTGCCGTCGGCAAACTTGCCGGGCACCGCGAGGATGCCGGTGATGATGGCGCCGGTGGTGCCACCGACGGCGTGCACGCCGAAGGTGTCCAGGGCGTCGTCATAGCCGATGGCGCCCTTGACGAAGACCACGAAGATATACGGGACGACCGCGGCGACCACGCCGATGATCATCGAGCCGTTGGCGCTGACGAAGCCGCAGGCCGGGGTAATGACCACGAGTCCAGCGACCATGCCCGAGCAGAAGCCGAGGATGGAGGCGTGCCCCTTGTGGATCAACTCGATGACCGCCCAGGCAAAACCCGCCGTGGCCGTGGCCAGGGTGGTGGTGGTGAAGGCGCTGGCGGCCACCCCGTCGGCGGCGACGGCCGAACCGGCGTTGAACCCATACCAGCCGACCCAGAGCATGCCCGTGCCGACCATGCACAGCACCATGCTGTGCGGGGCCATCTTGTCTTTGCCGAAGCCCAGGCGCTTGCCGAGGATCAGGCAGAGGACCAGCGCGCTCCAGCCCGAGGTCATGTGCACCACGGTGCCGCCGGCGAAGTCGATGGCATGGATGGAAGCGGTGGCGTTCCAGACGCCGTTCATCAGGCCGGTCGAACCCCAGACCATGTGGGCCATGGGGAAGTAAACCACGAACATCCACAGGGCGATGAAGAGCATGATGGCGCTGTATTTCATGCGCTCGGCGATGGCGCCGACGATGAGCGCCGGGGTGATGATGGCGAACATCAACTGATAGCAGGCGAAGACGTTCTCGGAGACCCAGTAGGAGTAGTTGGTGTTCGGGGTGCTGAGCACGCCCTTGAAGAAGAACTTGCCGCTGCCGCCCAGGTAGGGGCTCTTAAAGCTGTCGTCGAAGACCAGCGAGTAGCCGAAGGCCCACCAGAGGACGGTCACCAGACCGGCGCAGCCGAGGCTTTGGGCACAGACGCTGAGCACGTTCTTCTTGCGGACGAGGCCCGCCGTAGAAGAGCGCCAGGCCGGGCAGGGTCATGAAGAGCACCAGCGCGGCGCTGGCCATCATCCAGGCGTTGTGGCCGGGGCCGGAGTTAGCGGCGGTCGGCGAGTTGGCGGCCAGACCATCGGGGATGGTCGGGTTGCCGTCCTTGTCCTTGGCCGTCTTGAGCGGCACGGTCGGGTCGCTGTTGGTCAAGTAGGCTTCGAGGATGCCCACGCGCTGGTCGAGCGTCGGCGTCGGGCCCGTCGGCGCCGCCGGAGCCGCCTCCGCGGCAGGGGCGGCGGCGGGAGCTGCGGACGCAGGAGGCGTGTCCTGCGCACGTAGCATGGTACTGGAGACGACAAGCGAGAGCAGGAGTGCCGCGCTTGCGGTAAGCATTTTTCGAGATAGATGAATCATCTGGAACGAAACGGATGTTGGTGGTGGTTTGTTGGTTGTGCCCCGACAGGAGCACGGACCCGGTCTTGGTTTTCGAGTCGCGGCAGCCGTTAGCATTGAATGTGCCGGTTGCGTGAAGAATTCCACGGGACAGAGAAAAGACGGCGACTCCCGCCGAGCCGGACGGGATGGGGAAGACAGGGAACTTGATAGAAAACAACAGTTTAGTAGCGAGGTTGGACGATTCAATGTCATCGCGTATTGCACAATGATGTAATGGCGGGCATTACATCTCGATTGACCAACTGGCCCCGATTGCTTTCACTCTTCAGGGGTGCCCGATCCCGCCGATTCAATGCCCTCTTGCGCATTCCAAAATAATCGCTCGGTACAATGACGAAGCAGCGCCTCATGATTGTGGACGATCATCCGCTGTTGCGCGAGCGGCTGGCCCAGATCTTCAATCAGCAATCGGACATGGAGATCTGCGGGGAAGCCGAGGACGCGAAACAAGCCATGGAAACGATCCGGCTGGAGGCGCCGGATTTGGTGATCGTGGATATCACCCTCAAGAACTCCAGCGGCCTGGATCTGATCAAGAGCATCAAGCTGCATGCTCCCACCCTGCCGATTCTCGTATTCTCCATGCATGAGGAGTCACTCTATGCGGAGCGTGTCCTGCGGTTGGGCGCCAACGGCTACATCACGAAACATCAAGTGTCGGCGGAAGTGCTCAACGCCGTGCGACGGGTGCTCGGCGGCGATGTGTATGTGTCCGACAAGATGGCGTCCGAGTTTCTCCGCAGTATCTCGAACGGCGTGAAGAGCGCGCCGCATTCCGTGGACCGGCTCACGGACCGGGAATTGGAGGTGCTCGAATTGATCGGACGGGGACGGACGACGCGCGCGATCGCGACCAAGCTCGAGCTGGGTGTGGCGACGATCGATACCCTACCGCGCACGGATCAAGGAGAAGATGAATTTCAACAACGCGTCGGAATTGCTGCACTTCGCGATTCGCTGGGGTGCAGGATCGGGAGTGATGGGCAGCGTTTCGCGCTGCAATCCAAATCGCTATTTTCCTTTGCGGGGTTTCATCGCCAGACTCGCTCGATGAAGTTTTCGTTTTCCCCTGTTCTGAGTTGTTTCGTTTTGGTGACGGGCCTGTGCGCTTCGGGCTGGGCGGCGGATTATTTTCCGCGCCGGATAGCGATGGCGGTTGGCGCACGCTGAAGACGGCGCAGGAGATTCGGGAGAAGGCCGGGATGGATCTGTCGGTGCTCGATGCGGCTTACACGGTCACCGAACGCAGCACCGGCAACGGCGGCCTGCTCGTGGTGCGGCGCGGGTATCTGGTCTACGAGAAGTACTTCGGGCGCGCGAGCCGCAACGCCAATCCCGACATGGCTTTCCACTGGCAAGGCTTTCACGAGCATCGCCTGCGGGATCATGCTCCACGAATTCCACGACCAGATCCCGGACGGTCTCGAGACAAAGGTCTTCACCGAGAAATATCTGCCCGAGGCGCTGCCGCTGGACGATCCGCGCAAGGCGGACATCAAGCTCGGCCAGCTCCTGAGCATGAGCGCCGGTTACTGGGGGGAAGGTCAGGCGCCGCAGGGCTACGTGATGGGCAAGGTGACGCAGCTCAAGCCGGTCAAGGGACAGGACATTCACGATCTCGATATGTCGTCCCTGCGGGTGCCGCTCTGGACCGATCCGGGCGCGGGTTATTCGTATTCGTCGCCCTCGCCGCACATCGCTTCGATCGTCCTGCGGCATGTTACCGGCATGGAGTTGCAGGATTACATCAACGAACGTCTCGCCAAGCCGATGGGTTGGGGGACCGTGGGGCTACTGCCTGCACCGCGGCGATTTCTTCATGCCGCACGCCAACGGCGCCGGCAGCACCGCGCTGCACGCGACGGATGCAATGCGCTTCGGCTATTGCCTGCTGCACCAGGGCAAATGGAAGGACCAGCAACTCGTGCCGCCCGACTACATCGCGCTGTGCCATCAGATGTCGCCCTACAATCCGCACACGCCCTTCAGCCTGCAGTTTGAGCACAACTCCGATGGCCACGTGCTCGGCGTGCCCCACGATGCGTTCTTCAAATCTGGCGCGGGCGGCTTCTGCATCTTCGTCGTGCCCTCGCTCGATCTGGTGATCTACAAGCTCGGCGGCAAGGACAACCAGTACGACCCCTCGCTGACCGGTCTGCCGCAGCCCGAGCAAAGCCACGATCGCGACAACTGGCAGCCGCTCCCGAACACCGGATTCCTGGAGGGGAATCCCGCGAACTCCCTCTGGCGCGTGCTCGAGCTGGTGTCGCTTTCCATCAAGGAGTAACGCCCCGGCCTCGACAGCTTTCAATTCGAGGGCTGGGTAACTGAAGGCTTGGCAGGACTGCGCAAACCTTTGCAGTGTGACGGCGTCATGCGTTTGTCCTGTTTTTCTTTTTCTGCCGCCCTCATCGAAAGGAGCCGTCCATGTCGGATGTCCTGATTCGAGACCGTTGGTATGCGCTCATTGTCGCCGGTCCCAGCGGCTCGGGGAAGAGTGTGGTGGCGGAGGAGATCGCCAAGGAATTGAGCCTGCCGCTGATCGATGCCGACGATTATCACAGCCGCGAGGCCGTGGAATGTATGAAGAGCGGGACGCCGCTCTCGGATGATTACCGCCAGAACTGGGCGGAGCGCATCATCGGCGGGATGATCGCCTGGCGCCGGCGCGGGGAAAGCGTGGCTATTGCCTGCTCGTGCCTGCGACGCCGCACGCGCGACCGCTTCCGCACCTACGTGAACGAAGCGCGCATGGTGGGCGGGCAGGTCGCGATCGCGTGGCTGGATGTGCAGCCGGACATCCTGAAGCAGCGTTTGTTGCAGCGCGAGGCGGCGCACACGCATTTCTTTCCCGCCTCGCTGCTCGCTTCGCAACTGGAAGCGGCGGAGCCGCCCGATCCGCAGCAGGAGCCGGGGGTGGTGCGGATCGCGGTGGGCGACGAACTGCCCTCGGGCGTTGCCCAGAACGTGTGGCGATCGGTGCCGCAGTTGCATCCATTTGCGGTGCGGCCGTAATTAAGACGCGCCATCGATTGCTGCGCTTGAACTTGCGTCGGAGCACGCCCATTCGCTATGCGATGGGGATGGTCCCCAAACACCCCTTCCTCGCCCTCACCGTCGCCCTTTTGGTTTCCCCTGCGCTGCACGCCGCAACGACCGGGGCCAACCTCGATCAGGAGTATCAGCAGGTGCGCAAGATCGCGTTGCGCGATCCGAAGGTGAAGGGGGCGTACGAAGAGGCTGATCGCAAGCTCGAGGCGAAGATCGTGCAGATCGATCCGGCGCTCGCCCACTATCGGAGCCAGGGTCCGGCCGAGGCGGCGCCCGCGGCCAGCGCTCCGAAGCCCACGGCTCACGCCAAGCCGGCCCCGACGGCGGGCGGATTTCATACCACGCACCCCGTCGCCAAGGGCGAGACGCTGGGCGGTATCGCGAGCCAGTACGGCGTGACCGTGGCGGCGCTCAAGACTTCCAATCACATCGTGGACGAGAAGAAGCTCGCGGTGGGGCAGGTGCTGACGATCCCGGCCAAGCATCCCTGACGGCCGAGAGTGGCTCGAAGCTCCAGCTTCGATTCTGAGTAGAAATCGAAGCGGGAGCTTCGAACTACTTTGGCGTCAGCGCCTCGCGGCCGTGCGGACGGGTGAAGTCGAGCAGGGGGACCGAGGGGGACGATGCGGGTGGGATTGATATCGTCGTGGGTGAAGTAGTAGTGCCGCTTGATGTGGTCGAGATTCACCGTCGGCGCGATCCCGGGCAACTGGTAGAGATCGCGCAGGTAGCCGTCGAGGTGGGCGAAGTCGACGATGCGCCGGAGGTTGCACTTGAAGTGGCCGAAATAGACGGCATCGAAACGGACGAGCGTGCAGAAAAGGCGCCAATCGGCTTCGACCGGTTCCGTGCCGAAGAGGTAGCGCCGGGTGGCCAGCCGGGCGTCGAGTTCCTCGAGGGCGGCGAAGAGAGTGCGAAAGGCGGCTTCATAAGCCCGCTGGCTGGAGGCGAAACCGGCGCGATAGACGCCATTGTTCACCCTCTCGTAGATGAACGCCGCCCATTTCTGATGCTCCGTCTCGATGGCCGCGGGAAAGAGCTCCGGCAGCCGGCCACCGGGGGCGGCCAGCCCCGCGAAGGCGACGGCCAACATGCGGCAAATATCGTCCTCGGAATTGTTCACGATGCGCCGGGTGACCTTGTCCCACAGCACGGGTACGGTGACGCGGCCGTGGAATTGCGGGTCGGATGCCAGGTACGCTTCGCTGAGAAAGGTGAAGCCTTCGATCGGGTCGTGGCTGTAGCCGGGACCGTCGCGAAATGCCCACCCGCGGTCGTCGCGGATGGGATCGACCACGGTGCAGCCGATGGCTTCCTCGAGCCGCAGGAGATGGCGGACGATCACCGTCCGGCTGGCCCACGGGCAGGCGAGCGAAACGTAGAGATGATAGCGGCCGGAGATCGCGGGATAGGGCGTCGAACCATCGTTGGAAACCCAGTCGCGGAAAGCGTCCTCCTGCCGTTCGAATTCTCCGTCGTCGTTTTGTTCCTCCGGAAACTGGGCGTTCATAAAGGTATTGAAGGCACGGGTCGGGGCCTGCGCGAGATGCAATGGGACTCTTGATCACTCGCGGGGCGGCGCTCCGGCCACCCTCGGTTGGCACTGGGTTTTTATGTTGTAGTGTTTTTCTTGATTAATATCAGGGAAACCATTACGGTAAAAACACGCACAAGATCTTCTTCGAGTGATTCGCAACTCTACCTCCTTTTATTGCCGGAGATGTGGTCAACTGCGGCGCTTCACCAAGCGCTGCCATGATCGCCGCCGCCATCTTGTCGCGACGATCCTCACAGGCGGTATATGGGGAATTGCGTGGTGGGTTCTCACTCTGCGCGAGTCCAGACGTCCCTGGCGCTGCGAGGTTTGCCATACGCACCAAAGACCGCGGGAGGAACCTGCGGCGGCCAAAGTGCAGCGCGAATCGCGCAAGAGCGACTCCTTCGCGGCCATCGCTCCGCGCCGCAGTCGCTGAACGGAGAACGGCCGCCCTGAAAAGTGGTGGCAACGCGGGAATTGAACCCACAGACGGGCTATCATCCGTCAGAGCCCCAGCTCCGATTGCCATGATACGCGGGGACGGGCAACTTCCTGCATTTTCGCCCCGTGTCAAATCCCGGCGTGGATATTCCTCCGCAGAGCGGATGCGCAGGCAGTAAAGCGGCGGATCATCCACCGTCCACTATCCACTTCCCGCAACCGCCCCGGGCGGCACCACCAGCACCGGGCAGTGCGCTTTCTTCAGGATATCCGCAGTGTACGTGCCGATGAAGAATTGATAGAGCGCGCCGTGGTGATGGGTGCCCACGACGATGAGATCCGCCTCCAGGTTGTGGCAGAGGCCGACTACTTTCCCGATATCCGCCTGCTCGAGCTGCTGCGCCGAGACGGCGACGCCGGAATCGGCCAGCGAATCGCGCAGGCGGAGGAGCTGTTGATGGTCCTTCTCGATGCGCCGTTCCGAGGGTGGCTGCAGGAGCGTGGGCGAGGCGATGCCAAACTCCACTACCGCCGGCTCGGCCGGCACGACGTGGACGAGAATGAGCCGTGCCCCGTAGGTGCGGGCGTGCATGATCGCTTGGTCGACGACCCGCTGGGTGACATCCGAGAAATCGACGAGGGCGATAATGGTCTTCATGGGGAGAAAAAAAAGCCGTCTTTTGGTAAAAAAATCCAGCGCAGCCCATCCATCCCTCCGGGGAATCGCGAAAGCAAGCGTGTGTTGAACGAACTTCGAGTTGGCGTGTCTATCGATGTCTGTTGCGAGACGTTGCCGGCGCGCCCAGCGCACCCGTCATCTTCTCAAGATATCTGTATGAATACCGCGACATCCCACGGCAAGAACGAGTCAAACAGGGTAGTGTCGTCGGATAAATCGTCAGAAATTCCCTGGTTGCGGCTGCGGGCGCGAATCCGCGAGGCGTTGACCCAGCGGAACTACTACGTGGCCAGCTCCGAAGATCTCGGTCTCCTCTGGAGCGGCGAGCGCGTCGACGCCACGGAGCGCCGCCGCCGCATCACCGTTTTCGCCGCGCAACATCAATGGCGCGTCGAGGCCCGGGCCGATGGCAGCACGGCCCGCTTCCAGGCGGCCCCGGCCTCCGGCCTCCGCGAGGTCTTGAGCCGGAATCACGAGTAGCGGCAGGTCTTTTCCGTGCGGGAGTCCGGTGCGTGGGTGGGGGAATCTCCCCGGTGCATTCTCCGTAATTTCCCTGGGGCGCGTGGGCATGGGCGAAGCTCTCTCAAAACGCACCTATGAAGATCATTCGCCAAACCACTCCCGACACCGTCCCGGACGCCGCCCGCGTGGCGTTGTTCCTGAATGTTTTTGTCCGCCAGCCGGCCCTGCCGCGCCGCCGTAACCTTTGCGGACGATGAACGCGCTGCGTATTCTCCATGTGGACGATGAAGTCGCGCTGACCACCGTCTTTCATATCATCCTCGAAGGTACGGGCCGCTATGTGGTGCGCGAGGAATCCAGCGGCGCCCATGCGGTCGAAGCGGCGCGCGAGTTTCGTCCCGACCTGATCCTCCTGGACAAGGAGATCGATGGCATGGACGGCGGCTATGTAGCCGCCAGGCTCCAGCGGGAGCCCAGTTTGCGCGGCGTGCCGATCGCGTTTGTGACCGGCGGGTTGACGCGGGACGAGGCGGCGGCGGAAACCGTGCCCACGTTGCCGAAGCCGGTGACGCCTTCGGAACTGCTGGGATTCGTGGACGACCTTTTGAATTTCAACGTGGTTTGTGCCGGTTGTTGATTGTCGGTGAATCGGCAGGGGCCGGGTGCCGCCCAAAGTATCCCGCAAAGCGCCACACCCGGCTCCTCGCCATCACCGTGAGAGATTGCGGCAAAGCGCGGTATTGAGGTCGGCTTTGAACTCGGGCTTCATCACGCAGAGGAGATGGCCGGCATTGGGGACGACCTGCTCGGTGATGTCGGAGCGGATGGCGATGAGCGGCTCGACATACAGGCGGCGGCAGGGATCGCGATCGCCCACGACGACCTCGATGGGCATCTTCAGCGCCTTCACCTGATCGGCCGTGACGGCGAATTCGGCAAAGCCGCGGACGAGCGCCGGATTGCCGCGGCTGGCGCCGTGGCCGCCCATGTTTTCCCAGACGCGCTGGAGCGGGCTGCCTTCCGGCAGCCATCCCATGCCGCCGAGGACCACGCTGTGGACCCGGTCGGGATGGGCGACCGCCAGCTTGAGCGCGATCATGCCGCCCATGGAATAACCGACGATATTGGCCGAAGGCAGGTGCAGGTGATCCAGCAGGCGCACCACGTCGTCGACCATCTTAATGCCGTAGTCGGTGTCCCCGGTGGGCTTGTCGGATTGTCCGTGCCCGCGGCAATCGAGGGCGATGACGCGGTAGTGCGGCGCGAAATCGGCGATGATCCCGGGTGCGCCCCAATTCATCTGGGCGCTGGCGTGGAGGCCGTGGATGAGGATGACCGGGTCGCCGGTTCCCTGGACGGTATAGTGAATTTTGACACCCGCAGAATCGAAGTCATCCGCGCGGGCCGGGAGGACGGCGAGGAGCAACGCAGCGAGGGCGGGTAATGGCCTGAGCATGTTCATGGCAATGGACGCGGATGGACCGGCCGGAGTTACAGCAAAGGACGAAAGATGCCGACGGTCGCCTGCCGAAATTGGATGTTGGATGTTGGGCGTTGAATGTTGGATGTTTCAACCGGTCGCCCTATGAAGATTCCCTCCCTCCTCTGCGCATCGCTTCTTGCTGGCTTTCTCCTGCCGCATCTCTTCGCGGAGACGCCGGCGGAATGGGCGGAGAAACATCTTCGCGAGAAAGTGAAGGGGGACATGCCGGGGGCAGCCGTGCTGGTGGCGCGCGATGGGCAGATTCTCTTCCAAGGCGGCTATGGACTGGCCGATGTGGACAAGAAGACGCCGATCACGCCGGAGACGAAATTCCGCATCGGCTCGGTGACGAAGCAATTCACCGCCGCCGCGATCCTGAATCTGGCCGAGCAGGGCAAACTGGCCATCGGCGATCCGCTGGCGAAATATTTTCCCGCGGTGCCGAATGCGTCGAAGATTACCTTGCGGCATTTGCTCACGCACACTTCCGGCCTGCACAGCTACACCGACCGGCCGGATTTTCTCGCCGGGGTGACGAAGCCGGTCGCGCCCGCGGACTTGATCGCCTCGATGGCAAAGGACGCGCCGGACTTCGAGCCCGGGACGAACTTCAAGTACTGCAACTCCGGTTACTTTCTCCTCGGCGAGATCGTCGCCCCAGGTCTCGGGGCAATCGCTCGGCGAATATTTGCGCACCACCTTCTTCAAGCCGCTGGGTATGAAGGACACCGGCATTTATATCAACGCCACGCCACCGCCGGGAGCCGCGCTCGGCTACGCGGTGCACAACGGCGTGGCGACGGTGGCGGTCGATTGGGACATGTCGTGGGCCGGTGGCGCGGGCGCGATCTACTCCACGGTGGGCGATCTCTTTCACTGGACGGAAGCGTTGCACGGCGGGCGCGTGGTCAATGCCGATTCGCTCAAGGCCATGACCACGCCGAATCCGCTGCCCGCGGGTGTCGACGGATTGAACTACGGCTTCGGACTGGTGGTTTCCGAGATCGAGCGGCTCCCGACAATCTGGCACAATGGCGGTCTGAACGGCTGGTCGAGCAACCTGATGTGGCTGCCCCAACAACGCGTGACCCTCGTGGCGCTCGCCAACGCGCTGCCTCCGGCGCCGGGATTCAACCCCGCCGCCATCACGCACGAAATGCCGAAGCATTTCCTCGCGGAGGAAATTGCCAGGCTGCCCCCACCGGTCGAGGACAAGAGCGTCGACCCCAGGACCTATGCCGCGTATGTCGGGCGCTACGATTACGAGGGAGCGATCAATACGATCACGGTGGAGAAAGACCGGCTGTTTTCCCGCCTCAGCGGGCAGCAGAGATTCGAGATCTTTCCGCAGGGTACGGATGAGTTTTTCTGGAAGATCGCGGATGCCCGGGTGCATTTCCTGCGCAACGACAAAGGCGAAGTGGTCGCCGCGCAGCACACCCAGGGCGGCAATACTTTCCGCGCCGCTCGCCTGGCCGACGACACGATGCGCCTCAGCCCCGAGCAACTCGATGCCTTTGTCGGGCAATATCAGTATGGCCTCCTCGCCGTGATGACGGTGAAGCGCGACGACCAGCAGCTCTTTGCGCAACTCACCGGGCAACCGGAATTCCCGATCTTTCCCACGGCGGCGGACAGTTTCGAATGGCGCGTGGTGAAAGCCAGCGTCCGCTTTGTGAAGGGCGAAGACGGCAAGGTGATCAAGGCTGTGCACACGCAAAACGGAGCCACCTTCGACGCGCCGAAGGTGAAGTAGGCAGCTCGCTCGAAGAGAGGAGGGGTGCGTCCGTCGAGATTGCTTTCAGGGCCGGATTCTGGCAGCGTAAGGC
>JBBCHV010000007.1:0-51675 GCA_037200205.1 Chthoniobacter sp.
GTGTGGCGTCGGTATTCCCAAGTCCGTAGAAGCCTCGACTACAGCAAGTATCTGCACGGCGGGGCGAACCCCGGCGACGGCGCGACGGTCATCCTGTGCGCGGCGCCCTTCGGCGAATTCGATCGGCGCAAGGGTGGCAAGGAGTATCGCGGCGTGCGCACCACGCGCTACACCTACATCCGCGATCTCACCGGGCCGTGGCTGCTCTTCGACAACCAGGAAGATCCGCTGCAAATGCACAATCTTGTGGGTGACCCAGCGCGGGCGGCATTGCAGGCGGAAATGGATGCCCTGCTGCAACGCAAGCTGCGTGAGCGTGGTGACGAGTTTTTGCCGGGAGACGCCTACATCAAGAAATGGGGCTGGCAAGTCGATGCCAACGGAACGGCGCCGACCGCCCCATAACTTCAAACGCTTCGTTACAGGATGCACCCTGCCAGATTGGTCTTATTGCCCGGCTTTGCTCTCGCGATGGCTTTCCAGGCATTCGCGGTGGATGCGCCGAAACCGAACATCATCGTCATTCTCGCCGATGACTTGGGGCGAGGTGAGTATAGCGCTTTCGGCACGAACGACATTCGTACGCCGGCCATCGACCGCCTTTGTCATGAGGGCCTGACCTTCGATAACTTCTACGCCAATAGTTGCGTGTGCTCGCCTTCGCGCGCCGCGCTCCTGACCGGTTGCTTTCCTCACCCGCGTTGGCGTGCCTGGCGTGATTCGCGAGGAGGAGCCGGATAGCAATTGGGGCTGGCTCTCCCAGCGGGCGAAACTCCTTCCGCAATTGCTCAAGCCCGCAGGTTACCAATCGGCGATCGTCGGTAAGTGGCACTTGGGAATCAATTCGCCAAACACCCCGACGGAGCGCGGCTTCGATCGCTTCGATGGTTTCCTTGGCGACATGATGGATGACTATTGGACCCACCTGCGCCACGGCCTGAATCTCATGCGGCATAACATGGAAACGGTGACCCCCGAGGGACACGCCACGGATATCTTCACCGACTGGGCCTGCCGCTATCTCGAGGAGCGGAGCAAGAGCAAGGAGCCATTCTTTCTCTATCTCGCCTACAACGCGCCGCACGATCCGCTTCAGCCGAAGCCGGACTGGTTGGAGAAGGTGAAAGCGCGCGAGCCGGGTATCTCGGAGAAGCGGGCCAAACTCGTCGCCCTCATCGAACACCTCGACGACGGCGTCGGCAAAGTGCTCACGAAACTCGACGAGACCGGCCTGGCGAAAAATACGCTCGTTCTATTCTCCAGCGACAATGGCGGCGTCCTCGGCAATGAAGCGAACAATGGCCCATGGCGCAGTGGAAAGACCCACATGTACGAAGGCGCCTGCGCGTCCCGTGTGCGGTTCGCTGGCCCGATCACATTGCCGCCAGCACGCACAGTAATCGTGTCGCGCTGCTCATGGACATTTTCCCCACCGCTCTCGACATTGCGGGACTGGCGCGACCTGAGGGAATCGACGGTGTAAGCTTTCTGCCGACGTTGCGGGGAGAAGCCCAGCAAGATCCGGCGCGCGATCTCTATTTCGTTTGGCGCGAGGGCGGGCTGCTCCACCAAGGGGACACGACCGAGGCGCTGCGGCAAGGAGATTGGAAACTCGTGCGCGACAACGTCGCCGCGCCGATCGAACTCTACAACGTGAAGGACGATCCCAAGGAAACGACGGACCTCGCGAACAAGGAAAAGAGCACGTTCCGCAATCTCAGCGCCGTGCTCCGTCGGCAGATCCAGCGCGGTGGAAGCGTGCCGTGGCAGGCGCCGGCAAAATAGACCCCCCATGCATCCAGTCCACCTCATAAAACTCACCGCATCACTCGTTCTCCTCCTTTTTTTCGCCACGGCGCATAGCGCTGACGTTCCGGCCAAGCGCCCTAACATCGTTTTCATTTTCTCCGACGATCACGCCTACCAGGCGATCAGCGCGTATGGTGACACGCGGCATTTGAACGAGACGCCGAATATCGACCGGCTGGGAAGAGAAGGGATGCGCTTTGATCGCTGCCTCGTGACAAACTCCATTTGCGGGCCGTGCCGCGCCACGGTGATGACTGGCAAATACAGCCACATGAACGGCTTTTACAACAACTCGGGCAATCGCTTCGATGGCTCGCAAGTGACAATGCCGAAACTGATGCAGGCGGCGGGTTACCAGACGGCGATGGTCGGCAAGTGGCACCTCGGGAGCGATCCCACGGGCTTCGATTTCTGGCAGATTCTACCGGGACAAGGTGTGTATTACAATCCGCCGATGATTCGCAACGGGGAGCGAATCAAGGTGGATGGGTATGTGACGGATATCATCACCGACACGGCGCTGAACTGGATGAAGCAACGAGACAAGTCAAAGCCATTCCTGCTCATGTGCCATCACAAGGCGCCGCATCGGGAGTGGGAGCCGAACTTGAAGTATCTCGAGAGCGACGGCGGGCGCAAATATGCCGAGCCGGAGACTTTGTTTGACGACTATTCCGGACGCGGCAAGCGGAGCGCTCGCAGGACATGACCATCAAGCAGACGATCACCGAGAAGGACATGAAGCTGGTCGCGCCGCCTCAACTCACGCCGGAGCAACGGAAAGCTTGGGACGCGTATTACGACCCAAAGAATGAAATCTACCGTAAGGCGAACTTGCAGGGCAATGATCTCATCCACTGGCGCTACCAGCGGTACATGCACGACTATCTCGCATGCATCCAATCGGTGGACGAAAGCGTTGGTCGGATTCTGAAGTATCTCGAGGACGAAGGACTGACGGACAATACGATCGTCGTTTATTCGTCCGACCAGGGTTTCTATCTCGGCGAGCATGGATGGTTCGACAAGCGCTGGATTTTCGAGGAATCGCTGCGGACGCCGCTGCTGGTGCGCTGGCCGGGCGTGACGAAACCGGGCAGTGTAAATAACGACATGGTCTCGAATGTGGACTTTGCGGAAACCTTCCTTGAAGCCGCGGGTGCGCCTGTGCCCGCCGATATGCAAGGCCGCAGCCTTGTGCCGCTCCTGCGTGGTCAAACCCCGGCCGATTGGCGGAAGAGCTTTTACTACCACTATTACGAGCACCCCGCCGTCCACTCGGTGGCGCGGCATTACGGCGTCGTGACCGATCGCTATAAACTGGTGCATTTCTACGAGCCCGAGTTCAACTACTGGGAGTTATTCGATCTCGAAAAAGATCCCCGCGAGTTGCGAAGCGTCTACGGAAATACCGAGTATGCCGACGCACAGAAGAAGCTGGAAGCAGAGTTGACCAGGCTGCGCACGGAATTGAAAGTGACTGCGGAGGACCCGCCGGTTGCTGCCCTCCCGGTGCGCAATCGGAACCAGAGTGAGCCATGAAGAAAAGCTTTCTGGTTTTCATCTTCGCCTTGGCTGCGAGCTTGCTGCATGCGGCGGAACGCAAGCCGAACGTCGTGATCCTCCTGGCCGACGACCTGCGCCCCGATGGCTTGCACGCGCTCGGCAATCCGACGGTGCAGACACCGCACCTCGATTCGCTCGTCTCGCGCGGATTCATCTTCCGCCATGCCTACACCATGGGCTCGATGGTCGGCGCCGTCTGCTTGCCCAGTCGCACCATGCTGCTCACCGGGCAGTCCATGTTTCATGCGGCCAACGAAGCGAGCAGTGGACCGGATGCGCTCACATTTCCGCGGGCCATGCGCGAGGCCGGCTATGCGGCAATCCATTCCGGGAAATTCGGCAATTCGCCGAGGAAGATCACCAACGAGTTCGATGAAACCTATGATGCCGGCCATAGTGATCAGGATGCGGACAAGGTGATCGACTTCATCGGGCGCACCGGCGGGAAGAAACCGTTGTTCATCTATTACGCCCCGCACGAGCCACACGACCCGCAATTCGCGACGGAAGAGTTTTATGCAAAGTATCGCCCCGAGGACATGCCGCTGCCCGCTGCCTTCTCGCCTTTTCACCCCTTCAACAATGGAGCGATGACCATTCGCGATGAGAACACGCTGCCGTGGCCGCGCACCAACGCAAACGTGAGCCACAAGCTGGCCCGTTATTGCGCTTCCACATCGTACTATGATGCCCAAGTCGGGCGCATCCTCGCGACCCTGCGTGCGACGGGGCAATTCGATAACACCATCTTCATCATCGCTGGCGACAACGGTCTCTCGCTCGGCGAACATGGTCTGCTCGGCAAACAGAATCTCTACGAGTTCGGCGGCATGCACGTGCCGCTCACTTTCGCCGGGCAAGGCATCGCGCGCGGCGAAACCCGCGCGCTGGCCTATCTGATGGACATCTTCCCCACCGTCTGCGAACTGACTGGCACGGCAACTCCCAATCGCGTCGAGGGCCGCAGCCTCGCGCCGGTCATGCGAAACGAAGTGCCACGCGTGCGGGAATACCTTCACACAGCATACGCCAAAGTGCAGCGCGCCATTCGCGACGAACGCTGGAAACTCATTCGCTACCCCGAGATCGACAAGACACAGCTCTTCGATTTGCAGACCGATCCGCACGAGATGAACGATTTGTCCGCTCAGCCCGGAAGCGCGGAGCGAATCAAGGCCCTCACCGCACAACTCGAGCAAGCCCAGCACGCCGTGGATGATCCTGTTCCGCTGACGGTACCCAATCCCGGCCCCGCGGAGTGGTCCCCGGCGCTGCTCACGCCGAAGAATATCGAGGCGCAGGAAAAGGAAACCAAGATCAACGGCAACTAAGGTTCGTACGCCACTCATTCCTCACCCCATGAAAAAAGCTCTCGCCTTCCTAACTTTATTATTTTGTGCCGTGGCTTTGCACGCCGCAGACAAAAGCCGAACGTGCTCTTCATCTCCGTCGATGACATGAACAACGACCTCGGCTGTTACGGCAATCCGGTGGTTAAGTCGCCGAACATCGACCGACTGGCAACGCAAGGCACGCGTTTCGAGCACGCCTACTGCCAGTTTCCGCTTTGCTCGCCGAGCCGCTCGTCGCTCATGACCGGCCTGCGACCCAGCACCACGCGCGTGTTCGACTTGCAGTATCATTTCCGACAAGACCTGCCAGATGTGGTGACCCTGCCGCAGATGTTCATGAAAGCGGGTTACTACGCGGGGCGCGTCGGCAAGATCTATCACTATGGCAATCCCGGCGACATCGGCACGAGCGGGCTTGATGACCCGGCGTCGTGGCAGGAGCACGTGAATCCCGCGGGCCGCGATCACACTGCACTGGAGCCAGATATCATGACCTACACGCCGCGCCGGGGTCTTGGCTCGACCATGGGCTTTCTCGCCGACAAGGAAGGCAAGGACGAGGAACATACGGACGGGAAAGTCGCCACGGAGGCCATTCGTCTGCTCGAGACGCACAAGGACAAGCCATTCTTTCTCGCCGTCGGTTTCTACAGGCCGCATACGCCCTGGATCACGCCGGGGAAATACTTCGATATGTATAACATGGCCGGCATGACGCTGCCCGAGATCGTGCCGGGCTTTGAAAAGACCGCGGTGGCGCCCTCGCTCATGTCGACCAAGCCCTGGCCGTACATGGGCGTGACACCCGACCAGGCGCGCGAGTGCAAGCGCGCCTATTACGCGGCCATTTCCTTCGTCGATGCGCAGATCGGCCGCGTGCTCGACGCCGTGGATCGCCTCGGCTTGCGCGACAACACGATCATCGTTTTCTGGAGCGACCATGGCTATCACCCTCGGCGAGCACGGCTTGTGGATGAAGCAAAGCGTCTACGAGGAATCGGCCCGCGTCCCTTTGATCATCAGCGTTCCGGGACAGAAGACGGCCGGGAAGCCCTCGCTGCGCCCTGTGGAGTTGGTCGACCTTTACCCCACGCTCGCCGATCTCGCGGGCCTGACGCCCACCAAGGGACTGGAAGGCTTCAGCGTGCGCCCCCTCATCGAGGATCCGAAGGCGGCCTGGTCGCACGCGGCGTATACGCAGGTGCAGCGCGGCAATTTCCCGGCTACAGCGTGCGCACCGAGCGCTGGCGCTATACGGAATGGGACGACGGCGCCAAAGGTCGCGAACTTTACGATCATGAAAGCGACCCCCAGGAATTGCACAACCTGGCCGACGATCCGAAGGCCGCCGCCCCGCTAGCGGAGATGCAGGCGCTGGTGAAAAAGAACTGGCCCGCACGCATCGCCGGCGGCAAGGCCCAGGCAGGCTTTCGCGAGAAGCTTCTACACGAAACACCCGGCAAGCCGGAATAACGGATGACGCGCGCCCGGTTTGGCACAACTATACCGGCATGCTTTCAATTCGCTGGCTCGGCCGCGTCACATTTGCCGACGCGCTGGCGTTGCAGGAAGAGATCGTCGCGCGCAAGGCGGCGGACACTTCCGCGCCCGATGAGTTGCTGCTGCTCGAGCACGAACCGGTCTACACCATCGGCCGCACGCCCGATCAATCCAGCCTGCGCGATACCAGCACACTCCCCCACCCCGTGGTGCAGACGAACCGCGGTGGGCAGGCCACCTATCACGGACCGGGCCAACTGGTCGGCTACCCGATCCTCGACTTGCGCGTGCGCGGACAGGATTTGCACCGTTACCTCCGCAGCCTCGAAGACGTGCTCATCGCGCTGCTCGCCGATTATGGCATCGCCGCCGGACGCAGCGCGGGGCAGACGGGCGTATGGATCGGGCGGAAGAAGATCGCCTCGATCGGCGTCGGCGTGCGCCGCTGGATCAGCATGCACGGCTTCGCGCTCAACGTCTGCGGCGATCTCGCACCGTTTACCGCGATCACGCCGTGCGGCATCGTCGGTGTCGAGATGACGAGCGTCTCGCAAGAGTGCGGCCGGGAGATCGGCGTGCGCGATGTCGCCGAACGCATCGAGCCACATTTCCGCGCGCACGATTGCGCCGCTCTCATCGCTTAGCCTACTCGCGCACATCCTCGACGTAACGGGCGATGCGGTAGCCGATGGGTGCGCCGACCACGCCGAGCGCTTCGTCGTATGAAAGCCGCCGCTGCCGCCACCGAGCATCTCGAACGAGCGGGCGGCGACCGCGCCGGTCCACTCCACGGCGTCGGTGAGCCGCACATCGTATTGCGGTCCGTAGAAAGCGGCGCAAATCTCCGCGTCGCCATAGGCGCGCAGGGTGCGAACGTCTCCGTGTGTCTCTTCGCCGTAGATTTGCAATTGCCCCGCCTGCCCGCCCTGGTTGATCGGGCGATTGTGAAAGTCGACGTTTCCGCGCACGAAGATTTGCACCGTCACGTTGGGCGGAATGCTGATCGTGCCGCTGCCGATATCGAGGTTGCCATTGACCATGATGATGAGTGACCCCTTTTCTAGACCGCTGTACGGCGCCACACGGAATGAGTGGAGATTTCCGCTGACGAGGTACTTCACCGGACGCGATTCGTCACCGGCCACGTACGGCAGATTGAGCAAGGGCGGCGGCAACAGGATGCCGCTGGACGGCCGCGCGACGGGCTTCATTTCACGATAGAAATCGTCGCGGACCTGCGCCGCGTCGATGCGCGTGGCGCCCGCGACGTTCTCATGGCTATCGGTCGCCGGATTGTCGCCGCCGTTGGTAGCCACGGCGCCGCGCACCACGCAGCCGTTGGCGGAAACGAGTGGTCCATAAAGCGCATCGCCGGGGCGGCCTGCGTTACTGGCGATATTGCCATGGCTCTGGACCCGCGGGCTGGCCTGGCCCGGATACGCGCCGTCCGCGCCGGATTTATTCGGGTCGCGCGAGTCGAAGCTGTCCACCACCCACGAACCGCTCGTCCCGAGGCTGAGCGTCTGGTCCGTGAGGATGGCGAGCTCGAAGGGCAGCACGGGCTCGACGAGCACCTCGATCACCCGCGACGCACTCGGCATCGGAAGCGACATCGGCGTGCCGACATCGTCCTTGCGCAATTGCGGACGCACCTGCCGCAGGCTGAAGCGGCGCAGGGGCGCCTCGAGGGAGTCGAACGTGCTCGTGGCGGTGGGCGGCAAGGCGCAGGTCGCCATGGCCCGCAGGCGAAACCAGCGGTAATAGGGGCTCGGCGTGGGATAGACCGCCCAGAGCTGGACATCCACATTGGTCGGGCGATTGCCCGGCGAGACGCCCTGCAAGTTATCGAGAAAGATCGGCGCAGACACCTTGACGTTACCACCAAGAAGCGATAGCAGGCTGTTAGCGAGATTCAGCGTGCTGGAGAGCGCCGGGATGATCAGCCCCCGGCCATCGGTTTGCTGCCAGCCATGCCAATTTCCATCCTCAACGCCGGTCGCGTTGCGCGAGAGATCCGCCAGCGCCACGTCGATGCCGGATTCGGCGGCGAGCCGCGCTTCCTGCCAGGCCGCGGCTTGGGAAGCCATTTGAAAACGCGGGCTCACGCGGCGCAGGGTGTAGGCGGCCGAGATGGAGAGAACCGCCAGCGCGGAGAGCGTGAGCACGAGCGCGCTGGCGCGGTGGAAAGTGGGAGACGGGCGCATGCGTTCTTAATCGAGGCGGATGTTGCGCAGGAGTATCTGGTCGCGCATGGCAATCCGCGTTTCGGAATTGCGCCGCGGGGAGACGAACGTGATTTCCACGGTCCCGGAGCGCCCGTCGGCGACCATCTCCACCGTGAGACGAAAGTTCTCCGCGTGGCTCACGAGGATCGTCTGCGCATCGCCCTCCAGGCGCACAAAGCACACGCACCCCTGGCCCTCGACGAATTCCTTGCGAAAAATCACCGGCACTCCCGCGCGTGCTCCGTGCCCGTGCCGTAATCGACGTAGTTGTTGGCCGGCACGACCTCCAGCGGTTGGTAACCGGCCGCCGCCGGCGTGTTGCTCTGGTAATAGCCCGGCAGCGTCAGCACCAGCGAAGTGCGGCCCTCGATGGTCGCGGAACTCCCGGCCAGCCGCACGCCGCCGCTCCCATTCACCGCGGTCGAGGTCGCCACGCCGATGGAACGGCGCATGTCGCGCGCGATGCAGTCGAGCAAGCGGCGCTGGTCGGATTGACTCGACGCGTAGGTCTCGCTGGCGTGCAGCGATCTCTGGAGCTCGAGGGAACTGAAGAGCAACGCGCCGATGACGATGCTGGTGCCGACCATGGCGATAAGCATTTCCGCGAGGGTGAACGCGTGACGTGGGCGGCTGCGCTTCATAGGGCGCCCCCGGCGGGAAATTGCCGGGCTGGGCCGTCCAAACGCGCTGCCAAAAATGCCGCTCCGCGTGAGGCCCGACCGCCCGATGATCGTCCGCAGTTGCCGCTGTTTGGTCTGCTGCCGTTCCTGCCAGGCGATCGTCAGGTCGACGAGCAAGAGCGGCTGGGCGGTCAGGTCGGCCGGGCGCTGCACCGTCACCGTGCCATTGCGGCGCTGAATTTTGAAGACGGTATTGTCCACATTTCTGCCCCCCGGCGTATCCGGGACCGAGACGATGACCGTTTCGGTAAGGCTGGCGCCGCCGAGTTCCCTTTCGCTCGGGGCGGGCGTCCGCCAGAGCGTCGCGAGGGCGGTGGCATTGGCCACCTCGGGCCATGGGCGGGTCCGCATCGTCTCCATGCGTTCCTGCAAGACCTGGCTGCCATTGGCCAGCAGGCGCGTGCTGCGCAGGATTTCCAGGCTCTGCGTATTCATGGCGAAGATCGCGCCGAGCCCGAGAAAAATGAGCAGCGCCGAGGCGAGCACCTCGATGATCGTCACCCCATCCCGTCGGGCCGAAGATCTGGGTGCAGCACGCTTCATGCACGGGATTCTATACAATTCACTGTTTATGGCAATAATGAATATGCTGGTTTTTACTTACTCATCCCGAGCCAAATGACCTTGTGCCGCCTTGTATCGCCTTGTGCGGCTTGTTGGACCCACTGTAACCGCAGCCGCTTTGGCAGTCGCCACGATCACAGCCCAGCGCCGTCCCCAAGGCAGGGATCGCCCGTCGAGCGTTCCGGCTCTCTCCACCGCTGAACCATAGCGATGGCGCGGGGCAGCGCAACTGTTTGCCAATTGCATTCCGTCGCATATCCTCCGGCCTATGACGCACATTGAATCCAGACCGGGCGGGATGCTGGGCAAACCGGCAAGCGCGAGAACGTGTATCACCGGGGAACATACCCCCTCACTCCCCGACGCCGATCCCCGTTCTGACCGTCCCCGGTGCGGCGGGCGCAAGAGCGATTTCCTTGCAACCCCCCCGAGGAATCAGTTCCAGGCTCTGTTCATCCAAGTCGAAAGGAACCCTCGGAGTGTTGCGGATCTTCATTGGCTTTGACTCCCGAGAGGCCGAGGCGGCCGATGTGCTCGAGCACAGCCTGCGGAAGCACTCGTCGATCCCGTTGGACATCCGCATGCTCAAGCTGTCGGAACTCGACTTCCGCCGGCCCCGGGATCCGCTGCAGTCGACCGAGTTCACCTACACCCGCTTCCTGGTTCCGCACCTGTGCCGATACGCGGGCAAGGCGGTATTCATGGACTGCGACATGCTCTGCCTGGGGGACGTGAAGGAACTCGACGACCTGGACATGTCGGGCCTGGCCCTGCGGGTCGTCAAGCACGACTACCGGCCGACGTCGGCCGTCAAGATGGACGGGTGCGTGCAGACGGTCTATCCACGGAAGAACTGGTCGAGCCTCATGATCATGAACTGTGCGGAGCTGACGCTCTGGACGCCGGAGGTCGTCGCCACGGCTACCGGAGCTTATCTGCACCGCTTCCAAGAGATTCCCGACGCGAAGATCGGCGACATCCCCGACACGTGGAATACGTTGGACGTGATGGACGCTCGCACCCGGTTGATTCATTACACCAGCGGCGGGCCCTGGTTTGCACAGTACCAGGATCATCCCTTCGGCCGGGTCTGGATCGAGAGCCGTGACGAACTCCGCGCCGGGCAGGTGGCCGCGGGAACAACCGACTCCAGTGTATCCGCCGGCTGACATGGAACCTATTCCCACCGCGGATGTGGACGACTACGGGGGCGAGTCGAAAGTCGCCCCGGGCGACTGCCGCGTGGAGCCGGTCGGAGGGCAAACGGATGCGCACGCGGCCTATGCCGTCGTGGGATATGTTCCTTCGAAGAAGGCCAAGGCCCGGCTCGTGTGCGAAGCCTTCGCCAGCGGCGCTAGCGGCACCGTTCGGCAACCACCGCCGGCACGCCTGATGCCGGGAGCCGCGGCCTTTTTCGGCGTGATCGACGGTACCCAGCAGCTTTGGCAGCAGGCTCGGGCCGAGGGAAGGGATTGGTATTACCTCGACAATTCCTATTTCGACGTCGTCCGCGGCCGGCTGTACCGGGCGACCCGAAATGCCGTGCAGGCGGGCGGGCGCGAGACTCCCGACTGGGCGCGATGGGCGGCGCTCGGGGTCGAAATCCGACCCTGGCAGAGACAGGGCCGGCACATCGTGTTGATCGCCCAGTCGGAGACCTACATGCGCGTGGTCGCCGGCCACGCCGGCTGCTGGTGGCGCGACACGTTGGCGGTCCTGGCGAAGCACACCGATCGGCCGATCGTCGTCCGCGGATGGCGGGCCAACAAGGCGGCCCTGGCCGTCACCCTCAAGGACGCGCTCCGGGACTGTTGGGCGTTGGTGACGTGGTCCAGCGCGGCCGCGAACGAGGCCCTCCTCGCCGGCGTTCCCGTGTTCGCCGCCGGTCCTTGTGCGGCGTCGCCGATGGCCCTGTCGGACCTGACCCGGATCGAAACCCCGGCGTACCCCGAGGGCCGGGTACGGTGGGCGGCGGCCCTGGGCGGCCGGCAATGGACGCTGGACGAATTTCGCGACGGCACGGCCTGGAGAACGCTCCATGGGCTGGGGTGATGAGATCATCGTCACGGGCGTCGCCCGGCGGCTGCAGGAGATCCAGCCGCTTCCGGTGCGCGTGCTCGACAAGCACGGCAAGCCCCGCCGGCACGAAATCTGGGCTGGAAACCCCCGCATCGCACCACCGGAATTCACCGGACTCGTGCAGACCGTGGTCAACGGTCCGGGCCGCCGGCCTTACATCGAACGGGAAACCGCCGACCGTTGGATCTGGCGCGAATGGGAATGCCCGGTCGGTGAAATCCATCTGACCGCCGGCGAACGGGAATTCGGCGCCCGTTTCCCCGGTCGGGTGATCCTTGAACCGAACATCAAGCCCGAGGCGAGTCCGAACAAGGACTGGGGCCGGGCGCGGTGGAACACGCTGGCCGCGGAACTGCGGCGGCGGGGTGTGCCGGTCGCCCAGTTGGGTTCGCCGGCCGCACCCCGGTTGGACAACGTCGAATGGATCAGGACGGGGGGCTTCCGGGAGGCCGCGGCGGTGCTGGCCTCATCGGCGCTGGCGGTGCTGCCGGAGGGCGGGCTCCATCATGCGGCGGCGGCGTTGGGAATCCGCGCCGTGGTCGTCTTCGGGGGATTCATCTCGCCCCGGCAGACGGGATATTCCCGGCACGTCAACCTGTTCACGGGCGGCCAGCCCTGCGGCATGCGTATCCCCTGCCGGCACTGCGCCCAGGCCATGAGCGCAATCCGCCCCGAAGACATCTCCCGACACGTGGCCGCGCTGCTCGCAGGGAAGGAAGTTCCTTCGCTGGACTGAAACGGCGCGACTCCCGATTCGCACTGTGGATGGCGTTGGTGAAAGAGCCGTGGCGTCAGCCGGTCATGCGCGATCGAAATTCCGGCAATCCCTGGACTCCCGGTTTCCATTGGTAGATCGCCCCATCGGCGCTCGCGCTGCCGGGGACTCCCCCGGCGGTAGTGACAAACATTTGATCCAGCGCTGGTCCGCCGAAACACAGCGACGAGACTTGCGCGACGGGAAATGGAATGCGCTCGATGACCGCGCCATCCTCGGCGTGGTGCACGATGGAAGATCCGTCCCACCTCGCCGACCAGACGTGCCCAGTGCGATCCACCACCATCCCATCCGGGATGCCTTCGGAAGGCGGAGCCTCGTAAAAGACCCGCTCTCCGCTCAGGCCCCCGGTGGCGCGGTCGTAGTCGAACACGAAAATCGTCCGGCGCGTGGAGCACGTCCAATAGAACTGCGTCAACTCGGGCGAGAATCCCATGCCGTTGGAGCAGCCCGTTCCCCGGAACAGCAAAGTGGATGATCCATCGCGTTCCAGGCGGAACAGACCACCGCTGGTGCTCGTCCGGCCGATGGTCCCGGCGAACACGCGACCTTCCGGATCGGCGATGACATCGTTGAAGCGTTCCACGCCTTCATCGGCAAAAGTGCGCAGTGTTTCCAGCCGCCCATCGGATCGGAGCACGGCGATGTCATTGACCCGGAAAAGCAACAGATCGCCATTCGTCTCCAGGGTGAATCCGCCGACGATCTCACCGGAATAGATGCGTGTGTGCTTGCGCGTGGCGAGGTGGAAGCGGTGAATGTTTCCGCCCGTGATGTCGGTCCAGTAGACGCAGCCGTCATCGGCGTTCCACAGCGGATTCTCGCCCAGCTCGCAATGGAGGTTGATCAGCGTCTCGGGATGGGCTGCGCGCATGGATCGGTTCGCAAAAGGCGATTACGGCTTGCCGATTTGGACGACGGTGAGCCCGCCGTCGATGGTGATGATTTCCCCCGTGATGTATCCGGCCGCGGACGAGCAGAGGAATACCACCGCGCCCGCGCAATCCTCCGGCGTGCCGATTCGGCGGAGGAGAATCTTCCGCTGGTAATGCTCCACCAGGTCGTCCGTGCGATTTTCCATCCACGATGCCGTGAGCGGTGTCCGAATGAGCCCCGGGGCGATGCCATTCACGCGAATGCCGTGATCGCCGAGCGAGACCGCCAGCGTGCGGATGAGCATGATGAGAGCGCCCTTCGAGGTGTCGTAGGCCGTCGAGTCGGCCTCGGCCTGGAGGCCGTTAGTCGAGGTGGTGATGCAGATGGAGCCGTGGCGTTTGGCCGCGACGAGCCGCCTGGCGAATTCCTGCGCGGTGAAGTAGACGGCGCTGAGGTTCAGTTGCAGCGTCCTGTCCCAGCGCTCGCGGGTCATCTCGAGAAAGGGCGTATCAAAGAAACTGCCCGCATTGCAGACCAGCGTGTCGAGATTCGGCTGCGCCGCAAAGGCCTCGGCCACCAGACGAACGGGTGCGTCGGGCAGCATCAAATCCGCCTGGAGATAGGAGCAGCCGGCCGGGATGTTCTCCGGTCGCGCCAGGAGTCCGTGGAAGATCACTTTCGCGCCTGCTGCGAGTAGTGCGCTTGCGGCTGCGAAGCCGATGCCCTGCGACGAACCGGTCACGAGCGCCGCGCTATTGGCCATGGAGAAAGCTTTCATCTATTAGTTCTACTTTGTTACTTTTTTCTTGGCGCGTTTTCTCGCCGAGGCGGTCGCGGCGGCGCGGGCGGCATGGCGGGCGTGGAGTTTGGCCAGCACCTGGTCGGGGTCGCGGCTTTTGCGGGGCAGGTAGAAGTCGAGCAGTTCGACGATGTCGCGCACGCTCAAGAGGGGGACGGCTTCCGCCCAGGCCAGGCGTTCCTTGAGGGTGAAGAGCAGGGCCAGGCAGCACAGGGCGAGGTGATGGTGCCAGCCCCGCCAGCCGCGGACTTCGTAGTGGGCCATGCCCAGTTCGCTCTTGGCGTCCTGAAAGGCGCGCTCGATGAAGAAGCGTTGCGCCTGCATGAAGCCGAGCCGCTCCCAAGAGGTGCTGGCGGGGAGGTTGGCCAGGCTGTATTTGTGGCTGCCGTCGGCTTCACGGCGCACCACCAGCAGCCGCGGGCGGGCGCGGGTGTCGTGGCGCGGGTCAAAGAGCCAGACGGGCCGCACCCACAGGCGCACCCGCAGCGGGCCCTTGGTCGTTTCGCGCACGATCAACTGGCGGCTCTCTTTTTTAAAGTGCCTGGCCGCCAGGGCGGCCACGCTCTGGGCGCGGGCGCGACCGGCGCCGCTGCGGGCCCGCGTGGCCGGACGCCCCCGGGGCGTCGGCCCCGGCGCCTGCGGACAGGGATCGACCGCCCAGACCTTGAGGCTTTGCGCCACGTCCAGCAAAAAGCTCTCGCCCAGATCCTCCAGCGCATCGGTCAATTCCCGGTTGTTCCCATAGACTTCATCGCCCCCGATCCACTGGTGGCTCGAACCCCGCGCCCGCGCCGCCCGGACCATCTCCAGGGCCAGCTCCGGCTTGGTCCGGTGGACCCGTTGCTCGACCGGCACCCGCGCCTTCTGGCAGCGCGCCTCGTCCGCGGCCCACGCCTCGGGCAAAAAACAGCCGGAAGTCCACCAAGGCCGCCCGTTCCCCGCGTCCCAGGCAGGCAAAGACCCCGACCTGGCAGTTCTCCAGCTTGCCCAGCCGGCCGCAATACTGGCGCTGCACCCCGACCGAGGCGTTCCCCTTCTTGGCAAAACTCGTCTCATCCAGGTAGAGCGCCGTGTCCCGGTGCCCACCCAACAGCGCCCCAGCTTCGCCGGCCACCGCGGTCATGAGCGCCTCCTGGTCCCACGGCGAGTCGCTGACGAACTGTTGCATCCCCTGGTAGTTGCTCTGCGCCACGTCCTCGCCGATGCGCCCGATGTTCTTGCGCCGCGCGCACCCGAGCAACCCGCTCAGGTAATGGCGCGCATGCCCGCTCGAATCGTTGCCGTGAATAACGAAGTGCCGGCCAAACCGGTCGCAAAACTCCATGAAGCGTCGCGCCACCCGCTCCAGGCCGGCGGCGTCATTTTTTGTTTTGGCGCAGCCGCCTCAAAAAAATTGAGCCGGACCGCGCCACTGCAGGGTTGAGGTGATTTTCAGCGCACCTCCCGTCGCCGGGAAGCACCACACCAAGTTCACCAAAAATTCCCCCAGAGGGCAAGAAAAATCTTCACAAAGTAGAATTAGAGGGAGTACCGAAAGTCTGCTCGATAGAGTTTTTGACCGCGGATTTCGCGGTTATTCCTCTTTCCAAATGAGTTTCGGTGCACGCTCTTAGACAAATGGCAGAGTTACCACTCGCCGTCGCGGTTGAACTTCGCCCGCACGTTTGCGCTGAACACGGCGATGGAGGCTTCGATATCCGCGGCGATTTCGTGCGGGGGCGCGGCCGACGGAATCGCGCACGATGGGCATGATGGTGTTGCACTCGTTGGCGTCCATGAAGCGCGCGGCGTCGAGCAGGCCCGGCTGCTCTTCCGGGGCGACGACGAGGAAGCCGTGTTTGTCCGCGTGAATCAAGTCGCCGGGGGATACGGTCCTGCCAAAGACCTCCACTTCGCAGCCCCAGCGCACGGGGTGGCAGAATGCGTGGCCGACGGCGAGCCGGCGGGCGAGCGACTTGAACCCGGCGTTGGTCATCTCGTCGAGGTCGCGAATGGCGCCGTCGGTAATGGTGCCGATGCAGCCGAGGGCGCGATGCGCATTGGCATTCACCTCGCCCCAAAAGGAACCGTAGGTCCGCGGTTTATCGAGGTCCTGCACGATGACAATTTTTGGTCCCGGCACGCTGGCGACGTAGCGTCGATATTCCGCGCCCGCCTGCGGGTTCGCCTCGCGGTGTGCGGGATTGCTGGGCTCGATGGCCACGGTGATAGCATAGCCGACCATCGGCCCCATCTGCGGCATGAAGTCACGCGTTTCTTCGAGATTGAAGGCGTCTTTGGCGGGATTGCGCTTGGTAACCTGCTCCCAGCCGTTGTAGATGGTCGGAGTGTTCCAGCGCTTCAATTGGAGGAGGTCGCTGTGGGTTAGACAACGGGTGATGTCAGTGGTGTTCTGCATGATTGATCGGTGACAGGGCGCTATTAGCCGGGGTTGGTTGTTGCCTTGTCGTCAGGCCCAGTGGCCCGTTGGAAAACATCCATTGCTTCCGTGGTTTTCCAGTCCGCCCGCCGACGGACGTCCTGCTCTCCGCTCAGCGCGCCAATCTCGCTGGGCAGGGTGTCATCCTCCTTGGAGCGCATCTCCCACCAGCACTGGCCGCAGTGATTATGCTCGTGGTCCACCACGAACCTCGCGGTCTTCAATACCGGGCCGATCCAGCCGATGCAGTGGTCGCAGTAGTCGTGATATTGCGCGAGGCCGTTGCGGATCAGGAAGCCCTTGGAGGGGCACACGTGCATGTCGATGCGGAACACCTTGTCCGTGGAGGTGATCGCGTAACCGGCGGCTTCATGATCCAACGTGTGGCCCCAATATTCTTTCATCCCCGTAATGCCTTTGCTGCCGATGAGCGCCGCCGCGTGGATTTGAGAGTCGCGCGCGATGGCGGCGTCCCAATACTCGTGTACCAATGGCTCCCCGCCCTGCTGGCGAAACCACTCGAAAGTCCACTCGTAGTGGCCGCAGAAATCGTAGCAGCCTAACATGTGACCTCCTTGATTTGGGCAAGGTCTTGCGCGGGCACGCTCGCGTCGCGACGGCGAAAAGTCTGCCGGCACGAGCCGTTGCCACCCTCGACGCGGGCCGCGAAACCAGCCGGAGCGGCGATGACTTCGTTGATGAAGTAACAGTGCTGGCAAAAGCATGGAACGATTTCGCGGCCATGATCGCGGAGATGCTTGATGGCCGGGCAGGTTTTCAACCTCGATCGTGACGCCATCGGCATCCTCCTGCACCTCCACTTCGGCGCCTGGTTCCGCGGCGAAGGCCGTCCGCCAGTAGGTGGCGATAGCCGGAAGCCCACCCGTTTTCCACCCGGCACTCACCGGAGCAAAGTAGTGGGTGCCAAGATCGGTCCAATAGCGACGCAGACCATCGGCGCCCAGCTTGTTCAGGATAAAGCGGAAAGTCGCGTTGATGGCAAAGTAGAAGTCCGCTGCGCCCACGGGCTTGGTGTCGGTGTAAGGCAAAGGACTGGTGTCTTGGGCCATGGCGTTTAATAGGTTTTGCCGGCTGGAGAAATGGCAGGTTCACCGGAAACTTCGTTGAGCATCGCATCCAACTCCGCGGCACATTCGGAGAGGTGTTTGTGAAGTCCTCCAAACTCGCTGCCGAACGCAACCAACTGTGCGCCGAGTTGAATAATGACACGGGCATCGTCGCCCGTGCCCACGGGGCGGCCCCATGTCTTGCCGTGTTGGCGCGCCGCCGCCGCCACCTTCTTTTGCACCTCCAGCATCATCGGGTCCGTCACCGCCGCACTGCAACCCAGGCGCAGGGACATGTCACCTGGACCAAGGAAGAGAACGTCCACGCCCGGCACAGCCGCAATGGCGTCCGCGTTGTCGAGCGCTTCCTGCGTTTCGATTTGCACCGTGAGGAACGTCTCGCGATTGGCCTGCGTCGTGTAGTCTTTCGGTGCCCCGACCCAGAAATCCGCGTCGCGTCCGCCCCCGCAAAAGCCGCGATCCCCGAGCGGCGGGAACTTCATCGCCTGCACTAGAACGCGAGCCTGGTCCGGCGTCGAGACGTGTGGAATCATGAGGCCGGTGGCGCCGTCCTCGAGGAGCCGGTAGAGCGCATTCTTTTCCTTGGTCGGCGGACGCCAGAGGCAATCGATGTCCGCCGCGTGATGCCGCGCCAGCATGGCATCCACCTCACGTGGATCCCAGACCCGGTGCTCGGCGTCGAGCCAGATTCCATCGTAGTGAAAGTGGGCAGCCAATGCCGGAAACATCGCGATGGGCGAGCCGGTGGAGCAAACGCGCGCGACTTTGCCGGCACGAATCTTGGCGAGGATTTTGGATTTTCTCATTGGTGAAATTGGGGGTAATGCCGGAGGAAGAAGAGGTCAGCCGCGTCGGGAGGGCTTGACCAGCAGCAGCAGCAAGGCGGACACGAGCACGCCGATCGCCGAGCCCATCAACAGGTAGCTCAGATTGAAGTCCCTTTCTTTCAACCAGCCTCCCAGGTAGGCGGCGACCCCGCCGATCAGGCAACTGAAGAAGTTCAAGACGCCATAGCCGGTGGCGCGATGCTGTGGGGCGGCGACCTGGCAGAGAATCGGCATCATGTTGGAGTCCGAGCAGCCGCGCGCGAAACCGAAGACAATCAAACACACGACCGCGAGCCACAGCGCATCGGTATTGGAAGTCATGAAGACAAACGGCGAGGACAGTGAGAGGGCGATCATGGGAACCCACACGCGGCCGCGCAATGAGGTGCGGCTCCAGCGATCCGCCCACGCACCGCCGAAGAGCACCCCCATGAAGGCGGCCACTTGCAGGTAGGACGTAGCCGTGAAGCCGGCCTTGGTTTGCGAGAGATGGTAATGCTCACGCAAGAACGTCGGCATCCAGGTGGTGAAGGCCCAGCCCGCGAAGCCCAGCAGCCCCCAGTGCAAGGCGATAATCCAGAACGTGCCATTGCCTCCCAGCGCACGGAAGGCCTCCATCAAAGGCACGGGGACGTTGTCAACATTTGCCTGGTACGCCTTGGGCACATCGCGCAGGAGCAGCATGAGCACGGCGGCGAAAACGATGCCGGCCCATCCGAAGGTGAAGAAGCCCGATGACCAGCCGTGACGCTCCGCCATCCATCCGCCCATGCCGCCGAGGGCCATGCCCATGTAGATGCCGCTCATGTGAATGCCCGTGGCCAGCGAACGGGTGCTGCCACGATGGTAATCCGCGATCAAGGCCAGCGCCGCCGGGATGTAACACGCCTCGCTGATGCCCATGAGCGCCCGCGTGAGGAGCAGTTGTTGATACGTTTGCGCGTACGAGGTGAGCAGCGTCACCACCGACCAGACGACGAGGCTCGCCAGAATAACGCGGCTGCGGCTGAAGCGGTCCGCACACCAGCCTCCCAGCGGACTGAGCACGCCGTAGACGACCAGAAACATCGTGGTCAACGCGCCGAACTCATCATCGCCCATCGGGATCGCGGCCTTGATCGAGTCGCGCATCGTCGTGAGCATCACGCGGTCGAGATAGTTCAGGCAGCCCACACCCCAAAGCAATCCGACGATGAGCCACGCCCCGGGGCAGCGGCCGAATGTCAGCGGCCATGTCGGGAGTGGCAGGGGGAACGGTCATGAAGGTTCGATGGCGATGCTAGCTCTCTGATCCGCTGCGTGCGAGCGCAAGCGTCTGGCCACTTGAGGTGGCCAGACGCCTGCGCTCGGCTTGCCTTCCTGTACGGCGTTCACTGTCGGCCCATGCCTTCCAGTCCTGTGAAACTGCGCCCCTCCCGAATCCTCCGCGAACTCCGCAACCATCAAAACGCCACCGTCATCAAACTCAACCTGGGCGACCCGCGCATCATTGAACTGGCCGGTCTGGCCGGGGCCTCTGCCGTGTGGTTGTGCAACGAGCATGTGCCCAATGACTGGCTCAATCTCGAACATCAGATTCGGGCCGCCAAGCTCTACGACATGGACACCATCGTGCGCGTGAGCAAGGGCAGCTACAGCGAGTATGTGAAACCCTTCGAGTGCGACGCCACTGGCATCATGGTGCCACATATCGCCAGCGCCGCTGAAGCCCGCGCCGTGGTGGAGATGGTCCGCTACCGGCCCTTGGGCAGCAAAGCGCTGGATGCGGGCAATATGGATGGCCTTTTCTGCCAGGTGCCGTTGACCGACTATGTGACGCACTGCAACACGGAGAAGTTCGTCATCCTCCAAATTGAATCACCGGAGGCGCTGGAGCTGGTGGAAGAGATCGCCGCCGTGCCGGGCTTTGATGCCCTGCTCTTTGGCGCCGGGGACTTCGGCCATCGCATTGGCAGACTCGGCCAGGCCACTCACCCCGAGGTCGTCGCCGCGCGAAAGCGCGTCCACGCCGCGGCTCTCCAACACGGCAAGCACGTCGCCGTCGCCTCGCTGTTCGGGCAGAAAGCGCAGCTCATCGAGGAAGGCGCCCGGATCTTCACGCTGGGAGCGGATGTGATCGAAATGGGGAACGCCTTTCGGAAGCTGGTCACCGACTTCGAGGGCCGCACCGCCGCCGCCGCCGACTCCGTTTATTCCTCCAAGCCCTGACTCCTTGCCTAAGCGAGAATGCTTTCATTCGCGAGTTTCAGGAAAGCGCGGGTGTTCGTAAAAGCGATGCGTTCGACCACGTGGGTCGGGCTTGCTTTCAAGGCCGCGACCTCGCGCTCGTAGGTGCTGATGAGGCGAACGATTTCGCCGTCGATCTCGGCCGCATAGCTATAAAATGGCGAGTCGCTACCCCATAGGAACTTGGCCGGATACGCGGCCGCGAGATCGGCGATCACCCGTGCCGGATCGGAGTAGTCGCTGTCGAAGCGCCGCGAGCGCGGAGCGATGTTGGGCATGTCTTCCGTGGCGCAAACGCAGTGGATACAATGCGCGGAGTTGTCGAACCAGGCGTTCGGCAGCTCGTTCACGCGGTCGAGACATTCCTTGTCATAGCGGCAGGAGTGCGCGGCGCAGAAGCGGATGTCGGGGTTGGCTTCGGCGAGGTCGAGGATGTCGTGCGCTTGCGCCCAGAGGTCGCTCTCGAGCACGCTGCTGTGAATGAGAAAAGGCACGTCCCATTGCCGCGCGAGATCGAGGAACACGCGGCCCTCCTGCGCGAGGCGCTTGATGTCGGCCTGGATGATCGTGCTCTGAATCTTGATGCCGTGAAAGCGATGTCCGGCGCGCAGCTTCACCAGTTCGGCAGCTTGCGCATCGGTGTTGCGCATCGGATCCACCATCACGAAGGGTAGCGTTTTGCGCCCCTCATCGGGGAACAAATGATAGCACTCCCCCAGCAGACGACGGTTCTCAAAAGCATACGGCACGCTCTCCAAGCCGTTGCCAAAGCCGATACTCCCCGCGCGGAACTTCGTCACATCCATCGCCGCATACGAGACGAAGGGGAACACGATCCAATGAGTCACCCCGAGTTGGCCGCCTTCGTGCGTCATGTCTACGAGTTGTTGCGCGTACGGAAAATCGCCGTGCAGATAGAAGAGGAGATCGGCGCCGACGTGGTTGTGGCAATCGATGATCATGATGAACTTCTGGGAATGGGAGTTTGAGCGGCTGTTAATTACGAAAGCTGCCTGAGAAGGTGTACCAAGAGTCTACTGGTCAGAGTTTTTAACCACGAATTACGCGGATGACACGGATAAGGAATTTCTTCCATCCGTGTCATCCGTGAAATCCGCGGTCATTTCTCCTTCTCAAAATGAGTTTCGGTACACTCTCTGAGAGACTGTGAAAAAAGGCCCGCGAATCACTCGAATGACACGAATAGCAGAGGCTTTTATTCGAGTGATTTTTGTGATTCGCGGGCCAACATCCCAGCAGTGATACTTTTTCACAGTCTCTGAGATTCCGTTTGTTGCACCGTCGAAGGCGAACGATTACTCCTGGCTACTTCACGAGGCCAGATGACCGCCAAAGCGACTCCCATCCCCACTATACCCAAGCGCCTGTCACTCGTCGCGCAAACGGTGCAAAGCCTGTGCGAAGGCATCCGCACCGGCCACTGGCAGACTCTTCTACCCGGCGAGCGGGAGCTGTGCGAGCAACTGCAAGTCAGCCGCCGCACCATCAGCGCCGCGCTCGCCGAAATGCACCGCGAGGGCTGGCTCGAAATCGCGCGGCGCCGTCACCGGATCACCAACAAGCACTTCACCCGCCGTGCCGGCGTTCCCAGGAAAGTCGTTGCCGTGCTTTCTCCCTGGCCTTTCTTCGAGATCTCCACGCCCCTGACGTTCGTGATGGACGCCCTGCGCGACAAGCTCACCAAGGCGGGCTGTGCGGTTAAATTCCATTTCAATCGTGCCTGCTTTTCCGCGCACCCCAGCCCGCGCTCTAGCCAAACTCGTGGACGGCCACCCGCCCGCAGTGTGGCTGCTGTTTGGGTCCAGAGAGCCGATGCAACGCTGGTTCAGTGGCCGCCGGCTGCCGTGTCTGGCGGCCGGATCGTGCGCGCCCGGAATCCCCCTGCCGTCCGTGGATGTGGATTACCGCGCCGCCTGCCGCCACGCGGGTGGAATGCTCTGGCGCAAGGGCCATCGACGAATCACGCTCGTGCAGCCTCAGGATTCTTTCGGTGGCGATATGGATGGCGAAGCGGGACTGCGCGAATCCTTGCACGGTCTGCCAGGGGCGCACCTGAAGGTGCTGCGACACGATGGCACCACCGCCCACCTCCGCTTGCTGCTGGACGGGGCCATGCGCGCACCCCATCCGCCAACCGCCTATCTGGTGGCCCGTCCATCGTATGTGCTGACGGTGATGATGCACCTTCTGCACCGTGGTCAGCGCATCCCGAAGGACATCGCGGTCATTTCCCGCGATGGCGCTCCGTTCCTGCAATTCACCTGCCCCTCGACGGCACACTACGCAACCAACCCCACGGTCCTCGCGCGCCGTGTTTTCATGGCGGTGCGCCAAATGGCGGAAACCGGCGCGCTGCCCGCTCGGGCCATCCGACTGATGCCCACATTCGTCCCCGGCGACACGGTATAGCCGTTGGATTCGCTGAGCTTGTGGTGCTGTATTTGCAGCCGCAGATTTACTCTGCAAAGGAAATGACGACCTCGCAAGTCGCTCTCGCTTGGGCGGTGGCGCGTACGAAAAAGACCCGAAAGCTGGAATCAAAAAAGACGATTTTTGAAAAGATTGCTTGCGCGTTTCCAAGGAATAGTGTTCATGAGAACACATATGAAAGCACCATTCGTATTTATGATTCGTCCGCTCTCACTGGAGAAAGGCTTTGAATTGGAATGTGAGGGCATCATTCGCGACCCGCTGCGCGTGCAGCGGTTGATCGAAGCCGTGATTGCCGCCGTGCAGATCGGCCAAGGCTTGGATGCGGAAATCCAAATCCTCGACACCGAAGGCAAGACCCTCGAAACGCTGCCGGTCGCCGGCGTCAAACACCGGGAAGCACTGGCCGCATGAGCGCGATCCCCCAAACACTCGCCCATGGACTTCTCGCAATGGATGGCGGCTTCCGAAACGGCGTTCCGTGAGCGCCGGCACTACCAGCGACTGGGGATCGATTTTCTCGCAGCCCTGGGATATAGCGTTCCCGGTTTGTGGCTGAGCTGCGATACCGGCTTCGCGCCGTGGCAATGGCAGTTCTGGCTGATGTTTGCGCCGCTCTTCGCCGCCGGAGAATTGGCGTGGCGGGCGTGCATGGGAAGATACCTTCCGTGGCCTGGTTGACCAGCCGGCGGTAATCGATCCGCCCAGTTCTGATGGAAGCGCAGGCCCACGAAGCGAATGAACGCCACCGAGCGGTTACACGCACATCAATCACGTATGATCATGTTACACGGAAACGAGTTCCGCTGATTGGTGCGTAAGAACAGTAAAAATAGCCCGGCGCAATTCCTCCAGGCTGGCGGGCTTGGTCACCACCAAATCGATGCTGGAATTGCCAATGCCGGTATCTTCGGCTAGATCCTCAAAGCCGGTCAGGAGAATGACCGGCATGGACGGGTTGAGTTGCTTGATTACGTTGGCCAACTGTTCACCGCTCATGCCCGGCATCGCGAGGTCGGTAATGATGAGATCATACTCATTTCGGCGGATTTTTTCGAGGGCTCCACCGGCGTTCCCCGCCGTATCGACCGTATGACTGTCGGTTCGCAGTAACTCCGCAATGATCTCGCAAATGATCGGCTGGTCGTCGACCAGAAGGAATCTGCAACGAGCGCTCGAGATCGGGAGTGAGCGCCGGTTTGGTCAGCGCAAGGGCGGACGTGATGGGAAAGCGCAAATGGAAGGTCGTCCCTGCATCGACCCCCGCTTACGATGTCCACGCTGCCTCCGTGGCGCGTCACAATGCCCAGAACGACCGAGAGACCGAGTCCGGTTCCACCCTCCCCTTTGGTGGTGAAGAAAGGCTCCATGCACCTTTCGACGGTGCATTCATCCATGCCCGTCCCGGTGTCGGAAACGCTCAGCAGAGCGGTGTCGCCCTCGTGCCGGGTCTGAATGCGAATCTCGCCGCCGTTGGGCAGCGCATCGACCGAATTGAAAATCAAATTGGTGAGCAATTCGCGCAATTCCGCCGGATTGCCGGCAATCCGCGGCAGTTCCGGGAGATCCATCTTGACCTCGATGCGAATTCCCCCGGCCAGAGCTTGATTACTCCAACGTGGCATCGTCAGGGAAACGGCCTGCTCGGCCAAAATATTGAGATTCACCGCGGCGAACGGTTCCACGCACAGGTCGGACTTGTAGAATTCGCGGAGCCGCCGAACCGTCTGTCGCGCATCCTGCCCCGCCGTCATGATTTTTTTGACGTAGTCCGTGCGCGCCGGGTGCTCGAGCAACAACTCACCGTACCCCAGGATCGTCGCGAGGGAATTGTTGAAATCGTGGGCGATGCCGCTGGCCATGACCCCCAGGGCGCCGAGCCGTTCCCGCTTGACCACCTGGCTTTGGCTCGCGCGCAAGCGGACGAGCGTCTCTTCGAGCTGGCCGGTTCGTTCCTGCACCCGCTCCTCGAGGAACATGTTGTGGCTCTGCAATTCCAGGTGAAGAAAGCGCGTTTCGAGCAAATTCCGGATGCGGACGATCACTTCAGCGGCGTCCAACGGCTTGTTCAAAAAGTCCTTGGCGCCGGCCTTGAGAGCTCGCAGCTTGATTTCTGGAGTTTCATCGCCGGTGAGGACCAGGATCGGAAAATAATCCTCCTGCGGAATGGCCGTTCGCAATTGCTCCAGCACCTCGAAGCCGTCGAAGTGCGGCATGAAGATATCGAGCAGCAGAATATCGGGATGAAGCTGCTGAAACGCCCCGACCGCGTCGCGCGCGTCGTTGACGATATGGACTTCAAAATGCCCTTCCCCCTCCAGCATTCGCTTCAGGAGCTGCGAGCTTCGCTCGTCGTCATCCACGAGCAATATCCGGGCGTTATCGAAAATGCGGTTGGGAAGATCCATGCTTTTATTCCTTTGGGAAGGCTATTGGTGCGCTGACCTCGTCAAGTCGGTACAGAATGGAACTTCGTCGATCGCCAGAAGGCGGTCCGTCCGAGTCCCCCGCCGAGGTATCATCAAATCCATATCTGCGATTCGAGCACTCGCTATGCCAATCGGACGTGACATTCCCGAAATGCGCAAACCGATGGTCTGCTCCCAAGGCAAGGGTTTTTGAAGAATCGCTGTATGCCTATCCGGTTGCTGGCCAGCAGAGCGCGTGGGATGGCCAGGCTCGGTGGTACTCGCGGCGGCCGGAAAAGGATCTGGCGGCCTTGACCCGGCAGGCGCCCGCGGGCGTGTGGCTGCTGTTCATGACCAATGAGCGCATGCAGCGCTGGTTTGGGCAAAGTGGCCTGCCCGTGGTGCTCTCGGGTTCCGCTCATCCGGGAATCGAATTGCCCTCGGTCGATTTCGATTATCGCGCCGTGTGCCGGCACGCGGTGGGGCAATTCCTCCAGCGCGGACATAGGCGAATCGCGCTGCTGATGCAAGGTGCGGAGACGGCGGGTGACCGCGAAAGCGAGGCGGGATTTCTCGAGGCCTTCCAAACCAGCGCGGGCCGCGCGGCGACGCCACTCATCGTGCATCACGATGGAACGCCGGAGAGCATCCGCCAGCGCTTGCTGGGATTGTTCGCGCATGAGGCGGCGCCGACGGCGTTCCTGGTGGCGCGCTCGATGCCGGCCTTGAAGACGGCGAGCGAACTCCTGCGGCGGGGCCTGCGCATTCCGCGCGACGCTGCGGTGATCGCACGCGACAGCGATCATTTCCACGAATACTTCTCGCCGTCGCTGGCCCGGTATCGTGCCGATCCGGAGATCCACGCGCGCCGGTTGGCGCGTATTGTCATGCAACTCGAGCACGGAGCAGTGAGCGGCTCGAGCCGCGTCCGCATCATGCCGGAATTTTTTCCCGGCGAATCCCTCGGCGAAAAAAGATCGTGAATACCCCATGTAGTGAAAATCACCACGCCGCGGACGGGGGTTATTTCGATTGTCCTGCCGGCGATTTTACGGTACAAGCCGAAACGGCATAACTGTTTTCGGCAACGTATGGATTCCAATCTCCCAAGTTGGCGCGCAAGAGAGAGGTCATCAATGGAATCATTGCCGCCGCCCTCATCGCCATGATCGTCTTCGGGGCGGGCTATGCTTTCTGGAGCACCACGCGGATGCTCTCGACACTGCGGTGGGTCGACCACACGCGCGAAGTGCGTCTGGAACTGGAACATGCACTCGTGGGGATTGTGGATGCGGAGACGGCCGAGCGAGGCTATCTGCTCACCGGCAAAGAACCATTTCTCGAATCGTTTGCACCGAGTCTGGATCGAACACACCAGTCGATCGAGGCCTTGCGCACGCTGACGGATGACAATCCGGAACAACAACAGCGACTGGATCGACTCGTTCCCCTGCTTGAGAAAAAGATTGCGCGGATGCGCGATCAAATAAAAGTGCGGCAAACCGAAGGGCTGGAGGCATCGGCCGCCATCGTGGGAACGTTGGAAGGGCGGCGCTTGATGGAAGAGGTCCGCGGGATCGTCCAGCAGATGGGAGACGTAGAGAGCCAATTGCTCGAAAAGCGCTCGTTGGCGGCGCGCAGTGCTTCCCGCACCACGTTGATCGTGGTCACAGTCGGCAGCGTCGTCATCATTCTGCTCGTGGGAATTGCCGTGGCGTCGACGCGCCGGGAACTGGCCGCGCGCCAACAGGCGGCGCTTTCGCAGCAGACGGCGCGCGATTATGCGGAAAGCATCGTGGACACGGTGCGCGAGCCATTGCTGGTGCTCGACAAGGAGATGAAGGTGGAACGCGCCAACCGCGCCTACTATCAGGCCTTTCAGGCCACGCTCCCCGAGATCGAGCGGCGTCCGTTGTCCGAGATCGGCCATGGGCAGTGGAGCGGCGCGCGGTTGGATGAAGTGCTGAAGCAGACGCTGAACAAGGACAAGGCGTTCGACAACCTGGAGTGGACCTACGAAAAGCCGGAGGGCGGCCACCGCACGATGTTGCTCAATGGCTGCAAGCTTTATCGGCCCGGGAACCATGTCGAGGCGACGTTGCTGGCTATCGAGGACATCACGGAACGGAAGCAGGCGGAGCAGGCGTTGCGGGAAAGTGAGGAGCGCTTGCGAATGATCGTCGATTCCGTGGCGGACTACGCGATCTTCATGCTCAATCCCGAGGGGCGGGTTGCGAGCTGGAACCGGGGAGCGGAACGCATCAAGGGTTACAAAGCCGAGGAAATCATCGGCCGGCATTTTTCGCGGTTTTATCCGCCGGAAGATATCTCGGCGGGCAAACCGGAGCGGGAACTGGCGGAGGCGCGGGAGAAGGGCCGCGTGGAGGATGAAGGCTGGCGCGTGCGCAAGGATGGGACGCGCTTTTTTGCCAATGTCGTTGTCTCGGCGATGCGCGACGAGCAGGGCAAATTGAAAGGCTTCACCAAGATCTCGCGCGACATTACGGAGCGGCACCGCATCGAGCAGATGCACTTGCACTTCCGCGCGCTCTTCGATTCGCTGCCGGGTCTCTATCTCGTCCTGACGCCGGATCTCGAGATCGTGGCGGTAAGCGACGCCTATTTGAAAGCGACAATGACGGAGCGGGATGCCATTGTTGGGCGCGGGCTTTTCGAGGTGTTTCCCGACAATCCTAACGACCCGGAAGCCACCGGCGAAACCAATCTGCGGGCCTCGCTGCAACGCGTGCTGAAGACCTCCCGTCCCGATACGATGGCGATTCAGAAGTACGACATCCGGGGTCCCGACGGAGCATTCGAGGAGCGTTATTGGAGCCCGGTGAACTCACCGGTGCTGGGCGCGAACCGCAGCATCGAGTACATCATCCATCGCGTGGAGGATGTCACGGACTTCGTGAAACAGAAGGAACATGCTGCCAACGCCAACGGCGAAACACACGTCCGCGAGGAACGCATGGAGGCGGAAATGTTTCACAGCGCCAAGCAGGTGCAGGCAGCCAACGACCAATTGCGCGCGGCCAATGCGGAACTCGAGGCGTTTTCCTATTCCGTCTCGCACGATTTGCGCGCGCCGCTCCGGCATATCGATGGCTTTGCCGATTTGCTCTCCAACCATGCCGGCGGCACGCTGGATGAAAAAGGAAAACGGTATCTCAGGACGATCTCGAACTCGGCGAAACGAATGGGAGCGCTGATCGATGACTTATTGGTTTTTTCCCGAATTGGGCGCGCGGAGATGCGCCGCGTACGCGTGGACATGAATGTGCTCATCGAGGAAGTCATCCAGGAGCTCCGGTGGAAACGGCCGGGCGCAATGTCGTTTGGCAGCGACAGGAATTGCCGGAAGTGGAAGGAGATCCGGCCCTTTTGCGGCAGGTATTGGTTAATCTTCTTGGCAACGCTGTGAAATACACACGTCCACGGGACCCTGCCGTGATCGAAATTGGTATGGTGCAACCGCCATCCGAAAATACATTTTTATCCGCGACAACGGCGTCGGCTTCGACATGACCTACGTCGGGAAGCTATTTGGTGTCTTTCAACGTCTACACCGGGCCGAAGAGTTCGAAGGGACGGGGATTGGACTGGCCAACGTCCAACGCATTCTGCACAGGCACGGGGACGGGCGTGGGCCGAGGGAAAGAGCGGCGAAGGCGCGACCTTTTATTTCACACTTCCGACGGCCGATCGGCCTAATTTATGCATCAGTCAAACGACTAACTCATCCCCATGACTACAAAAGTGAAGCGGATCCTCCTCGTTGAGGACAGTGAACATGACATCGAACTGACGCTGGCCGCGCTCGAAGCGCACAACGTAGTCAACGGCGTGGATATCGCCCGCGACGGAGCGGAAGCTCTCGATTACCTCTATCGGCGGGGTTCATTTGCGGGCCGCTCGAGCGAACTGCCGGTGGTGGTGCTGCTCGATTTGAAGATGCCGCGCGTGGATGGATTGGAGGTCCTGAGACAGATCAAGTCCGATCCCGAATTGAAGAAGATCCCCGTGGTGATGCTCACATCTTCGCGCGAGGAGCAGGACTTGGTGCGCAGCTACGAATTGGGCGTCAACGCTTACGTAGTCAAACCCGTGAACTTCACGCAATTCATGGATTCGGTGAAACAGCTTGGCTGTTTCTGGGCGGTCATCAACGAAACGCCGGCTTTGTCAGCCCCGCCAGCATGAGCGATCCGCAATCAGTGCAAGGCGTGGGGGCGCGAGTGCGGATCATCCACCTCGAGGATAATCTACTGGATCGCGAATTGGTGGCGGCGATGCTGGAGAGCAACGGCATCGAGTGCGACTTTCTCTACGCGCAGGACCGCGACACGTTTCAGATCATCCTGGAAAACGAACGGGAGGCCGACCTGATCATTTCGGATTTTTCGCTGCCGGGTTACGACGGCGGGAGGGCGCTCGAACTGGCCCGGCAAATGCGCGAAGACCTGCCGTTCATTTTCTTTTCGGGCACGCTGGGAGAGGAAGCGGCGGTTGAGAGCTTGAAGAACGGCGCAACCGATTACATCTTGAAGCAACGCCCGGAGCGACTCGTGGCGGCGGTGCGGCGGGCGCTGAAAGACGCAGCGGCCCGCACGGCCCGGGAACAGATGGCGGATGAATTGCGGCAGCGCGACGCACTGCTGCGGAACATCATGGAAAACGTCGAGGACCTCGTCTCGGTGGTGGATCTCGACGGCCGCTTGATTCTGGGCAGCCCCTCCCACCGCAAGCTCTTCGGCATGGCCACTCCGGCGATTGGCACCGATTTCCTGGCGCACGTCCACCCCGGTGATCGTGCGCGCCTCAAAACGACTTTCCAGCGGACCATCGAAAAAGGAGCGAGCCGCACTGTGGAATACCGCCTGTTGCTCCCGGGCAATAGCGTGCGTTACCTGGAAGCGCAGGGGAAGATCATGTTCGATGAAAGCGGCGGAAAGCAGGGAGTCCTCTGGGTGGCGCGCGATATCACGGAGCGGCGCCTGGCCGAGCAGCAGATCCTCGAGCAGGCGGCGTTGCTCGATGAAGCGCGCGACGCCATTTGCGTGAACGACCTGGATCAGCGCATCCTGTTTTGGAACAAGAGTGCGGAGCGCCTCTATGGCTGGACGTCCAACGAAGCGCTCGGGCGCAATGCCAACCAACTGCTCGGTCAGGATCAGGTGGCCTTGCGTGCGCTCAAGACCCTCATTCAACGCGGGGAGTGGCAGGGCGAACTGCACCAGGCGACGCGATCTGGAACGCACGTCATCGTGGCGAGCCGGTGGACGTTGATCCGTGACGAAGCCGGGGCGCCGAAGTCGATCCTCGTCATCAACACGGACATCACCGAGAGCAAAAAGGCGGAGCGCAAGATCCGGGAGCAGGCAGCCTTGCTCGACAAGGCGCGGGACGCCATCCTGCTGTGCGATCTCCAGCAGAGCGTGGTCTATTGGAATGAAGGCGCCAGCCGGCTCTATGGCTGGTTGCCCGAGGAAGCAGTCGGCCGGCGCGTCGAGGAACTCCTGTTCGAAAAGCCGCCTTATGAATGGCCCGGCATCCGCCAGGCGGTGGACGAAAAAGGCGAGTGGCTCGGCGAGCTGCGGCAGCGGACCCGCGAAGGGCGGGATCTGGTGGTGCAGTGCCGGCAGACGCTGGTGCGCGACAATGCCGGCGAGCCAGCCTCGGTGCTCTACATCAATAGCGACCTCACCGAGCAGAAGAAAATCGAGGCGCAGTTTTTGCGCACCCAGCGCATGGAGAGTATCGGCGCCCTGGCCGGCGGCATTGCGCACGATTTGAACAACGTGCTCGGGCCCATCATGATGGCCGTGGAAGTCATCCAGAACGACCCGGAGAACAAAGGCAACGCGGGATTGCTGGAACTGGTCGGCAGCAGCGCAAAGCGCGGCTCCGAACTGGTGAAGCAGATCCTTTCGTTTGCCCGCGGCATTGACGGCCAGAAGACGAAGCTGAAGATTCCCCAGTTGGTGGGCGAAATAGTGAAGCTGGCGGGCGACACGTTTCCGCGGGACATCACGGTCCAATCCAGGATCGCCGACGATCTCCCCGCCGTGGACGGTGACGCCACCCAGATGCACCAGATTCTCCTCAACCTCTTTGTCAACGCGCGCGACGCGATGCCCCGGGGGGGGAATCTCAGCATCCAGGTCCGGACCGTCACGGTGGAAAATCGCGTGACGAAATTCCAACCGGAGCCGCTTTCCGGCAGATTCCTCGAGATCGATGTGACCGACACAGGCATGGGTATCCCCGCCGATGTGCTGCCGAAAATCTTCGAGCCGTTTTTTACCACCAAGGATCCGGGGAAAGGCACGGGTCTCGGCCTCTCGACGGTGCTGGGCATCGTGAAGGCGCACGGCGGATTCGTGGAGGTGGCCAGCGGCGTCGGAAAGGGCACGAGCTTCTTCATCTATCTGCCGGTCGCCGAGAGAGCGCCGGTTACGACTGGGCGGGAAGCGTCGGTGGAATCCAGCCATGGCCGGGGAGAGAAGATCCTGGTGGTGGACGATGAAGCGGCCATTCTCGAAATCACGAGGGAAACACTGGCGGCCTTCAACTACCGCGTGCTGGCCAGCGGCAGTGGCGAGGAAGCGCTGGCGCTCTTTGCGCGGCATCACACGGAGATCGATCTGGTGATTACCGACATGTTCATGCCGGGGATGGATGGCCCTGCCCTCATGGCCGCGACGCGCAAAATCAAACCGGGAATCCGATTGATCACCGTGAGCGGCGTGACGCAGGACACGGACGGCGTGGGCACGCAGGGTTTCCTGAAGAAACCGTTCAGCACGGCGTCGCTGCTGAAGACGGTCCGCTCCGCCCTGGATGCTTGAAGGGGGAGGGGGAGGTCTTAATCCTTAATCTTTAATCCTTAATCCTTAATCCCCTCCTTTCTCGGTGGGATGAGGGATTGAGAGTAAGGATTAAGGATTAAGGATTAAAGATTAAGGATTAAAGATTAAGGATTATGAGCCGACCGCGGGACCGCTTCGTCGTGCAAAAAGCGAAGGCGCTCCTCCCTTTGCCGGAAGAGCGCCTTCATATTTGGCGGCGATAAGCCGAATTCTGTGCCGGCGCGGTTGCCCGCGCCGGAGATGATCATTTCTCTCGGCCCGCTTGGCGCGGGCCGCCGCGCGCCTGGCGGCGCGCTGATGCGACTATTACCCGGGAGCTGCTGCGCCCGAAGGCGCAGCCGGGCAGGCGGCCCGGCTCCCTGTTTTGTCTTGCACCGCATGGGGTTTGTCGTGCCCCGGCGCTTGCGCGCCGGGCGGTGGGCTTTTACCCCGCCTTTTCACCCTTACCCGCGACTTGCGCCGCGGGCGGTTTGTTTTCTGTGACACTTTCCATCGCACCGGACTTGCGCCCGGCGCCCCCGCGTATTTTACGCGGCATGCTGCCTTGTGGTGTTCGGACTTTCCTCTGCGAGCTTTCGCCCACAGCGATCATCTGCCAACCGGTGCCAGTATGCCATCGGAACTCGCGGCGTGCCACCGGAATATCGCGGATTCGCCAGCTCTGGACGGTGCAGCCGTCGTGGTCTACTCATTGAGCGCCGCGTGAATCCCGCTTCCACTCCTCTTGCATCGCCCCGCCGCCGCTGGCCTCGCTTTCCCATCGTCGTCGTTGCGCTGGGAGCGGCCGGCATTGCCTATACGCGCTTTCGGCCCGAGATGGAGCGGAATATCCAGACGTGGCAAACGGTCGCCATCATCCTGCTGGTGGTGGTGCTCAATTTCCTGTGGTTCCTTTGCACGAGGCGGTTTTCCGGGAGGACGCGCTTGATCGGTCTCGCGGTGGCGATCGTCCTTGTGTTCGGATTGAAACAGACCTTGCGGGTCGATGGCACCGCCAGTGGCATCGGCTTGCCACGCCTCGCCTGGAGATGGTCCGCCCCGCCGCTGCCGCAGCTCGAGCACAAGCCCGGCACGCCGCAGGGTGGGGGACCCATCGCCGACGAAGCGCGCCTCGCTCAGGCGGCCGATGTGCCGCAATTCTTCGGGCCGAATCGCGATGGCCTCGTCACCGGCGCGAAGCTCGCCCGCGACTGGAAGACCGCGCCGCCGAAGGAACTCTGGCGCCAGCCCATCGGCGCTGGCTGGTCCGCCTTTGCCGTAGTGCAGGGACGCGCCTACACGCAGGAGCAGCGGGGCGATGAGGAGTTGGTGACGTGCTACGATCTTTTCACCGGCAAGCTGCTGTGGGCGCACGCGGACAAAACGTGCTTCACCCAATGGCAGAGCGGCGCCGGCCCGCACGCCACGCCCACCGTGGATGCCGGGCACGTCTACTCGTATGGCGCCACCGGCCTGCTCAATTGCCTCGACGCCGCCACCGGCCAGCCCATCTGGCAGCGCTCGGTGCTCGAGGAAAACAAGCTGTCCAATCTCGAATGGGGCCTCAGCGCTTCGCCCTTGCTCGTGGATGACAAGGTCGTGGTCACCGGCGGCAACACGCAGGGCGCGGCGCTCTTCGCGTATCACCGCGATACCGGCGCGCCGCTCTGGCAAACGGGCAATGACAAGGCGAGCTACGCCTCGCCGATGCTGGCCACGTTCGCCGGCCAGCGCGTCATCCTCAGCAACAACGCCCGCGGCTTCAGCGCCAGCGATCCGGCGGCCGGCAACGTGCTGCTCGATTGCACGTGGGGCGCCGAGAACCGGCCGAAAGCATCGCAGCCCGTCGTGATCGGAACGGACCGCGTCTTCGTCTCCGCCGGCTACGGCCTCGGCTGCCACTTGTTTCAGATCCAGGCCGGCGCTGGCGGCGCGCTCACAGCCTCGGAACTCTGGCGCAGCCTGCGCATGAAGACGCAATTCAACACCCCCGCCGTGCGCGACACTCACCTCTACGGCCTCGACGACGGCCGCCTGGCCTGTGTCGACCTCGCCACCGGCGACCGTGTCTGGAAAAACGGCAACTTCGGCTCCGGCCAATCGCTGCTCGTCGACGACCTCCTCATCGTGCAAAGCGAAAATGGCCCCGTCCATCTCGCCGCCGCGAAGCGGAAGGCTACGAAGAGTTGGGGAAGATCGAAGCCCTGCACAGCAAGACCTGGAACCACCCCACGCTCGCCGGGCGCTATCTCCTCGTGCGCAACGACCGCGAGGTGGCGTGCTATGAATTGCCGGTGGTGAAGTGACGGTGGTCATCACGTTCAGTCACTGCTAGGTTGTGTTGACGAATTGGATTGAATCCCGCACTACGCGGCAGCGTTTGGAGTGCGCCAGTGCTCTGGCGCTTTGGGAGCCGGGCATTGAAAAGTGGCGGAGCACCGCCGAGGAGGCGGAGGGGAATAGTGGGGGTTGGTGGACGGGCGAGCCCGCACTCCAAAACGCAAGCGCATCGTCACCGTCCAAGAGATTTGTAAACACAACCTAACTCGAACCTTCCGCGAACGCCGCGGCATCGCGTTCGGGACGGGAAAAGAGCTCTTCGCGGACGCGGTCGCGTTCGCGGTCGATTTGTTCGTCGGAAGCGCCGAGCTGGCGCAGGAGGAAGGCGCTCATCGAGAGGGCGATTTCGCCTTCCCCGGAAAAGACGGCACGGGCGCCGCTCCGGTGCAACGCTTCCGCTTCGCGCAGGTAAGTCGTGCGCGTGAGGATGTGGATGCGCGGGTTCAATTCGTGGGCAGCTTGCACCACGGGCTGCGCGGCCACGCTGGAGGCGGCAATGATGAGGCCGTCCGCTTTTTCCACGCCGGCGTGATGGAGAATCTCGGGCTGCGATGCGTCGCCGTAGACGACCGCTTCGCCCAGCTTGCGCAGTTCCTGCACGGTCTCGAGATTCATCTCCACGACCACGACCTGGAAGCCATTGTCGCGCAGGATGCGGCTCAAGGTGCGCCCGACCGGGCCGTAACCCACCACGACGGCGCGCGGCCCGGAGTGGTGCAGGATCGGCGATTGGGCTTCCGCCGGGGCCGGTGTGCCCGCCTGGCGCCTTTTGCTCTCGATCCAGCGCGCGGTGGGTGCGACGGCTTTGTAGAGCAGGGGATTGAAGGTGATCGAGACGATGGCGGCCACGACGAGGGCGCTGGCGGCCGACTCGGGAAGGATGTTCAGGCTGCGCGCGAGGGCGGCGAGGATGAAGGAGAATTCGCCGATCTGCGCCAGCGCCACGGCGATGGACAGCGCGGACTCGAGCGGCCGCTTGAAGAGCAGCACCACCAGCAGGGCCGCGAGCGGCTTGCCCAGCATCACGATGCCGAGCGTGGCCAGCATCAGCGGCCAGCCATCCACCAGGGCTTTCGGGTCGAATAACATGCCCACCGAGACGAAGAAGAGCACGGCAAAGGCATCGCGCATGGGCAGCGCGTCGGAGGCGGCGCGGGCGTTGAATTCGGATTGGCCCACGACCATGCCGGCGAGAAATGCGCCGAGCGCCATGGAGGCGCCGAAGAATTTCGCCGCGCCCACGGCGATGCCGAGTGCGAGCACGAGCACGGCCAGGGTGAAGAGCTCGCGCGACCGCGTGCGCGCCACGTAGCCGAGCAGCAGAGGCATCAGCTTCTGCCCGGCCACCAGCGTGAAACCCACGAACAGCACCAGCTTCACGAGAGCCACAGACAAAGTGATCCAGATGCTGCTCCCCGCATCGCCCGTGGAGACAAAGATCGCGGGCAGCAACACCAGGACCACGATGGTGAAAAGATCCTCCACAATCAGCCAGCCGATGGCGATGTGGCCGACGGGCGTGTGCAGGGCGCGATGTTCCGCCAGCACCCGCGTGAGCACCACCGTGCTGGCCACGGAGATGGCCAACCCAAACACGATGCCGGCGACCCACGACCAGCCAAACAGGCGCGTAACCACGCCGCCGAGGATCGTGGCGGCGGCAATCTGCACCAGCGCGCCCGGAATCGCCACGGCGCGCACGGCCAGCAAATCCTTGAGGTGAAAGTGCTGCCCGACGCCGAACATCAGGAGAATGACGCCGATTTCCGCGCACTGGCTGGCGATGTCATGGTCCGCCACGAATCCCGGCGTGAACGGCCCGACCAGCACGCCTGCCAGCAGGTAGCCGACGATGGGCGAAAGCTTCAGCTTCTGCGTGAGGCATCCGAAGAGCAGCGCAGCCGTGAGCCCGCCAGTGAGCGTGAAAATGAGATCGAGATTATGCGGCATCGCGGAAATCTATCGACGCTCGCGGCGGATGCGGAAAGCCTCTTTCCTCGAAAACTCTCGAACACCCATTCCGCGGTGAGAAAAAATGAAGCCCGATCATTTCTGATCGGGCTTTGCGAGCTAAGGAACGTTCGTAAAGGATAAGTGAGTTTAGTCAGCTTCCACGCTCACATTTACATTAAGCAGTGGCCGTGCCACGGCGCAGATTTTGGAAATCGAACAAACGGGGGCGATTGAAAGTGGTGCCGGTGCGAGGCAGATCAATCGTCCCGGAGGGACAGGGGAAATTAGCCGGGCGGTCGAGCGAGCTTGGCGAGCGACACCCCCGGATAACGCCCCACACGGATGCGCCCCGGAGGAGGCGCCGGAACCGTGGCCTCGATATGTTCCGATAATTTCCGCTGTCCCTCCGGGACAAAGAGCATACCGGCACCACCTTCACTCACACCCCAAACAGGGCAGGGTACGGCGTGTGTTTGCCGGACCACAAATATCCCTGTCCCGAACCTGCGCGCCCGTTCGTCGTATCCTTGAAACCAAGCAACCAGGCTGATCCTGCGGGCGCGGCCCGGCGATGACCAAACAGCAGCCATGAATACGACTACCACGACCTCTGAACCAAACGATTTTGCGCGAAAACATCCCATCGTTTCGCGCCACGAATGGATTGCCGCCCGGAAGGAACTGTTGAAACCGTGAGCACGCCCTGCCGCTGCCAGCCCACGCCGACGGAGCAGGACAGTGCCCGACTGCCCGATTCAGCGCCGCTACTCTGGCTGAAACCATTTCAGCCAAAAGCACCCGAAGGTCCCAACCGCGCTCGGCCTCATCCAGCCTGCGCCGCCCGCAAGAGTTGCGACCTTGTATCACCTTGTGCCGCCTTGTATGGCCTTGTATGGCCTCTATTTACTCTGGAGAGGCAGGCTGCGAGTTCCGGCTTTGGGACAAGGAGGAATGCGAAGACCCGGCGCGGCTTCCTACCACCGCCGGAAGTTCTCCACCTTGACCCGCCTTTACTGACCTTGATTCACCTTGACCGGCCTCGATGGCCGGACGCCAGCCAGCCCATGGCAACCTCCCGATTAGCGCTTCCCAACGGCATCGCGCGCCGTCTCTCCAACTGTCATCCTGAGACCCCCAAGCCGCTGCGCGGGATTGTTTGCTGACGCAAGGAACTACCCGAGCCGGGCGCGAAATCCGGCCAAATCCCAATATCCTTCTTCTTCACCCACATTGGCCGGAGGAAGAACGCAGAACCGCTTCCCGCCACGCTCTCCCACCGCAGAACCGCTCCGATTTCAGCCGCCATTGATAGCAGTCCAGGGCCTCAAAGGCAAGCCAACAGGAGCCCACCCGGTTCTTTTTTGTTCATCAGGATTGTGCGCCGTTGCCGTTTTCCACCTGAGTCAGCGCAGGACGTCCTGGACTGTGACTGTGGGGTGATTGGCAGCGAGGAAGGCTTTCAGGCGGGCGATCATTTCCGCGCACTGCATTTGGGAAGGTGCGGGATCCGGCGTTAGCAGGCATACCTTCGGGCTCACACGCAGGTCGACGCGGAGAAAATACTGGTCCGCGAAACTGACCTTCTTCGGCGCAATGGATTTGACCTGGGGCCAGTACCAGAAGTTGTCCCTGGCGCGAATGCCTTCCGAGGTGATTTCCATGGGCTCCTGAACGTTGCCGATGCTTTTTACGACAATGCGGATAATGGCGCTGAGAATCACTCCGGCACCGATGTAGAACACGACTACGGGTACACGGCCGGCGCTGGTGCTGTGGTGGGTGAAGTCGGCGATCACCACGCTGACGACGGGGATCGAGAGCGTGATGAGGCCCACAAGGATGTTGAAGGTGCGCCGATTGCGAAAGGTGTGGACCGCCCTGAGAAAAGGCTCTGTAGGAAGGGGTGGTGGTGGCGGCGCAGGTGCAGTGGGGTCGGACATGAGATGAGAAATACGATGAACAGATGGCAGGCTCACAAGCCTCCTGAGTCGTGTGGGTGCCAAATCTGCCTGCTTCAGGACGGCGTCTCTGGCGTCGTGTCGCTTGGTGGGGTCAGTCTCACGAGATCGGCGGCGATTGGGAGGGCGGCGCCGTCGGCGAGGGCCCGTAACGCGGAGACGTCGAGCTTGTCTTTGTCGCGATCGGACGAAGACTTCAATTCGATGAGGGCTTCGGGGCTCAAGTAGCGGATCGTAATCTCGTCGATTTCCAGATGGCGCGCCGTCGTTACGAAATCGGCAAAGGTGTGCTGCCGCATCACCGTGAAAAGGTCCACGGTGAATTCCTCAATGACACGGACGGCGCCTTCCTCCATGGGGAAGTCTTCCAAGGAAAGTTCCCGCGCGAATCCTTCGCCGAAACCGGCCAGACAGGAGAGCAGCCGGCCGAGATTGGCGGGCGACGCCTCCACGAGCAGATCGAGATCCTGCGTGGTGCGCACGAAACCGTTCAGGCAAACGGCTACGCCGCCGGCCACGAGGTAATCAACCCCGGCGCGGCGTAGTTTGACCAACAGACTTTCGAACGTGTCGGGCATCCGGTGTGGGCAGTGAAACGCCAAGGCTCCGCAGATTGTCATTCAGCGCCTGAAGCTCGCGCAGCGCATTCGCGTGTGGGGTCCGACCGACCTGCTTGCGGATTTTTTCTCCAAGTCCCATCGAAGTCAGGCAGCGGATTGCATTCGAGTCACGGTAGCGAGCGACTTGAGTCCTTGGTCTTGCGCTTGGGCATGAGCGGAAGATGCCAGAGCGCACGGAGTTTGGCAATCAGGATGGGGAGCAGAATTGGCACCAGTGCCAAGATCATCCTCGTATCGACATGGAGGTGAAATCCATGCGTTGATTGAGCCACGTTTTTCCATGGCCACCCAAAACTCCATGGACTCCATTTCATCCATTACGCAAAATTTGGCGGGTGAGAGCACCTTGCACGCAATATCCAAACGAGGGCGAGCTATAACGAGAGGCGACTCTCCCGCCTTTGGGGCAGGCGACAATTCCTGACAGGACGCGATGTGGATAGAGCCTCAAGGGCCGGGCGGAGTCGCTTTTCGGCAGTCGGCTAAGAATTCCAGAGGTTCACAAATCGTGATCTCGCCGGCATAATAGGGTCGAAGCGAGAGGAGATGCTTGTCATAACTCACGAGGTGACTGGCCTGGCCATTGACCGCGCAGAGCAGAAAAATCACGTCGTCTGGATCCACTGGGTAGTGGCGAAAATGGAAGAAGGCGACCGGGACAATCTCGGCATGCAGGACCAGCAGGCGAACGAAAGCCTCGACATCCATTGGTGTGATGCCACGCGAGAGCAGTTTTTCGGCGTATTCGGCGAGGGTATCGAGGCTGTAGAGCGCCACAAATCTACCCGAAGAGGATTGGGCATCTACAGACGATCTGTGATGCTTTGATGGAGGCGGCGAAACTCGTCGAATGATCTATCGGGGTCGGTCCCGGCGACTTTGTCCGCTTCGGCTTTACTGATCTGATCGCGGCTGCGACAATGCCGCGTGCCTGCGCGCTGTGCTTTTGGCGTCGAACAGCTCCAATTGAGCCTCGAGGCGGAGATACAACTCGACGCGAAGATGGAGGTCCGAAATGCCCTCCAATCCGGCCTGCACGTCTGGGGGAATGTCGAAAGTGATGCTCATCGAATCGAGTCCGGCGGTTGGCGACTTTCGCCAGGCGGATAGAGCGACAGAACAGCCCGAGCGCATGCCCGTCAAGCCGTGGAGCTTACATGTTTCTATTTTATATGACATATAGAGGAATCCCATGTAGCCCAGTGACTTACGCCTCGTGTTCGTCTCAGATACTTGGTGCGATCCTATTCCGCGAGGGGAAGGCCGTCAAGCACTTTTTGTAATGTCAGGATGAATGGCACACGACATGCTCGCACTGCATTTTGTTCCATTGTTGGCACGGAAAATGCTGCATGGCTTGTCCTGTGGCATGGGAATTGCTGGGGCACCTGTCGGGGCGCTGGCAACCTCCATTTGTAGCGACATTATGTCCTACGTCCTCACACGTCAAGAGGAAGTGTGAGGGAGCAGGGGGAGGAACAAGGGGCTAACGCCGCCCCTCGTAACTCCTGTGCGTGTTTGGGGGGAACGCAGGGGGTGGCCTAGCGGCGTTTGCTTTGGTCCTCCGCGCCATTAGGCCGTTGCGCCGTCCCGTCGCCAGCAACTTGTGTGCCATGCGCTGTAATGTTGACATTACACCAAAAGAAATACCCCCGTTGGAGGCGGAACCATTCCTCACAACGGGGGCGTGTTCTGGGGGAACACCAGCCGGAAACCTACGGCTGAAAGTGTGACCCCGCGAGCGTGTGAGCGATCAACAGAAGGCACTCAGGGACGCACGCGAGGGGTTGCCGCCTATGGCGGCTGTCGCGCCAGGACGACGAAGGTTGACCGACCCCTTGTAATCGCCGGGAAACGATTCCTACGGCCCTTGGTGCGCTCGGCAGAAGCCTTGCAGGGAGCGCACACAAGGCGATCCGAGGGGGAGAAATCCAAGTCCCGTGACCAGCATCCGCATTGCCCGCATTGCATGAGTGGCGAAGTCTTCATTGAGTTGCAGTAGATGATTGTAAAGTGACAAGATTACTGCCGCGCCCGGCGCCGCTTCGCGGCGCTCGGTGCGGCCGGAGGAGGGTCAGGAAACGCAACAACGAACGGCATCGTGGGAGCCGTCTTGCACCTACGCCTTTCGAGGAATTCACAAACCATGCCACGCAGCCACAAACTTTTCGTGACGTGTTTGGGTTTGAGCTTCATGAACGCCTTGAATTCGCGTTCCGTGAGCAGCGTTGTGCAGTTGTGCAAGGAGCGGTCAAGGTGCGGATCGGGCAGCTTACCGGGCACGAGTTGTTCGCCGTAGGCTCCCATGATCTTGCGGCGGCGCTGGGATTCCTCACGACGAAGGACGCGCCATTGCTTGGAATGGGGCGTCAGGAATTGGAACTTTGGGTGCTGTGACATTGTGACACTTTCTCAGTTATGATGTAGTATATCATATCTGAGAGTAATGTCAACAACTATTTTCACAGTGTTTATACAATGCCATTACTTTGTCATGGCAACATTACGAGAGGCTATAGCCAGTAAGACCACCAGAATTCCATTTTATATGACATATATTGTATATTGTTATTGATATTCCGCTGGGGTCGAGCGGTTTGTGGGGCTGTGAATAAGTTGTGCCGAACTTTGGCGGGCGCTTCCTTCCGCCCTCCTTCCGCCGAGTTATTCACCGTGAGTCGCGGAATACGGTGGCGGCGGCAGCCAGGATAGCTGCACCACAGCGTTGTGGTGCAGGCTTCCAAGCCTGTCGCCCGACCATGGGAGCCCGAGCGTCCGGGCCTTGCGAATCGTTCAAATCACCCGGCCGCGGCTGTTCACGTCCAGTCGCAAGACCAGTCGTATTGCGCGAGCAGCGGCTGCGCGGTGGTGTCGAGGGAGCGCACCAACTGCATCAACTCGCCCATCGAGAGAAACACTTCGGATACTTCCGGAGCCTTGGCGCCGTACTGGGTTTCCTCGACCTGAATGCGCACGCCGGAGAAAACCATGCCTTCGTCGATGAAGGTCTGGTGAAAGGAATCCGCCGGTCGCATGCGCACGACGCGCTTGGCTCTAAAATGCGTTTTCTGCTCGATCGTGACCGCGACCGCCTGGCCGCACGCGGCGCAGCACCCGTCCCAACCGGCGTTCCAAGGCGGACGCGCATACCCGATATGCTCGTGCGACCCCGCGCCGTCCGGGCGGAGCCGTCCCCCACAAGCTGGACACGGCGGCGCCGTGAGGCCCTCGCCGTCCTCCTGCCACCACGATTTCGTGGGCCACATCGGCTGCATGGGAGACGGGAGCAGCCCGTATTTGGTTTGCAGAGTCGACGGCGGCGAGATGGCCGAGATCGTGCCGCAGCCCTGGCAATAATGGGCATCGGCCGGGAATGCCGTCTGGCATGCGGGGCAGATTTGCGTCGTGACTTCGGATGGCGAGCCGAGCGTCACACGCTGGCAGTGCTCGCAGCGCCAATCCTCTCCGTCAGTAGCCGGGTCCGCGGTGGCGGCTGCGCCGCACCAGATGCAATAGCGAATCGGATTTGTGCTCATGGTTGTTTTGGGTGACTTTGAAATCAGCGCCGCTCGGGACGTTCGCCTGCGAAATATTCGAACCATACGAATAACAGATTCCAAGCGATGAATCCACTCAGGCGGCGCGTTGCGAATCCCAGCTAATATGAGCACGGCATTTCCATCTCTGCGGAAATTCGCGGGGCGCCGCTCCTCGCGCTTCCCGATGAATCTCGACCCCAAGGAGCGCCTGGGCTCGCTCCTGGCGGGCGGTGCGCTGATCGCCGCCGGCGTGTTGCAGCGCGGCGTGCCGCTGGCGCTGCTGCTCGGCGCCGGTACGGGCTTCCTGCTCCGGGGCGCCACGGGCCGCTGCCCGGTCTATCGGCAATTGGGCATCGATCACCTCGACCGGCGCCAGCGCGACGGCGTGCCGGGCAACCGCGGCTTGAAAATCGAATACACCGTTTTGGTGCAATGTCCGGCGCCCGAGCTGTATCAATTCTGGCGCAATATCGAGCAACTGCCGCGCATCCTGCGCCACGTCGAATCGGTCGAGCCCGTGGACGCGTGGCACTCGCACTGGGTGGCGCGCGGTCCCGCTCGGACCGCCGCTGGAATGGGACGCGGAAATCATCAACGAGCACGAGAATGAATTGATCGCGTGGCAGTCGGTCCATGGCGCCAGTTTGCAGAACGCCGGCTCGGTGCGCTTCGACCAGGTCGCCGACGCGCGCACCTATGTGAAGGTGTGCATCGAGCTGCTCCCCATCGGCGGCGCCGCCACCCTCGCCCTGGCCCCGCCTCTTCGGCACCGACCCGCAGCGCGAACTGGAGGAAGACCTGGAGCGGTTCAAGGATTTCGCCGAGCGCGAGCTGACGCCGTCGTCGCATTCGGTGAATTGAGTAGCGTTCACGAACTGAAGCGCTTACCGCGTGGTTCGGCAGTGTGGCGAGGCTCCTCTAAAGTAGGCGGCTCTTCCCAGAGCCGCTCTCTAACGGTTACGAAACCGGACAGAAGCGGCTCTGGGAAGAGCCGCCTACGTTTTCGGCAAGCCTCGTCGGCACTTGATCAAGAATTCGGCATCAGCGCCGCGGAGGCTGCGTGAGCAATTCATCGAGCACGGATTCGATGTAGCGGTCGTTGGGTTTTCCGTCGCGCAGCTTTTTGAGGAGGGTAGGATTGGCGATGGTTCCCGCCGGGCCGCCATTCGAAGGTGAGATCAGAATGGAGGTCCATGGCGCCGGTGGTCTGGATATCCCAGTAATCGCGCAACCCGCGCACGGCGTAGAGCGTGGTGACAAGATCAGCGACGTGCCGGCTTTTCAGCGCGCCGAAGTAGTGGAAATAGGCCATGCGCACTGGATTCTCGGGCGACGTCTTGGCGAGGCTTTCGCCGGCGTTGAGACCGCTCGGCACCGAGCCGATTTCGCGCCCGACAAACTCCACCAACCCCGGCCAATGCTGAATGACGTAAAGGGCGGACGCCGCGTCGCGCTGGAAGTTCACGTTGCCGAGTTTCAGGTCGTCCTTCGGTGGCGAGCCGATGAAATTGCCGCCCATGCAAACCCATTTCGCGACTTTCGATTGGATGAGGTCGAGGCCGCTGGGATGCCCATCGGCCGCGGGCATCTGAGCAACGTCCTGAGATTCGTGAGATAGCCGACGGTGACAATAACGACGGAATGGTCAGGCTGTTTTACGAGCACGTCACGATAAGTGAGCGTGGCGTCGGGGACATCGGCGGCGGATTTCACGCGATACGGAAAGTCCGCGGCGATGCGCCCGACGTATTTGGATTTCTCCAGCACGCCCCCCGCCCTTCACCATGCCGAGCGGCAGATTGGGCCGCCCGTAGTAGCGATTGATCGCATCGACCGTCGCCGCGGAATTCGGATCGCGCACGCTGACGACGGTGGCGAGGATTTCGCACTCTCCCCGGTCGGCCAGCGCGTGCAGCACCGCCAGCGCCCCCGCATCGTCGCAATCGGTTTCCATATCCGTGTCGAAGAAGATTCTCACCGGACGAGCCGGCGAGGTTTGGGCTTCGCTGCGTGGCGCGCAAAAAAGCAGCAGAGCGCCCGCGAAGAGCAAAATCATCTGAAAGTGGAATTGGAAAAGGAACGGCATATGAGCGACGGGGGTCCTTCGACTCCGTTACACTCCGCTCAGGATGAGTCCGAGAGGAATTCGATTTGTTGCACAGTCTCTTACGCAACCTCGTAAGTGCAATTCGCCTCCGGAACGAGTTTACTTCTCAACTTGCCTCAATGCTCCCCATGAAGCTGCCATCCCGATTTTCGTCTCCATCACGCTGGCTCTTTCCCCTCGCTCCGCTGCGCGCGGCGGAGGGGACCGGTGGATTACGCGGCGAAAATCGCGCCGATCTTCGAAGCGAAATGCGTGGATTGCCATGCGGGCGACGATGCGGAGGGGGAATTCAGCCTCGAGACGTTTAAGGACCTGATGAAAGGCGGCAAGGCGGGCAAGGCAATCGAGCCGGGCAAGGCGCAGGATTCGCTGCTGGTGAAATTCATCGAGGGACGCAGCGGTAAGGAAGGAAAAAACAAGTTCATGCCGCCGGGGAAAAAGGAGCACCTCCAGCCCGACGAGATCGCGCTCATTCGCCAATGGATCGACGCGGGGGGGCGCCAGCACCGGCCGCGCCGATGAAGCTCGCCGACGTCCTGGCGACCCTGCCGAAGATCGCGCCGAAGAGCGGGCACAAGAAGGCGATCCAGGCGGTCGCGTTTTCACCGCAGGCAAAGGTGATCGCGGTCGGGACGTACGCCGAGGTGCAGTTGCTCGATGGGGGCGACCCGCCAGCCGGTGCGCACGCTGGATGGCATCGCGGGCAAGGTGAACGCGCTGCGCTTTTCCGCCGATGGCTCGATGCTCTTCGCGGCAGCGGGTGAAGCGGGGGTCAACGGCGTCGCGTATCAATGGAAGACCGCGGACGGTTCGCTGGTGCGGAAGTACGAAGGGCACAAGGACGCGCTTTACGCGCTGGCGTTGTCCCCCGATGGGCAGACGCTGGCGACGGGCAGCTACGACCAGAAGATCAAGCTTTGGAAAGTGGCCGACGGCACGGAGATGAAGACGCTCAGCGGGCACAATGGCGGCATCTATGGTCTCAGCTTCCGCCCCGATGGCAAAGTGTTGGCGAGCGCCCAGCGCGGACCGCACGATCAAGCTCTGGGACGTGGCCGCCGGCAAGCGGCTCGACACGCTTTCCGCAACCGCTCAAGGAGCAGTCGGCCGTGGCTTTCTCGCCGGATGGCAAGACCCTCGTGGCCGGCGGCGTGGACAGCCGCATTCGCGTCTGGCAGGTCAGCGAGAAAGCCGAGGAAGGGCAGCAATCCCCTGCTCCTCACGCGGTTCGCGCATGAAGGCGCGATTTTGAACCTGGCGTTTTCCGCCGATGGCCAGCAACTCGTCACCTCGGCGGCGGACCGCACCGTGAAGGTGTGGAAGGCCTCGGACGCGTCGGAACTGCACGCGCTCGATCTGCAGCCCGATTGGTCGCCGGGGCTCGCGTTGCTCGATGGCGGGCTCGTCGCGCTGGGCCGGCTCGATGGTTCGCTGGGCTTTTACGATGCGGCCACGGGCAAAGCGACCGAAGCGCCCAAGCCGATGGCGAAGGCACCGATGGCCAAGGCCGCCAAGGCCAGCCGCGAAACCGGCCATGCCCGGCGTCCCGGAAATCACGCGCCTGGAGCCCGCGGCGTGCAGAGCGGCGCGACGACGACGATCAAGCTGAGCGGAAAGAATCTGGCGGGAATCAAGGACGTGAAATTCAGCGCGGGAGGGTTGAAGGCCACGGTGGGGCAGGATGACAAGGGCATGGGCGCGGAACTGACGATCACCGCGGATGCCAAAGTGCCGCGCTCGCAGGTGGAGATGAGTGTCGTGACCGCCACTGGTGAATCGGCGAAACAGAAGCTGCTCGTCGATTACCTGCCGCAGATCGTCGCCCCCTGCGTCGAAAGAGCCGCTGACGCTCGACAAGCTGCCGCTCAATATCTGGGGCACGCTCGTCGGCACGGGGCAGCAGGACAATTTCCGCTTCAAGGCAAAGAAGGGCGAGACGATCATTTTCGACCTCGCGGCGAAACGCCTGGAATCGAAGATGGTGACGCCGCGCATGGAGATTCTCGATGCGGAGCACAAGCTGGTCGCGGCGAACAACGGGCTCGATAGCGGCAGCGACCCGTTCATCGCATTCAATGCGCCGCGCGAGGGCGAGTACACCGTGCGCGTCATCGAGATCACGCTCGAAGGTTCGCCCGCGCACATCTATCGGCTCACGGCAGGCGTGCTGCCCTACGTCACCGGTTGGTGGCCGCTGTCGGTCCCGGCGAATGCGGAGAGCACGATCCATCTCGTGGGTCACAATCTCGCCAACGATACTTTCAAGGTGAAGCTGGCGCGGATGGCGAGGTGAAGCTGCCGCTCGATACCGATGCCTATCGCAGCCGCGTGAACATGCGCGTCGCCGCGAGCCCGATGTCCGAGATACTCGAACTGGAACCGAACGACACGCCCGACCGTGCGCAAGTGCTAGCCCTTCCCGCGTCGGTCAATGGCCGGCTCTTCGTCGAGGACAAGCCGGAGGGGCGCGGACGCCGATCTCTACAGCTTCGACGCGGAGCAAGGGCAGCAGCTCGTGATCGAGACACGCGCGGCGATGCTCGGTTCGCCGGCGGACACGAAGATCGAGGTGCTCGACGTGAAGGGCGAGCCGGTGCCGCAGGTGCTCCTGCAGGCGACGAAGGATTCATGGCTCACTCTGCGCAGCACGATGCCAGCGCGCCGGGCATCGGCTCGGGCAGTTCATGGAGATGGAGTTGAAGGATTACATGTATTTCAATGGCGAGGTGGGTGAAGATCTTCCGTCTCGCGCGCGGGCCCGATGCCGACATGGTCTATTTCACGCGCGGCGGAGTGCGGCGTGCGTTCTTCAACACGAGCCCTGCGGGCCATGGCCTCGATGAGCCGTGCTACGTGGTCGAGCCCAAACCCGTTGGCGCGAAGATCGTGCCGAATGGCCTGCCCGTCTTCACCCTCAGCTACACCAACGACGACGATAGCGAGCGGCAGCTCGCAGGGACTCGCGCCTCATCTTCACCGCGCCGACGAAGGGCCGCTATCTTGTGCGGGTGAGCGACACCCGCGGCTGGAGCGGCGACCGCTTCGCCTACGGCTCATCATTCGTCTGCCGGAACCGGATTTCGCCGCGTCGCTCGCGAGCAAGGGCGCGACGAGCCTTCCCCTCCGGCAGCGGCGAGCAATTTGTGGTGAGGTGGATCGCAAGGATGGCTGGGATGGCGATGTGCGCGTGGACGTGAGCGACGTGCCGGCTGGATTCTACGTGACCACGCCCATCGTCGTGGAGGCAGGCCATCTCACCAGCGTAGGCTCGATCTACGCGCTGCCCGAAGCGAAGCAAGGCGCCGCCGATTTCAGCAAGACGAAGCTCATTGCCACCGCGATGATTAACGGCAAGGAGACGACCCGCCCGGTCACAGGCCTCGAACCGATCACGGTCACCGCGCCACGAAGCAGCTGATTTTCTTCGAGCCCGATGTCGCGGGCAAGCCACAGGGCGATGGCAAGACCGCGCCCGCCAAGCCGTACGAAATCACGATCGCGCCGGGTGAGCGCGTCTCGGCGTGGCTGCGCGTCGACCGGCGCGGCAACGATGCCTTGATCGCCCTCGACGTCGAAGGGATGCCGCACGGCGTGATCATCGACAGCATCGGCTTGAACGGCGTGCAAGTGCGCGCGAACGAAACGGAGCGCGAAGTCTTCCTGAGTTGCGCGAAATGGGTGCCCGAGCAGGACCGCCTCATCCAGGTGGTGACCGGCAACGCGCGCGCCAACGAGAGCACCGAGGGCTTGCAGTCGAGCTTCCCGGTGTTGCTGAAAGTGCGGAAGGCGCCCACGGCGGTGGCGCTCGGGGCTCAGCCAAAGTAGGCGGCTCTTCCCAGAGCCGCAGGAAACAGCCCCGCAGCAGTTGCACGAGCGGGACTGGGAAGTCCCGCCTACGTTGCGTCGACCTTCTTCCGCGCTTCGCCAAGGCATCGTGGCCGCTAAGAATTGGAGTGCATTGCGATGGGAAGTTGAGAGAACAGTGCAACCCTCCGCTGACTTGAGGGTTTGACCTATTTCCACCCAGTCAGCGCATACTCCCCATGACATTGCGAACTCCTCCCCGCAGCTTTCGAATCGGATTTCTCCTTGGCGCATTTGCACTCCTCGCCATCGCGCCGGCGGTGCGCGCGGCGAATCCGAACATCATCTACATCCTGTGCGACGACCTCGGCTACGGCGACGTGAAATGCTTGAACGCCGATGGCAAGATCGCCACGCCCAATATGGACCGCCTTGGCAAGGGCGGCATCATCTTCACCGATGCGCACTCGAGTTCGGCGGTCTGTTCGCCCACCCGCTACGGCATCATGACTGGCCGCTACAATTGGCGTACGCCTTTGCAGAGCGGCGTGCTCGGCGGGTTGAGCCCGCGCTTGATCGAGTCCGGCCGCATGACAGTGGCGAACATGCTCAAGGAACACGGCTACGCGACCGGGTGCATCGGCAAATGGCATCTCGGCATGGATTGGGTGAAGTTGCCGGGCAAGGACGTGGCTCAACTGAATATCGAGAGCGTCGAGCAAGTTCACAACGTGGACTTCGCGCAGCCGATCAAGAACGGGCCGACCAGCGTGGGCTTCGATTCCTACTACGGCATCAGCGCGTCGCTCGACATGGTGCCTTATACGTTCATCGAGAATGATCGCGTCGCCGTGCTGCCGACGGTGGACAAATCCTTCCCGCTGACCGAGGGGCGCGAGAGCAGACCAACGCGCTTGGGCCCCGCGGCACCGGGCTTCGAAACGCGTGATGTGCTGCCGGCGTTGACCCGCAAGGCCGTGGAGTTCATCGGCCAGCACGCAGCCGCCGCCAAGAGTGGCAAACCGTTCTTCCTCTACCTGCCATTGAATGCGCCGCACACACCAATCGCGCCCAGCGCGGAGTGGCAGGGCAAAAGCGGCATCAGCCCGTATGCGGATTTTGTGATGGAAACGGATTGGACGATCGGCGAGGTGTTGCGAGCGCTCGACCAGCAAGGCATCGCGGAGAACACGCTCGTTATCATGACGAGCGACAATGGCTGCTCGCCGCAGGCCAATTTCGCGGATCTTGCCGAAAAGGGACACAACCCCAGCTACGTCTTCCGCGGCACCAAGGCGGATATTTGGGACGGAGGCCACCACATCCCCTTCCTCGTGCGCTGGCCGGCGAAGATCAAAGCCGGCTCGACCACCAGCCAGATCACCTGCCTCACGGATTTCATGGCCACATGCGCGGAGATTATCGGCGCCAAGCCTGCCGGATAATGCCGGCGAAGACAGCGTGAGCATGTTACCCGCGATGCTCGGCAAGGCGGACAAGCCGCTGCGCGAAGCCATCGTGCATCATTCGATCAATGGTTCCTTCGCCATTCGGCAGGGCAACTGGAAGCTCGAGCTTTGCTCAAGCTCGGGCGGTTGGAGCGCACCGCGCCCAATACCCCGGCGGCGAAAGGATTGCCGCCTGTGCAGCTTTACGACCTGACCGCGGACATCGGGGAAAAGACGAATGCGCAAGCGGATCACACGGAACTGGTGGATCGGTTGACCCACTTGCTGGAGAAGTATGTGGCCGATGGCCGCAGCACACCGGGCGCGCCGCAGAAGAACGACGTGCCCATCGAGCTATGGAAGGACAAGACTTTCAAAGCCAAGTCCGGCGCAGCGAATTGAACCAGGAAGATGAAAAAGCTCCTCCTGTGCTTCTTGTGCCTCTCCGTGGCCACCGAGATTTTGGCCGCGGAGCGGAAGCCGAATATCCTGGTGGTCATCGCCGACCAATGGCGCCAGCAAGCCTTCGGTTTCGCCGGTGATCCCGACGTCAAGACGCCGAATTTCGATGCGCTTGCCAAGGTCAGCGTCCGTTGCGTGAATGCGGTCTCCGGCATGCCGGTCTGTTCGCCGACGCGCGCTTCTTATCTCACCGGCCAGCGCCCGCTCACGCATGGGGTATTCATCAATGACGTCCCGCTGGATCCCAAGGCGGTGACGATCGGCAAAGTCTTGCGCGACGCTGGCTACGACACCGGTTTCATCGGCAAGTGGCATGTCGACGGACACGGGCGATTGAGCTTCATCCCGCCCGAACGGCGTCAGGGCTTCGACTACTGGAAGGTGTGCGAGTGTACGCATAACTACACGGACTCAATCTTCTATGGCGATTCTCCGGAGAAGGCACGCTGGTCAGGTTATGATGCCATCGACCAGACGCACGATGCCATGCAGTATCTGCGCGCTCATGCGAAGTCGGAAAAGCCATTCGTGCTCTTCGTGGCCTGGGGGCCGCCGCACGACCCGTATCTCACTGCACCCGAAAAATACCGTGCGATGTACAATCCGCAGACCGTGACGCTGCGGGCGAACGTGCCGCCATCCATGATCGATTTCACGCGCAAGAATATCGCCGGGTATTACGCCCATTGCACCGCGTTGGATGATTGCCTCGGGAGTTGCGCGCGACCTTGAAAGAGACCGGCCTCGAGGAAAATACGCTGCTTGTTTTCACGGCGGACCACGGCGACATGCTCGGCTCGCAAGGGCTGATCAAAAAGCAGAAGCCCTACGATGAGTCCGCGCGCATTCCCCTGCTCTTCCATTGGCCGCGCGGATTCGGCGACCAACCTCGCGAACTCGACGCGCCGACCAATTCCGAAGACTTCATGCCGACATTGCTGGGACT
>JBBCHV010000008.1:0-113721 GCA_037200205.1 Chthoniobacter sp.
ATGCGGGCCGGCTCGCGACCCAACATTACGATCATGTCTTTGCTTCCCAATTCCGTTCATCCGCAGACCGCCCAGCAACCATTGTCCGCGCCCGATGCCTCACCCGAGGCCGCCTCCACCGTGGAGGAAATCCTCACTCCGTTGTACGAAGCCGCGCTCGATTCCTCGAGTCTCGTGGCCAGCCGCCTGCCCGTCGAAATACGAGGTGAAGTCACCGAGATTCACAAGTTTCTCCTCCTCGGCCAGCGCGGCGGTGGCAAGCCCATCCGGCTCGGCCTTTTCGCGGGTTTTGAGACGGGCCAGCTCGAAAACCGTGCGCGCCCTTTCGACGCTGCTGCTTCAGCTCAAGGGGAGCCTCGCTTGAGCCGCGATTTGCGCTCATCGGCTATCCGGTGGTCAAATGTGCGCGGCTTCACCGCCGAGGCCGCCCCCCTCTCGGATTTCGAAGCGCGCTTCGCTCGCGACTCGGCCGAGGCGGATGTGCAATTCTTCAAAACTGAACTGCGCAAGTGGAGATTCGATGGGCTGGTTTCCCTGCGCATCGATCCCTCGGCGCGTGGTTTCTACGCCGCGGTGCGCAGCGAAATCATCGCCGCCGAGGTGGTGGAGCCGGCGCTCGCCGCCGCCGCTTCGGCCCTGCCCCTGGCGACGCAAGCCGTGAAAGTGCGCCCCGGCGACCGCTACGCGCGCACCGCGGATTACGCTCACGGCCGGCTCAGCCCGCCCGCCGATGTGCGGCCGTACCCTTTCGAGATCGAGCTCTACGCGCCGCGCGGACCGATCACCGGGGAGCGCACCGACGGTCTTTTCGTCGCGCTCACCGAAATCCTGCGCCTCTACCCGCGCCTTCATCGCGCACGGGCAGGATCTCTAAACCCGCTTTCTGGTCTGGTGGAGCGGTGGCGGTCGGGTGTTTCGCTTTCGGGGGAGAGCGAGGCAATCCGGCCGCCACTGCTATCTTTCGGCTGCGCGCCTCTCCAGGCCGTCATCCTGAGCTGGCGAAGGATCTCTGATTTCTGCCTTTCTTCATCCGCCTCGTCGGGGATTACGTTGGGCTGTCGGGCTTGGCGGCGCGTCCGAGGCCAGAGCGAAAATCAGAGGTCCTTCGCCAGCTCAGGACGACGGCCTTTTTTCCGACGGCGCCGCGGCGCGGTCGCCGGGCGGATGCGCTGCCTCAGCGCAAATTCTCCAGCGCGCTTTGGTAGCATTGGGCCAGCGCCGTGGGGGCGGAGACGGTCATCTTGAGGTCTTGCATCAATCCATCCTCCAGCGCGTAGGTCCAGCCGTGGATGTGCAATTCCTGCCCGCGATCCCAGGCGTCCTGCACGACAGTCGTCTGGCAGACATTGACCACCTGCTCGATGACGTTGAGTTCGCAGAGACGGCTGGCACGTTTTTCCTCGGGCTGGGATTCGAGATAGACGGCATGCTTGAGGCGGATGTCCTGGATGTGGCGCAGCCAGTTGTCGATGAGGCCGAGGCGGCGATTGGCCAGCGCGGCGGCCACGCCGGCGCACCCGTAGTGGCCGACCACGAGGACGTGCTCCACCTTCAGGTAATCGACGGCGAACTGGAGCACGGAGAGGCAATTCAGATCGGTGTGGACGACGACATTGGCCACGTTGCGGTGGACGAAGATTTCGCCGGGATGAGGCCCAGGATTTCATTGGCCGGCACACGGCTGTCCGCGCAGCCGATCCAGAGATATTTCGGCTGCTGGGCGGCGGCGAGGCGGTGGAAGAACTCGGGGTCTTCGAGTTTAATCTGGGCGGCCCAGGCGCGGTTGCGGATGAGTAGGTCGTTCGGATCGGACATGAGCGGGGGAGGATGTAGCGGGAAATGGGCGGGTGGGAAAGGGGAATGCGGTGGGGATGGGAAGCAGGGGACCGATAGGAGACATGGGAGGTATGTGTCCCCTATGTCCTCTGTGGCCCATGCCTCCCATTCTTCCATGCCCCTCAACAAGCAAAAGACCGCCACCTGGAAACCAGATGGCGGTCTTGTTGAATTTTACGAGCGGTCGATGGCTTACGCGTTGACCGGGGCAGCCGGAGCGGCGGCCGCGGCTTCGCCGCGCTCTTTCATCGCGGCTTTGCGGGAGAGCTTCACGCGGCCTTTTTCGTCGACGCCGATGCACTTGACCCAGATGACGTCGCCGAGCTTGATCACGTCCTCGACCTTGTTCACGCGGAAATCGGCCAGTTCGCTGATGTGGACCATGCCGTCCTTGCCGGGCAGCACTTCGACGAAGGCGCCGAATTCCTTGATGGTGACGACGCGGCCTTGATACATCTCGCCGACGCCAATTTCCTTGGTCATGCCTTCGATGATCTGCTTGGCGCGCAGGAGCGAGTCGCCGTTGTTCGAGTAGATGTGCACGGAGCCGTCGTCCTCGATATTGATCTCGGCGCCGGTCTCGGCGACGATGCCCTTGATGGTCTTGCCGCCAGGTCCGATGATGAGGCCGATCTTGTCGGGATTGATGCGGATGGTCTCGATGCGGGGCGCATACTTGCTGAGTTCTTGCGCGGCTGGGCGAGAGCGGCATCCATGACGTCGAGCACTTTCATGCGCGCGTCGCGGGTGCGGTAGATGGCCTCTTCCATGAGCTTGAGGCTGATGCCGGGCAGCTTGAGGTCGAGCTGGAAGCCGGTGACGCCGTCGCGGGTGCCGCAGAGCTCCAATCCATGTCGCCGAAGTGATCTTCGCTGCCGATGATGTCGGTGAGGAGGGTGTAGCGCTCGATGGTGTTATCCGCGCGGAACTCGGTGACGAGGCCGCAGGAGATACCGGCGACGCTCTTCTTGAGCGGCACGCCGGCGTCGAGCAGGGCGAGGACGCCCGAGCAAACGGAAGCCATCGAGGTGGAACCGTTGGATTCCATCACTTCGCTCGAGACACGGATGGCGTAAGGGAAGTCCTGCACGTCGGGAATGACGGGCTCGACGGAACGCTCGGCGGAGCGCGCCGTGGCCGATTTCGCGGCGACCGGGCGAGCCGGTGCGGCCGGTTTCACCCACGGAGAACGGCGGGAAGTTGTAGTGCAGGATGAAACGCTTGGTGGTCTCGCCGCCAGTGTAGCCGTCGAGGTCCTGCGCTTCGTCGGCGGGCGCGAGGGTCGCGAGGGCGACGGCTTGCGTTTCGCCGCGCTGGAAGAGCGCGGAACCGTGGGGAGCGCGGCAGGAGGCCGACTTCGGCGCTCAGGTCGCGGATCTGGTCGAGGCCGCGTCCGTCGCAACGGGTCTGCTTGTCGAGAATGGACACGCGGAACGCTTTCTTCTGGAGGTAGTCGAAGGCCTGGCTGATTTCGAACTTCGTCGCTTCGGGAAACCTGGCGACGATGGCCGCGCTGACTTCGTCCTTGAGCGCGGCGATCGCCTTCTGGCGGACGACTTTGCTCTTGTTGTAGATGGCCGCTTCGATGCGGTCCCCGGCGACGGCGTAGGCGATTTCCATCAACTCGTCCTTCACGGTGAAGAGCGCGGGCTGGCGCTTCGGCTTGCCGGCTTGCTGGGCGAGTTCGACCTGGGCGGCGACGAGCTTGGTGACTTCGCCCTGGGCGAAGTGGAGGGCGGCGATGAACTGCTCCTCGGGGGAGTTGGTCCGCGGCGCCCTCGATCATGATCACGTCCGTCGCATTGCCGACATAGACGAGATCGAGATCGCTCTGGGCCATCTCGGGATGCGTCGGATTGGCGATGAACTGGCCGCCCACGCGGGCGACGCGCACGGCGCCGACCGGCCGGCGAAGGGAATGTCGCTGACCATGAGCGCGGCGCTCGCGCCATTGATGAAGAGGATGTCGGGATCAATCACGCCATCCGCACTGAGGAGGACGCCGATGATCTGCGTGTCGTAAAGATAGCCTTTCGGGAAGAGCGGACGCAGCGGGCGATCCGTCATGCGGCAGGTGAGGATTTCCTTTTCGGAAGGGCGGCCTTCGCGCTTGAAGTAGCCGCCGGGGAATTTGCCGACTGCCGCCGCTTTTTTCGCGGTAATCGACGGTGAGCGGGAAGAAGTCCTGGCCTTCCTTGATGGTGGTGGCGGAAACCGCGGAGACGAAGACGATGGTCTCGCCGCTCCGGACGGTGACGGCGCCGTCCGCGAGTTTCGCGAGCTTGCCGGTTTCGATGGTGATGGGGGTTGGCGCCGATGTGCGCCGTGACGTTATGGATACTCATTGCTTTTTACTGCTGGCGTCCGACACCGCAGTCCAAAAGCTTTCCGGATCCCATGGCCGGTCATAATCTTAATCTTACTCTTAATCTTAATCCCCTGACGCGAGGGGATTAAGATTAAGATTAAGGATTAAGATTAAGAGGAATGGGGAAGAAAACGCAGTGGAGAGACGGTGCCGGTGTTGCCTTTTTGTTTTTGGGGTTAAAAACCGCGCGGCCGAATTGCCGGGCGGAAAGGGGTGAAAAATCGAAAGGGTGGAAAGAGTTCGCCCGCGAATGGTGTCGCGGGCGAACGTTTCCGAAAATCCGTAATGGCTACTTGCGCAAGCCGAGCTTCTCGATGGCCGTCTTGTAACGGTCCGGCGAGGTGCGCTTCAAGTATTCCAGAAGCTTGCGGCGGCGGGCGACGAGCAGGAGCAGGCCGCGGCGGGAGGAATGGTCTTTGACGTGCGTCTTGAAATGCTCGGTCAGTTGGTTGATCCGCTGAGTCAGCAACGCGACCTGCACGTCGGCGCTACCGGTGTCTTTCTCGTGCAACTGGAGCGCCTTGATGTCCTTGGTGTCTGTCATATCAAATTCTTTATATTGGGGCCGCGCAGTATGGGGAGGATTTCTGCTTTGGCAAGGGGAAGTTTTCAATTTGTCGCGGGGATGTTCCCACCGGCACCGCCTTCCATGGAATCATATCGGTCGCGAGTAAAGGAAAGGTCAGGGCGAGTTCCGTATCGGAGACGGGCAGAAAGGGCCCGCGAATCACACCAATGACGCGAATACAAATCCTCCCATTCGTGTGCTTCGGGTGATTCGCGGGCTCCACCACCTTCCGCGGCCGATTTCGGAGTCTTTTCGCACACATCGTTTTCCTGCCTTCGACGCATTATTTTCAACGGCTTAATTGACCTTAATTCAGCTTAATCCGCCTTAATCTCTCTCTGATGGACGAAAAGGGGATCGGTGCGATTCTGGGGTACTCCGGGTGGGAGTCGCACCGGGATCTCGCGGCTGCCGGTATTCCCGGCGGTTGGTGAAAAGTTGCGCCCGCCGCACGACGAGTTCGGCGCGTTTCCGCTCCAGATCCATGCGCCGCAGCCGGTGATCGCCCGCCCGCAGCCGGGTGACGTCGCTGCACATCTCGCGCAGCAGTCGCCAGTGCTCTTCGGGACTGTCTGCCTCGCGGACTCGCGCCGCCGCCACTGAAGTCAATCCCGTTCTATCGTTGATGTCATTGGATTCGTTTCGTTGCTTGGACTACCGCGATCTCAGGGAGATCGCTGAAGAGGAGAAAGGCGGGGCGCCCGATTGGGATGGTATGCCCATGGAAAATCAAAGTCTGCACGTCGTACCGCTGACCGGAAAATGGATTGTCGAGAAAGACGATGGAACCAGCGTCGGGGAGTCGCCGGATCGGGACTCCGCTATCCATATGGCGCGCGAAGCGGCCGTGGATCAGGAGGTCAGTGAAATCGCGGTCCACTCAGAGGATGGGCAAGTGGAAGAGACGCTGAAGGTTCATCCGGGCACACCGGCGCCGTGAGGGCGTATACTTCTTTCGCCGACTGCGTGGCCCTTTGCCTCGCGTCCTGTGCCTCAATCGGGAGCCGGGGCAGAATCAAGCCGGTCGAGAAGGTGGACCTTTCCAAGTATATAGGATCGTGGCGAATCATCGCGTGTACAGACAACAAGGTGGAGCATGATTTCGTCGACGCGGTCGAAACTTATCAATTTGCCGGCAAGGGAGCAGTGAACGTGCATTTTGCCTGGCGTGATCCGAGTTTGCGGCGCTGGTGCAGACCCACGACTTTACGGGCCGCATTGTGTCCGACGGCACGAACGGCCGTTGGAAGATGCGGCTCTTACCGCTCTTCACCGCCAGCTACCTCATCGTCGACGTCGCACCGGATTACTCCAGCGCAGCGGTCGCACATCCCTCGAGGAAATTTGGGTGGATATTGGCCCGGGATCGCAGTTTGCCGGACCCGCAATACCAAAGGTATCTCCGAGTCTTTGCGCGGCAGGAATACGATACGGCCCTCTTCAAGAAAGTGCCGCAATACGCTGAAGGTGGGCGCGTATCTGCGGAACACTGAACCAATTTCCAAGGCGCGAATCGAACTCGTTCTGCGAATTCATGTTATATGGCTTTAACCTATCAACCTTTTGCTGAAGTACCGGCAGTAAAGAAGCTGTCCCACGAACTGCATAGGAATGTCTCCGACGGCGAACGTCTCGGCAGTGGTCTCGCGGCGATGCGTTTCCTGACCGCCGGCGTGGCACGTCGAGGAGTCTTCCGCTGGTCATTGCTTTTGGCGGGTGGGGTGTGTCTGCTGCGGAGCCTGACTGGAAGGTGTCCTATCTATCAGGAACTCGGGATCGATTCCCGCCATCGTGCCGAATGAAAACGGCTAGGATCGCGGCGAACGATGCTGAAAAGGCGGATAAAGCGGACGAGTATCCGTAGCTCGCGGGAAAAAATCTAGCGACTACCGGTTCCTGTAACCGCGCCTCAACGGCGTAAGTTACTGGGCAGCGATAGCCGCTACCGCTTCCCGGGCGCCATTCACTTGTGCATGTTTTGAGGATTCATCAGTGCTTGCGTAACAGCCGTATCAAACTGGACATGCAGCGCGTCTGCCTCTGCCTTTAAGTCGGGATGCTTCTTTATTATCTCGTCCAGTACAAGAGCCCGAATCGTGAGAAGCTTGAGCGCTTGAACCTGTTGCGGTGACATTCCACCACCATTCTGTCGCGGCGGGGTGAGGGTGGCGGCGAGAGCAGACTGAATCAACTGAGACTCTATCCATTGCTCTTGTTCCTTTTGCGTCGCGCCAGGTTTCAGGCGATTTCCATCGTGAATTGTGATGTCAACTTGCGATTGCGCATGCAACGAGCATGTTGCGGAAATTAGGAAAAGTGCAAAGAAGAGTGTTTTCATAGGCTATCTGACGTGAGTCGTGGTGAAGTAAGTTCTCGTTTACGCGCTCTCAAAGGCTTGCGAGGAGTTCTTTTTTGAACTTTCGCCAAATATCTTCGTAGAGAAAACGTGGTCGTTTAGAGTCGTCCGGACTAGGAACCCACGGTGGAAACATTTTGCGTTTAAATTCGGGCGTCCATAGAAAACATTTCGAAGCGTTCCACATACCATCCCTAAAGTTGACCCTCCAATCAGAGACGAGATGAAGCCCTATTCGCGTGATGCACCAGGCGTCACGTTCTTGGTGGTCGAACATCCACTCGCGAATCACAGCATCCTTCCGCGACCACGCGACTAAACAATGCCAGCGCGGTTCGCGTGTCGGCACTGAAGGATATGGTTCATTGTCGTCCGGCAGTTGGATATCGAACCACTTTTTCGATGCGATGTAGGCGATGGCCTCTTGTTTGCGGACAGTCACCCGGAGTTCGCTCAGAGCGACAACCAGCATGACAATGCATTGGCCGCGAGTCGAAAAGTAATTGAAACTGGGGGGCATATAGTCAAAATGTCGTGAGGATCAAGTGCCAAGAATCGCCCCATTCCTTCGCTATTTTTTGTCCCAGCCGCGTTTGACGACTGTGGTGGGGTTGGTGTATTCGGCGATGACCTTACCTTCGTTGAGGACTTTCACCCAGATCCCCAGGACATTGTCGGCCACCTTTCGCCGGCCGCCGTTCGGGTAGTAATAATCCCCGACCAAGGCCTGCTTGGTCAGGGTAAACTCACTGGTCGTTGCCGTCTGGACCATGGTCTTGCGGCTGAGCGGCTCGACTTTGGTCGTGCCCATGATGCGCTCGACGGTGTCCTTGTCCTTCAACTCCCCGAGCTTCTGGCGCTCGACGAAGATGAGGTACTGAATATCGAGGCCAGGCACGTCGCCAAACGTGCGGTTTTGCACCTTCACCTCGTAGGCATACTTCTCCGTGGATTTGCTATCGCGCCCTTCGCCTACGGCTTTGCCGGGGTCGAATTCGAGCCGCTTCCGATCGGCACTGACCTCGACCCTCACCTGATCGGCCGGATTCGGGGCCGGGGTGCTCGCGACCTGCGTGGGAACGGGGGCCGAAGCCGCGACCGGCGCCTGGGGAAGCACGTAGCCGTTGTTCCGATACGTCACCGAGGCGCGTTGCATCAAATCCGTGGAGGCGACAGGAACGACCTGCCGGGCATTCTGATACTCGACTTCGACCGACTGATTGTAGACCCGCACAAGACGCAAGGTGGTTCCGACTGGGACTTTCGCCTCGCCCACGATCCGCCCGTTGATCGCTACGGGAAAAACGGTCGCCTGGACGAGGATCACCTGGGGCGGCCAGAGGGCGGGCGTTCGGACGACCGCCGCCAGTTCCAGTGGCGGCGGCGTGGGGGACGGGGGTGGGGGTCGCGACCACGACCACGGGAGTCGGCGTCGGAGTGGCTTTGACGATCACCGGTTCCGGTGTAGCCGGTGGCGGAGTGGCGGGAATCGGCGTGGCCACGGCGATCACGGAAGGTGGCTCTTTCGGCGTTCTGGTCCGCTGCCAGATGAAGAATCCCGCAGCGCCCACCACCAATACGACGAGGATCCAAACGACGGCACGTCCGTCCCTGCCTTCCAAGCCCGATACCTGTTGCTCTCATGGGGGAAAACACCTACCGAAACAGCGTTTCGCTCGCAAGAAAAATGTGACGCTCCCCCGGTCGCAACCCGTTGACAAATCAGATGATGAATGCGGCCTTCGACGCTCCTTCCGACCCGACCCGGCAGCTTGAGAAAATCATCGTTTCAGGGTGAGCGGCGGTACCCAGCGGAGGATGAAGCGCGGTCGGGGCAATCAAGTGGCAGGGCTCGTGTGCCACGCGCCGTCTGTATTCGTCGGATCACTCACTTGCCACCGCATTCGGACGAGTGCTAGTATTTCCGACAATGAGCACGCTTACAGAAATCGAACAGGCCGCCGATTCTTTGTCTGCGGACGAGTTGCGGGCGCTGCTGGGTCATGTGGAGGCGCGGCTCATGGTGGCGGAGGCGGGGGCACGAAGCGAGGCGGCGGAACGGCTGATGCGGACGCTGGAGGAGCTGAGTCGTCCGATGGGGGGAAAATTGTGGAACCACCGTGACGAGTTACATGAGCGCTAGGCGCTTTCTCGACACGAACATCCTCGTCTACGCATGCGATTCCAGCGACGTGGCGAAACAGCGGGCGGCACTGGCGTTGATCTCGGCCTCAACTTCACAGGGAGAGGGCGTGATTTGCGACTGCGGTGCATCAGGGTTGCACCGAGATCGCGAGTGAAGACCTGAATGATGGCCAATCGTATAATGGCGTCGTAGTGAGGAATCCGTTTCGCGCGGTGGCGACCCGGTAACTTTTTTTGCGCCGCCATTTGGAGGGATTGTCCGCTCGTCACAGTACCGCAAGCAATTCTTACCGCCTGGCCCGGTCGAAGGATGCGCCCCGCATTTCCCGGACGCCGAACGTCGAGCAGAGGGTGCATTCCGGAAGTTTCAATTCGGATGCGAAGGGGAGGGCGAACGTGGAGTTTCCATTCTGAGCCGGATCGATGCAGTTCGCAGAGGGAAAATGGGGAGCGCACGCGCCCCCGCGTGCTCTGTCCGGCGCCCCCGCCGGACAGTCCGGGAAGGACCAGAGCAGGCTCCCCGTATGGAGTGCGCTCCCCCATTTCCAACTGCATCGTTACGGCTTGGGATCAAGCCCAATGGGCGTTCGGTGTTGGATGTTGGGTGTTCTGCCATTCCACCGGGCGCGCCACCCCGTCTCCCTACATTTCCCAAACGAGGTTGGCACCGTGCATGCTATTTGCACAATCATGCTCACTTTCGCCTACCAAGCCCGGGACTCTTCCGGAAGACTGTTTCCGGCCTCCAGGAAGCTCTCAACGAAGACAACGCGATCAACACGTTGATGTCTCGGGGCCTCATGGTGCTCTCCCTGCAACAGAAGGCCGCCGGCAAGGCGATGTCCCCCCGCGGCAAGATTACCGAGACGGACCTCGTCCTTTTCACCCGCCAGCTCGCCACCATGGTCGACGCCGGCCTTCCGCTCGTCGCCGGTCTGACCGCTCTTTACGAACAGGCCGATCCCAAGCGCCAGGCGGGCCTGCGCCGCATCATCGGCGAGGTCAGCGCGCTCGTGCAGCAGGGCGATTCCTTCTTCGAGGCTATTTCCAAGCATCCCACGGTTTTCAATCGCCTCTACGTGAGCATGGTGAAGGCGGGTGAATCCGGCGGCTTGCTCGCGGAGATTCTGGACCGCCTCGCTTCTTTCCTGGAATCCGCGGCGCGCCTGAAGAAGAAGATCAAATCGGCGATGACCTACCCCGTCATCGTGCTCTGTATCGCCTTCTCCATCACCACCTTTCTCATCGTGCGCGTGGTGCCCGTTTTCGGTGAAATCTTCGCCGATTTCGGCGCGAACCTCCCGGCTCCGACTCAATTCCTGCTCGATGTCAGCGCCTTTGTGCGAGGCAATTGGTATTTCCTGGTCGGCGGCATGGCCGGTGTCTTCTTCGGCACCAAGGCCTTTCTCAAAACTGAGCGTGGCCGGCAGTTGTGGGACACCTACAAGCTCAAGCTCCCGATCTTCGGACCGCTGGTCCACAAGATTTGTATGACCCGCTTCGCGCGCACCTTCGCCCAGCTCATCCGGGCCGGTGTGCCGATCCTGGAGGTCATGTCCATCGTCGGCGACACTTCCGGCAACTATGTCGTCGAGGAAGCGATCAAGAAAGTCTCCGCGGACATCGAGAAGGGCGATCACCTCGCCAACTCTCTCGGACGCGAGAAAATCTTCCCGCCGATGCTCGTCCGCATGGTGGCCGCCGGCGAGCAGACCGGCAAAATCGATGCCATGCTGGAGAAGATGGCCGACTTCTGGGACGAAGAAATCGAGGCCATCCTGAATGCGCTGACCTCGCTCATCGAACCGCTCCTCATCGTGGTTCTCGGTGTGATTGTCGGTGGCATCGTCATTGCGATGTTCCTCCCGATCTTCAAGCTGAACGACGTGGTCTCCTCCGCGAAGAACTAAAGCGGTTTCGGTTTAATCTGTCGTCTTGCGGGATGAAGCGTGGCCCGCAGGAACACGTTTTCGTCGTATCGGGCGCGCCATGCCGCGACAGAATAAATCGGAAATGCTCCAAGTCCCAAAAGATCAGGCCGCCGACTTCGACAAAGTCAGCGTCAAACCGATCAGCAACCGCTCCATAGGCGAGTCCGGCGAGAGCCGCGGCTCGCCAGCGTTTTTCGGCGGCGGTGATCCAGGCGATCTGGTCGCGCAGGGTATAAGGGGTGCCGACCCAGAACATCGCGAACACGATCCACACGTAGACCAGCAACCGGAGAAGCTGCGCGGCGGGCTCGGGACGCAGGAAGGCCGCTTCCAAAAGAGGCTCCGCAGCCAGCAGGACGATCATGCCCAAGGCGCGGACCGCGAGGAATTCGTCGACGTATTTCCACGTGAGAATCCAGGCGATCGGCGTGGCGATCAGAACCGTCTGGCGCCAGTTCGTGAATTCGCCGAGGTCCATTTTGGCTACGAGGAAGAAAAACCAGACCGCGGCGATGGTCACCAGGGTGAGGCCCCAGTTTCTGGAGCGGGGAAAACTACGCAGCCAGGCTTGCACCGGGGCGGGCTTGAACAGGGCCAGGGCGTGCGCGGCGATCAGCAAGACCCCGACGAGGACGAACGCGGTCTCCAGCTTGAGGGAATAAATCATGAAGGGAAGCGGGCAAGAGAACTGGCATTCCTTCACCCGCTCAAGCGAAAACATTTGGGCCAGACTCCGCAGGGGTGCGGAAAGGCTTGCGCCGGACAATCTTGAAAGCTCGGCGATCGGGCGAGGAATCCTTCGCCCGTGAAGGATCGAAGCATGGTTTTCGAATCGATGTCCAACTCGCGTGCGTATAGAGAAGGATGCCCGTTCACATTCTTCGTCGCACGCAGGTCGTATCCGCCAGCCGGGAGGCTTGCTGGGCGTTTTTTTCCGATCCGCGCAATCTGGCGAAGATCACTCCTCCGTCGCTCGATTTTCAGGTGAAAAGCGAACTGCCGACGAGTGTCTATCCGGGCCTCATGATCGCTTACCGCGTGCGCCCGCTCTTCGGCGTGCCGGTGACGTGGCTCACCGAGATCACCCACGTGGAAGCGCCGCAGCGCTTTGTCGATGAACAGCGCGTCGGCCCCTACGCGATCTGGCATCACGAACATTTCTTCACCGCGCTGGCGGATGGGCGCACGGAAGTCCGGGATCTCGTGCACTACGCGCTGCCCTTCGGCGTGCTGGGCGATCTCGTCCACTCGTGGCTCGTCGCCCCGCAACTCGAGCGCATTTTCGCCTTCCGGGAGAAAGCGGTGACGGCACATTTTGGCGCATAGCCCGGCCTGCCGTTCTCACGGCGGCAGCTCGAACGTCTGTCCGACTTCGGTCAGCGCCACGCGTTTCGGTTCATGGCGCAGCGCGGCGGTAAAACGCTGGATCGGTTCTTCCATCGGCTCCCAGCTCAGCTTGAACGTCTGGTGATGGATAGGCATGAGGAAGCGCGCCCCGGCTTCACCGGCCATCGCCACCGCTTCCTCGGGCGTGCAATGGGCGTGAATCCACGGCTGATACGCCCCGATCGGCACGCAGAGCAAATCGATGGGGCCGCGCGAACCGAGCTGTGGGGCGGACATGCGGGCGGTGTCGCCCATGTGGCCGAGCCGTTTGCCGCCCCGCTCGAAGACGTAACTATTGTAGCCGCGATAGTCGTCGTACTGCATCCGGGCGCCCCAGTGGCGGAGCTGGAACGCCGCGACCGTCACATTGCCGTGTGCCGTCTCGATCTCGCGGCTTTCCTTCCAGCCGAGTTCGATGACCTCTCGAAAACGGATGCGCCGGAAAATATCCGCCGTGCGGCGGGCGGTGACTACAACCGCCTCTCGCGTGATCGTTCGCAGCGAGCGCAGGTCGAGGTGGTCGAAATGGGCGTGCGAGAGCAGCACGAGATCGATGCGCGGGAGTTCCTCCGGCCGCAGGGCGCAGGCGATGTAACGCTTCGGGCCGATGGTCAGCGGAGGCACGCGGATGCCGCAGCGGTCGAAGAGCACGGGGTCGGTGAGGATATTCACCCCGCAGAAATTGATCAGCACCGTAGCGTGCCCGAGCCAGGCGGCGGTCACGCGGTCATCGCGCCATTGGCCGGGCTGCGGATGATGCGGGGCGGGCACGATCGCACGCTGGCTGTCCTGCACCATCATGGTCAAAAAGCGAAAACGGCTCACGGTGCGAAGAAAACCGGACAACAGGCTCGCCGGAAATGAAAATCCCTCCTACAACGGCGGCCCGTGACGGAACCGTTCCATCCGGAAATGTGCTCTCTTCTTTCCGAGATGGCAGAAATGGCGGCGCGTGGCACCCCTCTTGCGTCGTAACCGCATCCAAAAATGACGCTTCCATAATTCGACCAAGGATGAAAAGGGAAACACAAGACATCGCCCGCTCGATTCCGATCACGGAATTCGAATTTCTCGTCTCCGACGAGCAGCGTTACCGCGGCATTTTTCTCAATGCCATCGAGGGCATCTTCCAAACGACGCCCGATGGCCGCTACCTCGGCGCAAATCCCGCGCTGGCGCGCATTTACGGCTATTCGTCGCCGGAGGAAATGCAGATGCGTCTGCACGACATCAGCCGCCAGCTCTACGTGCGGTCGGCCCGGCGGGCGGAGTTCCTCGAGATCATGGAGCGCGACGGCAAGGTGGCAAACTTCGAATCCCAGGTTTATCGCCGGGACGGAAGCATCATCTGGATTTCCGAGAATGCGGTGGCCGTGCGGGATGATTTCGGGCGGCTTCTCTATTATGAGGGTTTCGTCGTCGACGTGACGGCCCGGCACGAAGCGGAGGCGATACTGGAGCAGACACGGGACGAACTCCAGCAAAGCCTCACCGAATTGCGCGCCACCCAGCAGCAGGTCGTGCAGCAGGAACGCCTGCGCGCGCTCGGCGGCATGGTCACGGGTGTTGCCCACGATTTTAACAATGCGCTGTCGCTGATCCTCGGTTACGCGGAACTTCTGCAACACGAGTGCCGCAAGCATCCGGGCGGCGAGAATTTCGTGGACTACGCGCAGACCATCGTGACCGCCTCGCTGGATGCCGCGGAGATCGTCAATCGCCTGCGGGAGTTCCACCGGCCCGCCGAGCCGGGGGAGACACGCGAGCCGCTGCCGTTCAACGCCATCGTCGAGCAATCGGTGGCCTTCACCCGTCCGCGCTGGTCCGCGGAGTCGATCGCCCGCGGCATGCCGGTGGAAGTCGTGACCGATCTATCCCCGATTCCGCCGCTGCGCGGCAATGCCGCGGAATTGCGCGAGATGCTCACCAACCTGATCTTCAACGCGGTCGACGCCATGCCACAGGGCGGCACCATCACGCTGCGCACCCGCCCGGTGGGTCCGCGCATCGAACTTGCCGTGACCGATACCGGCACGGGCATGTCCGAGGAAGTGCGCCGGCGCTGTCTGGAGCCGTTTTTTACCACCAAGGGCGAGCGCGGCTCGGGTCTGGGGTTGTCGATGGTTTACGGCATCGTCGAGCGGCACGACGGCACGGTGGCGGTCGAGAGCTGGCCCGGCCGGGGCACCACCTTTGTCTTCACTTTCCCCAGCGACACCGCGGCGGTCGTTGCCGAGCAACCGGCGCCGGCCACGGGCACGCGCCCCTTGCGTATCCTCGTGGTCGACGATCAGCCCGTGCAATGCGAGCTCATCTCCCATGCGCTCCAGCGCGACTGGCACACCGTGGATGTTGCCAGTAACGGGCGCGAGGCCATGATCCTTTTCGAACGCCGCGAATTCGATCTCGTGATCACCGATAAGGTGATGCCCGAGATGAATGGCGACCAGCTTGCCGTGGCCGTGAAATCCCACGAGCCGGAGACCCCGCGTCATCATGCTCACCGGTTTCGGCGGTGCCATGGACGGCGAACACCAATCGGAATTCGTCGACCTCGTCGTGGCCAAGCCCGCGTCGCTGACCGAACTGCGCGCGGCCATCGCCAAGGTCATGGCGTGACGGGGAGGAAAGAGCGGGTCCACGAAATACACGAAAAGGCACGAAAAGGGTCACAGGTCTGTACGACCGAATTCCCTTCGTGCCTTTTCGTGTATTTCGTGGACCGCTTCCTCGGCCTCAGTGGGCGAGCGATTCGCGAATCTGCCGCACGAATTCGTCCACCGCCTTGGTATCGTTGCCCACGTTGCGCAGCGGCAGCAGCCGTTCCTTGAGCGCCGGATAGCTCGCCGGGTTGTCCAGTTGTTCCGGCGCGAGGAGTTTCCGCGCCGCGAGGTTCGGATTGGTGTAAGGATACTCTTTGCTGATGAGCACACTCACCTCGGGCTCGAGGCAGTAGTTGATGAACTCCTCCGCCACGTCCGGGTGCGGCGCGCCGGCCGGAATGGCCAGGCTGTCGAGGAACATGTGCGCTCCTTCCTGGGGCAGGACGTATCGAAACTTGTGATCGCGCTGCCAGAGCAGCGCCGCCTCGCCGCTCCACACGATGCCGATGACCGCCCGCCCATCGAGCAGCGCCGTGTGCGGACTATCGGAGTCGAAGACGCGGATCTGCGGCAGCCACGCTCGCAGCACCGGCTCGGTGCGCGCCAGCGAGGCGTGGTCGATCTGCGTGATCGGCAGGCCCAGCGAAGCCAGCGCCCACGCCACCATCTCGCGCTGGTCGTTCACCGCCACGATGCGCCCGCGATATTTCCCCGAGAAGACATCCGCCCACGTGCGGATCGGCTCCGCCACCGCCTCCGTGTTGACCACGATCCCGACGGTCCCCGCCATCCATGGCACGCTGAATTTCCCTTCCGGATCATGCGGCAGCCCGCGGAATTGCGGATCGAGGTGGCGCAAGTTCGGAAGGCGCGCCGCGTCCAGCACCTCCAGTCCGCCGGATCGAATCAACCCTTCGACATAAGCCTGGCTCGGCTGCACGAGATCGTAATGCCGTGGGTGATCGCGCAGCATCGCCAGCATCTGCTCGTTGGAATTGTAGTTTTCGATCACCACGCGCACCCCGCTGCGTTTCGCAAAGCCTTCCGTCACCGAAGGGGGCACATACTCCGTCCAGCAGAGCAGATTGAGCACGCGCGCCTCCGGCTCTTCTCCCCGGCAATCCATCAGGACCAAGACGAGCAGGACACAATGAAGCAGGATCGTGCGCATGCTATGGCTTCCGGCCTTCGTCCACGTCGAAGTACTGCACCATCGTCTGGATATCTTCGCGCCCGGCCAAGCCGCTCTGCGCCTTCATGAGCTCCAGTCGTTTCGAGGCAAAATCATTCCAGCCGAGTTTCTGGATGAATCCATTCCAGACGATCCGATCCGTGTCGTTGAGCCGGTGGCCCTGCTCGCCGCACCACCGGAGGATCTCCTCGTCAGTGCCGCCCTCCAGGACGCGCTGCTTCAGGGCGTCATAGTCGACGTGCAAAAAGCCCACGCACCAACTGTCGGCGCCCTTTCCGAGGTTTTCATGAAAATCCTCGCGCAACGCCCCTTGGGCATGCAGCCGGATCTTGTCGAGCATGCGGGCAAAGTAGAGCAGGCCCTCGACGCGGTCGTAGGCGCTGCGGGGCGTCGCGCCGGCACTCATGATTGCGGCGCGCTCACGTGCATAGGGGTAATGTGACTTCCTGCTTAACAACAGCGAAAAGCTTAAGACGGAAAACGGAACGCGGAAAACTGAAAACGGAATACTGAGCACTAAGAACTGCGCACTATTTTTTCTGGCGCCTCGGCGGACGCTTGTTGAATCTCCGCGTGTTTCAATCCCGCCGTATCGATCTCTTCGTCCTGCTTTTCGTCTGCTTCGCGGCGTTTTGGTGGCGGCTGGGCGTGCTTGGTTTCATCGATCCGGATGAGCCTTTTTACGCGCAGACGGCGCGGGAGATGGTCCAGAGCCACGACTGGCTCACGCCGCAAATCTACGGCGCGCCGCAGTTCGAGAAGCCGATCTTCTACTATTGGATGGTGGCGGGCTCGTTCGTGCTCTTCGGCGAATCGGAGTGGGCGGGACGCGCGCCTACCGGCCTTTTTGCTACGGCGCTGGTATTGCTGGTGTGGGCTTTTGCTTCGCGAGTGTGGAATGCGCGCACGGGCTTTCTCGCGGCGCTCGTCTTGGCCACGGGCCTGGAGTTCTGCGTCATGTCGCGTCTCATGCTCACCGACGTGCCGCTGGCGTTCTTCCTGGGCGCGGCGCTGTTCAGCTACTGGAAGGCGGGGGAGGGGGAGGAGCGGCGCAATTTCTGGATCGCCCTCTCGCTGGCCTGCAACGGTCTCTCCGTGCTCACCAAGGGACCCATCGGCTCGCTGGCGGTGTGGTTTACCACCCTGGCCTTTGGCCTGCTCGCCCACCGCAAATCGCTTTAACCGCGGCCCGGGGTTGTGGTGGGGACTGGTGCTTTATGCGGCCATCGTCGTGCCGTGGTATGCGGCGATGTTTGCCTGGCATGCGAAACCTTTCTGGGAGGAGTTTTTCGTACGCGACAATTTCCTGCGTCTCATCCGCGCCGAGCACCCGGCGAACAACCATTTCTGGTACTACCCCGGCCTGCTGCTCCTCGGCTCGATCCCGTGGATGCCGGCCGTCGCGCTCGCCGTGCGGCGGGGCTTCGCCAGCTTTCGCGCCGATCCCGCGCTGCTCTTCCAATGGTGCTGGCTGCTCACCAGCCTCCTCTTCCTCACCCTTGCGCAATCGAAGCTGCCCTCCTACGGCTTCTACCTCTTCGTGCCGCTGGCCGTGATCGTCGGGCGCTCCCTCGACCTCCTGCTCGAGCGCGGCTTTGCCTCCATCGGCGAGCGCCGTCTCGTCGTCGGCCTCGCGGCGTTTCAGTGCGTCACCTTGCTGGTCCTGCCCTTCGTCAAGGCGGCCAAAGCCTTCACGTTTCCGATCGTCCTCGTGGCCATTTGCCTGGCCGTGGCGCTCGTCTTTCTCCTGCAAAAGCGCCTCGTCTCGTGGCTGCTCGCCAGCTCGGCGGCCAGCCTCGCGCTCCTCGCCGGCGCCCTCACCAAGGCGCTCCCCGCCGTCGAGGCGGAAAGCTCCGCGCGGCCCGTCGCGCGGGCCCTCCTCGCCGAACGCCGCGCCGGAGAGCCGCTGGTCAGCGGCAAATTCCTGGTTCGCGGCATTATTTTTTACACGCATTCGCCGGTCACCGTCTTCGCCAGCAAAGCGCATCCCTTCTGGGCCGATCACCCGCTGCCGATTGTCGTGAAAGCGAAAGGGCTGAACGAATTTGCGGCGCAATATCCCTCGGTGTTGTGCGCCTTGCGCAAGGGCGACTGGGCTTCCGTGGATGACGAGAAGATCTTCGCCGCTCGCGATTCCTTCGCCGAGCTTGGGGAGAACATCGTCGTCCGCGCGGTGAAGCCGGAAGTGAAGAAGGCGGAGTGATCCCCCCGCTGTCATTCTGAGCGGAGTGTAACGGAGTCGAAGAACCCCGTCGCTCTACCAAAGATCATCGCTGGTTATTCGACGGGGTTTGCCCCGCAGTCCCATAGGCGTCTCGCAGACTCGGCTTTCGACTCCGTTACACTCCGCTCAGGATGACATGAGTATTTAATCGCGAGGCCGCAGGCCGAGGATGATGCGCTCGATGATCTCGCCGATCATTCGATCCAGCGGCGCGCCCTTGAACTTCCCGTCGGTGGAAAGGGCAACCAACCCTTGCAACGCGGCGAAAGCCACCAGCGCCAGCCGCAGGGGATCACCGGGGACCACCGCCCCTTTCGCCTGGCCTGCCGCAAAGACCGCCAGCGTGTGCGCGAGCGCTTCTTCACTCGCCTCCAGGAGTTCGCGGGGCGCATCCGGGCGATGCTTCGCTTCGGACATCAAGGCGAGCAAAGCCGGATGTTTGACGGCAAAACCCACGTAGGCGCGGGCCAGCTTGGTCAGGCGCGCGTCGAAAGTCTTCCCCTGGTCTTTGGCCGCGCGGCCCAGAGTGAGGCCCAGTCGTTCGTAACCGTGCAGCGCCAGGGCATCGAGCAGCGCCTGTTTGTCGGCAAAGTGGCGGCGCGGTGAAGTGTGGCTCACGCCCCAGTTCCCGGCTGAGTTCGCGCAGGGAAAGATTGGGCACGCCGCCGCTTTCGACCGCGCGCTCCCCTGCGCGAAGCAAGGCTTCGCGGAGATTGCCATGATGATAGGGGCGGGGAGACGTTTTCATTGACCGGGGTTTTACATCGTCGGGGAATAAAGCGCAGTATGTTTCCGTTGACAACATTGTTACCATCGTCTACATCCCTTCATGCGCTGCCCAAGACGACCGATGCCCGCGGGAGATTCCCGTGTCCGGATACCCTGGCATTCCACACCATGACCGGATCCGCTTCGCAATTTGACGAGCCGGATGCTTTCCCGGCGGCTTCAACGGAAACTCCAGTGGCGGTCCCGGATGCCATGTGGGGACGCATGATCATCTTCGCCACCGTCCTGTCGACGGTCTTTCTCTCGGCCAACGCCTTGGTGTGCGCGACTTGGAGCCACTTCTTCGGCGTGACCGGATGGGGCTTCTGGCAGGCGATTCCCGGTGCGATCATCGTCTCCTTTATCGGCACGACTATTCTCGGGTTTCGCTATTCCAACCCCTTGCTGCGCGCCGTCTACACCCTTTCGGCCACCTGGCTGGCGGTCTTGAACTTTGCGTTCTTCGCGTCGGTCGCCTGCTGGTTCGTCGATGGCGTCGCGCGTCTGGCCGGCTGGCCTTTGCCGCGCTTCGAAGTAGCGGCGGTTCTCTTCGGCATCGCGCTGCTGACCACCATCTATGGACTGGTGAATGCCGCTTGGGTGCGCGTCACCCGCGTGACGGTCCCATTGCCCAATTTGCCGGCGGCCTGGGAAGGCCGCGCCGTGGCGCTCGTCACCGATCTGCACCTCGGCCATCTCTCGGGGCCGGCGTTTGTCCGTCGCATTCTCTCCCGGTTGCGGACCTTGCAGCCGGAGGCGGTCCTGATCAGCGGCGATATGTTCGACGGGGACGCCCCTCGGCCTGGATCGTCTGGTGGCTCCGTGGGAGCGGTTTTCCCCGCCCCAGGGAATCTTCTATGTCACCGGCAATCACGACGAATTCGCCGAGCGGCGCATCTATCTCGATGCGGTCAAACGCACCGGCATCCGCGTGCTGGACAATGAAAAGGTATCCATCGACGGCCTGCAAATCGTGGGCGTCCACGACTCGGAAGCGGCGATCCCGATCTGCTGCGGGCCATTTTGCGCCGGGCCGAATGGGATCCGCAGCGTCCCAGCATCCTGCTCGCCCACCAGCCGGCCAATCTCGCCGTGGCGGAGGAAGAGGGAATTTCCCTGCAACTCTCCGGCCACACCCATGGAGGCCAGTTCTGGCCGTGGATCTATTTCGTGTCGCGCATTTACGGACGCTTTGCCTACGGCCTGAGCCGTCTCGGCAAACTCCAGGTCTTCACCAGCAACGGCGTCGGCACGTGGGGACCCTCCGGTGCGGGTGGGTACCAAATCCGAGATCGTGCTCCTGCGATTCGTGCGGGCGATCGCTTAGACGCCGGACCGCGAGGCCCTCAAAATCGCGAAAACCGGCAAGATTTTTCGCCCCGCTCTGGGTTAGCTTGGTATCAATGAAGCTAATCCCCCCGCTATTCCTCGCTTTCGCCTCCGCGGCGGTCGCGGGCGACCAGCGCCCAACTGCCGCCCCCAGCCACGCACCCGGTTGATTTTGAAAAGGAAATCAAGCCGCTGTTCGAGGCGGCCTGCATCAAGTGCCATGCGAAGGGCAAGGACAAGGGCGGCTTTTCCCTGGAGACGCGCGACGTCTTTCTCAAGGGCGGCGACACGGGCGCCGGGGCAGTCCCCGGCAAGAGCGGGGAGAGCAATATCGTGGAACTGGTGGCCGGCCTCGATCCCGACAGCATCATGCCCAAGAAGGGCACGCGCTGGACCCCGAGCAGATTCGGCCTGTTGCGCGCGTGGATCGATCAAGGCGCGTCCTGGCCGGCGGGCATCACTTTTGCCAAGCCGCCGCCGCAAAATCTGACGCCACACCCCGTCGCCGCTGCTTGACCGGCCGAGCGTGCATCCGATCGACAACCTGCTCGCCGGTTATTTTGCGGAGAAGGGCGTCGCTTATCCGTCGGCGGTCGAGGATCGCGTCTTTGCGCGCCGTGTTTATCTCGATCTCATCGGTCTTCTCCCCACGCCCGAACAGCTCGAGACCTTCCTCCGCGACCCGGCGCCCGACAAGCGCGCGCAACTCGTCGCCAGCTTCTCGGCGACCAGCGCAACTACGCCGACCACTGGCTCACCTTTTGGAATGATCTGCTGCGCAATGACTACCGCGGCACCGGCTTCATCGACGGCGGGCGCAAGCAAATCTCCGGCTGGCTCTATCGCGCGCTGCTCGAGAACATGCCCTACGACCGCTTCGTCGCCGAACTGGTGAATCCCACGAAAGCCAGCGAGGGCTTCTCGCGCGGCATCATCTGGCGGGGGCAACGTGAATGCCTCGATGCTCCCGCCGATGCAGGCGGCGCAAAACGTCTCGCAGGTCCTTCCTCGGCGTGAATCTCAAGTGCGCGAGCTGCCACGACAGCTTCGTCAACGATTGGTCGCTGAGCGATGCCTATGGCATGGCCGCAGCCTATTCGGACGACAAACTCGAACTCATCCATTGCGACAAGCCCACGGGCCAGACCGCCGCTCCCCGCTTCCTCTATCCCGAGATCGGCGCGCTCGACCCGGCACTGCCGAAGACCGAACGGCTCCAGCGGCCTCGCGGAGATCATCACCAGCCCGCAGGATGGCCGGCTCTCGCGCACGCTGGTCAATCGCCTGTGGGCGCGGCTGCTCGGCCGCGGCCTGGTCGAGCCGCTCGACGACATGGAAAAGCCTTCCTGGAATCGCGACCTGCTCGACTGGCTCGCCGAGGATTTCGCCGCGCATGGCTACGACGTCAAACACACGCTGGAAGTGATCGCCACCTCGCGCGCCTACCAGGCGCCGACCGTGGAAGTGCCGCGCGAGAAGGAGGAATACGTTTTCCGCGGTCCGCAAACGCGCCGCCTCGATGCCGAGCAATTTGCCGATGCGCTGACCGCCCTCGCGGACGATTGGGTCCGCCTGCCGTCGTCGCTGGAATTCGACTTCACCGCCGGCAACCTCGTCACCGGCCTGAAAGCGCCGCAATGGATCTGGACCGACGAACCGGTGCAACTCGGCCCGCAACGCCTCGCCATCAAGGCGGCCAATGCCGCCCTCGCCGAGGCCCAGAGGATCGCCCCCCGCGGCGCAGAAGAAAGTCGACGACGCCACTGCCCAAGCCGGGACGCCTTCCGATGAATTGAAGGCCGACGTCGAGCGCGCCTCCGCCGCGGTCGCCGCGGCCCAGGCTCAACTCGCTGCGGCCGGGCAACCTCGCGCGGCCTCCGCCGGTCCGGTTCTGCCCGAGACGGACCGCCATCGCGTGGTCTTCCGCAAGAGTTTCCATCTCGATGCCCTGCCGGCCGAGGCCCTCGCCGCGGTGCTCGTCAGCCAGAGCTGGCAGGGTCCAGGTCAATGGCCGCGAAGTGAAACCGAAGCAACGCGACGGCTTTCGCAATGGGCGTATCGCGCTGCTGGACATCCTGCCGATGCTCCAGGTCGGCGACAACGTCATCGTCGTCGACGTCTCCAGTCACACCGAGAAGCAGATGAACGATATCGAGCGCTCCAAATATCCCGGCTCGTTGATTCACCTGAACCGGCAGAGCGGTCTCGCCTTTTACGCGCGTCTCGTGCCGGCGGGCGGCAGCGCGCCGCAACAGATCACGACGGATGACACCTGGCGCGTGCGCCGGGCGCCGGAAGGGCGCTGGGGTGCGGTCGACTACGCCGATGCGGATTGGGCGACAGCATCCCCTTTGCCCCGCCGGCGCCGCGCCGGTGGATGAAGGCCCCTCGCTCGAACCCATTCATCGCGCCGACTTCGCGAATCTGCCCGTGGAACTCGGCTCGCAGCTCATTCCCGTCATCAGCACCGTCGCCCAGCCCGGCCACATTCGGGCTGCGCTGCTCGCCGCCGATCCGTTGCAAGTCGCGCTCGAACGCCCGAACCGCGAAATCGTGATTCCCGTGCGCTCCACCGCCGCCACCACCTTGCAGGCCCTCGAACTGACCAACGGCTCGACCCTCGATGCCCGCCTGCACAAGGCCGCGGCCCGTTTCGCTCCCGAAGCCGCCCGCGACGTGAATGCCTGGACCGACCGTGTCTACCGCTCCGCCTTCAGCCGCCCGCCGAGCCCCGACGAAAGCGCCATCGCCGCGGAAATGCTCGGCCCATCCCCGACCGCCGACCGCCTCGCCGATTTCCTGTGGGCCATCGTCAACCTGCCGGAGTTTCAATTGATTAACTAACGCCACACTCATGCCCTACCGTCCTCACAGCCGCCGCGATTTTCTCAAGACCGCTTCCGCCGCGACGCTCGGTGCGCTGGCGGCTGGGGCGCCGCGTCTGTTTGCCGAGCCGGAGGAGAAGATCGTGCCGACGGCGGGATTGTGTGATCGTGTTGTGGATGGCCGGGGGCATGGCGCACACGGAGACCTTCGACCCGAAGCGCTACGCGCCTTTTGAAAAAGGGATGGAATCGAATGGCGTGTTGTCCACTTTCCCGAGCATCCCGACAGCGGTCGATGGAGTGCGCTTTTCCGAGGGACTGGAGCAGATGGCGAGTGTCATGGATCGCGGCACGCTCATCCGCTCGGCGATGGCGGAGGATCTCGGCTTCATCCTGCACTCGCGGCACCAATTCAACTGGCACACGCGCTACGTGCCGCCGCAGAGCGTGGCCGCGCCGCATCTCGGCGGGTTCATCGCCAAAGCCCTCGGGCCGCGCGATCCGGCGGTGCCGCCGTTCATCAATATCGGCCAGCGCTTCGATCTCGGGGAAGGCGAGGAGCTGAAGTCTTTCACCACGGCGGGATTTCTCGGCAGCGAGTTTGGGCCTTTCAATATTCCCTTTCCACACGACGCGGCGCGCGCGGTGCGACCGCCCGCCGGCATGACTCCGGACCGCTTTGAAAACCGCGACCGCTTTTATCGGCGGCTGCTGGAGGCCAGCCCCATCGGCCAGGTGGGCAGCGCATATCAGCGCGAGTCGTTTCTGCGTTCGATGGACAATGCGCACCGGCTGCTCAGTTCGCCCGCGGCCAAAGCCTTCGACCTCACCCTCGAGCCACCCGCGAGCCTCGCGAAATATGTGCCCGCGGGTTTCGACCCGGGGGAAAATCGATTCCGCGAAACAAAATCGCGATGGCGATTACGAGGCGGCGACGATCGGGCGCTTCGGCCTGGGTTGCCTGCTCGCGCGCCGCCTGGCCGAGTCGGGCGCGCGCTTCATCGAAGTGACCACCGAATACATTCCTTTTCTCAACTGGGACACGCACGAGAATGGCCACACCCGGCTGGTGAACATGAAGAAGATGATCGACGCGCCGATCGCCCAGCTCATCCGCGACCTCGAGGAGCGTGGGCTGCTCGACCGCACGCTGGTCGTCCTGGCCAGTGAGTTTTCGCGCGACATGATGATCGAGGGCAAGGAAGGCGCCCAGGTGCGCGCCCAGGCCCGGGTGCCCGACCGGATCGACGAGTTGAAATACTACGGCATGCACCGCCACTTCACCGAGGCCGGCTCGGTGCTGCTCTGGGGCGGGGGAATGAAACGCGGCTATGTGCACGGCGCCACGGCCGAGGAGCGGCCCTGCAAGACGGTGCGCGATCCGGTGAGCATCACCGACTTGCACGCGTCCATCTATCGCGCGGCCGGCATCTCGCCGAAGCTGAGCTACACCATCGAGGAACGCCCTTTTTACGTGACCAAAGATGGCAAGGGCCGGCCCGTCCTGCCGCTCTTTGCCCGCGCCTGACAACAAACCTCAATGGGAGGCATCCGCCAGGCACCGCAATTTCGACTTGACTTTATGGGGCCACCTGACCCCACCATCCCGTTGTTAGTTAAATTATCTCTTAATTACTAGAAGGCTTCATTGATCGCACTTGGTTGCATTCTGCTCGGGGGCGCCGCCTGCGCTCCGCAGGGCAAGAAACTCTCGGCCAACAGCACTGGCCTCGCGCCGGTAGCCTCCGGACCGTCCACGCCGGCACTGCGGCCGCCATGGTCTCGGAACGACAACAGGGACAGGTCGTCAGTGTCTTCAAAAACGGGACCGTCACCGTCACACTCGATTCCGCGCAGAGCGACGGCTACTCCTGGCGTCTCTCGGAGATTCCCGACCCGACGGTGCTCAAGCTGGTTTCGCAGGATTACGTGCCGCCGGCCTCGGGTGAAGGTCGTGGCCAGGAAAAGTGGGTCTTCCAGACGGTCGGACCCGGCGACGTGGATGTAAAAATGTGGTACGGCAATCTGCGCGTCGCTCCTCTGACGGGCAACCCGAACTTCGATTTCATTGCCTCCGTTTCCGACGAGACGAAGGCCCCGGAAAAGAAGTCGAAGAAGTCCACCAAGAAAGCCTGAGCGCGCGGCTCAGGTTCGCGCCCGGCGCTCCGGGCTGTCGCCGAGGGTAAAGCGAAAGGTGGCGCCCTGGTCGACGGCGCTTTCCGCCCAGATACGCCCGCCGTGCCGATGGATGATGCGCTGGACGGTGGCGAGGCCGACGCCGGTGCCGGGAAACTCGCTCTCGGGATGGAGCCGCTGGAAGACGCCGAAGAGCCGGTCGGCAAATTGCGGATCGAAGCCCGCGCCATTGTCGCGCACGTGGTAGATCCATTCGCCCTTCTCGCCGACTGTCCGGCCGAATTCGATGCGGGCCTCGACGCGCTTTGAAGTGTATTTCCACGCGTTGGAGAAGAGGTTTTGCAGGGCGATGTGGAGCAGCCCTAGATCGCCTTCGGCAGACATCTGGCCCTCGATGAGCAGTTTCACCTGGATTCGGGGCGAGGTGTAGTAGAGGCCGTCGAAGATCTCCCGGGCGAGTGCCGTGAGATCGACCTTCGTGCGGCGCAGGGGCACCCGGCCGAGACTGGCGAGATTGAGCAGATCTTCGATGAGCTGGCCCATGCGTTTGCTGGAGCCGAGGATGCGGTGCAGATAGTTGATCGCCGAGCTATCGAGCTTGTGGGGCGTGCTCGTTGAAGAGCAACTGGCTGAAGCCCTCGATGGCGCGCAGCGGCGCGCGGAGATCGTGCGACACGGAATAGGAGAAGGACTCCAGGTCGCGGTTGGCGGCCTCGAGTTCCGCGGTGCGGGCGCGGACGGCATCGTCGAGACCGGTATAGAGCATCACATTTTCGATGGCGATCGAAGTGCTGTCGGCGAGGGTCTGCAACAGGTGCACTTCCTCGCCGGTGGCGAGGTGCGGGGTCCGCCCCAATAGTTGCCGATGGCGCCGATGGGCGACTCGGTGCGAATGGGGACCATGACGAGGCTCTTCACGAACGTCGGTCGATAGGTATCGGCGGGGAATGCGCGGATCGACGGAGATGTCCTCGATCGCGACCGCCTGGCGGTGCACCATCGCCCAGCCGCTGATGCACGCGCTCATGGGGAAAACGGCGGCCCTTCCACAAAGGGCCGATCGCATCTTCATCGACGTAATGGCACTGGTCGCCTTCGCGCAGGATGAAGGTCGCGCCATCGGCCCCGGAGAGGTCGCGGGCGGCGCGCCGGACGATCGCCATCACGGTCTCCATGCTGCGCGCGAGCGAAAGCTGCTGGACGACGGAGACCAGGCGATCGACGACCGGCGAGACGAAGAGGCGATTCTTCTCCACCCGCGCCAGCGGCGCCTCGAGCGCGCGGCGGATGGCCGGGACCAAGTCCGCGAGTTTGGTCTTGGGCAAATAATCCGTCGCGCCGGCCGCTTTCCAGGAATCGCGCTGGTCGCCTTGCCCGTCGCCGGAGACGAAGATGAAAGGGATGCTGTGATCGCGCTCGCGGACAAAGCGCAACGCGGCCAGGCCGTCGTACCCCGCCACCGCGCTGTCGGAAATCACCAGATCGAAGACATTGCCCTCCATGGCCGAGAGAGAACTCCTCCCTCGTCCGCGCGTAGAGGACGTTGCAGTTCCAGTCCGAGGTGGCCAGGGCATGCTCATCAATTCGGCATCCTCGGCATTGTCCTCGAGGTGGAGAATACGCAGGGTTTCGCTCATCGATTGGGAAGTAATACCACGGCCTTTGTGAGCAGGATATGGGCGAGCCGCGCTTGGAGAGTGAGGCAGTCGCGTTATATTGTTGGATCGCCGATTCGGCGACCCAGGGACTCATAATGCGATAGCACAGGCGCGTGCGCCGCTCGGCAACACGGGATCGTTGATCTTCGCGTCGAGTTCGATCACCTCGATGTCTGGGCGCAGGTGCGCCTTGATGGCGTCGAAGAGGGGCGGCGTCCGCGACGGCGTCATGAAAGGGCTGGCCCTCGGCGCTGATCACGCTGATGGCTTTCCTCGGCAGCAACACTGTAACCGGACCACGGGAGAGGTTCACTTTCTCCGCCAGGATGCGGCCGAGCTGGGCGCACTCCCCGGGGAGTGGTGCGCATGAGGGTGACCTGCGGATTGTGATGATAAAAGGTGCGGCCGGCGAATTTGGCGGGGACGGTTGTCCGGGGCGTGGAAATTGACCATGTCGAGACAGCCGGGGCACCACGATGGCCGGCACGCCCTGGCGTGCCGCGGGCCTCGAGCCGGGTGGAGCCGGCGCCGAGAAAGCCGCCGACCAGTTCGTCGGCCCACTCGGTGGTGGTGATATCGAGCACGCCGGCCACGAGACCGCTTTCAATGAGCGACTCCATGGTGCGTCCGCCGATGCCGGTGGAGTGAAAAACCAGGACCTCGTAGCCCGCCGCCTCGAGGATTGCTTTCGCCTTTTGCACGCAGTCGGTGGTGTTGCCAACATGGAGGCGACGATGACCGGCTTATCCTGCGCGACGGGTGGCTGCGTCTCTCGACCATGCCACAGATGGCCCCGGCGGCGCGGGCGAAGATCTGGCGCGAGATGCGATTCAGGCCGGCGACATCGACAATGCTGGGCATCATCATGATATCTTTCACGCCCATGTAGTGCGCGGTCTGGCCGCTGGCGAGAGTCGAGACCATGAGCTTCGGAAAGCCGATCGGCAGGGGCGCGCATGCCCGCGGTGGCGATGGCGGGTGCCGCCGCCTCCGCCGAGCGAAATGACCCCGTCGATGCGCCCTTCGGCGAAGAGCTTCGAGAGGACGATCGGCGCGGCCTGGGGACATCGCGGCGACGGCCTCGCCCCGATCGTGGCGGGCGACGAGTGCCGCGAGATCGAGACCGGCGAGCGCGGCGACTTCCTCACGCGTGACGTCGGGCGGGAGCTGCGGCGGTCCCTCCGTGCCGAGATCGATGACGAGCGGGCGATGACCGCGGGCGCGAATGAGCCCGGCGACGAAGCCGTGCTCCAGGCCTTTGGTATCCATGGTTCCGAGGAGGGGCGATGGTGGGCATGGGGAGAGGAAGTGCGTGTTCTCGGTGGCAGGGAATGGCGGGGTGGTGGCAAGCGTGAATGCGTGGAAGGTGGATTCGCGCAGGCTACAGGTGGAGGCGGGATAGGAAATCGCTTTGGACAGCGGCGGCGCCGTTGCTAAGGACTGCTGGGCATGTCCGCCGTCTCCCCGCCCCGCCGTTTTGTCGGCCGCTCCCGAGGCCGAAGTCGAACGCCTCGAAGGCAAGACCCCACCACTGGTATTTCAAGGAGGGCCTCGGTGACTCCGAGTCGCTGGTCTTCGTGCGGGCGCGCATCGTGCCCGGGGCGGGGCATCCCTTTCACACCCACCCGGAGATGGACGAAATCATCTACGTCCTGGAAGGTTCGATGACGCAATGGCTGGAGCAGGAGGCCCGCGAGCTGCGCCCCGGCGACAGCATCTACATTCCGCGCGGAGCGGTGCACGGCTGCATCAATCGCACCACCGCCGAGTGCGAGTTTCTGGCCGTGCTATCCCCCGCGAAGATCGGCGGCCCCTTTGCCGTGGATGTCTCCAGTGAAGAGCCCTGGCGCTCGCTGGGCGCGTAGAACCCGCCCGCGCCGGAGGCGCCTCCAAAACAACCCGTCATTCTGAGCTTGCGAAGAACCTCAGATCTTCTGCCTTTCTTCACCAACCCGGCGGAAGATGGTGCCGAGTTTGCAGGATCGGCCACGCGTCAGATGCCAGAAGAGCGGGATCAGAGGTTCTTCGCAAGCTCAGAATGACGGGTGGGAAGGGCACGCGCCATACCCGCTCGTGACGGTTTCTAGCGCCAGTGGCGGTAGTGCCTGCCGTAATAACCGCCGCTACCAATTTCGACGGGACACCCCTCCGTACGGGTACGGGTCGTAATACGGGTATGGGCCCGTAATAGGGACCGCCCCCGTAGGGATAGGGAGCGAAGCTGCCGTAAACACGCGCCCGGCCGGGCGGGCCGTAGCGGCTGGCGAAATCATCGGACGCGGCAAAGAGCGCATCCATGACCGGGCGGCTGACGTGGGCGGCTTGCAACTTCTTCACGTCGTCGCGATTGAGGATGTAGTCCACGCCCGCGTCTTCGATCTGCCGAAGAATGAAACTGTCGGGCACCCCGCGGCGGGTGAGCTCGATCACGTCGGGTGGAGTGAGCACGCGGCCTTGCTCGATTTTGCCAACCACCACGGGCGAGACGCCGCGCTGGCGGATCTGACCGAGTTCCGCGGGAGTGAACGTGGCACAACCGGTCAGGCCGGTGAGGAGCAGGACAGAGGCGAGGATGGGGCGGAGATTCATGAAGCGAGGCGGTACGTTGTCATCGTCCCGCAGTTTGGCAAGCGGTCGTCATTCTGGGAGACGGTGAAATAAGCGGGCTTCCCCTCGGTGTCATCCTGAGCGGAGTGTAACGGAGTCGAAGGACCCGGTCGCTCTACCAAAGATCACCGCTGGTTATTCGGCGGGGTTCTTCGACTCCGTTACCCTCCGCTCAGAATGACAGGTCGGGGAGACGGTCACCTACGGCTTTTTCAGGGAGGCGAGGTAGTCGACCAGGTCGACGAGATCCTGCTGGCTCAGTGCCTGGTTGAGGCCGCTCGGCATCATCGAAGTGGGCAGTTTTTCGCGCTTGGCGATCTCGCGTTTGCCGAACTTGTTCGTCGCGCCGCCGGGGAGGGCGAGGGTGAGATCTTCATTGGTTTCGCTGCGCACGATGCCGATCGCGACGGTGCCGTCTTTCGCCTGGAGCAGGGTGGTTTCGAAGCCCATCGAGATGCTGGCGTTGGGGTTGATGATCGCGTCGAAGATGGCCTCCTTGGGCAGCTTCGAGCCGATTTCGCTGAGCGCGGGCGCGAAGTCCACGCCCTTGTCATTCACGCGATGGCAGGTGATGCACGAGCTCTCGGCGCGTTCGAAGAGGGCCTTGCCGTGGATGGCGTCGCCCTTGAGCTTCACGAGTTCGGCGATGGGCGGCAGCGCCTGGCCACCGAGCGAAGCGGGCGCGGGAAAGAGCTCGGCGATGTCGGCTTTGAGCGAGGGATATTGCACCAGGTTCAGCGCGGTCGTGGCGACGCTCTTCAGGTCGGCGGGCAACTGATTGTTGCGCGCGAGCTGGATGATGGCCTGCGCACCGGTCTGGCTGCGGGCGAGCGCCTGGATGGCCGCGCTGCGGCGCGAGAGCGGGTTTTCGTTCTTCGTGGCGAGCGTGGTCAGCGCGTGAATGGTGCGCTGCTCGCTGGACGTGCCGAGCAGCGTGACCAATTTGTCCGCGAGCGGACTGGAGAGCGCGGCATCGAAGATCTTGCCGCTATCCGGCTCGGCGAGCACGAGCTTGAGGCCTTCGTTGGCCAGCGGATCGGACACATTGGCGAGGGCGGCATCGAGCACGGCCTGGCCCTGGTCCTGGAGATGAAAGTCGCGGACGATCTCGATGAAACGCGGCGTGCCGCGTGATGCGACCAGCGATTTATCGAGCGCGGTCTTCACGCCCGGATTGCTGGCGAGGTCCAGATTCTTCAGCCGCGTGAGAGCTTCCGCGGCGAGACCGTTGGCGCTGTCGCCGAGGCTGGCCAGCTCGATGAGGGCCTGGGTTTTCTCCGGCGCATTCGGCAGGAAATCGAACGAGCGCATGTAACGCGGCTTTTCCTCCGCGGTGAGTTTCCCGTCCTCGATGATCTTCGCGAGATAGCCCGCGGCCTTGGCGCTGCGCATGCGCCAGATGATGTCGCGCCCGGCGGGCGTGTTCCAATTGCTGCCCACTGCGGCGAGCCACGCGTCGAAGTAGGCGTCCTCGTGGCCGGTGGCGGCGATGCCGAGCGCCTCGAGATACCAGCGGTCCTTTCCGTCGTGCTGCTGGGCGAGGGGCGACCCACATCGGAGTGAAGTCGCGAGGGCCGCGCAGGGAGAGGGCGATTTCACGGCGGACTGGCGGCGCGTCCTTGAGCAGCGCCTCGAGGAGCGCGTGGTCTTCCTCCAGCGGCTGGGCGTGGAGATGGGCGGTGGTGGCCAGTTCGCGGGTGAGGCGGATGGCGGCGACGCGCACGTTGGCGTCGCGGTCTTTCAGTCCCATGGTCAGCGCCTTGATTTCATTACCCGAAATGTGGGCGAGAGCGCTGAGCGCCCGGGCGCGGAAGCGCGGGTTGTCATTGGCCGCCAGCTTCGTCAACTCGGGTTCCGCGGCGGCGCCAAATGCGTGCAACGCCTGGAAGGCGACATACTGGGTCGCCTTGTTCGGCGATTGCAGCGCGGCCACCGCACCGGCGGGGGTGGAGAAATCGGCCGCCGGCACCTGCGGCTTGGCGCCTTCCGCGGCGACGCGGTAAATGCGGCCCATGATCTGGCCGGCCTCGTGATCGGCCATGCCGTGGCCACCCACGCCCGCGTCGTACCAGTCGGCGACGTAGAGCGAACCATCGGGCGCGATGCCGGCATCCGAAGGGCGGTACCAGCTATCGGTGGAGGTGAGAATGTCGACGATGCTGGCCTTGTAACCGGCGCCATCGATTTCCGTGGGATACGCGCGGACGGTGCGCGGGCCGGCATCGCAATGGATGAGCTGATTCGTGAACTGCGGACCGAGCGCGGTTCCTTCATTGAAGAGAATGCCCGTGGGCGAACCGGCGCCCGTCTGGAGCAGGTTCGGGATCGAGCCGGGATCGTTCTGGTGCCAGTGCCGGAGCGGGATTTCTTTCTCGATATTCACGCGCGGTGTCTGCCAGGCGCTGCCGGTCATCTCGTCGCTGTAACCGTAGTTGCCGTACTGCATCACGTAATTGATGCGCACGCCCTTGTTGCCATCGTCGTCGTTGTCGCTCTGCCACATTGTGCCGAAGGAATCGACGCAGACCTCGTAATTGTTGCGGAAGTTCCAGGCGAGCGTCTCGATGTTCTGCAGCTTGCCGTCGATGAGATCGCAGCGGAAGACCATGCCCTGGCGGTAGGGCTTGCCGTCGTTGGTCACGCGATTGCCGGCCTGGTCGATGACGAACGAGCCGTCGGGATATTTCAACTCGCGCGCCTCGTTGCCCATGTCGAAGTAGAGCTTGCCGTCCGCGCCGAAGCTGAAGGCGTGGATCTGGTGGTCGTGGTTCCAACTGCCGCCGGTATGGAGGAGAATCTCCGCCTTGTCCGCGTGGTCCGTGCCCTGGGTATCGGTGAGCAGCCAGATATTCGGCGCGGCGCTGACGATGACCTGGGTGCCTTTCTTGCCGCCGCCCGGGCCGGGCAGCACGCAGATGCCGAGGGGATTGGTGAGGCGCGGGTCCTGGAAGAAAGTCGTCTCCTTGTCCGCGAGGCCGTCGCCATCGGTGTCCTCGAGAATGACGACGCGATCGCCGCCGGTGCGGAGGTCGCTGTATTTGCGGTAGTTTACACACTCCGTGGACCAGATGCGCCCGCGATGATCGATGTCGATATTCGTCGGGTTTTGGATCATCGGCTCGGCGGCGAAGAGCGAGGCCTTCAGGCCGGGCGCGGCGGTGAAGGTGGCCATATTGGCCTGCGCTTTTTCCAGCCCGTAACGGTCCTGGGGAGTGGCGACCGAGGTGGAGGCGAGCACTTTTTCGCCGGGGTTTTGCGTGAAGATCTCGAAGATGACGGTCGCGCCGCCGGCTTGCTTCGTGCCGCCGTCGTCGATGCCGCCGCGCCCCTCGAAGCTCACGACGCCCGCCGGCAGATCGAAGGCGATCATCGAGGGCGCATGCGCGCCGAAGCCGAAGGGGACAGGCTGCCCGCCGATCGTCATTTGCTGGCCGGCGGGACTTTTGTTCACGGCCAGCGCGTTCCAGCCGACCTTGGAAAACTTCGGCGGCAGTTCCGTGAGGTGGATCTTCTTGCCGTCCGCGGTGACCAGCGTCGGCTCGGCCCATTCCGCCCAGTCGGCGGAGATACCGTCGCCGCCATCGGTGACGACGAGATAGAGTTCCTTCGCGCCCTTCAGATCCACCTTGAAGCTGGTCGGCTTGTCGTGAACGAGGGGCGAGGTGAAGATCGGTTTGATACTCGCATTGGCGCCGGGCGCGGCCGGGGCAGGCGTCGCCGGGGCCGGGGTGGCCGGTGGTTTGCGGGGTGGCTTCGGATCGAGGTTTTGCGTGAGGTCCTCCTCGGTCACCGTGGATTGCACGCCGCCCGCCGGTACTTCCACCTTGGCCGTCCAGAGGATCGCATTGAGGACGAGCCGGCGCTGGTCTTCATTGGCCCAGCCCTTGTGAAAGTGGCCGCCGCAGAAGCCGAAGCCGCGTCCGCCGTCGGGACGCTCGAAGGCCCAGGCGGTCGTCTGCGGTTTGCCGGCGGCGACCTCCGCGCGCACGGTGGGATTGCCTTCGTGCGGGCCGTCCTTGCGATTCATGGTCGTCTCCGGCGGGACGGCGCTGAGGATGTGGGTGAGCTTGCCGTCCTTCTCGTTGAAGCGCATGTGGAAGTACCACTCGTCGTTCGTCGCGAAGGGCTTGACGCCGTTGCTGATCGGGTGCTGGGGCAGTGCCTTGTAATCGGCCTCCCAGTGCGGGTTCACCGACCAGTTCGCCTCGAAATAGCCGCCCATCCACTGGAGCACTTCCGGACCGCCTTTGTCCGCGGGAAATTCCACCGCGTAATGCAGGCAGACGAAGCCGCACCCGCGCTTCATCTCCTTCGCCACTTGCTCGAGGTGATCGCCCTGGAGCAGGAAATGCCCGGGGCCGCCGTCGGCGTAGAAGACGATCGTGTCGGCCTGCGAGAGTTCGTCTTCGTTCGGCCAATCGGCATTGAGATGCACCTTGGTGACGACCTCGGGCGCGCCTTGATAAAGGCACTTGGCGAGCAGCTTCACTCCCGCGTTGTGCTCGTGCTCACCGGGGCCGTGCGAAGGTTTGCCGGCGAGGAAGAGGACACAGGGTTTGCCGTCGGGCGTTTTGGCCTGGGCGGCGACGCCGAGACCGAGCGTGACAAGGGTGGCGAGGAGGTAGCGTAGTTTCATGAACGGGACTGTGGGGATAAACTGGAAAGGGATCGCAGGTGCCCGGAGACAAGAGCGGAGGTGGCCAGTTTCTTAGCCACAGATGGAGGACGGGAATCGGGAAAAATTTCTCTTCGATAGGAATCCGCCGCCTACTTCTTCGGCGGCTTGGGGTCGAGGTTGGCGTCGAGGTCTTCGGGGGTGATGTGGGACTCGATGCCGGTGGCGGGGACTTCGCCTTGGGAGATCCAGACGAGGGCGTTGAGGACGACTTTGCGGAAGTTGTCGTTGCCCCAGTTGTCGTGGAAATGCGCGCCGGTGAAGCCGAAGCCGCGTCCGCCATCGGGGCGCTCCACGCACCACATCATGGCCTCCGCGCGGCCGCTGGCGGCCTGGATGTGCGGATACGGGCCTTTTGGCGCGACGTAGGGGCCGTTGCGCACTTCGTCGCCGGGCTTGGCGACGAGGATGGGGACGAATTTCGTGCCGTCCTTTTCTGTGGCGCCGTCGGCGGTGAAGCCGTCCATGAAGCGCATGTTGAAGTACCATTCGTCCTTGATCTGGAAGGGTTGCACGCCGCGGGTGATGGGGTGCGTGGGGAACTGGGTAAAGTTCGGCTCCCACATGGGATTGCACGAATACATGTTTTCGTAGTGGCCGCCGATCCAGCGGCGGAATTGCGCGCCGGCCTGGTCGGCGACGACTTCGACGCCGTAGTGCAGGGCGCCGATGCCGACGCCGTGCTTGGTCCATTCGTCGATCTTGGCGAGGCGCGCGCCGTTTTCCTGCACGGTTTCGTGTTTCGCGCCGCCATCCATGTAGAAGACGACCGCGTCGGCGCCGTTGAAGACGCTCTCATCCTGCGGCCAGCCATTGCGGACGACCTCGACTTGCAAATCCGGGGCGCCCTGCGCGAGGCACTTGGCGAGGAGCAGCATGCCGGCGTTGTACTCGTGCATGCGGGGCGGGTGGGAAGGTTTGCCGGCGACGAGGACGAGCTTTTGTTTGCCGTCGGGAGTCTTGGCGGGAGAGGTCAGCGGGGCGAATCCGAGCGCGAGGGCGAAGAGCGGAAGGAGAGGGTATTTCATGCGGAGGCGGTGTTTTGAACATCCAACGCCCAACAGCCAACATCGAACATCCAATTTCGCAAGCGCGGTGGGGTGGCGTCTTGGTGGCCGGGCGGTGTTTTCGAGCGGTCGCCGTGAATGGTAATCCCCGCTGAAATTTACCGCCAAGGGCGCGGAGGGAAGGCGGCGAGGATTTTTGCCCGCGAATGACACCAATGACCCGAATGGGCTTATTCGAGTGATTGGCGTGATTCGCGGGCTGCCCCTCCGACCGCCTTTTCGTGCTTTTTCGTGCCTTTCGTGGTCCCCTCTTGGGCCGTGGCTTCGGCGTCGGATTTTTCCGCGAGGCCGGGGAGATGGCTCGCACTGAGCCGCCCCGATAGGCGCGTCAGGGATTCGCAGGTTGACGTTGCGTTTCGGGATTTCGTTATATCCAGTCGTATATAACGCTTTCCACTCATGAAACTGAAGCTGCTCCTCCTGTTCTTTTGTTCCGGTGTCACCGCAGCGGTATTTGCGGATGTCGTAAACCTCGGCGCGAATCACGACACCACGATCTTTCAAAATAATGTGACGAACAGCGCCGGCGCCGCACCGGGAATTTTCGCGGGCACCAATGGGGCGTCTTCGCCCCGGCGCGGCCTGATGTCCTTTGATCTGAGCTCGATCCCGGCGGGCGCGATCATCACCAATGTGCAGCTCACGCTGACGGTGGGGCAGATCGCGGGCTCCGGAGGCAGCGGTGGAACGAGTACGGAAACCATCGGGCTCTTCGCCTTGAGCAGCGGTTGGGGTGAAGGGACGAATGGGGCCTCGAGTTCGATCGGCGGAGGCGGACAAGGGAATGCGGCGCTCCCCACTTCGGGCGATGCCACCTGGAGTTCATCGGCCTATTCACAGACTCCGTGGCTGACACCCGGCGGAGACTTTGTCAGCCCGGCGAGCGCATCTCTCTTGCTGCTCAATGCCACCCCCGGCGCCAGCTTTACCTGGCTCTCCACCGCGCAACTGGTCGCGGACGTGCAAGGATGGCTGAACAACCCCGCGATGAACCACGGATGGGAACTCATCAACGCGGATGAAACCGATCCCACGACGTTTGACGCCTTTTACAGCCGTGAAGGAATGAGTGTGGCCGGTGTCACCGCCAGCCAGTTGCCTGATTTGCAAATAACCTACACCGTGCCGGAACCCGTTTCCGGTTCCCTGGCCGCCGTGGCGATTCTGGCCATGTGCTGCTTGCGTCCCCGGCATCGCCGGGCCTGAGACACGCCGGTTCAGGCGTGGTCGCCTGGCGAATGCGGAGGCTGCTCGTATCTGAATGCATGAAGCTGAAGCTGCTATTTCTGCTGGCTGCCTTCTGCGCCACCTCGGCGCGGGCCGACATTGTGTTTCTCGGCGCGGACAAGGACGCCTCGATCGTGGCCGGGAACCCGGATAACAGCAACGGCGGCGGTCCCTGTTTCTTCGCCGGCACGGATGGGAACGATTCACCGCACCGTGCTTTGATTTCCTTCAACCTCAGTGGCATCCCGGCCGGCGCGACGATCACCGATGTGCAGCTTACCCTGACCCTCGCGCAGGTGGCGGGCAGCGGCGGTGGCGGTGGCGGCGTGATCGCCCATACCGCCACGGTGGGTCTCTTCGATCTCAATCAGAATTGGGGCGAGGGGACCGTCGAGAGCGACGCCTCCGGAATTGGCGGAACCGGACAAGGCGACACGGCCCATCCCGGTGACGCCACCTGGAACGCGGCATTCCATCAACAGAAGTCCTGGAACAACCCCGGCGGCGATCATGCCGCCGGCGCCAGCGCGTCGCTGTTCATGGACAATAACTCGGCGGGCACCGTTTATACCTGGGCTTCCACGCCGCAAATGGTCGCGGATGTCCAGGGATGGTTGAATGATCCGTCGACGAACTTTGGTTGGGAAATGATCAATGCGGATGAAACCGATCCGCGCACGTTTTTTGCCTTTTTCAGCTCCGAATGGGCGACATTCCCGGGAGGGAATGCCGATCAGGAACCTGCTCTGCAAGTCACCTTCACCGTGCCGGAGCCGACGGCTGGTTCCTGGGCGGGCCTCGCTGTTTTCACCCTCTTTGCCCGACGTCCGTTACGCCGGCGGGCCTGACTCTTCGTATGTCCAGGACGCATGGCGCGGCCGCCGCATTCACGCTGACCGAGTTGCTCATTGTCGTGGCGATCATCGCGGTGCTGGCCGGCTTGGTGCTGGGAGCGCTGGGTCCGGTGAATGCGATGCGCGACCAGGCACACAGCGCGTCGCATATGCGGCAATGGGGGGTGGCGCTCGCCGCTTATGCGGCGGACAACGATGGATTCATCCCGCGGCGCGGCCAGGGTGTGCAGGTGGTGCAGCAACTCAATCGGCCGGAAGACTGGTTCAATGCGCTGCCGCCGTATCTCGGCTTGCCGGGATATGGCGTGCTGGTGGCGGCGGGACGGCGTCCGCGGGCGGGGGATAACTCGGTCTTCGTGCGGCCCGGGGCCAAGGATCCGGGCGGCGCGGCGTTCCTGAGTTACGGGATGAATATGAATCTTTCGCCGTGGGATCTCCCGCTGGCGACGAAGCTCTCGCAGATCGAACATCCCGCGATCACCGTGTTCCTGGCCGAGACTCCCGGTCAATATGCGAGCACCTATCCTTCGAAGAAAGCCTATAGCTGTCAGGCGCCCTATCGCAAACAGGGCAATATCCTGTTTCTGGACGGTCATGTGAGCGCGTTTTCCGCGGTCTATCTCGGGGTGGGCAAGGGCGATCCGCACCAGAGCGACGTGAGCTGGCTCACCGGTACGGCGAGCGATGCGCAGGCGGGGCAGTATTAGCGATGAACATCCAACACCGAACACCGAATATCCAACACCCAATGATGGCCTCTCGACGCGTTTTTTTCGTTCACGTCTTCGCAGTTATCGTGGCGCTGACGACCGCTATGGCGGGGCGGGCGGAAGATCGCCGGACGATTCGGGTGGCGGTGATCGGGGGAATGACGGCGACGGGGATGTGGGACAAGCTCGCCGCGCAGTTTGAGGCGGATACCGGCTGGAAGACGCAGCTCGTCATCACGGGTCCGAAGGATGTGATCTCCGCCCCGTTCAAGCGCGGGGAAGTGGATCTGCTCACCATGCACACCGCCGACAAGACGACCGACCTCGTCGCCGACGGCTACGGGATGAACATGCGTCCATGGGCGCGGAATGAGCATACGATCGTGGGTCCGCCGAGCGATCCGGCGGGCATCCGCGGGATGAAGGATGGCGCCGCGGCGTTGCGGAAAATTGCCCAGGCGCATGCGCCTTTCGTGGATTTCTACGGGCCGGGCAGTCGCGAACTCACGCACAAGCTCTGGCAGCGCGCGGGCATCAAACCGGAGGGCGACTGGCTGCTCAAGGACGAGAGCGATGTCCCGGAGCACATCGTCGCTTTCGCCGAGAAGAAGCAGGCGTATGTGGTGGTCGGGCGCATTCCCGTGACGGATGGCAAGATGGCCCTCGGCAAGATGGAGGTGCTCGTGCAGGGCGATCCCGAGATGCGCCGGCCGTATGTGGTCATCGAGGCGAATCCGCAGAAGTTTCCGCAGGTGAATGCCGCGGGCGCGCGGGCCCTGGCGGATTGGCTGGCGGGCGATCGCGGGCAGAAATTCGTGCTCGATTACGGGAGTAAGGAACCGGGCGGCATCCCGCTCTACTACCCGATTCGCGTGCCGGGCGAAGATCCGGCCAATTAGTCCCGTAAGAGCTTGCGCAGGCGCTGCCAGGAGGGGCGCGCGGCTTTTTCCGTCGCGGTGGCCATGGCTTGATATTCCGCGAGTACTTTGCGTCCCAGGGCAGTGACTTGTGAGCCGCCGCCCTGCTTGCCGCCGCGGGCCAGCTCGACGAGCGGCTGGGTGAATTGCGCATTCATGGCCCGGGTGAGCGCGAGCGCTTTCATGTAAGACATCTTCATTTCCGCGGCGGTGCGATTGAGGCTGCCCGTGGCGAGCAGCGACTCGAGCAACTGGGCCTTGCCGGGGCCAAAGGCATCCGTCTCTCCATTGACGATGCGGAGCCGGACTTTCAGGGTGTGCGGAGCCATGCGGGTGATGAGACAGGCATACAGACTGCGGAGAAGGCATCAAGCGTGTGGTCATTTCGCGCGCGTTGCTTTATGGCTGGCGGACCTATGTCCTCCCGCTTCCTGTCTCCCTTTCTGGCTTGCACCGCCGTTGCTTTGACTGTCGTAGCGCACCTTTATGCCCAAGCCCCGGCCATTCCGCAGCAGGCGGAGACCGATCCGAATTTGCCGCCGAAGGGGGGGAACTGGAGCTTGCGGGCCGGCGACGGTGACGGATGCGAGCCTGCCGCGGGTGTTGCTGATCGGGGATTCGATCACGAACAGTTACCTGGAGCCGGTGCGCAAGGCGCTGGCGGGGAAGGCGAACATCGATGCGTGGATCACGCCGACCACGCAGGCGGACAAGTCGCTGCCGAAGACGATCGCGGCCATTCTCGCGTGGCAGAAGTATGCGGTGATTCATTTCAATCTCGGGCTGCACGGCTGGCAGGCGGGACGCATTCCGGAGGGGCAGTACGAGCCGCTGACCCGGCAGCTCGTGCAAGATCTGCGCACGGGCGCGCCGCAGGCCACGCTCATCTGGGCGACGATCACGCCGGTGACCGTGAAGGTGAGCCGGAGAAATTGAACCCCGAGATTCAACCGACGATCGAGGAGCACAATCGGATGGCGCTGAGGGTGATGAAATCGGAAAGCGTGGAGATTGACGATCTGGCGGGGCTGATGGCGAAGAATCTGCCACTGGCGGCTGGCGATATGTTCCATTGGAAAGCGCCCGGCGTGGCGCTGTTGACGGAGTCGGTGACGAAGTCGATTGCCAGCGCGCTGGAAAAAACAGCAGGCGAAGTAGCGATCGCTGAAGAATTCCGGTTCGCCGAGTTTTCCACGCCGAGGCGCATAATGCGCGACCTCGGAGGATATGAAGAAAGTAGACCAGAACCTACTATCGACCTCAGAAAAATGCCCTGAGGTCGATAGTAAGAAGTGGTGGTGGCGGATGCAAGGCAAAAAGGCATTGCGGAGCCTCGCCAGGATCCCCGCTTTGTTTGGGAAGTATTTTTCCGCAAGGGGTGCCGCTCTTCTCCGTAGCGAACCACTCCCGGGCGATGAATTCGACACCCTCCCCGGAAAAGAATGGGCTTCGAAGCGCTGGCTGCCATGTGGTATGGATCGCACCCTATGATGCGACGCATCCTTCTTTCCCTCGTCCTGGCGATGTGCGGCATCGTGGCGGCGCGCGCCGAGCAGGATGTCTATAATCCGCTGGCCGTGGGCTTGCGCTGGGATGTGGATGTGGAGATGAAGCCGCCGAGCGGAGAAACCGTCCACGGCACGGCGGTGCGGGAGATCATCGGCACGGAGAAGGTGAACAACTACACGTATTTCGTGGTGCAGACGAGCTTCACCGGCCTGCCGAAGATGAAGGACACCACGATGTACCGGCGGAAATCGGCGCGGGGTGTCTTCGCGATCGCCGCGCTCGACCCAAACAAATTGGAGCACCTCGAGGCCGTGCTGCCGCTCACGGTGGGGCAATCCTGGAAGACGACGGTTTCCGGGCAGTCGATCACCAGTGCCGTGGAAGGACTGGAGACGTTCAAGGTCGGGGACAAGACGTATGAGAACTGCGTGAAAATCAGTTACCAGACGAACAACGGCGCGGTGAGTGGAACCTATTACCAGGCGCCGGACATCGGCAACGTGCAGGAGACGACGACGATGGGCGGGTCGGTCTTCAAGTTCACGCTGAAGAAGTTCAGCGGGCTGAAGTAAGCCATGCCTAACGGAGGGCGGACATTCCTGTCCGCCCAAGCCGTTCCTCAGCGCTTGTGATAGTAACCGCGATAGTAATAGCGCGGCGAACCGTCCCGATTATAGCCGTTGGCCAGGCGATCTGCTTCGATCTGCCTTTGGTTGTCCCGATAGTCCCGGTCATTTCCCCGGTATCCCCGTTCGGACCAGTCGTGATGGTAATGATGCTTGTGATGTTTATCTTTGTCCCTGGCGAATGCACCGGTGGGAACCAGCAGGAGTGCGCCGAGGAGGAGCGAAAGAAGGGTTAATTGTTTCATATAGAGTGTGACGGTTAATAGCCTCTCTCCATTCAATTTCACGTGGAGACCAGGCGGAGCGTCTGAAAGCTGATTCGCACTCGAGGAGGGCCTCGGTCGCTAAACGTCTGGCAGCAGAGTGCGCATGGCCGCCGCCGGAGGCGCAATTGGCTTCGATTTGCAATCCGGCGATTCTCTGCGACACTGCGCGCCCCCATTTCGCCTTTTTCTGAAAGCCCCGCTCTATGTTCGTTGATCACATTCGCATCTTTGCCCAAGCCGGAGACGGCGGCGACGGGTCGGCTTCGTTCCGGCGCGAATCGTTTGTTCCCAAGGGCGGCCCGGACGGCGGCGACGGCGGGCGCGGCGGGTCGATCATCCTGCGCGCGGAAACGCACACGGACAACCTGACGCCGTTTTTCTACGAGCCGATCGTGAAGGCGAAGCACGGGGACCGCGGGCAGGGGAAGCAGTGCTTCGGCAAGAGCGCGCCGGACAAGATCGTGCCGGTGCCGATCGGGACGATCGTGTATCGCCTGGCGGAGGAGGTCACCGAGCCGGTCGATCCGATGGTCACGCATGGTGACGGGGCGATGTTCGTCGATTTCTCCAAGACACCGGACGCGGAGGAGAAGCCGAAGCGGGACCGCAAGACGCCGATCGATCCGGCCGAATTGGAGATGATCGCGGATCTGACCAAGCCGGGGCAGGAATTCGTGCTCTGCAAGGGAGGGAAGGGCGGCATCGGGAATGTCCATTTCAAGAGTTCGCGCAACCAGGCGCCCACGCGCTACACGGAGGGGCAGCCGGGGGAACAGGGATATTTCTATCTCGAGCTGCGCAAGATCGCGGACGCCGGGCTGGTGGGCTATCCGAACGCGGGGAAGTCGACGCTGCTGGGCCGCATCTCCCACGCGCATCCGAAAGTGGCGCCCTATCCTTTTACCACGCTCACGCCGCACATCGGGGTGGTGGAACTGCCGGGCTATCGCCGCATCACGGTGGCGGACATTCCCGGGCTCATCGAGGGCGCGCATGAGAATGTGGGCCTCGGCCATGATTTCCTGCGGCACATCGTGCGCTGCAAGCTGCTGGTCTTCGTGCTCGATATGGCGGGCAGCGAGGGGCGCGAACCGCTGGAGGATCTGCAGAAGTTGCGCAAGGAACTCGACCTTTACGATCCGAAGTTGAGCGAGCGCCCGTGGATCGTGGTGGCGAACAAGATGGATCTGCCCGACGCCGCGGAGAAACTGAAGCACTTCAAGGGCCGCTACCGAAAGCTCACGGTGATCTCCGTTGGCACCGGTGACGAGAAGGGCGTGGAAAAGCTGAAGACGACCTTGGCGGAATTGATCGCGGAAACACCGGAAGAGCCGCCGCCGTCGGAACCGGCGGAGCCATCCGAATCGAGTTCCGAGGTCGTGTAGCTGTATTGGCTCCGTGGGCTGCGTAGCGGAAAATCGGCGAAAAAAACCCGAAATTCGCTAAAAAACGCCCGAAGTCGGGTGACTCGTGGGCGGAGTCGCGCCGCCGTCCTTGAGCTTGGCGCTGAGCATGGTCTGGAAATCCTGCAATTTCTGGACGACATCCGGGCCGCGAGTGAGGACGGCCTTGGCGAGCTTTTCGTAATGCGCCGGGTTGCGCTGAGCGAGTTCCGACAGGGCCATGATCACCGCCAGGGTGTTGTTGATATCATGCTTCACTTCACGATATTTTTCGTGAATGGCCTGAAGTTCTTCTCTGGTCATTTCAAAAGGGGCGCTGGACATCGCAATTACCTCTGGAGACGGGACATTGATTGTGCTTAGTTCGCCGGTTCAACCCAAGGCGGAAATGCCAGCAGAAGTAATCAAGATCACCGGCGCACGCCAGCATAATCTCCGGAATCTCACCCTGGAGATTCCGCGCGAGAAACTTGTCGTGATCACGGGGATGAGCGGTTCTGGCAAGTCTTCCCTGGCCTTTGACACTCTTTACGCCGAAGGGCAGCGCCGCTACGTCGAGAGCCTGTCCGCCTACGCCCGGCAGTTCCTCGACCAGATGCAAAAGCCGGACGTGGATTTCATCGAGGGCCTTTCGCCGGCCATCGCGATCGAACAGCGCAGCAGCGGGGGCAATCCGCGCTCGACGATTGCGACGACCACGGAGATTTACGATTACTTGCGGCTGCTTTATTCCTCGATCGGCCTGCCGCACGACCCGGCGACGGGAGCGCCGATCAACAAGCTCACGCCCCAGCAGATCGTGGATCGAATCCTGGCCTACGCGCCGGAGAGCCGCATCGTGCTGGTGGCGCCGCTGGTGCAGGACGAGGCCGGGGAATTCCGCGACGTGATCGAAAAGCTGAAGCGCGAGGGCTTTGTGCGGGTGCGGATCGACGGGGAGATCATCGAACTGGGCCGGCCGGAGCCCATTCGGCTGGAGAAAGGCGCGAAGCATAGGATCGAAGTTGTCGTGGATCGTTTGGTAATTCGCGACGGGGTGCGCACGCGGTTGGCAGATTCTGTGGATACCGCGCTGAAATGGGGCGGAAACCGGCTGGTGGTCCTGCGCCGCGTGGGCCAGGAAGAGCCGGAACAGTGGGAGGAGCTGAAGTATTCCATCGATTACAGCAACCCCGAGACCGGCTTCACTCTGCCGCAACTCACGCCGAAGCATTTCTCCTTCAATAGCCACTTTGGCGCGTGCCCGGTCTGCCACGGTCTCGGCACGGAGCAGGTGTGCGATGCGGAGTTGATGATCCCGGACGCAGACAAATCGCTCGCCGAAGGAGCCGTCGCCCCGTGGGCCAAGGCCAACAAACGCATGCAGGGCTATTACAACGGCGTCCTCGAATCTCTGGCCCGCGAGTATCGCGTCTCAATGGACGCTCCGTACCGCGATCTGCCGGAGAAATTCCAGCACGCGCTCTGTTTCGGCACCGGCGAGCGTGCGATCACCTTGAGCTGGGGCGAGAATGGCAAGCGCACCAAGGTCGAGAAGCCCTTCGACGGCCTCGTGGCATCGATCCAGAACCTCTACGATACCACCGATAGCGAATTCACCCGGCAGCGCATCCGGCAATACATGAGCCGCCGCACGTGCTCCGCCTGCCAGGGGGCGCGGCTCAAGCCCGAGATCCTGGCGGTGACGATCCGCAGCGATGCGCTGGGCGATGCCGGCCTGCTCGGCGAGCGCAACATCCATGGCTTCTGCCAGTTGACCATCGCGGATGCGCGGAGCTTCATCGAAGATCTGTCGCTCAACGAGCAGCAGCGCTACATCACCAGCGAAGTGCGGCGCGAGATCACGGCCCGCCTCGCCTTTCTCGTCGAGGTGGGGCTCGGCTATCTTTCGCTGGATCGCGAGAGCGGCACGCTCAGCGGCGGCGAGGCGCAACGCATTCGCCTCGCCACGCAGATCGGCTCCGGCCTGGCAGGCTGCCTCTACGTCCTCGACGAGCCCAGCATCGGCCTGCACCAGCGGGACAACGACCGCCTCATCGGCACGCTGCGCCGCCTGCGCGACCTCGGCAATTCGGTCATCGTCGTCGAGCACGATGAAGACACCATCCGCGCCGCCGATCACATCCTCGATCTCGGCCCCGGCGCCGGCGCGCGCGGCGGCCAGATCGTCGCCCAAGGCACCCTGGAGCAGATCCTGGCCGTGGAGAATTCGCTCACCGCCCAGTATCTCGGTGGCAAGACGCGCATTCCCGTGCCACGCCACCGCAAGGTGCCCCAAGGTACGTGGCGCACGCCGGATTCTCCCGGCTGGCTGACCGTGCGCGGCGCCACCGAAAACAATCTGCGCGAAGTCACCGCGGCCTTTCCGCTGTGCTGTTTCACCTGCGTGACCGGGGTGAGCGGCAGCGGCAAATCCACGCTCGTTGACGACATTCTCCGACGCGTGTTGTTCCGCCATTTCTATCGCTCGAAGGAGCGCCCCGGAAAGCACGTCAAGCTTCACGGCCTGGAGCAGGTCGACAAGGCGATCGTCATCGACCAGACCCCCATCGGACGCACCCCGCGCTCAAATCCCGCGACCTACACCGGCGCCTTCGGGCCCATTCGCGAACTCTTCGCCAGCCTGCCGGCCTCCCGCATCCGCGGCTACGATGGCGGCCGCTTCAGCTTCAATGTCAAGGGCGGGCGCTGCGAAGCCTGCGAAGGCGACGGAATGAAGAAAATCGAGATGCACTTCCTCGCCGACGTCTATGTGGAGTGCGAGGTCTGCCGCGGCCGGCGCTACAACCGCGAGACGCTGGAGATCACTTACAAGGGCAAGAACATCGCCGACGTGCTCGACATGACCGTGGATGAAGCAGCGCGCTTTTTCCGCAACGTCACGCAGATCTCCGACAAGCTGCTCGCGCTCGAGGATGTGGGGCTCGGTTACGTGCACCTCGGGCAGAGCGGCACCACGCTGAGCGGCGGCGAGGCGCAGCGCATCAAGCTTGCGACCGAACTGGCGAAAAAGGCGACGGGTCGCACCGTCTACATTCTCGATGAGCCGACCACCGGGCTGCATTTCGCCGATATTCACAAGCTGCTCGAAGTCTTGATGAAACTGCGCGACGCGGGCAATACGCTCATCATCATCGAACACAATCTCGAGGTGATCAAATGCGCCGATTGGGTGCTCGACCTCGGCCCGGAAGGCGGCGCGGGCGGGGGACAAATCGTGGCGGAGGGACCGCCGGAAATCATTGCGAAGGTTGTCGAGAGCCACACCGGGCGCTATTTGCAGCGGATGCTATGACGCGCCGCCTGCTTCCCTTTTTCCTTTGCCTCGTGACCGCAGCGCTGCGGGCCGACGATCCGGCGCTGCTCGTGGAGGCCCGGCAAGCCCGCGCAGAGGCCATCCCGCAAGTGGCGGTGCAAAAGCTGCGCACCCTGCTGGGCACCCGCGACTTGCCACCGGAAATCAAACACGCGGCCGGCTACGAGCTCGCCGCCGCGCTGCTCGCGGCCGATGAACTCGACGAGGCGGAGTCCGTCGTGGAGCCGCTCGCCCAGGCGGGCGATCCCGCCGCGCGCCTGCTCCAGGCGGACATCCTGACCCGCGACGGGCGCTGGGTGGAGGCGCTGCCGATCTATCAAGCGCTTGCCGCCGTGGCGGAAGTGGGCGAAGCCGCGCAGCTCGGGACGGTGGAATGCCTCCAGGGACTGGGACGCATCCGTCACGCCGCCGCGGCACTGGAGAAATTCACCGCCGCCCATCCGGCGAACACCGGTGCGCGCCTGCGGCTGGCGAGCCCTCTGGATCGACGAAAAGAAAATCCCGCAGGCCGAGGCCGTCGTCAAAAGCGTGGCGGTGCAAAACGCCACCGATGAAAAATGGAAGCGGTACCTGGAAGCGCGCCTGTTGCTGGCCCAGGACCAGGCGGCGCCGGCCATGGCGATCTTCGACGAACTGCAACTCGACCCCGCCGATCTCACCGAGAGCCTGCTTTTCGGCGCGATGCTGGGCAGTGCCGAAGCGCGCGTGGTGCTCAATGGCTACGAGATCGCGGATAACGTGCTGGAGCGGTTCATCGCGCGTCACGGCGAGAGCAGTTACCTGGAGGAAGCGTTTCGCCGGCTGGACGAGATGTACGCCCAGGAAGAACGCCCGTCGGACAGCGAGTTGCGGAAGTGGGCCTTGAAGACGCCGCCCCGCCGCGCGGCCCTGGCGCAATACTATCTCGCCCGTCTGTACCGCCAGGTGCACAAGACGGACAAGGCGCTCGCGACGATCGACAATTTTACGCAAAACCATCCGACGAGCCCGCTGCTCAACTCGGTGTATCTTCTGCAGGCGGACTTGCTCCTGGAGAAAGCCAATCTGCCCGCGGCGTTGCGGGCGCTGGACGAAGCCATGCGGCGGGCCAGCAGCGACGAGGAACGGGCGGAGATCGAGCTGCGCACAGCGCTGGTCCACTACCGGCAGGGCGAGTCGCTGCTCGCGGAGAATTCCTTTCACCGCGCCGCGCAGGGTGCGGAAAAGCTCAGGGTGAACGCCACCTTCGATGCCGCGCTCGCCGCTCTGGACCGGCGCAACTACGAGAGCTTCTTCAAGGACTACCGCGACTTGAGCAGCCTCGCGCCCGATAGCGCGTTGCGCAGCGACCTGGTGCTCGAGGAGGGCTTTGCCCAGGCCCGCTTCGGCGATCCGCGTGCCGGCGATACGATCGAGCTTTTCTTACATCATTTTCCCAAGCACCCGCGCCAGAATGAAGCGCGCGTGGCGCTGGCCGAGCTGGCCTTGAACGATGGCGACAAGGCTGGCGCCGCGCGCTATCTGCAGATCGTGAACAACGCGGCGCCCGACGCGGACACGGCGGAGCGCGCCGCCTATCTGGCGGTCTTTCTGGCCGACGCGGATGCGCCGCCCGATGCCCCCAAGCTCATCGAGCAGGCCCGGAAATTCCTTCACGATTTTCCGCGTTCGACGTACCTGCCGGATGTGCGGATGAAATTGGGGCAGGTCTATTTCAGCACCGGGGATCATGCGAACGCGGAGACGCAATTCACCCTGCTGGCGCGGGAGAATCCCAACGGCGTCTACGCCGAGACGGCGCTCTTCCTCGCGGGACAGGCGGCGACGAAATGGCTGGATAGCGGCGCAGTCGACCGGGCGCTGCGGCTCTTCGACGAGGTGGTCAAGCGCGACGGCCCGCTCAAGCTCTATGCCCGGCAGCAGCAGGCCATCGTGCAAAGCCGGCTGGGCAAGGAAAACGAAGCCGTGACGATCTACGATGCGATCCTCTCCGCCCAGCCGCCGCCCGACGCCGAACTGCGATTCGCCGCGCTGTGCAGCAAAGGCAACAATCTGAGCGCCCTCGGGCGCAAAGATCCCGCCCAGTTGGATGCCGCCATCGCGGTCTACGATTCGCTGGCGGCTCTGCCGGACGTGACCCCCGCCTGGCGCAACCAGGCCCTTTACATGAAAGGCCGCGCCCTGGAGCAGCTCAGCCGCGATTCGGAGGCGCTCACCGCCTACTACGACGTGCTCGACAAGACGGTGGCCGAAGGCCCCGAGTTTTTCTGGTTCTACAAAGCCGGCTTCGACGCCGCACATCTCTTTGAACAACAGGAGAATTGGAAGGCCGCCATCGGCATCTACCAAAAGATGACCAAGCTCGACGGACCGCGGGCCGCGGCGGCCAAAGCGCGCCTCAATCAATTGCGGCTGGAGAAGTTCATCTGGGACTGATCTGAAATTTTCGATTTCGGATTTCGGAATTCGGATGTAGAAACACCGCCCCTTTCCGTCCTGCGCCTTGGCGGAGAGTATTTCCTAAATCCTCAATCCAAAATCCAGATGCCCAAGCTTTTCATTCCCGGCCCCGTTCAGGTTTCCGAAAAAACGTTCCGTGCTTTTTGCCAGCCGATGATCGGCCACCGCAGCAACGACTTCAAAAAGCTCTACGCGTCGATCCATCCGCGGTTGCAGGAATTGTTCGGCACCACGCAGCCCGTGTTTCTCTCCACGTCGTCGGCCTGGGGCGTGATGGAAGGCGCGATCCGCAACCTCATTGGGACCGGCAAGGTGCTGAACTGCATGTGCGGCGCGTTTTCGGACAAGTGGTTCGACGTGTCGAAGAAGTGTGGCAAGGAAGCGGTCGCGCTGCAGGTCGACTGGGGCCAGCCCATTCGCGGCGAGCAGATCCGCGCCCAGCTCAAGGAAGGCGGCTTCGACGCCGTCACCGTCATCCACAATGAAACCTCGACCGGCGTGATGAGCGACATTCGCGAGATCGCCGAGGCGGTGAACGAATTCCCCGACGTGCTGCTCATCGTCGATAGCGTCTCGTCGTTCAGCGCCGTGCCGATCCCGATGGATGACCTCGCCATCGACGTGCTGCTCACCGGCTCGCAGAAGGCCCTCGCGCTGCCCCCGGGCCTGGCGCTTTTCTCCGCCAGCAAGAAGGCCATGGAGCGCGCCGCCACCGTGAAGGGCCGCGGCTACTACTTCGATTTCCTCGAGTTCGCCAAGAACCAGGCCGAGGACATGACGCCCAGCACTCCGAGCATCTCGCACATCTACGCGCTGCAATCGAAGCTCGACGACATCTTCGCCGAAGGCGTCGCCGCCCGCCACGCGCGCCACGCGCAACTCAACGCCATGGTCCACGAATGGGTGACCAAGCGCGGGTTCGAATTCTTCGCTCCCGAGGGCTACCGCTCGAAGTCGCTGACCTGCGTCGCCAACAATCGCAACATCGACGTCCCCGCCCTCCTCGCCGCGCTCAAGAGCAAGCACGGCCTCATCATCGACGGCGGCTACGGCAAGCTCAAGGGCAAGACCTTCCGCCTCTCGAACATGGGCGACGAAACCCGCGAGACGATCACCGAACTGCTCACCGCCCTCGACGCCGAGCTGCCTGCATAGCCCAGCCATTGGCATCCTGCAAAAGACGCAATTTTTGGCGTTTTTCGCTCATTTTGCGTAAGCAGCCCACCGAGGCGATCCAGCCAAAGCAGGCCATGCAGCCCACCGAGCCGGCGGTGTCACCGGCGCCGCTGCCATACCGGCGGTCCGAACCGCTCCAGGGGTTCAGTGCGGTGACGCCGCGGCGGCCGGTTCCAGGACGCAGCGGAACCCGAGGTCGCGCTGGCGGGTGTCGGGAGGGCGGTGCAGCCGGTGCGAGGAGAGCAGACCCGCGCGACCGACGTGATCCCACGACCCCGCCCCGCAACACGCGGGAGAATTGCGCCGCGCTATACCAATCCTCGCACCACTGCCAGACATTGCCTCCCATGTCATAGAGCCCGAACTTGTTCGGCTTGAAACTCATCACGGGCGAGGTCGTCGGGAAGCCATCGGTATAGCCCTCGATGATCACTTGGGAGGGGAATTTTTCCCGGCAACTCGTGTCCGCGTAGTTTCCCGCACCCGGCGGCGGCGGCCATTGAGTGCCCCACGGATACACATCCTTGATCTGCTGGCTCAGCATCTCCGGGGTGGTGTCCCTGGTCACCTTTTCCTTCGCGGCGATGCCCACGGCGAAGCTCCACTCCCGGTCCGTGGGCAGCCGGTAGGTGCGGCCTTCCTTTTTGCTCAGCCACGCGCAAAAGGCGTGGGCGTCCTCCCAGTTCATACTCACCACCGGATCATCGTCCTGGTTGCTGATGGGGATGCCGTCTCTCATTTGCTTCTTCCATGAGTTGTCCACACCGGGAACCTCTTTGTCATACGCCGCGTAGTCTTTTACCCGGGTAGTGTGGATGCAGAAAAGCACCTGCGTCCCGGGCACCGGGACGAACTTCATGCCAAGGGTGTTCACCAGGGGCGCGTCCTTCGTCGCTGCCGCGGAAATCCCGGCGGACGAAGCCGGGGCGGCCGCTCTGGCGGAAGAACTGCCCGCAGGCGGCGATGCGGGAATGCCCCATTCCCGGGCGAGCGCTTCCCGCCGCTGCTGGAGCAGGAGCGCCTCGTCGAGACGCCGGCGTTGGGTCAGGGCGGCCTCGTTGGTTTCCAGCACCTTGTCATATTGCCCGAGGACGGTGGCGGAGTGCTGGCGACGGTCGGCTTCGAGGCGCGCGGCTTGGGCGCGATAGGCGGCGCGCAGGGACTGGAGCGGAGCGGGCGGGCCGTCGAGATCATCCGCGGGCACACCGTTGCCCTCCTCAATGCGCTGGCGTTCGCTGCGGTAGGCGAGCGCGTCCCTGGGACTCACGGCCAAGGCGGCGTGGGCGCGATCGAGCGAGGCCAGATAGGTTTTCTTCAGCTCGGCCATCCCGCTCTCAAAAGGCGTGGCCACGTCGCGCTGGTAGACCGGCTGGTAGATCGCATCGGTCTGGACGAGCCACTTTTCAATTTCACTCTGCGGAGTCGGGGTCGGATTTGTTTTCGGCGGCATTGCCGCTCCGGAAGTTGGCGCGGGTGTCGGTGCGGGTGTCGGTGGGGGACTGGGAACAGGAGCGGGAGCCACAGCCACAGGCGTCGCGGGTGGCGTTTCCGTAATGCTTGCCACCGGGGGCGGCGGCTCTGTTTTCTCCGGTGACGGAAGTGGCGGTGCCGGCGTTTCCGCCATGGCCACCGCGCCATCCGGCTCAGGCGCGGGCTTCCTCCATGGCTGCCAGGCGAACAATCCCACCGCCACCGCCATGCTGCTGACGATGGCCAGCACCTTCCCCCGGTGCCGCGAGCCTGATGGAGAGGCCGGAACCGGAATGAGGAGCGAAGCCGCTGCGTCCGTGGCGGGCCCATTTTCCTCCAGGCGTGCGGCCACCGAGAAAAGCTGCTGGAGCAGGATCTCGTAGCTCTCGAACCGTTCCGCAGGCCGCTTGCGCAGCATGCGGTCGAGCAGGGCGATGATGGGCGGCGGACATTCGGGCCACGCTTCCTGAATCCTCGGCGGCGGCTGGCTGATGTGCTGCAGCATCACCGCCATTGCGCTCGGACCGCGGTACGGCGGCTGGCCGGTCAGCATGTGAAAAAGCGTGCAGCCGAGGCTGTAGATGTCCGCACGGAAATCAATCTCCGGCGTCCCCACCGCCTGCTCGGGGCTGACATAATGCGGCGTGCCCATGGTCGCGCCCGTCTGCGTGATGGCGCTCTCGTTGCCGAGCCGTTTCGCCAGCCCCAGGTCGCCCAGCTTCACCAGGCCGGTCCGGGAGAGAAAGATGTTGTCCGGCTTGATGTCGCGATGGATCACCCGCGCCTCCCTCCAGACGTAGTCCCAGCGCCTGCGCGAGATAGCACGCAATCGCGATGGCCTCGCGCGGCGGGAGGCGCACCTTGCGCCCCAACCGCCCGCCCAGCGACTCGCCCTCCACATATTCCATCGCGAAGAAATGCGTCCCGCGGTCCTCACCCGCGGCATACACCTGCACGATGTGCGGATGGTTCAGCGCCGCCGCCGCCATCGCCTCGTTCTTGAAACGCGCGAGGAAATCCGGGTCGGCCGCATAGTGCGCCGGCAGCAGCTTCAGCGCGACGATGCGATTCAGGGAAAGCTGCCTCGCCTTGAAAACCGCGCCCATCGCGCCCTGGCCGAGCTTCTCGATGACCGCGAATTCGCCGAACTGCTGTGGTTCCGTTGCTGCCATCAAAATGGGAGGTGACGAACAGCGCACTACCGGAACGCTTCGTGAGATTCAATCAAACTTCCCAGCCCGTAGCTTCTCTCCGCGCTCGCCACCTTGGGCGGACGGATGGGACGCCGTCGGCGTTCCTTCGGAACTCGCCGCCCGGCGGGCATGACGCTGGAAGGGCACGGGTCTAGCTTTAAAAGGCGCCGATGCCCCGTGGTAACAGCTTTACCTTCCTTCGACTCGCCTTCGCGTTGGTCGTCGTTTTTGCCCATTCGTTTGCGCTGGGCGGATTCGGCGACGATCCGCTGGCCCGCTTCTCGGGCGGACAGGTCAATGCAGGGTCGGTGGCGGTCATGTGCTTTTTCATCGTCAGCGGCTTTTTGATCACGGGATCGGCCGTGCGGCAGCCGTCCATTTTCCAATTTGCCCTGAATCGGGTCGCCCGCATCGCGCCGGGCTTTTGGGCGGTGCAACTCCTCACCGTCTTCGTGCTCGCGCCCGCGATCACGCTGGCGCGCTACGGCGATCGGCTGGGCTATTGGGACAGCATTGTCGTCGGCCCGTACTCGGCGATGGACTACCTGATCCTGAACGCGGACTTCCGCATCCTCCAGTACCCGATCACGAACTTGTTTTCGCACAATCCGGCCGGCGGCGCGGTCAATGGTTCCCTCTGGTCGCTGGCCCCGGAAGTGACCTGCTATCTGTACCTCGGTGCGCTGACCGTGGTGGGGGGATTGCGCTGGAAATACACGGCCCCGTTGCTGTTCGCCGCCGGCTACGTCTTTCACAATGCGGCCATGCACCAGCCGGACCTTGGCGTCCAGGTCGCCCAAGTGCTGGAAAATGGCTGGATCTACGGCACGCACCTGCCGCTCTTTCGCTCGGTATTTCTCGCCTTCCTCGCGGGCATGACGTGCTATCAATTCCGCGACCGCCTGCGCTGGCGCGGCTGGCTGGCCGCCGTGGCCGTACTGGCCCTGGTCGTCTCCTGCCGGCTCGGCGCCTTCGAACTCATATGGCCGTTGACCCTGCCGTATCTCGTCCTCTATCTCGCGCACCGGCTGCCCTTCGAGCGCGTCGAGCAGTGGGGCGATTTCTCCTACGGCATCTACATCTACGCCTTTCCCCTCCAGCAATGCCTGGCCCTGAATGGCGTGCCACGGTTCGGCTTCATCGCCTTTTTCGCCGCCTCGACCGTCCTCGCCGTGCTGGCCGGCATGGCGAGCTGGTTCGCCCTCGAGCGCCCGGTCTTGAATTGGACGCGCACCCTCTCCCGGCGCTTTCGCTCAACGGTAAAGCCGCCCGAGGTGGCCTGCCAGATGGAACTCCTCCCGGAAAAGCACTAATCCGGCGAAAGTGTTCTGAACAATGGAGTTGGAGGTTCAAAGCCTGCCTCAGGAATAATTTGGAAGTCGTTGACCTGCGCAAGTGGTATTCGAAGTTAGCGTCGATTCGCAATTTACTGCCGCCCGCAATCGTAAGTGAAAGGCGACAAAACTACCGCTCGATACAATCAATCCGCCCACGCCAAAGCATCACGTTCCAGCTTGCCTCTATTGACTAATGTCGTTCGCACCATCAACGGGGATACATGAAAATGCGCGGCCGCTGCCTCAATGTCGTCCACGCCGGAGTGTCTGTTTGAATACTTTCCATGAGAGCATCAAATGGGCAAAGAAACTCCTGGGCAAAGGCGCGTTGAAACTTCTGGCGTGCCGTTTTGGCTTCAGTGGCAGGTAATAGTCTATCTCGATTCGGTGAATCCAGATGGTCCCCAATCAACCGCCCCACGGTGAAGCGCCGAGTTGTGGGGACGGCACTATTGAAGTAAACATCGAAATGACCATTGGTTCTGGATTGCAGCGCAACGGCATCGGAACTTTTCCTTCAAAACTTTCCGTAAATACGGTGGGTTTCGCTCCCAAAAGTCCAGCTAATTGCTTGTTTAAAATCGGTTTCGTTCCCAATCCCCACTTTTCACGTACAGCTTTGGCAAGTCGGCCCGCCCGTTGCCAAGGGGTCCCATTATTTGATGGGACTAAATGAGTTAAATCCAGGTCAGGCAGGGTTCCCTTGAAACTAGCAGCCTGTAGTCTCACCTCTGATCGGCTAAGATCACAAAAAAACTTGAGGACTTCGCCGGTTTCATGTCGTGCTTCAGCAGCCACTTCTTGAAGAGCGTCTTTTCCCAATCGCTCCTTATCCTGAATCAATTGCTTTATCATCTCATCGGGTGCCTCATCCGGGTCATAGCCAGCCATTGCTTCCAACTTCCGACGTCTTCTATCTTTAGGATTTCGTCGCTCAGAAAGAATCTCCTTCCACAATTCCACTAAGCTTTGATCCTCTATTTTGAAAAGGTCGAGACGCGAAAGAACGCTTGCCATGAACATATCCACTTTCCGTTCAAACTCCGTTGCCGGAATACGTGTCTCAACATCGTTAATGTAGCGGATGGGTTCGAATAGGACACTCCTGGCGTTTGGTCTCGCCGCAATCTCGATGGACTCACCATCACTGGCGAAAACCGCATCCGGCCATACATAGCCGCCACCGGCTCCCGCCATGCTGTGAGACATTCTCCAATTCGCGTCCTCAAGCCATGTGCGCGGCGTTGGCTCCCACCTGAGCCGCCACCAATTCGCCGCAAACCAAATGGCAAGATGCCATGCGCTTCCTCGCATCCGATTGCGTACTGTCCTAGCCACTGAGTCGTCGATTCGGGTAATGTGCCGGTCTCCAACCGCGACTTCGATATACGCGGCAAATGCACGATCAATCTCGTTCCCTGTGTCGCGGTCAATCCACTCGAATTCGATATTCAATTCTTCACTCACGAGGGGCGCTCCATTGCTCAATCACAACTTTGCGGAACGGGTCGGCTTCCGGCATCGGGTAGCCGTGATACGTCCCATTGGCCGGATTTTCCAATTGCGCTTCCAAAGGAATGCCGTCCTCCGAAACGGCCCAAATATTCTGCGGATACGCATCACCACGCTGGCTGACCAAGCCTCGTCGCACTCCCTCTCGTAATAGCTCCAACGCTACCGCGCGATTGAAGATCCCAGCTTCGTCACAAAGTGTCTTGTCCAGTCGTGGACTCGCGGGAGACGTTAACCCGAAGTCTCCGGGGTTTCTCTTGTGTTCCGGATTTCCTCCGTAGCGAACTTGAGTCGCAAGGTTTTCTAAGTGCGCTCCGATAGGGGCACTTGCGATACGCCGTTTTGGATTGAATGATTTGCGCTTGCGAAACACGAGGAGAGTGAAAGTGGAGACTAAAGCGGATCATAGTGGGCATCAACAAGGGCTTTGTTCGGCCTCTTTCGCGGCGCAAATTGCGCTTTTGCCGTCAACGTCGCTCGCCCGTGAAGACGACTCCTTGGAATACAAGGAAATGGGCTGCGCAGGCTTTCAAACGAAGTTTTCCCCAAGCCTTCCGTCGGGGGGAATATGGAGCCTTCGGGATTGCGGACGAAATATGGGCAAAATTGTGTGCAACGAGCACGCGAAAGCAGTCCCGAGTTGGTTCACGAACCGTCGGGCAATAAAAATCTCTGATCAGCGAATCAAACCGATCGCGGAAGAGTCAGCTTTTCGGCGCTTCGAGGATGCGTTCTGATGCTCCGACGCGATACCATCGATAGCCGTGGGCCTCGAGCAGGATGCGGTACTCGCCCTTTACCGTGCTCGTGCTTTCGTCGTTGGCCGGGAGGGTGACCAGCTTTTCACTTCCCTCCACGCCGGGGCGAATCCGCAGTTCCTGAGGTTGCTCGGAGAGAAGTTGTGCAGTGTGAGTAAGGATTTGCCCCGCCAATCGTCGCGGAGAGCGAGGACACACAGTGATCCCGACTTGAGAATCTTCCAGTTACCCCACCCGATTCTCTACGCGACCAATTGGAAATTGGGATTATTCGCCCCATCTCTCCCGCATTGACCGGGCGAGGGGATTTCCCGATGGTGAGCGACCTCTCACATGAACACACCCCTAGACTCCACGTCCATCAACCGCCGTCGTTTCCTCCGGACCACGACGGGCGCGGCGGCCGCCCTCGGCGCGCTTTCCGTCGAACGCTTCGCGCACGCCGCGGAAAACAATACGATCAAGCTCGGCATGATCGGTTTGCGGCGGTCGCGGGAGCGGCGCGACGAACCAGGCGCTGAGCGCCATCCCGAACATCCAGCTCGTGGCTGTCGGCGAGCTTTTTCCAGGACATCGCCGAACGCGCGATCAAGAATCTCTCCGCCACGCACTCGACGAAGGTCGATGTCTCGCCCGACCGCCTGTTTCTCGGCTTCGATGCCTACAAAAAAGTGATCGAGGCCTGCGACGTGGTGGTGTGCGCCACGCCGCCGACTTACCGCCCGATGATGTTCGAAGAGGCGGTCCGGCAGGGCAAACACGCCTTCCTGGAAAAACCCGTGGCCGTCGACGCCATCGGCATTCGCCGCGTGCTCGCCGCCGCCGAGGAAGCGAAGAAGAAGAATCTCAAGGTCGGCGTGGGTCTGCAGCGCCGGCACAAGCCTGGCTACCTCGAAGCGGTCAAGCGCGTGCAGGATGGCGCCATCGGCGACGTGATGTATGGCCGCACCTTCTGGGACATGGGCGCGGCGCGCGCCTTCGTGCCGAAGAAGCCGGAGTGGAACGAGCTCGAGTTCCAGTTGCACAACCAGTTCTATTTCGCGTGGCTCTGCGGGGACATCATCGTCGATCAAGGCCTGCATAACATCGACGTCTTCAACTGGATCAAGGGCACGTATCCGATCAGCGCCAAGGGCGTGTGCGGCGCGGAAGTGCGCCGCGGCAAGGACGCGGGCTGGCTGATGGATCATTACGCCATCGAGTTCGAGTATGCGGATGGCACCCGGCTCTTCCACCAGAACCGGCAGATATAGCGGCGCGACCTGGCAGGGGCCGGTCTCGATTCACGAGCAAGTGACCAGACCTGAATGGGACAAACTCACTTCCGCCAAGCCTGGGACGGATGCGGATGCGTCGAGCGGCGGACGCGGCGCGGTCTGGGCGAAAGGATGGGTGCAGCGCTACGGCATCGGGCCGGGCAATGCCATCGTGCAGCTTCGCTCCGGGCCGAGGGCGGGGCGGTTGGTCGTCCCCGCGCGGCATCGTGAGGATATCGGGAAGGGACGCCTGCGCAGCTTCGCGCACAGTTTTTACAGCGACGATCACGGCGCGACGTGGAAGTTGGGTGGCACGATCGGCCTCAATACCAGCGAGTGCCAGCTCGTGGAACTGGCCAACGGCGACCTGCGCGTGATGTCACGCAACGAAAGCTCCGAGGATGCGCCGGATAACTTGCGGCATCTCACCGCGATCAGCCACGACGGGGGCGAGACCTGGAGCGATCTGCGGCGCGCGGAAGAACTGATCACGCCGCGCTGCCACGGCCCGGTGGAACGCTTCACGCTGGCCGGGCCGCAGGACAAGAACCGGCTGCTCTTTTCCAGTCCAGCCTCCCCATTCCGGCAGGCGGAACATCCCTACGGGAGATACAACCTGACCGTTCGCCTGAGCTATGGACGAAGGCGCGACGTGGACGGCCGGCAAAACGATCTGGCCGCACCCGGCGTCTTACTCCGATATCGTGGTGCTCGATGACATGACCGTCGGCTATGTCTACGAGCGGGGCGACAAAGGCACCGCGCACTATTGGGATGAACTGCACTTTGCCCGGTTCAACCTCGAATGGCTGACCGATGGCCGTGAGTTCCTGGGTGCGCCGGGCAATTCCCAACCATGAAAAAGTCACTTTTCATTCTGACGGCGTTTTGGACGCTGAGTGTGGTGACTGGGCGCGCCGAGGTGAAGCTGCCGGCGATCTTTTCCGATCACATGGTCTTGCAGAGTGATACGGCCGCGTCCGTCTGGGGCTGGGCGGAGCCGGGAGAGACTGTTTCCGTTTCCTTCGCCGGGCAAACGAAGGCCGCTACGACCGACGCGGGCGGCAAATGGGCATTGAAGCTCGATAAGATCAAGGCCGGCGCCGAACCGCAAACATTGACGGTGAAAGGGAGGAATGAACTGGCCGTGCACGACGTCCTCATCGGGGAAGTGTGGCTGTGCTCCGGCCAGTCCAACATGGAAATGCAGGTCAAAGGGGGGCTGCACGGACAGGTGGACAACGCGGACGAGGAAATCGCGGCGGCCAAATACCCGGAGATTCGGATGTTCGTGTTTCGGCAGACTTATGCCATCTACGAGTTACCCGCGCCGCCGGACTCGCCGCTCTCCGACCGGCCCGGCGAATGGCTGGTGTGCTCGCCGGAAACGGTCGCGCGCTTTTCCGCGACGGCTTATTTCTTCGGGCGTGACCTGCACCGCGCCCTCGGTGCGCCGGTCGGCTTGATCCACAGTTCCGTCGGGGGCACGCCGATCGAAGCCTGGACCAGCCTCGAAGCGCAGCGCAGCGGGCCGGCGCTGCGCCCGGTGCTCGACGAATGGCAGCAAAAGCTCGCGAGCTATGATGCGGAGCGCGAGCAGCAGAATTTTTTGTCGGCGAAAGCGGTGTGGTTGAAGCAACGCGTCGCGGCGCAGGCCAAGGGAGAGCCGGCTCCCAAGGCGCCGTTGCCCTTCAAGAACCTCCGCGTAATGGGGCCCGGCGGCTTGTTCAATGGGATGATCGCGCCCTTGGTGCCTTACACCATTCGCGGAGTTATCTGGTATCAGGGCGAGCGGAATGCCGACGGCCCGCATGGGATCTATTATGGGGCGCAGTTGAAAATGCTCATCGCCGATTGGCGGGCGCGCTGGGGAGATCAGTTTTATTTTGCATGGGTGCAGTTGCCGCGGTTCAAGGCGGAGCAACATACCCCGGACGAGCCCAACGGTTGGGGCGTGAGCATCCGCGACGAGATGCGCAAGACTCTCAGCGTGCCGCGCACGGGCATGGCGATCACGATCGATCTCGGCGGGGGTGACGGCGGGGCATCCGACGAACAAGGCGGACTTCGCCCGGCGTCTGTCGTTGCTCGCCCTGCATGATGTCTACCAGACACCGGCGGCCATTTGGACGGGGCCTCTTTTCAAAGCCGCGCAGCGGGAGGGGAGCAAAATGGCGATCACTTTCGACCACGCGGACGGATTGAAAGCCGCGTCCGCGGAACTCGAAGGCTTTGCCATCGCCGGCAGCGATCGGAAATTCGTCTGGGCCAATGCGCAAGTCGCGGACGGAAAAGCGATCGTCTGGAGCGACCAGGTGCCCGAGCCCGCCGCGGTGCGCTACGCGTGGGCGGCCAATCCCAAAGCCAACCTGGTCAACGCCGCCGGCCTGCCGGCGTCTCCCTTCCGCACGGACGACTGGAAATGAATCGTCTTATGAAAAACATCCTCCCCTTACTTGTTACGCTCCTCCTCTGCGTCTCCGCGGGTGCGCAAAACGCCGAATTCACCGGTGATGTCCGCGAGGTGCGCGTCGTGCGCAGTGTCGAGCAGCATCCCGGAGCTTCATTGCTGTGGGAGCCGTACATTGCGGAGTGGAAGCCGAAGCAACTGGTGGTGGCTTATGGAGTGGGCATTCCCGGCAAGACGGACATGGGTGACATCGTGGCGAGCGTGACGACGAATGACGGCGACACCTGGAGCGAGCCGGCGTTCGTCTTCGACCACAATCAGCGCTTCGGCGCGATGCAATTTGGCTACGCCAATGCGGTACTCTACAAGCCGCCGGGGCAGGACGTGATGTGGTGTTTCGCCATGCGTTGCCCGATGAATTATCAGCACAGCGAGGATTCGCAACTCGTGGGCGCCTTCAGCGCGGATGGCGGGCGTTCGTGGACTCCGGTGGAAATGGCGATGCATTACACCGGCCCGCTGATCATCGTCGGCGGTATCCAGCGGATCGTGGAAAATGGCCAGCCGCGTTATTTGCTGCCGGCGCATCGCAACACGCGCCGCAACGATCCGCTTGGCTCGCGCGATCAATTCATGCTGAGCAGCACGAGCCTATTGGAATGGCGGCTGGCGGGACACATTCCGCAGCCGGAGAGCGGCCCGGTCTTTCTCCACGAAGGCAATCTCGCGCCGGGGGATGCGGAGGGCGAACTGAAGCTGGTGATGCGCACGGCCAATTGGGAAGAGAAAGCCGCGCTGGATCCACCACGCGCCTTTTCCAGCGTGAGCAAGGATGGCGGCCGGACGTGGACCCCCGCGCGACAGGAGCCCGATCTCTGGAATGCGCGCTCGAAAGGATTCTACGGGCAGAGTGCGAACGGCACGCACCTGTATGTCTATAACGATGGCCCGGCGATGCCCGCGCCCGGTGGACGGACTTCGCTGCGCTATAAGTTACAGCTAACTCCCGGCGGCGCGTGGAGCGCGGAGAAGACGTTTTACGATTCCGGCATGCATAACTCTTATCCCACGTTGATTGAAGTCGCGCCCGGCGAATTCCGCGCGGTGTGGGACAGCGGCACCAAGGAGCGCCCGCGCACGCACATTCGCTTCGGGAAATTTCATGTGCCCTCGGATGCGAAATGAATCACTGAGCCGGACTATGACAGCGACCAAACCATTCCGTGAAAGATTGCGCGGGGGGCGAGCTGCTTTTCGGCACGCTCGTCGTGTCGCCATCGCCCATGTGGCCGCGCGCCCTGGAGGGCTGCGGCCTGGATTTTGTTTTCATCGACACGGAGCACATCGCCCTCGATCGCGGGCAGGTGAGCTGGATGTGCCAGGCCTACTCGCGCATGGGGCTGTCGCCGATCGTGCGCATTCCGTCGCCCGATCCCTTTGAGGCGACGAAGATGCTCGATGGCGGCGCAGCGGGGATCATCGCGCCATACATCGAGACGGCGGCCCAGTCGCAGGCCCTGCGCGGAGCGGTGAAGTGGCGGCCGCTCAAGGGGCGTCGCCTGGAAGAACGGCTGGCGGGCGGGCCGTTCGAGCCGGAGCTCGAAGCCTATGTGCGGGGGCGCAACGAACAGGCGCTCATCTTGAACATCGAGAGCGTTCCCGCGATGGAGGCTCTCGAGCAGATTTTTGGCGGTGCCGGATTTGGACGCGGTGCTCATCGGACCGCACGACCTGTCATGCAGCCTGGGCGTTCCCGAGCAATACACGCATCCGAAATTTCGCGAGGCGGTGCGGACGATATTCGGCAAGGCGCGTGCGGCGGGAATCGGCGCGGGGATTCACTTCTGGGGTGATTTGGAACTCGAAGCCGACTTCGTGCGCGATGGGGCTAACATGCTCATTCACAGCGCGGACATTTCGCTTTTCCAAAAGCATCTGCGGCTGGAAGTGGATGCTTTGAGGGCGGCCCTCGGGGCGAAAGCGACAGACAATTCCGGTGCGGTGAAGATCCGCATTTAGATGACCGCTCTTCGAAATCTTCTCTGCTGGGCGGTGAGCGTCCTAATGTCGGGCGCGCTGGCCTCGGCGCAGGACGCCCCGAAGGTGATCGGGGCCGATGTTTGTATTTATGGCGGCACCTCCGGCGGTGTCGTCGCCGCGGTGCAGGCGGCGCGGATGGGCAAGCGAGCGGTGATCGCGGAGCCCGGCCGGCACCTCGGAGGGATGACTTCGGCTGGCTTGAGCGCGGTGGATATCGGTGATCCGCGCACCGTGGGCGGCCTGGCTCGGGAGTATTTTACCAGGTTGGTCGCGAGTTATGGAAAGACGTTGGAATGGGACAAGCCATTCAAGAGCAACGGGGACCGGCAACCGGGGGCGCCTACTCCATCGAGCCGCATGTGGCGGAGCAGGTGTTCAATGACCTGGCGCGCGAGAGCCACGTGCCGGTGCATTTCGACGCCCGCCTGGCGGCGGTGAAGAAGGAGGGGGCGCGCATCACGGAATTCACCACCGAAGACGGCACGATCTTCCGGGCGGCGATGTTCATCGATGCCACCTACGAAGGAGACCTCATGGCGAAGGCCGGCGTGAGTTACACGCTGCTGCGCGAAGGCAATGCGAAGTATGGGCGAGACTTACAATGGCATTCATTACGCGCCGATTTATGCCCCGCGGACCGATCACCGCCAAGCCGCGTGCCAATGGACGCACCCCCAGCGGCCAGGGCGTGTGGGATCGCGATCTGCCGCTTGATCCGTATGTCGTGAAGGGCGATCCGAAGAGTGGACTGTTGCCGCTCTTGAATGCCGGCGAGCCGGGCACGCCCGGCGAATCGGCTCCCGGCCTGCAGGCGTATTGCTATCGTCTCTGCCTTACGACGGCGGCGGACCGGTTGCCCATTGCGCCCCCCGCCAAATTACGACGCGAAGCGCTACGAATTGGTGGCCCGCTTCATCGAGGGCTGTGTGGCCATGGGCGACGACATGGATCTGCGATGGTTCTCGAAGTACGACGCATTGCCGAACGATAAGTGGGATTTCAATACCGCGACTTTTGGCGGCAACCTGCCCGGGGCGAGCTGGGAGTGGCCCGAAGCCTCCTATGCCCGGCGCGAACAGATCGCGAAGGAACACGAAAACTATCATCGTGGCCTGCTGCATTTTCTCGTCACCGATCCGCGGGTGCCGGCGAAGGTGCGCGACGACCTGCAACGCTTCGGTTTGCCGCGCGACGAGTTCGTCGATAATGGCGGCTGGCCGCATCAGCTCTACATTCGCGAGGGGCGTCGCATGGTGAGCGATCTCGTGATGACGGAGCATCACACCTTTGGGAAAGAGGTGGCGCCGAATTCTATCGGGCTCGGTTCCTATGGGACGGATACGCACGAGATACGCCGGATCGTGAAGGATGGCGTGGTCATCCGCGAGGGCAAGACGGCCGGCGGCCGGGGTGGTGCGCCGCCTTATCCGATTGGCTACGGGGCGATCGTGCCGAGCGCAGGGAATGTGAGAATCTTTTCGTGACCTTTGCGCTGTCGGCGAGTCACACGGCTTTCAGCAGCATCCGCATGGAACCGGTCTTCATGGTCACCAGCCAAAGTGCGGCGACCGCCGCCTGCCTCGCGCTGGACGGCCATACGAGTGTGGCAGAAAGTGAATTACCCCCAATTACAAACCCGCCTCCTGGGCGACGGGCAAGTGCTGACCGCGCCCTGATCTCTTATCGAAAATGAAAACAACCACGATTACCAAGATACTGGCCTGCCTGGGAATTTTCGGATGGGCGACGTTGTCCGCCGTGGCAGCGCCCCTGCCGACCATCGACCTTTCGCAAGACACCGCGCGGCAGGTGGTGGTCGCCCAGGGGACCGAGCAAATTTATCAAGGTCATCCGACCACGCTGTTGTTACCCGATGGCCGGACGATGTATGCGGTGTGGACGCTCGGGCATGGCGGTACGTGCGGTCCGATGAAGCGCAGCGACGATGGCGGGAAGACGTGGAGCGAACTGTTGCCGACGCCGGAGGATTGGACGAAGGCGCGCACTGCCCCTCGCTCTACCGCCTCACCGACCCGAGCGGGAATCTCGCGCCTGTTCGTTTTTGCGGGGGCAAGGGCCGGATGGCAACATGTGCGAGGCGCGCTCGGAGGACGAAGGGCGAACCTGGACATCGATGGTGGGCAACGGGCTGAAATGTATCATGCCGTTTTGCACCATCGCGCCTGTCGAGGGTGGCAAAAGGCTGGTCGGCTTGACTAACATCCGCCGTCCGGGTGAAACGCAGGACAAGACGTCGAATATCATCGCGCAGAGCGAATCCACTGACGGCGGCCTAACCTGGAGCGCCTGGCGCATCGTGCTCGACATGGGTGACATCAAGCCATGCGAACCCGAATTGGTACGTTCGCCCGACGGCCGGCAATTGCTCTGCCTGCTACGGGAAAACAGCCGGAAGATCGGCGGCCTCTTCATGACGAGCGACGACGAGGGCCGGACGTGGTCCGAGGCCAGGCCGCTGCCGCCGGCCTTGCACGGCGATCGTCATCAGGCCCGTTACACGCCGGATGGCCGCCTGGTCGTCTGTTTCCGCGACACCGGCAAGGAGAACCCAACGCGCAATCATTTCGTCGCGTGGGTCGGGCGTTACGAAGACATCCTCGCCGGACGTGATGGCCAGTATCGAATCAAGCTCCTGCACAGTTTACGCCGGCAGCGATTGTGGTTACCCGGGATTGGAAGTGTTGCCGGACGGAACCATTGTTGCCACCACTTATGTCAAGTATCGGCCGGGCGCGGAAAAGCAGTCGGGTCGTGAGCACGCGATTCACGCTGGCCGAGATAGACCGGGCGGCCACGACGGCGTCGGCGAAACCGCGAGGACGTGGGAGGCAACGGAATTTACACGCTCGATGACGACGCCGCGGTGTATGTAGGCGATTGGTCGGTGAGCACCAAGCAGACGGCGCTCGTGGGCAAGAGTTACCGCCATGATGACAATCGGGAGCAAGGTGCGAAATCCGCCCGCTTTGCCACCACGATCGTGGACGAAGGTAACTACGAGGTGCGATTGCTTTATGTCGCGACCTCGAATCGCGCGACGAATGTGCCGGTGACGGTCCATGCCGCGGATGGCGATCATCCGATAACGATCAACCAGCGCGAGGAATGCCTCGTGAAGGGTGTGGCGCGGGCCTTGGGCGTGTTCAAGTTCGCCGCCGGCACGGAAGCGGTCGTGACCGTTTCGAACAAGGACGCGAATGGATTTGTGGTCGTCGATGGGTTGCAAATCGTCCCTGTAGATGTCGCCGAGGCGCAACGCGCCGGTGAAAGCGCGGCAACCGCCGTTGCCAAGGCGCCGGAGGCAGCGGCCCCGCGAAAAAACGCCGCCGCCGTGGCGGTATCGCCACTCGCGGAAAAGACCGCGCCTGCCCAACCCCCGAAGGAAGATACCGAGCCGGTGCAACTCGCGAAAGAGGCCTCGGCGGCCGCGGTGAATGGACAGCACTACGATCTGATCGTGGTGGGCGGCACGGCGAGTGGAGTGGCTTGTGCGGTGCGGGCGGCGCGCGAGGGTTGTGCGGTTTTGCTCGTCCAGCACAATCGACACATCGGGGGCATGCTGACCAATGGGCTGATGCAGTGGGACGCGCTCTACGGTGGACCGCGTGCGCCGCTTTTCACCGAGTTACTCGGCAGGATCGAGAAGCATTACATCGAGACGTTCGGCAAGGATTCCAAGGAGCATCAGATCATCCGCTGCACCCACGAGCACTATCCGGTGAGTTGGGTGGAGCCGCACGTGATGGAGCGCGAGTGCAATCGGCTGGTGGCCGGTGAGAAAAACATCACGCTGCTGCTGACACATTACCCGAGCGCCGTGGAGCGTGAGGGCGTGATGCTCAAAGCGGTGACGCTGCGGGAGTATGGCACGACGCACGACATCCGGGTAACTGCCGATATGTTTTCCGACGCGACCTACGAAGGGGATTTGCTGGCGCTGGCCAGGGTGCCGTATCGGGTCGGGCGCGAAGCGCGTGCGGAATACGACGAACCGCACGCTGGGAAAATCTTCTGCAATGTCGGCGGCGGATCTGCTCCCCGGGACGCGATCGAAGGCCGGTTGAACATCCGGCCCTACAACCAGAGCCAGGGCAGCGTCGATCCCGAAAGCCCATTAGCGCCGATGGCGCGGTGCAGGCTTACAATTATCGCTTCTGCGTTTCGCGCGATCCGGCGAATCGCGTGCTGCCCGAAAAGCCGGCGAATTACAACCGCGACGATTTTCTGCACTTCGATCGCAAGGGCATCGCGACGAACGGGGGCCGAACCAAAAATCGCACATGAACAGTCCGATCTGCCGGGCGAGAATCACGCCTACCCGGAGGCGACGTGGCCGGAGCGCGAGAAAATCATCGCCCGCCCATCGCGACTTCGCGCTGGGGCTGATGTGGTTTCTGCAAAACGACGAATCGGTATCGGCGAAGCAACGGGAGGGTTTTCGGGAATGGGGCCTGGCCAAGGATGAATTTCCCGACAACGGGCACATTCCCTACGAGATGTATGTGCGGGAGGCGCGGCGCCTCGTGGGACGCTATGTTTTCAAGGAGCAGGACAATTCGCTCGCGCCGGGTTTTGCCCGCACGCCGATCCTGCCGGATAGCATCGCGATTACCGATTGGTATATGGACTCGCATTCCTGCACGAAGAATCGCGGCCCGGTTTTCATTATGACGGCAAACTAATTCTAACCGAGCAATCGCGTCCCGCCCAGATCCCGTACCGCGCCATGCTGCCGCAAGGTGTGGATAACCTGCTCGTGCCGGTTTGCCTCAGTTCGACCCATGTCGGGTGGGGCGCCCTGCGTCTCGAGCCGGTGTGGATGTCGACCGGCGAGGCCGCCGGATTCGCCGCCGGGATGGCGAAGCGGGAACAGACCACGCCTGGCGCGCTCGATGCGGATCAGCTCGTGCGCACGCTGGTGGAGCACCGGCAGCTTGTGAGTTTTTTCAACGATGTGAGGTCGACGGCTCCGACGCGGGCATCCCGGCCGCGGAATACTTCGCGACCAAGGGATTCTTTGCCAGTTACGATGCACAACTGGATCGCGCACTGACCCAGGAGGTCGCGGCGGCATGGGTGCGTGGCCTGGCCGCATTGCAGTCGGGCAAGCTGGATCCCATTGCCCTGGCGCGCCAGCTTTCCAAGGCGGAGCTAAAGGACGCCCCGCCGTGCAGCGCGAGCTCGCTGGAAGGGATGCTCGGCGAAGCCAAAGTTCCTGGTCCGATCGTCGCGCGAATCGTCAAAGAACTTCGCCCCTCGAATGACCTCCCCCTGACGCGGGGCGCAGTGTGCCGCGCCTTTTACGTCGCCCTCACTCCATGAATCCATCATCACGCCTCACGCACTCCGACCTGCTGCAACTCAAGCGCTGGAACACGCCCACCATTTATATGGCTGGGAGCAGATCACCAAACACGACGCGAGCGCCGTCGGATTCAATCTCGAGGAAACACGCGATTTCATGCCGCAGATGGGCCCCATGGTGGGCTACGCCATCACGGTCGTCTTCGAGCCGAGCAAGGCGGAGCATCCCGAAAAAAATCCGCACGCCTGGAGCGAATATCGCGAATATGTGGCGAGCGTGCCGGGGCCGAAGATCGTCGTCGTGCAGGATTTGGATAAGCCGCAAGTCATCGGCGCGTTTTGGGGCGAGGTGAACAGTAACATCCATCGAGCTCTCGGTTGTGTGGGCACGATCGTCGACGGCGCCATCCGGGATCTGGACGAGATGACCAATGCCGGGTTCAAGGCCCTGGCGCGGCGCATGTGCGTCGGCCATGCTTTCTCCTGTCCGGTGCGCTGGAATTGCGAAGTCGAGGTCTTCGGACGCAAGGTGCAGCGGGCCAACTCATCCATGCGGACAAGCATGGCTTCCTCGCCGTCCCGCCGGAGGACGAGTCACGTCTGCTCGAGGCGGCGCGGTTCATGGACGCCAATGATTGTGAGACGCCTCATCCCCGCCGCACGAGGCATCGCGGGGAAACCGACGGGCGAAGTGCTCGCGGCCATCAATGAAGCCGGACGCAAGTTCGGCGAGAACGCACGCGGAAAATTCGGCCGCAAAGGGGAATGGTGAACCGATGGTATTTCCCTATTTCGCCCCGGTCGTGGCAATCGGTTTCCTGATGGCCGCGCACTCCTCCGCGCAGATTGCCGCGTCGCCGCAAATGGATTGGGAAAAACTGCCGCCGATACCCGATCGCGAAGGCTTCGCCGGTCCCTTTGCCGGGGTCACCGGCGGCGCGCTGCTTGTGGCCGGCGGAGCGAATATCCCGGGCGACAAATGGGCCGACCCATTTGTGAAGAAATGGTATGACTCCATTTTTATCCTCGAACGTCCCGATGCGAAGTGGCGGGCGGGTGGCAAACTGCCGCGTCCGCTGGGTTACGGCGTATCCATCAGTGCGGACGACGGAGTGATCTGCCTGGGGGGAAGCGATTCGACGCGTCATTACGCCGATGCTTTTGCGCTGCACTGGAAGAATGGAGAGCTCAAGCGCAAAGCGTTGCCGAGCCTGCCGATGGCCTGCGCCAATGCGTGCGGCGCATTGGTGGGGCGCACGATCTACATGGCGGGAGGCATTGAGACGCCGCTGGCCACGACGGCGCTGCACAGCTTTTGGGCGCTGGATCTCGATGCCCCGGAGCCGCTCTGGCATGAGCTCGCTCCGTGGCCCGGCCCGGAGCGGATGCTCGCGGTGGCGGGCGCGCTCGAGGGTGCGTTTTATTTGTTCAGCGGCGCCAAATTGACGGCCGGCGACGATGGAAAGCCGGAAAGCCGGTGCGCGAGTTTTTGCGCGATGCCTACCGTTTCGCGCCAGGCCAGGGCTGGAAGCGCCTCGCCGATCTGCCGCGGGCGGCGGTGGCCGCGCCTTCACCCGCCGCCACCAGTGGCTCCCGGTTGCTGGTCCTGACCGGCGACGACGGGTTGAATGTCACGTTTCAGCCAGTGGAAAAACATCCGGGCTTTCCGCGCAATGCCTTGAGTTACGATGCCTCTACGGATGCGTGGACGGTGCTCGACACGGTGCCTATTTCCCGTGCAACTGTGCCGGCGGTGCTGTGGCACGACCGTGTGGTGATCCCCAATGGCGAAGAGCGCCCGCGGGTGCGCACGCCCGAGGTCTGGTCGCTGCGGCTCCGCTAAACCGCATGTCTTCCCCCACCCGCAAAGCCTGGCTCATCGTCGCCCTTCTCTGGCCGGTCGCGCTCCTCAATTACCTCGATCGCCAGATGCTCGCGACGATGGGGCTCTCGATCCAGAAGGATATCGTGGAACTGCAAAGCGCCGCCGTGTATGGGCAACTCATGGGGGCATTCCTGTGGGTGTATGCGTTCGCCAGCCCGCTCGGTGGCTTTGTGCCGACCGCGTGAATCGCAAATGGCTGATCGTGGGCAGTCTCGGTGTGTGGTCGGGCGTGACCTTGGTCATGGGCACGGCACACGATTTCACGACGCTCATTTGGCTGCGTCGGGCGATGGGGATCAGTGAGGCGTTCTACATTCCAGCGGGCTTGTCGCTGATCGCGGACTATCATCGCGGGACGACGCGTTCGCTGGCGGTGGGTATTCATATGAGCGGCATCTATATGGGCCAGGCGCTGGGCGGCGTCGGTGGCTGGATCGCGCAGAGCATCTCCTGGCGTACCGCCTTCGCGAGCTGCGGCTGGGTGGGCGTGGCCTATGGTGTCGTGCTGGCGGTCTTTCTCGAGGACAAGCCGGAGCGCGGATCGGTGACGACTTCCCCGGAACCGCGTCCCGATCCTCGTGGGGTACCGGTCTTGTGGATCGGTTATGCGATGCTGGTGGTTTGCTTTGCCTTGCCGAGTCTGTCGGGTTGGGCGGTGAAAAACTGGTTGCCCACGCTCTTGCAGGACCGCTTTTTCCTGGACCAGAAAAGCTCCGGATTGTGGGCGACCGTGACGAATGCCAGCGCAGCCTTTTGCGGGGTCTTGGTGGGCGGTCGCCTGTCGGATTTTTTGTTTACGCGCCATACCTATGGCCGCACTTGGGTGAGCGGGTCGGGCCTGTTGCTCACCGCGCTGGCGATTGCCGGGGTGGGGCTGGCTCCCGGCTTTGCGGTCGTCATCGCCTGTGCCGCCCTCTATGGCTTCGATTTGGGATGTTCGATGCGAATAGCATGCCCATTCTCTGCCAGGTGGCGCCCCCGCGGTTTCGGGCGACCGGCTATGGCCTGATGAATCTCTGCGGCACCGCCGCCGGCGCGCTCGTTACCCCGTTCCTCGGCAAGCTCAAGGACAGCGGTACTCCGCTTGCGCTGGGCTTCGCCTACTGTGCGGTGCCGGCGCTGGTGGCTGCGGTGGTTATGTTTCTCCTGCGGCCCGGCGAACGTGACCGTGGCGCCGCCTGAAATCTATCTATGCAGACATCACCTACTCCGCTCACCGGCCTCGTGGCCGCGCCCTACACTCCCTTTCACGCTGACGGCAGCCTGAACCTGCCGGTCATCGACCAGTTGGCCGCATCGCTCGTGGCCAATGGCGTCACCGGAGCCTTCGTTTGCGGGACGACGGGCGAGGGGGTCTCGCTGACGGTGGAGGAGCGCCAGCAAGTGGCAGAGCGCTGGCAGCAGGCTGCCGGGTCGCAATTGCGGGTCATCGTTCACGTGGGGCATACGTCTCTGGCGGATGCGCGTTCGCTCGCGGCGCATGCGGAGAAAATCGGAGCGCACGGGGTAGGTTGTCTTGCGCCCTTCTTTTTCAAGCCGGCAACGATCGAGGATTTGGCGGGCTTTTGCGCCGAGGTCGCCGCAGCCGCCCCCGCGCTGCCGTTCTATTACTATCAAATTCCGTCGATGACCGGCGTGAGCCTTTCCGCGGCGGATTTCCTGCGCGCGGCCGCGCCGCGCATTCCGAATCTGGCCGGCGTCAAATTTACTTTCGAGAACCTCATGGATTTTGCCGAATGCGTGCGTCTGGAGGGAGGGCGCTATGACATCGTGTTCGGCCGCGACGAGATTCTCGTGGCGGGTCTGGCGTTGGGCGCGCGAGGGGCCATCGGCAGCACTTACAATTTTCTGGCGCCGATTTTCCATGAAGTCATCGCGGCGTTTGAAAAAGGGGATTTGGCCCGGGCGCGGGGAAAAGCAGGCGGCGGCGAATGCGATCATCAAGATCTTCATCCGCTACGGGGGCTTGCCCGCCGGCAAGGCGATCATGAAAATCATCGGCCTCGATTGCGGGCCGACGCGCCTTCCGCTGCATTCCTTGAGCGAAAAGCAGGCGGCGTCAATGCGCGAGGAACTCGAGGCGGCCGGGTTCTTTCAGCTCTGTTCGCGGGTCTGAGTGACTGCCCCGCGTTTGCGTGATGGGCGAAACTCGGGGGAATCGTTACGTTCGGCCCGTGAAGTTTCCCCCGACATCTTCGATACTGAGCGCCGTCGCGGGCGTGATGCTGCCGGGGATGCTCCACGCGGCCGATGCGCCGCGTGAAGATCCGGGCACCTGGTGGTCCGTGCAGCCGATTGTGCGACCGGCGGTCCCACAGGTGGAAGGCGCGCCACCTGGCAATCCGATCGACGCCTTTATCGAGGTGAAGCTGCGGGAAAAGGGACTCATGTTTTCGGGCGGGGCGGACCGCCGGACGCTGATCCGCCGGTTGAGCTTCGATTTGCTGGGGCTGCCGCCGTCACCGGAGGAGGTGAATGCCTTCGTCGAAGACCGGCGCCCCGATGCCTACGAGCAACTCGTGGATCGTCTGCTCGCGTCGCCCCGCTACGGCGAGCGCTGGGCGCAGCACTGGCTGGATATTGCGCACTATGCGGATACGCATGGGTTCGAGCGGGACCAGAGGCGGGACAACGCCTGGCGGTATCGAGACTACGTCATCGAATCCTTGAACGGTGACAAACCGTACGACCAGTTCCTCCGTGAGCAGATTGCCGGCGATGTGCTCGCACCGGACCAGCCGGCCTCGGTCATCGCGACGGGCTTCCTGGCCGCCGGGCCGTGGGATTATGTGGGGCAGGTGGAGACGAAGAGCGACATGCTCAAGCGGGCGGCGCGGGCCGGTGATCTCGACGACATGGTGACGCAAGTGATGACGGCGACGGTGGGCATGACGATCAACTGCGCGCGCTGTCACGATCACAAACTCGATCCGATCTCGCAGCGGGAATACTACGGGCTGTGGTCCGTCTTTGCCGGAGTCCGTCGCGGGGAGCGCGAGGTGAACGCCCTGGAAGCCAAAGAGCACGCGGCCAAAGCCGCGCCCTGGATCCGCGAGCGCGCGGAGATCGAACGCCAGATCGGTCATTTGGCGGACGATGCGCTGGATCTGGAGGATATCGATTGGGACCAAGCCAGGCATCTCCAGGCGCGCCGGGCCGAACTGGACCGGAAAATCAAAACGCTGCCCTCGCCGGCGAAAGTGTATGGCATCCAGAGCAGCGCGCCGGAAGCGGTACACGTGCTGAAGCGGGGCAATCCGGAGACCCCGGAGGACGTCGCGACGCCCGGTGCGATCCAGTGGGCGACGTTGCCGGTGAGCTTTGGCGGCCAGGAAATGTCGGACGGCGAACGCCGGATGGCGCTGGCCGGTTGGATCACGAATCCGCGCAATCCCCTCACGCGTCGCGTGATCGTGAACCGGCTGTGGCACTATCATTTCGGCCAGGGCATCGTGAATACGCCGAGCGATTTCGGACATGGCGGCGATCGTCCGTCGCATCCCGAGTTGCTGGACTGGCTGGCGGATGAGTTGCTGGCTCGCGGCTGGTCGATCAAGGCCATGCACCGGCTCATCGTGACGAGCCGCACGTATCGGCAGTCGTCGCAGTTCGACGCGAAGGCCGCGGCGGTGGATGCGCAAAATCGTCTGCTTTGGCGCGCGAATCCACAACGGCTGGACGCGGAATCCGTACACGACACGGTGCTCGCGGTCAGCGGGACACTGAACTCCTCGATGGGCGGCCCCGGCTTCCGGGATTTCGACTACACGGAGGCGTACGCGCCCATCTATCGTTACATCACGGCGGATCGACCGGAGCTCTGGCGGCGCAGCATCTATCGCTTTGTCGTGCGGACGACCCCGCAGCAATTCCTGACCACGCTGGACTGTCCAAATCCCGCGAATCTCACCCCGGCGCGGGGTGACGACCACCACCGCATTGCAAGCGCTGGCCTTGCTCAACAATGAATTCATGCTGAAGCAGGCCGCGCACTTCTCGGAGCGCGTCGAGCGGGAAGCGGGCACCGATCCGCCAGCGCAAATCCGGCGCGCCTTCGAACTGGCGTTCCTTCGTCCGGGCACCGATACGGAGATATCCTCGGCGGAAAAATTCTGCACCGGTCACGGACTCGCGGCGCTATGCCGCCTGCTGCTCAACGCCAATGAGTTCGTTTACATCGACTAGACCATGAATCCCTCTCGTTGCCTCGGACATCAACGTTCCGTAAACCGCCGCGATTTCCTCTGGCAACTGGGTGGCGGTCTCGGCGGCGTGGCGTTGACGGCGATGATGGCCGAAGCGAACGCGGCGGCGAAGAACCCGCTGGCGCCGAAGCCTCCGCACTTTGCGCCGAAGGCGAAAGCGGTCATCCAGATCTTCTGCCCGGGCGGCCTCAGCCATATCGACTCCTGGGATTACAAACCGGAACTCGCGCGCCGCAATGGCCAGCCCTTCGATGCGGGCGGCAAGTTGCAATTCTTCGCCTCCAAGCCCGGATCATGTCAGGGCAGCTACTGGCCTTTCCAGCAGCACGGCCAATGCGGCCGCTGGATCAGCGATCTCTTTCCGCAGCTCGCGACCTGTGTGGACGACATCGCGTTCATCCACTCCATGCAGAGCAAGAGCGCGCTGCACGGGCCGGCGATGTTCATGGCGAATACCGGGTTCATCCTGCCGGGCTTTCCCTCGATGGGCGCCTGGGTCACCTACGGGCTGGGCAGCGAAAGCGACAATCTTCCGGCGTTCGTGGTGCTGCCCGATCCGCGGGGTCTCCCGCCCGGCGGGGTGATCAATTGGGGCGCGGGATTTCTGCCGGCGGTTTATCAAGGCACGCCGTTGAATACGGACGCCGGCGCCGCTCCGATCGCGGATCTTTTTCCGCCCAAGTCCTTCGCGGACGCGCTCGCCTCCGGCGAGAAAGAAGGGCGCGAGCTCCTCCGCGAGCTGAACACGCAACACGCCGCGGAGCATCCGGGGAACAGCGAATTGGAAGCGCGCATCTCGGCCTATGAGCTGGCCGCCCGGTTGCAACTGAGCGCGCCGGAAGTGACCGACGTACGGGGCGAGACGGAGTCGATGCAGAAGCTCTACGGGCTGGAGCATGAAGATCGGGGGCCATTTGGGCGGCAATGCCTGCTGGCGCGACGGCTGGTCGAGCGCGGGGTGCGTTTTGTGCAAATTTATTGCGGCGCGGAAAATACGACGGCGAAGAAGATCCGCCCGAACTGGGATTCGCACGAAGACCTCGTGCGCGATCACGGTTACTGGGGGCCGATTCTCGACCACGGCGCGGCCGCTCTGCTCCAGGATCTGCGTCAGCGTGGTCTGCTCGACTCGACGCTAGTCATTTGCACCACGGAATTTGGACGTCAGCCGCGGCGCAGGGCAAGGCGGGGCGGGATCACAATCCCGGTGCATTCACCGCGTGGCTGGCGGGTGGGGGGATCAAGGGCGGTGTCGCCTACGGCGCGACGGACGAGCTGGGTTTCAAGGCCGCGCAGCATCCGGCGTATTGCTACGATCTGCACGCGACCGCGCTGCAACTCCTCGGTCTCGACCACGAGAAGTTGAGCTTTTATCACAATGGCATTCGGCGCCGGCTCACCGATGTGCATGGCGAGGTGATCGATGAGTTGCTTGCTTGAAGGACGAGCAGCGAGTCTGTTCGTCGCCATGTTCTCCCGCTGTGGGTCGCTGCTTTTTGCGCTGGGCGCATCGTGGCTCGCCACTTCGGGAGCGACGGCCCAGGAACAGCGCTGGCTGGAGCCTGCGGCGAGAGCGCTGAGTCCGCACTACCGCCAGATCGCGGAGCGTGAGCAGTCGCTCCGGGCCGAATTGGCGAAGCTGCCGCCGCTGCCCGTCTCACAGCAGAGCGAGCGTATCGGCTGGCATAGCCAGTTTGCGCGGAGCGCCAATGTGACCAAGTGGTTGCAGTTGGACTTGGGGCGCCCGCAGGCTTTCGAAGCCGTGGTGCTGGTGCCGGTCGATGTGGCCTACGGCGCGCATCCGGGACCGGGCCTTCGGCTTCCCGCTGCGTTTTCGGGCGGAAGCTTCGGATGACGCCGGTTTTTCAGAGCCGCGGCTGCTGGCGGCCTACGATGACGCGGACTTCCCGAATCCCGGGAGCGCGCCGGTCTTTCTGGCCACTCCGGGTGCCATGGCGCGGTTCATTCGCATCACGGCGACGCGACTCTGGCCGCGGGACGATCTCGCGCTCTTCGCCTTGGGCGAGGTCTTCGTGTTGCGGGAGGGCTGAATGTCGCTGCGGGCGCCGCCGTGACGGCGAGCGATGCCTATAACAACGCGCCCACCTGGGAGCCGGCCAACGCGACCGACGGTCAAAGCGTGCTCGGGGCGGCGGTGGAGATCACGCCGGCACCGGGCAACGGCTGGCACGCCCGGACGGCGCGGTCGGCCGATGCGGAGAAATGGGTGCAGGTGGACCTGGGATCGGACATGCCGCTCGACGAGGTGCGGCTTTATCCGGCGCGCCCGAAGGATTTTCCGGCGCGGCGGGGCTTCGGCTTTCCTCCGCGCTTTCGGGTGGAGGCATCCGACGATGCGAGTTTTGCCCAGCCGGTGGTGCTCTTCGACCAGACGCAAACGGATTATGTGAACCCGGCGGAGAACCCCGTCGTCATTCCCGTCAGGGACGTCCGCGCTCGATTCATTCGCGTGACCGCAACGAAGCTCTGGGAGCGAACGAACGATTTCATCTTCGCGCTCGCCGAACTGGAAGTTTACTCCGGCGGCAGGAATGTCGCGTTGGGAGTGCCGGTCACGTCGTTGGATGGCATCGAAGCGCCGAGTTGGTCGCGTCGCTTTCTGGCCGATGGATTCAATAGCCAGGGTCGCATTTTGGAGGTGGAAACCTGGTTGCGTGGTCTCTCGCGACGCCGGGAGATCGAGCACGAACTCGGACAACTCGAAGCGGAGCGAGGACATCGGATGACGGAACTGACGGCTGCGGCGTGGCGGTCCGCTCTCGCTTGGTTGTTGGTGCTGGGTGGCGGGCGTGTGGTGGTGGCAGCGTCGCGCGCGGGCGCGGCGACGGGAGGTCGAAGCGCTGCGCCAGCGAATCGCCGGCGATTTGCACGACGAGATCGGCAGCAATTTGGGCAGTAATCGCGCTCCCTCAGCCAGATGGCGCTTCGCCAGCCCGGCGAAGCGCACGCGGACCTCGCGGAGATCAACCGTGTCGCCCGGGAGGACGGCGGCTTCGATGCGCGACATCGTCTGGCTCATCAAGCCCGGAGCCTCCGGCGCGGAAGATTTCGTCGTGAAGCTGCGCGAGACGGCGGCGGTCATGCTCACGGGCCTGGAATGGAAGTTTGATGGCGAGACTCTCACCCAGCCTATTTCACTCGAATGGAAGCGGGAGATCTGGCTCATCTTCAAGGAAGCGCTGCACAATATCCGCCGTCACGCGGACGCGAAGCAGGTGACCATCGACTCGCGGATACCGATGGAGAATTCGTGATGCAAATCTCGGACGATGGCGCGGCTTTCGATGTCGCTGGCGGCGACTGCCGGCCACGGCTTGAGCAGTCAGCGGCAGCGTGCGCAGACCATCGGGGGGAACTGCAGATCGACTCCTCGCAGGGGACCGGACGACGGTTACGTTGCGGGTGAAGCATTCCTGATTTTCTGCCATGCCCGCCGAATCCATCACGATCTGGTTGATTGAGGACAATACCACCTTTCGCCGGGCGATGATGCGCGCGTTGGAATCTGGAAGATGGGCTGCATTACCTGGGTGGATTTGGTTCCTGCGAAGGTGCCCTCGCGGCGTTGTCTCATCGGCCGGCGCCGCAGGCGGTGTTGCTGGATGTCGGTCTTCCGGGAATGAGTGGCCTGGAAGGGATCGCGCTTCTGCGCCAGCAGGCGCCGCAGGCGGCTATCATCGTGCTCACGGTTTTTGAGGACGAAGACAAAATCTTTCGCGCCATTTGCGCGGGAGCTTCGGGCTATTTGCTAAAGACCGCGCCGGTGGAGGAAGTGGCGCGGGCGATTCGCGATGCGCTGGCCGGCGGCGCTCCGATGAATGGGCGCATTGCAAGGCGGGTGCTCGATATGTTTGCCCGCTTCGCGCCCACGCGCGGTGATTACGGTCTTACGCCGCGCGAAACGCAGATTCTCGAATCGATGGTGAAAGGAAAGACGAAGAAGGAAATCGCGGCCCTGCTCGATCTCAGCTTTCACACCGTGGACACGCACCTGCGCAATATCTACCAGAAGCTGGAAGTCAATACACGCACCGGCGCCGTGGCGAAGGCGCTGAAAGAGAAGCTCGTCTGAGTGACCGTGAAATAAATCATGAGGGTCCACGAAAAACACGAAAAGGCACGAAACCGAAGACTCCTTTCGTGCGCTTTCGTGTTTTTCGTGGACCCTCTTTCTCCGTCTGGGCCATCGGCATAGAGACTTATTTCACAGTTGCTCACAGACGGTCTAAAAAGTGAGACCTTTCCTCGCGTGTCATTCTGAGCGGAGTGTAACGGATTCGAGCGAAGCGGGGAAGTCCGTGTGCCGTGGGGACAATCGAAGAAACCCGTCGCTCTACCAAAGATTATCGCTGGTTGTTCGACGGGGTCCTTCGACTTCGCTCAGGATGACAATGAAAGGAGAGCCGCACTTATTTCACAGTCTCCAAGACATCCCGCGCATGCGTGATGGTGGAAGGATGCTGCGCGAATAGATTGCAGTCATGTTTCCTCCCTTTCCCGCTCGATTCTGGAGCATGGCGCTCGCGCTCGCGGGGTGTTTGATTTTGCCGGCCCCTGGTGCGGAGAAAATGGATGTCTCGAAGCTGCCCCCCGCCGCGACGCGGCCCGTGGATTTCATGAAGGACATTCAGCCGATCATGGAATCGCGCTGCCTGAAGTGTCACGGACCGGAAAAGCAGAAGGGTGGCTGGCGCGTCGACTTGAAGGACGCGGCGATGACTGGGGGCGACGAACACGCGCCGAATATCGTTCCCGGCAAGAGCGCGGAGAGTCCGTTGATTCACTTCGTCGCCGGGCTCGATCCCGACATGAAGATGCCGGCCAAAGGCGATCCGCTCACTGCCGGCAGATTGGTCTGCTGCGAGCGTGGATCGACCAGGGAGCGATCTGGCCCGAAAGCTTGAGCAAGGCGAAGCGCGATCCGCTCGACTGGTGGTCGTTGAAACCGGTCGTCCGCCCACTTGTGCCTGGCGCCGGCCATCCCGTCGACGCCTTCGTCCGCGTCAAACTGGCGGAGAAAAATCTTTCGCCTTCGCCCGAGGCCGATGCGCGCACCCTTTGCCGCCGGCTTTATTTCGATCTTACCGGGCTGCCACCGGCGCCGGAGGAACTCGATGCCTTTGCCGCCGATACCTCGCCGCACGCCTACGAGCGACTCGTGACAAGTTGCTCGCCTCGCCGCGGTACGGCGAGCGCTGGGCGCGGCATTGGCTCGACGTGGTGCACTACGGCGATACGCACGGTTACGACAAGGACAAGCCGCGTCCGAACGCCTGGCCGTATCGCGACTATGTGATCCGCGCGTTCAATGAAGACAAACCCTATGGCCGCTTCGTCGAGGAACAGATCGCGGGTGATGTGCTCTTTCCCATACTCACGACGGCACCGAAGCGCTCGGGTTCATCGCCGCCGGGCCATGGGATCTCATCGGCCATAGCGAGGTGCCCGAGACGAAAATCGACGGCAAAGATCGCGCGGCATCTAGATCGGGACGACATGGTGGCGAACACGATCGGCACCTTTTGCAGTGCCACCGTGCATTGTGCGCAGTGCCACAATCATAAGTTCGATCCGATCACGCAGGAGGATTACTATTCGCTGCAAGCGGTCTTCGCGGCGCTGGATCGTACGGATCGCAAATACTATCGCGACGATGCGCTCAACGTGCGTTTTCAAGATTGGGAGGGACGGCGCCGCACCGTGGAAAGCGCGTTGTCCGAATTGGAAAAGCCACTGAAGGACAAGGCGGGGGAACAGTTTTGCCGCACTCACGCGCAAGATTGACGGCGCTTCGAAGGCCGCTGGGGAAAAGCAAGGCAACACCAGTCCGGACTTCGGCTATCACAGCGCGGTTTCGCCGGAACAGGAAAGCGTCAAATGGGTGCAGGTCGATCTCGGCCAGCACAGCGATATCGACCACGTCACGCTGCGCCCCTGTTACGACGATTTCAATGCCATCGGCGCGGGCTTCGGCTTTCCGGTACGTTTCAAAGTCGAGGCCAGCGATGACCCGGAATTCAAGACCGGGGTCACGCTGCTCTGGCGACGGCACGATCAACCTTCATGACCGATTTCAAGAATCCCGGCCTGCAGGCGTTCACGACGGGTGGCGCCAGGGACGATGGCATCGCCGGTCGCTATGTGCGAGTGACGGCGACGAAACTCGCGCCCGCGCAAGAACGACTTCATTTTCGCGCTCGCCGAGCTGGAGGTCTTCGATCCAGCGGGGAATAACATCGCGCTGGGCAAGGCCGTCTCCGCGCTCGATTCCATCGAGGCTCCACCGCGCTGGCGGAAGTCGAACCTGACCGATGGCCTGGCGCCGGTGGCGCCATCGGCGGATGAGAAGGAAAAGCTGTTACAGGAGCGTGAAGCCTTGCTCCTCAGCTTGGCCGACGACGCAACCAAGGCGAAACGTGCGGCCTTGATGGATGAGCAAGCGAAGGTGACCGCCGAGCTCAAGAAGCTGCCTCCACCCAGTAAAGTTTACGCCGGGGGCATCCAGGACGGCCCGGGAAACTTCCGGGGGCACGGGCCCGGATGGTGGCCGGCCCCGGCCGATCTTCGTCCTCGCGCGCGGTCAGGTGACCCAGCCGGGCAAGGAAGCAGTGCCCGGCGCCTTGAGCATGCTGACTTTCCAACCGGCGCGCTTTGCGGTGGCGCCCGCAGCTCCCGAAGGCGATCGCCGTGCCGCGCTGGCCCAGTGGATCGCGGGACGCGCGGAATCCGCTGACCTGGCGGAGCATCGTCAATCGCGTCTGGCAGTATCACTTCGGCCACGGACTGGTCGGAACGCCCAATGACTTCGGCCGCAACGGCGCCTTGCCCTCCCATCCCGAATTGCTCGACTGGCTGGCGGCGGAGTTTCGAGACTGCGGCGGATCGCTCAAGCAATTGCACCGGCTGATCGTGACAGCGCCACCTATCGCCAGGCATCCGCGCCGAATGAAGGCGCCGAGAAAATCGACGTCGACAACGTGCTGCTCTGGCGCCAAAACCGGCGCAAGCTCGAGGCGGAGGCCGTGCGCGACTCGGTGCTCGCGGTGAGTGGGTAAACTGGATCTCACGATGGGTGGACCGGGCTGGCAGGATTTCGTCGTCGAGCATCCCGAACATTCGCCGCACTACGAATACGGCCTGGCCGATCCCGACGACGCGAAGATACGGCGGCGCTCGATCTACCGCTTCATCGTGCGGTCGCAGACGCAACCGTGGATGACTTCCCTGGATTGCGCCGATCCTTCATGCGCGTGGACCGGGCGCAACGAGAGCCTGTCGGCACTTCAGGCGCTCGCGCTGCTGAACAATGGCTTCATGGTCACGCAAGCGCGGCATTTTGCGGAACGCGTGCAGGGCGAGGCGCCCGACCTCGGCGGCCAGGTGGAGCGGGCGTATCGCCTGGCGCTCGGTCACGCGCCGAGTTCCGGGGATCGCGAACGGTCGGCCGCTTTCGCCCATGCCAACGGCCCTGCCCAATCTCTGCCGCGTGTTGCTCAACCTCAATGAATTCATCTTCGTCGATTGATCTTATGAAGAACGACTCCCCATATCATCGTCCCGGTCCGTCGAGCGCGATCAGCCGGCGCGAGTTTCTCTGGCGTTCCGGTGGCGGCCTGGGCGGACTGGCGCTGGCGTCCATGCTGGGAACAGGGCGGGCGCAGGCCTCCGATGGCGTCCTCGCCGGCCAGCTTCACTTTCCCGCGAAGGCGAAGCGTGTGGTGCAATTCTTCATGGCCGGTGCGGCCAGCCATATTGATCTTTTCGACTACAAGCCGGAACTGGTGAAACGGGATGGCAGCCGAGCGATTTTGGCGAGCATGTCGAAGCCTTCCAAAATGGCCTTGGGCCGTGGCTGAAGCCGGTGTGGGACTTTCAGCCCTATGGCCAGTGCGGAAAGATGCTCAGCGAAGTGGTGGCGCCACTGGGCGCCGTCGCCGATGACCTGGCGTTCATGCACAATGTCGTCGGCAAGTCCGGGGTGCACAGTTCCGCGACGCTCTTGCAAGCCACAGGGTTTCAGCTTCCCGGTTTTCCCGGTGCGGGATGCTGGGTGAGTTATGGCCTGGGTTCGCTCAATGATAATCTGCCGACTTTCGTGGTGCTTCCGGATCATCGTGGTTTCGCGTCGAATGGGGTGAAGAATTGGGACTCGGCGTTCCTTCCCTCGCAACACAGCGGGACGATTATCTATCCCGGCGCCGAGACACCGATCGCCGATCTGTTTCCGCATAAGGCCGGTAACTATATCACGAGGGCAGGGGAGGGTGCCGCCCAGCAACTCATGGCCGATCTCAATCGCGAACACGCCGCGACGCGCGAGGGCGACCAGCGGCTCGAAGCGCGCATCCGCAGTTACGAGCTGGCCGCCAGGATGCAACTCGCCGCGCCGGAGGCGCTCGATCTGAAGGCCGAGCCGGAACATGTGCTGAAGCTTTACGGGCTGGATCGCGGTCCGCAGACGTGGCCGAAGGAAATCAACGCCGAGGAAGAGACCTTCTATTTTTCGCAGAAATGCCTGGCCGCGCGCCGGCTGCTCGAGCGGGGCGTGCGCTTCGTGCAGGTCTGGAGCGGCAACGACAACGGCTTCCCCCGCCGCAATTGGGATTCGCATGAGGATGTGCGGCGCGATCACGCTCCGCTGGCCTTGGGCATGGCGCGCGGCTGCGCGGCCTTCATTGAAGACCTCAAGCAGCGCGGGATGCTCGAAGATACCCTCATCTTATGGACGACAGAGTTCGGGCGGATGCCATCGTCGCAGGGCGGAAAAGGCCGCGATCACAATCCGTATGTCTTTACCAATTGGCTGTGCGGCGGCGGAATCAAGGGTGGTATCACCCACGGTGAAAGCGACCAGTGGGGCTACAAGCCGCTCGATCGCAAGAACCCGACGGAGGTCTATGACATCCACGCCACGATCCTGCGGCAACTGGGGCATTGATCACACCAAGCTAACTTATCGGCACAACGGCATTGATCGCCGGTTGACCGATGTGCACGGGCAGGTGATCGAAGAGCTGATCGCCTGAGCGTGAAATAGATTTCGCGCTCCTCGCGGGGTCATCCTGATCCCGCAGTCGTGGGACGAAGGACGCCGTCGCTCTACCATCGACATCGCTGGTTGTGCGACGGGGTTCTTCGACTTCGTTATACTCCGCTCAGAATGACAGAGGGAGGGCGGCGTTCACTTGCCGGGGGTGCGGGAGGGTCGGCGAGCTTTGGTCGGTGCAAAGAGTGGGCGTATCCCCTCTACGGCGGTTTCCCCGGCATTATGAATGTGCGTGCGCATGGCGGTGGCCGCTTTCAGCGGGCTGCGGCGCAGCAGGGCGGCGACGACGGCCTGGTGTTCCTTGATGGCAATGTCCTGCGCGCGGTCGCGGTTGCCGACGGTCTCGCGGACCATCTGCACGAAGGTGTCATAGCGGGCAATCTCGCGGGCGAGGCGGCGGTTGGGGCAATGGGGTGGCGATCAAGCCGTGCAATTGACGGTCCGTGTCCCAGGCCCGCTGCGACCACTCCAGGGAGCGTGAAGAAGCGCTGAGTAAGCCGGCCAATTCACGCTGCAAGTGCCGCAATGCCTCGATCGGTATCCCGGCGCAAGCGAGGCGGGTCGCTTCCGCTTCCAGCAAGGCGCGGATTTCGTAAATCTCTTCGATTTCGCGTGGGCCGAAGGAGGCGACGAGGGCGCCGCAGTTGGGCCGCAGCTCGACCAGCCCCACGGCGGCGAGTTCCTGCAAAGCCTCGCGAATCGGGGTGCGGCTGACGTGAAACAGTGCGGCGAGATTTTCCTCGCGCAACCGGTCGCCGGCTTTCCAGGCGCCACCGAAGATGCTGAGCAGCATCCGGCGAACGAGAGCCGGTTTGAAATGGGCTCACTCGCCGGGGCCTTTCGGCCGAGGGCAGTGGGTGCGGTTGTGGAGATCAAAGCGAAACGGGAAATTCGGTGACGGGGACTAATATGGAGGCTCGAAATTGGTTTGTATACAAAATCATTTGGCGCACAATCCGTCATCCCCTCATGAAACTCGCCCTCTTTAGCATCCTGCCGATTTTCCTGGCCGAGGGCCTTTTCGCGGTGGATGTCGATGTGGCGAAGCTCCCGCCTTCCGCCACGCGCCCGGTGGATTTCGTGAAGGCCGGGCGAATTCAAGCTGCACCCAGCCCGCTCGCTTTTCGAAGAATCCGCTGACGGCGCGTGTCTTCGTCAATCGCGTGTGGCACTATCACTTCGGCACAGGGATCGTGGACACGCCGAGCGACTTTGGCCTCAACGGTGGCCGGCCTACGCATCCCGAATTGCTCGACTGGCTGGCCAGCGAATTCATGGCGCGCGGGTGGAGTATGAAGGAGTTGCAACGCCTGATCGTATTCTCCGCGACTTATCGGCAGGGGAGCCGACCGAACAAAGAAGCGCTGAAAGTCGACGCGAGCGCGCGGCTGCTCTGGCGCTTTCCCCCGCGCCGGCTCGAGGCCGAGGCGTTGCGCGACACGATCCTCGCGGTGAGCGGCAAACTCGACCTGCGCATGGGTGGACCGGGATTCGATCTCTTCGAGCCGAACGACAACTACGTGAAGGTGTATGCATCGAGGAAGGCGTTCGGCCCCGACGAATTCCGGCGCATGGTCTATCAGTCGAAGCCCCGCGTGCAACTGGACGATATCTTCGGGGCGTTCGATTGTCCCGATGCCGGCCAGATCGCGCCGCGCCGCACGAGTTCCACTACGCCACTCCAGGCGCTCAATTTGCTCAATAGCCCATTCGCCATGCAGCAGGCCGGCTTTCTGGGCGAGCGGCTGGAAAAGGAGGTGGGCCCGGATGCCGCGGCGCAGGTGCAGCGTGCTTTCCTGCTCGCTTTTGGCCGGGCGCCTTCGCCGGAGGAATCGGCAGCGGCGACGAAGCTGATCGCCGAGCACGGGCTGAAGGTTTTCTGCCGGGCGCTCTTCAATACCAACGAGTTCATCAACGTATTTTGAATCATGAATGATCCGCTTCTTTCCCATGCGGGCCGCCATCTGCTGAGCCGCCGCGATTTCCTGCGCTGGGGCGGCACGGGGCTGGGTGGCATTGCGCTGGCGACCTTGCTGGGCGAGCAGCGTTTGCTCGCGGAGGATCGCTCGCCGATTCGCCCGATCATCGATCCGAGCCAGCCCCTACGCGCCGCGCCCGCCGCACTTTCCGGCGAAGGCAAAGCGGGTGGTGATGCTCTTTTGCTCGGGGGCGCTGAGCCACGTGGACACGTTCGATTACAAGCCGGAGCTGGTGAAGCGCCACGATACGCCGATGCCGGGTGGGGATGGACTCGTCACCTTCCAAGGCCAGCAGGGCAATCTCATCAAGCCGCTGTGGGACTTCAAGCCGCGCGGGCAGAGCGGGAAGATGATCAGCAATCTCGTGCCGCATCTCGCGGAGATGGCGGATGAGATGTGCTTCATCCATTCGATGACCGCGAAGTCGAACACGCACGGTCCGGCGGAGAACCAGATGAGCACCGGCTTCACGCTCGATGGCTTCCCCGGGATCGGCTCGTGGGTAACCTACGCGCTGGGCAGCGAGTGCCGCGACCTGCCGGCATTCGTGGCCATTCCCGATCCGCGTGGCGTGCCACAGATCGGCTCGCGCCATTGGTCTTCGGGTTTCCTGCCGGCGGTGTTTCAAGGCACGGCGTTCAATGCCGACAAGCCGATTCCCAACCTCGAACGCCCGGCGGAAATCAGCGAAGGCGACGAGCGCGCGACACGCGATTTTTTGAAAGTGCTCAACGACCGGCACTTGGGGCAAAATCCCGGAGACAGCAATCTCGCCGCGCGGATCTCCGCCTACGAACTCGCGGCGAAGATGCAACTGGCCGCGGCTGAGGTGAGCGGGACGGCGGGGGAAAGCGCGCCGACGCTCGAGGCCTACGGCATCGATGGCGCCAACGGAACGAAGGCGGGCTTCGGCAAGAACTGTCTGCTCGCGCGGCGGTTGCTCGAGCGCGGGGTGCGCTTCGTGCAGTTGTTCAATGGCTCGTATGCCATGGGCGAGGGCGTGGGCAATTGGGACGGGCATAAGAAAATCCAGGACCAGTACAACATCCACGCGCCGATTCTCGATCAGCCGGCGGCCGCGCTGTTACGGGACTTGAAGGAGCGCGGCTTGCTGGCGGATACGCTCTTCGTCTTCGTCACCGAGTTTGGGCGGATGCCGACCTTCCAGAAGGGGGCGAACGGGCGCGATCACAACCCCAAGGGGTTCACCGTGTGGATGGCGGGCGCGGGGGTGAAGCACGGGTTCAGCTACGGAGCGACGGATGATTTTGGGTATCAAGCCGTCGAGCAGGTGGCGACGATCTATGACCTGCACGCCACGATCCTGCGCATCCTCGGCCTGGACCACGAGCGGCTCACCTTTTACAACAACGGCATCGAGCGACGCCTCACGGATGTGCATGGGAAGGTCATCGAGCCGGTGCTGGCTTGACGGCCGTGCAAGGGGGGGAACTCTTTCCTCCCGGTGTCATCTTGAGCGGAGTGTAACGGAGTCGAAAGATCCCGCTCTTTGGTAGAGCGACGGGGTTTGCCCCACAGTCCCATAGGCGTCTCGCTACGCTCGGCTTTCGACTCCGTTACACTCCGCTCAGGATGACAGCGAGGAAGGAGCGCCGGCGAATTCTGTAAGGCGGCCCGACGTCGAACCGTATTGATGGGCAGCCGGAATCAGCCACGCTGCTCCGGCCAAACCTCATGAATACTGTCCGCCACTCTCTCCTGCTGTTCGCCAGCCTCGCCACTTCCGCGCTCACGAGCTGCACCACCTTGCAGCCCCTCCACTCGAAGCCGCCCCTCGCGAAGATCATTCTTCCGCAACCCTTCGACGCGGACGGCTTCATGTTCCACGTCCACATGCCGGCCGGCGAATACCTGCCCCTCTATGAGGAGGGCACCACCTACTACTACCAGGCGCCTTCGAAAATTGCCATCCGCACCATCGCCACCGATTACCAGGATGGCGGTTTCTTCGTCGAGGCCGGCACGAAAGTGCTGCACGGCTGGTGGCACTTCAACGACGATGGGGACAGGACCGACGGGTATCTCGGCACCCCGCTGCCCGAGTACAAAGCCATTCCGTAAACGTCCTACGCCGGAGCCGTGGCTCCCGGCTGCACCGGCTTCAATTGCGCCAGCTTGCCGGCGGCATCCGTGAGCCACGCCGAGTCCGGCGCGGCGTAGGGGCGGAAGGTTTCCAGCGTGCCGGCCTGCTCATTGTAGTAGAGCGCGCGGTGCAGGCCGAGGTTGGCGGCCTTGGGTGAGTCGATGAGGCTGGCGGAATCGTTGGCACTCATCTGGAAGACCACGCGCATTTCAAATTCCGTCAGCGCCTTGCGGCTCATGCTGCGGTTGACGTTGTTCAAGGTGTCGATGCTGACCAGCAGATGAATGCCGTAGCTGCTGCCCTCGGTCATGAGTTCGGCGAAGAGCGCGCCGGGATTCGCCGCCGTATCGTCGCCGCTCATCGAGAAGCTGAAGTCGTCTTCCTGGCGCAGCTTCTTAAAACGATGCAGGCCGTGGATGAAGACGAAGATGGCCGGCGCGTCGATCGGCGCTTCGCCGCTGGAGCGCGCTTTCAATTCCGCGCTCAGGTCCGCCATGATCTGCGGAATCTCCGGCCCGCGGCTGACCGTCACCGGGTGCGGGATCGCGGCCACGATGCGGTCGAGCAATTCGGCATCCGGCGAGCCGGGCGTGGTGCTTTGGATGAGGACGAATTTCGCCCCGCCCACCGGGAATTGCGCGGCCAGGGCGAGCAACGAAATGGCGAGCATGTTGAGCGACGGCTCATCGCGCTGGCCGACGATCAGCAAATGATTGCCGCTCTGCCGTTGGAACACCGCTTCGGTCGGCCCCTTGATCGAATTCGGCGCACCGAACCAGGCCCGCGCGAGATGCGGCGGGGGTCACGGTGGGCGCCTCTTCGAGCACCTGGCGGAGGAGATCGTTCTCCGCGAGCGCGGCGGGCGCATTGCCCTCGAAGACAATGGGGGTGGAATAACGCGCGTGCCGCTGCTCGACCAGCGCGTGAATTTCATCGAGCCGCAGGTCGCGCTCCTGATCCGAGAGCCAGACGACCTGGAAGGGGCTGTTGCCTTCGATGGCACCGGCGGCGTCGTTGTAGATGCCTTCGCCGGGACGCGAGAGCAGGCGCGGCGCCGGATTGTTGTCATCCATGATGAGGTAGGCGTCGGCCTCGTTGCACTGCAAGGCGACGCGAATCACCATCTGCCCCAGTGTCGCGCGCGCCAGCGAGTAGGCGCCGCCGAGCGTTTGCGAACCGAGCAGCACATGGATACCGAAGGCACGGCCCTGGCGGACGATGCGGTCGAAGAGCAGCGACGCCGTCTGCGCGATGGTATCGTCGTCGACGAAAAATTCCTGGAACTCATCGATGATGAGCAGCGACCGGGGCATCGGCTCCTTGCCGCCTTCGCGCTTGTAGCCGGCCACGTCCTGCACGCCGAGCTTGCGGAACATATCGCCGCGGCGCTTGAGTTCTTCATCCACGCGCTGGAGCACGCTGAGCGCAAACTCGCGATCCGACTCGATGGCCACGACCTTGGCATGCGGCAGCCGCTTCTCCGCATAGCACTTGAACTCGACGCCCTTCTTGAAATCGATGAGGTAGAACTCCACCTGCTCGGGCGAGCACGAGAGCGCGAGATTGGTGATGATGACGTGGAAGAGAGTCGATTTGCCCGAACCCGTCTTGCCCGCGAAGAGCGCGTGCTGGCGCGTGCCCTTGCCGATGGCGAGATACTGGTGCTTGGTCGCGCCGGTGCGGCCCACGGCGATCTTGAGTTCGTTGGTCGTCTCGTTGGTCCACAACTCGCCGGGCGCGGGAGCGATTTGTGAGAAGGGCACCTGCACGCGGTTCGAGTCCACGCTGGCCTTGCCGATCTTGTGGACGAATTGCGCGGCGAGTTCATCCGATGGGGGAGCATCAAAGGTGAGACGCGCCGCGGCGCCCACCGGGGCATTCGCGACGATGAACTCATTCCCCGCGCCCGAGCGCTTGAGCACGAGGCTGCTCTTGCGCAATTCGTCGGGCACGAAGCCCTCCGGCAATTCGTGCCGCTCGTCCCAGTGAATGAGCGTGAAGACACCGCAGCGCGCGCCGCTGGTGGCGATGCTTTGCAGGCGTTTGGCGGCGGTTTCGCTGAAGTTCGCCGGGAAATCGGCGACGACGAGGAAATGATACTTCTCAGCCACACTGCCGGCCTGCTCGTTGTATTCGCTGATCGAGGCGTACTCGTTGCGCAGATACATCTGGATCACTTTTTCGATGTGCTCGCTGAGTTCGGCGAGGCGCTCGTCGATCTGGTCGCGCTGGGTCCAGATGCGGCGGTTGATCAGGGCCTCCTCGTAATCCGAGAAGTGCATGAGGCCGGCGAAATTCTGCCCGAGACCGACCGGATCGATGACGGTGAAGGCGATCTTCCCGGGCGGGCTGGTCGTAAAGAGGCGGAGGATGACGTTATTGAGCGTGTTGACGATTTCGGCGCTGCTGGATTCGTGAGTGTCGAAGAGCAGAGAGCCTTCGCCGGGATACGAGAGGGCGAGGGGCGCGCTCAGTTCCGCCGGGCCGGGCAGGGGAAGACGCGAGTCCTGCGGATAGGAGGCGAGCATGGCGTCGAGCTGGCCGAAGCGCGTGGAGGACCGGAGCGTCTCCGGCGTGGACCAGGTGGCGAGAAACGATTCCGACCACGTGGGGAAGTATTCGGCCGAAGCGGCCTGAATGGCGCGCAGGTCGTTATAGAGCGGGGTGATGGCGCTCTGCCATTCCGCGGCCAGGGTGTCCCAGCGCGACGCTTCCTCCTGGGTGAGCGCGGTCGATTCCTTGTCGAAGGTGGCCTCGACGGTCTGCTTGCGCGCATCCGCTTCCTGGCGGTAGTGCGCGTGGCGGGCGTCGCGCTCTGTCACGAGGCGCGCGAGCTTGGGCGCGGAGTATTGATCGATCTGTGCTGCGATGCGCGGCATCTGCGCCTCGATCTTCTCCCGCATGTGCTGTTCGAATTCCACCTCGACCTGATCCGAACGGCCCCACTGCTCGGCGATCGCCTCGCGGGTCATCTCGTATTCCTCCTGCGCGCGGGCATGCGCCTGCTGCTGCTGTTCATCGGCCAGCGCCTTGATGGCGGCGTGCTGCACCCTGGCGACCCGCAGGGCATTGCCGAAGCCGGGCACAAAAGGTTTGCCCTGCTGATGTCCCAGGACGACGCCGACGACATAGAGGAGCAGGAGCACGACCAGACCGCCCGCCGGCACCACACCATTCGGCGGGAAGAGCAGAGCGAGACCGGCGGCGAGCACGAGCAGCGCGGGAATGACGAGAACGGGATGCGCGTAGCCGAAGAGCTTGGGCAGCGGGCGCCGGAGATATTCGCCGAGATACTGCTGGGCCACGGCCACGGCATTTTGCAGCTCTTTCAGGCCCTCTTCGCAACTCGCCGGCGTCGGCGCGGAATCCGCCGCGGGCCTCAATTGCCGCAGAAAACTAAAATACCCTCCGAAAGCCCGGCGCGCCTTCTGTCGCATCTTCTTCATCGCCTCCTGCGCGGCGTCGAGCTGGTCTGTGCAGGCATCGTGAATCTTGTCCGCCGCCTTTTTGTCGGCCTCCAGCTTTTTTCTCCGACTGGAATTGCTTCAGTTGCAGGTCGCCCATCCAGCGCTCGCGGGCCTGGCGCGCGTGCATCGGCAACTTGCGCAGCGCGGCGGTGCCGACGCGATTTATGCGCATGCGGCGGCCTTCGTAGAGCGCGGTCAGGTGCTGGCGGCCGGTCTGGCAGAGGGCATTGGATTCCTCGATGAGCGAAGTGAGACGCGCCTCCGCCTTGTCCAGTCCATCGCGCTGCTGGCGATTGACGGTGTGGCGGCGGGCGGCAAAATCGCGGGACAGGGCCTCTTCGCGCGCGGCGAAAGCGGCCGCCGTCTTTTGCAGCGTGGCGAGGAGTTCGAGAACGTGGGTGGGACGAAGATCGGGGTTACTCACATTCGCTTCTTACTCTTTTCAACAGGACATCGATTTCCTGCATTACACCCATGGTGCGTTGGACGTGGTCGGGCAGTTCTTCCAGGTATTCGCGCTCGAACTGCTGCGACTTGACGTCGTGCCAGTGCGCCTTGGCCTCGCCCCATTTGAGATTCAACTCCTTCAAGGCCTGCACGAGATTGGCGCCGCTTTCTTTCGCGCTCATGCGGGTGGGGTTTCCGGAGCGGCTGCCGGGGCGGATTTCGGCTCGTGGGTCTCAGCGTAAGCGTCGAGCGTGCGGGCGGCCTGCACGAGGAAAGTGACGCCCCTTGGGGAGATTGAAATCGAGGAACTGGCGGAGCCCCTCGAGGCGCTTGGCCATGGGGGATCGGCGATGGCGTCGAAGTTCTGGTTCCACTTCTTGATCTGGCGCAGTTTTTCCTCCGCCTCGGCGACCGCGACCTTCGCCTTGCGCACGGCATTTTGCTGGAAGGTGATGTTGTCGCGCATGCTGGAGAGCTTGGCGCTCATCAATTCCTGCACGGCCTGATCCAGAGTCCGGCAGCGCTTCTTGAGTTCGCCTTCCCAACGGGTGCGCTGCTCGTGCTGGAGCCACATGCGCGTGCGGCGCAACTCATCGCTGGCGTCGTCCAGCGCGCGGCGGGCTTTGCCCTGAAAGATGAGGAGGCTCGAGCGGAAGACATCGAGCACATCGACCGACGTGACGTTGGCCTGATGGGGAGGCATGCTTTAGCGCTGGTCGAGATATTCCTCGATGCGCTGGGCCTTGCGCAGGAGGAAGGGAGTATGCTTCTCCGAGATCTCGGTGAATTTTTTGATCACCTTCATCGTGGTGATGAATTCCTCGGCGAATTTCTCGTGCTCCTGGTCCTGCCAGGACGCGGAAAGAGAGGCGAAGCGGGCTTGCAGCGCGGAGGCTTTGCCCTGCACGTCGTCGTTGAAACGCTTCAATTCCTTTGCGAAGCGCCGGACCTCCTCGGGGTCCATGATTGCTTGAGCCATAGTGTGCTTTGGGGTGAAAGGTGGACGGAACAACTCACGCCGGAGCGTGCATTCCCTTACTGTAAACAGGGGTCGGATTAATTACAAACACTGGATGCGAAAACGAAAGAAGAGCGGAGGGAATCCCGATTCGAAAAACCCCGGCACGATCTGAAAATCGCGAAAAAGGGCATTCAATGCCGAAAAACGCTTACGCAACCCACGCAGCCCACCCAGCCCACGGAAGCCGCGAGCCTCTGCCAGTCGGCAATCGCGCCGGCCGGCCCGTCTAGCCTCGGGGGGACGGGAGAGTCGCGGCGCTGGCCGACGACGGACGGGAAGCGGGAATCGGTGTGGGCCCCGTGCTGGGGGCGGCGGGGGAAATGGGATGCTTCTTCGGGGGGCTGCTCCGGGTCGGCGCGGGGGCGGCATAGGCGGCCTGGACGGGGGCCGCCGCCGGCACAGGGACGGTCGCGGGCGGAGGCACCGCAGGCGGTTTGGTCTGCATGTTGAATTGCTGCGCGGGAGCGCTTTCCCCATTGCCCTGGACCAGCGCGGCCGGAAGTGGCTGTTGGGTCACCTCGACCCGCGTGCCCACGTCGACCTTGTCGAAGAGCTGGATGACATCGTGCGAACGCATGCGGATGCAGCCGTAGCTGGCCGGCGTGCCGATGCTCCACTCCTCGGCGGTCCCGTGGATGTAGATGCCCCGGTCGAACGCGCGCCGGTTCTGCGCTTCGAGGCCCTTTAGCCAGAGAATGCGCGAGACGATCGGGTCGCGGCCCGGCGCATTCGGCCGCACGATTTCCCCCGTGGGGCGACGGCTCTTGAACTTCATGCCGCTCGGCTGGCCGGCGCCGATCTTTTCCTTCACCACCATCTCACCGAGCGGGGTCGCATAGCTGCCACGCGGTCGCCCACTCCGAATTTCGACGTGGATACATCGTAACGGGCAATTTCCACTCCTTGCTGGAAGACCAGCATCTTCTGGTCGGGCACACTGATGCGGATCAGATGCGGGCTCGGCGCGCTGGTGCACGAAGCGAGGCCAAAGGCGATGGCGACGGCCAGCAGGCCGCAGGCGATGGTTCTGAACACGCGCCGTATTTACGCGGCTTCGGGCAAAGTCTCAAGTGGGGAACCAAAGGAACATCCCTGGTCCTCACGGCACCGCGCGGATTTCTCTCTTATCTGCGTGCCATTCTCACCTGACCCCGTTTACGCCGGTGATGCCTGACCCGCCTGACTCCGCTTCTCAGGGCAAATGTTCACCGAGTCTCAGTGAACCTTCGTTTTGCAGTCGACGTTCGAGATTCTCTTTGGCCTGCCGGTTGATAATGGCATCGATGCTATTGCGGTCCGCGCCGGCTTTCGCCGCCGCGGCTTGCTGCGCCAGCGCCTGCTGCAGGCGGGCGTTATTCTGCGCCCCGAGGGGGTCGCCGAGACGCGCACCCCGCGTGTAGGCCTGCTCCGCACCCTGCACGTTGCCGCCCCACTGCAACATCGTGCCGAGATTGGTCCACGCCTCCGCCCAATTGGGATTGAGTTGCACCGCACGTTGATAGGCAGCCACCGCGGGTTCGGCCTGCTCGAGTCGGGCATAGCCGTTGCCGAGGTTGTACCAGACCATGGCGTTATCCAGCCTGACCGCCAGATCCTTCTCGTCATTCAGCGCATTGTAGGCGTCCTGCCAGCGCGCCATCGCCGCATACGCCACCGCCAGATTGTTGTAGTAGTTCGGCTGGTTCGGGTTGAGCTTGATCGCCTTCGAAATGGCGCCGACCGCGTCCGCGTTTTTCTTGAGCTGGAGATAGGTGACGCCCAGCGCATGCCAGCCCGGCGCCTGGTTCGGGTTCAACTGCAGCGACCGCTGCATCGGCGCGACGGCTTTCTCTGGCTGCTGCAAATAAATGCCGTAGACGACGCCCAGATACGACCACGCCTCCGCGCTATCGGGATCGGCCATCGACCACGCTGTCGCGTACTGCAGAAGCCCCTGGTAATCCTTCGACTGGACATAGGCATTCGCCCCGCCCGCGGAATAGCTTCCCGCGCGCCCCGCAATCGCCCCCAGCAGGTAAACCGCCAGCATCGTGAGAAATCGAAATTTGGCTTTCCAGGCTGCGGTGGATTTCATGCGCTAAAAAGTGTAGTCCGCATCCGCGTCCCAGACAACCCGCTGGGCTATCCAGTCAGCGGCACTACCGTCACACTCCTGCAGGTCGTTGGCGCTCACGGTCCCAGCGCCAGCGCCGTATCTCCGGGTAGGGAAAGCCGCGCCGCCGGGTTCCCACTTTTTGGGGCGGGGAGTAGGGGCGGTCGCGAGCCGCATCCGCGTGCGAAGTCTGCCAAAATCTCCGGCCACCCCCCGCTTTTCCACACCACATGCGCGGGAACCCGGCGGCGCGGCTTCCCTACCGGCATAGACGGCGCTCGCGCTAAAATCGCCGTCGCATCCGTTGTGCTGGCGAAAGTGATTTTGTCGACGGGGCGCCCCATGTTGCCGGGTGCGAAGCCCTTGCCTGCCTTTCGCGCGCCCGCCTATATTGATGAGTGCAAAAACCAACCGAGCAATTTGACAAACCGGAGCGTTGGCAGGCGGCGCTGGCCTTCCTGGCCGTGGGTGGCATCTACCTGGCCCTGCCGTCGTCCCTCATCGTGGGCCCCATCTGGCTGCTGCCCACTACCATCGTGGTGCTGCTCGTGCCCACGTTTATCGCCCACCACACCGGGCGGGTCTCGCTCAACTGCATTCTGGGGTTGATCGCCAACGCCGTCATGACCCTGGCGTTGATTGCCTCGGTCGTCCTGCTGGTCATGGCGCTGCCTTCCCACAAGGAAGCGCCGTTGCGTTTGCTCGGCTCCGGCGCGGCGCTCTGGGCGACCAACGTGCTGGTCTTTGCCCTCTGGTATTGGCGGCTCGACGGCCACGGCCCCATGGTGCGGCACGAGCGCAAGGAATTCGGCAGCCGCAGTTTCCTTTTCCCGCAGATGCAGGTGGAAAAAAAGCGAGCGCGGGAAATTCGTGAGCGAAAACTGGCGCCCGCTGTTCGTCGATTATCTCTTCGTGGCCTTGACCCAAAATTCCACCTTCGGCCCCACGGACGCGCCGCTGCTCGCCCGCTGGGCGAAAGCCGTCGCCGCGGTGCAAATCCTCATTTCGCTGACCATCATGGTCCTGCTCATCTCGCGGGCGGTTGGTGTTTTGTGATTGTGCGCCGGTTCGCGGAGGGAAAATGGGGCGCGTGCGCTCCCCCTTTCTCAATTGCATCGAGACGGCTCAGGATGAAGTTTTTTAGGGGCGCTCCGCTACACCGCCGCCAGCGCCGATGCCCCATCCAGCACCGCAGGGTCGCCGTAGAGCGAGAAGCCGCTGGAGCGGGTCACGGCCACCTCGAAGATCTCGCCGATGTGGCGGTCGCTGCCTTCGAAGATGACGATCTTGTTGCCGGGCGTCCGGCCGGTGAGCGTCTCCTTGTTCGTGCGGCTCGGGCCTTCGCAGAGGATCTCCACCTGGCGGCCGACCAGGGCCTCGCCCTTCGCAATGGCGGACTCGTCGATGACGCGCAGCAAGTCCTGGTTGCGCTCTTCCTTGACCGACTCGGGCACCTGTTCGCCCAGGTCTGCGGCGGGGGTGTCGCGGCGGGGCGAGTAGCGGAAGATGAAGGCGTTGTCGAAGCCGATCCGCTGCACGAGCTCACGGGTCGCGGCGTAGTCTTCGTCCGTCTCGCCGGGGAAGCCGACGATGGCGTCCGTGGTGAGGGCGATGTCGGGCCGGGCGGCGCGCAGCTTTTCCGTGAGCGCGAAATACCGCTCGGCGGTGTAGGCGCGGTGCATGGCTTTCAAGATGCGATCCGAGCCCGATTGCATCGGCAGATGCACGTGGGGCATGAGCTTCGGCAACTCGGCGAACGCATTGACGAGATCGTCGCGGAAACCGATGGGGTGAGGGGAAGTGAAGCGCAGGCGCCGCAGGCCATCGACGGCGTGGACGGCTTCGAGCAGTTGCACGAAGGGCGATTTGCCGTCGCGTTTCTCAAACTCGTGCCGGCCGAAAAGATTCACGATCTGCCCGAGCAACGTCACCTCCTTCACGCCGCGCGCGACCAGGCCTTCCACCTCGCGGACGATCTCCTCGATGCGCCGCGACCGCTCCGCGCCGCGCGTGCTGGGCACGATGCAAAAGGTGCAGTGCATATTGCAGCCTTGCATGATCGAGACAAACGCCGTGGCCTGCCGGTCCTTGAGCACGTGTTCGCGGATGGTTTCCTGCGAGCCGGCCTCCTCCTCGATATCGACGATGGAGAAACGCGCATCGTCCATGAGCCGTTCGCGCAGGGCGCGCTTGTGCTGGACGATCTGGTCCACGTAATCCGCCACGCGGTGAAATTTCTGGGTGCCCACCACGAGGTCCACGTGCCCCATGTTTTGCGTGAGTTCCTGGCCGCGGGATTGGGCCATGCAGCCGAGAAAGCCAAAGACCATCTCCGGCTTGTTGGCGCGCAGCCGGCCGAGCAGGCCCATCTTGCCGATGGCCTTCTGCTCGGCCATGTCGCGCACGCTGCAGGTATTCAGCAGCACCACGTCGGCCTCCGTTTCGCGCTTGGTCATCTCATAACCCCGCTCCACGAGCATGCGCGCGACTTGCTCGGAGTCGCGTTCATTCATCTGGCAACCGTAGGTCTTGAGGAAAACTTTGGGCATCGGAGGGGCGGAAGGTAGCCGAGGTTGGGCTGCGGGAAAACCTGAAATCACCAGGGCAGGGATGAGGGTCCACGAAATACACGAAAAAGCACGAAAAGGAAGGCGTCCCCTTTCGTGCTTTTTCGTGCTTTTCGTGGACCATCCCTCCGACCGGCTTGTCATTCCCGAGGCGCTCTGCCACAACCCTCGCCGCCATGCCTTCCGACAGCGATCTTCAACTTTTGAGTGCCGCCATCCGCGATGTGGTGGACTTCCCCAAGCCGGGTATTGTTTTCAAGGACATCACTCCGGTTCTCTCCGATCCCGCGCTTTTCCGGCTGGCCGTGGATTCTTTTGCCGAGGCTGCCGAGGTTCTGAAGGTGGAGAAAGTGGTTGGGATCGATGCCCGGGGATTCCTTTTCGGCGCGGCGGTGGCCTACAAGCTCGGGCTGGGTTTCGTGCCGATTCGCAAAAAAGGGAAGTTGCCCTATCAGACGCAAAGCGCGGCCTACACCCTGGAATACGGGGAGGCGGTGGTGGAGATGCATGTCGATGCGGTGCGGGCCGGAGAGCGGGTCGTTTTGATCGACGATTTGCTCGCCACGGGGGGGACGGCGGCGGCGGCGATCAAGCTCCTCCAACTCATGGGGGCGCAACTGATGGAAGCGCAGTTTCTCATCGAACTCGACTTCCTGAAGGGCCGCGAAAACCTCCCGGCGGACAAGGTCCGGTCGTTTTTGCATTTTTGAGGATCGAGCCGCCCGATTCGGCATTTTTGCCAGAAACAAAGGCCAAACGGACTACAAGGCATGCGTTTAGCTCTTACAGAGAGGCTAAATGGCATCGCCCTCCACGCCTGAGCATTTCCCGACCTTCCGCCGGTTCCGCCGGTGGATGTCGAAAGAGGATGGTCTGGCCTCGCGTCACGTGGGGTCGTCGGTCCTGGCGGTGGCCGTCATTTTGATCTTGGCGATTGCCTTTCTCACCCTCGCGATCCGGGAGCACGCCTCGGACGACGCGCGCACCACCGAGTATGCGATCCTGCGCGCCGCCACGGCGGCGGAAAACGACTTCGCGGCGCTGGAGACTTCCCTGCGCAGTTACCTGCTCACCGGGCAGACCCTGCAACTTCAGCAATTCGAGCGGCGGCGGACGGCTTTCCAGGCGCATCTCAGCGAACTGATGCCGCTGCTCCCCGGCAAATCGGCGCGCCGGGAATCGGTGCGCGCGATCGGCACGCAATTCCAGACTTGGCTGCGCGACTCCGCCCGGCCGGAGATCGCCCAGCGCCGGCAAGGCCACGATGGCGCGGCGCTCATGGCCCGCGGAGTGGACAGTGCGCTCTTCGACCACCTTCGGGCCGAGTTGGGCCGCTTCGTCCGCGAATCCAACAGCGAACTGGAGATGCTCAATGACACCACCCGCTGGCGGGCGGTTGTTGCAGACGTGCGGCTTCGCGCTGCTCAGCGCCCTGGCGGTGAGCTTCCTCGTGACTTCGAGCTGGCAGAATTACCGCGCCTTTCGCCGGCACTTGCGCAAGGCTGAGGAGGCGACGGCGCAAAACCGGGCCATCATCGACAATACCCTCGATGGGGTGATCACGGTGGATGAGAGCGGCTTGATCCAGTCGCTCAATCCGGCGGCGGAGAAGATGTTCGTCCAGAAGGCCAAGGAAGTGATCGGCTGCAATGTGGCGCTGCTCGTGCCCCAGCGGCTCTTTTTCCACGACATGAAGAATGTCGGGCGCGGAGCCATCATGGCCGTGGGCCAGCGCCAGGGCTATTACCCTTTCCCGATCGAGATTTCGCTGAGCAGCATGGAGCTGGCGGGCCGCCGGCAATTCGTGGCCATCGTGCGCGACGTGGGCGAACGGCAGAAATCCGAGGAAACGCTGCGCCAGATCAGCCTGGGTGTCTCGCACACCACCGGCGAGGAATTCCTGCGCTCCCTGCTCAAGCAACTCTCCAAGGCGCTGCCGAACGATTACGCCTTCCTCGTGGAACTGAGCGGCAAAGGCGCCGGGCAATTCAGCACGCTGGCTCTCGCGGAGCAGGGGAATATCCTGCGCAACGGGCAATGCGCGCTCACCCATTCGGCTTTTGCCGATTCCATCGCGCGGGGATTCCGCGCGCATCTCGGCGGGGCGCGGGTATTGTTCCCGGAGGATGTTCTCCTCGCGGAGCTGGCGATCGAGAGCTTCATCGCGACGCCGCTGATGGACCATCACGGGCGCACCATCGGCCTGATCGGCGTGCTCGACCGCAAGCAACTGGGCGACACGCAGATGATCGAGTCGACGTTGCAGATTTTCGCGGCGCGCGCCGCGGCGGAGATCGAGCGCAAGCGCTCGGAAGAAGACCTGGCCGCGGAAAAAGAACGCCTCCAGGTGACCATGAAGTCGATGGCGGATGGTTTCATCACCATCGACAACAGCGGCAGCGTGCTGATGCTCAATCCCGTGGCGGAAGCGCTCACCGGCTGGACGCAGGAAGACGCCGCCGGCAAGCCGCTGGCCACGGTTTTCCAGGTGCTCAACGAGCGCAGCCGCAAGCGCTACACGCTCGCCATCCAGCGCATCGTCGAGGCGGGCGTGGCGGAGGGGCTGGACGGACCGGCGCTGATGATCGCCAAGGATGGCAGCGAGCGTCTCGTGGAGAGCAATGCCGCCCCGATCCGGGACCGCGCCAATGGGCGCATCGGCGCGGTGGTCGTCTTCCGCGACGTCACGGAAAAGCGGCGCCTCGATGAGGAGCAGCAAAAGGCCGACAAGCTGGAATCGCTGGGCGTGGTCGCCGGCGGTATCGCGCACGATTTCAACAATCTGCTCACCGCCATCCTCGGCAATATTTCGCTCGCGCTGCTGTGCTCGCCGGATCCGGAGGTCGGCGAGCGTCTCGGCGCGGCCAAACGCGCCACGAACCGGGCGCAGGAGCTTGCGCAGCAATTGCTCACCTTCGCGCGCGGCGGTGCGCCGGTGAAGCAGACCACCGCCATCAGCCAGCTCCTCCGCGACACCCTCAGCCTCACGCTGCACGGCTCGAAGGCCCACTGCGAATTCAACGTGGCCGAAAACCTCTGGCCGGTGGACATCGATCCCGGCCAGATCAGCCAGGTGATCAACAACCTGGCGATGAATGCCGACCAGGCCATGCCGGCGGGCGGCGTCCTGCGGATTCACGCGGAGAACGTCGAACTCATGGCGCACAGCGTGAGCCTGGGCCTGGACGCCGGGCGCTGGGTGAAGATCTCGCTCCAGGACCAGGGCATCGGCATTCCCGAGGAGTATCTCAAGAAATCTTCGACCCGTATTTCACCACCAAGCCGAAGGGCAGCGGCCTCGGCCTCGCGACCGCGTATTCCATCGTCAAGAATCACCATGGCTTGATCGCGGTCGACTCCAAGCCCGGCGAAGGCTCGACCTTTACCATCTGCCTGCCGGCGTCGGAACACGAGCTGCGCGAGGAAACCGCCGGCCCCGTGCCGCTGGCGCCGAAGGGCTCCGCGCGCGTGCTGGTCCTCGATGACGAGGAAGCCATCTGCATGCTCGTGACCTGCACTCTGGAAGAGCTGGGCTACAAGGTCACGGAAACCAACGACGGCAAGGACGCCATCGCCGCCTACGAAAAGGCGATGAAGGATGGCCAGCCCTTCGATCTCTTCATTTCCGATCTCACCATTCCCGGCGGCATGGGAGGGCAGGAGACGATCAAGCGCCTGCTCGAGATCGATCCGGATATCCGCGCCATCGTCTCCAGCGGCTACGCCAACGACCCCGTGATGAGCCGCTACGAAGAATACGGCTTCTCCGGCATGATCGCGAAACCCTACGAAATCGACGCCCTCGGACGCAAAGTAGCCGAAGTGCTCGCGCAGCCCCGCCGCGTGATTTTTCACCAATTCGACCGGAAGACGGCGTAGGGGCAAAGAGCCAGGATTCAAGAGCCAGGGGGTAACGTGCCCAACGTCGGATTATGGCGCCACTTGGCTCTCGTTACTTGGCTCCTGGCACTCTGTCATAAGCCGTCGAGACGGTTGGCAGGCGGCCTATCGGTTGCTATGGTGCTGCTGGTGAAAACGCGAAACCCTTGATCCCTACTGGCACCGTGCCCGTATCGCCGCCCGTATCTGGCTCAAGGCCCAGCAAGGCAAGCCGCTTTCGCCGCGCGATAAGCGGCTGGCCCGGCTTTTCGCGGATGATCGGGGGGGTGAGCAATCGGTTGATCGAGCAGGCGAGAGCCTATTGGGTCGCGCCATGGAAGCTCGATCGAAATCGGAACCTTGTTCCCCACGTGCGCCGTGTTGTGGTCGCCTGAAATCAACTGGAGGACGCCGGCGGGTTGAAGCCCTCCTGACGCTCTTTGCGGCGCTTCCGCAGGGTAGAGATTGGGCCATCACGCTGTTCGGCTCCTCGCCGCTGCAACTGGGGATCGAGCCCACTTTTACCAGCGCAGACGTGGACCTGTACACGGCGGATCAGGACGAGGCTTACGAAGAATTGACGGCCGCGGTGCGGCGAACTGGCCTGGAAAAGGAGGTCTCGACCGGGATTTATATTCAGGTCTGCGTCCCGACGAATTTTCGAACCAACCCGCTCTGGACTCTCCGGGCTTATACGGTACAGGTCGGCCATGTCCGTTTGACCTTGCCGCACCCGATCGACATCCTCATCGCCAAGCTGTCGCGCCTGGAAGAGAAGGATCTGCGCGCCTACCGATTGGTAATTGAGAAGACGGGGCATCCTACGGAGGAGGAGATGCGTCGGGAATTGCAGGCTTCAGTGGATCTGTATCGTCCCAACTTTGACGAGGAAGCCATTGGCGATATCACCACCAATACCGCGATCCTATGGCAGGAGCTTTGGGGTAAATCGATCAACGTGCGCCAGGAAATCATTGCCCCCGCACTCGAAGCACGACGAAAGGGATACGAGCCCGATCTGCCGCGGGTCGATTACAAGGCGGACTTGCGGCGGCTGAGTGAAGAGTAGACTCTTCGCCCCGCCGCGTGATCTTCCACCAATTCGACCGGAAGACGGCGTGACGGTTGGGAGTTTTAAGTTTTAAGAACTTAAGTTTTAAGCGACCGCGATCGCGCGCCGATCCGTCGAATAGCGCGGCTCTGAGATACCTCCTCTTAAAACTTGAATCTTAAGGGCACCTCTGGAAAGGTCGCGTTGGAGTTTTGGGAGGAAACCGGGGTGGTTGGCGGGGGGATTTTCCCGCTCGAAAAGGTTGGTCGATCAAGCAAGGCGGTCAACGACCACGGCTCCGCTCGTTCTGGAGTTGGCTCCCGGCCTTCTTTAGCCTGGCCGGGCGGTCGGCGCCGCGCTCATTTTCGCAAGCAGGCGTAGCGATCCATATTATACACCAGGTTGCAGAGATGATTGTGGGCCGTGGCTCGAGCCAACCCGATGCTCCGGCAAAAGTCGGCTCCCATCTGCGCCATCCGTGCAAAGATGTGCTCTACCCGCACGCGGATCCGGCTGATGGTGTGGTTGCTCTTTTGCTCGGCCGCACTCAGGGCCTGGCCTCGGGGGGCTTTGCGCAGCAGGAATTCCTCCGCCCCCAAGGCCAACAAATGCGCTTCGTGTTCCTCGCTGTGGTAGGCCGAGTCGGCCAGCACCGCCCGGTCCTGGGCATCGACCAACTCCTTGAAGACCTGGCTGTCATGCACGTTGGCCGGCGTCGTCACGGCTCGCAGAATGAGCTTAGTCTGCGCATCGGCTTTCACATGGTTCTTCCACCCGTAGTGCACTTCCTCGTTCTTCTTCGTCCAGCGCGCGGCACTGTCCTTCTGCCTTCCGACCGCCGGGTTGTGATCGAACTCGGCGGGACGTTCCCCTTCTTTGATCCGCCGGTTCTGCTCCCGGTCATTGCGCTGCCGGGGCGCTTCCACAAAGCTGGCGTCGACGATGCTGCCGGCACGCGCGATGAGTCCTTCGTCCTCCAGCATCGCCCCAAAGGCCGCAAACAACCGCTGGCTGCCCGCCCGGCCTTCGGCTTCGATGCGCTGCTTGAAGTCCCACAGCGTCTTGGCATCGGGGATGGCATCGCCGATCCGCAACCCAAGGAAGCTCTTGAAACTCGTCCGATCGAAGATCTGCTCTTCGGTGGCATCATCGCTCAGCCCGTGGAACTTTTGCAGCACCAGCACTTTGAACATCAGCACCGGATCAAACGGTGGTTTGCCGCCCTTGCTCCAGTCCCGCTGGGCGTAACCGCTTAACTCCTCTAACAACGGTCGGAACCTTTCCCAATCGATCACCTCCCGCAGTTTCAAAATCCCCGTCGTTTTACTGGCCACCGCTTGTTCGTGTTCAATCGCGGCAAACAATCCTCCTCCGGTGTTCTGGCGGTAACGCTTCATACTTCACCTCTCCTCCATTTTTCCCCGGCAAAAGCTTTCTCTGAAGAAATGTGGGTTTAAGTTTTAAGCGACCGCGATCGCGCGCCGATCCGTCGAATAGCGCGGCTCTGAGATACCTCCTCTTAAAACTTGAATCTTAAGACTTAAAACTAAGTGCGGGACAGCTTCTCCCACAGCGCACGCTGTTCCGGTGTGAGATCGTTCGGGAGCAGGACCACCAGCCGCACGTAGAAATCGCCGCGCGTGGTCGGGCCCGTCGGCAATCCGCGCCCTTTGATGCGGAACTTGCGCTCGGGCTGCGAGCAGTCGGGAATTTTCAGGCGCACCGGGCCATCGGGGGTGGGCACGCTCACATTGCCGCCGAGCACGGCCTGCCAGACGGGAAGTTCGAGATCGTAGATCAGGTCGCTGCCGTCGACATTGTAGTCGGGGTGCTTTTCAAAGCGGACGACGAGATACAGGTCGCCGGCCTGCCCGCGCTTGCCCACGGATTCGCCCTGGCCGGCCAGGCGGATTTTCTGGCCTTCGCGCACGCCCTTCGGAATGCGCACTTCGTAGGTCTCGACGTCCGAGCGGCCGTCCCGGCGGAAGGAGATCTTCTTTTTCGCGCCGTGGAGCGCTTCCTCGATCGTCACCAGCAGGTCGGCCTCGATATCGCTGCCACGCTCCGGTTGTCCCGTGAATCCCGAGAAGCCCGGCCGTCCGCCGTGCTCGGCGGCGCCGCCGAAGAACTGCTCGAAAAAGTCCGAGAAACCCGTGCCGGAAAAACTGCCGCCATCGGGGAAGCCCCCCTGGTGTCGTCCGCCTCCACGCCCAAAGCCGGGCGGAGGTTGCGGTGCGCCATGTTCCCAATCCGCGCCGAGCTCGTCGTAGCGCTTGCGCTTTTCTTCGTCGCCGAGGACTTCATAAGCCTCGTTGATCTCCTTGAACTTCGCCTCGGCTTTTTTCTTATCCTTGTCCTTGGAGACGTCGGGATGGTGTTGCCGCGCGAGCTTGCGGAACGCTTTGCGAATCTCATCGTGCGTGGCGCCTTTGGCCACGCCGAGGGTGGCGTAATAATCCTTGTACTGAACGGACATAATGGGGTTTGCCGCGCGAACATAGTCATTCGCCGCGCGCGTGCCAGTCCCGCGTGTAACGAAATCGTTACATCCCCGCCGGGTGCCGGGCGATGAAGCCCCGCGGTTCGCGGTAATCGCCGCGCCAGCGCGGGCCTTCTTCCTGGTGCAGGCCGGTGGTGTCGAGGCGCAGCCCGCACACGTAGGCAAAGACGTGGCCGCTGCGCGCCCAGATGGTCACCCATTTGCCCGGCCCGCATTCGCCGTAGCTTTGGAAGGCCTTCGAGGGCGTCGGCTGGTCGAGCAATCCGCCCTGGTGCAGGAAATAGGAAATCGTCCCCGAGCAATCGTAGCCGCGGGTCGTAGAACGTGCCGTGGCCGCCGCCCCAGACGTAGGGCTTTTTGGCGAGCGTATTGGTGGCCCAGATGGCCAGTTGGATATTGCGCGGGGCATTCGCCGGCGCGTAGGCGATGCGGCCTTTGAGCACCGCGACATCGCCGGCACGGTCGGCCCCTTTTGCGGCGGCGTGACGGTTTCCGCCCGCGCGGCGATGGCGGGCAGGACGAGAAGGCCGCACCCGACGAGGGTGCGCAAGTGCTTCACAGTGAAAGGGAAGATCGACTGCATCCCGCTTCTTGCCGGAATCGAAGCGTCCATGGCCAACCTTTTTTTTTCTCTTGTACGAACGTTTTTGTGTGCCAACTATCCGCGTCCATGCACACCAATTGCCTGGCCACCCGCTTCGATCTTCATCTCGGCGATTGCCTCGAAGGTATGGCCAATCTTCCCGCCGAATCGGTCGATATCGTCGTCACTTCGCCGCCCTACAATCTCGATATCAGCTACGCGAGTTTCCGCGACGACGCCCCGCGCGCGGACTACCTCGAATGGTCCTGCCGCTGGGCGGCGGAAGTCCGCCGCGTGCTCAAGCCCGACGGATCGTTCTTCCTCAACGTCGGTGCATCGCCGGCGAATCCGTTGCTCCCGCACCAGCTCGTCCTGGCGTTTCAGCACCTCTTCCGCCTGCAGAATACCATCCACTGGATCAAATCGGTGACCATCCAGCCCCGGCGGGCCGACGAATTGAGCGTGGGCCATTTCAAGCCGATCAACTCCAAGCGCTACCTCACCGATTGCCACGAATACGTCTTTCATCTCACGCGCACCGGCGACGTGCCGATCGATCGCCTTGCCGTCGGCGTCGCCTACGCGGACAAAAGCAACATCACCCGCTGGGCGCACACGCGCGGCGTGAAGCGGGACCGGCGCTGCCGGGGGAACAACTGGTTCATCTCCTACGAGACGATCCAGCACCGGGACCGGCAGCGTCCGCACCCGGCGACCTTTCCCGCGCGGGCTCGCCGAATGGTGCTACCGGCTGCACGGCGTGCGCGAGGGGCTCGTGGCGCTGGACCCCTTTCTCGGCATCGGCCACGCCGCCAGCGCCGCCGCCACCTGTGGCCTGGAGCGCTTTATCGGCTTCGAGATCGATCCGGGTTATTTCGCCGAGGCGCGGTCGCGTCTTGGCATTTCCCCGGGAATCTGAAATCAGCATGGGCGCAACGTGTTCGCCTTTATCCTCCGCCGTTTCGTCTCGATGCTCGTGGTACTCTTTTGCGTCATCACGCTCACGTTTCTGCTGGTGCGGATTGCGCCCGGCGGACCGTTCACCAAGGAGCGCCGGATTCCGCCGGCCATCGAGAAGCAGATCATGGCGCGCTACAATCTCGACGGCACGCTGTGGGAGCAATTCACCACCTACCTGGGTGTCCGGAGGAATACCCAGGGGCAATTCAGCGGCGTCCTCCAGGGCGACCTGCAGCTTTCCACCAAGTATCGCGACCGCTCGGTGCGCGAACTTCTCGCGCAGAGCTTGCCCGTTTCCGGCACGCTCGGGCTCGCGGCCTTCCTCCTCGCCACCACCGGCGGCGTCTGGCTGGGCAGCCTCGCGGCGGTGCGTCACCACACGCCGACCGACGCCGGCGCCATGCTGGGCGCGCTTTTCCTGATCAGCATTCCGAACTTCGTCATCGGCCCGGTGCTGATCCTGATTTTTGCGATCAAGCTGCGCGTGTTCCCCGTGGGCGGGTGGGAAAGCTGGTCCAGCCTGGTGTTGCCGGCGATCACCCTTGCCGGCCCCTACGTCGCCTACATCGCGCGGCTCATGCGCACGAGCATGCTGGAGGTTCTCCACCAGGATTTCGTCCGCACCGCGCGGGGCCAAAGGCGTGAGTGAAACGCGCGTCATCTATCAGCACGCGTTGAAGGTCGCGATCCTGCCGGTGGTCAGCTTTCTCGGTCCGCTGGCGGCGAATCTTCTCACCGGCTCGATCGTCGTCGAAACCATTTTCAACATCCCCGGCTCCGGCCCGTTTTTTATCAATTCCATCCTGAATAACGACGTCTTCCTCCTCGAGGGGGTGGTCATCGTTTACTGCGTGCTCCTCGTGCTCCTCAATCTGGTCGTCGACGTGGCCTACACCTGGCTCGATCGCCGCATCCGCCTCGCATGAGCACCCGCCACGCCTCCTCCGCCGGGCGCCTGGTCCCGGCTCCGCCAGAATCCCGTCGCCGTCGGCGCGATGGTCGTTCTCGCGCTCATCGTCCTCGCGGCGGTTTTCGGTCCCTTCATTTACCACGTCGATCCGCACACCACTTCGCGGGAGCAATACCAGCCGCCGGATGGAGCGCATTTCTTCGGCACGGACACCAACGGTCGCGATTCCTTCGCCCGCGTGCTCGAGGGCGCGCGCATTTCGCTGCTCGTGGGCATCAGCGGCGCGCTCATCAGTCTTTTCGTGGGCACCGCTTACGGTCTCGTCTCCGGCTATGCGGGCGGGCGCATCGATGGCATCATGATGCGCCTGGTGGAGATCCTTTACGCCATCCCGCGGCTCATTCTCCTCATCCTGTTCACCTTCATCTTCGACAAGCATTTCAAGACCTGGCTCAGCAGCCACGGGCACCCGGCGCTCGTGGGCTACTCGAAGATCATCATCCTCATCGTCACCCTCGGCCTCATCGAATGGCTCACCATGGGCGCGCATCGTCCGTGGCCAGGTGCTCTCGCTCAAGAGCCTGCAATTCGTCACCGCCGCGCGTGCCCTCGGGCAGAGCCATGTGCGCATCATCATTCGCCACCTGCTGCCGAATATCGCCGGCATCATCATCATCTACCTCACGCTCACCATTCCCGCCGTGATCCTCGACGAGAGTTTCCTCAGCTTCCTCGGGCTCGGCGTGCAGGCGCCGCAGGCGAGCTGGGGCAGCCTGCTCAGTGACGGCGCGCAGGTCATCAATCCGGTAAAAAGCTACTGGTGGCTCCTGCTCTATCGGCGGTCGTGATGTCGATCACCCTCCTCGCCCTCAACTTCCTTGGCGATGCCCTGCGCGATGCGCTCGATCCGCGCGCCCGGCGGTGAGGCCCTTATCCCCCCTCGGATATTCTCCTCGCGTGTCATCCTGAGCGGAGTGTAACGAAGTCGAAGGATCCCGTCGCACAACCAGCGATCATCTTTGGTAGAGCGACGGGGTCCTTCGACTTCGCTCAGGATGACACCGCGAGGAAAGGTGAACCTATGTCATTTCTTCAACTGCTGGTCGAAGAAATGGAGGATGAGGTCCTGCTGTTCCTTGGGATCGGGCTCGGCCGCCGGATCTTCGGGCTTTTCGGGACGCAGGCCATGGCCGCCATTTTTCACGCGGATCAATTCGTAGGGCACGCCGGCTTTCTTTAGCGCTTCGGCCATTTCCTCGGCCTGATGGATCGGCACGAGATGATCCTGTTCGCCGTGGAAGATGAGGAAGGGCGGCGTCTGCGCGGTGACGTGCAGAGCGGAGCTCGCCTGCTTCCAGGCGTCGGTCCTGGCATCGTATCCGCCGCCGAAAGTCTCACCAGACCGGGATGATCGTCCAGATTGGTCCCAAGAGTAGGCCGGCCCGCCGGTGTGAAATCCACCGGGCCGGATTCGTCCACCACCGCCTGTACGCGGCTGTTCATGTCGCGGAAGTCGCCGACATCGAGGCTGCTTTCACTGCCGAGCGTGCCGAGGCAGGAAACGAGATGCCCGCCGGCGCTGTGGCCCATGACGCCGATGCGATTCGGATCGACGTGATATTTCGCCGCGTTCGCGCGCAGCCAGCGGATGGCCAGCTTGCAATCTTCGATCTGCGCGGGCCATGGCGCTTCGCCGCTCAGGCGATACTCGACGGTGGCGATGAAATAGCCGTTCTGCGCGAGCTGCATCGGCAGGTACCCCTTGTGCGTGCCGCCCGCCCAACCCGCCGCCGTGGATGAGCAACACCGCCGGCATCAATTTTTCCGGCTTCTGTTTCGGGTAGCCGATGTCGACGTGCAGTTCGGTGCCGTCGACCTTGCCGTAGGCGATGTCTTCCTGCACCTCGACGCCGTCCGGCGGATGATAGAAGGGCTTGTGCGCGGCCGACTTCGGCGCGGGCCCCTTGAGTTTCTCCACGAGGAAGGCCTCAATGCTTTTGTGCTTCACGTCGGGCGCGCCGGGATAGACCAGTTCGCATTCCACGCCGAGCCGGTGGAGCTTTTCCTGCAGCTTCACGCCGTAGTTGGAGGTGTGGGTCGGGTCCTTCTGCTCCTGGCCGAGCGCGGGCGGCGCGTTGTAGATGAGATAGATGGGTGGGTCGTCGGCGCTGGCCTGCTCGATCGGCGAATACTCCTTGATCCACGGCAGCAGCTCTTCGCGATGCTCGAGAAATTCGGCGAAATGATGGTCGCGCGACTTGATGTCGTTCGGATCCATGAAGCCGAAAGCATGGCCGCCGTAGCGGCTGTTCGGCGTCCATTCCTTGAGTTGCTGTGGGTCGAGCGAAGTCTGTGCGCCATTCACCGCCGCACACCAGAGGCGCGTGGATTCGCGAGCGATCGGGTCGCTGCTCTTCGGGTCGGCCATGTCGTCGTGCATGGCCAGCCAGATGCTCGAGCACGCGCCCGCCGAACCGCCGGAGGCGCCGATGCGCTGCTTGTCGATGTTCCATTCGGCCGCTTTGCTGCGCACGAATTGCAGGGCGCGCGCCGCGTCCTCCAGCGGCGCTTTCACCGGCGGCTTCACGCCCGCGATTTGCGCCTGCCAGGAGTAGCGGTAATTGATCGAGACCACGGAAATGCCCGCGGCGAGGCAGGTCCGGAGGCCACCGGGATTCATCTTGTCCCCCGCCACCCAGCCGCCGCCGTGAATGAAGAAGAGCAGGGGCGTGGGCTTGTCGGACTCGGCCTTGTAGAAGTCGAGCACCTGCCGCTCGTGATCGCCGTAGGGCACATTGGCCAGCGTCGGCTTGGGCAACGCCGGATCGGGCGTGGCGGCTGGTTTCGGCGGAGCGGGCGTCGCTGCCGCGGGAGGAGCAGGCGGGTTATCCGCGGCCGGCAAGGAACCGGCGAGCGCGCCAGCGAGCGCGAGCGTGAGAAATGGGGAGGAACGGAGGTGCATGGGAAGAGAATCAGCTTGGACTTACTTTTCTTGGGTTGGCAATGCGAAGGTGCGGAAGGCGGTCGGAGTAGAAACAACCCGTCATCCTGAGCTGGCGAAGGACCTCTGATATCGCTCTGGCATCTGGTGCGCGGCCAACCGTGCAAGCTGGCGCTATCTCCTGCCCGATGGGTGAAGAAAGGCAGAGATCAGAGGTTCTTCGCCAGCTCAGAATGACGGCCGTCTTTTTTCGCTCGCTTCGCGCGATGCCGCGCTCCCCTTACTCCCCGCGCTGCACAAACTTCCGCGCAAAATCCCGCACCGAGCGCGTGAAGGTCCACTCCCCGCTCTCCGGCAGGCATTGCGACGGCGCACCGATCCAGCTCTCGATCACATAAGCATCGGCTTCCCATCGATCAGCGCGTAATCATAGCCCTGCTGCGTGATCGCCGTGTACCATGTGCTGTCGTCCGCCAGTCCGCGGTGGCTCGCTGCCGGATACCCCGACGCCCAGTAGATCAATTGAAACGGCAGCTTCTTCTGCCGGCACCAGCGCTCGAGTTCGCGCAAGTCTTTCCACGAGCCTTGGCCCAAGGCGTTGAAGCGCAGCCAGTCCACATCCAACCGGTAGAAATCCAGCCCGCGCACCCCTTTCTCTGCGAGCTTTTTGTTCAGCGCCTCGACCCAGTGCTCGTGATCCTCCACCGACGACGATGGATACGCCTCGATGTCCCCCACGAGCATCTCCGGAAAATGCTGCCGCACCTGGACCACATAGTTCGCCGTCTCCTCCACCGCATATTCATCCGACTCGTGAATGTGCTCCCGCGTGCAGACCAGCGGCTCATCCATCGCCACCGCGTAAATATTGGCCCCCAGCTTTTGCAGGCGCTCCCAATTTTTCTGTTCCTTGGCAAAGCACTCCGCCCCCGTTTTTTCCCCATTCCTTGATCGCCCCCACCTCCATCGCCAACTTCAGCTTCCAGTCGCGCGCCTGCGCAAACCAGCGCGTCAGCTCCGCATCGTCCTTGAAATTGCTCTGGAAACCGAGGTCGGTGCAAAAAAGCACATCCACCAGCGCCCGCGTCTCCTTCCACTCCTCCGGCCGCTCGAACAGCTCGCGAAACGCCTTCCCCTTGTCCTGCCCCGGAGGACTCATCCAAACGGTCGGCCCCGTCTTGGGCGCCTGCGCCTGAACGGAGACGAGCGAAGCCAGGAAAACGAATACGGCGAATAACGGGCGAAGCATGCGAGTCACGCCGCAACAAATCCTCGAGCGACGCTTTCAATAGGACCAAATAACCATCGGCACCGAATTTCGACGGCGAGCAATTTAAGTTTCCGACGAGGCCCAGAACATCCGCGCCGCTTCGCTCCAGTCGCGGTCCTGCACGGTGCGGTGGGCTTCGATGCCCATGGCCTGGCGCAGGCTGGAATCGCCGGCGAGTTGCTGCACGCGCTGGGTGAAGTCGCCCACGTCCAGCGCGCGGGTGATGAAGCCGGTGCGGCCCTGCTCGATGAGGTCTTTCGGACCGCCTTGATCGGAGACGATGCACGGCACGCCGGAGGCCAGCGCCTCGAGGATCACGTTGCCGAAGGTGTCCGTGGTGCTGGGGAAAAGGAAGACGTCCGCGGAAGCGTAGGCGCGCGCCAGTTCGATGCCGGCGAGGTAGCCGGTGAAGGCGGCGTCGGGCACCAGCGTGCGCAATTCCTTCAAATAAGGGCCGTCGCCGACGAAGGCCAGCGCGCTGCCGTTGCGCCCGAGTTTCGACCACGCTTGCACGATGATATCGAGGTCTTTCTCCTTCGACACCCGGCCCACGTAGAGCAGGACCGCCCGGCCGCGCGCGATGCCGTGCTTCGGCCAGAAATCCGGGTCGCGCCGCGTGGGATGAAAAAGCGTGGTATCGAGCCCGCGCGGCAGGATGCGGATGCGCTCGGCGGGAATGCCGCGGTCGATCCACGCGCGGCGGTAGCCCTCGCTGTTCACGTAGAGCAGATCGAGCTGATCGTAGAACCACTTCATGAAACTCCACGTGAGCGTCTCGAGGAAGTTATCGTCGGTGAGGATGCGGACGTACTGCGGGAAATCGGTGTGATAGATGCCGCTCGTCCGCAGGCCCAGCATCTTGCCCGCGAGCAGCGCGGTCAGGCCGATGGGGCCGGGCGTACTGATGATCAGCTCGGTGAAGCCCTCGCGCTGGATGTAATCGATCATTTGCAGGAGCGGCGGGAAGCTGAGCTTCTGCAGTTCGTACTCGGGCAGTTCGAACTCCCCGACCGGCGCGAAGTTCTTGATCGGATGCCCGTGATCGTGATCGTGGAACGCGACGTGACCACGGTGAGGTCGCAGCCCTCGGCCACGCACGCCGCGGTCAATTTGCGGATCGTATTGGCGACGCCGTTGACGTCCTCCAGCGTGTCGGTGAACCACGCGCGTTTTCGATTCTGCAGGCCCGGCGGCTTTTCACCGGTCAGCGCCATGCTCACCTCGCTGAGCCAGCGCCGGTCCGGCGCCTGGCTGCGAAAGGCGTAAACATAAGGCGCGAGGGGCGCGAGCACCGGCAGCAGCACGCTGATCTCCTGGAGGGCCTCGATCAGGTTGCCCCCGGAGATTTGCTTGATGAAGGTCGTGAAGAAAACGAAACGCGAGCTGGTTGACGAAGAAGTTCGCGATGACGAAAGCACGGCGCTCGGGTTCGGTGATGCCCTCGGTTTCGCGGGCCAGGAGCGCCTTGATTTCGCCGCCGCTGAAGGTCGCGGAGAATTGCTTCCACAGCGACGCATTGGCCGGCTTGGCCAGCTCGAAAATCTTTCCACTGGCGATGCCCTCCGCGATGAAGCCGAGCTTGTCCGTCCACGAAAACTCCGTGGGGTCCTCGCCTTCCATGAAGCGCGAGAAGGCTTTCCCGAGCAGGCTGGAGCTCTTCGCGCCGGCAAATTTACTGCCGATGAACTGGCGCAAATTATTGTAGAGGCTGTGCGAGGCCGCGAGCGGCGTGCCGCCCGCCCCGCGCATGACGCAGCGCCCGTCGCGGATCGCCGCCAGGAAATCCGTCGCCGTGCCGCCGCCGCCGTCGGTTTCCGTGTAAGCCGCTGCCGGATAAATGCCGCCGTGGTCGTCGGAGCCGGCGACGAGAATTTTCTTCCAAGGCTCCGCGTGCGTCGGTGCCAGTCCATGCCGATCGGCGAGCTGGGTGATTTTCTCCGGGGTGAGCCGCGTGAAGACAAAACTCGCGACTTCACTCAGCAATTTGTCGCGGAGGCCATTCAAGCCCTCGAAATGCTGGAAGAGCAGGACGAGCTTTTCCACATGCGCCAGGGCCAGCCGGTCGTCCACGCGGTAGAGCGGGTGCGCGACCGCGTGCACGAGTTGCTCGGCGGCGAGATACTTTTGCAGGTCGAAGATATTTTCCCGCAGCGTCTGGATCTCGCGGTGCTGGGCCTCGCTGATCCCCCACACCAGCAAATGCACCTCGCAGCGGTCGTCGGGGAAACGCGTGCTCACCTGTTCGCTGAGGAAGACGCCAGGGCGGTCGGCAATCTCCAGGCAGCCTTCGATCCGGTTGTGATCGGTGATCGTCACCAGGTCCATCCCGCGCTCGCGCAGCTTCTCGTAACTGCCGCGCCGGTTCCGAATAGCTGTCCGGCAACCCGGCGCGGCGGAAGAGCCATTCCGGGGCGCGGTCGCTGAATCGGGAGTGCAGGTGGAGGTCGGCTTTCAAGGCGGGGTCGTCACGGTTCGTTGCCGCGTCAGCCAAGCGAGATAGGTCAGTGGTTCGCGCTCGGCAAGTGCCCGCGTGACGAGTTCACGTATTTGTTGCCAAACCCGCGTGTGGCGTCGATCGACGGGATGGATGGAAATGCGCAGCAGCGGCTGGGCCGCGACCCCGGCGATAGAGCAGCGCATTCCATGCGAGACTCACCTGCCGGCGCCACGCGCTGCGCACGCTCCAGACGAGCGATTGCGAGGCAAAGACCCGTCCGCTGCGCAGGTCGAGCACGTCCCGGAGCCGGGTGGTATATTCGCACTGCAAGTCGCGCAGCGCACTCTCCGCTTCCTCGCTGAGCAGCCACGCCGGGGCGATGAACGCCGCGGTGGGCACCCCGAGCTGCTGGAATTCCGTGCGAGCCCTGGTCACCAGCGCCGTCGCCGAGGCGCGGTCGAGATCGTAGAATTCGCCTTCATCCGCCGTGTAAAAGCGGGTCGTCAGCTTGTCTCTCACGCTTTCGTTGGCGCGCCGCGTGCGCTGATGATGGTAGCCGTGGATGACGATCTCGTGCCCCGCCGCCGCCTGTTCCCGCAGCCACGGGCCGAAGCTGGCGTCCGCGAGCATGTGTCCGCGATGATGATGATCCGGAATGACGAGCAGGGAAGCGCACGGCACGCCGAGCGAGCGCAACTCGGTGAGGATCGCGTCGCACTCCGGGCGGGTCCTTGGCGAGACATCATGCAACGACACGACCAGCGAGCGACCTTCTCCCGGGTTGGGGAGGGCGCTCGTGTGTCATACGGAAAAAAGTCCTTGCATAAGTATATTGAAACAGTAGAGAAATAGCGCAGCAGGAACAAACCTTGCGTTCATTCCCAGCCTCCTACCAGTTCGAACTGGAGGTCAACGCTCATGGCGATCGGCTACCGCAG
>JBBCHV010000009.1:0-154082 GCA_037200205.1 Chthoniobacter sp.
ATGCACCTGCTGAAGCGACCCCGCCGCCTCCGTTCCACCGCCGCCCTGCGCAATCTCGTGCGCGAGAATGCGCTGCGCGTCGAGGATCTCATCCTCCCGCTCTTCGTCAGCGAAAAGGTCTCCGGGCGCGTGCCCGTGGCCAGCATGCCGGGGGTCTTCCAGTTGTCGGAAAAAGAGCTCGTCGCCGAGGCGCTCGCCGCCCACGCCGAGGGCATCTCCGCCGTGCTGCTGTTCGGCATCCCGGAGAAAAAGGACGAGCAGGCCTCGCAAGCCTACGCGGAAGACGGCGTGGTCCAGCGCGCCGTGCGCGCGCTCAAGGCAGCCCGGCCGGAACTGCTCGTCATCACCGACGTGTGCCTCTGCGAGTTCATGAGCCACGGCCACTGCGGTATCACCCACTTTCACGGCGACCAGGCGTTTGTCGACAATGACGCCTCGGTCGAATTGCTCGTCCGCACCGCGGTCTCCCACGCCCGCGCCGGGGCCGATATCGTCGCCCCGAGCGACATGATGGACGGCCGCGTCGGCGCCATTCGCGCCGGCCTCGACGCCGCCGGTTTTCAGAACACCATCCTCATGAGCTACGCGGCCAAGTTCGCCTCCGCGCACTACGGCCCCTTCCGCGACGCCGCCGAGAGCACGCCCGCCGCCGGCGACCGCCGCACCTACCAGATGGACGCCGCCAACGCCCGCGAAGCCTTGCGCGAGACCGCCCTCGATATCGAGGAAGGTGCCGACATCGTGATGGTCAAGCCCGGCCTGCCCTATCTCGACATCGTCTGGCGCGTGAAGGAGCAGTTCGGCCTCCCCACCGCCGTCTACAACGTGAGCGGCGAGTACGCCATGGTCAAAGCCGCCGCCCAAGCCGGCTGGCTCGACGAGCGCGCCACCGTCCTCGAGCAAATGCTCGCCTTCAAGCGCGCCGGCGCCGACCTCATCATCACCTACTGGGCCCGCCAGGTCGCCGGTTGGCTCGGGACATAGACGAACGCGCGAGCCTGGGTGCCTGTGAAAATGAGCCGCGGACGCAACGGGTGAGAATCCGGATATTTTGCCGAATTTTGGCTGTTTTTAGCGAAAATTTCGCTACCTAGCCCACGCAGCCCACGCACCAGTTGGTGCCGATGGCCTCTCTCAGGCATAATGCGGGAATGAACCCTCCTTCCGACCAATGTGCATGCCAATATGGTGAAGCCAACCCCTCCACTGGAAGCCCGCCCCCGCACGTAGCGTGAGCGCCGAAAACCAAACCCGATAGACTGGAGGCTTGGCGACAGGTCCGCGGTGCCGTGCGGACAAAAGCCGCGCCGCCGGGTTCCCACTTTTGGGTGGGCGGAAAAGCGGCGGTGGCCGGCCAGCCCGGCTCGCGGAATTCCCCACATCGTCCCACCACCCACGACGTTTCCCTACCACATGCGTGGGAACCCGCGGCGCGGCTTCCCTACCGGGTTTGGTCGGGGGCACGCGTTTCCCGCTCCCACGCCCCCAGCAACTCCACGAAACAGAGGTGAACGCGAATTGGAAGTTTTGCCAAACGAACCCATTTTCGACGATCGCCGGAAAGGACGATGGAATTGGCCTCCGCCGGGAAAATCCCACCGTTTTAAGGTGCCGCAAGGTCCCTTAAGCCGATTCAAGGTCGCGGTTTTTCATTCCGTGACCTGGTAGCACCGAAGCCCCGGACTACGCCTCCTCACTGCTATCGGGAAGAAGAGCGCAGGTCGGCGAGGATGTTTGGGCCCGCGAATCACACCAAGGACACGAATGGGAGGATTCGCGTGAGGGGTGTGATTCGCGGGCTGCTCCTCCGACCCCCCTTTCGTGCTTTTCGTGCCTTTCGTGGCCCCCACTTGGGTTGCGGCTCCGCGCGTTTAGCGCGGGAAAAGCACGCCGTCGCTCCCCCCACGGAAGCGACGGCGGCTTCTCCTCCGCCGATCATCACCTCGGCGGCCACCACGCTCTACAAAGTCTTCACGCGAATCCACGTCTCCGCCCGCGCGCCCGTGGCCGGATCGCGCACGCTCAGTCGATGCACCCCTTCGCGCACCTCGGCATACGTCCGCCCGTCCCGTTCGCGGAAATGCAGCGACTCGCTCTCCCACACCGCCAGCGCCGCGCCGCTCGCCTGCACCGGCACCCAGCGGCTCGACGGCAGATCCGGATCGATGACATACGTCGTCCCCGCCACCGGCGCCTCCAGGCGCAGCGTCGTGTCCTGTGCATCGCACAGCGCGCGGGTCGTCACGCCATTCTCGCCGCTCTCCATCCACGCGCGATATTCCGGCCCGAGCTTCACGCGCCCGTCGGCATCGTAGTCCTCCGGCGATTCTACCGGCGGCAAATGGTCGCGCAGGAACTTCTCCCGCACCGCATCGGCCCGCGTATGCGTCAGCAGCTTGCCCGTCAGCGGATGCACCTCGCGCTCGACCACATTCTCCGGCGTGGCAAACCACGTCGTGCCAAAGCGCGTGTGCAATTGCTCCATCACCGCGTGCATGATCGGCCCCGCGCCCGTTACCCCCGAGACATCGCGCATCGGCGTGCCGTCGAAATTCCCCACCCACACGCCCACCGTGAATTCCGGCGTGAACCCCATCGCCCAGTTGTCGCGGTAATCCGTGCTCGTCCCCGTCTTGCACGCGACTGGAAAATCGAAGCGCAACGCCGAGTGCGACCCGAAGCCGAGCGTCCGCGCGGAGTTGTCGCTCAGCATATCCGCGATCAACCACGCCGCGTCGTGCGTCTGCGAGGAATGGTCCGCCGCGAGCGAGGTCGCCGCGAGATCCGGCGCCTTGGCCAGGGCCGGATCCAGCACCACGCGATACGGCCGCCACTCGCCAAGCCGGGCCAGCGCCGCATAGGCATTCGTCAGCTCGATCAAGCGCGTCTCGGCATTCCCGATCGTCAGCCCCAGCCCGTAAAAATCGGCCGGCTGGTCGAGCGTCGTCAGGCCCCACGCGCGCAGCCGCGCTTGCAGCGTCGGCGCGCCGCCGATGGCATTCAGCACGCGCACCGCCGGGATGTTCAGCGAGTTCGCCAGCGCCAGCCGGTAGCGCATCGGCCCGTAGCAGCGCTTGTTGTAATTCTCCGGATGATACGCCCCGCTCGAAGTCATGAACACCGCGGGCACATCCGCCACCACGCTGGCCGGCGTCGCCCCGCGCTCCAGCGCGAGCAGATAAGTGAAAGCCTTGAACGTCGACCCTGCCGAGCGCCGCGCCAGCGCGCCATTCACCTGGCCCGTGCCCGGCGCGAAATAATTCTCCGATCCGACCAGCGCGATCACTTCGCCCGTGCGGTTGTCGATCACCACCACCGCGCCGTTGCGCACCTGCTTCTCGCGCAACTGCGCCAGCCGCGTCTTCACCGTGCTCTCCACGAAACGGTTGAGGTCGAGATCGAGCGTCGTCACCACCACGCGCGGCGCGCCTGCCGGCAATTCCTGCATGACGAAGTCCACGAAATGCGGCGCGCGGAAAAGCCGCTGCCGCGCCTGCAACCTTAGCTTTTCCTGCGACGCCGTCGCGAATTCATCCGCCGTCAGCAAGCCGCCATCCCACATGCGCTCCAGCACCGTCATCTGCCGGCGCTTCGCCCGGGCGAAATTCCGGTGCGGATTCATCCGCGTGGGATTCTTCGGCAGCCCGGCGAGAAAGGCTGCCTCCGCATCGCTCAAGTCCGCCAGCGGCTTGCCGAAATAATAATCCGCGGCCGCGGCCACGCCGATGTTCATGTTGCCGAAATCCAGCCGGTTCAAATACGCGGCCAGGATCTCGTCCTTGCTCCACAACTGCTCCAGGCGCAGCGCCCGCGCCGCCTCCAGCACTTTCGTCGTGAGCGTGCGCGGCCGCGGATCGGAGATCTTCACGAGCTGCTGCGTGATCGTCGACGCGCCGGAGGTCACGTGGCGATGCCGCACGTTGCCCACCACGGCCCGCGCCAGCGCCACCACATCCACCCCGCGATGCTCGAAGAAGCGTTTGTCTTCCGCCGCCAGCATCGCGTGGATCAAATTCGGCGGCACCTCGCGCAACTCCACCGCCCGGGCGAACTGCTCGTCCGCGCGCGTCTCGCGCAACGGCGTCCCGTGGCGATCGGTGAACTCCACGCTCTGCGCCGTGGGCTGCAGCAACGCCGGCGGCAGGCTCACAAACTTCAGCCCCACCCAGCCTAGCGCCACCAGCAGCAACCCGCCGCGCACGCTCCACCACGCGGCCCTTTTCAGGGATCGCGTGGCGCGCTGCCGCCACGGAGAGGGCGTCTCGATCGGCGACTTCATTTCAGCGGCAGGCTCGTCAATTGCGTGGACTCCGTGAGACCGAAACGCTCGGGATGATACATCTCCTCCACCTTCGACGATGGCGCGGTTGCCGTGCCCACCGAGCGCACGCGCGCCAGGTAGCGGATCGTATAGTCCCCGGGGAAAATATGGTCCGCGAAGAACAGCGCGCGATCTTCCCGCAGCTCCGTGTAGTCGCTCATCCACGCCCGCCCGATCTTGTCCCCGGCGCGCGTCTCCTGCGATTTGAAGGCGGGATTGAGCGCCTCGAAAATCGCCGGCAACGGATCATCGACCACCACATAGTTCGCGGGCCGGCGCACCTCCACGTTCAGCGTCACCAGCACGCGATCCCCCACGCGCGGCTCCTTCAGGTCGCTCAAGGTCCCGTCGTCCTCCACCTTCGCATAGCTGCGCTGGATGGCATAGCCCTGGTCCTGCTGCGGCTGCACGATGTTGCCCGGGCGCGACTCGACCACCACCTCCGCGTAGACCATCTTCCCCCCGGGATTCGCGAGCCGCATCGGCTGCGCCGCCGCCTGCTTGTTCAGCGCGAACTCCGCGCTCATCAGCGCATGCTCCGAGTTCACGTCGACGGGCTCCGCCTTCCCCTGCCAGGTCAAGGTGCCGGTCACCTGATTGCCGGGCTTCTCCGTGTTCCGGAAGTAATCAGACAGCGCGAGCAGCGACCAGCAGTTGCCCTGCGTCGTCATCCAATGCCCGCCCGTGCGGCGTCCCAGCAGCTCGGCGACGAGCTGGCCCACGACCGGGGAATCCGGCTGGTGCCTGCCCCAGGCCAGCAGGCGCATGGCGGTATCGCGCGACGACGACCAGAACCAATCGTCATCCGAATGGCGGATCTCCTGCTTCGGATCGAGCAACGCCGCGACCATCTCCTTCGGCCCATCGCTCTCCAGGATGGCCAGCGCCAGCAGCGCGCGATTCTCCGTGCTCAGTTGCTCCCGCTTCTTGAACATCAGTTCGTGGTAAGCCGGCTCGGCATGTCCCGCGATGGCCAGCGCATAGAGCGCCAGGCAGCGATCCGAAGGCCCGCCGCTGCGATAGTGCTGATCGAAGTTATCGTTCGACGCGCCGCGCAACTGCTCGCTGAGATATTTGCACAGCTTGTCGAACGCCTCCTCCGGCACCGCGAAACCCGCGCGCTTCGCCATCGCGAGGCCGAATCCACCATACGCGCTGCCCCAAAAGAGCGGCTCGCTCTCGCCCGGCCAATAAGCCAGCCCGCCCGAGCTCGTCTGCATGGAGAGCAGCCGGTCCACGCCATGTGCCACCGCATCGGCGATCTGCTCATCGGTCTTTTTCAACGACGGAAACACGCCCTGGAAGCCGCGCATGGAAACCCACGGCAGCGTGCTCGAAGTCGTCTGCTCCACGCAGCCGTAGGGATAGTGCAGGACCTGGTCGAGCGACTCCCGCAGCTCCAGCGCGCGCGAGTTCGTGAGGCTCACGTGCACCGTGCCTGTGCCTTCCAGCAACTCGGGGTTCACTCCCGCGAGCAGGTTGACATCCTTGCTCGTCGTCTGCGTGAGATGCACCTCGCGCAGGAGCGGGACGGGATAGCCGACATTCAGCGTCGTCTGTACCGCGTCGCGATAAGTCACGCCGCCCCCGCTGAAGTTCGCCGACCACTTCCACACCGCCTGCCCCGGTTGCGCAAATGTCACCGGAATATCCACCGCCAGCGAACCGCGCGCCGGCAGCTTCACGTGCTGCGTCGCGCTGCCATTGGCCACCGTCGGCGGATCGAAATCCACGTGCACGTCCACCTCGCCGTCGGTGTCCGTAAGATTGTGCAGTACTCCGCGCAGCATCAGCTTGTCGCCCACATTGGCGAAGCGCGGCAGCGCCGGCTCCAGCATCACCGGCTTGTTCACTTCAAAGGCCGATTCCGCGCTGCCAAATTGATCGCGCGCCGTCTGCACCACCGCGATTACGCGATAGCGCGTCAGGCTGTCCGGCGCCGTGAACTTCGCGCCCACGCGACCCCTCCGCATCCGTCCGCAGGCTGCTGCTCCACAGCGCGCAGGCTACGAAGTTCTTGCGCAGCGCATCGCCCGCGTCCTCGCCACCACCGCCTACCAGTAACCTTTGTTGCCGAAGGCGCGATCCTCCGGGTCTTCCGACATCAGCGTGGGCAGCGTGAGTCCGGTCGTCACCGCCAGCGCACGCTCCTGGTTGAAGAAGGTCAGCGGATCGGGCGTCTCATAACCCATCAGGCTCAGCACGCCTTCATCCACCGCATAGAGCGTGATCTCGGCATTCGCCACCGGCTTACCGGCGAAATCGAGCACTTGAGCGCCCACCTGCACGTCGTCGCCCGGCCGATGGCTCGGCGCATCGGGCGTCACGTAGACGGTCAGCTTCGCATCGGGCCGCGCGACCTTCAGCTTGCAATAACCCACGCGATATTCCGGCGCCTTGAATTTCTTCGTACTGTCCGCCGCCCCGCGCAAGAGCGTGACCGAGACAAACACATTCGGCGCGTCGTTCTCCAGCAGCGGCACTTCCACCATCGGCGCATTGCCCGTGAGATGCACCACGAACGAGCGCAGCACCTTCTCGCGTTCCACCGTCACCAGCGCCTCGCCTTCGATCGGCGTCTTCACCAGCACCTTCGCCGTCTGCCCGCTCAGGTAGTCGTCCTTGTCCGCCGCGAGCTGGATCTGGAACGGGTTCTTGTAATCCCAACCCGTCGCGCCCTGGCCATACACATTGAGCGAAGTCGTGCTGATCACCTCGCGCCCTGCCGCGTCTTTGCTCGCCGCCTCGAGCAGATAGAGCCCCGGCTTGCCCACGTTCACCGAGGGCGATCGGCGCGTCCGGCGTCGGCGTCCAGCCGTCGCCCTTCTTCACCAGCGGGTGCGTCTGGATCGTCGCCTGCGACACGAGCTCGAAGCGCGCCTGGTTGCGATACTCCGAAGCGTCGCCGGCCGTCTCCACGCGATTCGTGTCCCAATCCACGCGCGTCAGCCGCAGGTGCACCTCCACCGGCGCGGGGCGTCGGCGTGCCATCGGTGCGCACCGCAATCACATCCACCGGCAGCGCCTCGCCTTCGTGGACCACATCGTGCAGGTGCCGGATGCCGAGATAGAAATCCGAACTGTGGATCGTGAAGTCCGACGACTGCGAAACCGTTTGCTCATCCACGTCGGTGATCTCGCAGAGCAGATGCGCCAGGCGCGGCTGCGGCGCTTTTTCATTCAGCGGAATCGTCGATTCCACCGTGGCCTTGCCCGTGGCGTCGAGGTCCAGCTTTCCTTGGTCGGAGAAGTGGGAAACGCGATCCAGCTTCTCGTCCAGGTCGTAGTCGCGAATCGAGTCGCAGAAATCGAACGCCGCAAATCCCGCGGGCTGGAAACCATCGTCACTCGCGTCCAGCGACCACGTGAGCTTCGCCTGCGAGAGCGCCTTGCCCATGTAGTATTGCGCGGTGATCGGCAGCGAAATCTCCGCCTGCCCGATCGTCGCCGGCGCCACCGGGATCTTGATTTCAAACGCATTCGGCGTGTACTCCTGCACCTCGAAGGAATGCGCTCCGATCGCCTTCGCATCGGCGCCATCCTCCGCCACGACCAGCTCCACATTGTAAGTGCCCAGGCCGCTCGTCGGCAGCTTCACGTCTTCGGAAAAGGAGCCCACGTCGGAAATCTCCAGCGTCTGATTCAGGATGCGCCGGTCGCGCGCATCGGTCACGCGCAAGGTCGCCTTCGCGCCCGCCGGCACGTGCGGATGATTCTCCCGCCAATCGCGCACGATGCCCTTCAGGTGCACCGTGTCTCCCGGCTTGTAAACCGGACGCTCCGTGAACAGCAAAGCCTGCCAGGTGTCGGCGCCGCCCTCGTCGTCCTCCCCGAAATCCCCTTCGCGGATGCCGAGCTGCCGCAACGAGAGGCCTTCCGAGTGATTGCGAAAATCGATCAGGTGCGTGTCCTTTCCATGGGCCGCGAGCAGCCATTCGGAATCCGTCTTCGTCGTCACCCGGGCCACACCCGCCGCATCGGTGATCGCTTCGTTGGTGATCTCATTATTCTGGTTGAAGACGCGCACTTCCGCGCCCTCCACCGCCTTGCCCGTGGCCAGCGAAAAGACATGGGCGAAGGTCTCGCCCTTCGATTCCTTCCACACGATTCCCAGGTCGGTGACCTGCACCAGCGTCTGCACGCCGGGGCGCGCATTCGGCTTCGCCGGCTTGCCGATCTGGTCGGCGGTGAGCAGCACCACACCGGTCTGGCCCTTGCCCAGGATCTCATTCCAGTCGAGCGCGATCTGCTTCTGCTCATCTTCGCCCGCGTTCACTTCATACTCGTGCTGCCACACCATCTGGTTCGGAATATCGTCGAGATCCACCTTGTCGTAGGGCTCGTCGCCGTTGTAACGCCGTTGCTTTTCGGCGGCTCTTCGTAATTCCGGTAAGCCGCCAGCGCCTGCGGCGCCGCGTCCGCCGCGAAGACGCGTGCGGTCACGCGAATCTTCCCCACATTCACCGCCAGCAAATGAAACTGCCGGGCTGCCCGTGCTGAGCTGATGCGTCGCGAACTCCTCGAAATAAAGGCGCGACGGAATCTTGTCGAAGGTCACCGTGTCGCGGAATTCCTGGGCCAGCACGAAGGGCTCCGCCGCGGGCATCCCCGGCGCCACGATCACCTGGTATTCCTTGCCCAGCGCGAAGTCGCCCGTGAACGTGATCTCCCGCCCGTCGATCTTCGTCTGCAAGTTGGCCGGCGCCGGCTCCACCCGCACCCAGCGCGCGATGTTCTTGTCCGTCACCTCTTTCGGCAGACTCCTGCTCAGCGTGATCTGGATGTGACGATCGCCGCCGATCACGTTCGAGGGCGTGGCATTCCGCACCTCGAAGGGCCGCACCATACCGATCGTGATTTCCTCCGCTTCCGCCAGGTGCAGGTTGTTTTCCGTCGAGGGCATTCCCGCCTGCACCACCAGCCGCCAGTCGCCGGCCGGCAGCGGGTGCGCGGGCGTGATCCAAAGGTGATTGTTGCCGCCACCCATGCCCGGACGCGCCTCGAGCCCATTCACCGTGGCCTTTTCCGCAAAGCGCTCCGTCCACGTCTTCAGCGAATGATCCTTCGTCCGCCACATCGGAAAGTAACGGTCCGCGTGCTTCTCCACCTCCGCCTTCTCGACGTGGGCCGGGATGCTCTCGTCGTGCCCGTTCACATAGCGGATGAACGCCGCCGCCGCTTGCGGATTCACATTGGCATTGAAGAGGAGCGAAAAGCGCGGCTCGGCCGGCGCGTCACTGTGGTTCAGGTAACTCGGCGAATTCCAGCCGCCGAGCCGCATCGGCGGCGTGGTCAGCGTCTCGCGAAAGTCCGCCTCCACCGCCGTGCCATCGAGTTGTTTCAGCCCCGGCGCCAGCGTCACCACATAGGTCGCGCCCAGCGCATAGGGCTCCTCCGGCTTGAACGTGCCGCTCCGCTGGCTCAGCCAGACGAAGCTGCCCTTCACCGCCGGCGTGATCACGATCGGCGGCGAATCCCGCCGTCGTCCCGATTTTGTCGATCGGCACGAGATTCTCCTCAAAGCGAACTTCGAGGGTGGTGGTCGGTTGCAGAACCCGCTCGGCGAAGAGACGGACGGTCGTATTCGGGCCCGCCAGGGCCGGAGTGGCAAGCAGGAGTGCCGCCGTGGCAGCAGCCGCGAGAGCGGCCAGAGAGAAGCGCAGTTTCATAAGAGTTTAGGCGTGATGGCAATACGCCCCCTCGCAGCGCGTTCTTTCAAAAATCCGCAGAAATATTTTCGCCCCAAAAAGCGGCCCCTCCGTCCCCGCCCGCAGCGGTCCCTACACTCCCTGGTCATCCTGAGGAGTCACAAAACGCGTGCCTTATGATGGGTGCGGGGATGCGCCCATTGGATGTTGGGTGTTCGATGTTGGATGTTGGGTGTTCAAAACATTCCCTGACTCCCAACAGCTCACGAAACGTGTCATTGGCAGCTTGCCGATGGACCTCCTATATCTCCTCTGGCATCTTGCGCGCGGCTGTTCCCGTCACCTCATTCAACACCCCTATACGATATGAATACTCCACTCGGACGAATCAAGGGCAGCGAGGGCCGGCCGGCTCGGGCCTGGCGTGGAGTCGCGCCGCGCATGACCTCCCCGGTGATGTCCTTGCTGGCCGCTGTGATGTTGCTGGCTTCATCCTTCGTGGCTCATGCGGGGCTGAAGCCGGGCGCCGATTTTACGAGTTATGACGTGCCGCTCCACGAGCAGATCGTCAACCGCATCAAGGCCAAGGTCTTCGCCCGGCTCGGCGAGGGCCGGAATACGCACGATCGTTTTTTCATTATCCCTTTCGCTTATCAAAACAAAGAGAACGACCCGGGCTTTTCGCACTCGTTTATGACGGTGATTCGCGTGCTGGCTGACGACCAACAACCCAGGCTGAACCGGGGCCTCCGACTGATCAAATACCGGAATCGAGAATTCGAAGCCTTTACCATTAGCTGGCTGCCCCACGATTTTATGACCAATCCTCATCTCTGTGTTTTTTGAGGGGGCCGGCAGTCGTATTTTCGCCAGCAGGAATACTTGTCCTGTATCCGTCGGGAAAAGTTTCAAGCTCGAGGAGTCGATCCAGCTGGCGGTGAGTGACAGAAACGCCGTGTGCATGTGGGGGCCTTACGAGATAAGCAAGGGGGGATTTGACCTGGCCGTGAAGCGCTGCGCTTGCTCGAGCGTGGAACCATTCGCTATCGGGCCGACGACCGTCTTTATCGAAAGGATCGCATCGCCATCAATTGCTTTCATGCCATGGCCGGCCTCGACGAGCTTTATCCCAACGGCGGGATTTTCGGCACGGGCTTCAAGATGTGGGGCATCAATGGCACGGCGCGCGTTTTGATCGAATACACCGCGCGGGCGAAAACCAAAGGCCTGCTCCTCGAGCCCGTCGATGAAAAGAAAGACCGCTACGGATTTGTCTATGCGCCCACCCGGGATGGCCGGGGAATGTACGATCCCTTCAAAAGCGCGTCCGCTTATCGAAGGTAGTTAACCGTCCCGCACGGATCGCCGATGCCGAAGGCATCCCAGCGCCTCAGCCGGTGGTTGCGCGTAGCGAGACCACCGGTCCGCTCGGAAACGCGGCCTCATCCCGCCAGGGATGGCAGCCCTTCGTCGGAATCCAGATTTCCGAATTAGCTTGCGTCCTCGGCTAACTGGCTATAGTCCTGCCTCAAGATGAATACAGACCTCGTTCGGACGGGCACCTCGCTCGCTGTGGCGGTCATTTTTCCCTCAGCGGCTCTCTTCTCTCCCTCTCGCGCTCCACGGTAAGCGCACCGGTTTTGCTTTCCTCGCGCCGGGCTTCGCATTAGCAGAGATGCGTTTCGCGCGCTCGGCGCCCCTCAACCAGCCAAGCTATGACTACATCCCATGTGGATAACTCCGCGCCCGCGCAACGTCCGGGCGGCACTCACGACAAGAAATTCAGTGAGCATCTCAAGACGTGGATCACCAAGCTCTCCGACGACCAGCGCACCTTGCGCCAGGCCTTCGAGAGTCTCATGTCGGTCGGCAATTCGCAGGCCGAAGTGCCGCTCATCGTGCGCCTGGCGGAGAATCCGCAATACAACTTCAGCGGCCTCGGCTTTTTCAAAGGCCGCGTGACGCTGGAGCAGCACGACTTCATCCATATCATCCTCGGTCGCGGACTCACGCTCATGGATGAAGCCTTCGTCATCGGCTTCACCATGGGCTCGACCGACCGCGTCTCCACGCACGAGGCGAATCTCTTCGACTGGATCAACCACATCCTGTACCCGAAGCCCTATCGTTTCACGGAGGAGGGCCGGCAGGTCTTCAAGGACGCCGTTGCCCTGGGCTATATCTCGGATTGCCACCCGCTCGACACCGTCGATTTCCATCCCATGCTCGATTGGCCGCTGGGCAAGATCCGCGAGGCAATCCATCTCGAGGTCGACCTGCTCCAGGCTTACTACCGCGTCGAGGCCCGCCGCTATCGCGATTGCAAAGCCAGCCAGCGGTTGCTCACGTAATTTTCCCCTCTATGAAAATGAAAGCGTTGTTTTTCCTCCTCGCGCTGGCGGTCCTGGGCACGCGCTCCGTATCCGCGGCGCCGGTCGAGTATCTCGAGCCGTCCAAGCCGTACAAAGACTCCGCGTTCCTCAAGGGCGCGAAGGTACAGCCGGTGGATCTTTCGCGCGGCACTCTGCGCGTGCCGATCATCACCTGGGCGGCCGATGGTGTGACTGTGACCGCCAATGGCGGTCTGCCCGCCAATCCTAACTCCGCGCTGGCGCGCGCGGTGAAGATGCCGGTGCAACTCGAGCTCGTCGATGACTTCGACGAGCAGGTGAAGAACTATGTTACCGGCAAGTCGCCATTTCTCCGGGGCACGGTCGGCATGATCGCGCTGGCCTCGGAAGCGTTGACTAACATCGATCGCGGGCTCGAACCCGTCGTCATCGTGCAGCTCTCGTGGAGCACGGGCGCGGATGGCTTCGTGGCCAAGGACATCAAGTCGCTCGCGGATTTGAAGGGCAAGACGATCGTCCTTCAGCGGAACGGTCCGCACGTCGATCTCGTGCAAGTCCTGCTTCAGGATGCGGGGCTCAATCCCGGCGAGGTGAACCTCAAGTACGTGCGCGACATCACGGTGAACCCGAAGGCGCCCAAGGACGGCCAGGCGCACGACCCGGCGAATGCCTTGCGCAAGGACGCGTCGCTCACCGCCGCGGCGTGCATTTCGCCGGACATCCTGGCGCTGAGCGCCGGCGGCAACGTCGGCACCCGCGCGGAAGATAGCGTGAAAGGCGCGCGTCCGATCCTGACCACGCGCACGGCGAGCCGCGTGATCGCCGATGTCTACGCCGTGCGGCGCGATTTCTTCGAAGCACACAAGCCGCTCGTGCAAAGCTTCGTCGCCGCGCATCTCGCGGAGCAAACGCGCTTCCAGGAAGCGCTGACGAATATCGCCAAAAAGACCCAGGCCGATGCGGCCAAAGTCGCGCAGTTCAAGAAGCTCTCCAAGCCCCTCGCCGGCCTGTTTCTGCAGGATGAGAATGCGGTGAACGATTACATCCTCTGGGCCGGAGTCGACTCCCAGCTCGCCGGCCTCGCCGGTAACACCGAATTCTTCACCGCCCCGAATAACCCCGTCGGCTTCGATGGCACGCAGACCCGCATCCTGGCTTACTACGAGCAGACCGGCATCGTGGGCCGGGTGCAAAAGTTGAATTTCGCCGGCTGGAATTTCGCCACCGACTTCGGTACGAGCGCCAAACCGAAGGAAACGGAAAAGAAAACCTTCGCCTCCGCCGCGGAAGTCCGCCGGGCCGCGGACAGCAAGGACGCGAGCAAGCTTTTCAGCTATACCTTCAAGTTCCCCGCGAAAATGGCCGAGATCCGCTGGCAGGATTATCGCGAGGTCTTCGAGACAATGCATGAAAAGGTCACCCGCTATGGCGGCGCCGTGGTGCAGTTGCGCGGCCACGCGGATAACTTCTTTTATAACTTCGTCCAGATGAAGCGCGCGAAAGGCGACACCACTTACCAGCGCCGCATCGAGGGGAGCACGCAGTTTGAAACCCTGCCGCTGCCCGGCGTCGAGGAAGTCGCGAACTCCGCCAACAAGCTCTCCTATTCCCGCGCGTTTGCGGTAAAGCAAGCCTACGCGCAATATCTCCGCGAGGCGCTCGGCAAGACGCAGGAGGAGATGGATCTCTCGCGGTTCGACGTGAAAGGCATGGGCATCTCAGATCCCGTGGTGAAGAGCCCGACCACCCCCGAGGAGCGCGAGGCGAACATGCGCGGCGAGCTCGTCATCCTGGCCGTCGAGGCCGAAGTGCCCGTGGGCTTCGGCGCGGACGACTTGAAATAAGCGCCATGAAACTCTTTCCCATTCTGGCGGCGCTGGCCGCGATGCTTTCGCTGGCCGGCGCCCAGGACTCCCGCCCCGACGCGCTCACCCGCGAGCGCGAGGAGCAGACCGGCACGGCCATCACCATCCTCTTCGATAACTCCGGCTCGATGACGCAGGAGCATAAGATCCAACAGGCCAAAGCCGCCTTCCGCGCGTGGCTGCAAAACGTCCCGCCGGACTACAAATTCTCCCTCATCACCTTCGAGGATCACGGCCGTCTCGTCGTCCCGCTCGGCGAACACACGCGCGATCTCGTCGCGCAACGCGTGGCGAAACTCGAGGCTAACACCGGCACGCCGATTTGCGGTGCTCTGCGCATCGCCCGCGAGCAGATCGAAAAGCGCCGCCGCGAAGTCACGCCCTACGAGCGCCACGTCGTCCTCATCTTCACCGATGGCCAGGAAACCGTCGACCCGCGCGGCATCGACGGCGTGCGCGCGGACATCGGCGCCCTCCGCCGCGAAATGATCGAAGTGGTGGGCGTCGGCTTCCATGGGGAAGGCGATTACATGAATGGCGTCGCGACCCGCTTTGCCCTGGCGAACAATGAAAAGGAACTCAAGCAAGGCCTGGCTAAGGTCGACGCCGAAATCGGCGGTGTGGATGACGTCGTGGTCACAGCGGATGACCTCGCTGCTTTGAAAAAGCTGCGCCCGCCGGCCCCGCAAGCCATTTCCACGGCGGCCACCCCGGACACCAGCGCCGTCGCAGAGTCCTCTCCCGCCCGCTCCCCCTCGCGCGGCTTCAAGCCCAACTGGTTCCTCACGATGCTCGTCGTCTGGGGTTTCGTGTGGGCCATTTCCAAATCGAAGAAACGGAGCCGTTGATGCGCAAGCTCATCGTCGCGCTTTCGATCTGCGCCATCGTGGCCATGATCGCGTGGAAAATCACGCAGCCCGTGCGCGAGCGGAAGGCCCGTCGCGCCGAACTGCTCCTCACCAGCGACGCTGCGAACCTCGATCGCGTCGTGCGTGTGTGGGGCGACGACTGGCTCGGCTACTTGATCTTCCGCTCGCGCCGTTTCCAAAAGGAGATGCAGCAGTATCGCCTCGGCGTGCGCTACGATCTCGTCTTCGATTTCAACGAACGTTTCCGCGGCCTCGACAAAGGCGACTGCGATTTCGTCGCGGCGACGATCGACAGCTACCTCGCCAATGGCGAGGCCAGCGGCTATCCCGGCGTCATCACCTGGGTCATCGATGAAAGCTACGGCGCCGACGCGATCATCGGCGGACCGAAGGTCAAATCCGTCGACGCGCTGAATCAGCCAAACCTCCAGGGCGCGCTCGTCGGCTTCTCGCCATCGGAATTTTTGCTCAAGGCGCAGGTCGCCAATTTCCGCATGAACGCGCTGCTCCCGCGCGTCGCCGGCTTCCGCGTGGACAAGGAGGAAGACGCCTACGCCGCGCTGGCCAAGGGCAAAGCGGATTTCGCCGTGCTCTGGGAACCCTTTGTTTCCCAGGCGCTCAAGGAGATCGGGGGCACCACGCGGCTGCTCGATTCCGGCCAGACGAAAGGCATCGTCGTCGATGTCGCCATCGCCTCGCGCAAGGCCCTGGCCAGCGATCCCGGCCTCGCGGAAAAAGTCGCGCGTGCCTATTTTAATAGCCTCCACTATTACCTCGATCACGCCGATGAATTCCGCGAGCTCGCCGCCGCCGATTCCAAGAAAGACGCCGCCACCGCGTCGACCATGCTCGACGGCATCAAGTTCGTGCCCTTCGCCGAGAATTGCGGCGCTTGGTTTGGCCTCAACGCGAAGTCGCCGGAAGACGGCCTCGTCGATGCCATCAATCGCATCGCGCGCATCCTCGGCGAAGTCGGCGACCTCAAGGGCGACCCCTTCAACGGCAATCCTTTCAGCATCGTGAACAGCAAGCCGTTGCGCACCCTCTCCGAAGCTCCCGCCGAGTTGCTGGCCAGTGAAGTGAAGACGCCCGGCCCTTCGCCGATGCCCGGTGGCGCGGCCTTCTTCCGCCGGTTGAGCGACGACGAATGGAAACGCGCGGCCACGAAAATCGTCGGCACGCTGGTCGATGAACCGATCATCTTCGGCAGCGGCTCCTCCGGCGTGCCGGAGGATTTTCAACCCGCCTTGCGCGACGCCCTCTACAAGCTCGCGCACTACCCGAAATATCGCGTCATCATCAACGGCTACGTCAGCCCCGGCAACGATCCGCAGGCCGATCAGCAGCTCAGCGAAGAGCGGGCGCAGGGCATCAAGCGCTACCTTATCGAAGAGGGCGGCGTGCAGGAGGATCGCATCTTCGCGCAAGGGCTCGGCTCCACGGATCTGCCGGCGATGCTGCCCGACGAGAGCGACGCCGCGTGGAAACGCCGGGCGCGCCGCGCGAAGATTTACCTCACCCAGGAGCCGTGATGGATAACGTGCGCTCCACCTTTCCGCTGGACGAAGCCGCCATCAAACGCCAGGCGCTCCGGCAGATTCTCACCGACCCGATCACCTGGGTGCCGCTCGTCCCGGTCGTCGCGGCCTACACCATCTTCGGCGTGCCCGCGCTGCTCGCGCTCGTCCTGTGGGCGCTGGTCCTCGGGGGCATCGCCGCCTATTGGCGCAGGAATTGGGCGAGCCTCACCGACCCCTTGCGCCGGCAGGCGGTGACGGCCAACAACCGCGCGCAGGATGCGATCCTCCAGGCGGCGGTGGATGAATTGCGCGCCGCCCGCGAAGGCTCCCTCGCGCAGAAGCTCGCGCAATTCCTCGGCGTGAAAGGCCAGGTCGAGGCGCGCCTGCACGAGGACGGGCATTTGAGCCCGCAGAAAATCCAGCTCGAACATCTCGTGGATTCGCTGTGCTTCGGCGTCCGCGATCAATTGCAGGCCCTGCTGGCCCGCGAGAGCAAAGGCGTGCCCATAGATCGCCCCGCCGTGCTCCGCCAGGTGGACGAAGCGTTTCAAACCCTGCAGGCCGCCGTCGCCGAGCTCGACGCCATCCTCGGCCCGACCGCGGCCCCCGAGGGCGCGGCCAGCACCTCGCTCGAGGAAATCACCCGCCGCCTGCGCGAGGAGACGGACATCGCCCGCCGCGTGCAAGCCCGCCTGCGCGCCCAGGAGACCGCCGAACTCGCGCCCGAGCCGCCGCACCTGGAAAGCCCATGATCGCGCCGCTTCCAAGTGCGCAAAATTTCTGTCAGTCTGCGCCCGTCGCTCGCTGACCCTTCCACCACCCAACACGCCATCCCATCCTATGTTTCGACGCATCGGCAACCTCGTCCGCGGTTTCTTCGGTCTCTTCATCGGCAGCCTCGAGAAGGCCAATCCGGAAGCCCTGCTCGAGGTCGAGAAAGAGAACCTGCGCAAGCAAATCGCCCAGTACAACCAGGGCCTCGCCGCGCACGCCGGCATGTGCGAGCGGCTTATCTCGCAGGTGAAGCGGCTGGAATCCGACGAGCGCGAATTGCGCGCGCAGGCCGGCGCCCAGCTCCGCGCGGGCAACCGCGAAGCCGCGGGGCAGTACGCGTTGCGCCTGCAGACGGTCCAGCGCGAATTGGGCGAGAACCGCAAGCAACTCGAGGACGCGGAGAAGACTTACCAGGAGTTGATGCGCGCCCGCGACGTCTCGATCAAGGCCGCGCAAAAAAAGATCGAGGAACTGAAATTCTCGCTCAGCGATTTGAAGATCAAGAAAGCCACCGCCGAACTGGCCGAGATGGCCAGCGGCATGGTCTCCAGCATCGGCGGTTCCGGCGACACCCTCGACCGCTTGCAAGGCATGGTCGAGGAAGAGCGCGAAAAGGCCGCCGGCAAGGCGCGCGTGGCCAGGGACTCGCTCGACCTGAGCGGCGTGCAGCTCAAGGAGGTCGAGCAAAAGGCGCTCGAAGATCAAGCCCTGGCGGACTTCGCCGCGGCGGAAGGCCTCGCCCTCGAACCCAAGACGTCCACCCCGCCGGCTGCCGCGGCGCCGAAGTCGATGGGCCCCGTCGCCGAATAGCCCCGCGCGACCTTCCTTGGCGATGCACCTGCGCAGCCCCCGCCCATGAGCACGGTGAAACCCGCATCGCCGCTGCCCGGGTGGGCGGAGGAACTGGTCGCGCTCTACGAGAGCAACGCCGCGTCGCAGTTCATCCTGCACGGCAACGTCCACGACCGCTTCCTCCTGCCGGAAAAAGCGTCCGCCGGCCTCGGGTCGCTCGCGGATTTTTTCCTGCGCGTGCTTCTGCCGCGCTTCGACGTGGTGCTGAGTTACGACCTCGGCAATGGGCTGCGCGTGGAGCGCGGCGGCGAGACCTTCGGGCAATGGCCGGCCTTCAAGGAAAACCCCGAGCTGCCCCGGCAGCCGCGCGCCGCCGTCGAGGCGCTCACGCGCTACTTTCGCTACACCGCGAATCTCGCCCGGCTCGGCAAGCCGCGCGTGCAAGTCGGCTGCTACATCAAGGCGGCGAACCTGCTCGCGCCCACTACGCCGGGCGGTGTGAATTACGATCTCCACTCGCTCGCCCTGCTCATCCGCGAGTGGGCCGATGACCCGCTGCTCGCCGAGCACTCGCTCGTCACCGTCCTGATCACCGAGAATCTCAACGACCTGCACCCATTGCTCGTCAACAACCCGCGCGCCGCGAAAATCAAGGTGCCGCTGCCGCCCTCGCCCGAGATCGCCGCCGCCGTCGAACACGCGCTGCCGCGGTTTCCGAAGGCCCTGGAGCAATACACCCACGAACCGGCCAACCTCGCCGCGCAACTCACCGGCGCCACGCAAAACGCCATCGACAGCCTTTTCAAGCTCAAGGAATACCGCGCGGAAGCATTGCTCCCCGCCGACCTCGTGAAATTGAAAAAGCAGCTCGTCGAGGAGGAGTGCGCGGGACTCATCGAATTCATCGACAGCCGGCGCACGCTCGACGACCTACACGGCCAGGAGAAGCTCAAGACGTGGCTGCGGCAGGACATCGCACTGTGGAAGCAGGGCGACCTGCGCGCCCTGCCCATGGGCTATCTCATCTGCGGCCCGGTCGGCACCGGCAAGACCTATTTGGTGGAATGTCTCGCCGGCGAAGCGGGCGTGCCCGTGGTGAAAATCAAAAACTTCCGCGACCGCTGGGTGGGCAGCACCGAGGGCAACCTGGAAAAAATCTTCCGCCTGCTCCAGGCGCTCACCCGCTGCTTCGTCTTCATCGACGAGGCCGACCAGGCGCTCGGCAAGCGCGACAGCGGCGCCAACGACTCTGGCCTCTCCGGCCGTATCTACTCCATGATGGCCGCCGAAATGAGCCGTCCGGAAAACCGCGGCCGCATCATCTGGGTCCTCGCCTCCAGCCGCCCCGACCTGATCGAAGTCGACCTCAAGCGCCCCGGCCGTGTGGACGTCAAGATCCCCATCTTCCCCACCAGCACCCCCGCCGAAAGCGGCGCCCTGCTCGCCGCGCTCTGCCAGCGCCAGGGCCTCGCCTTCACCGCCGCCGACCGCGCCCTGCTCGAGCCGCTCATGCCCCTGCTGCTCACCCCCGGCGCCGCCGAAGCCCTCGCCGTCAAAATCTACCGCCTCGTCAAAGTTGCCGCCAAACCCCGGTGGAAGCCGTGCAACAATGCCTCGACGGCTACCAAAACCCCGTCGCCGCCGAAGTCATGGATTTCCAAATCGGCCTGGCAGTGAAGGAAGCCAGCGACCTGGAATTCGTCCCCGAGCTCTTCCGCACGAAACGGTGAGCGCCCATTCTGGTAGGGACGGCGCCGCCGCCGCCGTCCTTGACTGCGTCCCGGAAAGACGAATGGAATAGCCGGTTGGAGTCAACCACCAGCAACCGAATCCCCCCCACGCTCAGCCCCAGAGGGCGAGGCAAATGAGTTGCGTCGCCAAGATCAGCAGACGCCATTTTCCTTCACATCGTCGTGTTCAGAACAGTTCGCTCTGGACAGTGTCCTGCGGCTTTTGAGAAACGGAAGACTGGTTTCGTCTTTGATCGATCGTCGCACGGGTGGAGTCAACATCGCGGGGAGTTACTGGAATACCGACTCGACGATATAGACACTGAAGCATAACAGCGATATTCACAGCTTCAGACCATCCCTTGTTATTTTGCAGAGATAGATACGATTGAGGTGGAGATACATGCGCGCTAGTGTATTGCTCAATCGCCGCTGGGTACATGGGCTCGATGAAAGGGTTAATCTTATGCAGTTCAACTGCAAAAATTGTGGAGCAGCCCGTAACGTATTCGCGATAATAGGATTCCGTGCATCCGATTTGGCTGCGAAATCTAGACCAAATAGCGTCCGGCGTGTCCTCGTGAACGGCTTTTATCTCACCCTGTCCTACAAGCGCCTTGACCGGTGCGCTAGCATAGAATACGGCGCGTTGGCCAACCCAAGAGCTCGAAAAGCGACGACGAATTTCGATAGTTTTAGTGTGCCTCACAATCATTTCAGCGAATTGCGCTGAAGTGAGAATAGAACACCGTTTGAGAGCGAATTTCCCGACAACGAAAATTTCTCGGCCAACTTTGGAATCTTCGTTAGTACAGATTGCCATATTGTAGGAAAATCACTTCGCAGAGCCAATTCTTCATCAAACAGGCGATATTGCCTGCCAGCAACCATCGGCTGATCCAGCCCAAAATCTTTAAAAAAACCCATCTTCGATGCCCACAGACTTTCAGGGAGTGTCAAATGCAGTGAATTGGCCGTGGTCCGCGCTTCCAACGCCAAGAGCGAAAAGAACATTTCCCCCAATCCCGCATTTTGCAAATCATCGCGAATACCGATGTGGCAGACCTTCGTATTCTTTCCCAATTTAACGATCGCCGCGATTGCAGGGATTTCGTTGACATAACCAACGTAGGCAATACGAGATTTGGCTGCTAAACCGGATATTACTTTCTTATCAAACCAACGATCAATGCTTGGGTAGATTCCTTCTCGTTCGGCAACAACCGCTCGAAGATTTAGCAAGTGGTCGGATAAGCCTTTCGCATCTCGTGGTGTTATCCGGGCAATACGAAGGTCATTCATTTTGCTACCGAGGCGAATATAGTCTCGAAATTAATTACCATTCTTGAAAGAATGTTGACAACTGCAGGCTTTGATTTTCGTACGGACTCTTTTCCTTGTCACTAGGGCGCTCGGGGTCTTTCGACATCCGATAGTATTCCAGGCGCGCCATCTTTTCCTTATGTCCCAGCACGATTGGTAGATCATGTCCACGAACTTCAAAAATGAGTGGGGTTCCCTCTTTTCCGTCCGCGCGATTGAGGCCAAACCAAGGATGGACAAAGCCCGCATAGTGAATACGCATCTCTCCAATCGTTTCGTCGCTAGGCTTGCAGTAGACTGCGACGCCTGCGGGCAGACAGAGCTTTTCGTGGGATTTCAAAATATAGAAGTAACTGCGCTGAATTTCGAGAAACCAATCGCGGTGCTTAAAGCCCTTTGACGCCTTTGTTCTTGTCCAATAGTCGCTAGGTTTCGGCTTTTCGGATGCATTTTCATTTTTCCAAAGAGGCACCGGTTGACGGTGAATTACATCTTTTTCGTCGGTCGTTCTTTGTTCGATCTTAGCGCAGAATGCGGAGATGCCATCATGCTGTTCAGGTGCGAGACTGAGACTTAGTGTAGCATCCCGGAGCGCGGAATTGTCATCGACGCGAAGAGTTGATGACAAGATGTCGGCACCTGATATGAGGCAACTTTCCGGAGTACCAAAGAACAAGCGGAGTTGTGAGAGCGCCGTGTCAGGTTTAACGCACACAGCGAACGTGATAGGTGTGACCTCAAGAAAGAGCTTCCCGCTTGCGTCATTTTCGAGCCGATCGGCATTGAAGCCCTCGTACTCGTCCATGCCATCGACGATAAGACGTGTCAGGACGTCAACGCGTCCTACCGAACTCCGGCCAGTGGCGTGTCCGTGGAAGCACTTTGCTTTCCGAAATTCGGCGCTGAATTCCAATTTCAACTTGAATACGTAACTTGTTCCGGTTTGAAGGTACAGCGGTTCATCGAATTTAATTTCTTCGGCGTAATCGGAGGTCGTTAGAAAGAACTCGTAGTTGTCACCAAACGGTTTGACTGCGCCTCGTTTCATCCTCCAAGCCTTCTTGGCGAGCTTCAGATTTATCGCCGAGGGATCAATATCAGCGGGGTCCAAATACATCAGACTTCCTTGATCGATCAGCTCTTTTACCTGAGTGTCGCAAAGCGCGCCAGGCACCCAGTTTTGCCAGCAAAATTTCATGAAGGTAATGTGTACGGTATCCAATGCTTGGACGCGAGTGAGAAGAGGGTCTCCGCCACAATAATTGTCAGCAGAAGCGGACGAGCTCTGCTGGGGATTATCTCAGTTGCCTCTCCATTTCGCCAGCGCCGCCCCCTTAATCTTCCACCGTCCGAAGCTGAAAGCTGATCTACGTCGACGGCCCTCCAAGAGTAGCACGGCCTGCCGCCACGATTTCGGCGACGCGTGCGCGGGTCAGTCTGATGTTGAGCAGGTCGTAGGCCCGCCCACGCGCGCGCGAACTCGCCCCCACCAGCTCAACCTAGCTCTTGCTTCTTCCGACACACCGCCAGGAAAATAATCCCTTCCGGTTCATACACAAACTGCAGTTTGCACTTGTGAAACCGCGAGCGGTTGAAAACGGCGCTGAGTTCGCGTTCGGTGCGGTGGATGACTTTCCAATTGATCACGTAGTCGAGGAAGGCGCGGTCGGGATTGTTCGGCTGGAAGGAACTGAGCAGAAAATCGCCGCCGGGGCGCAGTTTGACATAGATATCGTTCAGGAGACGCAAGAGCAGGGTGTCGTCCAGGAAATCCGCGACCGTGAGGCTGTAGATGATGTCCTGCTCGGGCATGTCAAATTTCTGATGGCTGCTCGCCAGGTGCACGATGCTCGTTTTCAGCAGGTCAAGATCGCTGTCCACGCCCAAGGCCGCGCCCCGGGCGGAAACCGCCGCCAGCCCGTGGGGATCAAAATCCACAATCGTCCCGTGCAGGGACTTTCCGGGGGACAGGGCTCGGCTCGCCTCGAAGAACGGCTCCGCGGCGCCCCCGCCGATGCCGGCGACCCGCAAGGGGCGCGAGCTTTCGCGCGCGCAGGTGATGATTTGCGCGGTGACGCTGTGATGGCGCTGCCGGACCGCCCGGATCGACGGCAGGGCGAGAAAGGCGGAGTCCAAAAGCGGACCGATGCGGTCGGCGCCGCCGGGCGTGTTCTCGAGGATGAGGTTCAGGGCCTCGTAGTCGCAGGCATAGCCGCGGGGCTTTTTCGCCAGCCTCGCGACGCAGTGCGCCTGCAGGAAGAAGGGCAGAATCTCGCGCTGAATCCGCGCTCCGAGCTCGTCGCGCACGGCGAAGCTTTCCGGCGAGGTTTTGCCGATGGCCTCGTTCAGGAATTTGCTGAAATCCTGCAAGCTGGCGGTCAGCGCCGCGGGATCGGGCGCGCCGGCTTCTTCCTTCCCGGCCGAGACGATGGCCTCCTTGAACTGCCGGGTGCGGTCGGCGATTTGGTCCCAGCGTTTGACCACGGCGGGCGAGGCGGGCGGCTGCTCCCCGGCGGTCGTCCACAGCGATTGGGTGCCGGTGAGTTTGCGCAGGCGGCCGGTGACAATGATCGCGAGCGCTTTGTAGATGTGCGCGGCCAGTCCGGAATCCTGCGTCAATTCGGCCTCGAGATCGGCGCGCGCAATGACCAGGACGTTCGAATCTTCGAGGGCGGAGATGGAGGCCGAGGTGGGACGGCCATCGAGAAACGACATCTCGCCGAAGGTCTCACCCGGACCCAGGCGCCCGATCTCGCGCCCCCCCGGCGCTGACCGATAACACGGCGAACAAGCCATCGAGAATCAGATAGACGAATTCGCCCGGGACGCCTTCGGTCACGATCACTTCCCCCGCCGCGACTTTCCGTTCGCGGCCCGCTTCGAAGATCCAGGCCAGTTGGTATTCCTGGAGCACACTCAACAGGATGAAACCCGACTGCATGGACGAGGAACTCGATGGCATGAAGCAACGTGTATGCCCTGAGACTTCGGCTAGGCAATCCGTTACCTCGCCGCCATGTAATCGTAACAAAATGAGCTATAATTTTCACCCCTCTCCCGCCACCTAACAATGCCGGCGCCGCGCACCATCCTCCAACGTCCGATTTGAAAGCGGATCGTTCAGGAGAAGAAAACGGGCGGGCCCCCGGAACGTCCGGGATGTAAGACTGGCTTCGGCTTCCAGATCGCCCGTGTCGCCCGGGAGGCATCCCTTCCTGTCTTTGCTGCGAATCTATTGATAGCAGAATACGGGACTCCCCAAGGGGCGGCCTGGAAGCTGCATTCGCCTTCCCGGTATCCGATGATGACTTCTGCGCTTCACTCTCTCGTTTACGTCAGTACTGCGGTGCGGCCTTTTTCACCGGAGGATCTCGCAGCACTACTGGCGCAGAGCCGGGAGCGGAATCAACAGGCGGGAATCACCGGGATGCTGCTCTACAAGAGCGGCTGTTTTTTGCAGGCGTTTGAGGGCGGGACGGTGGAGGTGCGGCGCTTGCAACTGCGGATCGCGGCGGATCCCCGGCACCGCAATGTGACCATCCTGCAGAATGGGCCGATCGAAGTGCGCGACTTTTCCGATTGGACAATGGGCTTCAAACATCTCAGTGACGCCGACGTGCAGAAGCAGCCGGGGTTCAGCGAGATGCTGAAAATGATGCTGCGCCACGGGCGCTGCTCGATGGACAAGTCCGTCGCGATCAATCTCCTGCGGAGCTTTGTCGAGCAGCCTGCCTGAAGGGGAGCCGGGGGGTGTGCCGGCTTCCCGCAACTGCGGGATCGCGTGAGGTATGGGAATGTGGCGGATGGTGGGACGACATGGAGTCATTTCGCGAGCAGCGCGGCGGGCCACCGCCGCCTTTCCGCGCCGGGCTTTGGTTTTCGGCGCTGGCCAAATCAAGCCAGATCAGGCTTCGAGGTGAGAATTGCGTCCGGAACGCCCGGAACTCTTCGCGAGTGGCTCGGCGGCGGGGAGGGGCAGGGCTTCCTTCGGACTCGTTTTCGCATTCGCGGTTTCTTACCCTTTCGTGTTCCTTTCGTGCTTTTCGTGGACCTCCATTTTGTGCTCCATCCTCCAGCTCCTCTCTGCTACTCTCGGTGCCTATGAAAGCTCCGTCTCCCGCGACCGGCCCGCGTCTCCTCGCGACGCGGCGCAGCCTGGTGGAGCGATTGACGAACTGGCAGGATCAGCGCAATTGGCAGGATTTTTTCGATACCTACTGGCGGCTCATCTATGGCGTGGCGCGGCAGAGTGGGTTGACGGATGCGGAGTCGCAGGACGTGGTGCAGGAGACGGTGCTGACGGTGGCGAAAAACATCACGAAATACGAGCGAGAGCAGGGGTCGTTCAAGGGCTGGCTGTTGCACATCACGCGGTGGCGCATTGCGGACCAATTTCGCAAGCGCGCTCCGGCGACGGCGCAGAGCCCCACCCGGGGGAGCGGGCGGGAGACGGCGACGATCGAGCGGGTGCCGGATGGGTTCGATATCCGCACGACGTGGGATAACGAATGGCAGCAGCACGTTTTCCAGGCGGCACTCCAGCGGGTGAAGCGGCGGGTGGATGCGAAGCATTACCAGATTTTCGACTGCCTGGTGGTGAAGCAGTGGCCGGCGGCGAAGGTGGCTTCCAGTTTGTCGGTGAGCATCGCGCAGGTCTACATTGTCAAGCATCGGCTTTCGGCGCAGCTCAAGAAGGAAGTGGCGCTGCTGGAGAAGAGCCACTGACGTGGACTCCGTGGACTCCGTGGGCTGGATGGGCTGGATGGGCTCGATGGGCTCCCTGACGGAAAACGGCCTGTTTTTCGCCTTTTACTGCGCATTTGTGCTGTTGCGACACTGGAGATACAATGCGCGCCGAGATGCCCTCTACCGCCGATAACCGACAGGCGCCGCATGTGCCGAACCATGAGATGGTTCGCAGCATCGGGCGTGGTTCGTACGGGGAGATCTGGCTGGCGCGCAGTCTCACCGGGACATGGCGCGCGATGGCGCGCGGTGAAGATCGTGGACCGGCGGACGTTCGAGAGCGACAAGGCGTTTCAGCGCGAGTTCGAGGGCATGGCGAAGTTCGAGCCGATCTCGCGCGAAGATGCGGGCTTCGTGGACATCCTGCACGTGGGCCGCGATCCGGGGGATAACTTCTTCTATTACGTGATGGAGCTGGCCGACGACCATCTTGGGTGCGCCTCGATCGACCCGGCGAATTATGTGCCGAAGACGATCAAGACCGAGCTGTCGCGCCGCTCGCGGCTGCTGGCGCTGGAGTGCATCACGATCGGCCTGTCGCTCACGAAGGCGCTCGGAGCCTTGCACCGGCAGGGATTGGTGCACCGCGACATCAAGCCGGCGAATATCATCTTCGTCGGCGGCGTGCCGAAGATCGCGGATATCGGCCTCGTCGCGGCCAGCGGGCAGGATTCGTATGTCGGCACCGAAGGTTACGTGCCGCCGGAGGGGCCGGGCTCGCCGCAGGCCGATATCTACAGCCTCGGCAAGGTGCTCTATGAATTGGCCGGGAAAGGACCGGATGGATTTCCCGGCGGTGAATACCGACATCGCCGAGCTGCCGGACAAGGCCGCGCTGCTGCGCCTGAATGAAGTCCTGCTGCGGGCCTGCGATCACAATTGCCGCGAGCGCTATGCGACTGCCGAGGAGATGCACGACGACCTGTTGCGCTTGCGCGATGGCGAGGAGCTCGGCGTGCACGCCCGCCGCCGGCGGCCGTTGTTGGCCTCGCTGGCCGTACTGCTCCTGCTGGGCACGGGGGGCTTTTACACCCTGCGGCAGTATCACACCTACGGCGGCGTGCGCATCGAGACCGAGCCGGCGGGCGCCAACGTGATCGTGGGCGATATCCTGCGCCCGAGTCCCGCGGAGTTTGCGCAGTTGCCCACGGGCAAGCATTCCGCGCACGTCATGCTCGCGGGATACGAGCCGGCGGATACTTTTTTCGAGGTCAAGGCCGACGTGCAGGCGCATCCGAAATTGCTGCACTTGCAGCGCTCCCACGGCACGGCGCAGATCAACTCATTGCCGGCCGGGGCGACGTTCGAGTTGAAGCACCAGGACACAGTCGTGAAGAGCGGCACCACGCCGGCGACGCTCACCGATTTGCCGACCGGCGACTATGTATTAGTGATGAAGCTCGGCGTCCGCGAACACGTCGAGCCGATCAATATCGCGCGCGACGAGATCACCGCGAAAGACTATGAGTTTGCCTCGGGCGTCATTTCCGTGAGCACCACCCGGCCGGGGGCGATGGTGACGATGGATGACCAGCCGGTGGGCGCCGCGCCGCTGGAAATCAAAGCCGCGGAGGGAGACCACGACCTGGTGGCGACCTACGGCACCTGGCCGGAGCAGCGCCGGCGGGTGCATGCCGATCGCGCGCAGCCGACGGAGGTGATGTTCGATTTTCCCAGCGGCAGCGTGAAGATCACCAGCGCCCCGGCCGGCGCCAGCGTGTGGGAGGGCGGCCAGGAGCTGGGCACGACGCCCCTGCCCATCGACGACCTCGAGCCCGGCCCGGTGAAATACGAATTGCGGCTGCCCGGATTCAAGAACATCGAGGTGAGCGGCGTGGTGGAGCCGGGCAAGCAGTTGTTCTTCGAACCAAGATTCTTCAAGCACGTGGCCCGCGCCGCGGCGAACCGTGGGAGAACAGTCTCGGCATGCGGTTCGTCGCCGTGAACGATGTGCTCGTGTCCCAGTGGCCAACCCGCGTGCAGGATTACGATGCCTTTTGCGCCGCCGCCGGCCGGGCGCGCCCGGTGCCGGATTTTCCACAGGATGGCACGCACCCGGTGGTGAAGGTGAGCTGGGAAGACGCGACCGCCTTTTGCGAATGGCTCACCCAAAAAAGAGCTCGCCGCCGAGCGTCTCGAACCCGGACAGAGCTACCGCCTGCCGAGCGATCGCGAGTGGAGCACGGCCGCCGGGATGCTCGAGGAGGGCGGCAATACGCCCGAGGAGCGCGACGGCAAGGTGCGGGATTTTCCGTGGGGCAAGCAGTGGCCGCCGCCCCCCGGCTCGGGCAATTTCGCGGACTTTCCCAGCAAACGCGGCGTTACCGGCGATCCCCGGTTACCACGATGGTTTCGCGCAGACCTCGCCGGTGGGCAGCTTCCCGCCCAATCGCATCGCCTTTTCGACATGAGCGGCAACGTCTGGCAATGGTGCCTGGACAGCTACAAGGGCGTGAGCACCGGGGCCCGCGACTGGGGGGTCTTGCGCGGCGGCTCCTGGGGCACCGCTTCACCCAGCGAGTTGCGTTCCTCCTACCGCAATGTCGTCGAGAGGAGCGAGCGGGACGTCATCTATGGCTTCCGTTGCGTGCTGGTTCCGGAGAAATAGCGACAAAATCCAAGGTTGCATCGCCCTAAAATTGACGTTAAATCCGCGCTTCGTGCAGGAATTTCCACACAAAGTGAAAGGGGCCTTCGTCGCCCTACTGCTCTTCGCGAGCCTCGCCGCCGCGGATGAGGTGGTGCCGTACGTGCCCACGGTGAGCATCGTCGTCAGCATCCCCGAGCAGAAGCTCCTCGTGCTGCGCGATGGCGGCTTGTGGAAAAAGTATCCCATCTCCACTTCGAAGTTCGGCATCGGCGATTCCTACGGCAGCTACAAGACGCCGGTCGGCCAACTGCGCGTCTGCGAGAAGATCGGCGAAGAGCTGGCGGCGGGTTCGGTGATCAAGCAACGACACGCCACGGGTGAAGTGCTGCCGGCCAATGCGCCCGGCCGCGACCCGATCGTCACGCGCATCCTCTGGCTCGACGGACTCGAGGAGCAAAATCACAACGCCCGCTCGCGCGGCATTTACATCCACGGCACGACCGAGGAGGGCAAGATCGGCAAACCAGTCAGCTACGGCTGCATCCGCATGCGCTCGCAGGATGTGCTCGAGGTTTTCGAGGAAGCGACGATCGATACGCCGGTCTCCATCATCCCGGACAAGTTCCCGAAATACGCGAAGTACGTGCCGCCGAAGCCGAAGATCATTGCCGTGGTGGCGCCACCCAAAGCCACGCCGGCGCCCGCGAAGCTCGCCGCGAACGCGAAGCCCGCCACGTCGACCCCGGCACCGGCGCCGGCCATCGCGAGCGTCCCGACGAATCCGCCGAAGAAGGCTGCCTCCGGCGCGTCGGTGCCTCCTGCCGTCGCTGAATATCATCCGCCCGCCGTGGAACCGGCGGTGTCCCATTCCAGCGTCACCGTTTCGGCGGTTTCCAATTCTGTGGTGGCTCACGCCATGCAGGGCAGCATCCTTTCCGCCGGCCTGCCGGATGGCCCGAAGATCCCCACGCTTCCGGACCCGCCGGCTCCGAAAGGACGTGACGCGCTTCGGCCAGCTCGGTCCGAATCCGGTGAAGGAGAAGGGCCTCACGCTGCAAGATCCGACCCTCAACGTGACGCCGGCCATGCAAGCGGCGGAAGCGGAGGCCAACGCCCGCGCGGCCGCCGAGAAGGAGCAGGACGGCACGGACGGCACCGCGAAGCCCGCGTCGCACCTGGCCTTTCGCGCCGCTTCCCCCGACAGCAAATCCAAGCAGTAGGCGCCCTTAGGCCGGCAGCGCACAGATCGAACCGGCGAACGGCGCGAAGAAATTGGTGGAATGAGGTTTGGTTTTCATGCGCCCCATTCGGAGCCCGGCCCAGGCGCCGATGCGCCAAAGGGCGGTCAGAAGATTGTCAAAGAATTGTCAGGCCGGTGAACTCACTGAACTGCTGCCATCCATCAAACCGAAGCGTAGCCAAACAAAACGCAGAGGGCGCGGAGATATTGGAGAGAGGAAAGGAGGCTCTCTGCGGACCTCGGTTTTCTCTGCGCTGCTATCGGAAAGAATAATACTCATCCGCGAGGATTTTCGGCCCGCGAATCACACCAATGACACGAATGGGAAGATTCGCGTGATTGGCGTGATTTCGCGGGCCCGCCATCCCTCCGGAAACCTTTCGTGTCTTTCGTGGAACCCTCCTTGGTTGCGGCTCCGCCGCCCTAGGCTCTCTGCGTTTAAAACAGCCACAGCATTATTTTCACGGCCCCGGCGCGTGGCGGCACGCGCCTACACCCGCTTCGCAAGCTGCCGGCTCGCCACGATCAAAAGGACGGCGCCCAAAGTGACCCAGGCCCACCCGGGCAGCGCCGGGACGGACGAGGGGCGTGGTAAAGGTTTGATCGACGCCATAGGTGGTGACTCCTCCGGCGACTACGACCGCGCGCACGTGGTAGGTGGTGCTGCTCGTGAGACCATTCAAGGGAGCGCTGAAGTTCACGCTCGAGCTGCCGTTGCCGATGTCCTGCGTCGTCGTGGTGTTTTCATAGCTGGTCGTCGTTCCGTATTGGAAATAGACGGTCGTCTGGACTCCATTCGGGTTGAATGTGCCTTCCAGGGTCGCCCCCGCGGCACTGACATTTTGGGGGGCGGCGGTGATCGAATATCCGAAACCTTTCAGATTGATGTCGAAGGCATTGGCACCCGCCGTGTTGCTCGCTACGTGCAAAACGGCGGTGCGGGCCTCGTTTTGCAGGGGCGAGAAAGTCACGACAAACGTGCCGCTGGCACCCCCCGCCAGGGTAGCCGGCGGAGGCGTCGTCACTCCGAAGTCCGCGGCGTTGGTTCCGCTGACCGAGGCAGAAACCGCGGTCAGGGTGGTCGTCCCCGTATTGCGCACCACAAAAGTCCGGGTGCTGCTGGTATTCAAAACCGCCGATCCGAAATCAATGGTGCTGGTGGCGTTCGTCAGCGCGGTGCCGGCGGGCTGCTCGACGGCCAGGCCGGCCGTCGGCGTGGTGACGATGTAGTAGTCGGAAACGTCCAGCGTATTGGTGGTGGTATCCGAATTCATGCCGATCTGGATGGCCGTGATTTGCTCGGGATCGAGTTTGCCATCCGGGTCGGCGGGATGGCCGCCCGCGACGGTGAGCGCGGAAAAAGGGATGAGCGCCGTATGGTACTGCCCATCCGCGGGAATGATCGGGTTGGCGGTGTAATAAAAGGCGCCGCCGCTTTCCACGACAAAGATCCGGACGGCGGAAGACTGGCCGGCACGGGCGCGGATGAGGATGTATTGCAGGTTGGCCCAACTGGGGTTTTGCGGCTGGGCCAGGTTCAACTGGGGATAGGCCCAGCGATCGGTCACGCCCGCGGCAAAGCTCAGATCCATGTGCAGCGTGGTGGTGGGGTTGCCATTGGAGAGGACCACGCTGCCCGCGGATTGCGGCACCCACTGGCTGGCCGGGGGTGAGATTCACGCGGCTGTTGCTCGGATAGAGAGCGAGGTAGTCGCTGAGGCTCAGCTCGGTGAAGAAGCGCAACTGCAGCGGCGACACGGCCACTCCCAGGTCGTCGCTCCCCGTCACCCGCACCGTGCCGTCGGGAGAGGTGATGGCGACATTGGCATTGACGGTGGCTTTGCTGCGCGCCGGCACCGTCACGGTCTTGGGGATGGTGACGCCGTTGGCGACGATGTTCAGCATCGCGGTGCGGCTATTCGTGGAGAGATTGGTCACGGAGATGGCCAGGGGGAAGTTCGCCATCTGGGCCGCCGTGATCTGGTAGCCGACCTTGCTCACCGTGACGTTGCTGGGGAGGGGGAATTGCAGGACGAGAGGAGAGAGCGTGCCGCGCGCCGGCAGCGTCTGCTGCGCCTGCGTGGTGAGGCTCAGGGCGGTGGTGCCGGTATTGATGGCGGACGGAGGGGAGGCTGCCCGCGGGCAAGGTGACGTAGGTGAGGCCGTCGGGAATGGGGATGGAGCCATCGCCGCCCACGGTGAGCGGGCGTCCGTCGATGCCATAGGCACCGCTGACGGTCAAGGTCTGCCCGGGGAGAAACGTCGCGCCGGCGGTCACCTGGCCGCTGAAGAAGACGATGCCGTAGCCGCTCGTGCCGCGGGAGAAGATGCGCGCCTTGATCGGGGAGCCCTGCAAATCGCCCACGTATACCGCGCCGGAAAGCTGCACGATCGCCTCGGTATAAGCTGCCATCGAGCGCAGGGGCGTTCCTTCCTGGCCCATCATGCCGAAGTTATTGGCGCCCTCCACATAGAAAGGGAACACGAAGGGGAAGTAGCGGGCCACGCCGCAGGCCCGCGCCTCGATCGCTTTCATCGTGATTTGCAGGGCGCTGGCCTGGTCCTGGGTGAGCACGGGGCGGTCTGTGCCGGCCGTCCAGGGCCAGCCGCATTCGGTGATCCAGAGCGGAATCGCCGCGCGCGTCCGGCCGCTGAGAGTGGCGCGGAAGGAACCGATCGTGCCTCCAGCGCGGTGCCGTGGAGTAGTCGTGGAAACTGAGATAGTCGGTCTGGTCGAGCAGGCCGTTGTCGAGGGCCTGGGTGAGGTAGGTCTGATTGTAGCCGCTCATCACGCCGCCCCGAGCAGCGTGGACGGGCTTTGCGCCGCGAGGCTGAAGGCAAAGGTCTTGGCCACCGGCACGTATTGGTCCGCCGGCATATCCCGCGCATAATAGAAGTTGCCGGTATCGGGCTCATTCCAGGCCTCGAGCGACCCCCAGGCGGCCGTCCAGTGCTGGGCCAGGGTCGCGCAGGAATCCGCCGCCAGGACGAAATCGGCCGGGAAAGGATTGGCCGCGGTGGGCCCCATGAAGGCGGGTGTCGTGTAGAAGAGGTCCAGCACCTTGAGCCCGTGCGCCACGTAGCTCGCCCGGAGCGTGTCGTAGTTTTTGTCCGCCTGCCACGAATAGGTGCCTAGCGAGGGATTGACGGCGTCCCACCCGAGCCGCTCCCGCACGGTGCCGATATGTACCCGCTGGAGGATATTGAGAAAGTCATTGCGGATGCCGGCATCGCTCTCCAGCCAGGAAAGGGCGCCGTCGACGGCGAAGAAAGGATCGACGGCGGTCGGCGGCAAGGGAGCAACGACGAGGCCGTAACGTTTGGTCCCGCCGGCGAACCCGATTTCGTAGTAGCCGCCGGAAGATTCAGCGAAAGGGAGAGGGAGCCATCCGCCGCCGCAGTTTGCTGGCCGGTGGCGTAGGTCGCCCCCGTATAGCTGTAGACCGTGTAAGCGGCGGAGGCGGAAGGATTGGCTCCGCTCCAGGCCAGCACGGCCGGGGTATTCGGCACGGCGACGAACTGATCGAGACGGGTCGGCACGATTTCCGCACGGGCCATCGCCGCCGTGGCCAGCGCGGTGAGCAGGCAAAGAAGAGCTGTCGGTAAACGCGGCATAAGGAATAGCTCCGGAAAAGCGAGGGATCGCGGTGCGTCGCATGGGAGAAAGGCGGCGGGCAAACCGCCCGGAAGCAAGCGGGATAGGACGGCAAATGTCAACCGTTGGCCAGAAGGCAGAGGCTCTGGGTGGCCGGCTTTTGCCGCGCAAAGATGGCTGGTTGAAGCGATTAAGCCGTGTGTGAATTTTTCTGCCATAGAGGCCGAAATAGGATTCTCCCCGCAACCGCTTCCGCACCTGGCGCCAGCGCCGAAAAACCCCGGTAGACTGGAGGCTTGGCGACAGGTCCGCGGTGCCGTGGGGACAAAAGCCGCGCCGCGGGTTCCCACTTTTGGGTGTGCGGAAAAGTGGCGGCGGCACGCCAGCTCCGCCCGCACATACACACGCGCTCCGCCGCCAGCCTTCGATTCTTAGGCGTATGATGCACCGTTGTTCCTGGTTTAATCGTTTCGCCAAGGCGCCGCACGGGCACCGGCAAGCCGATGGCCTTCATTCTCGCCGCGGCCACCATCGTGGTCTGGGGCGTGACTGGCCCCATCTTCAAGTTCAGCGACACCTGGCAGTTGGTCATCAATACCGGCACCACGATCGTCACCTTTCTGATGGTGTTCCTGATTCAAAACACCCAGAACCGCGACAGCGACGCCATCCAGATCAAGCTGGATGAACTCATCCGTGCGACCAAGGGCGCGCACACGGCGTTGCTCGACCTGGAAGAATTGGAGGACGAAGACATCGCGCGCATCCGCGACCTGTATGTGGAGATCGCGGCCAAATCGCGCCAGGCGATGGAGGACGGGGAGGATGATACCGGCACCCCATTCGTGCATGTCGACGACCCGGACGGCGGCGAAAGCGCGGTGCGGTTGAAACAGCGGAAACCCCGCACGACGCGCCGGGCGACGAAGCGGGCGGGGCAATGATCCCTGAGAGCGCCGCTCCGTCGGCGCTCCATTCACGGCGAAGCGTGGGCGCTGACGGAGCAGCGGTCCTTCGCAGTGTCATGCTGAGCGGAGTGTAACGGAGTCGAAGGACCCCGTCGCTCTACCAAAGGTCATCGCTGGTTGTGCGACGGGGTCCTTCGACTCCGTTACACTCCGCTCAGGATGACACTTTCGCTCAGCGCGCGTGCCAGTCTTGCAACGGCTTGACGTTCAGGCCGTGCTCCTTGAGCGCGCGGATGCCGTCGAGGCTGGCCTTGGCGGCGCGCAGAGTGGTGATCACAGGGATGCGATTGGCCGTGGCGGTGCTGCGGATCTTCACTTCGTCTTCGCGGGAGATCTTGCCGCTCGGGGTGTTGATGATCAGCGCCAGTTCGCCGTTTTTGATCATGTCGAGGGCATGCGGGCGGCCTTCGCTGAGCTTGAAGAGTTTGGTCACCGGGATGCCCGCGGCCTTGAGCGCGGCCGCCGTGCCGCTGGTGGCGTAGAGCTTGAAACCGAGGTCGGCGAAGCCGCGCGCGATCTCGATGGACTTCGGCTTCTGCCGGTCGGCGAGGCTGATGAAGACGTTGCCCTTGCTGGGCAGCGCGGGTTGGGCGGCCATCTGGCCTTGGCGTAGGCGAGGCCGAGGTTTTCGCCGATGCCCATGACTTCACCAGTCGATTTCATTTCCGGTCCGAGCATGATGTCGATGCCGGGGAAGCGGATGAACGGGAAGACCGCTTCCTTCACGCTGAAATGCTGGGGCACGATCTCTGTGGTGAAGCCGAGTTCCGGCAAGGTTTTGCCGGCCATGATCTTCGCCGCGAGCTTGGGCAGCGGGACGCCGATGGCCTTGCTGACAAAGGGCGCGGTGCGGCTGGCACGGGGGTTCACTTCGAGGACGTAGACCACGTCGTCCTTGACCGCGAACTGCACGTTCATGAGACCGCGCACGTTCAGCTCCTTGGCCATCGCCTTGGTCGCTTTGGTGATCTCGGCTTTCACTTCCTCCTTGAGCGAGAAGGGCGGGATGGAACACGCGCTGTCGCCGCTGTGAATGCCGGCTTCCTCGATGTGCTCCATGATCGCGCCGATGACGACCGTCGTGCCGTCGCTGATGCAATCGACGTCCACCTCCAGCGCGTCCTCGAGGAAGTGATCGACGAGGATGGGATTGGCCGCCGTGTTCGGTGTGGCGCCGGGGCTGGCTTCGATGGCTTCGCGCACATACTTGCGCAGGTCCGCCTCGGTATGCACGAGCTGCATGCCGCGCCCACCGAGCACGAAGCTGGGCCGCACGAGCACGGGATAGCTCACCGCGTTGGCCGCAGTGATGGCTTCCTCCTCGGTCACGGCGGTGCCGCCGGCGGTCTGGCGGATGCCGAGCTTGTCGAGCATCGCGCCGAAGAGCTTGCGGTCCTCGGCAATCTCGATGGATTTCGGTGAAGTGCCGATGATCGGCACGCCGGCCTCAGCGAGGCCCTTGGCCAGGTTGAGCGGGGTCTGTCCGCCGAATTGCACGATCACGCCGAAGAGATTCTCGCTCTCCTGCTCGCAGATGTTGAGTACATCCTCGAGCGTCAGCGGCTCGAAGTAGAGCTTGTCGCTGGTGTCGTAGTCGGTGGAGACGGTCTCGGGGTTCGAGTTGACCATGATGGTCTCGAAGCCGAGCTCCCGCAGCGCAAACGAAGCGTGCACGCAGCAGTAGTCGAACTCGATGCCCTGCCCGATGCGGTTCGGCCCGCCGCCGAGGATGATGATCTTCTGCTTCCCGCTCTCCCGGCGCTCATTCTCATCGCCGTAGGTGGAGTAGTAGTAGGGCGTATAAGCCTCGAATTCGGCAGCGCAGGTGTCGACGAGACGGTAGGTGGGACGAATCCCGAGATGATTACGAGTTGCTCGCACCTCATGCGTAGTTCGGCGTGCATCCGTGAGATAGGCAATCTGCACGTCTGAAAAGCCCATCTTCTTTGCGCGTCGAATCGTCGCTGAAGCTTGTCCTAGCGGAGATTCAACAGCGATTGTAGGAGGATTTGGAGAAGCTGGCTTGGTGCTATATCCGAATTCGCGAAGGAGTACACTGCCGGCATTTTTCCGGCTTCGGAAGTGACGGTCCAATCGGTCAAAGCCTTGCGCCTAAGACCACTTCCCGAATGTTTTCCAAGAACCAACGATCAATTTTCGTCAGTTCAAAAACCTCGTCCACGCTCCAATCGCGATCGAAAGCAAGACCGAGATAGAAGATGCGCTCTGCATTTGGGACGATGAGCTTGGGTGCGCAGCGTGTCGTCGTCGACATCTTGCTTGTCCGCGCCGTCGCCGATGAGTCCGAAGCGCTTGATTTCCAAACTCCGCAGCGCCTTTTGCAGCGCTTCCTTGAACGTGCGCCGATGGCCATGGCTTCTCCCACGCTCTTCATCTGCGTGGTCAGCACGGGGTCGGCTTGCGGGAATTTCTCGAAGGTGAAGCGCGGGACTTTGACCACGACATAATCGATGGTCGGCTCGAAGCTCGCGGGAGTCTCGCGGGTGATGTCGTTCTTGACCTCGTCGAGCGTGTAACCCACGGCCAGCTTGGCAGCGATCTTGGCGATGGGGAAGCCGGTGGCCTTCGACGCGAGCGCGGAACTGCGCGAGACGCGCGGGTTCATCTCGATGACGATCATGCGGCCGCTGTTCGGCTCGACGGCAAACTGGATGTTCGAACCGCCGGTCTCGACGCCGATCTCGCGGATGACGGCGAAGCTGGCGTCGCGCATCATCTGGTACTCGCGGTCGGTGAGCGTCTGGATCGGGGCCACGGTGATCGAGTCCCCGGTGTGGACGCCCATCGGGTCCACGTTTTCGATGGAGCAGATGATCACGCAGTTGTCCGCCCGGTCGCGCATGACCTCCATCTCAAATTCCTTCCAGCCGAGGAGCGATTCCTCGATGAGCACTTCGCTGACCGGCGAGAGATCGAGGCCGCGGGCGACGATGGTTTCAAATTCTTCGCGGTTGTAAGCGATGCCGCCGCCGCTACCGCCGAGGGTGAAGGCGGGGGCGAATGATGAGCGGCATGGTGCCGATCTCGGCCATGACCTTGCGCCCTTCCTCAATGGTGTGCGCGGTGCCGGAGCGCGGCAGATCGAGGCCGATCTTGATCATCGCTTCCTTGAAAAGCTGGCGGTCTTCGCCCTTGTTGATCGCCTCCGGCTTGGCGCCGATCATGCGCACGCCGTGTTTCGCCAGGACGCCGAGCTCGTGGAGCTTCATGGAGCAGTTTAGCGCGGTCTGGCCGCCGAGCGTGGGCAGGAGGGCGTCGGGCTTCTCGGCCTCGATGATTTTTTCCACGACCTCGGGGGTGATCGGCTCGATGTAGGTGCGATGCGCGAACTCCGGGTCGGTCATGATCGTGGCCGGATTGGAGTTCACGAGGATGACCTCGTAGCCCTCTTCCTTGAGGGCCTTGCACGCCTGCACGCCAGAGTAATCGAACTCGCAGCCTTGCCCGATGACAATGGGGCGGAACCGATGACGAGGATTTTGTGGAGCGTGGGATCTTTGGGCATGGCAGCGGGGGTCCCGGCTTCACCGGGGCAAAAGTGCGAGGGTTCTAACAGCGTCCCACGCGGGGCGCAAATGGGAATGGTGAAATCTCTCCGTAAAGGCGGAACATCCCACGTTCAACACCCCCCATCGAACATCCAATGGAGGGAGTCCGACGGAAGCGACGACAGAGATAAACGCAGAGGCCCAGCGCGGCGCGGGAATGGACGGTGGAAGATGGAAAAGGAGCTGGCGGGAGCGTGGGTTACTTCGGTGCGGATTGTTCGGGGGCGGGTTGCTCGGGTTTGCGTTTCAGGCCGAGGGCGGCGATGCGGGAGTAGAGGGTGGTGGGCTTCATGCCGAGCAGGGCGGCGGCGCCGTCGGGGCCGGAGACTTTGCCGCCAGCTTGGGCGAGGGCGGCGGCGATGGCTTCGCGTTCCTGTTGCTTGAGCTCGCGGCGGGTGAGGAGCGGGACAGGCTCCGCGGAGATGGAGGGTGGCGCAATAGGGGCGGGCGACGGCGACATTTCGAGCTGGAGTGGGCCTCCGTCGGCGAGGATGACGGCGCGCTCCAGGGAGTTTTGCAATTCGCGGATGTTGCCGGGCCAGTCGTAGGCGGTGAGCTGGCGCAGGTCGCCCTCGGTGAACTTCGGCGGGCGACGATGCAGGCGGCGCGCAGCCTCGCGGACAAAATGCTCCGCCAGGGGGGCGATGTCTTCGCGGCGCAGGCGCAGCGGCGGAATGTGAATGGGAAAAACACTCAAGCGGTAGTAGAGGTCCTGCCGGAAACGGCCCGCCTCGACTTCCGCGGCGAGGTCGCGATTGGTCGCGGCGATGATGCGCACATTGAGCTTGCGCGCGCGTGTGTCCCCCACCCGCTCGATTTCCTGCTCCTGGAGAACGCGCAACAACTTCGCCTGCATGGCCAGCGGGACTTCGCCGATCTCGTCGAGAAAGAGCGTGCCGCCATCGGCCAGCTCGAAGCGCCCCGGCTTGTCGCGCAGCGCCCCGGTAAAGGCGCCCCGCATGTGGCCGAAAAACTCGCTCTCGAAGAGCGGCTCCGGAATCGCGCCGCAATTCACCTTGATGAGCGCGCGCTCCTTCCGCGTGCTGCCCTCGTGAATGGCGCGGGCCACGAGTTCCTTGCCGGTGCCGCTCTCGCCGGTGATGAGCACGGTGGCATCGGTCCTCGCCACGAGGTCGATCTGCTGGAGCACCTTGCGCAGTGCGGCGCTCTCGCCGATGAGCTCGTTCAAGCCGCGCGCCGCATTCGCCTCCTCGCGCAGGTAGATGTTCTCTTCCTCGAGCCGTTCCTTGAGATAGGCGATCTCCTCGTAGGCGTTGACGTTGGCAATGCTCACCGCGGCGTGATCGGCAAAGATGCGCAGCCAGGCGAAATCGTCCTCGGTGAGAATGCCGCGGTCGAAAATGGCCAGCACGCCCAGCGCCTTGCCCTGAAAGACCAGCGGCTGCCCGGCAAAGGTGCGGACGCCTTCGCGACGGAACCATGGCGGATCGGCGATCCACGCTTCGTCGCCGGTGAGTTCCTGCAAGAGCACGGGCTCGCCGGAATCCGCGGGGCTGACCTTGCCGAAGCCGATGGGCAGGCGGCGATAGGCGCCATTGATGCCGGTGAGGTTGACGGACGGATCCTTCGAATTGCCCGCGCTCGCGACGAGGTGCAGGCAGCGGCGCTGATCGGGGCATTTCTCCCGCAGGCGGCAGGTGGCGCAGAGGTCGCCCTGGTCGATCAACCAGATGCGGGCGAGGGCCACATTCGAGCAGCCGGCAATGCCATTGACGATGGCGGGCAGGAGCTCCGGGAGAGTGCGGTTTTGCGCCACCGAAACCATCACGCTCGGAAACAAGGCGGTGTTCACGGGGCGATCTTACGGCGGTTCGTAAATGGCTTCACGAAATTTCGTAACCGACGACACCTGGACGGAGCGCGGAAGGGTTGGCCGGCGACCGGGTTCAGTGAACCCGGCTACAACTGCACCGCTACGAGAACGTGAGGTTCTTGATGCCGGCGGCGGCGCAGGCGTTGAGCACATCGATGATGCGCTCGTGGCGGGTCTCGGAATTCGGGCGGATGATGACGGGATCTTCACCGCCGAAGCCCTGGGTGGCCTTGAGCCAGTCGCGCAGGGTGAGGAGATTTTTGTCGGTGGGCGTACCGAAGGCCTGGTTATTCGCCACGACCTGGCCCTCGGGCGAGATGTCGATGATGATCGGCGTCTTGGCGGTCGCCCCAGGGGCTGCGGCCGCACCGCTGGGAAGGCTGATGTTGAGCTCCTTTTCCACGACCTGCGAACCGGCGCTGGCCATGAAGAAAAGCATGAGCACGAAGACGACGTCGACCATGGGAGCGATCTGGAAGCCGATATCGCCGTCTTCTGAACCTACGGAACCGGCCATCAGGCACTCCTTTCGCTACGGGTGAATTGAGAGAACGTCATCGGTTACGGGGGATTGGCGGCGTCCTTGTCGACCACGGAGAAGGTAACCTTGCCGACGCCCGCCTTGCCGGCGGTGATCATGACCTGCTTGAGGTACTCGTAGCGCACGTTGCGATCGGCGCGAATGAGGATGCGCATGGCCGGGTTGGCCTGCGCCTTGGTGGTGAGGACGCCGAGCATGCCGTCGGCTGGGCGAATTTCTTGTCGTCCACCTCGACGCTGCCGGCGTTGTTGATCGCGGCCCACAGCACGTTGACGATCGTCTGGCCCTTGGTGTCTTTCTCCGCGGGCTTGGCGTCCTTGGCCACGGGGAGAGTGACCTCCTGGTTGACCTGCAGCACTTCCGTCGAGCTGATCGACATGAAGAAGACGAGCAGCACGAGCAAAATGTCGATCATCGGCGCGATCTGAAACTCCGGGTCTTCCTCGGGAGGAAGCCGGGTTTGAGCCCGTTGCGTTTTCGCGTGTGACGCGCGGTGGGACATCGGCCTAGGACTGCCAGTCGAGGGTGGAACCGCAATGCGGGCAAGGGTTCACGCCGGGCGTGACCGCGCCGTTGCAAACCGGGCAGGCGGTGGTGAGGGCCATGGAGACCTTGCGCGCGCCGCCTTCCGGCTGGCCGACGCCGGCATTGAAGTTTTCGCCGACCTGCACGCCGGCGAGTTCATCGAAGGGGATGTCCATGAGCAGCGAATTGACCACGTCGTCCGCGTGGACGATGCACATCTGGGAGACGTTGCGGAAGACGTAGTAGGAGACGAACGCCGGGATGGCGATGAAGAGGCCGCTGGCGGTGGCGAGGAGCACTTCACCGATCTTGCCGGAAAGGGCGCGCGGATCGCTGATGCCGCTGCCGGCCAGCACGCGGAAGGCCCCCATCATCCCGATGACCGTGCCGAGCAGACCGATCATGGGGCTGACGACGCCGATCACAGAGAGATAGCTGTTGCGGGTGCGGAGCATGGTGGCCTCGCGCAGACCGTGCTCGGCGACGGCGTCTTCGACCGCTTCCTTGCCGCGGCCGAGGCGGGTGAGGCCGGCCTTGAGGACGTTGGCCAGGTAGTTCTTGTTGGCATTGCAGGTTTCCCAGGCTTCCTGGTAGTTGCCGTTGAGGATCGTCTGCTGCAGCGCGGCGATGAGCGGCGGCGGGGCCAGCTTGTTCTTCCGCAAGGACATGATGTTCTGGATGATAAAGGTCACCATCGTCACGGAGGTGCCGATGATCGCGCACCAGATGAGCATGATGAGCGGGCCGCCATTGCGGATCGTATCGATGATGCTCTCGCCGCCGGGCCCGCCGGGCGCCTTGGCGGCTTCCTCTTCCTGGGCCAGGCCGGTGGAGTAAGTCAGGAACAGCACGGCAGCGCTGGAGGCGAAGGGAAGATAACGGCGGAGTCGGGGGTGCATCATAGTTCTTGGGAAAGGTTGGGAAAAAATCACGGGACAGTGACCTCGGGATGGGCGGCGCGCAAGGCATCGGCGCGCTCCTGGGCGGAGGCCACGGCGACGCGGTCATAATAGAAGAGGGTGACGGTGCGCAAATAATCTTCGAGGGCGCCCGGCAGATTGCCCGTCGCTTCCTTCACCTGGCCGCTGACGAGGAAAGCCTGGCTGTAGGCGACCGCATTGACCGGGGCGATGACCTTGTCCTTGAGGGCCGCATCGGTGATCGGCTCGAGCTTTTGCTTCGCCGTCTCGTAATCCTGCCTGGCCACGGCGAGGCGCGAGAGGGCCGACCTCGGATTGCAGCGACCCGCCATTGGGATAGAGCCGCTTGAAATCCGCGTAGGCGGCCTCGGCCTTGGGGAGATCGTTGGTGACGATGTAGAGTTCCCCGAGCATCGCCGTCGCCTGCTGGGCCCAGGGATTGGGCATGCCCTTGAACTTGGCGGCGACCGTCTTGATGAGGTTGAGCGACTTGGCGAAATCCTTGGCCTGGTAGGCGGCAATGGCCTGCACATATTCCGCGGGCGGATTCATGCGCACTTCCTTCACGCTGCTCAGGGGGAGGCCGAGCTGGCCCTGGCCGACGAAGAAATCGAGGGTCTGGCCGGAGGGGGACACGCCGATCACTTTCACCGTGCGCTGCTGGTTGTCGGCGGTGACGATGACATCCTGAGCCTGGGCGGCTAAAGTAAGCAGCAAGGCGGCTCCACTGGCAAAAAAGGAGTTGCTGGATTGTAAGGGGGGCACGTAGCTTCATGCGCTCTGCGGGGCGGCAAGCTATGAATGCAGTCCCCCGAAAGCAACTAAGAAACTTCCCCAAATCATGGTTAATCTTTTCCGCCGCTATCAACAGCCCCTGATGATCATCGTGACGCTCGTCACGATCATCACCTTTGCCGGGTTCTACAGCCACAGCGATTTTCTGGATAAGGGCGCCAGCGGCCGGGGAGGCACGATCTACGGACGCACTGTCCCGCTGCCCCCAGGTGCAGCGCGCTTTTCGCAAGGGCGAACTCTGCCGGCAACTGGCCCAGGAGGAAATGTACCAGCCGAATCGCACGATGACGGACCTCTATCAATCGCTCGCGGTGAACCAGCGGGATGCGAAGGAGAACTTCACCTGGAACAGCATCATCCTGAAACACGAGGCGGACGTCCTCGGCGTGGTGCCGACCGAAGACGAGGTCTTCGAGGCGACCCAGGCCCTGTCCACTTTCCAAACCAACGGCGTCTACGATTCCTCGAAGTACGCCATGATGTCGCAGAATGTGCTGCCGCACCTGGGCTTCACCACGGATGATCTCGCCGAGCTCGTCGCGGACTCCCTGCGTCTGCAAAAGGTGAAGGCGCTGCTCGGATCGACCGTCGTGCCTTCCGAGGCGGAGATTCGCGAGAGCTTCGCCCGGCTCAACCAGAAGACCGAGGCGGCGGTGGTACGCTTCAAGATCGACGATTTCCTGGCCTCGACCCAGGTGCCGGAGGCGGACGTGAAGAAACTCTACGAGGAGCGCAAGGCGTCGCTCAAGACCGACGAACTGCGCAAGGTGAAGTATGTCGCCTTCATCCTGCCGACGACCGACAAACCGCTGGAAGCCAAGGAGCGGGCGGAGAAGCTGACCCAGATGCAAAAGCAGGCGGAAGACTTCGCCGTGGCCATGACGGACAAGAACGCGGACTTCGACGAAGTCGCGGGGGAAGAGCGGCGCGAAAGTCGCGGAGGACGCCGGAATTCTCCCTCGCCAAGCCGCCGGAAGCCTTGGAAGCCTCCAGCGATGTGGCCGCCGCCGCCTTCAAGCTCAACCAGCAGGATCCGAACAGCGACGTGATCGAGACCCCGGCGCGGCTACTACGTGCTGGCAACTCACCGGCGTCACCCCGCCGCGCCCGCTCGCCTACGAGGAAGCCAAGGCCGACCTGGCCGACACGCTGAAGCGGGAACGTGCGCAGGAAGCGCTGAACCTCAAGGCGACCGACGTGCGCAACAAGATCGAAGCGGCGGGTGAAGGGCGGCAAGAGCTTCGCCGACGCCGCGCAGGCGGAAGGCGTGAAGGCCGAGGAGTTTCCCCCGCCTTCTCGCAGAAGGAGCCGAAAGTGGAGCCCGCCAATTCCGGCGAGATCATGCAGACGGCCTCCGAATTGAACGAAGGCCAGCTCAGCACCGTGGTGCCGACGCCGGACGGCAGCGTGATCGTGTACGTCACCAAGCGCCTGCCGATCGACGACAACCAACTGAAGGCCGAAAAGGGCCGGCTGGCCGAGGCTCTCTCGAACTTTCAGCGCATGGCGCTTTTCCAGGAGTGGCTCAAGCTGCGCCGGGCCTCGTCCAATTGCAGAGCAATTTCCGTGGATAGTAGATGGTGGAGCGTGGAGGGTGGAGAGCAGGGAGAGCCTTTCTCCGCGCGCCCTCCGGTCCGCATACCTCGCCACCATGAATCCTGAAGTCGAAGCGCTATTCGACGATGCCAATGGCGACCTTGCCCTGGGCGATCTCGACGCCGCGGTGGAGAAATATCGGCGCTGCACGGAACTCGCACCCGACTTCTTCGATGGCTGGCACGCGCTCGGCATGGCGCTGATGAAGCTCGGGCGCTTTCCCGAGGCCATCGAGGCGGGCTTGAAGACCGTGGAGATGCGCCCCAATGAGCAGCTCGCCTGGTCCAGCCTGTCGATGTTCTACGTGCGCGCGGGGATGATCAAGGAAGCGGAGGCGGCCAGCGGCAAGTCCCGCATTATCAGTTGGGGCGGCAAGGTGAAGAAGGACTGACATGGACGCCACCGCCGGCAATCTCTGGACATTCAACGGTGGGGTGTGGTGGCACTTCGTCCTGCGCGCCACGATCGTCTATTTCATGGTGCTGATCTTCGTCCGCGTCTCGGGCAAGCGGCAGGTGGGACAGATGACGCCGTTCGATCTCGTGCTCTTCCTCCTGATCAGCAACGCCGTGCAGAACTCCATGAACGGCGGCGACAACTCGATCACCGCCGGGCTCATTCTCGCCGGCACGCTGGTACTGGTGGATTACGGCATCGGCTGGCTGGCCAGCCGCAGCCGGAAATTTGAAAAGCTGGTGGACGGCGAAGCCGAAATCCTGATCCACAACGGCAAGCTCCGCCCGCACGCGCTCGAACGCGCGGGTCTCACGCAACACGAACTGCTCGCCGCCTTGCGCGAAGCCGATTGCGCGACCATCGGCGAAGTCCACACGGCGATCCTCGAGACGAATGGGCGCATCACGGTACTGACGCGCAAAGGGCGGGAGGAAAGCCCGCCACCCAAGCCGACCGCCTGAAGGTCAACGCGGGAGCTCCGGGCGGCGCAGCCGCAATCAGGAGGGGTCCACGAAAAACACGAAAAGGCACGAAATCAAAGACCACCGCGCGTGGACGCCAACCGACGCGAATGTGCCATAAAGACGGGGACGCGGCCCTCCAGGGAGCACACTCGTCCCGAGTGTTGGTTTCGGCGTCCCGCCGAAACGAACTTTGGCCAGTGCGGAAGCCCCCGGACGCGTTGATTTTACCATGGCCGCCGGGAAAAGTCCGCGAAGGCGGGACGCCTTCGCCCACACTCGGGACGAGTGTGCTCCCCGGAACAGAGAAAACAGAGGTCCGCAGAGAAAGGAAAAGGCCCTCCTTTCCTCTCTCCCACCTCTCCGCGCCCTCGGCGTTTCGTTTGGCGACGCTTCGCCGAGGAAGAGATTGGGTGATTGACCCGCCGCCGCTGCCGCTCGAAACTGCTTTTGCTTCGTCAGCCTTCCTTCCCACACGCGGTTCACTTCCAACCTTCCTCATCCTATGGGCCTCTTCGATTCCCTCCTCAGTTCCGTCCTCGGCGGCGGCGACAAAACACAAATGCTGACCAGCCTGGCCAGTTCGCTCATCGCGGATCATAGCTCCGGTCAAGGTCTGGGCGGGCTCATCCAGCAATTTGAAAGTGCCGGTCTGGGCCATCTCGTCCAGTCATGGGTCGGCAGCGGCCAGAATCTTCCCGTGAGCCCCGAGCAGATTCAACAAGTGCTCGGCAACCAATTCGTCCAGCAGTTCGCGCAGCAACACGGCATCGACCTGACGACGGCCTCGGCCACCATCGCGCGGATTCTTCCGGAACTCGTTAATCACGTCACGCCCAATGGCCAGGTGCCCGTGCACGGCCAGGTGCAAGGGATGCTGGCCAGCCTGCTCGGCGGGGGCAGCGTACCTCCGGCGGCGATCTGAACATTTTCGTTTCTGGTTTCTAGTTTCTGGTTGCGCTTCGGAGCTGCGCAGTGGTGCGGTGGTGTGAATTGGCAAACCAAATCAACATGACTCAAAGCCATGACAATTACCCAATTCGAAGACATTGAAGCTTGGAAGCTCGGCCGCGAGTTGACCCGCGCGATCTATCGCGTGTCGAAGGCCGGGGAATTCGCACGCGATTTCGCGTTGCGAGATCAGGTTCGCAGGGCGGCCGTTTCCATCACTTCGAACATTGCCGAGGGATTTGAGCGCGGAGGGAATCGTGAATTCATGCAGGCGCTGGCCATTGCGAAAGGTTCCGCTGGTGAAGTTCGCTCCCAGCTTTACGTTGCGCTCGACGAGAGTTACATCGACGAAGTCGTATTCACGGACCTTCAGGAGCAATGTCTCCGCGTGAGCCGCGTTCTCGCGGGCTTCATCCAGTTCCTCCAGCGAACGCCACTGGCCGGACCAAAATTCCGCGGTACCCCCCGGCGTTGCACGAAGGAACCAGAAACCAGAAACCAGAAACCAGAAACTTTGAGCTCCTTCTTCATCACTACCGCGATCGACTACACCAACGGCGCGCCGCATATCGGGCACGCCTATGAAAAGGTGCTGGCCGATGTCTTGGCGCGTTACCATCGCTTGAAAGGCGATGAGGTCTTCTTCCTGACCGGCGTCGATCAGCACGGACAGAAAGTGCAGCAGAGCGCGGAGAAACAAGGGGTCGCTCCGCAGAAATTTGTGGACGGGATCACGGCGAAGTTTGTCGCGCTGTGGGAGAAGCTGAATGTGCGTTACGACGGCTGGGCCGCGACCACCGCGCCGAGTCACAAGGATTGCGTGCGCGCGATTCTGCAGCGCTTGTGGGATGACCAAGGCGCCGATGGCCAGAGCCAGTGGATCTACAGGAAGAGCGAAGGCGGCTACTATTCGGTGCGACAGGAGCAATTTCTGACCGACAAGGAACGCGGCGCGGATGGGGAGTTCGGCCCGGAATGGCAGCCGGTCGAATTCCGCGAGGAGGAGAATTTCTATTTCCGGCTGCTCGAACACAAGCAGTGGTTGCTCGATCTCATCGATGCGCGCAGCCAGGCGGGAAAGCCGCTCGTCGTGCCGGAGTTCCGGGTCGGAGAACTGCGCAATGCGGTGGAGAAGCTCGAGGGTGACTTGTGTATCTCACGTCCGGCGGCGCGGCTGAAGTGGGGCATCCCCTTCCCGGAGAGTTTCGGCGCGGGCTTCGTCACCTACGTGTGGTTCGACGCGCTGGTGAACTACATCAGCTTTGCGCCCAGCTACGATCCCGCTCCTGCCCGCCCGCCGGAGGCGTTTCTCCGCCTGTGGCGCAGCATCGTGCATGTCATCGGCAAGGACATCATGATCCCCGCGCACGGCGTCTATTGGCCGATCATGCTCAAGGCGCTCGGCTTCGCGGACGAGGAGATCCCGGCCCTGCTCGTGCATGGCTGGTGGAATATCAAAACCAAAAGCGGCGAGAGCGAGAAGATGAGCAAGACGCTCGGCAATGTCGTCGACCCCGATGTGCTGGCCGACAAATACGGCGCCGAGGCGGTGCGCTATTATTTGATGAGCGATATCTCCACGGGCAAGGACAGCGACTTTTCCGAGGAGCGTCTCGTGCAGCGCTTCAATACCGACCTGGCGAACAGCCTCGGCAACCTGCTGAACCGCACGCTGAACATGGTGGCGAAGTATCGGGAAGGGATTTTGAAACGCAGAGACGCAGAGACGCAGAGGCCCGATTTCGTGCAAACAGGCACGGATGGTTATGTCGCAAGTATCGACGCCGCGGCCAGTGAGCCCCTGCTGCACAGTGCGATTGATCACGCCATCCACATTGCCGTCGGATGCAATCAACTGATCGACGCGGAGAAGCCGTGGGCGCTGGCCAAAGACGTTGCCCAGGCGGAGCGGCTGGATGCGGTCCTTTACACGCTCGCCGAGTCGTTGCGCATCGTCGCCATTCTCCTCTCTCCCATTTTGCCCAAGGCGGCGCAGGGCATTTTCGACCAGCTCAATTGGAAGACCGATCTGAGCGGGCAGGAAGAGCGTTTCCGTCTCGCCGATGCGGTGTGGGGCGGCTTGCCGGACGGTCATCAACTCGGCAAACCCACGCCCCTGTTTCCGCGGATCGAGGCGCCGGCGGCATAAGAGCGGGTCGTGATCTTATATGGCGCGTGCCCCCTCCCACACCGTCATTCTGAGCTTGCGAAGAACCTCTGATTTCGCTCTGGCATCTGTCGCATGGCTGATCATGCAAGCTTGGTAATATCTTCTGCCAAATGAGTGAAGAAAGGCAGACGATCAGAGGTTCTTCGCAAGCTCAGAATGACCGGGGCTGGGGAGCGCCCCTTTTCGCCAAACCACTTCTACTTCGCCACCGCCCCTTGCGCTTTCAGCAGCGGCTTTAATTCCGGCACCGCGCCGGGCAACTTGCTCATCACCAGCTCCGCCATCGTCCGCGCGCCTTTTTCGCCGAAGTGCGTGGCGTCGCCGGGTTTGTTGGCGAGCTCGAGGCTCTTTTCCGGACCCAGCTGGAGATAGAGCTCGCCGCTCATCGCGTGCAGGTCGACGACGGGGACATGCAACTCGGCGCCGATCGCTTTCATGGCTTCGGCGTAGGGGAGAAGGATGTCTTCGAGCGTGCCGTCGGGTCTGAAATTGCGGCGCTGCATCGGTGTGATGAAGACGGGCACCGCGCCGGCGGCACGCGCCTCGGTCACGTAGCGCCGCAGATACTCGCGGTAATCGGTCGCCGCGTCGGTGGCCTCGGGATGATCCTTGGCATGCGAATCGTTGTGGCCGAACTGGATGAGGATGAACTGCGGCTTTTCGGCCAGGGTCTTCGTCCAACGGCCTTCACCGATGAAGGTCTTCGTGCTGCGCCCGCCGGCGGCGAGGTTGACGATCTGCACGGCGTCTTCCCGAAAGGACTCGCCGATGTAGTGGCCCCAGCCGCGATTCGGGCTGTCGGCGGGATATTCGCAAACGGTCGAGTCGCCAATGACGGCGATTTTGACCGGGGTGGCACCGGCCGCGCGGGCGGTGAAGAGGCCGAGAATGAGGATGGCGAGGGCGGAGAGAGTGCGGGTGAACATGGGGAAGTTGGGGGTCTTACTCTTAATCCTACTCTTAATCTTAATCCCTCCCCGAGAGCGACCCCGAAGAAGAGATTAAGAGCAAGAGCAGGATTAAGATTAAGAACTCCTTCGGCGGTACGGCTTGAGGACGCCGTGGGTACTCTTAATGCTAAAGAACAGAAGCGAACATGCCCGCCATACCCGCCATCGCTTTCCTCATTGCCTTTTTAGTCTGTTCCTTTGTCGGGCGCCTCCTGCTCGTCAAGGCGGCGTTCAAAGTGAGCCCGCCTTGGGGATTGACGGTGCTCCTCGTGCCCTTCGGCCCTTTCATTTTCCGGTGGAAGCACCCCGAACCGGCGCACCCGACCCGCCATTGGCGGAGCGGCAGCCTGCTGCTGCTGGTGCTCTTTTTCGTCAATGGCGGCGACCTCCAGTCGGTGGAATCGCTGACGAATTTCTGGAAACCGAAGACATCCATCGCCGCCGCCGGCGACACGCAATTTCATCTCCCGCCGCCCACGACTCCCGCCCCGGCGGCGACGCCCGCTCCCGCGGCACCCGTCGCCGGTGCGCCTGCGGCCACGCCGTCGAAAGCGGTGGCGGCCGCCGTTTCCTCCATGCCTCCGGCGCCGAAGGTCTTGAGTCCGGCGGAACGGATCGAAGCGAACCGCAAGGAATTCGAGCGTCTGGCCGAGTGGTACGACACTCTGAAGCACGAGCGCGGCTACCTGCGCAAAGGCGACACCGAAGCGGTGCAGGCCTTCAACACGGACGCGGCGAAGTATCAAACCGCCCTGCAACTCGCCAAGACGGAGCAGGCGGAATTGGCCAAGCTGACGGCGAAGAAGTAGGGGAGTTCTTAGTTCCTAGTTCTTAGTGCCGAGTATTGCCGCGAACGACTAAGCACTAAGCACTAAGCACTAAGCACTAAGCACTAAGCACCAAGCACTTCCTCACCGCATCGCCCGGAGATTTGCCGCCAGGAAACCCTGCACCGAATGCCGCCACTGGTCCGGCGCGCGGCTGAGATAGAAGGCGTGGGCCTGGCCCTTGAATAACTCGAAGGTGCCGTGCGTGCCAAGGGCCTCGGCGATGGCGCGGGCATTGGGCAGGCCGACGCGGACATCGCGGTCGCCTTCCAGGAGCAGCGTGGGACAGCGGACGTCGCGCGCGTATTCCACCGGGTTCATGGCGAAGCCGTTGAAACCGAGCTGCGCGCCGCCCCAGAAGGTGAGCAGATCCGCCACGGGAAAGGCCGGCATGCCCAGCGCGCTGAAGCGATGGCCCACGGTAGTGACCAGCCGATCGTAGGGACACTCGAGCACCAGCGCGGCGGGCTGGACGGTGTGCAAATGTTCCGCGCGCAGGATCGCCGCGGCGCCGAGCGATGTGCCGAAGAGCACCTGCGGCGCGCCGGGCCGCAGGCGCGCGGCCTCGCGGCAGGCGGCGGCGACGTCGTCCGCTTCATCCCAGCCGATGGTGGTGGTGTGGCCTTGCGAGCCGCCGGTGCCGTGAAAATCGACGAGCCACGTTTCATAGCCGAGTCCGTGGAATTCGCGCGCGTAGCCGAGGAGCGAATCCTTGCTGCCGCAGTAGCCGGGGAAGAGCAGCGCGACCGGCTGGCCATCCTGCCCGGGGATGCGCCAGGCCTCGAGCTGCAGGCCGTGTGAACCGCGAAAGTGGAGCGTCTCGAACGCGAGCTGGCGATCGGCGGGCGTGAGACGATTCACCGGCCGGGGCAGCGAGAGCGTACCGAGAAAGAGGCGGGTCTTGTCCCAGGCGGTCATGGGCACGTGGATGTGCGGGCGCTCGGCATTGGCCACGTAGTGCGTCATGGTGCGCGCCGCGAGATAGGCGGCGCCATTGACGATCACGAAGCCGCTGCCAAGCAGGATGGCCAGGAAAATCCAGAGGCGGCGAAACGAGCGCCGCGGCGCAGGGGAGAGGGCGGGATCGGAGTCGGGCATTACGGGGATACGGAAGGTTAGCGCAGATTCTTGCGAAAAAAAGCGAGGGGCGGATTCATGGGTGCGGGCAGGCTCCCCGACGGGCGGTCATCCTGAGCTTGCGAAGGACCTCTGATTTCTGTCTTTCTTCAAACGTACCGCAGCCCGCTGCAGGAACAATTTCCGATACGACAACGTAAGAAGAAAGGCAGACGATCAGAGGTCCTTCGCAAGCTCAGGATGACGGCGCTGGAGAGCGCAGTTGTTGGCGGCGCGTAAAACCGCATGCTCACCACCGTGCAAACGCCGGAGCGCTCTTGCCCGTTAACCCACCCCTCTAATCAAAAGAGCCGTGGCGGATGGGACACCACGGCTCGGGAAGCGGCGGGAGCCTTAGCTCGCGCGAATGATTCCTTTCTCCGGCTGGGCCGTTGGCTGCGTGGGCTGCGTTGATGGCGTGGCCTGCGTATTCGATTTCTCCTCAAATCCGCCAATATTCTGCCAGGTCGTCAGCACCTGCATGATCGACTGGAAGAGGCCGATCTCGGCGCCGGTCTGGCCATCGCCCGACCCGCCCTGGCCGAAGATCACCACCCGCTCGGGGACGAGCGGCTGGGTGCTGTGGGCCAGCTGGCCGGCCATGAGGTTCAGCGCGTAGAGGCGCGGGTCGGTGAAGGCTTCCACCTTCTGCCGGCTCACGCTGGCTTCGGCCTGGCCGATCTGCGCGACCTTCGAGGCTTCGCCCTGGCCTTCGAGTTCGGCGGAACGGGCGCGGCCTTCCGCGAGTGCGATGTCGCGTTTCGCCAGGCGCTCGGCCTCGGCGAGTTGCGCGGAACCGCGGTTGCCCGCGATCTCGATCTCCACGCGCGTCTGCGTGAGCTGCGTCTGCCGCTCGGCTTCCGCCTGGGCGTGGTTGAGCATCTTCTGTTGCTCGGCGGCTTCCTGCTGCTTGGCGAAGGTTTCCTTTTGCTCTTCCGCCAGGCGGCGCTGACGGAGCTGATCGAACAGCCGGTCGATCGGGTCTTCCTGTCCGGGCTTGAGTTGCGCGGTCTCGGGACGGCCGATGAGCACGGCGACACAGTTGATGTCGAAGCTCTGGAACCGCCGGCCGAGTTCCTCGGTGGCATGCCGCTGGATCTCCTCACGATGGGTGAGCAGGTCGAGCATGTTCGACGACTGCGCGACATCGCGGAAGTAAGCCGTGAGGATCGGGTCGAGCGTCTGCGTGATGAGCCGGCGCACATCGCCGAAGCGCTGCACTACGCGCGGCGCCTTGGCGTAGTCGATGTGCAGCACGAGCGAGAGCGGCAACAGCGGCTCATAGCCGTCCGCCGTGATCAGCGGGATGCTGGCGAGTTCTTCGTCGTAACGATGCGCCTCGGTCTGGCCGGTGATCCAGCGCAGCACGAAGTTCACCGTGGGCACGATCTCGACTTTCAACGCATACGGGTTCAGCGCGTATTTGCCGGGCGCGAGGGCATCACGCCACACACCGCGGCGGCCGGATTCCACCTGCTCGCCGTAGCGGAATTGCGCGCCGGTGACGTCTTCACCCATCGCGCCGTAGTAACTAATGATCACGCCGACATAGCCGATCGGGATCAGCGTCTTCGGTTGCAACTCCACCGTCGCGAACCAGCGGTTGATGAAGTAGGTGCCGTCCGTGAGCACCTGCAATTGCTTGCCGCGGCGCCCCCCGAGCGTGAGGAACGTGTCGGGGTCCTGGAAGTAATTGTGTCCGCTGCCTTTCACGTCGTCCACTTGCGGCGCGATGAATTCGCCGGGGTCGAGCGTCGGCCCGTCGTGCACCGTGATGATGCCGATGAGGTCATGCGGCGAGAGCTTCGACGCATCCGTCTGGATGGACGATTCGCCACTGCGCAGGGCGTGGAAGGCGGAGCCAACGAGCACGGGCGAAAAGCCCCCGCGCCACTTCCAGCTCCTGCTGCCACGAAGCGCACTGTTCGCGCTCCTGGCGGCCCACCGGCCCGGCATGGATTCCCTGCTCGGTAATGACGACGAAGAGCGCCGTATTGATGGGCGTAGACGCCTTCGCGCAGGATCATGCGCTGGGCGGCCACGCTGACCGCCATTGGTCAGGAACGCCACGGGGTCCCTGGAAGCCATTGCACTCCACGACCGAGCCGAGCGTCTGCGACGCGGTGAGCGGGTGCCCATCACGCGCATACACATAACCGATGCGGCCTTCCGCGATGGTCACGAGCGGCACGGTGTGCACGCTGTACATCCAGAACGGATAGCCGAAATGCAGGCCGCCGCGCAGCACGCGAGCCTGGAAGCCCGCTTCGCCGGCCAGGGGCCAGCATGCGCCCTTGCGCCAGCGAGCCGCGCGGAGACCACAATTTTTCAAGGATGCCGACGCGCCGATGCGGAATGTATCGCACCCCGATCAGCAGATAAATGACTCCGAGCGCGAAGAGGATCTTCGCGATAACCCAACACCAGAGAGAACAGCACAGGTATGCCGTCCATAATATTTGCTTTCTACTTTGTGCGCCGCCGCCTTTGCGAAAGCTGCCGCGCGATGACGTTCTGAGAGCATCCAGAGCGCCGCGTTTCCCGAGGCCATCGGAAAACGGAGAGCGTCCTATCTACCTCTTGATTGCTGCTGACGGAGTTAGCTGTCGGGCTTGGGCTATCAAGTGCCCCCGGCGCCGCAAAGCGCCGTTCGCCCCGGAGCCGCGCGACAAGTTTTTCACGCACGGCGGTGATCGGATCCCCCGTTGCCCCGGCGATTGGGCCGGGGCATTGAGCTGGCAAAGAACTACGGGATTTCTAGCACCACGCGAAGGGTCCGCAATCGAAATCGGAATGGTGGGATATGGTGATCCAATTATCATTTTTATGGCACGAAATGGGCTGGGCTCACCTCTACCCTCCCCTCTCCACCCCGTGGCTTCCAATGCCGTTTCCACCTTCCCCATCGAGGGTGCCATAATGACATATTGGTCGCCAAAGAGGCAAGCAAAAAGTGGTAGCGGGCGGTTGTCCAGTGCCTCGTCTAAGATGCCAGAGCAAAATCAGAGGTTCTTCGCAGGCTCAGAATGACGGCGTGAGGAGGGCGACGCGCCTTCTGCTAGGCAAACCGCTGGTATTTTTCTAAGCCCTTCTCGAGCTTTTCGCGGAGGGCGGCGATCGGGTCGGCGGTGGCGGATAGCGCCGCGGCGGCGACCAGCAGGCGGGACCATCCCTTGCACGTCTTCCACGGAGACAAACTCCGGGGCGATGGTCGTGTCGGGGCCGCAGTTGTGGTAGTTGCCCAAGGCCACGCAAAGCGCGGCGGTGCGGGTAGCCGTAGAGTTGATACGCGGTCGCCTCACAGGTGCCGCCGCTCATGAGGCAGCGCTGGTGGGGGATCTGGTTCTCCGCGGCGAGCGTGGTCAGCGCACGGGTGTCGGCATCGTTGAAAATGGAAGTTTTGTCGCCGACGCGGATGATCACTCCCTCGCCCATCTTGCCCGCGCCGGGGCTGCGCTCGGAGCTGCATTCCAGCGAGACGATGGTGATGTCGTGCGCCACTTTCGCCGGATTTCGCGAGGTGGATTGCCCCGACAAAGCCGACCTCCTCCGCTCGCGAAAACAGGCCCAGCACGCTCGCCTCCGTCTGCGTCCTTTCGAGCTCGTGAAAGAGCGCGAGGATCGTGGCGCAATTGATGAGATCGTCGCAGGCGCGGGAATGAATGCGGCCGTCTTTCACTTCGCACGCCGGCAGGTCCCACATGGCAAAGGCGCCGAAATCGCGCGTGGGCGGCTTCTTCGCCCGATACTCCTCCGGCACGCCGCCGAGGAATTCCTCCCCGACATAGCCCGGGTGATCCATGTGCGCGGCAAAGGCGTAGCGCGGCGCCGCGCTCCCGCGCTGATAGTGCGCGATCACGTTGCCAAAGAGGTCCCGCGACACCCGCACGTGCGGGCATTGCGCGAGCTGCATCAGGATCTCCCCGCGCACGGCGTCCTCGTGAAAAGGCGCGGTCGGTTGCGCGAGCACGGAGCGAATCAGGGCGAGGAGGGAATCGAGATCCACGGTATTTACTGGTTTCTAGTTTCTGGTTTCTGGTTTCTGGTTCCAAGCCGCCCGCGTGACAACTCGAAACCAGAAACCAGAAACGAGAAACCCTCCAGCGCTTTCGCCTTGGAAACGGTTTCGCTATCTCCTGGAAGAGGCGGGCTGCCGTCTGCTGGCGGCGGCGTTGCCGCATCTGCAGCGCGAACAGTGCGTGAAGCTCGGCATCCTGCTCGGTGACGCGGCCTACTGTCTCGATGCCCGCGGACGCGCCGTGGCCCTGGCCAATCTCGAATGCGTCTTCGGCGACCGCTACACCGGGCCGCAGCGCCGCTGGATCGCGCGGCTCTCCTACCGGAATTTCGCCCGCACCATGCTCGATCTCTTCTGGGCGCGGCTGATGGTGCGCGGCACGTACGAGAACTACATGCGCCCCGAGGGCTTCGCCGCCATCCGCGAACAGCTCGCCCGGGAAGGGCGCGGCACCGTCTTTCTCTGTGTGCACCAGGGAAATTGGGAATGGGCCAGCCTCGTCTCGGGCTTCGAGGAGTTCTTCAACGTGGTGGTCACGGAGAATTTCAAGAACCCGCGGCTCACCGCCATTTTCTCCCCGGATGCGCCAGGTTTCCGGGCAGACGATGATCCCGCAGGAAAACTCCCTGCTGCGCATGCTCAAGGTGGTGAAGCGCGGAGGGCGCGACCGGCATGCTCATCGACCTGAACCTCCGCCCCTCGCAAGCGGCCACGGTCCATCGAGGGCTTCGGGATGAAAATGTGCGTGCCCGTGCTGCACGCGGTGCTCGCCCAGCGCTGTAATGCGCTGCTGGTGCCGGTGGAGACCGAGCCCTTCCGCGACGGCTCCTGCCGCATCACCGCGCATCCGGGGCTCGTCTTCCCGCCCGATGCGACGCTCCAGCAGATCTCGCAGCAATGCTGGATTACTTCGAGGCCGATCCTGCGCCGACGCCCGGAACTGTGGCTCTGGCCCTACAAGCACTTCCGTTTCCGCCCGAAGGGCGCCACGCGCCCCTACCCTTTCTATTCCCACGAGTCATCGAAGTTCGACAAGCTCCTGCGCACCGTCACCAACGCTGACAAAAAGACCGATTGAGGGTCCACGAAATACACGAAAAGGCACGAAAGGGATTTGGCCCGCGAAGGACGCGAATCAACTGATTTATTCGTGAGATCCGTGTGATTCGCGGGCCACTCCTCTTTTCGTGCTTTTTCGTGTATTTCGTGGACCCTCACAGCGCTCCCGTTGCGCCACCGTGTCACACTGGGGCGGGCCAAGAGTGGGACATTTCCCCCATCCATGGCACACCTTTGCCCGCCGATCCAAATGCTACAAGCAGCTCCAAAAAAGCGACTTACAGCTATCCTCCTGTCCCGGCTCACTCCCTGCTGAAGGTGCGGGCAATCTCCAATTTTCACGATAGAAACTCAATTACAATGGCTAAAATACTCGGTATCGACCTCGGCACCACCAACTCCTGCATGTCCGTCATGGAAGGTGGCGAACCTGTGGTCCTCGAAAACTCCGAAGGCGCGCGCACCACGCCCAGCGTCGTCGCTTTCAGCAAGACCGGCGAACGCCCTCGTCGGACAGGCCGCGAAGCGGCAGGCGGTAACCAATCCGCAGAACACGATTTTCTCGGTCAAGCGCTTCATGGGACGCAAGTTCGACGAAGTGCAGTCCGAATTGCACCGCGTGCCCTACAAAGTCGTCAAGGCCGCCAACGGCGACGCCCACATTTCCGTGAACGTCAACGGCGAGACCAAGGCCTACAGCCCGCCGGAAATCTCCGCGATGATCCTGGCCAAGCTCAAGGCCGACGCCGAAGCGAAGCTCGGGCGAAACGATCACCCTGGCGGTCATCACCGTCCCCGCATATTTCAACGACTCGCAGCGCACCGCGACCAAGGACGCCGGCAAGATCGCGGGCCTCGAAGTGCTCCGCATCGTCAACGAGCCCACCGCGGCCTCGCTGGCCTACGGCCTCGACAAGAAGTCCGACGAAAAGATCGCTGTGTATGAACCTCGGCGGCGGCACCTTCGACATCTCGGTCCTCGAGATCGGCGACGGCGTCTTCGAAGTGAAGGCGACCAACGGCGACACCCACCTCGGCGGCGACGACTGGGACAATGCGGTCATGGACTGGATTTTCCGCGAGTTCAAGACGGACACGAACATCGACCTGACCAAGCAGCCCGATGCCGTGCAGCGCATCAAGGAAGAAGCCGAGAAGGCCAAGATCGCCCTCTCCAGCGCCCAGAATACGAGATCAATCTGCCCTTCGTCACCGCCGACCAGAGCGGGCCGAAGCACATCCAGAAGAAGCTCACCCGCGCAAGCTCGAGCAACTGACCGACCCGCTCTTCGAGCGCACCATCGGCCCGGTGAAGGCCTGCCTCAAGGACGCCGGCCTCAGCGAGAAGGACATCAATGAACTCGTGCTCGTCGGCGGCATGACCCGCATGCCGCGCGTCATCGAGACCGCGCGCAAGCTCGTCGGCAAGGAGCCGCACAAGGGCGTGAACCCGGATGAAGTCGTCGCCATCGGCGCGGCCATCCAGGGCGGCGTGCTCAAGGGCGACGTGAAGGACGTGCTGCTGCTCGACGTGACCCCGCTCACCCTGGCCATCGAGACGGCCGGCGGCGTGGCCACGCCCATGATCCCGCGCAACACCACGATCCCGACCCGCAAGTCGCAGATTCTTCTCCACTTACAGCGACAACCAGCCCGGCGTGGAAATCAAGGTGCTGCAAGGCGAGCGCCCGCTCAGCCGCGATAACAAGAATCTCGGCACCTTCCACCTCGATGGCATCCCGCCGGCCCCGCGCGGCACTCCGCAGATCGAAGTGACCTTCGACATCGACGCCAACGGCATCCTGCACGTCAGCGCCAAGGACCTGGGCACCGGCAAGGAGCAGAAGATTTCCATCACGGCAGCTCCGGCCTCAGCAAGGACGAGGTCGAGAAGATGCAGAAGGAAGCCGAATTGCACGCCGAGGAAGACAAGAAGGCCAAGGAAGCGATCGAAGTGCGCAACAACGCCGACAACCTGGCCTACCAGTGCGAGAAGCAGCTCAAGGATCTGGCCGACAAGATTCCCGCCGAGAAGAAGACCGAGATCGAAGGCAAAATCGCCGCCGTGCGCGAAGCGCTCAAGGGCAGCGACAGCGACGCGATCAAGGCCGCTTACGACGACCTGCAAAATAACTTCCAGAGCGTGAGCGAGGAACTTTACAAGCAGGCCGCCTCTTCGCAGGGTGCCCCCGGCGGCGCCCGGCCCCGGCCCGGAAGCTTCGGGTGGCGCGGCTGACGCCGGCGCCCAGAAGAAGCAGGACGGAGACGTGGTCGACGCGGAATTCGAAGTCGTCGACGACGACAAGAAGAAGTAATCCGCCGCTGCTCGCCGTGATTACCTTTCATCCACCATCGCCTGAAGCATTGGAGCTTCGCGAGCTTGAAAAGCTTCTCTCAATGGAGATTGATGGCTCATCGGGGATTACAATCGGTAATGATATTGAACCAATCTGGGGCTCTCCAAACGCAATCTTTCTGCACACGAAGGCGTATGAGAATCGAGAAAAGGCAGACTTGGTAATCGAACGGCTGCGGGCTCTTGAATGGGAACTTGCCACTCCTCACCAGTTGGAAAATGGAAATTGGGAAGCGACCTTTTCCTCCGGAGTGAGGAAGTCCACTCGTGAACATGCGAATCGATCGACGGCGATTTGTCTGGCCGCCAAGCCAATTCTAAGCGCTCGCAACTAATCTTATGTCCCTCATCGAGCTCACCCGTCACCTCCCCGCCGCGTCTCTAGGCGCGCATGCGGAGTCTGTCGATGAACGCACGGCGGCGCACCGGGCCAGCCCGAAGGGCTGCCGGACCGTAGCCGGGGGTAACACCCCCGGAACCACGCCCGCGCAACGGACGCACCCCGGAGGGGGTGCCGGAGCCGTGGCATCAGACAAATCGTTCGTCGAATTCGACCATGTGCCGGCGCAGAAACTCCAGGTATTCTTCGCGAAAAGTTCGCGTTCGGTGATGTTCCTCCTGCCGTTGGACGTAGCTGCGGACGGCTGCAACCTGCGAATGGCTCACCGTGAATACCCCGTAACCGTCCTGCCACGAGAATCCGCGGTGAGCGAGGGTTCGTGAATCCCACGCGGAAGATTTGCGTTTCACATCACGCATCACTTCGGACAATTGGTGAGTCGGTTTCAGGCTGATCAAAAGGTGAACGTGGTCCCCCGTTCCACCGATCTACCGTCGGCACACCGTCGGCGGCGCGCACCAATCCACCCATGTAAGCGTGCAAACGGTCGCGCCACGCCGGGGCGATCCAGGGCTCGCGCTCCTTCGTCCCGAAGACGAAATGATAGTAGAGGGCGTGGTGCGTGGAGGACATCGTGAGATTGTCCAGCACCCCTGCCGGGGTTGCGCGAGCTTTCTTTGGTAGACGTGTTCCGGGGGTGTTACCCCCGGCTACGATCCAGCAGCCCTTCGGGCTGACCGCTTTCGCCGGAGCGGCGGGGTCGACGCTGCATAGCCGCCTCCCTATGGTTCAGCCGCCTCCCGAGCTGAACGTGAACGAAGCATTTAGCCTCAGTTAATAGGAATTCATCTCAACAATCTTTCATGCGTCTCATCGGCCTTACTCTTTGTCTCCTCGCCTCGTCATTCGGCGCGCGCGCTGAATCCGTGGAGGACCGCGTCTCCGCCCTGGAGGCGCGCGTCAAGGCCCTGGAGGTGGCCCTGCACAGCACCCAGGCGCCGAAGCCGGCCGCCCTCGTGGAAGGAACCTACAAGGCGACTCTGCCGGGTGGAGATGCGGTAAGCCTGGAGTTCAGCAATGGGCATGTGACCGCTTCCAATGGCAAAACCGGCACCTATGAAATCGCCGGTCAGCGGATCATTATCTCGGGGACGGCAAGACCGAGGCCCTGACCATCGACGGCGATCATCTCCGCGCTGAGAAAGGCAACGACAAGATCGACTTCGTCAAGACCAAGTAACTTTACGACCGCGCCGAAGTCAGCGGGCTCACCAGCCTGCCGACCTCGGCGCTCGCTAAAAACCAAAACCAAAGCAACTAACAGAAACCAAACCAACATGGCATCAGTCAATGTTCGACCCCTCGCCGATCGCGTGCTCGTCAAGCCGCTCGAGGCGATTGAAACTAAAAAAGGCGGGATCATCATCCCCGACGCGCACAAGGAAAAGCCGCAGGAAGGCGAAGTCGTCGCCCTCGGCACCGGCAAGCGCGACGAAGAAGGCAAAGTCATTCCGTTCTCGGTGAAGAAGGGCGACAAAGTCCTCATCTCCAAGTACGGCGGCACCGAAATCAAAGTCGAAGGAGATACCTATCTCATCATGCGCGAGGACGATATCCTCGGCATTATCGGCTAACCAAACCGGCGTGCCCCATCCGTAACCGCGCCGGTTTCGACCCTCTTAATCTTACTCTTAATCCTAATCTTCATCCCTTCCCATCCGAAGAGAGAGTCAGAGTAGGATCAAGAGTAAGATTAAGAGACGGAATCCGGGCGCCAGCGGCAGCGAGGTTCGCCAATCTATCAACCAACTACCACACTTAATAACTAACTCACATGGCAGCTAAACAACTCCAATTTGACGAAGCGGCGCGCCACGCGCTCCTCCGCGGCGTCGAAAAACTCGCGAAAGCGGTCAAGGCAACCCTCGGGCCAGCCGGACGCAACGTCATCCTCGACAAGAAATTCGGCAGCCCGACGATCACCAAGGACGGTGTGACCGTGCCAAGGAAATCGAACTCGACGATCCCTATGAAAACATGGGCGCCCAGCTCGTCCGCGAAGTGGCCAGCAAGACCAGCGACATGGCGGGTGACGGCACCACCACCGCGACCGTGCTCGCCGAAGCCATCTACAAGGAAGGCCTCAAGAACGTGACCGCCGGCGCCAACCCGATGTCGCTCCAGCGCGGCATCAACAAGGCCGTCGAAGCGCTCGTCGCCGAAATCGCTCGCATCTCCAAGAAGGTCAAGGACCGCACGGAAATCGCGCAGGGTCGCCACCGTCTCCGCCAACTGGGACACCACCATCGGCGAGATCATCGCCGACGCGATGGACAAGGTCGGCAAGGACGGCACCATCACGGTGGAAGAAGCGAAGTCGATCGAAACCACCCTCGACGTCGTCGAAGGCATGCAGTTCGACAAGGGCTACATCTCGCCCTACTTCGTGACCAACGCCGAGTCGCTCGAAGCGTGCTCGACAGCCCGTACATTCTCATCCACGAGAAGAAGATCACCAGCCTCAAGGATCTCCTCCCCGTGCTGGAGAAGACCGCCAAGACCGGCAAGCCCCTCCTCATCATTGCTGAGGACGTGGAAGGCGAAAGCCCTCGCGACCCTCGTCGTGAACAAGCTCCGCGGCACCATCCAGGTGGCCGCCGTCAAGGCTCCGGGCTTTCGGCGATCGCCGCAAGGCCATCCTCGAAGACATCGCCATCCTCACCGGTGGCCGTCTGCTCAGCGAAGATCTCGGCATCAAGCTCGAGAACATCACGCTCGAAGACCTCGGCAAGGCCAAGCGCATCACCATCGACAAGGAAAACACCACCATCGTCGAAGGCAGCGGCAAGAACGTCGACATCCAGGGCCGCGTGAATCAAATCCGCCGCCAGATCGAAGAAACCACCAGCGATTACGATCGCGAGAAGCTCCAGGAGCGCCTCGCCAAGCTCGCCGGTGGTGTCGCCGTCATCAATGTCGGCGCCGCGACGGAAACCGAGCTCAAGGAAAAGAAGGCCCGCGTGGAAGACGCCCTCCACGCGACCCGTGCGGCCGTGGAAGAAGGCATCGTCCCCGGCGGCGGTGTCGCCCTCATCCGGGCCCAGAAGGCGCTCGACGCCCTCAAGCTCGAAGGTGACGAAGCGCATCGGCCTCGCCATCATCCGCCGCGCGATCGAAGCGCCGCTCCGCCAGCTCGCCGACAACGCGGGCAGGAAGGCGCGCTCATCGTGCAGGAAGTCAAGAAGCGCAAGGGCAACGAAGGCTACAACGTGGCCACCGGCGAATACGAAGACCTGATCAAGGCCGGCGTCGTCGATCCCGCGAAAGTCACGCGCAGCGCGCTCCAGCACGCTTCGTCCATCTCCGGCCTGCTCCTGACCACCGAAGCGGTGATCACCGAGCTGCCCGAGAAGGAAAAGCCGGCTCCCGGCGGTGACGCCCACGGCCACGGCCCGGCGGCATGGACTACTAAGCGACCTGCTTAGGAGTTAGCCGACTAACTGCCAACCAATCATCACGACCGCCGGGTCCCGCCAGGGGCCCGGCGGTTTTGATTTTTGGGGATAAGATGACACGGGAGCCGCCCGAAGGGGCGTCGAAAAAAAACATGCCGTCATCCTGAGCTTGCGAAGGACCTCTGATTTTCTGCCTTTGCATCTGATGCGCCGCGTGATCACAAACATTGCGTCATCCCCTTCCAAATCAACGAAGCAAGGCAGAGATCAGAGGTCCTTCGCAAGCTCAGGATGACGGGCTTCTTTTTCGAGACGCCTTCGGCGTATTCACCGATCCATCAACAGATAAGTGATCACTGCCGCCAAGGCGACGATCCCGAAGACGATGCCGGCCACGATCGCGATGACTCTCCAGTTACTTCGAGTTATCGCGAGTCCGCAGGCGGCCCAGCTTTTCCAGATAACTCACGCGCCTGGACTGCGACTTGCGCTTCGGCTGGCTGGCATCCAACGCCTCCCTCCACGCCGGCACGGTCTGCGGGCGATCCTCCGCCTTGAACCGCAACGCCCAATCCACGGCGCTGAGAAAGGCGGGCGAATACTCCTGCCCTTTCAAACGCTGCGTGAGCGGGATGACGGGATCGCGGGTCATGCGATCGGGCGCATTGGGAAAACGTTCGTTGGCCAGCATGGCGCGGAACAGCACCACCCCCATCGCATAGATATCGGTATAAGGACCTTGCGGCGAGGTCCGGCCGTATTGCTCGATGGGCCCGTAGGGCGGCGTGAGGATTTGCTCCACGGGCCGGCTGCGGCCCACGATGATCTGCGGGCGGCGCCAAAGTCCAGGAAGAGCGGGTTGTGCTCGCGCGTGAGATAGATGTTCGATGGCTTGATATCGCGGTGGAGATAGTTCAACTGGTGGACTGTCTCGAGGCCGGCGAGCAGCGGCATGAGCAGGCGCCGCAGTTCGTTTTCGTTGAGGCGGTTGGGCTTCTGTTTATCGAGATGGATCTGCAGGTCGTAACCGTCCTCATAATTCATGACCATGTAACCTGTGCCATTCGCCTCGAGATAGTCGTAGACCTTGACCACATTGGCATGTTTCACCTTGGAAAGGATCGTGGCTTCCTGGCGAAACATGCGCATCGCTTCGATAAAGACCTGTTCGTCCGACTTCGTCTGCACGACCACCCGCCCCGCGCCGTCGCGAATCACATAGTCCGAAGGAAAGAGCTCCTTGATCGCCAGCCGCTTGCCCGTCTTGAGATGCCGCGCCGCATAAGTGACCCCGAAGGTACCGGGACTCCCGAGGATGCGCTCAAACCGATACACATCCAGAATATGCCCGGCGGGCAGCGGCTTGTGCGAGAAAGAGGGCGGCGGCATGGGCGTTGGCTCCGCGATCGATCAGCCGAAACTGGTGGGCCGGATCATATCTTGCTGAAATCCAGCCGCACCTCGCCCAGGGTCAGCGTGTCGCCTTCCTTGAGCGGCACTTCGTCGAAGACCTTGGTGTTGAACTGTCCGTTGACAGCCGTGCGGTTGGAGGAGTTCCGATCCGCGACGAGAAAGCGGTCGCCCTCTTTGCGAAGGGAGGCGTGTTGCTTGGAAACGCTGCTGTCATTGACCACCACGTGGCAGAGCTCGGCGGTGCGACCGAGGACCAGGCGGCTGTTGTTACTGGCAAACATCACATCCGTGATCTCGAGGCGCACGCTTTCGCCTTTCGGGGTGCGTCCCGCCAATTGCCACTTGCCGAACCCGGGCAACGGTACCACCCCCGTTTTTTCGGCGACGCTGTCTGCCACCTCGACGAGCCGGCTGTGGGTGGTGCCGAGGGCCTTGGCCATGCGCGGGTCCCGCAGGATGGTGGTGAAGCTTGGCTTCTGGTTGAACTTCACGAGGCCGATAATCAAGGCCACGATCGCCACGGCGACGGCCCAGCGCGATGGCGATGACGATCTTGACGGGTAACGACTGCGGTTTCCGCCATTCCTGCGCCGTGATGTAACCGACGTGATTGGTGTCCAGCCATCCTTGCATCTCATTGGAGGCGATGGCCCACGCGACTTCTTCGTGGTCGCCGGAGCTCGAGTCGGCCATGCCATCGCCGACCACGCCCAGCACTTGTCCCCCGGCATTGAGGAGAGGGCCGCCGCTGTTCCCGTGCTTGACTGCGCAACTGTGCTGCATCGTCAGGATATCCGGATAGCCCACGCCCATCCGGCCATGTCTCCGGGTGATTTGCTCGATATTCCCCTTGGTGACTGTGGGCGTGAAATAGTTTTTCCAGAGGGACTTGCGGTCGACGACGTTCGTGACGTCCCAGGTCGTCGCCGCCGGATCGGCCTGCCGGACCACGGCATCGAGCGCGGCCATCAGCTCAAAAAATTCCACAGTGACCTGGCCTAAACTATTGGCGGCGTTCCGATAAGCGTCGTCGATTTCTTTCTGCGTCAAGGGGCGACGGAGCTTCTTTTGCTTTTCCGCCATGGCGGCCTGGGCCTCCTGCTCGATGAGCATGGAGCGAATGGCCTTTACCCGATTGTAATCCTCCACGGAAACATCCGTGATCCCCGGAAAGCCCATGCTAAAGACTTCTTCCGAGGCCGTGGCTTTCGCTTCGTCCAAAAGAAGAGGCAGCGGGGTCGCCTTGAGTTGCGGGCATTGCACGATGGCCAGATCGCGATTGGCGGATTGCCATAACACATTGGCTTTGTGCATGAGGTACCGGGGTCCGATCTTTTGCACCACCAGCACGCGCTTGTTCGGCACCTCCTGCGACTCCTCCGGAGCGACGACATGGTTGTTGCTCACGATGTAGCCATCCTTGCTGATGACAAAGCCTGTACCCCATGGAGCAGGGCACTTCGGCGAAGATCGAACCGTCGGGCAACTGCATGCGCGAGACGTTGAAGCCAGGGCCACCTTGGGGATCCGGCTGGGGGCAAAGGATGCGGACAGTCGCTTCCTGCATCGTCATGTTGACCTGCGCGGCAGCGGGCCGGGCCAGGACCGTGATCAGCAAGAGCAGAGCGACAGCCAGGCGATAACTTGTCAGTTTCATATGCGGAGCGGTGGATGGGTGGTGGTGGACGGATTTTCGGATGAAAGCGGGCGATCCATTCATTCCTGACGCACGACGGCGACCGTGGTGTTGTCCTGCTTCTTCCTGCCGAGTTCGTTCACGGCGAGGAGCAGGGCACTCGCGATGTGTGCGGCGGATTGACGGGCATTGGTTTGCAAGCGCTCGGTCACCGCTGCCGGGCTCAAGGAAGCCAGGCCATCGGTGGCGGCGAAGACGATGTCGCCGCGCTGAAGTTCGAATGGCTGATCCCGCAATTCGAACTCCGTGAGCGGACGGGCGGCGGAGAGCGGAGCGCAGGGCATGGCGATCCGGATGCTGGGCGGCTTCCTCGGCGGTCATTTCGCCCCGGGACACCTGCTCGGCCAGCACGGGCGTCATGGAATGATCGGCATTGATGCGCCGGATGGCGCCGTCGCGAAAGAGATAGAGACCGGAATCGCCGACGCTCACCCAGTGCAGCCGCTGCCCGCTCCAGACGACCGCGACGAGGGTCGAACCCATCTGGCCGAAGCTTTCGTCGTGGCGGGCGATCTCCTCGAGGAGCTGCCGCCGGCAGGCGTGTAGGGAACTGAGCAAGCGCTCCGGAATCGAGCCGCGGGTGAAGCAGAAATGCTCGATGAACGACTCCACCACCTTGCGGCTCGCCATCGAGCCGCCCTTGTAGCCGCCCATGCCATCCGCGAGGCCGAGCAGGAGACCATCGAAGCCATCGGTCTCCGCCGAGAGCGGACAAAAGCCGTAATAGTCATCCTGCGTTTCGCGGGAACCGTGGACTTGCCGGCCGGCGAAATCGGTCTCGGGCCTCATGTGTTGTCCCTGCCAGTCGAACGTCTCGCCGCAGAGGGCCAGGAAGAGCACTTCGGTATCGCCCAACTGATGCGGTCGCCGCTGACCACTTCGGTGGGCCCGAGCAGCACGTCGCCCCCGCACATAGGTGGGGATTCGTGCTCTCGCCGAGTGTGAGGGTGAACTTCCGGGCGCGCGGATCGTAGAGCAGCTTGGCGTGGTTGAGCCGGGAAATCTGCGAATCGCCAAAGTCGAGGCAGGCGCGCTGGCTGGCATCGCGGCCAATGCTATTCCAGCCGTAGCCGAGGCGCACGGCATTGCCACGGCCCGGACCTTTCACGATGACGAGCCAGCCGACCACGGGATCTTCGCTACCGCCGGATTCGCCCTTGGGCGCAAGCGGATTGAACATCGTGCCCTCGCCCGAACGGTTGGGCGAGGGGCGGAACAGGACGGTCTTCTCCTCGCCCGCGGTGCGGATCGGCGTGATCGAATGGGCGTCCTGGCCGGTGGTGACGGTGGCATCGTCGCGCTCGACTTTGCGAGTTTCATCCGGGGTCGTTGAGCTCGGTATTCGCGGGTCTCTGGAGTTGCTCGAGAGGCCGCACAATGCGGGTCTTTTCGTCGTTATCGCTCATAATTCGGCGGTGGGTTTGGTAGGTTTGGTGGTTGGTCTTTTGAAAGGCGCCCGGAGGCTATTTCTTCTGCAGTAATTCGCGGACCTTGATGGAGTAGTAACCCCCGAACCGGACTTCGTCGTCTTCGGTCACGTACTCCTGCTTGATCGGTTTCCACGCGCCCTGCTGCTTGACGGCGGTGCCGTTGCTGCTGCCGCAATCGACCAGGTAATAGCGCCCCGTGTCGGTGATGGTCAGTTCGGCGTGCAGGCGGCTGATCTGCTTTTGCGAGTCTTCGAGCACGATGTCGGTGTCCTTGCGTCCGATGGTGAGGATTTTTCATGGCCTTAGTTCCCGGAGGGGTTTTGGAGAGTGAAACGGAGCCGCACCTCGCCGAGCTCGATCACATCGCCCTCGGCCAGCGGAACCTTGTCCACGCGCTTGCCGCCGATGAAGACCCCGTTCGAGGCCTCCCAGGTCGGCGATGATGAATTTCTCGCCGCGCTTGATTACTTCGGCGTGATGACTGGATACGCTGTTGTTCTTCATCACGATATCGTTGTCCATCTTGCGGCCGATGCGCGTCGCCGCCTTGGTGATCGGGTAGCGGGTTTCGTCCGCATCCAGGGTGACCAGCCAGGCATGAATCGTCGCAGCGGGTTCCGGCATCTGGGTGTCCTCGGATTCCAGCGGCGGGTCTGCGACCGGCGGGAATGGCTCCGGAAACGGCTCCTCGGGCGGGGCACTCCGGGTGAGGCAGCGCACAAGCAGAGCCAGGAGGCCCAGTGCCGCGAGCAACGCGACACCGCCCAGGATCGCGAACGCCGGATGCTCGCGGAGCCGGTCGGAAAACGTGACTTCCTTCACGACCGGTGCCGGCGTCGGTTCCGGGGAAGGCGTCGCCGGCGGCTCCGCGGGGCCATTGGATTCCAGGCTGGTGGTAAACGTGTAGAGCTTGCCAAATTCCGTCTGCACCTTGCCCGCGATATTGATCGTTCCTTTCGGCGCGCTCATCTGGATCGTCGCCTGGCCGCCGGCCACGACGAACTTGAGCAGATTGTTCTCCGCGTCGGCCGGGAGCTTCGGATCGCTGCCGTCCGCCCGCAGGGGATAGCCGCCGGTTTCATCCGCCAGGGGATCGAGCCGCTGGACGCCGTCCCGCGCTTCCGTGGATTTCGGAAAGCCGATCGTGCAAATGTGCACCTTCGCCTTGAGGGCGGCCTGCACGACATCCTGTTGCGAGATGACCTTGTCGTTGGAAATGCCATCGGAGATGAGCACGATGAACTTGCGGTCCGCCGGGGTGCCGCCAAACCATTCGATCGCGCGCTTCGTACCCAGGTAAAGTTCCGGAGAGACGCCGTTGAACACGATCTTTTCGATTGCCGAATCCACGATGCTCTTCTTGCTCCCCATCGCGGCCATCACTTCCAAATTGCCCGCGGAAAACGTCGCGACGCCCACTTGATAAGGCGCGGTCTCGGCGACGGCGGAGAACTTGCCCATGGTGTCGCGGAGCGATTTCCACAGTTTCTCCCGCGCCTTTTCATTGATGTCCTTGCTGTTACCTAATGTCTTGTCGACCAGGATCAGCATGGCGCAACGATACTTGGGCAACTTATCCGCCGGAACGAACTTCACCTTATCCTTGCCGATGGGTGTTCCATTAGCCTCGATATTGAGCGCAGAAACGCGGTCCGGCAGGGGGAGGCCGAGGTCGACCCGGAAACTCGTGCCGTCGTAGGGTTGAACGACCTCGACGGACTTCAAGCTCGACTGGGCGAAGACGGGCGCGCCAGCCAGCAGGAGCATCAGCATGATCAAGCCGCGCACTCTAAAAATTCCCTCGTCCACGGCTTCGCGAAAATTCTGAAGTGAGGAAAATTCTCTCATAAGCGACCGAATTAGTTCGATTAATCGAGTGTGATTTTTGCGATAGGGGGCGTCAATGGGTTTGTTCGGTGCGTGGGAGCAGGCCGCCGGGGTGAGGCCTGAGGCGTAAAGGGCATCGTTAAAGATGCTTATGTTATTCTGGAAAATCATTCGTGTTCGGGAGTCGGGTGCGTTTCTGCTGGTCTATTGAGAACCACGGCGGGTTTGTGACGGAGAAAGGCTGGAATTTTTGAATCCTGCGGCGAGATTTGAGTTTGAGCGGAAGAAGGACTCGGTTTATCAGCGGAGCGCTTCCCAATCGCAGCGCAGATCCTCACCATCCTATCTTTATGAAGGCGCACGTCTTTTTCGCGGTCGTTGCACTCTGCTGGCCGCTCGTTTCCCGCACGGCCGTGGCCAAGGAGGCAGGCAGCGACGTCTATGCCGTGGTCGAGATTGGCGCCAGCGGAGTCAAGGGAATGGTCGTCCAGACGCTGGCGGAGAATGCCGATCCGGAGAATCCGCCGGTCAAAATGCTCAAGCAGTACGAGCCGCTGGATAAGAACGCGTTCACGGCGGAAGCGGCCGCGCGCGTGGGGGAAGCCGTCGCGCTGGTGCACAAACAGATGCAGGACGAGTTCAAGGTGCCGGAAAATCACTTTTACCTCGTGGGCAGCAGCGGCATTCCCCCGGAGGTGAAGAGCGCCCTGGCGGGGAAGACTTTCCTCGAAGGCGCGACGATCGAGTACATCGACGCCGCGAAGGAAGCGACGCTGGTGTTTCGCGGCATCGTGCCGGCCCGGAGAATGAGCCAGGTCGTGGTGCTGGATATTGGCAGCGGCAATTCCAAGGGCGCCTATGTGGAAAAGACCAAACCAGAGCTGACCTTCACCACTTACTCGATTCCCTGGGGCACGAAAATTTACGCCCAGGAGATCAACAAAGGGCTCAAGGACGGCTCGCAATTCATGGTGGTGGCGGATCCGCTGCGGAAGGAGTTGATCCTTCCCGCCGTGCAAAGCGCCGTGCGGGATTTTCCCGGGATGCAGACGCTCCGGCGCGTCTATCTCGCCGGCGGCATTGCGTGGGCGATGGCGACACTGCTGCATCCGGAGGAAATCGGGCCGGACAAAAAGGAACACGAAATCTCGTGGGTCAAAATCTCGGCGGATGACATCGCGAAGTTTTACAACAAGGCCACCACCGATCCCGCGGGGCTGCTGCAGCCCGACCTCTCCGGCGTGGGGAAGGAAAATCGGCCAAAGGCCGAGGAGGAAGTGGCGCGCGTCGGCAAAGTCTTCAATCACGATCAACTCACCGCGGGCGCGCAGATCCTGAAGACCTTCGCCGACGAAATGCACTTCGACAAAAAGGGCGCGATCTTTTTCTCGCGCCGGGCGCTCTACGCATGGCCGCAGGGCTACATCCTGGAGAAGTTGTCGGCGGCGCACGGGAAGAACTAATTGCCGGGCGGCACCAGCACGCAGCGGAAACCGATGAACGGGCGGCGGCTGTCGGCGCTTTCGTGATATTGAGGTTTCTCCCGGCAGGCCAGGGCATCGGCGGCGGAATCTTTCCAACTCGCGCCCAGGACCAGCATTTCCCCGCTGTCCAAATCCTGGTCCGCACTCCACTCCTGCACGTTGCTGCCGAAGTCGAAGAGTCCCGCTTTGTTGGGCCGGAAGCTTCCCACGGGCGAGGTCGTGGCAAAGCCGTCGTCATAGTTCGGGATTACCGCGAAGTTGGCGCCGAAGATCTGGCGGGCCGCTAAGTCCGCATAGTTGCCCGCCCCTTTCGGCGGCGGATTCGCGTCGCCCCACGGATATCTTTCGTCTCCCCGGGCCGCGCGCCATTCGCTCCAGGTGGGCAGGCGATACGTGATGGGCTGCCCGCTCTTCCTGCTCTCGGTTTCCGAAAGCCACCGGCAAAAGGCACTGGCTTCGCTCCAACTGACCATGACTGCGGGATGATTCGGTTCGCGGCCGACCGGCGCTTTGCCCCAGGCCGTCGCCGCCTCCCACGCATTCGTCACGCCGGCATTGGCGCGCGCGTAGGCGGCGTAATCCATGCGGCGGGTCGGGTAGACACAGAAGAGCACCTTCGTCCCGGACACGGGGACAAATTTCATGGCCAGCGAATTGACATACTCACCCGCCTTCCACGCCGCACGGGGCGGGGTTTCCACGGCGACCGCAGGGGCCGGCGTGTCCGCCGCGCCGGGGTTCGTCTTCGGCGTTCCCAGCATCGCATAGCAAAGGCTCACCCCGCCGGCGATCACGGCCAGAGAGGCCAGGACGATGAGCCACAGGACACCCGGACGTTTCGCCCGCGCCGGCGACGGCGACGGCACGGGCTGGAGTTTGCGAGATGCGACCTTCTCCGAGACGGGACCGCGCCGGAGTTTCGATTTCCCTTTGCTGAAATCCCCGCGGAGCATCTGCCGCCAGGCGGCCACGCTCTGCGGCCGGTCGCCGGGCAGGACACGAAAACCTTCATCCAGCGCCCGCAGAAATGTCTCCCCGTATTTCCCGCGATACCGTTGCGCCAGGGGTTGGACCGGATCGACGCTCCCACAACGATCGATCGACACCGGCGGTACCTCGCCGCTGATCGCGTGGACCATCACCCCCGCGAGCGCATAGATATCCGTGCAGGGTCCCTGCGGCGAATCGGTCTGATATTGCTCGATGGGCGAGTAGCCGGGCTTGACCACGCCCGTGAGCGTCTGGTGCTTTTCCATCGTCGTCCGCGCGGAGCCGAAATCCAAAAGAAGCGGGCGATTTTTCGCCGTAAAAAGGATGTTTTCAGGGCTAATATCGCGATGCAGCACATGCTGCCCATGCACGCAATCCAGCCCATCCAGCAGGGGGAAGAGGATGGAGCGGAGCAATTGCTCCGAGGGCTTGCGGTGTTTCCGCATCCATTCGAGCAGGTTTTGCCCCTGCACAAATTCCATCACCATGTAGGCGGTGCCGTGGCACTCGAGAAAGCGGTAAACGTGCACGATGTTCTCGTGCCGCAGACTCGCCAGGATGCGCGCTTCATTGATGAAGCGCTGCTTCGCCCACGCGAAACTTTCCGCATCCGCCGGTCGTTTCGGCATGACGGTGGAACTTTCCCCGCGCGTGGCAAAATCGCGGGGCAGCAGTTCCTTGATCGCCACCTCGATATTCAAGAGCGTGTCCTGCGCGAGGTATGTAATGCCGAAGCCACCCTGTCCCAGCACCTTCAGGATGCGAAACTCGGAGATGCGATGACCCACCGGCAAGGCGAGACGATGATCGAGGCCAATCATGGCGAACGCCACCCACCGTAGCCAAAAGGAAGCCTGCGAGAAAGCGCAAAGGCGCACCGCGGAGCCGCAACCCAAGAGGGGTCCACGAAAGACACGAAAAAGCACGAAAGGTTTCCGGAAGGACGGTGAGCCCGCGAATCACGCCAATCACGTGCATGTCTGCTGAGGGCCGAAGGCCCACCCCAAGCCAGCCCAGGGCGGCGCTTGCGGACTCGCTCTGCCCTGGGCTGGCTTGTCTCGGGCCTTTGGCCTGCAGGCCCATTCGAGTTGATCCATGTGATTGGCCGGCCCCAAAAATCCGCACAGACCTGCGCTCTTCTTCCGGATGGCAGAGCAGCGTGTTCTTTGCTTGAGAGAAGGCCCATCACCCGGCTACTCTCCCACCCGGCATGAACGATCCTGCTCCTCGACCCTCTCGCGCGGGCCCCGCCACGCGGGACATGCGTTTCGAGCAGACCCGCTGGACGCTGGTCCTGAAAGCGCGGGAGCAGGAGAACACCCGCGAAGCCAGCGGCGCGCTGGAGTGGCTCTGCCGCACGTATTGGTATCCGCTCTACGCTTTTGCCCGGAAGCAGGGCCATTCGGCGCACGATGCGCAGGATCTCGCGCAGGGCTTCTTCTCGTATCTGCTGGAAAAGGATTTGTTTGCCTCGGCCGACCGCAACCTCGGCAAGCTGCGCACCTTTCTGCTCACCGCCTTCACGCGCTACATCACCCGCGAACGCGTCCACGCCGGGGCGCAGAAGCGCGGCGGAGGACGCAAGCTGGAATCGCTCGATGAGGAGTTCGACGACGCGAGCGCCGCTACCGCCTCGAGCCCGCCGATCGCGTCACCCCGGAGCAGCTTTACGCGCGGTCGTGGGCGATGTCCCTGTTGAAAATGGCCAGGGGAGAAATCCAGGCGAAGGAGGCCGCCGCCGGCCGGGCCGCGGTCTTCAAGGTGCTTGAGCCATTCCTCGAGCAGGAGCGCGACCCGAGCATTAGCTACGATACCGTCGCGCGCCAGTTGAGCATGTCGCAGGAAGCCGTGCGCAAAGCCGTGAGCCGCCTGCGGGAACGCTATCGCGATGCCGTGCGCGAGCAGATCGCCAGCACCTTGCGCGATCCCACCGACCGCGACATCGAGAGCGAAATGAAGTCGCTCTGGGCGGCGCTGAGTTAAGGGTTGGGTCCACGAAAGACACGAAAAGGCACGAAAGGGCGGAAAGCCTTTCGTGTATTTGGTCTCTTTCGTGGTTTCCCTGCTTCGGATTCTCAGGAAGAGAGAGAACCACGAAATAGACGAACCAGACGAAAGCCGCCGCCGGGCCATCAGAGCGATCTTCCGAGCAAAAGAAGAAAGTGAAGAATGGTAACACGAAAAGAGGGGCAGCCAGCGAATCACGCGGATCACCCGAATAAACCGCTTGATTCGCGTCCATTCGCGGGCCAAATCCCTTTCGTGCTTTTTCGTGTATTTCGTGGACCTCAATCCGAGGGGAGTGGGGCTCCCTCCAAGTGGGAGGTTGCCAAACACGCGCGGTTGGGTATTTTGCTCGCCCCAATGTGTCATCTGCTGACCAGCCGACTTACCTCGCTCCGCGCACTCGCCGCGCGCGCCTCTCTGCGCGCGGACCGCGGAGCTGTCCTCGTTTAACGTCGGCTGGTGCTGCTTCGGGCGGAAGCGGCGGCTGGTCCTGCCCATTTTCCTTTCTCCGCCCGCAAACCTTTCTCGACAGATGATTTTTCCACCAAGCAACAAGTATCGACCCTACCCACCCATTGCGCTCCCGGATCGCCAATGGCCCAACCGCACGCTGACCGCCGCCCCGATCTGGTGCAGCGTGGATCTCCGCGATGGCAACCAGGCGCTGGCCGTGCCGATGAATGTCTCGCAGAAGCTCGAGCTCTTCGACGCGCTGGTGCAGTGCGGGTTCAAGGAAATCGAAGATCGGCTTTCCCTCGGCCTCGAATACCGAATTCGCCTTCAACCGCAGCCTGATCGACGAAGGCCGCATCCCCGATGACGTGACGATCCAATGCCTCGTGCAGGCACGCGAGGACTTGATCGAGAAGACCGTGCAATCGGTGATGGGCGCGAAGCGGGTGATCATTCACCTCTACAATTCCACGTCGCCCGCCCAGCGGCGCGTGGTCTTCGGCAAATCGAAGGAAGAGATCGTGCAGGTCGCCGTACAAGGCGCGCGCTGGATCCAGGAGCGTCTGCCGCGCCTGGCCGGCACGGACGTCCGCTTGCAATACTCGCCGGAGAGTTTTCTCCGCGACCGAAGTGGAGTTTGCGAAAGAGATCAGCGAAGCGGTGATGGACGTGTGGCAGCCGACACCCGAGCGCCCGATGATCTTGAATCTCCCGGACACCGTCGAAGTGGCGATGCCGAATGTCTACGCCGACCAGATCGAGTGGATGAGCCGCCATATCAAGAACCGCGAGTCGCTGATCTTCAGCCTGCACACGCACAACGACCGCGGCACCGGCGTGGGCCGCGACAGAGTTGGGCTTGCTGGCCGGCGCCCAGCGCGTGGAAGGGCACGCTCTTTGGCAATGGCGAACGCACCGGCAATCTCGATCTCGTGAATGTCGCGATGAACCTCTACATGCACGGCATCGACCCCAAGCTGGATTTCCGCGACATGGGCGCGCTGATCGAAATTTACGAGCGGTGCACGGGCATGACCGTGCCGCCGCGCCAGCCGTACGCGGGCGAACTCGTCTTCACCGCCTTCTCCGGCTCGCACCAGGACGCGATCAAGAGGGTCTCGGCGAATGGGAACGCGACGGGCGCACGCATTGGGATGTGCCGTATCTCACCATCGATCCGCGCGATATCGGACGCGAGTACCGTGAAGTCATTCGCCGTGAATTCGCAGAGCGGCAAGGGTGGCGTCGCCTACCTGCTCGAGAGCGAGTTCGGCATCGAACTGCCGAAGGATCTGCAGCGCGAATTCGGTCCCCTGGCCAACGACGAGGTGGATCATCTCGGCCGCGAGGTCAGCGCCGCGGGAACTGAAAGCCATGTTCTGGCGCGAATACATCGAACGCGTGGAGCCATGGGAGCTGATCCATTTCCATGCCGATGGTGTGGATGGCAGCTTCTCCTGCCGCGCCTCTGCGCGCCGGGACGGCGAACACGTGAAGCTGGTTGGCGCGGGCAACGGCCCCATCGCCGCCTTCGTGCATGCCCTGCACCAGAGCGGCGCGCCGCGTTTCGAGGTCGCGGATTTCAAGCAGCACGCGCTCAGCGCGGGCACGGAAGCCAGCGCCATCGCCTACATCCAGATCCGCCTCCCCGATGGCAAAACCAGATGGGGCGCCGGCGTGGATACGAATATCGAGCTCGCCTCGATCAAGGCCGTGCTCGGCGCCGTGAATCGCGCCACGAGCCAAGCCGTGGCCGCCGTTTAGAGCGGGTCATGAACTTTGGGGGCGCGTGCCCCTTCCTGCCCGTCATTCTGAGCTTGCGAAGAACCTCTGGTCTCTGCCTTTCTTCCCCCATTTGGCAGAAGATGGCGTCAATTCGCACGGTGGCCACGCATCAGATGCCCGAGCGAGATCAGAGGTTCTTCGCAAGCTCAGAATGACGGCGTTGGGGGGCGCCTCCGGCGCGAAGGTTCTCCCGCAAAACCTCAAATACATGACACGCTCTGCTCCCGCGCTTCGTTCTTGCCGCTGGCAGGCGGGCCGGATTTCGCTATGAAGGTGTCGTGAAAATCGCCGCCGTCATTCCGCTCGTCCTTTCCGTTGCCCTCTTGTTCGGCAGTTGCTCGACTCCCAAACGCGAAGCCACTGTCCCCGACTCCCAAACCTTGTCGCAGAGCGCCGCGCCTGCGGACGTCAACCTGCGCCAGATGATCGTGCCGCACGGCCAGTACGGGCGGCACATCGAATTTCCGCTGCACGCGACCTACATCACCATTCACTCGACCGACAACCCCAACGCCACCGCGCTGCAGCACGCCCGCGGGATGGCCGTGGGGGCCTTCCGCGGCCGGACAAAATGGAACCGGACCGGCTACATGACCTGGCACTTTACCGTCGACGACGTGCAGGCCATCCAGTCGCTCCCGCTCAACATCCAGGGCGAGCACGCGGATCACGATGGGCCCGGCAACATGACCAGCATCGGCATCGAGATCTGCGAACTGCGCAATCCCGCCCGCCAGGCCGCCGCCCTCGACCGCGCCGCCCGCCTCACCGCCTGGCTCATGCACGACCAGAACATCCCCCTGGATCACGTCGTGCCGCACTATCACTGGCCGCAGGGTGCACTTCCACAATAACCAAAAGAATTGCCCGCGCATCCTGCTCGAGCACGGCAAACCCGGCCCGCGTTGGGACGCTTTCCTGCAGAAGATCAACGGCTACTACTGACCCGCCTTTAGGAATTTTGCTTTCGCGGGGGTTTTCTTCAACGCCGGAGGCGTCAAAAGCTCCGTAGCCCCGGGTCGAGCGAGTCTGCAAGCGACCACCCGGGGGTAAAGGGGCTCCCCGCGGGCGCTCCAACCGTCCCGGCGCAGCCGCATCTCTTCTGCCATTGATAGGAGATGCGGCCCAGAGGCCGGGACGGTTGGAGCTCCGCTGTTTAAAACGACTCTCCCCGGGTGGTCGCTCGCGGACTCGCTCGACCCGGGGCTAACATTCTATTGTCCCTTCGGGACACACACCGCCTCGCCGCCGCCTCGCCGCCGCCGCCCCGCCGCCGCCTCGCCCCCTCACCCCGCCTCGCCACTTGGCTCTTGGCTCTTGGCTCTTGGCACCTCGCACCGCCTACGCCTCCGCGCTTTGCTGGGCGAGCAAGGGGCGAAGTTTGACGACGAGGCTGCCGAGCGTAAAGGGCTTCTGAATGAAGGCGACGGGGCCCGCCCAACTCGAAGAGCCGCGTCGCCTGCTGGTCGGAATACCCGCTCATGAGTAGCACGGGCAGGGTCGGCAGCTTCTTGCGGATCGCCGCGAAAGCCTCGTGGCCATTGAGCTTCGGCATGGTGAGATCGAGGAGGACGAAGCGATAGTCGGCACCGGGCGCGGTGGCTTTTTCCACCCCCTGCACGCCATCCTCCGCCGTCTCGACCTCGAAGCCGAGGTGGCGCAGCACCGCGCCGCCTGCAATCCGAATGGAGAGATCGTCGTCGACCAGCAAGGCACGCCCGGTCGCGCGCCAGGAGAGATCGGGAGCGGGAACGGCGACCTTGACCGAAGCCGATTTCAGCGGCGGAAAGAGCACCTGAAAAGTCGTCCCCGCTCCCGGGGTGCTCTGGACCGCCAGCGCCCCGCCATGGCTCCGGACGATGCCGCTGATCGCCGCCAGCCCCAGCCCGCGACCGGTGAATTTCGTGGTGAAAAACGGGTCGAAGATGCGCGCCAGGATTTCCGGCGTCATGCCGTGGCCATCGTCGCTGACCTCGATCATCAGATAGTCGCCCCGCGGGCAATTCCGCGCCGACGCGACACGTCGAAAGAAACGCCTGGCTCGCCTGGAAACGGCGCGTGCGCACGACCAAAGTGCCCGGCCGGCCCTCCAGGGCTTCCGCTCCGTTGATGACGAGATTCATGATGACCTGCTGAAGCTGGCTGGGATCGGCCTGCGCGGGCGGCAAATCCTCGGCCAGATCGAGCACGAGGGGTGGCATTCTTGTCCATCGTGGCCTCGAGCAGGCGCGCCGCGGCGCGCGCAAAGGCGCCTGAGTTCCACTTCCCGCAGCGTCACCTGCTCCTTGCCCGCATAGGCGAGCATCTGGCTGCACAGCAGGGCGGCGCGATGGGCAGCATCTTCGATGTTGTGCAGGCAGGGCATGAGTGGCGAATCCTCCGGGATCATCGTCCGCCCGAGGGAGGAGTTGCACGTCACGGCCATGAGCAGGTTATTGAAATCGTGCGCGATGCCGCTGGCCAGCAGCCCGAGGCTTTCGAGGCGCTTGGTTTCCTGCCTTTGCTCTTCGAGTTCGCGGGCGCTCCTTTTCCAGCGCCAGGTGGGTGGTCTGGTCGCGGAAAATAACCACACAGCCGGTCACGGCGCCCTCGGCATCCCGAATCGCGGCAATACTGTTTTCCACGGGCACGAGCCGGCCATTGCGCGCCCGCACGGAACGCCCCTCGCCGAGTATGATGGAGCTCTCTTCCATCATCGCCCGGTGGAGCAGTCCGAAGGTTTCCCTCGGCGCCGCTCTGGGAGACGAGGACGAAAACTTCCGAAAGATGCTTCCCGATCGCCGCGCCCCACGGCCAGCCGATCAGGGCTTCGGCGGGTCGGCATTGATAAAGGCGATACGCCCCTCGGGGTCCGTGGCGATCACCCCATCCGACATCCACGACCAGAATTCCGCCCGTGACGTTCGTCGCCCCGCCGTAGCTATTGACATTGGTGAGCGTCACGGTGCCAACCGTCGTCTTGGTCAGACCGGAAGCTCCCCCCAACGCGGCTGAAACCGTGCCGCTCTGGAGATCGAAGGCGGCAAGGGGGCTGCTGAGCGTGCCGCCGCCGGCACTGTCCAGGATCGCTCCGCCGGTGAGGCTCACGCCGACCGTTTCATTGGCGCCATTGATGTCGAAACTGCCGCTCGAGATCACCACCGTCTTGGTGTCGAGAAGCTGATTGCTGGCCAGCAGCTTGAGGACGCCGCCGCTCACCGTGACATTCGTGGCGAGGGCGTTGGCCGAGACATCGCCCAGATCGAGTTCGCCTTGGTTGACCGTGACCAATCCCGTATTGGTGCTGGCGCCGGTCAGCGTCAGGACACCCAGGCCCGTCTTGGTCACGGCCAGAATTCCGAAGACACCCGTCGGAGTGGTCCCGGGATGGATCACATAGCCATCCTGAAAGACGCCGTCGAAGGTGCTGCTGACGTTGTTATCACCCACCGTAAGGGTGGCTGTTTGGTTCGTGCTGAAACTGCTGAGTGGGGTGTTCGTGACAATGCCGCCGCCGCTGCTGCTGAGTCCATTGATCGTCTGGTTGAACCCGCCGATGTCGAGGATGCCCGGCACGGTGACGCCGAAGATGACCGTATTGCCGGTGAGTTTGACGTTTCCTTTGGTGTTCCCATGCGGCAGCGCATCGGTGGCGCGCAGCAGCAAGGTGCCGGAGGAAATGGTGGTATCACCCGAGTAGGAGTTGCCCGCGCTGGACAGAATCTGGGTGCCAGGGCCGGCTTTGGTCAAAGCCAGCGTGTTGACGCCGCCATTGTCCGTGATCAGGCCGCTGAAGTTATTCAGGCCCGTGCCGGCCACGCCGGCATTCGCCGCGTTGAGCGTGTTAGCTCCATTGTTAGCCTGGCTTCCGGCCACCGTATTGTCGCCCAAGGTGAGGGTGATCGCCACGCCACTTGTCCCGTTATTCGTCACCGTGCCCGTGCCGGCCAGCGCATCGATGGTCTCGCTTTGGCTGTTGAGGTCAAACTTGCCGTTGCCATTCACCACCACCGCACTGCCGTTGGAGATCTGGTCTCCGCCGCTGCCGGTGATGCGGACGGTGCCATTGGTATTCACGATCAAGGCAGCACCGCCCGTTCCGCCGCCGAGGGCGTGGATGGCCGATGTGGAAGCCTTATCAAGGTCCAGCGTACCGGTGGTGACCAGCGCGCTGAGGTTGGTGTTATCCACTGCACCGCTGAGTTCCAGCGTGCCGTTGCCGGTCTTTTGCAGAAGGCCGGGTACGAGGGCGATGCCGACCATCGACTGGGTCATGGAGAGAACACCGGCGGGATCCGCAATCTCGATCGTGCTGAACGAATTGAAGGTCGCGCCGCGATCCGTCACCGTCGGATTCGCGAGCGTGTCCGCGCCCGTGTAGCGAAGAGTGCCGCCGTTGAAAACGAGGTTGGTCGCGCCGGTCGTCGCCTGACCGAGAGGATTGGCTGCCGCCGCCGTGCCCGCGCTGGCAACGCTAATGACACCGTTGTTCAGGAAGATCGAGCCGGTGAAGGTATTAGCGCCCGAAAGGACCAGTGTGCCCGCGCCGGATTTGGTCAGCGCGGTAGCTCCGGTGTTATTGGCGATGGCTGCGCTGATGACCAGCGAGCCACTGGTGTTATTCTGAATCACCACCAGGTCCTTGCTGGCAATCCCTTGCAAGGTGCCTCCGCCTGTTCCCTGGATGGTCTCGTCATTGGCCCCCGAGCCCGAGCCGATGAGAATGCCACCGGTGACCAGCGTGTTGCCATTCAAGTCCAGCGTCTCCGCAGCCGCGGCATTGAAGCGCAGGCTGGTAATCGTGGTGGAGGGCGTGCCCAACACAGTGGAGGGGGTGGCGGCCGTCATGTCCGCATTGCCCGACAGCGCAGTGGCGGTATTGGCCGTGTAAGTGCCGGCGCCGGCGCTCCCGAGAGCGACGATCTGGTTGCTCCCATTGCGGGCGGCCCAATCGTTGCCGTTGAAGACGGCGAAGGCGTTGCCGGTCGCACCGCCATCGAGCAGGATCGCCCCAGCCACACTGGCTGCGGAACTTGCGGCGATGGTGCCCGTGAGGTTGATGCTCGCCGTGCCTGTACCGGTGCTCTCGTTGAGGTTCAGCGTGCCACCCGCCGCACCACGGTTGAACGAGGTTCCAGTGAAGGTCAAATTCGCCGCCCCGGTAGTGCTGGCCAGGGAAATGGTGTTATCCTTCGCCCCCAGCGCCAGATTGGTAAAAGTCTGAGTCGTCGAAGTGGCGCCTGTGGTCATCGAAAAGGTACCGCCACCGCCGAGCGTAGCCGCCGTCGCTGTGGTACTACTGCCCAAGGTCAACTGCATGGTCGCCGAGGTCGTCACCGCCGCGGCGCCCCCCGTACTGTCGAGGATCACCGTCCCGCCGAAGATCTGGAAGCCGTTGGCCGCCGTCCCGGTCACGGTGTTGCTGCCCTTGAAGGTCAAAGTGCCCAGGCCGATCTTGCTGATCAAGGCGGTGCCCCCGCCACTAACCACCCCCGGGATGATCAAACTCGAGGTGGTGTTCGTCACCGGGCTGCCCGGGATATCGAACGTCGGGGCGAAGTTGGTTCCCACGACCACATTCCGTCCGGTCAGCGTGATCGCACTGCTTGTGCCGGGCTGGATTTTCAGGGTGCCTGTTCCGCTGGTGCTGGCGATCGTCAATGTTTGTGTGCCGCTGCCCAAGGACGTGTTGGAGTCGATGATCAACGTGCTGCCGCCAGTGATGGCGGTCGCTTGCGCATAGCTCTTGTTGCTTGCCCCCGCCGCGGTGGTCAGAAATGAAACCTGATTATTGATCGTGATCGTGCCGCCGGCCGCAATATCCCCCAGGAAGATAGCGTTGTTTGTCCGGCCAAAAATGCCCACCGCACCGGTCAGCGTGACTTTGCCGGCGTAAGTCATCGCGCCGGAGTTGGCGACGGCGTCACTTGCCAGATTGGCCGCAGCCACCCAGTTACCCGCTTGCGCGACGGTGACATTGTTGTCCACCGTGTGATCGCCGTTGAATCCACCGAGGTAGCCCAAGCTTGCCTGGGCTACCGTCGTGGGGCTGAAAGTAATATTGCCGGCGCCCAGGGCCGCGTCATTGCCGATGCCAAAACCGCCGAACCACTTTGCCCGGTGAACGCGCCCCACGCTGGTGGTGCCGCTGTAAGTATTGTAAGAACTCAGGTAAGTATCACCGGAGCCAATGTTCAATGACTTCGCGGCGCCCCCCTGGTCGTTGAGCTGATTCGTCAGCGGCAAAACGAGAATATCGCGATAGGCATTTCCCGTGAAGTTCACGAGCGTGCTGCCGGTCAGCCCCACGCCATTGCTGCCACCCACAGCCTTGCCGGTGCCGAGACGGAAGATATTGTTATTGGGCGTGATCGTCCCGGTAAATACCACCGGCTGGCCGGGAGTCGTGTTTTCCGCCCCGAGGAAGAGCGCCGAGTAGCCCGACATGTTCAAAGTCGCGTTGCTATTCGTATCCAGCAGGAGCGAACCCGCCGACGATGCGACGATCTTGCCGGCGAGAGCGGTGAACGGGTCGGTCGATCCAGTCAAGGCTACGGAACCGCCGCCGTTGATGGTAATGAACGCGCCCGATGTTCCCGGGAGCGCATTCATGTTCGGGAGGAGGATGGTGCCACCTGCGACGGTGATGGAAATGTTCGTGCTACCGCTATTATTGGCGGTGAGCGCCAGCGTGCCGCCGCCGGTCTTGTTCAAGCCGCTGCTGGCCGCACCGGAAAGAAGGCCGCTCAGTTTGGCATCCACGACTTGGGTGCCATCCGAGACATCCACGGTTCGCAGCGCGCCATTGAGATCGATCGGGTTTTGGAAATCGATCGTTCCGTTGGAAATGTTGTTATTGGCAATCGCGCTGACCTGATCGAACTGCAGGGCGAATCCAGAAAGGACAAAGGGGCGGTGTTCCACTGGACTGTCGCCGGAGTGGCCTGGCCGCCCAAGTTGACGGCGTAGGTGGTGCCGGAAGTACCGTTGTAACTAAAGCCGCCGTTGCCCACCCACTGGACCTGCCCGGGGCCGGTGCCCAGCGACTCCGTGAAGCTGGTCCCGCTGCTGGCCGTGGCTTCGAGAATGGCGCGCTGGCCGGCGGTCGTGTTATTGAAGACCAGGTTGCTATTGGGAGAAAGAGCGGTGGCATTGGCCATGCGCAAGACGCCGCGATTGATCGTCGTGGGACCGGAATAAATATTCGCGCCACTGAGCGAAGTGATCGTCGTGTCACCCGCGCCGGTGAAGGTCAGCGATGTCGGACCACCTTGGTCACCGATAGTTTCCTGGAAGGTTCCGACGCGATCGGCGACTCCGAGGAAGGTGAGCGCGTGGGAACCGTTGCCAAGCAGGGTCAGCGCGCCGGTGTTGCTGATGGTATTGTTGCCCCCGGTGGTGTAATTGATCGTGCCGCCGTTCAGCCCCAGCGTGTAGTTGGGCGTAAAGACCGCCGATGTGCCGAAACTAATATTGATCTGGCCGCCGTTGAGAGTCACCCCGCCGGTGCCGATGCGGTTGGCGGCATCAATGATCAGGATGCCGCCATTGATCGTGGTTCCGCCGCTGAAGTTATTCGCCGTGGTACCCGCGTTGCTCAGGGTGAGCGTGCCCGGCCCGGATTTGGTCAGGCCGAAGCTGGTTACCGTGCCGCCGATGCCCGCACTGATGGTTAAGGCGTCACCGGCCCCGGTATAGATCAGGAGTTCTCCGCCGGCCCCGCATTGATGAAACCGGTATTGGTCGTGGTGGTCGTGCCGGAGATCGTTCCTGTCAGAGTCGGCTGCAGAATGCCGCCAGTCGACCCAGAAAGGGTGAGGTTGTTGGTTCCCAGCGCGATGGAGAGGGCGGTGGTCGAGAAGCGGATGGCGTTGGCTGTGAGGCTGCCCGTGATCGGCGTGGCCGCCCCGTAGGTATAGTTGGCCGTCGCGGAACCTCCCGTTGCCGGCAGGGCGGTCCTCGCCCGAGTAGGGAGCGATCACGCCACCGGCCACGGTCGCCCAATTCGTTCCGCCATACGTCGCCCAACCTCCGATAATGCCGGCACTATTCACGGCCGTCGTACTGGGATTGATGCTGGTGCCTGCCGGGAGCGTGGAGAAGTTGATTGTCCGGTGCCGGTGCGGGTGATGACGCCGGTGTTCAAGGTCACGGATGTGGCCGAACCCAAGGCCAGGGTGATCGTGGTAGCACCGAGAGAGACGACTGTATTGGCAAAGCTCTGCGTGGCCGCACCGGAGACGCTCCCGCCGGTGAGTGACAGCGTGCCACCCTGGAGATTCAGTTGCGCCGCGGTCGGTAGAATAGGTGTAATCTGCGCGCCGAAATTCAGGGCCAGCGTGCCGGCACTCAACGTTGTTTGACCGGTGTAAGTGGCGCCCGTGGCCGCACTATTCGTCAGTGTCAATATTCCAAGGCCGACCTTGGTCAAGCCACCGGCACCGCCGCCGCCGAGATTGGGGGGTGTCGCGAAGGCGACATTGATGGCGGCGGGGATAACATCGATGGTCAATGTTCCATTCAGGGTCACCGTCTGACCGTTGGTAATATCCGGTGTCGAGGTGTAGTAATCCAGAGTGCCACCGCCCGCGCCAATGGTCAGGCCGTTGGCTGGCAAGCCGGCGCCCGACTGGAACCCGATAATACCGCCATTGATCGTCGTAGTCCCAGTATAAGTCGGGGTGGCCCTGAGGAGCAAGGTGCCGGCGCCGGATTTGATCAAGTTACCGAGCACACCGGTGAGCGGATTCTTGATGGTGAGAGTCTGAAGCGAAGCCACGTCGATCGTCCCGGTTCCGCCGGGTGACACCGTCACCCAGTTGGATCCCGCGATTGCTGTCGTCCATCACGAAGGTGCTCTGCGCGCTGATGCCGCCCCCGTTGAGGGTGAGCTGGTCCGCCGTACTGGTCGCAGGATTGGCTCCGAGTCCTTGCTCACTGACGAGATTGATCAATCCCCCCGTGATCACGGTCTTGCCGGTGAACGTATTGGCCCCGGTGAGAGCGAGCTGGCGAGGCCGGTTTTGGAAATGCCGCCATTGGAGATCACTGCGCTCACTGTCAATTCCACCCCTGCGGCTGCATCCGCCATCGTAAAGGTCCGCGTCGCCCCACCCAGATTCAGATTGCCGGAGATCGTGCTCGCACTCGTGCTTCCGGGGTCGACGGTGACGTTGCCACCCAGGGTCAATGTGCCGGTCCCGGTATTGATCGTCGCGGCGTTCGCGCCCGCGAAGCCGAGTGTAACGCTGGAGAAGGTTTGATTGAACCCATTCAGATTCAGAATACTGCTCGTCGCTGCGGTCGTCGCCATGGTCAGCGCCGATCCCCCGGGAAAAATGTCGCTTGCGCCCCAGTTTGCCGTGCCCACGGAGACACTGAAGGTGGGATTCACCGCCGTGCCACTGATGGGCGTATTGTAAGTCACCGTGCCGGCACGATGCGTGAAAATATTGACCGGGGAATTCAGGACCAGCGGCCCATTAATGATCAGCGTGCCGCCACCACCATCGACGTCGCCGCCGGCGGTCGTGTTGGCATTGATGGTAAACGTGCCGTTGTAAGTCACCGTACCCGAGGCCGGGCCGCCGAGAATTCCCGACCCCGAAACACCCAGGCTGCTGGAAGTGATGTTATTGGAATAGGTACCGGCCACGTTATAGGCCACGCGTCCGCTCACCGACCCGCTTCCCCCCACGGTGATCGCGACATTGTTGCTGCCAAACCCACCCGTGCTGGCCGCGATAAGGCTGCCCCCGTTGACGACGAAGGTGCTGCCCGCCACCAGGGAGGAAGTGCCGCCGATGGATAGATTGCCCGCCGTGATCTTCGTGATGGTGCGCGCGACGCCTCCATCATTCAATCCGTTCGGAATACTGAGCGTGCCGCCAGCCACCGCGTCAAACGTCACATTATCATTCAGCGTGACCGATCCGTTGAAAATAGAACTGCCCGTGGAATTGGTGCTTCTGATGGTCTTGACGCCGCTACTCCCGGAGCGCACCACCAACGCGGTCGTGTTCGCAATGGTGACCGCCGCGGCCCCATTGGTCCCGATGGTAAAGGTCGCTGCCGTTGACCCGGTGGTATCGCCGAGATTGACGGTGCCCACGGTGCCCATGCCCGTGGCATTTCCCACCTGAACGACACCGCCATTCACATTGATGTTACTACCCGTGTAGACGTACGCATTTTGCAGGAGTAGCGTGCCGAGTCCTGTCTTGGTCAGATCACCCATGCCGGAGAACTGGCCGGCGTCATCCAATTGCACCGTCGCCCCACTCACCGCGTCGATGATACCGCCACCCGAGCCGATCCGAATCAAGTCATACGTGGTAGTGGTGCTCGCTCCGGGGTTCACCGTCGCTGTGGCCGCGAGCTTGCCACCATTCGTCAAGGTGATCATGTGCGAGGTGCTGCTCGCCACCGTCGCTCCACCCCAGGAGGTCAGGTTGGCCACGTTATAAATGCCCCCGTCGACGACGATATCACCGGTGAAGGTATTGGCGGCATTTGTCGGCGCCACCACGCCGGGTCCTTTCACGGTGAAAGCCACATTCGAGCCTGGCGCCGCCTGCGATGAATTGCCGGGGCCACCGCTGATCACGCCGCTGAGCGACAGGGTCGCCCCGGCGGTCGAGGCCTGGATGACATTGCCGGTGCTGCTGCCGGTGGGAGCGGCGAGGATGATCGGCTGCGCGACCGTGCCGGTGGCGCCCGTGTAGAGAAGCGTCGCCGTGCCCGCAGCGGTGCCCAATGTTACGGAGTTCGTCGTCGTGCTGCCCAGGTTTGCCTGGGCGCTGAAGCTCAATGTGCCCGCGCTGATGTTCGTGCCACCGCTGTAGGTGTTTACCCCGCTCAACACCACGGTGCCTGCCGTGGTTTTGTTCAACCCCGCGGTACCCGCGAGAATGGCACTGATGGAGCCATTTTGGACGTCATAGGCCGTGGCGCTGGTGATAATACCACCCGTGGAACCCGTAATGGACCCTCCCCGAAGGCGCACGAAATTCACGCTCTGGGCAAAAGTCGAAGTGCCCAGCACGCCGCCATTGACCACGATGCCGGAAGCGCTGTTCAGCACGTTGGCCAGCGACAGCGTCACCGTGCCGCTGTTCACCGTGGTGGTGCCGGTGTAGGTCTTGACGGCAGTGCCCAGAGTGAGCGTGCCGGCGCCGCTATAAGTCAGCGACGACGCACCCGCCGCGTTGTCCTTGATGTTACTCGAGATGGTGATGCCCTGCGTATCCCCGGTGATCACCAGTTCCTTGTTAGCGCCAATGGTGATCGCGTTCGTGCCGATGGTCCAGAGACCGCTGCCCGCGTTCATCAAGCCATTTACCGTGAAGCCGGTGGCGCCCGGCGCCGTCGTCCCAGCCCCCCCGGTGTAACGAATGGTATTGCCGGAGAAAGTCGCCGGCACCGTGCCCGTAGCCACTGCCAGGTCGTAGTTCGTCGTGCCGGTCGTGTCGGTGAGGGCCGCCGCTGTGGCCGCTTGATTGGCACCCGTGTAGGCCACAATCTGATTGCTGCCGTTGATCGTGGCATAGCTGAGCGCAGCGGGCGCCCCGACAGTCGCCCAAGGCCCGAGGAGGCCGCTGTTGAGAGCGGTCGCGGTGGTCGCAATGACTCCGCCGGTCGAAGGCGGGACGCTGAAATTCAAAGTGCCGCCGGTCGTCTGCGAAATGGTTCCCAGTGAAACGCTCAACGTGGTGGCACCGCCTTGAGTCAAGGTAATCGCCGACGCTCCGGAGCCGATCGTGGTCCCGTTGAATTGCTGCGTGTTCGTTCCGGTATTTCCGAGCAGAATCAGCGTTCCGCCGTTGAGCGCCAGACTGGAGCTATTCGCCGTGTTATTGATGATGTTATCCGTCGGAGCGCCCGCGGCGGTGAAATCGAGTTTCAGCACGCCGCCGGCATTCACCGTAGTCGCACCGCTGTAGGTATTCGCGACCGTCAAGGCCGCCGCCCCGGGATTCGCGGAAGCATAGCCATTTACCGTCAATCCACCCGCACCGCTGACGACGCCGTTCAGTGTGATTCCACCGGTGGAGGTGGTCGTGAGGGTCAAGGTATTACCGCCGTTGTCCACCGCACCGCCGATCGTCAAAAGATTGGCGGAACCGTTCAAGAAAGACTGCGCCGCGCTCAGCGCCAGGGAAAGGTTTGCATCGCCGACCGTCGTCGCCTGAGCACCGGAGCTAACAACCATACCGCCGCCCCCCACCGTCAGGATCGCGGGAGCAGTGGAGTTGCCCAGCATATAGCCATTGCCGGCGGTGGCTCCGAAAATGAGGCCATTGACCGGACCGGCGCCGACATTCACGCTCACCGGAGACCCCGAAATGGCGCCTCCGTTGCCGAACTGCGCAATGTCCGCCGGGCCGGTGAATACATCGACGGCCGTTCCACCGAAGAACGTGGGAGTCGTGCCGGGCACCCAGTTGTAGGAAGTGCCCCCGACGCCTTCGGTGACGCCGTTTGCGCCATTCGCGTCGCTGTCAAAATAGAGGGTCGAACCTCTGGCCACCCGCGCCGCTCCCAAGGTAAGTGCCGTGGAAAGAACCAGCCAGGAAGACAAGCGCTGGATGAAGTGACGGGAAGGCTTTTTGCGGGATGGGGTGGCCATAGGTATTCGAGCGATTTCCTTGCGGCAAGTGCACGGGGGAACCCCGACCATTCAAGCCGGGTAAGGAAAAACACGCACGACTGTAGCGAAAAACACGAAAGTTCCAGTCAAATTCTCCATCAACCCAAAAATTGCCCCGCCCGTCGTAATGGTTTGTGATTTCGTGCGTTAACAAACGTTAACGAATTGTCGACATCCACTGCAATATTGCGACGCATCCGGGATTCGAATCTGATTCCGGCCATCCGTCCGCGACGGTACGCACATGGGGGTCCACCGTTTTCCACTCACGGCGCCGGGCTCCGCCAAAGGCCCGCCAAATCTAATGAAAACTAGATCGGCGGCGCCGGCAGGGGGGCCACAGGGCGTCCGTTGAGAGTCAGTGCGGGCGCGGTGATGGCGATTGCCGACCCGGTAATGCTGATGGCTCCGCTGGCCGAAATCGAAATCGCCGCGCCGGCGGTGAGGCTGATAGCCGCGCCGGAAGTGAGGCTGATGTCCGCCCCCGCGGTGAGGGAATCGCTGGCGCCGGTGGTGACGGAACGCTCGGCGCCGACGGTCAAGCTGTCGGTGGCGCCGACCTGCGTGGTCCGCTCCGCCCCGATCTTTTCGTCCTGGCTCACTCCGATGGTGATGCTTTGCTCGTTGGTGACCGTCAAGGTATCGTTGTTGCCCACGGTGACCGTCTGGTCGTGGCCGATCTTCTCCGTCTTGTCGTGCTCCACCACGATGTTTTCATCCTTTTCGGCGTGAATGTAGAGCTCCTCGCTGCCTTTCTTGTCCTCGAAGCGGATTTCGTTGAAGTTATCGGGCGTCCCTTCCTTGGAACTTCGGGTCTTGATGCCGCTTTGGGTCTTATTGTCGGGGAGCGTGTAGGGAGGCATCGTGTTAGGATTGTAGACGCTGCCGATGATGATAGGCGCGTCGGGATCGCCCTCGATGAAGTCCACGATGACTTCCTGGCCGATGCGCGGAATATGAATCATGCCCCATTGTTTGCCGGCCCAGGCGGTGGCCACCCGCAGCCAGCAGGAGCTGTCGGCATCGTTCTTTCCTTTGCGATCCCAATGGAACTGGACTTTCACCCGCCCATATTTGTCCGTGAAGATTTCCTCCCCCGGCGGCCCCACGACCATGGCGGTCTGCACGCCCATGACGATCGGTTTTTTGGTCGTCCGCGGCGGGCGATAGTTGATCTGATAAGGGGTGCAGACAAACTTGTTCGAGTAAGCGAATTTCTCCGCTTCCCCCGAGCGATAGCCGACCGCCATGTCGACCTTATGCTGCACTTCGGTCAGGATGTAATCGCCGTCGCCCTTGAAATCCTTGCTGGCGGCGGTCTCCTCGACGGTGAACTTATGGCCGCCCGCAAAATGGATGCAGTTCGAGGACGCGCTGATGAGGAACGTGGGCATGGTTTCCTCTTCATTGCGCAGCTTCGCCGTGCGCTGGCTGTTGGGATGAATGGTCTGCAGTTCCGATGACTGGTCGCCGCCCGACTTGTTGACGCCATCGACGCGCCGGGAATAGCCACCGGGATAGTCGTAGACCTCCAACTGATCGTTGGAGACGACCTGGAGCTTGTGATCCACCTTGCCCACGTCGCTGCTGTCCTGCGTGGTCTTCGTGGACTCGAGGGTGGAGTTGGGCAGTTGGAAGTGGAAGTCGCGATAGGTATGCTTGGTCGTCTTGAGGCGCTGCGCCTTGGCCCACGTACCCACGAAGGCCGCCCGGCGGTTTCCTCCTTCCGTGGGATCGTGCCCCACCGTGTCCGGCTCCTGGACCTTGGGATGCTTGAGCGCCGAATCGGCAATCACCATGGTGTGCTTTAATTTCTCATACTTGAAGAAAAAGAAGATCCCTTCTTCTTCCATGAGCCGGCAGACGAAATCCCAATTCGTCTCGCGGTATTGCACGCAGTATTCCCGCTTGTCGTAGTTGGCCGTGAGTTGATACTCCACCCCGGACTTGGGCAGCACTTCCTTGAGGATATCGGGCACCGTCTTTTGCTGAAACATCCGGATATCGGCCTGGAGAGTGAGCAACTGGACCTTGGGGACGATTTCGGCGGTGTAGAAGGTGAAATCGTAGTCCCGCAACCCTTCGGAGAACTCAAAGCAGATCCCGCTGAAATAGCGGTTCTCCTCCGTCTTCACTTCCTTTTCCCGGGAGTAGACATCGCACTCGATGCTGAATTCCTTGCCGAGCAGTTTTTCGAACTGCACCTGGTCTCTCTTTTTGTTCGTGCAGTAGAGCTCGAGGGTGAACTTGAAAAGCCCGCTGAGCTTTTCGGTCCCTGCGAAGCTTTTCAAGAGGAGGACATCGTCTCCCAAGGGAGTGAAAAGCCGCGCCTGGGGTGTTTGGTGACTGCTATCGTCGTCAGCCATAGATCAGCTCAATGATAAACGCACATTCATTGAAAGTCGTAGTGAAACTTGCCTTCGGCAATCGCGACTTCCACCCGTTTGACCTCGGTTCCATCCATCATGCGGGTCAATAGCTCCCGGCTGATTTCCGGCAGGAGCGTCTGGGTAAGGATCGCATCCACCATGCGTCCGCCGCTTTCAATCTCGGTGCAGCGGCTGGCGATGAGTTTGACCACCGCGTCGTCGTATGACAGGACGATGTCATGATTGCGGGCGACGCGCTGCACGACGCGGCCCAACTGGAGATGGATGATGCTGGTGAGCATGGCATCGCTCAGCGGGTAATAGGGAACCACGACCAGGCGGCCGAGGAGCGCGGCGGGGAAGACCTTGAGCAGCGGCTGGCGCAAAGCCTTGGCGATGCCTTCCGGATCGGGCAGGAATTCCGGATCCTTGCAGAGGTTCATGATCAGGTCGCTGCCGACGTTGGTGGTCAGCAGGATGATCGTGTTCTTGAAGTCGACGAACCGCCCTTCGCCATCTTCCATGAAGCCCTTGTCGAAGACCTGGAAGAAGATTTCGTGGACATCGGTATGGGCCTTTTCCACTTCGTCGAGCAAGACCACGCTGTAGGGGCGGCGGCGCACCGCCTCGGTGAGCACTCCGCCTTCGCCATAACCCACATAACCCGGAGGCGCCCCCTTGAGCGTGGAGACCGTGTGCGCCTCCTGGAATTCGCTCATGTTGATCGTGATGACATTGCTTTCCCCGCCATAAAGCGTCTCGGCCAGGGCGAGTGCTGTTTCGGTTTTGCCGACGCCGCTGGTGCCCGCGAGCAGGAAGACGCCGATGGGCTTGCTCGGATTGTCGAGCTTCGCCCGGGAAGTCTGGATGCGACGGGCGATCGCCTCCAGGGCGTGACGCTGCCCGACGATGCGTTTCTCGAGGCCGTCCGCGAGATGCAGCACGGCCTGGATTTCATCCTTCACCATCCGGCCGACCGGAATCCCGGTCCAATCGGAGATGACTTCCGCGACCGCCTGCTCGTCGACGCCCGGGTAGATCAGCGGATTTTCCCCCTGCAACTTGGATAGCTCTCCTTCGAGCCGGCGAAGCTCGGCCAGCGCCACCTTGGAATCGACTTTTTCCGGCTCTTCTTCTTCGGCGGGCGCGGCGCTCTTTTCCGAAAAGTCCATGGAATCGTGAAGCTTCGCCCGAACGGCGAGGATCTGATCGACGAGATCTTTCTCGGCCTTCCAGGCGATCTCGAGTTCACCGAAACGTTTCCGTTCGGCGGCCAGGTCCGCCTCCACCTTGGCGAGACGGGGGGCGTGATCGAGTCCCAGGCCGATCTCTCTTTGCAGGATCCCCTGCTCGGTCTCCAACCCATCGATCCGATGCTTGCTGTCCTCGACCTGCGGCGGCGTAGCATGCTGGCTGATGGCCACGCGGGCGCAAGCGGTGTCGATGAGACTCACCGCTTTGTCGGGCAACTGGCGTGAAGGGATATAGCGATGCGAAAGCCGGGCGGCGGCGGAGAGTGCCTCGTCGAACACGGCCACCTTGTGGTGTTTCTCCAGCATCGGCGCCAGCCCGCGAATCATCTTCACGGCTTTCTCTTCGTCCGGCTCCTCCACCTTGATGACCTGAAAACGGCGCGTCAGTGCGGGATCCTTCTCGAAGTACTTTTTGTATTCCGCCCAGGTGGTCGCCGCGATGGTCCGCAGGGTTCCGCGCGCCAGCGCGGGCTTGAGAAGATTGGCCGCGTCTCCCTGCCCGGCGGCGCCGCCCGCACCGATCAGAGTATGCGCTTCATCGATGAAAAGGACGATGGGTTTCGGCGAGGCCTGCACTTCTTCAATGACCTGGCGCAGGCGATTTTCAAATTCCCCTTTCACGCTGGCTCCCGCCTGGAGCAGGCCCAGGTCCAGCGTGCGCAGAACCACATCCTTGAGCGCCGGCGGCACGTCCCCGGCGGCAATGCGCACGGCAAAGCCTTCCACGATCGCGGTTTTGCCGACGCCGGCTTCGCCTGTCAGGATGGGATTGTTTTGGCGCCGCCTCATCAGGATGTCCACGATCTGGCGCACTTCCTCATCGCGTCCCACGATCGGGTCGATCTCGCCCTGGCGCGCCTTTTCGGTGAGATCCACGGAAAAGCGACCCAGCGCCTCCTGTTTGCCCATGGCGGCGGGAGCGATCGCTCCACCGGCTTCCGCGGCCGCTCCGGCCGCCGGCTGCGCGGCGCCGAGCTCTTCTTCCACCGACCCCGCCACGATGCTGGCGAACTGGTCCGTCAACGTCTCCAGCTTGATTTTGCTCAGCTCCTTTGACTGCGCGAGGAAGACACTGCGCAGGCCAGGCGTTTGCAACAAGCCGACGAGGATGTGGCCGCTCCGCACGCGACTCTCGTTGAAAAGCAGCGAGCCATAGACCCAGCCTCGCTCCACGGCTTCCTCGAGATGCGGCGAAAAATCCGAGATCGCGGTGGCCCCACGGGGCAGGCGATCAAGCGAAGCGATCAGGTCGCTGGCCAGGCGCGAAGGGTCCACCTCGAAGTGCCGGAAGATCCGGCCGAGGTCGCAGTCCGGGGTTTGCAACAATTGATGCAGCCAGTGCCCGAGCTCGACATAAGGATTGCCGCGCATCTTGCAAAAGACGGTCGCACTTTCCAGCGCCTTATAGGCCAGGGTATTTAGTTTTCCAAAGAGGACGGCTCGCTTGATCTCAGCCATAATTTGCTGACGGTGGACGGGAAGGGAGGCTTGTAGAGCCGCAAGCTAATCGTCGCTTGCCGGACGTGAATGTTAGCTACCGGCCAAATCCTCACAAGGTTTTTCACCGGGGGCGGTTCGCTGATGGCGGGGTGCGTTTTTCATCTTACTGGAAGTCGCCTTTGGCTTCGAAAACAGGATCGTCCGCATCTTCCTGCACCGGCTTGCTGACCGCCCAGCTCGTCCAGCCGAGCTGGCCGGATTTGCCGAGGCACGCCGGCTTGACCTCGCTGGCTTCGAGTACGCACTGGAGATCCCACTGGTATTCGTAGCCGATGTAGTTCAAGACCCACGCCTTCACACGCTGAAAGGCTTTTCCGGTCGGAACGAGGCTTTCCAGCCGGCGCAGTTTCATCGGTCCCATGCGGATCCGAAACTTCAATTGTCCCTCGTACTTTCTCGAGCCGGCGATGGCCGTTTGGCCCAGCGAGCCGGTGTCGGGCGATTCTCCCAGCCGGCAGCGATTGGCTTCCGGTATGACCATCCACGAGCCGAAAAACTCGAGGATGCGGGTGGGCGTCCCGAAAAAATCCTGGAGGATGGCTCCCAGCCCCTCCGCGTTGCGCGTCTGGCACGCCAGGCGTCCGGAGAAATAGAGCTTGGCGCGATCGGGTATTTCGTCCCGGTCGCGCAGAGTTTTCATTCCGATGCCAAAAAGGCTGCCGATGTAGGGAACGAACTTCGACTCCGCCGGGCGGTCGAAATCCACGCTTTTCTGCGCACTGGCCCAAGCCCGGTAAAAGAGCGAGAGGATGCGATGATTGAAGACATCGAGAAACCGCGCCATCGTCGGATCCCGCGAGTTCAACACGCGTCCACGCACGAACTCGGTGATATGAGCCGGCATCGGACCGTTCGGTCCGAGCATCCCGAGAAAGTAGACGAACAGGCGCGGCACGCCGTCGGGCGCGCTCAAGTCGATGGACTCGACGACGGCGGGAGCAAAGGCCAGCGACGGATTTTGTCCGAAGCGCACAAAATCGTCGTCTAATTTCTCCGAAAAGCCCACCCGCGGATGGTCCGGAAAGACGCTCTCGAGCAGCCGCACGGCCCGATAGAAATCGTAATCGAACGGCCGGCCGGCCATGCGCCGGATTACAGGATTTGTCTCTTTCCGGGCTGGGTCGTCCATCGAATGATTTCCCCGCGTTGCTGCGATTTGATGACGGTTTCGGTGAAGGAATTGATCGACACGTAGCGGGCGAAAAAGCGTTCGAGGACCGAGCCCAGGACAAAAATTCCCGTCCCCTCGAAAGCCAGTTCATCCAGCGTGACGGTGAGCTCGAGACCGCGGGCAAAAGTAATCGGCCCCGGCGTGGCGAGCCGGCGAAGCACGGGACGGCTGGTGATCGAGCGCACGCCTTGAATTTGCTTCTGCTTCGCGGCCTCCTGCTCCCCGCAGTAGAGCTTCAGGATATCCCGCAGGCCGGCCGCACCGATTTCCTCGTCCTCATTGACCAGGGAGAGGTAGTTCAGCGAGAGATGGCTGATCGTGCGCCACGATACTTCACCGCCCATGTGGGCGGACAGCGGAGTGGTAGGGCCCACCAGGCACCGCACCGCCGCCACGGGCGCGAAGAGATCGAGTGTGAAATCGCCCTTCTCCAGTCCGGTGGGCATCTGAATCGGCAGATGCCGGTTCGTGCACAAGGCGGTGATGCAGAGTTCCTGAAGATTGGAACGGTAGGGAGCGGAAAGCGCATCGACCAGGGAGATGAAGACTTCGCTGCCGAGGTACGACGAGACCGCGCCACGGCGCTTCTCCTTGTCGGAAAGTACGCGCGGGAGGCGATTGGTGCTGAAATAGGCAAAGGATTCGAGATCCTCATCGCGCGCCAGGTAGAAGGGGTGAAAGGTTTGCTGATCGTCCGCATTCAAGCCGAGGCCGATGACTTCCTGGATCTGATAGATCTCGTAGGCCAGCGGGTTCGTTCGGTCCACCACCACATGCGCTTCGGTAAATCGATCCAGCAAGGAGATGGGATCGACGCGCTTCGGGAAAAGGTTCACGACCGGGGTGCAAAACAGCTCGAAGCATTTTTCATCGACCCGGTTTTCCAGCTTAGGCTCGGCCTCGCTGAACACGATCACGAGGTCGACTTCTTCGCAGTCGCACGTTTGAATCGCCTCGCGCAAACCGGTGAGCTCAAAAAACAGGAACCGCTGCGGGAGAGTCCAGTACTCCTGCAGCAGCCGATAGCCTTCGAAACCGCGCGGGGCAAAGGGCAGCAGGGCTTCGGCCTGGCTCAAGCCCAGTCGCTGGATCTGGCTGGCCGGAAACGCATGACAGAGATTTCCCTGCGCCTTGGAAGTCTTGACGATCAGGTGCGTCGCCCGGCGAAAGATCTGCTCCATGATCGCCGCCGGCACCTCTTCGAGACCGCTCACGTAAATCGGCAACCGGTCCAACTGCAACGTTTTCAGTTTTACGCCCGCGTGGGTCCGCAGGCGGATGCGGATGGCGGCCTTGCCATTCAAGGTGCGCGGGAGATCGAGCTCCACGATATTGCGCGTGTAGTAGCGGGCCTCGGTCACGCGTAGTGGCCATAAATGCACGGGATGCGCCGTGCGAAATTCACAGGAGACTTCGCCGCCGCTGCTGATACTCCGCAAGGAACTTCCGCGGGCGAGGGAGAATCCCTCGACCGACCCGGGATCGCGGGGATCCACCTCCATCTTGACGATCGCCATGGAAGGCGTCGGACAGAGGTAATGGGGATAGACGCTTTCCAGCAGAGACTGTGTGAAGCGCGGAAATTCCGCCTCCAGCTTCAACTGCACGCGCGCGGTGAGAAACGCAAAACCCTCGAGGAGCCGCTCGACGAAAGGATCGGCGCAGGCCTCTCGCGGGTTTTCCTCCAAGGCCAGCCGGCCCGCGATCTTGGGAAACTCCCGGGCAAACTCCCCGGCCATCTCCCGCAGATGAGATAGCTCGTTGTTATAGAGAGTGAGGAAATTGCGGTTCATCCAGCGAACGCGTGAGCCACTTCATCCGATGCCGGGAAACGGAGGAAGCGGTGTGGCCTCACATTGGTTGACCGCCCGATTCCAAGTCCAGCGTGGTCTTGAGGAAAAACTCCTCGGATACCGGGTGAGCCCACAATTCTCCGGTAATCTCAAAGGTCAGGCAGTTGAAAGTTCCCCGGGTGGGAATGCGCCGGGCGGACTTGCTGCCCTCCGCGGTGATACAAGTCACCTTCAGCGTATCGGGCACGAGGCGGGGCTCGAAGCGAATAATGGCGCGCGCGATTTCGTCTTCCAAATCGCCCGGCTTCAAGTTTCGCACGACCAACCCGGCCAGGTCGCGCCGGCCATAATTGAACACCGAGCTCTCGACGTGGGGAAACTCGGCGAGTTCTTCGCTTTCGAGGTGCGCACTGCTATTCAAGAGCCACTCCAGGTCGCGGACGACTCCTTCGCGATAGCGGTTCAACGAAAGGACCTTCTCCATTCTCGATTCCTGGCGTTGTTCCGGCTCGAAATCGACCAGCTTCTCGAAGAGGCATGGCTGGATTCGCTCGATCGCGGAGGAAACAGACATGATCGATTCAATCGCCGCCTTACGGCGCGTTCAAGGACATTTCCACCGTGCGCACTTCCAATAACGGAAATTCGCCTTGGTCGGTGGCCAGCATTTTCTGCCCCAGGCCGAAGAAGGTCTCTTCCTCCCGCTCGAGCCATTCCGTCTTGCGGGCCAGGCGGAGGCCTCCATCCGCGGCTTCCTCGCTGCCGGGATAGCGCACGGGGAGCAAGGCCGCGGCCTCACCGCCGTTGGTCCAGCCGAATTTGGCGTGGATCCAGACAAGATCCCGCAGATCGGACGGACGCTCCACGGAAAGCCGGGCGATGCGTTCGAAAGGAACCCAGAAATACTTGCCGTCGATCACCGCTTCCATCACGGGTCCGAGCCGGGAATCGGCGTCTCCGATCCACTCGAATGCTTCACCATTGATCGTCCCGGCCACGGCAGGGGCCGCATTCAGCGCCTGCTCGCGCAGTTCCCGCGCCGGCTTGAACTGACCCGCGGCACTCATCGTGTTCGCTTGCACCAATTGGCCGATCCACTCCATGGGTTCGCCGAAGATCAAGGGGCTCCGGGTGCCTTTGAAAACTTCCGCGCGAATCATTTCACAGGCGACGACCGGCCGGAATATCTCCGCCAATAACATGCTATCGCTATCCATCTCCGCCAGGACCTGGAGCTGCGTGAGCGCCTTCTCCCATTTTCCCACGACGCACAGAAGCTGGAAAAGAAACCGGCGCAGCGCGGGATCGGCCGGTGCGCTGCGGACCTTTTCGGCCAGCGCGGCCAGCGCATCGTCCACGTTCCCCAGGCGCAAGGACTCTTCCGGCGTCATAGGGGGCGGTGGAGGAGGTTCGAATTCAATTATCTCCCGGATTTTTGGCCACCGCCATCATCGTCGGCCTTGTTCAACCATTCCTTAAACACGCTGGTGCCGGTGAAGATGCCCTGGACGGGATCGGTGACCCAATACTCGACCTGCATCTTCTCGTAATTCAGCTTGAACGTATCCTCGCACTGCATCCCGGTCGCATAACTGGCAATCGTGACGCCGTAAAGATAGTAGGCCAGGAACCAGTTTTGACCGCTTCCCTCGGCGGTATCGTATTGCAGGGCATATCCCGGCCGGCGGACATAAATATAGGCCTTGTCGATCTTGACCACGTCATCCGGCTTCTTGATCGCAAAGTCCGTGCAAGTCTTCATCAAGACGATCGACCCATACTGGGTGGGCATGGTGATCTCCACCCCTTCAAAGAGTCCTTCGTCTTTCTTTTTGTCGCCGGCATCGTCCTTCCTCACCCCGGTCAAAGCGAAATGAAAATTCGTGATCGGAAACCACCCCGGCCCGTCCTTTTTGTCAGGGTCACCGGGCAATTGCTCGTCCCGAGACTCCCCGAATATATCTCCCCAAGTGGATGAGTCGCCTTTGTTGCAAAACCGGAGAAAGGCGTCCGGAGGAGCTTCACCAGGCATGGGAAATTCCCTTCAAGGAAAACCGGGGTCAACGAACGCTACGGAGCGTCACTTTTGCTCGCCGCCCTGGGCCAAAAATCCCGGGCCGTCCGCCTCGTAGTCGTTATTGGCCTTAAGATCCCAGCCGCCCTTGGAGTCGTTCGCGGTATCCAGCGTGCCATCGTTTTTCTGCACGATGTAGCGGGTATAGACGCGGGCATAATTGAACTTCACCGTGTCGGTCGACTCTTCGTCGCCACTGGTGCTGTAGTTGGAAATGATGCAACTGCTGAACCCATAGCGCAGGAATTCCACGTGCGCGCCGCCCGCCTTGCGAACGTGCAGAAACACCATGTCGAAGTGCGAGCCCTTCGCGCAGTGCTTCAGCAATTCGGCGCTGCCCCTCTGCGTGTCGATCGTGAATTCGAAATCGTCGAATTCCGCCTTGCCCGCGCCCAATCCCAGACCGGTAGGAGCGGTGCCTTTTTGATTGATCGCAAAGGTGAAAGTCTTGACGTGAAATGTGTCCTTAAACATTTCGTCGTTCGACTCGCCCTTCACTTTTTTCGGGACGGTCGTCGCTTTGCTAAAATCAAGGAATGCATCAATAGCCATAACTTAGTTTTGAGTTGGTGGTGGTCTGTCGGTGAAATGTTTTGACTGCTCTGGCGATGGGCCGGCTCGATTGCGGGCGCGGGGGCGCGAGGCGATGCCTGGCTTCGATCGGACCCTACTTGGTCTTTTGGGAAGGCAATTTGGAAACCAGCCGGAGGGAAACGGTCAGCCCCTCGAGCTGATAGTGCGGTCGCAGGAAAATCTTCGAGGTATAATAACCGGGATTGTCCGGGACCTCTTCGACGGTCAACTCCGCAGCCGCCAGGGGGCGGACCGCTTTTACTTCCTCACGCGCCCCCGGATCGCTCTCGACATAATTGCCGATCCAGCGGTTCAGGAATTTCTCCATGTCCTGCCGTTCCTTGAAAGAACCGATCTTGTCCCGGACGATGCACTTGAGATAATGGGCGAAGCGGCAGGTCGCGAAAAGGTACGGAAGCCGCGCCCCGAGGTTCGCGTTCGCCGTGGCATCGGGATCGTCGTACTCGGCGGGCTTGTGCAGCGACTGGCCGCCGATGAAGACGGCGTAGTCGGTATTTTTCCAGTGCGACAGGGGCAACATGCCATTCTTCCCCAACTCGGCCTCGCGCCGGTCGGTGATGGCGATTTCGGTGGGGCATTTCATGTCCACGCCGCCATCGTCGCTCGGGAAAGTATGCACCGGCAGCCCCTCGACCATCCCGCCGCTTTCCGCCCCGCGAATGCGCGCGCACCAGCCGTACAGCTTGAAGGCGCGATTGATATTCACCCCCATGGCGTAGGCCGCATTCGACCAGGTGTATTTGGAATGGTCGGCACCCTCCGTGGATTCTTCGAAATCAAATTCGTCCACCGGCGCCGTCCTGGCCCCATAGGGAATGCGGGAGAGAAACCGCGGCATCGTCATGCCGATATAGCGCGCGTCTTCGGATTCCCGCAGCGAACGCCAGGCGGCGTACTCCGGCGTCTGGAAAATCTTCGTCAGATCCCGGGGATTGCTCAAATCCTGCCAGCTATCCATGTTGAAGAGCCTCGGCGCCGCCGCGGTGATAAACGGCGTATGCGCGGCCGCCGCGATTTGCGCAAAGCCAGCCAGCATTTCGATGTCCGGCGGAGAGTGATCGAACTCGTAGTCCCCGATCAGACAGCCGTAAGGCGAACCGCCCGGCGTGCCGTACTCCTCTTCGTAGACTTTCTTGAAGATCGGGCTCTGGTCCCCACAGGGTACCCTTGAATTTCTTCAGGACTTTGCCGGCCTCTTTCTTGGAGAGGCTCATCACACGGATCTTCAGCTTTTCATCCGTCTCGGTATTGTTGACCAAGTGGTGCAGTCCCCGCCACGTGCCTTCCAACTTCTGGAAGTCCGGATGATGAATGATGACGTTGACTTGCTCGGTGAGCTTGCGGTCCAGCTCGGCGATGATCGCCTGGATGCTGGCCACCGCATCCCGGCCCACCAGCGCGGTTCCGGCGAGGGCCTGCTCGGCCAGGGTGCGCACCGCCGTCTGCACCGCGGTTTGCGCGGCCTCGGACTTCGGCTTGAACTCCTTGGACAGCAACGACTCAAATTCCGAGGTGTCCGCGACCGCCGTGCAGACTGCGCCGGGGCGGCATCGGTCTGGAGGCTGGCCACTAAGTTATCGAGTTCGTCGGGCATGATGGAATAGGCAACGGGGAGACGCCATTAGGATGCGGGTGTCTCCTCCTCGGGCTTCGGGGCGGAGGCGAGGGCTTGCAACGTCGCGGGGTCGGCGAGCAGCTTTTCAATGAGCTTCTCGGCTCCTCCTTTGCCATCCATATAGGTCAGGAGATTGGCGAGTTGAGTGCGGGCGGTCAGCAACTTGTTAAGCGCATCGACTTTCCTCGCCACGGCGGCGGGGGAAAAGTCGTCCATGCTTTGAAAGGTCAGCGCCACGCTCAGGTTTCCATCGCCGGTCAGGGTATTGGGCACCTGAAAAGCCACCCGGGGCTTGAATGCCTTCATCCGGTCATCGAAGTTGTCCACGTCGATCTCCAGCATCTTGCGATCACCCACGTCGGGCAGCGGCTCTTCCGATTTGCCGGAGAGATCGGCCATCACGCCCATCACGAAGGGCAGGTCGATCTTCTTCTCGGCCCCCGTAAAGCTCCGTCTCGTATTCGATCTGCACGCGCGGGGCGCGATTGCGGGCGATAAATTTCTGACTACTGGCTCTTGCCATGGGGTGAAAATTATTTCCTCTCGGGGGTTAGTTCTGCGTGTGTTAGGTTATTCATGCAAGGAAAAAGAAGGAAAAATCTGCGTTCCGCAGCCGCATCTTATTTCGGAATACCTGCGGCATAGCGCACTTTCTCCAGTGTTTCCGGACTCAAATCTGCCACGATGGCGAGGAAATCCAAGTCCACCAGCCGCCGGGCACGTTGCAACAAGAGCGGCACGGGGCTCGAAGGCTCATAACGCGCGTAATAATTGCACACCAAATCGAGAAGCTGCACGACTTGCTGCCGGGTATCTACAGAAGTGGGCATCGCGGACGATGCCCGCGCCGCAACGGTGTCGACCGCCGCCGGCGCAGCAGCATCCGCCGCCGCCTCAGGCGTCGCAGAAACATAGGGAGTCAGCAATTTACCGAGTTCCCCCAGCACCGTGATCAGCAGCCCCAAGTCCTTCGCTTTTTCCACGCTCACGACTCCATCCAGCAACTGTTCCAGCGCTTTGACCAGCGAAATTGAGTCCGCGATGGCGACGGCTGTGGCCTGCAGCGTCGCGGGGTCCGTATCGCGAAAGGAGGCCTCGATCTCCGTGGGGGCGGGAACCGGTTTGGCCGGGGTCGATTTCACTCCCGCCGGCTGTCGGCGATTTTCTGCGCGCTCAAGCGGCCATACTGCTTGGAATCGGTAAGCGGCGCCTGCCGCAGGCTTCCATGATCCGCCAGGGGTCGCCGATCGTGCCGGCAGGAGCGGCGAGCGCCGCGATGATGTTCACGCGCTCGGTCGGGTCGTTGCTGTCCTCCGGATCCAGGCGCGGATACAGGCCCTGCCAGTAGCTCTCGATCGTTCTCCGCAAGAGATCGAGGCCATCGCGGAAACCGGCAAAACCTTCCAGACGGACCAGCGCCGCGATCAAGGTCAGGACGACGCGAAGATGTTTGGAACGTCCGAGTAATTCGACCGAGCGCTCCCTGACTTGCACCCAGTTCGGCGGTTCCCCGGGGCCAAACTGGGTCTCCGGCTTGCCGATCAGCAGTTTTTCGAGTTCCTGAAACTCCGGTTCATACGTAATATCCTGCCCACATTCGTTCTCGGCAGAAACAGGCGCCAACAGGTTTTCTAGGGCACTGGTCCACAGGGTTGTTATGAAATGGATTGGCCACGATTATGTCAAGTTGCGACCACCTTGGATGGACAAAACTGCTTTCAGGGCCTACACAGGGACAAAACGTCTTATACCCCCCTCACCCGCTTCCTTCTTTTACGCCCGCTGCCAATCCACTATTTTATCTCCACGCCATGGAAACGCCACGCACCTACACGTTCGACGAGATCTCCGAGCTGCGGCCGAAAACCAACGAGGTCGCCCTGTATCTCCAAAATCTCTATCGCAACATGTCGAAACGCTTCGCCCGCTGCTCGATCCGGCGTGCATCCTGGGCAAGACCGGTGCGCCCGGTCGCATTCTCTGGATGGATAAGTCCCTCGGTGAATTTCGTGCGCTTTATGAAAAGTACAGCCGCGCGTTCCGCCTGCCTATCGAGTTTGATGTCGATAGCCTCAACGACGCCGGGGAAAAACTCGAGGTCCATCCGTGGAATACTCCTACGATGCGCGCATGGGCGAACAAGCCAAACGCATTGCCATCACCTCTCCCACCCGCTGGGTTCTGAGTTACGCGAGCGACCTCCCGATCAGCCGGCTGAAGGCCATGGTTGCGGGCCGCGAACAGGGTCAACTGGGCCTCCAACAGCGTTTCGTGCTGCTCGCCATCCTGCTGCACATGGTCGTGCACAAAAGCCCGCGCGTCATCCAGCTCATGAAAGCGCTGCGTTTCGAGGTCACATCCACCCCGTCGGAAGAATTGCACGGTCTGCCTCTCACCACCGTCGGCTTTGCGCTGCCATCGTTCCGCCCCGATGACTCCTTGATCATGAAGACCACGAGCCTTTCCGGCGTGCCGGCGTTCATCGAGCTCCTGGACGTGAAACATCGTCCGCGCGATGAAAGATCCCATCAAGGAAGAGCTCGAGAGGATCATTACTTAACCCGCTCCAGTCACTTGGAGCATTTCAATTTAGAGCGGTTGAAGTTGAACTGCAGCCATCCATCAAACCGCAGCGTAGCTCAACAAAACGCAGAGGGCGCGGAGGGGTTTGGAGAGAGGAAAGGAGGGCTGTCCTCTCCTCTGCGGACCTCTGTCTTCTCTGCACTGCTCTCTGGAAGAAGAGCGCAGGTCTGCGAGGACTTTTGGGGGCCCGCGAATCACGCCAATCACTCGAATCATCCCATTCGTGTCATTGGCGTGATTCGCGGACTGCTCCTCCCACCGCATTTTCGTGCCTTTCGTGGACCCCTTCTTGGGTTGCGGCTCTGCCGCGCTGTGCTCTCTGCGTTTAAAACGGCCACGACATTCTTTAATTGCTCCGAGGTGTAACCGCTACCTGCACGCGTGCGAAACGAAAAGTTCCGGGGAGCAAAACAAAACGCAGGGGCGCGGCGGGGTTGGAGAGAGGAAAGGAGGGCTGTCCTCTCCTCTGCGGACCTCTTTTTTCTCTGCGCTCTCTGCGTTTAAAACGGCTACGACTTGTCTTAATTATATCTAAAATGCTGTGGGCGTTAGCTTTATGATGCACTGAGAAAGTCCGCGAAGGCGGGACGCCTTCGCCAACACTCGGGACGAGTGTGCTCCCCGGAATACTGCGACCGCACTTTCACGGCAGCGATGCTATTACTGAAACCGCGCTAGCCCAAGGATAGCAGCCGGGAGATCCACGTCTTTTTTCCCACGGGGATGGCAGGCTGGCCGGTGATCCAGTCGGTGCCGGTCCGCATTTTTTTCAGGGACTCGGCCTGTTCGCCGCGAAATCGGTCGTCGATCCCGTAAGCCACTTCGCTGGCGATCGCAAAGGCCTCCGGGCGGGCCAGCAGAGGATAGAAGTCGTTGGGATTCGGCCGTCCGACCAGGGCGTCGAGCCAGGGTTCGCCGAGCGGTGTGGTCACCAGGATCGGCAACGGCGCGCGGAATTGCGCCTGGAAGAAATGACTCCAGTAGAGGAGCGACTCGATCGGGCAATCGGCCACCGCCGGCACCCGCATGCGCACCGCGCGCTCGTCCCACGCGCCGCCTTCGTCCCGCCTGCAAGGCCTTCCCCGGGCATTGGGCGTGGAGCTGATATAACACGCGCAGAAAGGACTCGTCATGCCCTGACGGACAGAGCTTTTCGATAAACTCCGCCTGCTGCCCATTCGACTGGAAAGCTTCGCCGGTCGTTGCTCCCACGAGGCCTTGCAGTTCCCCAATCGCCCACGCCGCTCCGCGCCGCACCTCTTCCGCCGACCGGGTCTTTTTGCAATGCGCCTCGAAGGTATCCAGCACGGGCAGGGCTTTCTTCAACGCTGCGCCCAGGCCGATTCCCTGGCCATGCACGCAGGCGATCATCGGATAGCTCGATCGTCCCTTGCCGTCCGACGACGACCACATTTTCCCGAGCAGAAACGCCTCGCCGCGGCGCCACACGAAGAGATGATTGAATTTCGGCAACCGGAGTGGCTCACCCAGTTTTTCCCATTCTCCCGAGGTGATCTGGCCGCCGATCCCTTCCACGTAGAGGAATCTTCCTGGCCAGCAGCAGGCTTTCGGTATCGAGCCCGATATCCTCCATGTGATCGTCCCAACCCGGGTGCTTGCCAAACACGCCGAAATAGACAAACGGCCCGGGCAGCGGCGAGAACAGCTTCTTCCCTTCGCGGAGAAACTTGTCCGAAAAGTCGCTCATCTCACTCTTCGAGTTGGAACATTTCTTTCCGCGGCCCACGCGGAGATGGGGGGACGGGCCTCTCGTAAAATTCGACATCCAGGAAAATGTCCTGGTTGAGCGGGTAATCGCCTTCGGGCTCGGCCATGTTCAGCAGCCAGTGGATGCCGTCGGAGCTTTCGCCTTTCTTGTCGTTCAAATCCGCAAGGCGACCCAGTTGTTGCCCAGTTTGACTTCGGAATAATCGTGAGACCCGGTGCCGGACCAGCAATGGGCGTGGAAGACCAGGCTCAGGGGAGCTTGTCGATCATGAGCAACGGCACGCCCGCCGTGACTTTCTTGCTCAGGGATTTGTGCTCCGTCTTCGAATTGAAGGTGCCGAGGCGCAGTTCGTAAGCGAGGTCGGCCGATCCTTTGGACATCGGCTGCTTGGTCACCGGATCCAGGGGCGGCGAGACGATTTCCGCCCGCTTCGGGCCGGGGTGCATCGAGATGCGGCACCGGGCGATCCGCTTCTCCTCCGGGATGACCAGCGCCTTCAGTTGTCGCTCCACCAGCGCCATGTTCCGGGTGAATTGCTCCAGGGAAAGACGTGCCGGCGTCTTCGCCTGGCCTTCGGTCGTGTCGGTGTAAACCTTCGATTGCAGATCGGCGTGGATGGTCGCGATGAGATCGGAGGCCCCGAGGACGGCCTTTTCCGAGAGGGCGGTGGCTTCTTCCGGCGGCCACACGAGCGGGAAGTGCAGGGTGCCGTTCAGCGCCTGCCGGGCCTCCGCGACATAACGCTTTCCAGCAGGCATCGATCTGGCGGCGTTGCGCATAGGCCAGCCAGTAATCGCACAGACCGCGAAACTCCTGGGCCGATTCCCCCTGATAGCCGTAGACGCTGCGGCGCGCCTGGTCGATGGCCAGTTTCACACGCCTCGATGTTGCGGAACTTCGTCCCGATCCAGGGGCCGGCCGGTGCATCCTTGAGCGACGTGCGGTAACACAGGGTATAGGCATCGGACCGTTGCTTGTAGGCCAGTTGCCGGTTTTCCGGACTCATCAGGTAGGTCGTGTCGAGCCGCTTGAGTTCATTTTCCGGCAGTTCCGGAAAGCTGCCGGCTGGATCTCGATTTTGATCGCCTCGAGCCGTTCCCGGATTTCCTTCAAGAGAGGCGACGGCGCGCTCGTTTTGGTCTCGGCGAAAGCCAGTTCCTTGATCAGGTCGTCGATGGCCGCGATCAAGGTCACCGATTGCTTGTTCCAGTCGCCGCGGATGCGTTGATAGGCGTTGAGCAGCGAGGTGTTTCCCTCCTCGAAGACCTGTTCGTGCTCGGCCACACCGATCATCCCATCCAGCACCGAGACATCCTTCTCGAAGAAATCGTCATACCGCTTTTTCAGCAGCGGATCGTCCTGCGGCACATTGGCCGGAATGGACGCCACCTGCCAGAAAGCCGGCTCCTTCTTGTCGTACTCCTTGTGGAAGAAACTAATGAAATCCTGGATCATCTTCAGCCGCGACTTGAGGGTGATGAATTTGCCGCGCAATTCTTGCGGAAGTGCTCCAGGGGAAGTGCTCCAGGCCGACGTCGATGGCCTGATTGTAGGCCATCTTTTCTGTCTGGCCCGCCTGCTTGAGCGTGCCGCCGCCGGTCATCCAGTCGCCCGGCCACTTGCCCGAGCCATTCCCCGGTGAGTAACTCCAGGCGATGACTTCCGGCATGGCGGGCTTCGTAATCGGCCTGGCGGCCCAGCGACATAATTCAACAGCGGCTCCATGACCAGGTTGGCCGGGGCGATCGCCGCATTGCCGTTGTTTTCTTTCACGATGCCGGCCTCGATCTTGATGAGGCCGATCAAAGCGTCGCCTTCGCGGTCCGCCTCCGCTCCGCTCGGGGCCACGTCGGAGCCGCCGATTTTGTGGCGCGTGCTGTCCAGGAGCGGCTTGATGACACTGCCTTCGAGCACGATGCGCTGGGCGCGCTTGCGTTCGGCATCGAAGTTGCCCACCAACTTGTAGAAGGGGCGGAACACGGGAGAGATATGCAGCGGCTCTTCGGCGAGGGTCCGCAAGGTGGCGTGGAAATTGACCAGCGATTTGGCCGGCCCGTCGAAAAGATCCTTGGTACCTGGTGCGCTGTCCCTGGCCCACGGGCTCGCTGCCGTGATAGACGGGGTGTCCTTCCGCCTCCGTGACGATCGGAATCCAGGTATCGTTCGCCGCCCAGCCTTCGCTGGCGCGCAGCCAATATCCGCTCTGGCGGCCGATGCTGTCTTTCATGGACTGGTAACCCAGCCAGGAAAACAAACCCACGAGCAGGAGCGCCGCCGCGGCGGTACCGAGGATGGCCAGCAGGCGCTGGCGCACTAGCCGCCGGGTATTGGTGGCCCGGGTGACCAGTCCCCATTCGCGGAAAATCTTCTCGAGAAAAGGTCGCGCAGGGAAGAGCGTCGTCTCGCGTTTCCAGGCGCCGCCGGAAGGCAACTCGTCCACGGACATGCCGACGGCCTGGGCCAGCTCCTGGTCCAGCTCCGAGCCCTCCTGGAGCGAAGAGGTGAAATAGATACCGCGCAAAAACAGCGGCTTCGCCGCCCACTCGCCGGCCACGAAAATCGTCGAGAGGTAGCGGCGCAGGTTTTCCGCGATGAGCGAGACACTGTTTGGAAAGGCGTACGGGCGGGCCACTTCGTCGATGCGGCGGTGCGAGGCGTCCCGCGCCACGGGATCTTCCAGCAAGCCCAGCCGGATCTCCCGCAGCCGCGCCACGACCATGTAGAGATGCTGCACCACCAGATCCGGCTGGAAAGGTTTGTCGATGGCTTCCGGATTCGACCAGCCGAGCATCTGCCGCTGCGCTTCCGGGTTGTCGACTTCCTCGAAAAACTCGCGAAACCCGTTCAGCAAGTCGCATTTGGTGATGATGATGTAAACGGGGAAGCGAATATCCAATTCCCGCTGAATCGTGTCGAGCTGCCGCGCGATCCAGCCGGCCCGCTCCTCGATCTTCTTCTCGGAATCCTTGACCAGGCTGTCCGCGGGGATGGCGAGCAGCAGGCCGTTGATCGGACAGTTCGGCCGATGCTTGCGCAGCAGCTTGAGGAATTCCTTCCACTCGCTGGTGCTGCCCGCAGGCACTTTTTCGAAAAGCAGCCGGCCGGCAGTGTCGAGAATCACCGCGCGATTGGTGAACCACCAATTCATGTTGATGGTGCCACCCACGCCCTGGAACTCCTCCTCCTGCATGCCGGGCGGGAAGCCGACATCGCAATGTCGGATCACTTCGGTCTTCCCGGCGCCGGGCTCGCCCACGACCGCGTACCAGGGCAGCTTGTAGAGATCCTTGCCGGCGGCCTTGAACTTATCGAGGCCGCTCTGGAAAGTTTTGCGGAGGCTGTCGAGCTTCTCGATCTGCGGGCGATCGCTGATCGCCGTGGGGGTGGCCGAGGACTGCCGGCTGAGCTCGCTGGTCATCGATTGCGCCTTGCGCTTGCGCAACCAGGCGCGGAAGAAGATGAACTTCGCGGTGGCCCAGCCCCAGGAGCAGCATCCGAAGGCGATGATCCCGGCCAGCTTCGGGTCGAGCGCGAAGACGACCGCCATGAGGGGTGGTCGCCGAAAGCAGGCCGATGACGGGGCCCTTGGCGGGCATCTTGCTGATATCGGGAAGTTCCATCGTAAATCAGTTTTCGATGCGTGGGCGCCGCTACCGGCTCAGGTCGTGGCGTTCAATCTCCTTCAAGGATTGCCAAAAACCTCCGTTCCCACGCGGAAGAGGTAAAAGTTCATGATCGCGACGGTGAGACCGAGGATCAGAAAGGCGACGACGATCGCCCCGATCTTCGAGGCGGGCGGCTCGATGAGATTGCGGGTATCGAGATACTGGTAGGCCTCCGGGCAAATGCGCGCCACCCGCTCGCGCACGGGCGGGCTGGAGATGCGCTTGGCGATCACTTCCATTTTCTTGCGCAGATACTCGGGCTGGCCGAAGTACCAGCCGGTGAAGCCCAGCCCCAGGCACACGTAGTAGATCGTCAGGCGCTCGGTGGCTTCCTTGCTGCCATCGGCCAGCGTTTCGTCGAGCAGGTCATAGAACTTTTCGTCGCCCGCCAGTTGTTTTTCTCAAAGGCCAGGCGGTTCTGGTGCCACTGGCTGGCGCCGGGGAGCTTGCTCTCGGCGATCATCGAATCGACGAAGAACAACACGGGCAATTCCAGCTTGCCGGCCTGGAGCGCGACCAGCGGCTCCTGGTCCGCGCGTTGTTTGATGGAAGACAGCAGCGCCAGGATGTTCGCCCGGAGGGTGCCGTATTCCAGCGTCTCCGGCCCTCCTTTGTGGGCGATGCGGTTCACGACGCAAATGTACTGAAACAGCGGTTCGTAGAGGTCGAGCAATGTCACGGGAGGGGGAACCGGAATTTCTTTAGCTTTCCACGTTGGCCGCGTCCGCCCCGAGCACGAGCTTTTCCGTATATTTGCGGACGTTGTTCAGGATTTCCTTTTCCAAATCCGGACCTTTCGCCTGGATGTAGAGCTCATTGAATTTGCGCCAGCATTTCTTTTCCACGCTGTCGAGCAAGCCCGACTCTTTGTCCGCGAGCTTCTTGATTTCCGTGGGCGCGAAGCGCTGGCGCAGGGTGGCGGTGCAGCTCTCGCCCACATTGCCCATCGCGGCGAGGAGGCCGGCGACGAGCCGCCGCGTTTTTTCCACGGTTTGCCGAAGCTGTTCGTTGGAAACTTCGGAGTCGCCGGTCAGGTACGGCGCGAGACATTTCTTGAAGTCGCCGAACGGGCCCGGCTCGACGTGGATGATGGTCTTCGGAGCCACGCCTTTCCAGATCTGCCACACGAGCTGGTCGAGACTCCACGTAAACTCGATCAAGATATCCAGCGCGCGCAAGGCGCGGGTGGGATCGAGGTTTCGCCCCGGCGCGATTTTTTTGAGCCGCTCTCTCAGCTCCTGGGGAACCCGCAGTCCCGTCGGCTCGCCGGACGCCGGGAACAGCCCGGTATCCTGCAACTTGGGAACAAACGCGGCGATCTGCTCGGGGGTGGCCGTCGGAATCACGTTCAGAAGGCAATCCACCAGTTCCAACGGATTGGCGCGCAAGGCCGCGGCTCGGGCCGCCTCCTCATCGCGTTCGCGGGCAACGGCTTCCCGGTCCTTCTTGGCGCGCGCGAGCTCGGCTTCGGATTTGGCGCGCAAATCCTCGATCTGGGCGAGCGCCTGGTCACGGGCTTCCAGCAATTGCAGGGTTTCGCCGGAACCGGAGGCAAGCTGCTGCCGGTGCTCGTCGGCCATTCGGGTCATCTTCGCGGCGTCCTCCTGGCGGCCCAAGGCCAGCGCATCACGCTCCTGCCGCAGGGCCTCGAGTTGCGCGGCTTGGGCGGTAAGCTGACTTGCCTTGCGCGGTAAGCTGCGCTTGCAGTTGTTCGATGAGCGCATTCCTTTCGGCGATGCTCTGCAGTGCCGCTTCCTTTTCGACCGCGATTTGGGGAAAGGGAATCGACGTCTCTTTCGCGCGCCTGAACGAGCGTATCGCGCTCTTCACCAAGTGCCTGGAGTTGGCTGGCATAGGCCGCGATCTGGGACTGCAACCCCTCCAGCGCGGCGTCCCGTTCGGCGATGGCCTTCAGGGCCGCCTCCTTGTCCGCAGACAATTGCCGATGCCCGGCCTCAAGCTGGCAGCGCACGTGGAAAGCATCCGGCACCGGGAATTGGGCCACGAGATTCTCCAAAAATTGCCTGCGCTTCTCTGGTGCCACCGGTTTGAGCGCCTTGGCGAGTTCCTTACTGAGCGTCCGTTCCCGCGTTTCAGACAGCTCCGTGGCCAAACTCGACTGGAGGTATCGCAATCGAGCCGCAAGGCCGGCGGCCCACTGCGTGCTTTCACATAAGGACCCTTTCATGGTCTCTGGTTTATACCGGGAAACAGAAGGGGTGCAATCGCCGATTTCGCACTGGCGACCGGGCATAACTATCAGAGAAGGGACTACGAATCACTTGAGTGATAGGAGGAGAGCCGCTTCTTACGGATGTGGATCGATGATTCGCGAACTTACCTCCACATCGATTACCTATTCGTAGTTTGTTATGCCCGTTGGGGCTGCAGCGAAATCCCTTTTCCTTTCAGGTCGAATTCAGTAGCAAATCGCCATGGCGCCCCGCCCCCGCAAAAGTCCCCGACACGACCGCCCCGTTTCCCAAGGGCTATTCCGCTGTCCCGATTTTTGCCAGCGAGCAAACTGCGGCCCTCCGCCTGTGTATCGTCGTACGTACGGCCGCCGGGCCGGTCGGCGGCTTTTTCATTCACCTGCGCGACATGCCGGAGACCATGGTTTTCCTCGGCTGCATTGCCGATGCGGGAGGATATGTCCACGACTGGATCGAACTGTGGCTGCAAAATCCCAACAGTTCCGGGGCGAGTTTGCACCGCTTCTGGGAATATTCCTCAAATCGGTTGCTCGATGAGCGCTGGATCCAGCGCGCCGGGATCATGGCCCAGTTGGACCGGGCCAGCGTGATTCAACTCGCGGCCACGCCCACGCATCCCCTGCCCATCTTTTTCAACATTTCCATGACGGAGCCCGTGAATCCCATGGAGAAAGGCGCCTCCACGCCTTGGGAACTGTGCACAGACGATGCGTTGCTCGAGCAGCACGGCCTGCCGCCCTACAGCCATTCGCTGGCCCGATACCTTTATCTACGCGGGGGGCAGCCGCCTTTCCTGCCCGCGACGGTAAACGCTCCCGAATCCGCTTCGACGGCGAAGCTCCAGGAGGTGCTCGGAAGCCTGGTGCCCTTCAATCCGTGGTGTGGAATGATGATGGCCCGCAAATTCGCCCCACTGAGTCTGGAGGCACACTTGGGGGTCTTGAGCGGTGTGCCATGGAAAGGGCTGGAGCACGGAGAAAAAATCGTGCGGCTCGGCGGCGTGTACCGCACCTTGCAAGATGCGGAGGCCATCCAGCACGGCGACGCTCATCTCTTTGTCGGCAAACGCGGCCGCGCGGGAAGGCTGGTGGAGACATTTTATCTGAAGCTCGATCTGCTGGCCCAGGCGTTTCGACTCGTCCACGATTTCGTGCAGGCGGAGCAGCTTCCCTTCCTGAACCTGACGGCAGAAAGCTTCCGGGTGACGCTGGCCGAAACCGGTCCGACGCTGCCCTGGCTATGGACGGCGAAGGTCTTGCTGGCCGTGCCGGGGTCGGCGGTGGCGCTGCCAGTGCAGGCGGGCGACACGCACTATTTCAGCTCGCGCGAAATGAGTGTGGCCTCGATCTACCGGCCAGCCGTGGCCAGCCGGATTCTGGAAGGCACGGGCTCGGTGAAGATCGGGCAGGTGGCGGTGGCCGACGGAAATCTGACCATCGAAGGCACGCTTTCGACCCAGGAGCGAATCGCCGCGACGGAGAAGGATCTGCTGTCGATCGGCCTCATGCTGGCGCCGGGCCGCGTCGAGCTGCACGGCCATCTCGCGCCCATCGCAGACGGGATGGAGCGCAGCTTCCGCACGCTGCCGATGCAATTTCCCGAGGCGTTCAGCACGGCCCTCCGCTCGACCGAAGGGGTGAGTTTCCCGGATGTCTCCTTTGGCACGCTCCCGTCGGTGAGCTCGCCATGCGATCTCTATTCCTTGGGCGTGTTGGGCTTGCGCAGCCTGTTGGTGAACGAGGCCAGCACCCTGCCGGAAGTGCTCGGGGAGTTGCTCAATCTGGCGCAGGCCGCGGCGAACCGGGAAGAAAAGAAGCTCGATCTGCGCGAGAGAATCCGGGCTACGGTGGCGACCGATCCGCGCTGGCTCGCCTCACTCGGGCCGGAACGGCTCCTGACGGCGGGACAGGTATCGCCCGGGGAAGCGTCCGCCTACCTGCCACTCGATCTCTGGTGGGATGCGATGGCGACCTTGATCCCGTGTTTGACCGCCGCCAGTGCCGATGCCCAGTGTGCGGACCTAGGCGACGCCCCGCCGCAGCAACTCGAGGCGGTGTTTCAACCGACGATCCAAGCCCTGGACAAACTGCTGGCGCACGTGCGCAGCTACCTCTTCATCGACACGAAGCATAACCTCGAGATGAACGCGTTGGTCCAAGGGGCGCTGAAGCGGCACGAAGAGGAAACGGCCGGCAAGAAAGCCTGACCCCGATCGGCTCTCTGGAGCCCGTTTACTCGTGGCCTTCTGATGGGAGATAGGGCGAAAGGATGCCGACCATCTCCTCATTGTACGTCCAATCGGAAAGGAACATGGCCCGTACGGTATCCAGAGTGCGCTCGATGGCGTGCAGGGCCGGGTCGAAGACCTTGTGGGGGGCCAGCGTCGGGCCATCGGAAAAGTCGCGGCAGAAGCTCTCGGGTGCGCGCCCGGGGAAGAAGGGCAGGATCGAGGCCAGGACCCGGCTCCAGACTTCCGCGGGCAGGCTGCCAGCCACCACTGCCCCGCCCTCCGAGGTCGGGCGAACGAGATGCGGCGTGCCGAGGGCCGCCAGCCAGCGCTCATCGGTGAGCAACAGGGCGAGGATGCGCGCCTCGAGGGAGCCCTCGACCGGCTCGGCCGAGGCCGCGCGCAGGAGACTCAGGGCTGTATCCAGGATCATCGGCAAGGAAAGATCGGAGCCGGCGTAGAGCAGCCGCAGGCCGAGGACGCCGAGAGCGTAAAGGTCGCACGGGCTGTTGAGCGGCTGGAGCACCTCGAAGGGAATCTGGCTGAAGGGAATGCCCTCATAGCTGCGCAAGGTCTCGGCGTGACCTTCGGAGAGAAGCAGGGGGATGGTCCGAAAGGCAGCTTCCCCCGCCGCCAGCGCGGTCTTGCTCTCCAGATAGCCGATCAGCTCGACACTGCCGGCATCCTTGAGCGGCAGGCGAAGGCGGAGCAGCTCATTGGGCTGGACGTTCAGCCGTTCGTGCGAGGTGAGCGTGCCTTCGGCGGCGATACCGCCTTCCGCAGGCGAAAAGACGCGCCGCAAGCGCACGCTGCCGATGCCCCGGCGGGGAACCCCCAGTTCCTCGGGCCGGTAGATGGAAGCCGAAGCCGGCACCCGCGAGGTGAAATACCGGGTCTTGCTGGAAGGGATATCGAGGGCGACGGCGTCTCCGGACAGCACCAATGAAACCCGGGACGCCCAACAGAAGGGCAGATTCGGGCTGGTGGCGCCGAGGCTGATGCGAAAGCTGTCGGGGGTCAGGTTCAGGAGCGGAAGGCCCGTCCGCCGTACTTCACCAGCGACCTCGCGGATGCATTGGTCGAGCAGCAGGAGCTTGAGACAGAGCACCTCGGCGAGCCGCCCCGACTGGTTGCGGCGCGATCCGTAAAAGTGAAAGCCGGCGGCCCGCATTTCGGTCTCATCTTCCAGGTGATGGTAGACCCCGTGGAGACGAAACGGACGGCGGGCATTGACCAAGCCGTTCCAGGGGCGTCCGCCGAGCAGTTCCGCGAACTCTTCCAAACCAAGGGGAGCGAAGCGGCGCGCGAACATCATGCCGCCGCCGGGGTTCAGCGACACCAGCTCCACTCCCGCCGGCAGGAGAGCTCGCAATTCGACCACCCCTTTCGCGCCGCGCGCCGCCTCGTTCAGCGCCACCAAGGGACCGCCCGCCGTGGCGCGCCCGAAACGGGCGCTGCTTTCGCTGTACGGGGGCAGCTCGGCGGCGGCCAGCGCCGCATCCTCCCGGCATACCTGGATTTCACCCGCTTCGGTCGCCGGGTGCCACGGCTGCCCTTTCGCCAGGTCGATGAATACCGGCGGCGCCGGCTGCTTCTCGTACACGTTCGAAAAGGCCCCTTCCGGATCGGCTCCTCGCAATCGCGCCACCAGTAGTTCCCAAGCTTTGTCACCGGCCTTGTTGGAAGGGACGAGCGTCTCGGCACTCGCCGACGCTTCGACATCCTGGATCCACAGCTCCAGCCACTCCCGAATGTTCCCCCCGGCATCGCACATCGCCCCGAGAATGGCTCGCGCGCCCTGCACCTGGCGGAGCAAAAACAGATGGCCGGTGGCCCCATCAGCGTGCTCCCGTACCGCCACGCAGAGGCGAAAGCTGGCCGCCTTTTCCGCCGCGGAGACGGGCAGGCAACGGAAGGGAACCTCCTGGCTGGGATCGATCTTTTTGGCGGCGGACATAGTCAGGCCCCTCTAAAGCGGAAGTGGCACTGGGGCGCCGTGTTCCAAGGCATCACTTTTCAGGAGCGCTTTCCGGAGGCACGACCATGTAGAGCGAAATCTGGTAGTCGGCGGAATCGATGTCCGTCCACCGGATGCACGGCGCTTTTTCCTTCTGCAAAAGATCCCAGTGCCGCGCGCCTTCGGTGCGATTCAGGCGGAAGTAATGCAGGTCCGCGGAAGCCGGCAGCTCGAGGGGCGGATGGCGCTCTTCCTTGAGCGGCAGGCCGAAGAACGCCCGCTCGATCATGCTCTTGGGCATGAGTTTGAACTCGTCCCGGTTCTCCACCAGCTTGGAGAGGCCGCGGGAGTCCTGTTTGGTGCGGATGCCCAGGAAGTATTCGGTCGGAACCTTGAAATGCTTTTCTTCCATGTCGGCCGCAAACCACTGGCCCTCGCGCTTGAAATCGATCTTCCAGAAGCTGGGGGCGACCGCGCCGCGCAGATAGTTCCGGATTTTCGCGGAGAGCTCGCGGAAACAGAGGATGGGATTGTCGTGATCGTACGGCACGCAGTCGAAATCGTCGCTGGCCGGGTAGAGGGCCACCAGTTCGCCGAGGAGTTCCCGCAGTTCGAGATACCAGGTGAAAGGCGTGATGGACGGCGCCGCGACCATGGCCGGCAGCTTGCCGGCGAAACGGTTCAGCGTGCGCAAGCGCCAGATCTGCTCGAATTGCACGCCGCGCAGCGTGTTGAGGTCGAAATTGCCTCCGCGCGTCAGCTGCACGGTGAGTTCCTTGCGCGTCGCATCCACCTGGGCCGCGAGGTCGCGCACGGTTTCGCGCAGGACTGGCGAAGCGTCCACGATGAGGCAGGGCGGCGTGAAATCGGGATCCTGGCGGGGAATGGTGGATTCGTCGTGGGTCGCGCGGGTGATGCGCATGAGCGGAATGATCTCCATGTCGGAATCGTCCTCGTCTTCGAGGATCAGCCGCGCGTTGAAATGCCGCACGAGCAGCGACTTGGCATTTTCGCCGGTATTTTCATCCGCGTAATCCTTCTCGATCACGCGATAGACGATCTTCGCCCGGGTATCGGCATTGCTCCCCGGCTCGATGCTGTTGGCGCGTTCTTCAACCCACAACGGCACCGCCAGCGCGATGGCGAAACCGCCCGTCCGCTCCTCGAAGGCCTTCTTGATGTCGATGATGGGAATGTGCGCGTTCCGGGGGTAGTCGATCTCGATCCCGCTGCGGGTGATGACGCGCAGGCGGTCGAAGAGGATGCGCTTGTTCTCCAGCTCATCGAGGCTCAGCCGCATCTCGATGACACCATAAGCATACGGAATCTGGAACGAACGCCCCAGCGCGATGTGGTCGTAGATGTTTTTTTGAAAACGCTGGAGGTGATGCGGCTGGAGGAAGAGGCCCTCGTGCCAGTGGATTTGGAGGCTCATGTGCGGTTGATCATGTTTCCTTGCGATGCGTGCCCGTCATCAAGGCTTCGGCCTTTTTGGCGATGGCCTCAAACATTTTTTCCCGCAAGACCTGGGCTTGCTGATCCTCGAACATTTTCTTGTATTTGTTCCAATTCTTGGCGTCTTCCGTCCAGCCGCCGAGGCTCTTGTCGCCTTTCGCTTGCGAGGCGATGTTCTCCGGGGTGAATTCGCTGTGGAAATGATCGAGAAAGGCCGTGCCTCCCGAGGGAATCCCTCCGAGCAGGCCGCCCATGAGCTTCCGGGTCTTCTCCACGATTTGCCGGAGCTGTTCCGCGGAAACTTCGGAATCGGCCTGCAGGTAGCGCGCCGCCGTCCGCTTCACGTCTCCGGCGGCTCCGCCTTCCCGCCGGAAGAGCGAATTCGGCGCCAGTTCCTTCCATGTGTGCCAGATGATCGTCTCGAGTCCGATATAGTAGTCCGCAAAAATGGCCAGCGCGCGGTACATGCGCTGCAGGTCCACCGGCTTCTTCGGGTCGAGAGGAATCGAGCGGCGGAGTTCCTCCGGCGGCTCATCCATGAGGATGGTCGACTTGATTTCCATGTAACCCGCTTCCTGGAGCCGCAGGCCAAACGCCGCGAGCAGCCTCTTGGGCAGGTCCGGCGCGATCTTCACCAGCGCGTCGACGAGCGCCTCCGGCGAATTGTCCGCCGGCGTGGCGTCGACGGCGGGCGTGTGGCGCACGAAGCCGGTGGGAAAGTGTTCCGCCAGTGCCTGCACGTAGCGCCCCCGCTTCTCGGGCACGACGTTCCGCAGCGCGCTCTCGACTTCGTCGTTCAGAAAACTGCGCCGTTCCTCCGCCGGCCGATCGCTGAAATCGGCCTGGACAAAGCGCAGCCGCATGGCGGCCTGCGAGGCCCACGCATGCTCTTCGGGGGTGAAATTGGTCATTGGCACGGCTCTGGTCGCAGCGTTTTCCGAAGAGTAGGCACGTCGGCGATTTTTGGAAAGCCGCCTTTCGCTCGGCGGTCAGAAATCCGCGCGCGCGGCGCCCCGTTCCGCTCCTGAGGCTATCGAGCGGTCCTCCCCCCGGCGCTCGCGAAAGCCGTCTGGCAATCCCATTGGAGCACGATTGACTTTGAATCGCCCGGACTCGGACGCACGCGCTTCCGCGGAATCAAGGGCGGACCCTGAACCGCCTGTAAAGCCAGCCTATCATTAAGGTTAGGAAACATAATAAACTCCCGCTGAGTTACCTCTGCGACTATCAGGCCGCACGCTTCCGCCTAATGTCTCATCCTTGCGTAAAATTCTGGAATCTACAGAAACAAACCCCGGGTTCCAAGTAGTGCGAGGCATGCGGCCGAAGCCTAATGCGTGAGCCGATAAAAAGTACTTGCGTTCGGTCATCGACGTCTCATCGTGGCACGAGGCGAAAGCAGATGAGCCATGCCCGCGCGATCGCGAGTGGTGGAGCGTCGGCTGGAGCCCCGGCCGAGCGCGAGGTTTGGCCGTTACCCGGAGCAAACAAATACCCACCTGCTTATGGATGCAAAGCTACTGACCGAGAGCGGCCTGAAGGCCATTTTGTCGAAACACAAAATCAAGGACAACGGGCTGCAAAGAGCACTGGCAGCTTATGACAAGCTCAAGGATGACGAGCACGACGCCTGTCTCGAGCAACTGGCGCAGATCACCAAGCTGGCCACCGCCCTGAAAAAGGCCAGGGAAGTCGCGGAAAACAAAGCGGTGGTGGACTATCTCAACGACGTGCTGGACGCGAAGGACGACGAGGAAAAAGACGTCGAGAAAGACAAAGAGGCGGCCGCCAAGACCGACGCGGCTAACAAGAACGCCCAAAAGAAAAAGGACGAGAACAAGAATGACAACGAGGAGGAAGATGAAGACGAGGACGAGGAGGACGGTCCGAGTGAGGAAGAAGAGGGCGACTACAGCAGCCAACTCGTCACGGCCTTCGCCAAGACAAAGAGTCTGAACGGCAGCCCGCTCAGCTTTATCCTGTGTGATGCGCGACCCTTCCCGGCGATCATGGTGGCCAAACGCATCTCCTCCAAGCATCGCAAGCAACTGACCGAGATCACCGGCGGCAGCAAAAAGTTCCTGCACATCGGCAGCATCCATTTCGAGGACGGCAAATTTGTCATCACGACCGACCAGCAGGTGCCCGGTCTCGCGAGAAGGGTGCAGGCCTCGGTGAAGAATTACGTCGGGAAGAAATATCGTTTTGCCCACGGCGGAGAAACCACGGACGACGGCGAGGACGGAGGCACATCCGAGAACAGCGATTCGCCGGATAACAGCAACGACACCGATTCGGATTCGAACGACAATACGAACACCGCCCAGGCCAGGAGCGACGCCGGTGCCTCGGCGGGCGGCGGTGGGCCAGGCCCACAAACGACGCCGCCGTCCGGCGGAGAAAGTGGAGGTGCTGCCGAGAAGGATCCGGCCGCGGCCGCGGGGGAAAAGGCGGGCGAGCCAGCGGAAGACGGCGCCCCCAAGGGACCTTTCTCGATCAAGGGCGCGGTCGGTCGCGGAGCCAAGAATGCCGCCGAGGATGTGAAAGCCGTGCAGGTCGCCTTGAACAAGCAGGCCAAGGCGGGCCTGAAGGTAGACGGCGAGTGCGGCCCCAAGACCATCGCGGCCATCATGGCCTTCCAGCAAACGTTGGGTCAGGCCAAACCGGATGGCCTCGTGTCGCCCGGCCGCGGCACCGCCCGCGGACTCGCCGGCCTGGTGAAACCCGGGCCTCCGGCCACGCCGCCCAATCCCGTCGCGCCTCCCATTCTCGGCAAGGCAGAACTCGCCAAGGCTGCGGCGGTCTGGCATTCGACGCGGGACGTCCTGCAAAAGAACATCGCCGAATTGCAAAAAGCGGTCAAAGGACACTATGCCGCCGAGCATCCGGATCTCCTGAAGCAAATTCACCAAGGCCTGGGCAAACTGGACGTCATCTTGAACACGCTCGATACCAAGCTCGCGGATTCGCTCGGCAAAGCCGTCGCGTCGGTCGGTGATGGCGCACGCAATACGGAGCTGCAAAACTGCAAGAGCATCCTCACCGAGCACATCAAATACGTGAAGTCGGAGCCGCTGATCGCCCACATCGACCAGAATCCATTCGGCGTCGAAACTAACATCAAGAAGGTGCTGACCGACGCCTTGACGCATATGGCGCAATCCATAGTGCAGCCACCCAAGGCGCAGGCCGTGCACTAAGGATTAGGCGCCCGCCTCGAGCCATCCACTCAGTGACATCCAGAAGGAGAAGCTCGCGGAATGGCGGGATGCCGGATTCGCCCAGAAATTCGCGCTCGTAGAAAGGCATCGCGACCCAGCTCACTCACTGCCCCGGGGTAAGCCAGCCGTTGAAACCCGATGAGGTCCAGACCGGCTCGCTGCCTCACCCTTGAGTTTGCCCCATTTAGACGAAGCCAAAATTCAATCAACCCGCCAACCCACAACCTAATTACAAACTATGGCAGACGAACAAGACTCCTGGCTCTCTGGAATCGGCGTCGATATCGGCAGTGCGGTGGATAGCATCAAAGAGAAGCTCTCCAGCGAGGTGAGCTCGATCGAAAGCTCCGGCGTGCCCGCCTCGAGCGCCACCAACAACGTGAGCGGCGCGCCAGGGGATGCCAGCCCGGCCAACACGTCGGGCAGCGCGAACGTCTCAGCCACTCCGGCTCCCGCCTCCCCTGCGCCGGCGGCCGGCGAGGACAAAAGCGGCGAAGGTGGCGAAGGCAGTGGCAGCGGCATCGACTTCAAATTCAGCGGGGAAGTGCCGGAGATCGAGCTCTACAAGTTTGGCTCCGGCAGCAAGGTGAAAGGGGAAATCAAGCTGCAAGGGGAGTATTCCGGCGAACTGGTCGAAAAAGGCACCGAGAATCCCATCAAGGCCGGCGTCACGGCCAATCAAGGCATCAAAGCAGAAGTGGAACTAGGCAAACAGAAGGGCTTCGAGATCTGCAAGAGCGTCAAGGTCGAGGAGGTGAAAGAGCTGCTGAACATCGAGGGCTCCAAAAAGCGCATCAAGTTGTCGGTGAGCGTCGAAGCCAAGATCAAGACCGGCGCGGTGTGGTTGTCGGGTGTCGCCACTGCGGAACTGAAAGCGGCCGAGGTCGAATGGGAGAAATTGAAGAAAAATCCGGACAATATCACGATCCTCGGAGGCGAGGTCGCGGGCGGCGTGCAGGGAGAAGGCACGATCCCGTTGAATGACACCCACGATGCCAAGGTCTCCGTGAAAATGGTCATCTCCGGTTCCGTCGAACCCAACTGGCCGGTCATTTTCGCCGAGGCGGCGAAGAAGGGCGTCGAAAAGACGCTCGAAGAAGGCGGCAAGGTCGCCGAGGAAGCGGCGGTCGACGCCGGGATTGACGTGCTGATCAGCGGAGGCATCGTCCTCGTCGGTGTGGCTACCGTAGCCGGAGCTATCTATTCCATAATCCGCGGCTGGGAGATCGGCGACCTCAGCGAGAGTTATGCGCCGGCGGTGAAGGCCGCGAAGGACGGGTTCAAGACCGCCATGACCGGCGCACCCGCGCCTACCGACCAGTTCGGCAAGGTCGGTTGGGACCAGGGCAAGGCGAACTATGACGCCGTCTTTGCCAAGGCGAAAAAGGACAACCCGCAAGCGACCGACGATGCCATCAAGAAGGCGGTCGCGGACAAAGCGGATGACGCTCTCGCCGCCGTGGGGGATCAAATCGATCAATCGGTCCGCAGCGCCATGTGGGACGGCTATCTGGCCGCCCATACGACATTACTCATGGGCAATGATGCCCGCTGGGGTTATGTGGCGTGCTTTGGCCAGGAACCCGATTCCAACAATCCGGACAAGCATTGGAAAGATTACATGACCCAGCACCCCATCCAATCGAAGACTTCCGCCAAATGATGGGGCGCCGCACAAGCTATGTCTGACGAACACGATTCGTGGCTGGCCGCCATTGCGATCCCTTGGTTCACCGCGTCGGGAACAGTCAGTCAGCCAGCCACAGCGGCGGCACACCCGGCCAGTACGCGCATCGCGAAGAGCAAGTTCACCAATACCGCGATAAGAAAAAAAACCTATTATGAGCGACATCGATGTTGAGAATTACAAAAAAAACGTGATCCGGGTCGTGGACGACTGGGGCAAGGAAGCCACCCGCGTCGCCAGGGAGCTCGCGCCCATCGACGAGGAGATCGGGAAGCTCGAGGCGAATCCGGCGGCCGGCCCGGACGAAAAGAAGCAATTGGACGCGCTGCGCAAAAAGCGCGACGGGCTCCATGACGAAATGGACGCCGCGTCGCTCAGTCTCAACGTGAATCTCGTCGTGCTCGACGTTCCGCCCAAGGCGGATGAGAAGGAATTGGTGAAGATTCCCGCATGGTTGAAAGACATCATCAAGCGCAAGGGCGTTCCGCTGGGCCACGGCGTTTCCATCGCACCCTCCGTGGATTTTGACTTCAAAAAGAAAAAGCTAAAGTCCGTGGGCATTACCATCCGGTGGTAACATCGGAAGCAACCATTCAAACCTCAAAAACGAAAGGATAGAACTTATGGCAGACCAAACCTACGTGGAACTCGATCATATCGGGGTGCAGAAGACCTTCGATAACAAGTACAAGGCCGTGGCGGTCAAAAAGATCTCGAAAGCGGTGACGGACGGGATCGACGGCTCCTCGAAGCTGACCAAAAAAGCGCCGACCGGCGATGACCCGAAGGGGCTGACCGTGCTCGGGAACGTGACGATCTCGCAGGGCGACAAAGGCGTGCAGGCGGAGGTGGAATGGACGCTTTCCTATTGGCCCGCCAAATCGGTCTTTGGCCGCGCCCATAGCAAAACGCCCTGGCTGGAAGTGCGCAAACCCGAGAAGATCGACAACGACGTGAATGACGCGCTCGACGCGCTGGGCGATGATTTCGAAAAGAAGATCGTGCCCGTTACTCGAAAAAACGGAACCGCAATAGCCACCGCCGGCTCCCCCAAAAACCTATGAACCTCAGCGTTAGTAAGGAACACGCGAAGTCATCGCTGCCCATTTTCGGCGCCGACTTCAAGATCAAGGCCCGCCTCAATGCTTCCGAGGCGGAGGTCCAGCAGATCATGCAACGATCGCTGGGCGGCTTCGAACTGACCAGGGTGCCGAACAGCCTGGGTCCAAAGTACGCCCGGGAACCGTTGTACGTCGGCGAAATCCTCAATCGGGACTGGGAGGCCAAATGCAAGACACAGGAAGACGCGGACCTGGCGGAATCGTTGATCATCGAGGCGTGTAAGAGCCTGAAGTTGAAGCTCAATGCGCCGGATGATTCCGGCCCGAAAAATATCGAGCTCTGAGAGAGGTGAGATAGGCCGCGGACGTTCTCCTTGCCTGTCATCCTGAGCGGAGTGTAACGGAGTCGAAGGACCCCGTCGAATAACCAGCGATGCCGATGGTCGAGCGACGATAGCGGCAATCGGATTCACTCCTGGCACTGCCACATAACCAACGAGGATCTCTGGTAGCGCACCGGGGTCCTTCGACTCCGTTACACTCCGCTCAGGATGACCGTATCGGTTGGACACCCTCAACCGCAGGGGATAGAGCTTCTCCCCATGCGGCCCGAACTTGCGGCAAATGCTTACGACGCGATCCCCTATCCCGGTGCGGTGCAGAATTGGACGCATCCCGATCAATTGGCGACCAAGGCGCTGCTCGCCGGCCTGCGGCCCGCCGCGCTGGAGAGTTGCCGCGTGCTGGAGTTGGGCTGCGGCGATGGCACGAACCTCACCAACATGGCTTTTGGCCTTCCCGGAGGCCGCTTCCTCGGGATCGATCTGGCGCGAAAGCCGCTCGAAGGCGCGATCGCGCTGGCCGAAAAGTTAGGCATCAAAAATCTCGAGTTTCGCTGCGCCGATATTCTCGGCCTCGGCTCCGATCTGGGGGAGTTCGATTTCATCGTAATCCCCGGTCTCTATTCGTGGGTGCCCGCCGCTGTCCGGGACAAGCTGCTGGAACTTTGCGGCCAGTGTCTCGCTCCCCACGGCGTGGCCGTCGTCAGTTACAACGCTTATCCCGGATCTTTTGCCAGTAACATGGTGCGTGAGATGATGGCCTACCAGGTGCGTTCGATCGAAGACCCGGCGAAACAAATTCGCCAGGCCCGCGGCCTCGTGAATCTGCTCCTGCGATGCCAGGGCGAACCGAAAGCTTACAAGGCCGCTCTCGAGCAGGAAATGAAGCGGATCGCCGGTTATTCCGACGGCGTTCTTTTCCACGACGACCTGAATCCGCATTACCACCCGGTTTACTTTCACCAATTCATGGAGCACGCCGGCCGGCATGGCCTGCAATACCTGGGCGAACGCTGTGAGAATGCGCTGGATGCCGGCGACTATCCCGAGCAGATCCGCCCCGCCCTCCGCCAGCTCAGCGAGTGCGGAATCATCGAGCGGGAGCAATATCTCGATTTCATTCACGGCCGCCGGTTTCGGTGCACCTTCCTCTGCCGGGAGGAAGCGGCACCGCAACGCGGGATCGAAGTCGGCCAACTGAACGATTTGCGAGTCGGGATTTCCCGGGAGATGGACGTCAACATTTTGATCGATGCCGACGGCCTCCGTTTCGTGAGCGACGAGGCAACGCTGGCCTCGACCAATCATCCGCTGATCGTGGCCGCGGTGTCTTATTTGCTGCAGGAGCGTCCACGGTCCGTTCCTTTCGCCGAACTGCTGGAAGCCGCGCAGGCGGACGAGAATGTGACCGAAGCCAACGTCACCGACCCGGAGCGCGACGCGCGGATGCTCGGCGCTTTTGTCCTGCGATGTTACCTCACCCGTTTGCTGGACTTAGGGACGTGGCAGCCGCCCTGCGTGGCTCACCCGTCGGCGCGACCGGTAGCCAGTGCCCTGGCTCGCGCGTTGGTCCGGTGCACTCCGCTGGTACCCTCCTTGCGGCACGATTGTGTGGCTATTCTGGACGAGCTTGGCCACCGGTTGCTCGAGTTGCTCGATGGCACCCACGATCGCTCCAGCTTGCTCGCCGAACTCAACGCCATCGTCGCGACCAACCACCTGCCATTGCCGGACGGCGCAACGGCGGTCACGCCGGCGATGGTCGAGGAGAAGTTGGAGGCGCTGGCCCGGCTCGGCCTGCTGAGTGATTGACGCGAGAGCCAGCCCGCCGCCTCAGGCCGGATATTGCTGGCGATAGGTGATATTGGTCCGGCCGATGGTCCCGGTGAGCTCGTCCATTTGATAGCCAATTGCTTCCTCTTCGAGGCAGACGAAGATCAGCCGATTCTGCTCGATCCGGGCATGCCGCTTGGGGAAGAAATCCACGTCGTCCCACGATTGGTCGAAAATCTCGATCCACTCCCCGGGTGGAATCGCGGAGAGGCAAAAAGCCTTCTCCCAAAAGCCACCGGATCGCTGGTACGATTGGGCTTCGTCCAGGCCCTGGATAGTGATGTCGATGAATACGTCGGGCATAGGTGTCCTTTTGTTTGCAAATACGCTGTTGACTGCCTGGCAGGCGTTATTTAGGGGTAGCCATTCCCGTTTTCCAGCGCGGTTTTCCTCTCCGGTGTAGTCCTTCCCGGTCGGCGGTCGTCCTGCCGCGGCGGGCGGAATCGCCGCGGGTGGATCGGCGGAAGCAGGAGACAAAATCTCGACCGCCATGGCAGGAGCACATCAGCATCTGGAACACGCGGAGCATGTCACCCACAGCGGGCACGATCATGGAGACAAGAACAAACACATCGGGGTGACGATCGCCATCTTCGGGGCGCTCATCGCCTTTTGTTCCGCGATGGTAGGCTCCGAGCGTAATGAACTGACGCGCACTATGATGGAGCAGACGCAGGCTTATACCAACTTCACGGCGGCGGCGACGAAGTTTCGTTTGATCATGCTCGAGCTGGAAAAGCAGCGGGGCAAGCTCGCTGTCTTGACGCCTAATGGCGGCGTGCCGCCCCCCAACTCCATCGACTTGAAGGTGGTGCACCGTTTCGTGGAACTTTCGGCCCACTACTCCACGGAGCGCAAAATCTCCAAAGGCTGGTCGGAGAGTTACCGCCCGCTGGTCGAAGCGCATTTCGACGCCGCGGAAAGCTACGAGCGGGCTCAATTGATCGCGGAATTCGGGATCGTTCTGGCTTCGCTGGCCATTCTGTTGGGCAACCAAAAGGTCTGGCTGGCCTCGCTGCTCCTGGCCGTTTGTTGCTTTGGACAGCTCGCCCTCACGGGTTGGCGGACCCAGCATACCGTGCAGGAAGGTCTGCACCACGTCGAGGAGGTCGAGGGAGATTACCAGCGCTTGCGCGAGCGGCAGGCGGCTTCCAATGAAGACGACAAGACCCTCGAGGCGCTCGACCCCGGAGGTGTAATCCGCAAGGCGGCGGACCAGAGTCTTCCGGCGAAGGCCGGCGCAAAACCGGCGGCCGCGGAAGCCGCTTCCAAAAAGGAGTGACTATGGATTTCCAAGTCAACTTCGGCACGATCAACGTCGCGGCCTCGAAATCCGCGGCCGGCAAGTCCTCGAAATTCCGCCTCGCCTTGCTCGGCGATTTCTCCGGCGCGGCCAACCGTGGCCGCCTGGAGACAGGATCGCAACTCGCCGGTCGCAAAGCCTTGCGCGTGGACGCCGAAAATCTCGATGCGGTGATCGGGCGTCTGAAAATCAAGCTGGCTCTGCCCATCGCTCCGGAGGGAGGGGCCGTGGAGTTGAGCATCGGCTCGATGGACGATCTGCACCCCGAACAACTCTATTCGAACCTGGAAATCTTCGGCGCATTGTCGGGGCTGCGCCAGCGGCTCAAGTCGGTTTCCAGCTTTGCCAAAGCCGCGCAGGAATTGCAATCCTGGACGGGCGCGGTGCCCGTGCCACCCATTCAGCCTGGCGCGAGCGTGGCCCGTGGTTCCGTGATCGCGACCGATGCCCGGCTGGCCGATTTCAAGCGTCTGGTGGGACGTCCCAGCGTTCCGGCGGCGAAGGCCACGGCGTCGCTCAAGGGCCTTCTCCAGCAAGTCGTCGGTCCCTACGTCGTTCCGGCGAAAGATTCCCGGCAGGACGCCATGGTGGCCGCGGTCGACGAGGCCCTTTCCGGGACCATGCGCTCCGTGCTGCACCATCCCGACTTTCAGGCCATCGAGGCGCTCTGGCGTTCCGTCGATTTCATCGTGCGCCGGCTGGAGACCGACGAATCTCTCGAGGTCGTGCTCTACGATATCTCGGCGGAAGAATTGGCCGCCGATCTCAGCCAGGGGGATGCGTTGGAAAACTCCGGCCTTTACCAACTGCTCGTCGAACAGCCCGGCAGCGACGTGCATCAGGGGCCGCTTTCCGCGATCGTCGGGCTCTATACCTTTGAGCGCACGCCTCCCCACGCGGAGCTGCTCGGTCGATTGGCAAAAATCGTCGCCCGCGCGCCGGCCGCGTTTATCTCGTCGGTCAGTTCGGACTGCCTGGATCAGAACCCGAAAGATCTCCATCCCTTGATCAAGGACGCCTGGAAGGCCCTGCGCGCCATACCGGAGTCGGGTTATCTGGGACTCGCGTGCCCGCGTTTTCTGCTCCGCCTTCCCTACGGCGCAAAAACGGAACCGATCGATGCCTTCGACTTCGAAGAATTCACGGCGAAAACCGGGCTGCGCGGCATGCTCTGGGGAAATCCCGCCGTCATCGCGGGCCTGTTGCTGGGCGAAACTTTTGCCCGGCAAGGTGCGAAAATGCAGTTGGGATCGGTCCTCAGCGTCGGCGACATGCCGTTCCATTATTTTACCGACAACGAGGGCGACCAGGTCGCCCTCCCTTGTACGGAAAGGCTGATCGTCGCACGCTTGTCCACCTTGCTGTCCACGCAAGCGCTCATTCCCCTGGTCTGCATGAAAGGCGCCCCGGAAGTGCGACTGGGCGGCTTCGGTTCGGTGGCGGGCCCGCAGATCGGCGGGCCGTGGGCGCCCATTTCCATTCCGTCGCCGAGCCCTGCGGCGGCGGAGAAGCCCCCGATCGAAGAACCGAAGCCCGAGCCAGCCAAACCAAAAGCCGAAGCAGAGCCGGCCGTTCCCAGCGATCCGTCCCCAGCGCCAGTCGAGGCTTCCGCGGTCCAGGCCGAGGCACCCGCGCCTGCACCCGAGCCCGCCACAGCGTCGGCCGAACCGGCGTCCTCCTCCGGCGGTGATGAATTGGATACGCTTCTCACCAGTCTCACCGAGGAAAAGGAGAAGAAAGAAGAAGAGAACAAGGAAGCGGAAATCGATCCCGATTTAGCCGCCCTCCTCGCGGACTTGAAGTGAACCCCTTACGTCCCGAAGGGACAAGAGCCGTGTAGCCCCGGGTCGAGCGAGTCTGCGAGCGACCACCCGGGGTACAGACCCCATTAGCGAACGCTCCAACCGTCCCGGCGCCAGCCGCATCTCGGCTGCTTCTAGATCGGAAGATGCGGCCAGGAGGCCGGGACGGTTGGAGCTCCGCTATTTTCACGATACCCCGGGTGGTCGCTCGCAGACTCGCTCAACCCGGGGCTACACGGCTTTTGACGCCTCCGGCGTCGAAGAAGAAAAGTTGAGAAAGCGGCCACAGTTTAAACCTCTCTAACGTGGAGCTGGCTTGGCTTCCGCAGTGCCGAGTTCCGTTTGCACCGCGGCCAATTGTTGTTCGTAGAGCAGGCGGTTGCGATCGTTCGGCGGCAGACAGGTCCGCGCGCCGTCCGCCGCTTCCTGCGCCAGGGTGAGTGCTTCGCGGAGTTTCCCCTGGCGCCGGCGCAAACCGGAAAAGGCATAAGCCGTGAGCGCCGTTACTGGGATGCGCCTTGCCGAAAAGGCGCTCCTGCGCCTGCAACGCGCGGATGAACAGCGGTTCGGCGGCCGCGTCGCGGCCCATGACGAGCAACACGTTCGCCAGATTCTGCATGGTGGCCACGGTCTGCGGTGTGAGCGGCCCCCAGCGTGTGCTCCTGCGCTTTCAGGATGCGCTGCAGCAGTGGTTCCGCGGCGGCGTAGTCGCCCTTGTTCTGATACAGATACGCCAGATCCCGGACGCTAGTGAGCGTCTCAGGATCGTCGGCGCCCCGCTGCCGCTCGCGCGCCTCGATCACCCGGCGCAAAAGCGGCTCCGCCGCCGCGTCATTCTTTTCGCTGGCCAGTTGATTGGCGAGATTGGTCGCGCTGAAGAGGGTGGCCGGATCATCGGGGCCGAGCGCCTTTTCCTGCCGATCCATCATCTCCTGAAAAAGCGCCTTGGCGCCCGCGCTGTCACCCTTGGTTTGCAACATGACGGCGAGACTGCGCTCCGTGGTCAGCGTCGTCGGATGGCCCGGCCCGAGCACACGGACCTGGGACTCGAGCACCTTGCGAAAGATCGGTTCGGCGTGCTCGTAGTCGCGCTTGTTCGTCAGCAGGGCGGCGAGGTTGTTGAAACTCGCCAGCGTGCTGGCATGATCGGGCCCCAGCGTGCGCTCGCGCGCCTCCGCCACGCGACGAAAGAGAGCTTCGCGCCGGCAAAGTCACCCTTCCCGGTCAAGGCGCTGGCGAGATCGTTGAGCGTGCCGATATGGGCGGGATCGTCCTTCCCGCAAGGCGCGGTCCTGCACCTCCAGAATGCGCCGAAAAGTCTGTACGCCTGCGGGTAGCTCCGGCAGTTCATCTGTACTTTTCCCAAGTTACTAATGGCGTTCAGCGTCTCCGGATTCCCGATTCCCAGGCTTTGCTCCAGCGCATCCGCCAATTGGCTGAGCACCGGCGCCGCGGCCGTCTGATCCTGCCGCGCATAACATAAAGCCCGCGAGATTGCGCAGGGCCTTGATATTCGCCGGCTGAGACAATCCGGCGAGGCCGGTCCGGGCTTCGATCGCCTGGCGAAGCATCGCTTCCGCTTCCTCATTGCGGCCCTGGGCAACGAGCGCGCCGGCGATGAACTGCGTGACATCGCACCGGCGCAGCGCATCGGTATTTTCATCCAGCAAAGCCAGCGCGCTTTGGTACGACTCGACCGCCGCCTTGGGTTTGCTTGCCGAGGCACTCGATGTGCCCGGCGAGGATCCAGGCCGTGCATTCCTCCCCTTGGGCGGCCAGCGCGCGCTCCTTCGCGGCGGCCTCGTCGGCCTTCGCGGTCAGCCGCACCTTCAGTCTGCCGCCGGCGGTGGAGGATCGATGCAGGGCCGTCTCCGCATTGGTTTCTTCGCCACGGCGCAAATTGTGGAAAGCTTCGGCGGCTTTGCGCGCACCCGTGGCGGCTTCCCCAAACTTGCGGCGCGTAAAATCGCTGAGCGCGCGATCGCCTGGTGTCGCGGCGGAATTTCCCTGCACCCAGGTCGCGAAAGCATCGGTCTGCCGGTGCAGTTCGGGGAGCGCCGTGTGCGTGTTTTTGGCCGTGGCGGCGAAGGCGGCGTCGAACCGATCGTCCAGCGGCACGGTCTGGCTAAATTCCTGATCGGCAATGCAGGACTCGGCCACCGAAAAAAGGATGCGCCGGGCCGCCTGAAAATCCGCCTCCGTTTCCCGGCTAATTTGCACCGTCTCGGCCTGCCGCGTTTCCTTCATCTCGTGGCGATACACGAAGAAGAGACCGATGGCGAAGAGCCCGAGAATCAAGATGCCTGTCGCGACCGCGCCGAGGTAGTTGACGGAAGTCTTCTGGCTGGGGGCCATACGAAGCGGCATGTTACAGCCCGGCCTTTCGCACGCCAACCAGGGAATTTCCCCGCGATCGCCTACCAGGAGATCGTTCCGCCCATGTGGAAGCGCACCCCGCCGGGATCGACACGCTGGTCCAGCGCACCTCGCTCCGCAATCAGCGGGCAGCCGACATCCAGCCGCAGGCTAATGAAGAGCGGTTTGTGAAATTGCACTTCGATGCCGCCACCGACGCTGGCCAAGGTGCGATTGCGCTCCGACTCCGAATCGATCTTGTTATCGAACGTTTCGCCGAAATCGAAAAAGCCTCGCAGGATGACGTCCCAATCCTGGCCGGACGAAACCGAACCCGACGCCGGTTGAATCTCGGATCGAGAATGGTGCCCGGTTTGGGCGGAAGAAAAGCCGCCCCCGGATTTGCGTCTCCCGCGCATCGTGCCCGCCGCCGCCTCCCAGCTTGAAAAACTCGCGCGGCACATGGAACCGGTATTCCGCCGTCGCCACCATCACCGAATCGCCAGCCGCCAAAGCTTCGGGATACCCCCGTACCGTATCGAACCCACCCACGGTCATCTGCAATTCCGGCGCCAGGCGCGCCTTATCCAGTGGTACTTGCCCGTGGAACGAGAACGCCAGTTCATGCGCGCGCGTCGATTTCCACCATACCTGCTGCTCGTCCCAGGCCTTGCCGAAAAGGAGCGGCTCCAGAAAAACCGAGCCGTTCAAATCCCAGGTCGCGAGCGTGAAGTGACGATCCGCACCGCTTCGCCCCAAGGTCGGCAGGTCCGCCTCCTGCGTCCCGGCCAGGCCAAACCAGTCGAATTCCACCTGGGCATTGGCGAAAAGACTGAATTTTGACGTTCTGCGCTCCGTGCTGATCCCGGCATACGGCAGCGCGAAATCCGTCTGCCCATCCCGCACCGTGTTGCGGTGATCCACATCCACCCGCATCCATTCGAAGCCGACATTCAGGTCGAGCGGGAACGCCCCGATATACACGGGCGTCCAGGTGACCTGCCCACCCGCGATCCAGGTGCTCGCTTCGAAATTCTGCAAGCCGTAGCCAATGTCTTCCGAGGAAAACTTGGCGTAGGCGCCATAAGCCTTGAACTTCAAATAGTCCGGGGAAGATCGGCGCAAACTCATAGGAAAGCTGCCCCGCATAGTAGTCGGAGAGATGCGCGCCCCACATACTCCGCGCGGAGCACGTCATCCAGGCTCAAGAGTTGTTTCCATTCCACGCCCAGGCGCGTCCTCCAGATGCCGGTCGATGGCGTCCCGCTGTTCATCGTGGAAGCGTAGATCGAGATCGGTTTGTCCTCGTGGACCACAAAATCCAGGATCAGCTCGTGCTGGTCGCCGGCCGGTGCTGTCTCGGTCTCGACCTCTCTTCCCGGGAACCGTTGACCCGCTCCAGGTAATCTTCCAATGCGGACTTGTCGAGAAAGGCCACTCCGCCGCTGCCACCGACGGGTGACTTGGCCCGCAGGCGCGCATCCTTGGGGCTGTCGATGACCGGGGCTGTCCCCGCCGGAGCGCCCGGCTTTTGCCGGAGGCTGCGCACTTCGACGATTTTGCTGACGTAGATGAGGATCGACAAATCGGTCTTGCCGCCGCGCTGGTCATAATTCCTGCCCTTTAGGCGATCGATCTGCGCCGGGTCGGGAATCACATATACTTCATAGATGCCGGCCTTGTGGATCAGGCTCACCACCGCCTCACCGAGCTTGTCGATCGCATCGCCACGGAAGGCGCGCGGCTTGGGCGACGCCTCATCGAGCCGCACCGAGACATTCTTCCCCGGCCCCGGCTTCGGCGCCGCCGGGACTAATACGCCATCCGCCTCGGTCAGCGGAACGGCCACCTTTTGCAATTGTTCGATCGACGGCAAACGCGGGCTGGCCTTTTGGCCCGGTGCATAACGCAGCGTAAACTTCGTCACCGGGATCTTCATTTCCTCCGGCTTGACCGGCTCGACCGCCGTCGGCTTCGGCGGCGCAGGCTTGAAGCCCATCACCTCCGGGGTCGGGACCAACGGCACTTGTTGGAACGGCAGGATGCCGTTGGGAATCAGCAGCAATTCACCTCCGGGCACCGGCGGCCCCGGCTCGGTCGGTGGGACGTTGGATGGGGGCAGAGGTTCCGTGCCCGGCAGGGGCGGAAGCACCGGCAAGGGCGGAAGAGTCGGCAGTGGAGGAAGCGGAGGAATCAAGGGCGGGCCGGCATCCGGCGCCGGGCTCTTGTCTGCCGACGGCTCACCGGGTGTTCCCGCTTTCGGCGGGGCCTCGGGAGTCCCCGGTGTGGGACTCTCCGCAGGTGTCGTGGGCGGCTTCTGGTCGGGCGCCGCCTGGCCACTGTCCACGACGGGCGCAGTGACCTTGGCCGGTGAAGGAGTCCCCCCTGGCGGAGTCGCCGCCGGTTTCGGTGTGCCGGCGTCCGCCGCCGCGGCAGGGCGGCGGCACGATGGGCGGATCTTTCTCTCCAGCCGCCATGCCCGCCGCCAGGAAGGCCTGTCCCCAAAGCAAAGCGGCGGCAAGTGTTCCTCTCATCGGCGCGGCGTGGGGTTGCTCGGGCGGCCTGTTCACCGCTTCCTTTGAGTCGCCGCGAAGGGAAAGGGTTCCGATGCAGTCTTGATGTGGCGGCGACTGGTTCATGGGCCTAGGATCAGAATTGACCGTTTTTGTTTTGTCAAATCCCTAATACCGTTTCGGCCAGCATTAGTGATTTTTCCTCCGTTCCCGCCGGGGGCATTAGTCAATTCTCGAGCGACGCTGCGGTGTTGGCCAGGCCTTCGCCGCCCGCCCGAGGCGATTCCATTCGCTTTGCCGATCCTGTATCGGAGATCGTTGCCGCCGAAATCAGCGAATAGCTAATTAGGCAAAGTTCACGACATCCCGAGAAGGCGCTTGCGCAGAAGAAACACCGTCTGGCAAGTTCCGCCTCCCTATGACCCCCTCGAGAAAATCCTCCCGAATCCATTTCCTGCTCAGCACCGGAATCTGCTTCCTCATCCTGGGCGATGCGGCCTGGAGCCAGGAACCGCCGGAGAAAGCGCGCGCGCTTCTCGACCAGGTGACCAAGAGCGAGCAGGACCGGCAAATTGCCGCCAAGCAGACGGAGATCGAGCGTCTCCAGGAGGATCGGGCCAAGACCGAACACGACTCGGATGGCCTCAAGCAGACGCTCGAATCAACCTCCGGCCTGATCACCGAAACCAGCGAGCATTTGGCCACCCTGACGACCGACAGCCCGGCGGCTGCAGCACGAGCTGGCCGTCGCCGAGGCGTGGATCAATGCGGAACAACTCAAGATCGCCGGGCTGCGCGCGCTGACGGATGCCCAGGGCAAATCGCTGTCCGCAGCCACTCGCCGCGCCGAAGAAACGGACGCCCGCTCCCATCTCTTGACCGTCGAAATGGAGATCCTGCAGGCCGGCAAGCAGGTGCCCGGGGAAGGCCGCGAAGGCTCCCAAACCGACCTCGCCAAAGCCCGCAAGGCCCTCGCCATCGCGGAAGCGAAGGCAGAATCGGAGGAACGCCTCGCCCACGAGGCCATGAAAGCAGCCGGAGCCAGGATGGCGCTGGCCGAAGCCAAGGCCGCGACGGCGCAGCGGCTGGCCGACAACGATCTCACTCTGGAACCGGTGGTGGTGACGAAGGCAAAGGTGAAACCTCCCGGGAAATCCACCGAAAAACTGGCCCCGATCGCCGCTCCTCCGAAGCCCGTGGCCAACTCAGCAACTTCTTCCAAGCCCACCCCGAATACGGGGGCCGGCCAAGACCAACAAGACGCCCGCACCGGCTACGACACCTCGCTAGTCGGGGGCCGCGGCGGTGGCGTCCAGCGGTCGAAGTGTGGTTCTCATCCCGTTTACCGGCTTACCAACCACACTCGCCGAGCGCCACGGTGGGCACCACCGGCACCGAAGGCATTGTTTCACGAACAAATATCTGCCGGTCCTGTGCCTATACTGGAGCCGGATATGGGCTGAGCAGGCATCGCCGCGGCCACCTTAGCCCGCCCATGATCCGTGAACAGCGCATGCGTGTATTTTTCAAATCAAATTTTGGCGATTACCTACATGCTAATTGGCCCTGTATTCCCAAGTCGTGGTCATATGATTTATCCATCGATGAGCAGCATCCAGCCGCTCGCACCCAGTGATTATTCTGTCGCGGCATGGCGGGCCCGCCGCGGCGAAAACGTGTTCGGCGGATAGGGTGGGCGTCCCGCCTGCCGAAGCTGGCGTCTCGCCGGATTCTTTCCCGCCAGCGGGGACGTGGCCTCGCGCGCTGATTGGGGCAAGATGCCCCAATCGGCAGGCGGGACGCCCACCCTACCCGCCGAACACGCTTCCTGCGGGCCACCACTCATCCCGCAAGACGATAGATTAAACCGAAACCGCTTTAGGGCTTGGGGACCAAGAATGACTTACCCGTATAGGGGTCTTTGACCTCCGTTTCAGGAGGAATCCCCCTGACATCAATCAATCCTTTGCTCTTCCCAAACGGGCAAAAAACCAATCCCGGCCTGCCTGGCACAGCTTTCGCGGAAGGGAGGCGGCGATACAACAAGTCGGATGTTAGGCCGCTACCAAAAGCCGCCTCTGCCAGAAAAACCACAGTTGCGACAATCGCCATCGTTTTGAAGTGACGCATAGGCTGGATTTTCAGCGAATCCTTCACGCCGCTCAAGGAGAACTTCTCGTGACCAGTACCTAGCAACCAGCCGAGATAATGTTCACGAATTATTTGAAGTGAGGCGCGACGTGGCCGCGGTAGGGACGGCGCGCCGTCGGCGTCCTCGCCAACGCGAGACTCGTGAAAGCAGAGCGACTCTCACGCAACGAAACCTCCCTCGAGGACGCCGGCGGCGCGGCGTCCCTACCCGCCTTCCTGGGAATTCGTAAACACCGCCTAAACATCACTCACCATTAGCCGAACTCTTGGGGCTCGGAGGAGGAAACCACGAAAGAGACGAAAAGGCCTTCGGTCAGCCTCTTTCGTTTGGTTCGTTTATTTCGTGGTTCCTCCCCTTAAGAAAAGTCATTTTGACGTAACGCTTCGCGTCAAGCAGTCGAACCAAGGTTCTCTTCCCTTCGGTTTACCAGCCCACAGTACTGGCAGCGCATACGGGATTGCCGCCATATCCCGTACGGCTCCGCCAAATGCGCCTCCGGCGGATTGACGTGACGCTTCGCGTCAAGCGGTCGAACCAAGGTTCTCTTCCCTTCGGTTTACCAGCCCACAGTACTGGCAGCGCATACGGGATTCGAACCCGTGTACCAGCCTGAGAGGGCTGTGTCCTAGGCCTCTAGACGAATGCGCCGTGGTTGAGGGGTCGGAAAGCTAGACATACTTCGCCAGCCGCACAACTGCTATTTCGAGCAGCTCAATTGCGCTTGGTGCGGAACGTGGCCGGATCGACCGTCGGCGCGATGCGCACCTGCATAAATCGCCGGTGTACAGGACTTTCAACTCGTCGATCTCTTCCTTCGTCATCCCGGGGTTGAACTTCACGATGCGGGCGATGAGGGCGGTATAGTAGTCGGTGTAGAGCTTGCGCTGCTCGAAGTCGGTGGGCGCCTCCAGCGCCTGGACCTTGAGGGCCTCCAGGCCGGGATCGCGCTCGGCCTTCATCTTGGCCTGCCGCAGGGCGATCTTCTTCTTCAGTTTGTCCTCCGCCATGGCGGTCTTGTCGCCCCCATTCTGGGGGTTGGCCGCGGCCGCTTTGTCCGCGGGCTGTGGCGAATCCGGGATGAGCGGGAGATTGGACGGAGTCGCCGGCTGCAGTTGCGGTGCGGCCGATGGCGCGAGGCCGAACGCGCTCTCCGGATCGGCGGCGGGCAGCCGCGTGGAAAGGGCAAGGAGCGTAGCGAGCAACGGGGTCGTCAGTTTCTTCATGGCGATGAACGGGCCACGATACCCGGAATTTTTCGTTTGAAAAGGGCGGCATTCTCCCGCAAGCGGAAGGCATGCCGATCTTGCCCGCGCGCCGCGACCTGTGGCCCTGGACCTTACGCCTGCCGAAGCGGCCGCCGCCGCCGCGCATTTGGCGGGGCGCGTCTATTTCGACACCGCCCTCGAGGGCGGCGAGGGCGGGCAGCTCTCGATCGTGGCGGCCGATCCCGGCGAGGTCTGGCGCGGACGCACGGGCGACGACTGGCTCGCCCTGCGCGCAGCGGTAGCCCGGCGGGCGGGTGGGCCGCATTGCGACGATGGCCTGCCGGCGGGCTTCGCCGCGGGTTTCGTGGAGTACGATGGCACTTTCGGTTTCGGGATCTACGAGGACGCGCTGATCTATCGTCATGCGGAGCAGCGCTGGTTCGAGATCGGCGATTTTTCCGCCCGCTTGCGCCCTGTGGCGGCGGCGCTCCCGGCCGGCGGGCCGCGCTTCATCCCGCAAATGACGCGCGAGGAGTTTTGCCGCCGTGTCGCGCGCGCGCAGGAATACATCGCCGCGGGCGACATCTATCAGGTGAACCTCGCGCATCGCTTCGCCGCGGAATGGGATGGCGACCCCTTCGCCTTCTACGAGGCCTTGCGCCATTATTCGCCCGCGCCTTACGCCGCCTTCCTCGAGCTGGATGGCCGGGCGATTCTCTCGACCTCGCCGGAATCGTTCCTGAAAATCTCCGGACGCGCCATTCGCACGCGCCCGATCAAGGGCACGCGCCCGCGCCGCGCCGAGGCCAATGCCGACGCGCTCTCCGCCTACGACCTGCGCAATTCGGCGAAGGAAACCGCCGAGCTGGTGATGATCACCGACCTGGAGCGCAACGACCTGGGAGCGATCTGCGATTACGGCAGCGTGCACGTGAAGGAGCTGCTCAAGCTGGAGAGTTACGAGCACGTGTTTCACCTCGTCTCCACCGTCGAGGGGCGTCTGCGCGAAGAGGTCGATCCCGTCGCCGCCCTGCGGGCGTGCTTCCCCCGGCGGCTCGATCACCGGCGCGCCGAAGAAACGCGCCCGCGAGATCATCGCCGAACTCGAGCCCGAGCCGCGCGGCGTCTACACGGGCGCGCTGGGGTGGTTCGGCTTCAATGGCGAGAGCCAGTTCAATATCGCCATCCGCACGGTCGTCGTGGAAAGCGGGCACGCGCACTTCCACGTCGGCGCGGGCATCGTCGCGGATTCCATCCGGAAAAGGAATGGCAGGAGACCCTCGATAAAGCCGCCGGCATCCTGCTGGCCGCCGAGCGTTGCGGGGAAAGTTAGCAAAAACGCCGAGGCCCAGCGTGACGAAGCCGCAACCAAGGGGAGGTGTCCACGAAACACACGAAAAGACACGAAAGTCGCTGGGAACGAAATGGAGCCCGCGGATCACGCGGATCACGCGAATGATCATCGATATCTTGTCCCATCGGTCATGCGGTCGCGTCATGCGTGTGATTCGCAGACCAGCTGTCCTTCCGGAATCTTTCGTGCTTTTTCGTGTGTTTCGTGGATACCTCCCTCGGATTGCGGATCTACCGCTCTGCGCCGCTGCGTTTCCATCCCCCAACTACGCTTGCATTTATTTTAAACCGCTCCGGGGGTTTCACCAACCGCATATCACGCCGCCGGTGTGATCGAGGCGCGGAGAAAGGCCTGCTCGTGGCCTGCCACCTCTCCCAACTCGCGGGATCGTGCAGGGCCTCGGCCAGGGCGGTGCCGAGTTCGTAGATCGTGTGGTCGAAGCCGAACCCGGCGTAGACGTCGATGTTCTCCTGCATCGCCCCGGTGAGGGCGCGGAAAAGATCGCGGTCGTGCGCGCCGGGAAATTCCAGATCGTCGGGATGATCGAAGGTAAACACGCACGCGGCCAGATCCTGTGAATGATGCCGGCGGCAGGATTGCGGGCGCGCCGCATACACGCTGCACCGGCCATCTTGCAGGAGCGGGCAGATGATGTTTTGCGTGGCGTGCTCGAAGACGGTCAGCGGCCGGACCTGCTCCGCATGCGCGGCCAGGCGATCGAGCAGGGCGGCGAACTCGTCCTCCGAAAAATGGCGGCGAATGTGGCGCGCGAGCCGAAAGATCTCGTGGGCGAAAACCTCGACGCGCAACGAGCAGCAAACCGCGCAGCCCGCGCGGCAATCCAGCTTCACTCCGGTCTCCGCGATGATCTGTTCATTCAGCGCGTCGAAAGCGGCATGCGAGCGCTCCACCGCCCGATCGTATTGCTCCGGCAACAGCGATTGCGCGATATCATCGACGAGCTGCTGGATGGAAAATTCAGACATGCCCGGCCAGCGTGGCTCCCGCCGCCCGCATCGTCCAGCGCGGGAGTCATGATCCGATGTTTCTTCCCGGCGACGCAGCCTACCGCTTCGCCGCCGCGGATTCGGGCTGACGCTGCAAGAGCGTGGCGAGGCAGGCGAGGAGGGCGGATATCGAGAAGGGTTTGCCGAAAATGGCGTCGAAAAGTTCCGGGCGTTCCACCCGGCTGGTCATCCGGGTAATCAAGACGATCTGCTGCGTGGGCGCCTCCTTCCTGATCCTGGCGGCCAGTTCTTCTCCATTCATCCCCGGCATCGTTCGGTCGGTGATGACCAAGTCCCACGGCCGCTCCCGGAAGAGTCGCAAGCCGGAAACTCCTTCCGCCGCCCGGCCCACATGGTAGCCCGCAGTGCGGAAGACGCGTTCGAGGAAGTAGCACACCGTGGGATCGTCTTCGACCAGCAGGATTGTCTTGGGCGGCGACGCGGTGTTCTCGGCGGCATGGGTCATTTTGCGATCATCGGTGAACTCCCGATTCGGCTGGCCGCCGCCAAACGGACGTTTGCCGTCTGTATATATCTGCCGTGGTCACTGCTGCATCGTTCGCCGAGTTCTTTGAATTCCCCCTTGGGAATAAAGACAAAGAATCGGGGTGACAGGATTCGAACCTGCGACCTCCTGGTCCCAAACCAGGCGCTCTACCAAGCTAAGCTACACCCCGATGCGAAGGGGCACTATGCGGTGAAACGGGAGGGCAGCAAGGAACTTCGTGTTTCATCTTGGACAAATCGGAAAAGCCCGATCGGGCTGCCGGTGCCGGAGGCGCTGAAGAAGCTGAACCTCGAGGCCGGCACCGCGGAGGCCTTGAATCGCGTGCTGCAGGAAGCGGCTTGGGACGCGGTGATCCACCATCCCCTGAGCGGAGTGAAAGCGCCGTAAGCTAGGACGGCAATTGGGCGGCGGGCACTTCGCGAAAGCGGATGGCCGCGAGCACGCCGAGTGCGACGAAAAGGACGAGGCAGGTGAGTTGCGCGATCTTGAAAGGCAGCTCGGCCTGGGTGGGCGCCAGCGCCTTGAGCGCGGGAATTTTCAGGAAGGATTGCACGATCCCGACGAAGACATTCAGGTAGAGCGCCATGACGGCGGTGATGACGTAAGTCTTGCGCCAGCCGCCGGCCAGATGCCGGGAATAGAGCGCATAGATCGCGAGCCCGAGCAGGACCAGCGAGATGAGGCCGACGGCGTGCGAAGGCATGAAGTGATGCACCGGAAAGAAAAAGCCCGTGACGCTCGTGGCCACGGTGGTGGCGAGAAACACGGCCGTCCCCCGGGCGAGGTTCCGCCCATTCACCAAATGGAACAAGACGACGAAGCCCGAGAAGATGCCGACCAGGCTGATGAGAACGTGGACCAGGGTGAATACCGTGAGGATCATGATGTTTGCTGGTTTTGATGTGAACCTGCGGTCCCGTGACCGCGCCGCCGGACGCCATCCTGATGGAGACGGGACAAAAAGACAAGGCGTCTCGCAACCTCTGATCTCTGCCTTTCGCCAATTTGGCACAAGATGAGGTCGAGCCAGCGCGGCTCTACGCACCGTTCAGCAGGACCGCCGGGGACAATTATTTGGCGGCAGAGGCCGGCGCAGGCGCGAGGGGCTGGCCTTCGGTGATCTTCACATTGCGGATTTGCACGCTATCGGCGGCGGCGAACCACCAGCGGGCCTTGGGCGTGGCGAGATAATCGTGCTGGGCCTTGAGATCCTGGCCGTCGAGGCGCGCAGCCATTTGGTCGCCGGCGTACTCGACACGCAGGGTGTGCCAGGCGTCGGGTTTCAGGTCGACGGCAGTTTCATTCAGCGTGTGGCTGGGGACTTTGCCTTTCACCTCGGTCGAGTCCTCGGCGATCTTGAAGCTCTTGGGCCCGATGATGACGCGTCCGACGTGTTTCTGGGCGTCGCAGCCCACGAGGAAGGATTTGCCGTTGTTGAATTTGAATTCGCATTCCCAGATGAGTGGGGTGGGCCCGGTGGTGAGGTGCAGCACGGGGATGTGCTTCTGGTCGGGAATATCCGTGACGCTGAGGATGCCATCCGCAGGCTCCCACTTGCCCTTGGCGACCGACCATTCCGGGCCGAGCGGCTGCTTGAAGTCGGGAGCGCTGATGACTTTGCCGGGGTTGTTGAGGAGCGGCCTGGCGTCTTCGGCGCGGAGCGGCAGGACGAGGACGCTGAGGACGAGGGCGAGCGGGAGGAAGGATTTCATGCGCAGGGATAACCCGTGAAGGGCGGGTTTATTGTGGGGAGTTAGCGGATGTTCCAAAGGCAGAACATCCAACATCCAACATCCAACATCCAACATCCAACGCCCAATGTCCGCCGCGCGGAGATTCCTGCACCGGCATCTGCCCTGGCCGGAAGCGGCCGCGAAGGAACCTTGCCGCGTCCCCTTTTATTGTCATTCTGAGCGGAGTGTAACGGAGTCGAAGAACCCCGCCGCATCACCAGAGATCATCGCTGGTGGAACGACGGGGTGCCCCGCAGTCCCATAGGCGTCTCGCTACGCTCGGCTTTCGACTCCGTTACACTCCGCTCAGGCTGACACCGTGAAAAAGCCCTCTCCCATTACCCTCATGAAATACACGTTCCCCCTCCTGTTCACCGCTCTCTTTGCCACCTTGGCCCGCGCCGAGGATCTCCCCGTCACGTTGATGACCAAGCCCGGCAAGCTCCTCGCCAGCGAAGACTTCGCCCAGCAGCCGCCCCCGCCGGAGGGCAGCACCGCGCTCTTCGCCAGCGGCTTCAAGGGCTGGCGCTGCAATGTCGTGCCCCGCGGCGGGCACTGGCAGGCCGTGGACGGCACGTTCCAAGGCACGGAAAACCCGGAGATGCATCACCCGGCGACGGCCTCCATCGGGCTCGATTTCAAGGACGTGATCATCAGTTGCGAAGTGCGCCTGCTTGATGTGCCGCTCGACGGACGCAAGACCCGCTTCTTCGCCGTCCGCACCTGCGACACCAAGGACTACGTGTGCAGCGTTTTCCTCGGCGAAGCCGGTATGCGCATCCAGAAGGACGACAACGACCACGGCGGCCCCGACGTCGCCGTGCCGCTGGGCACGCTGGCGGCGCCGATCAAGCTCGGCGAATGGCAGAAGGTCACCTTCGAGATCCTGGGCGACGAAATGGTCGGCACGCTCAATGGCCGGAGCCTCACCGGCCGGCACCCGCTCATCGGGGAGGACAAGAAGAGCATCATGTTCGTCTCCGGGGTGGAGGGCAGCGTGCGCCACCTGCGCGTCTGGGAGGCGTTGCCCAATCCCGATTGGGCGAAAAACAAGCAGGCACTGCCCCCGCCGCCGAGTAAACCGGCGGCCAAATAGCCCGGCCGCTTACTTTCGCTCGCCATTCCGCAAACACCGCGTATTGTGCGCGCCGACATGCCGCTCGACCTGAAGAGCCTCATCACCGCTCGCCTGGGCGAAAATTACAAGCTGCACGAGCAGCACCTCAATCCGACCCTGGTGCGGGTGCAGCGCATCATCGGCTTCGATCAGGTGTACGCTCGCGCCGAAGGAGCGTATCTCTACGACCTCGACGAGCGCGACTACCTCGACTTTCTCAGCGGCTACAGCGTCTTCAATATCGGCCGCAACCATCCCGCCGTGCAGCGGGCCATCACCGATGTGCTGGAGATGGACCTGCCGAACATGGTGCAGATGGATTGCTCGCTGCTCAGCGGTCTGCTCGCCGAGGCGCTCCTGAAAAAGCTCCCGCCGCACCTCGATGCCGTCTTTTTCTGCAACTCCGGCGCGGAAGCCAATGAAGGCGCCATCAAATTCGCCCGCGCCGCCACCGGCCGCTCGGGGCTGCTTTCGCTCCACGGCTCCTTCCACGGCCTCTCGCACGGCGCGCTGTCCGTCATGGGCGACGAGCATTTCCGCGAAGGCTTCGGGCCGCTGCTGGAAAATTGTGCGCGCGTAAAGATGGGTGACCTCGAGGAGCTCGAGAAGCACCTGGCGCGCAAGGACGTCGCCGCTTTCATCATCGAGCCCGTGCAGGGCAAGGGCGTGAATTTCCCGGCCGGCGACTACTATCGCGAAGCCCAGCGGCTCTGCCGCGAGCACGGCACGCTGCTCATTTGCGATGAAGTGCAGACCGGCCTCGGCCGCACCGGCCGCTGGTGGGGCTTCGAGCACTGGGACCTTGAGCCGGACATCATCACCGTCGCGAAATCGCTCAGCGGGGGCTACGTGCCCTGCGCCGCGATCGTCGCCCGCCGCCCCATTTACCAGAAGACCTTCAGCCGCCTGGACCGCTGCGTGGTCCACTCCTCCACCTTCGGCCGCAACAACCTCGCCATGGCCTGCGGCCTCGCCACGCTCCAGGTGATCGACGACGAGAATCTCGTCGAGCGTGCCCGGGTGAATGGCGCGAAACTCGTCGCCCGCATCGAAGAGCTGAAGAAGAAGCATTCGCTCATCAAGCAAGTGCGCGGCATGGGCCTGATGGTCGCCATCGAATTCCACGAGCCGAGCGAACTCTCCGCGCGCATGGGCTGGAAACTCCTGCACCGCGTCGAGCGCGAGCTCTTCGCGCAAATGCTCGTCACCTCCCTTTTCCAGCAACACCGCATCCTCACCCAGCTCGCCGGGCATTCGATGGACGTGATCAAGATCCTGCCGCCGCTCATCATCGGCGACCGCGAGATCGACCGCTTCGTCACCGCGCTGGATTCCGTGCTGGCCGATTGCCGCAGCTTTCCCGGTCCGATCTGGAACCTCGGGGCGAATTTCATCAAGCACTCGCTGTCGCGCTCCACAGTGGAGCTGGCCGGCGCCAGCTAGCGCGCGGTAGCAGTCCGCGCCGAAGGCGCCCCCCAACACACTCCGTCATTCTGAGCTTGCGAAGAACCTCTGATTTCGCTCTGGCATCTGGCACGCGACGTAAGAGCCGACTGTCGCTTCATCTTCAGTTGCGCTGGTAAAGAAAGGCAGACATCAGAGATCCTTCGCAAGCTCAGGATGACCGTGGAGGAAGGCCACGCGTCATATCAGTGCATCAACTCACCGAAACCAACACCACCCCCGCCGAGATCAGCGAGATTCCGATCCACGCCTCGCGCGAAATCTTCTCCCGCAGAAACACCGCGGCGCCGATGACCAGCAACACCGGGCTGAGCCCTTCCCACGGCAACACCTGGCTCAACGGCATCACCTGCAAAAACCCCATCCAGAGCAGGAACCACAGCGTCATCGCCGCGACGAAAAGCCCGCCAAACAGCACCACCCCCGCCCGCGCCGGCGGCGTGCGCCCGGCGAGATTCATGGCGTGTTTGAGGAAAAGCTGGCTGACCACGAGCAACACCTGGCAGCCGATGAGCAGGGAAAGCAGCGTGCCGCTCACGGATGCTCCTCCACGCGGCTGACCGGCCGGGCGATGATCCAGATGCCCGCGAGCACCAGCGCGATACCCGTCCAGCGGACTGGGTGAATCTGTTCCCCCAGCACCAGCCACGAACAAACCGGGATGGTCACGTGTACCACGCTGCTCAGCGTGAAAGCGAGATACAGCGGGAGTACGCGCAGGACCAGAATCCACGTGCCGCTGCTCAACACCAGCAAAGCCGCGCCCACCCACACCCGGCGCGAGGGCAGCGACGACAGGCCCAGCCAATCGACACTCGCCGGAGCGGATGCCATGGCGCCTTGCTTGAGCAGAATTTCCGCAATCGTGACCAGCACGACGGTGAGAAACAATTGAAGGTAAGGATTGAGCAGACGGGACACGGGGAAAAGGGGGGGCAGAACATCCAACATCGAACGCCCAACATCCAACATCGAATGCAGCACCCGCCATCTACTGCGCTGGCGTCATTGGATGTTGGGCGTTGGATGTTGGATGTTGGATGTTTCAAATTCTCCTCCCGCAATTCCCGCCCACCCCCATGCTGCACCGTTGACAAACCGCCCCCATCGCGTCGACTCGTGAACCTTTCGTGAAACACTGCTTCCGTCTCCTCCTCCTCATCCTCGGCCTGGCCTCCACGGCGCACGCGGCCACCCAATTCGATCTCCATCGCGACACCTTCGCCTTTTCCAACGACACCCTCTGGCAGTACGGCGTGGATGAACTCGGCGTCCTGCACATCAGCCATCGCGACAAGCCACCGGAGTTCGCGCACCGCTGTTTTGTCCTCTCCCGGGCGGTCATCCAGTTCCATCAGTTCGCCCGCTTCGCACCGCAGCAGCCGCGTCTCACGCGCGACGAGTATCGCCAGCGGATCAAGGAAGTATGCCGCATCCCGGTCTGGGCCGATGGGCCGAAGGAGAAAATCGTCATCCCCGGCTACCCGAACCTGCACGCCTTTTCCATCGCCTACGAAGGCCTGCTCAAGGACAACCTCGGGAACTGGCTGCCCAGCTACCTGCGCCTCGGCAACTGGCGCATGATCATGGGCCATCTGCGCGCCGGGCAGGCCTCCGCGGCGCAGTGGCTCGCGGCTTCGATCGACCGCGGGCAATTGCGCGCCATCTATCTCGCGCGCTTCCCGCACATGAATCACGTCGTCGTCGTCTACGCCGTGCGCCGTGAAGCCCAGGGCAACATGACCTTCACCGTCTACGACCCCAACTATCCCAACCAATCGAGCTGGGTCTTCTACCGCGCCAGCGAGCGCAGCTTCGAGTACGAGCCGCGGTGGTACTTTCCCGGCGGACGCGTCAACGTGATGCGCGTCTTTATCTCGCCGTTGCACTGAGCGCAGGGCTACCGTCTTCCCCGATATGTTCACCGGCTTGGTCGAAGAAACAGGCGAGCTCCTCGCCCTTACACGCTCCGCCACCGGCGCGCGGCTCACCCTGCGCGCCCCGCTCGTCGCGCCCGGCATCGCCCTCGGCGACAGCGTGGCCGTCAACGGTTGCTGTCTCACCGTCACCGCGCATGAAGGCGAAACGCTCGCTTTCGATCTGCTCGAGGAAACCCTGGCGCGCACGAATCTCGGCGGCCTCGCGGCCGGCGCGCCGGTCAATCTCGAGCGCGCCCTCGCCGCCCACGCCCGTCTCGGTGGACACTTCGTGCAAGGTCACATCGACACCACCAGCGGTGTGCTGTCCTTCGAGCAGGTGAAAGGCGACTACCGTCTGGAGATCGCGCTGCCCCGCGAGTTCGCCCGCTACGTGGCGTTCAAAGGCTCCATCGCCATCGACGGCATCAGCCTCACCGTCGCCGAAGTGCACGACGCGAGCTTTGTCGTCTGGATCATCCCGCACACCCTGGCGGTGACCAATCTGCGCGCCAGGAAGGCCGGCGATTCGGTCAACCTGGAGTTCGACCTGCTGGCCAAATACGTCGAGCGCATCCTCGCCACGTCGGGGAGGTGAGGGGCGGATGCGAAATGGAAGATGGAAAAGCGATCCTGCCGAAGTCTCCCCTCGGTAAGGATTGCTCCCTTTCGGGGAGATATTGACGCCCTATGACGGAGGATTGGCACGGGCGGCCTGAGCTTCCGGCGTATTGTAAAGCGGGTGGGTGGGCTTGAGGGTGGCCAGAAATTTCAGACGAAAGTCCTGCACTTTCCGGGCCGCCTCGCGGCCCCGCTTGACCTTCTCCGGAATCCTCCGCTTGCCCTCAAACGGCAGCGCCTGCACCGCCTGCTCCCAGCCTGTGAGCTGGCGCGCGCAGGATTCCGCGAGCGCCCGAATCTGCCCCAAAGCCGCCGCATACTTCCGCAGCGTGGGCCGGTCCTTCACCACCGCCATCATCGAGCGCACCTCTCCCGCCGACCCGCGCGCAATCGCGATAAAGGCGGTGAGTTCCGCCGTCGTGGAGCGCTCGAAACCTTCCGCGATGTTATTCGAAACCGACAACGCCGCCCGATCGAGCTGGTTGCGAAATCCGGGCGACAGCGGCAGCCCGGTCGTCTCCAGCAAATCCAGCACCTTGTTATAAAGCCGCGCCGCCTCCTGCCACACCGGCAGGTCTTCAAAGCGTTGATATTTGGCCATAGGAGAAGTTTTTTGGTAAAAAGCAAAGGTCTGTCAGACAGCCTTGCCCTTTTCAATTTTCAATTTTCAATTTGCCATCTTCCATCGCCCTAACGGTCGCCCGGAGGCGAATTGCGGGGAAAGCGATCCAAAACGCGTCTCGCTCCGCCCTCCCATCTTCCATTTTCCATCTTCCATCGCCCTGCCCGCGCTCAACTCTCCTTGCCCGGCAGCCCACCGATCGCCCGCACGACTTCGTCCAAGACCGCCCCTTCCATTTCCACCAAATGGCAACGTTCGGGGAAGCGGCCTTCGTGGACGTCGGCGATGTATTCGCGGAAGGCGGCGAGGCGCTCGGCTTGCAGGCGGCGGTGTTCGGCGGCGAAATTGCGGTACGCCTTGGCGTGGCGCGGCGGGCGTTCGTCGTAGTCGCCGAGGATGTCGTCGGAGAAGAGGAATTGGGTGTCGCAGCCGGTGCCGGAGCCGAGGGACATGAGGAGCATTTTGGTCTGCGCGGAGAGAAAGCGGGCGAGGTTGTGCGGGACCACTTCGAGTTCGGCGGCATACGCGCCGGCGCTCTCCAGAGCTTTCATGCGGCGGTGCAGTTCCAGGGCTTCCTCGACGGTGCGGCCGATTGCGCGGTAGCCGGTCCAGGTGACGTGGCGCGGAACGAGGCCGAGATGGCCGACGACGGGGATGCCTTCGCGCGCCATGGCCTCGATGATGAACGGGCTCGCCGAGCAGTAGACGGAGCTGGCCCCGAGCTCGAGGGCGCGGAAGGCGACGCGGATCGCTTCCTCGGACGAGGCGAGGCCGTGCGGCGTGGCGGCGGAGAGGAAGCTGTGCGGCGCGGCGGCGACGAGCGCGGGCAGGCGCGCCTGCGCCTCGGGGCAGTCGAAGCTGCAGCTCATGAGATCGACGCCGGCCTCGGCGGCGGCGGCGGCTTCGGGCGGGGATTTGACGTGGATGTGCGTGAGGACGCGTTTCCCCTTGAGCTGCTGGAGATCGTAGACGGTGTATTTTTTGCGCGGGCGGAGCATCGGAGAGGGAGGGTAGCGCAGTGGAGGGCGGGTGGGAATCGCGGGATTTTGGGCGTCCCTTCCCATGTCATCCTGAGCGGAGTGTAACGGAGTCGAAGGACCCCGTGGAATAACCAGCGGTGATCTTTAGTAGAGCGGCGGGGTCCTTCGACTCCGTTACACTCCGCTCAGGATGACAGCGAGAGGGGAGTTTACGGTCAGGCGTTTCTGCCGCGGACGAATTGCAGGGTGATCTCGGCGACGCGACGGCCGTAGAGTTCCGCGGTTTCGATGTCGCCTTGGTTGGGGGCGTCGGGTGGGGCGACTTGGAAGCTGGCGGACATGGGCCCGATGAAGGAGCCGACGCGGTTGTGGGCGTCCGGGCCCGGCCCGGCGACCTGGGCGAAGGCCTCGGGTTTGTTGGCGCCCGGCAGCATGCCGAGGCCCACGAAGATCATGCCCTGTTGCATGGCGTTGATGACGAGCCCGACGAGGGTGTTGAGCTTGTCGCCGGAGAAGGAGGAGGAGTTGGTGAAGGCGCCGGCGATCTTGTTTTTCCAGGCGAGCGTGAACCACTTTTTGGCGGCGGCTTCGATGAAGGATTTCATGCCGGCGGACATGCTGCCCATGTAGGTGGGGCAGCCGAAGATGATGGCTTCGGCGGCGTCCAGCTCGTCCAGGCGGGCGGTGGCTTCGTCCGCGGTGTAGAGTTCGGCGGTGATGGAGGGCACGCTTTGCGCGCCGCGCAGGACGGCTTCGGCCTGGAGTTTGGTGTGGCCGTAGAGGGAGTGATAGACGATGGCGATCTTGCTCATGGCCCCGGTTTAGCAGGGGAAGAGCATGAAATCACTTCAAGATTACATTGTGCACCTGCAAGGCGGTGCCGGTCTGCCGCTGGTACTCGCTCACCGCCTTGTTGTAATCCGCCCGGGCGCGGATCTCGGCGGCCTCGGCTTCGGCGAGTTTCTCTTGCAGGTCGAGGACTTCGAAGGTGGTGCCGGTGCCGGCTTTCAACTTCTGCTCACCGGCGTCGAGGCTCTCGCGCGCCAGCCGGGTGGCTTCACTGGTGGACTCGATGCGCTCGCGCGAAGTCACGATCTGGCCGGAGGCGTTGTCCACATCGACCACGAGCTGCTGCTCGAGCTGTTGCAGGGCGACGAGGGCCTTCGCGCATTCGAGCGCGGAGGCGTTGCGGATGCCGCGCGCTTCCCGGTTGGGAATCGGGATGCTCATGATGGCGCCCACGGTCCAGGCGGTGTTGTCGCGGTCGCGCACGCGGTTGAAGCTGGTGCCGATGTCGTTGTCGATGCCGAGGAGGGCGAGGCTGCCGACGAGGTCGAAGCGGGGCAGCACCTGGTTGCGCGTGTAGGCGAGGGTGATGTTGCTGCGCTCGATGGCGAGGATGGCCTGGCGATAATCGGGGCGCAGTTGCAGGGCATCGCGGATGCCCGCGGCGACGTCGGCGCGAAAGGGCGGCGAAGGCGGCGGCTCGATCTCGATCCGCACCTGGAGGAGTTTCTCCAGGTCGTTCGTCACGAGTTGCTTCAAGAGGTTCTCGTTATCGAGGATCGCGCGTTGGGCGAGGATGACCGCTTCTTCGCGCGCCGCGACTTCCGCCCGGGCTTCGGCGACGTCGAGCACGGCCATGGTGCCGATCCGCACGCGCGATTGATTGTCCTTCAGGAGCTGGGCGGCGAGGCCGCGCGTCTGCAGGGCGACCCGCAGATTTTCCTGGGCGAAGTGCAGTTCGTTGTAGACGAAATTCGTGGTGGTGATGGTGTCGATGATCTGCTTGCGCAGCGCCCATTCGGAGACCATGACGTTGTTCCGGGCGATGCGCACCTGGGCGAGGTTGGCCGCCGTGCCGAAGCCGCGGAGCAGCGGCTGCTTCAGCGAGACGCTGGCGGAGGTGGTGTAGAAGTTCGAGAAGCCGTTGAAGATGCCGAGGGTGTTGTTCGTGCCGAGGCCGAGGTCGTAGCTGAGGCCGATGGAGGTGGCGCCGGCGAGGTCGGCGCTGAGGAGATCGGTGCGGGTGAGGGAGCGCGTGGTGAGGTGGATGCCATTCTCAAAAAGATCGGGCAGGGCATTCTCGCTGCGCTCGGCGGTGAGGCTGAAAACGGGGTCGAAGCGGCCGAGTTGCTGGGTGACGGCCTCCTTGGCGATCTTCGGCTCGAAGCGCTGGACCTGGATGGCGAAGTTCTTGGCCAGCGCGGCCTGCACGGCGGTCTCGAGGGTGAGGCGCAAAACAGATGGACGGAGCGCATTTTCCTCGGCCAGGGCGGCAAAGGGGGCGATCAGCAGGAGCAAAAGGCGCGCGAGGCGGGGCATGCGGAGATTCGAGAGTGCGGGAAATGTTTTTGGGGGTGGCGCGGGGGAGGCGCCAATTCGCATAAACGAAACCCTGCGACCAAATGAATATTAAACGCCATCAGTAATAAACCGTAGGCCGGTTGACTTGGCTAAAGCGGCTGAATGGACTGGATGGGCTGGATGGGCTCCATTGCTGAAAAGAGCGAAAAAAGAGGCTTTTTTCTGCTTTCCAGATGGGAAGTCCAAAACTGGCCGCCTAAAGACGAACCCCCGTTTGACACCTCCCCGGCCCAAAACTACTCTGGGCAACTTCCGGGACTATGCTTACCGATTCACCTATCACCAATCAGCCTGTCGGCAAGACGTTCAGCTTCGCCATCGGCGCGCTGGGGATCGGGGCGGTTCTGCAACTGCTGCTCATCGGTTACGCCTTCGTCAATCGCGCCCGCCTCGGGGTGCCCATGGTGCCCGTCGCGACAGTCGCTCCGGCCAGCACCTCGCTCGCCCACATCACGACGGCTCAACCCACGCGCGAATCGCTGGACTTGAATTCGACTCCCGTCAACGAGCCGCCCCAGACGCTCACCACCACCCCCTCGGCCACCGGCGCCACCCCCCGGCCCACACCGGTCACCAACCGGGTCGCGCCCAGCGAGCCGGCGAATCGTTTCGACGAACTCATCCTGCAAGGCAAGCAACTGCGCGAGCGGGGCGACATGAGCACCGCCATCACCAAGTATCGCGAGGCCGCCGCCCTCGAGCCGAAGAGCCCCGTGCCGCTGAGCGAACTGGCCACCACCTACGATAAGATGGGCCTCGCGGACAAGGCCGCCGAGAATTGGCGGAAGGTCTACGAGATGGGCCCGTCGGCGGATATCTACTATCAAGTCGCCGAGGCGAAGCTCAAGGTCTCGCAAACGAACGCGCTGCGCACCGCCGAGAAGACGGTGACGCAAACGCCCGAGGTGCCTCCCGACAATTCCGTCGCGATCGAAGGCATCCCCGCAGGTTCCACGCTCGGCCTTCTGCAAGTCACCGCCGAGGATCAGCGCGACGACAATTCGGCGAAACGCTTCACCCTGCACATTCCCATCAAAGCGCGGCCCAAGGCCCACGTCGAGGTGCGCGACCTCGTCATTCACGTCCTCTTCTACGACATCGTCGATGGCCAGAATGTCGTGCAGACTAGTGCCAATGTGAACTCCCGCTGGGCTACGCCGCCGGCGGATTGGGCGGACTCGGACACCGAGGAGCTGGCCGTGGAATATCAGCTCCCGAAGCCGGAAGCGCGCGCGGCGAAGCGTGAAAACCGGAAATACTTTGGCTATATCGTGCGCATCTATTACAAGCAGCAGCTTCAGGCCGCGACTGCCGAGCCGGACCGGCTCGCACAGCAATACCCCCCACCCCCCACCCTGCCGAAAGAAAACGAGAAATGAGAATTCTGCTGGTCGATGACGATACGGGCGTAATCCAGGCCCTGCTCGCCATCCTCAAGACCATGCCGGGTCACGAAATAAAGGTCGCGACCAATGGCGGAAAGGCCTTGGAAAACGCTGCCACCATGGGCGGCGTGGATCTGCTCATCACCGATGTGGTGATGGATCCGATGGATGGCTTCACGCTGCGCGACCACCTCGTCTCGCGCTATCCGGAAGCGCGCACCATCCTCATCAGCGGCTACGATCTCAGCGACTATCCCGAGCAGACGGAGAATCATCAGCTGCTCACCAAGCCGATCGACGCCGCGGATTTCCTCGCGGCCGTTGAGCGGGAATTGGCATCCTTGGCGGCGCCCGAACCCGAGCCACCGCCCCGCCCCCCTGCGGCCGTCCCTGTGCCGGTCGCCACTCCGCTTTCCGTGGTCGATCAGCCCACCATGCGGATCGAGCTCCCTCCATCTGTCCGGGCCGCCCAGGCTGCGCAAACCACCCCGCCGGCGGCGCCGAAGACGGTCAGCGTTCCGCAAGCTACCGCCATTCCCGCTCCGACGTCCCCGGCCACCGTCCGCGTGGCCAGCACCACCCGCATCCGACCCGTCCCCTCCTCCAGCGCGCCTCAGGCCAATGTCCGGCCGGTGGCCAGGCCAGCCACGGGCGCTCCCGCGGTGCCACCGACGGCAGCCCCGACCGCCGTTCCCTCTGCCCAGTCCGCCGCCGTCCGGACCGTCAAGGCCGCTGCGGTGCCCGCCGCCATGGCGGTGCCGAAAGCGGCGACGGCCGCGCCGAAGGCCAACCCTCCCTCCGCCGTCCCGGCGCCCCGCGCTCCCGTGGCACGCCCCTCCGCGGTCGCTCCGGCGCCCGTGCCTCATCCCGTCGCCCCCGACGATCTCGGGGAACTCGCCGGTCAGCCTTTCGGTGCTTATCTGATCGACCGGAAGATCGCCGATGGCCGCTGGGGAACCGTTTATTTCGCCGTTCAGTTGTCGATCAACCGGCCGGTCGGCATCGAAATCCTGGACGCGGACAAAGCCGGTGACGAGACGACGCGCGAGCGCTTCATTGCCGACGCTCGCGCCAAGGCGCAGGTCCAGCATCCTTCCATTCTCGCCGTATACGAGGCGGGCGAAGCCGACGGACGTTACTTCTATGCCCACGAATACGTGGATGGTGGCACGCTTGCCGTGCTCAAGGCCAGCGGCGACCGGCTCGATGAACCGACCGCGTTGAAGGTCCTCCGCGTCGCCTCGGAGGGCCTCGCCTATCTCACTGCGCATCATATTCCGCACCAGACGCCCGACGCCTCGAGCATCTCGCTGGGCAGCAATGGCCAGTCGCACCTGGCGAACCTCGCCACCCAAGGCGCCGATGAACAGCTCACGCCCGAGCAGGAAATCCAGGCCCTCGGCCGCATCATGCTCAGCGTGCTGCCGGCCATCCAATCGCTTTCGCAGGGCCTGCGCGATTTGCTCAAGGGCATGGTGCAGACCGGCCCGGAGGCGCTCACCACGTGGGGCCAGGTGCTGCTCGGGATCAAAGCCATCGAGCCCAAGGTAATCCCCCTCGAGGCCTCCAAAATCAGCGCCCAGGATCGCGCCGCCATTGCCGCGGTCGAGCTGGCGCGCAAGCAACAGAAGCGCGCCCTCTATTTCAGCATCGGCAGTGTCGTCAGTCTCCTCCTGCTGGTCGGCGTGCTGGTCTATTGGCTCTACGCCAGCAACGAACGCAATCTCGACGAGCAGGTCGATATTCCGGCCGGCGAATTCCTTTTCGCCAATGGAGAGTCGAAAACGCTGCCCGAGTTCTGGATCGACAAATACGAGGTCACGCTCGGCCAGTATTCCAAGTTCGTGCAGTACCTCGAGGCGCATCCGACCACGGAATATGATGAGCCGCGCCAGCCGCGCATCAAGAACGCGCAGATGCACAAGCCGGAAAACTGGGACATTTATTACAAAAATGCGGTCGCGGGGAAATCCGTTCATTCGGTGAAGATCGACCTGAACTGCCCCGCCATGGCGGTCGATTATTGGGACGCCTACGCCTACGCCAAATGGAAAGGCCGCGAGTTGCCCACCGAGGAGGAATGGGAAAAAGCCGCGCGCGGTCTCAAGGGCTACACCTATCCCTGGGGTGAGGACTTCGATCCGAAAAAAGTCAATTCCGGCGCCGACTATAACGAGGCCAACCCTGCGGCCAAGGGCGCGATCGACGGCTACAACTTCTGGAATCCCGTGGACAAGATCAAGGGCGACCGCAGCGCTTTCGGCGTCATCGGCATGGCCGGCAATGTCCGCGAATGGACCAATACCTGGGATCCGGTGAAGCGGCGCCCGGTCGTCAAGGGCGGCAGTTACTTGTCGAAAGAAGTGCGCCTCGATCAGCGCGCCGAAATGGATCCCAGTACCGTCAGCGAATCGATCGGTTTCCGTACCATCAGCCACACCCCACCCGTCAAGAAATGAAGTACCTCCGCCTTCTCCTCTTTCTCTGCCTGGCCACCGCCGCGCACGCCCAGATCACGGTGACCTGTTCGGTCAAACAGCGCTTTTATCTGCTCTACGAGCCGATCATCGCCACCGTCAATGTGACCAATTTCACCGGGCGTGACATCACGTTGTCGGACAGCCAGCAGTATCAGTGGTTCGGCTTCCGCATCATTGGGGAAGGCGACCGGATGATCCCCCCGCGCAGTGTGAATTATCACCTGCCGCCGGTCAGCATGAAGGCCGGCGAAACGATCAAGCGCAGCGTCAATCTCAATGAACTCTACGAGATGGGCGAGTCGGGTTCGTTTCGGATCCAGTCCTCGATCTATTTCGATGGACTCGACAAATTCTTTGTCTCCAAGCCCACGCATATCGACGTCAATGAAGGCCACCTCATCTGGCGCAAGGTCGCGGGCATTCCCGAGGGCCAGCCCGCCGCCGGGCAGATGCGCATTTTCTCCCTCCTCTCGCACGCGATCGGCGAATCCAACAACCTCTACGTGCGCGTCGAGGGCCAGGACGATGGCATGGTCTATTGCACGTTCCCCATCGGCCGCTTGCTCGACAACGTGGCGCCCCAGGCGGAATTCGATTCCAACGACAATCTTTACATTCTGCATCTCATCGGCATGCGCGCCTATGTCCTGACCAAGGTCTCGCCCGCCGGCGAATTTGGCGGGCAGACCAACTACTCCGCGCCCAAGACCCGGCCGACCTTGCGTCGCACCGCCGAGGGCGCGCTGCAGATCATCGGCGGGAAACGCGAAGGCTCGGTGGCGCAAAATTCGATCCCGGTCGACATCCCGAAGATCTCCGACCGTCCGCCAGGCTTCCCGAAGAATTGAGCGCGAGTCCCTCCCGCCTCGCGCC
>JBBCHV010000010.1:0-142278 GCA_037200205.1 Chthoniobacter sp.
ATGAGAGTGTTGTCCCCCCTTGTGGTCGTCGTTGCGATGTTATTGATCGGGGGCAGTCCGACCGGACGCGCCCAATCGAAAGAAGCCGTGTTGACCGGCGCTACCGCCTTCAAGACTCCGGCCGCTCTCAGCGCGCAACAGCACTATTCCGAATCCCTCCAGCGAGCCCGGCAAATCTACATTCAGGAACTCGATCCTTCGGTGAAGGCGGCGCTGGCCGCCAGTTCCCTCGAGGAAGCCAATGCCATCAACGATCTCAAGAAGCGCCTCGAGACCGGAGGCCTGCCCGCCACGACCGGGCAGCAATTCAAAACGCCGAAGGCGAACGAAGCGCGCGTCCATTTCGAGAGCAATGTTTCAAACGTCCAGCGCCAATACGCGGCCGAATTGCAACCGGCGCTCAAGACCGCCATGGCCGGCGGCCTGCTCGATGAGGCGAACCTGATCAACTCCGAACTCAAAGGTCTCGCCGCCGTCACGAACGCGGCGGCCATCGGCGTTCCGACCACAGTGCCACTGGGCACCGCTACGCTCGGCCGCTCCGCCGAGGGCCTCCTGATCACCCGCTACCCGAAGCATCCGTCACAGGTCGAGGGAGACAGGCGCGGAGGGAACGTCCCCTACACCGATTTTGGCAAGCCGCTCGGCGCACCGAAAACGATCCACACCATTTCCACCTGGACCAAGGCCAAGAACGAGAACGCCGTCGTCGCGGGTTTCATCAATATCACCCAGCCGGGGATCTACGGCTTCCGCACGACCAGTGGCTGGGATCGCAACGAGCTCCTGATCGACGGGAAGGTCGTCTGTAAATTTCACGACGGGGAGAACAAGGAAGAGACGGTGGAGTTGCGGGCCGGCGTGCTGCCCATCGTCTCGGTCGGCTATTACCTGGAAACAGACACGGTGCACGTCCAATGGAAGCCGCCCGGTGCCGGGAGTTTCAGCGACATCCCGGCGGCGCTTTTCTCGCACTGATTTGACAAGACTGCTCCTTGCCCGCATTTGACGCGTCTGCGAGATACGGTGTCCGATGATCCCGCTGCGCGACGACCAACCGACGACCCGCTTTCCCATCGTCACGATCCTGCTCATCGTGGCCAATGCCGGCGTCTTCTTCGCCTGGCAGGAAAAGATCGGGCTGGAAAAATCGGTCGCGCTCGCGGGATTCCTGCCGATCGAACTCACCTCCCATATCGCGGGCGGCTGGACGCATCTGTTCACCTCCATGTTCATGCACGGCGGCTTGATGCACCTCGTCGGCAACATGTGGTTCCTCTGGATCTTCGGGAACAATATCGAGGACAATATCGGCCCGATTCGTTACCTGCTCTTCTATCTGCTCTGCGGTATCGCCGCCACGCTGGCCTTCACCGTGCTTTCACCGCATTCGAATGTGCCTCTCGTCGGTGCCAGCGGCGCCATCAGCGGCGTCCTCGGAGCATACCTGCTGCATCATCCCAAGGCCCAAGTTCTCACCTTGGTCCCCATCTTTTTCTTCTTCCGCCTCCTCGAAATTCCCGCCTGGTTTTTCCTCCTCGTCTGGATCGGACTGCAGATCGTCTCCGAAGTCCTCGCCGCCGCCACTCACGGCGTCGAAACCAGCGGCGTCGCCTACGCGGCGCACATCGGCGGATTCCTGGCCGGCATGGTCCTGATCGTCTTTTTTGAAAAACCACACGAGCGGTTGAACTGACACGCCTAAGGGAAGCGCTTGCTCCCGGGTAATTCCGACGCTTCACTTCCTGTTATGCGTATTGCCGAAATCCTCGCCGAGATCGAAGGTCTCCCCCCTGCGGAGCGGGTTCAGGTTGCCCCAGGAAACGTTGCAGCGTCTCAATGCCGAAGACCTCGAGATTGTCGAGCGGACGCTCCGTCGGCTGGCTCACCCGGACGTGCCGGAAGAAATCTGGGAAGGCTACGATGACGCGGAAGATGGGCGGTTTGTGGATTCCGCATTGGTCCTCAACGAAGGGCTGGCCGCAACTTAAGCATTTTAATTCAATGTGCAGCCATCACCGCCGGCGTGCGAACCGGAGAGTTCCGGGGAGCGCACTCGTCCCGAGTGCTGGTATCGGCGTCCCGCCGAGACGAACTTTGTCCGACGTGCAAGTCGCTGGACGCATTGCTTTTACTATGGATTCCGATAAAAGTCCGCGAAGACGGGACACCTTCGCCAACACTCGGGACGAGTGTGCTCCCCGGAGTACCGCAAACCCGCTTAAAAACGTGTTCTTGAGTTTCATTCGCCATCGGCACTCACGACATCTATAAAGCCTAGCCCTTTCTCTTCCCATGCTTCGTTCCCTCCTGACGCTCTGTTTTCTTTTGTCACTGATCCTCGTCGCGCGCCCCGCCGATCCTTTTGAAATCAAGGAGGGCGATCGTGTCCCTCTTCCTCGGCGATACCCTGCTCGAGCGGGAAGGCACCTATGGCTACCTCGAAACGCGGATGCACCAGCAGTTCCCGGATCGCCATTTCACCGTGCGCAATCTGGCGTTCTCGGCCGATACGCCGCTCGGCTGGTCGCGCGCCAGTTTCGATCCCGCGGTGAAAGGTTTCGAGCGCTTGAAAGAGCAGCTCGATCTCGTCAAGCCGACGGTCGTCTTTCTCGGCTACGGCATGGCCGCGAGCTTGCAGGAAATCACCGACCGCTCGGGCGACCCCACGCTCAATCCCGATCCCGTCCGCTACGGCGCAGAGCCGATGACCGCGACGCGATTCAAAGGCGAGCTCGGCCAGCTCATGGATGCGATCGATGCCGCGAATAAGGCCCAGGCGGGCACCGGCGTGCGCTACGTCCTTCTCTCCCCGATCCGGCATGAAGACCTGCGCAAGCAAAAGCCCGGCCTCCCCGATCCGACGGCCCACAACAAGCTGCTCGAGCAGTATTCCGCCGCCATCGCCGCCTTGGCGAAGGAGCGCGCGGGCACTTTCGTCTCGCTGGGTGAACTGGCCTCCGCCCTGGCCGAACATCTGCCCGGACCTCAACCGGCCATGACCGACAACGGGATTCACTTGAATGATCTCGGCTACAACGTGCTGGGCAACGTCGTGAGCAACGAGCTGGGTTGGGCCACCGACTCGGTGCCATCAGCGGCCCTCCGGCCGGCCGTGATCCGCAAGAACGAACTCTTCTTCCATCGCTGGCGTCCGGCGAATTCCACCTACCTCTTCGGCTTCCGCAAACACGAGCAGGGGCAGAACGCCAAGGAAATCCCCGAGTTCGATCCGCTCATCGAAGCGGCCGACGCCGAGATCGATCGCTTGAAGAAAGCAGGCGCCCAGGCCCAGGCCAGCGGCCAGCCCGCGCCGGTCGCACCCATTTCCCGCGACCAAAGACCCCGAGCCCATCCCGCCGCTGCCCAAGCCGGAATTCACGCTCGATGAAGGCCTCCAGATCGAGCTCTGGGCGGAGAATCCCCTGCTCTTCAAGCCGACCCAGATGAATTGGGATCCGCAAGGCCGCTTGTGGGTGGCCAGCAGCGCGCTTTACCCACAGATCGCTCCCGGCGGCGAAGAGACCGACAAGATCATCGTCATCGATGATCCCGATCACACCGGCAAGGCGACGAAGAGCACGGTCTTCGCCGAGGGACTGTTGCTCCCCACCGGCATCGCGCCCACCGCGCTGCCCACCAAGCCCGGCCTGCCACAGCGCTACGGCTGCTTCGTCGGGCAATCGACCCAACTGCTCTACTTCGAAGACACCAAGGGTTCCGGCAAGGCCGACCAGCGCCACATCGTCCTCTCCGGATTCGGAACGGAGGATACGCATCACATCCTGCACACGCTCAAGTGGGGGCCGGATGGCCGGCTCTACATGGACCAGAGCATCTACATCCACACTCACACGGAAACGCCTTGGGGCGTGGTGCGGCTGAATGCCGGCGGCGTGCTCGCCTGGGATCCCCGCACCGAGAAGGTGGAAGTCTTCGACCGCGGGCTGTGGAATTCATGGGGACATCAGTTCGACGAATGGGGGCAGAGCTTCCAGACCGATGGTGCCGGCTCAACCGGGCTGACCTGGAGTTTTCCCGGCTCGACCCTTTTCGCCCTCCGAGGGCGCCCGCCGGACGATGCAAAGCATCAGCCCCGGTTCCTATCCGAAGTTCGCCGGGCTGGAACTCATCCGCTCGCCGCACTTCCCCGCCGATTGGCAGGGCAACGCCATCACCTGCGATTTCCGCGCCCATCGCATCGTGCGCTTCGGCATCACCGACCTCGCCAAAGGCACACCCGCCCAAGCCGGCTACACCACGAAGGAAATGCCCGACGTGGTCCGCACCAGCGATGTCGCCTTCCGCCCCATCGACGTCAAACTCGGCCCCGACGGCGCGCTCTACGTTGCCGACTGGAGCAATCCCGTCATCAATCACGGCGAAGTCGATTTCCGCGACCCGCGCCGCGATCACACCCACGGCCGCATCTGGCGCATCACGAAGAAAGACGCACCGCTCGTGCAATGGGAAGACCTGACGAAGAAGAGCACCGATGCGCTCTTCTCGCTCTTCGCCCAACCGGGCGGCCAGCCGAATTTGTGGGCGCGCGAACAGGCCTTGCGAGTCCTCTCGATGAAACCCGCTTCGCAAATCGAAAGTGCCAGCCGCGAGTTTCTGGGCGGCCAGCCGGATGCCGCGCGCTACGCGCAGCTCAATCTCCTGCGCAGCGCCTACTACGGCCTCCATCTCGACGCCTTCATCCCGCTGGCGCAATCGATCAACGCCACCCAGGTGCGCGAATCCATTGCCGGCCTGTCCGGGGAAAGCATCGCGCAGACGCTGTCGCTGCTGCTTTCGCAAGCGGCCACGGCGGAGGCCGTCTTTGGCGATCGGCCCGCGAAGCGCGATGCCTTCCGCGCGCAGTTGCTCGCCATGCTCGAGGCCTACATCGAGCATCCGCATCCGCGGGTGCGTCTCGGCGCGGTGCGCGTCCTGGGCGCGATTCCGACGGCTGACAGCGCCACGCTCGTGCTCAATGCCGCGGCGAAGAGTGATGGCAGCGATCCTTTCCTCGACTACGCGTTCTGGCTGTCAATCAACGACCTCGCCAAGCCATGGACCGAAGCCATCGCCAGCGGCGCCTGGAAAACCGAGGGCCGAGAGAAACAGCTCGAGTACGGCCTCAACGCCATCGACCCCGCCCTGGCCGGCGCTGCCCTCGCGAAAATCCTCAGTGACCCCAAACTCGACTTCACCCAAGGTCCGTGGATCGACCTCGTCGGCCGCGCGGGGGGACCGCAGGAACTTTCCAAGCTCTTCGAAGCGCTCGTGCTCTTCTACGGCCCCGACTGCTGCCCCGGCATCGATACGGCCGGCGTGAAAATCCCGAATCTCCCCGAAGCCGATGCCTTGCGCGTCCTCGCCGCCTTGCTGACCGCCGCGCGCGACCGCGGGGTGCGTCCGGAGGGCGAACTCGCGCTGGAAAAGATCGCCGAGGCCGCACCAGAAAAATTGCGTCCCAGCCTGCTCCAGCTCGCCGGTTTCTGGAAGACGAAGGACGCTCCTGCCTTCCTGCCCAAAGTGGCCGGCGATAAAACCGCCAAAAGCCCGCTGCGGGTCGCCGCCATCGATGGCCTGCGCGCCCTCGGCGGCAATGAGGCCGTCATCACCCTCACCGAGCTTTGCGCACCCGAGCAATCCTTCGGCATCCGCCGCACCGCGCTCGGCGCTCTCGCCGGCCTGAAGCTCTCCGCCGCGCTCGCGCAAGTGCAGTCCGTGATGCACGATGCCCCCAGCGAAGCCGAAGCCCTGGCTGGCTGGCGGCAATTGATGAGCGTCCTGGGCGGCATCGATGCGCTGAAGGTGAAGTTCGACGACGCGGCGTGGGCCAAGGAAATTCCCGCGCCGATTCTCGGCGCCGCCCTCAAGGCCGCCCGCGAAAAAGGCCACGCCGGCGTCTTCCTCACCAAGTCGATCGAGACTGCCGGCGGTAAAGCCGCGGCCACGCCTCGCGACATGGCGGGAGAAATCGCCGGGATGGTCAAGACCGTGCAGATGGGTTCCGATCCCGCGCAAGGGGAACTCGTCTATCGCCGCATCGGTTGCGTGCAGTGCCATTCCATCGGCGGCGCGGGTGGCAAGCTCGGCCCCGATCTCTCCAGCCTCGGCGCGAGCGCCCCGCTCGACTACATCATCGAGAGCGTCTACGACCCGGCGGCCAAGGTGAAGGAAGGCTTTCACGCCTTTTCCTACACGATGAAAGACGGCTCACAACTCACTGGCATCCCCACGCGTGAAACCGCCACGGAGCAATTCATCCGCCCCGGCCCGGTGCCGGAGATTCCGCTGGTGAAAGCCAATATCGTGAAGCGCGATCTCGTCGGCAGCCTTATGCCGCCCGGGTTGACCGATGCCCTCGATTTCACCGAGAAGCGCTGCCTGTTCGCTTTCCTCAGCCAGGTCGGCCGCCCCGGTCCGTTCGACGCCAGCAAGGGCAGTGTCGCCCGTCTGTGGCGCCTCTATCCCGGCGCGCAAGCGGCGGAAGCGGAACGCGGGGACAAGATCGCCGACGCTCCACCCGCCTACACGCTCATCGACGGCCGCCTGCCGCGCGAACAGTTCGCCGCCACCCTCGGGCAGACGCCCATCGCCGGCAACACCGTCATCGCCAGCGCGCAATTCCAACTCGCCGCCGCCAGCAGGACGCGCTTCAACCTCACCGGCGTCAGCAAGGCGTGGCTCGACGGCCAGCCTCTCGCCGTCGCGTCCGAGCCGAATCCCACCGCCGATCTGCCCGCCGGCGTCCACACCTTCGCCGTGCAATTCGAGATCAATGCCCTCCCCGACATTTTCCGCGTCGAGGCCGAAGGCGCCAACTTCCTCGGCAACTAGGATTCCGTTTCCCCTTTCATCCCGCTTCGCCTCCACCCACCCCAGCCATGAAACCCCACCTCCCCACGCGTCTCTGCACGCTCATCCTTGCCTCCGGCATTCTCGGCAGCACGGCCCTGGCCGACGTCAAGCTGCCCGCCGTCATCTCCAACAACATGGTCCTCCAGCAAGACGCCTCGGACGGCGTCTGGGGCTGGGCCGCACCGGGTGAAAAAGTCACCGTGCAATTCGCGGGCAAATCCGCCGAAACCGCCGCGGATGCGGATGGCAAATGGAAAGTAAAGCTGGACGGCCTCACCGTGGGAACGACCGGCGAATTGACTGTCACTGGCAAGAACAGCCTCACCGTCAAAAATGTGGCCGTCGGCGAAGTGTGGGTCGCGTCCGGGCAATCGAACATGGAGTTCGTCGTCCAAACGGGCAAGGACGCCGCCGAGGAAGCCAAGGCCGCCGATTTCCCAATGATTCGGATGTTCACCGTCACGAAAGCCGCAAAGACGGAACCGGCGGACGATTGCGTCGGCCGGTGGGAAGTCTGCACACCGCAGACCGTCCCCCATTTTTCCGCGGTCGGTTACTTTTTCGCCCGCCGCCTTTACCAGACGCTGAAGCAACCCATCGGCGTGATCCATACCTCTTGGGGCGGCACCCCCGCGGAATTCTGGACCCCCAAGCCGGTGCTCTCCGCGAACCCCGCTTTCAAGCCGATCTTCGAATCCTGGGACAGAGCGGTCGCAGCCTACCCTCAGGCCAAGGAGAAATACGACCGGGAACTCGCCGCCTGGAAGGAAGCCAGCAAGACACCGCCCCCGGCCGGCACCGAGCCTCCGAAGGCGCCCCGCGCTCCGCGCGGCGGAGATGCCTTCGGCAGTCCTGCCTGCCTGTACAACGGCATGATCGCCCCGCTCCTCAATTACACCATCCGCGGTGCCATCTGGTACCAGGGAGAAGCCAATGCCGGTGCTCCCGATCTCTACAAGAAGCTCTTCCCGGCGATGATCCGCAGTTGGCGTCAGGCCTGGCAGATCGAGGACTTCCCGTTTCTCTACGTCCAGCTCGCTAATTTCATGCAGCGTCACGCCCAGCCCACGGACACCAATTGGGCCCGCCTGCGCGAAGCCCAGCTCGAGACCCTGGAAGTCCCGCACACCGGCATGGCGGTGATCATCGATATCGGTGAATCCGGCAATATCCATCCCAAGAACAAGCAGGACGTCGGCCTGCGCCTGGCGCTCTGGGCCGAAGCCACCGTCTACTATCGCGACCAGGAATACTCCGGCCCGCTGCCCAGCGGTTTTCAGATCGAGGAGAGCAAAGCGCGCCTCACCTTCCGCAATGGCGAAGGCATGAAGGCCGCGGACGGCGGCAAGATCAAGGGCTTCGCCATCGCCGGCGAAGACCGCAAGTTCGTCTGGGCCGAGGCGGAAATCCAGGGTGACCACGTCGTCATCTCCAGCCCGGATGTGCCGAAGCCCGTGGCCGTGCGCTATGCCTGGGACGATGATCCCGAGTGCAATCTCATCAACAACACCGGCCTGCCCGCGTCGCCTTTCCGCACGGACGACTGGCCGATGGGCGTGGCGAAATAGCGCCGCGCTGCAATCAATCGCCGCGCAGGTTCGTTGTCCGGTTTGAACCCGGCCGACCGTTTGGTGGTCTGTGTTCTATTGTCCCACCGCATGCCGACTCCCTTTTCACGATTCCGCTCCCTCGGCTTTCTGGCCATCGTCGTCTGCTGGCTGATCGGCTTCGCGCCGAGCTATGCCCAGGAGGCGGCGCAGAAAGTCAAGGCGGTCACTGTCACTCTGGTTGCGAACACCACGGCAGTAGAGGCGGGCAAACCGTTCACCGCCGGCGTTCACTTCGAGATCGATCCGGAATGGGATGTCTACTGGCAGTTCGTCGGCGACCTCGGCCAGCCCACCAGCATCGACTGGGAACTGCCCCCGGGCTTCACCGCCGGACCTCTGCAATGGCCGCTGCCGGAAGCGCACATCGGCGCGGGTGACTTCCTGAACTACGTCTACCTGCACGAGGCGCTGATCTTCGCCGAGATCACGCCGCCCGCGCCACTGCCTCCGGGACCGATCACCATCAAGGCCACGGTGAAGTGGCAGATGTGCGATCCGCACACCTGCGTCCCGGGCAATGCCAATCTCGCCCTATCTCTTCCCGGCGGCAGTGGCGCACAGCCGGCGAATGCGGAACTCTTCACCACCTGGCGCGCGCAATTGCCGAAGAACACGCCCACGCCCTTCACCGTGAAGTGGGACACGAGCAAGGCCAACGAGTTCTCCCTCCACATCGAAGGATTGCCCAAGGAATTCAAAGCCGAATTCTTCCCTCTGCCTCCGGCCGACGCCAAGCCCGCGCATCCTGTTGTGGGGGAGATTGCCGCGGACGGCTCGCGCACCATCACCTTCCCCATCGACGAAGGCGGCAAGCCGAACCTGCCCTGGCGCGGCATCATCGCGACCAATAAAGGCGACGCGCCCCGGGAAGGCTGGCTCATCGATAGCACGACCAGCCCCGCGCCGTCTGCCGCGGTTGCGACCGCCCCATCCCCTGCTCCCGCCGCTCCCGACCACAGCCTGCCGGCCATCCTCTGGAGCGCTTTCCTCGGCGGCCTGATCCTGAACCTGATGCCCTGCGTCCTGCCGGTCATCGCCCTGAAAATCTTTGGCTTCGTCCAGCAGGCCGGCGAACATCCGCGGCGCGTCTTTCATCTCGGGCTCGCCTTCGTCGCGGGCGTCTTCGCCTTCTTCCTCGGGCTCGCCACGCTCATCGCCGTGCTGCGCGCCAACGGTATCGGCCTCAATTGGGGCTTCCAGTTTCAGCACGTCGGCATCCTCGTCACGCTCATCGCGCTGGTCTTCGTCTTCGGGCTCAATCTGCTTGGCGTCTTCGAGATCGCGCTCGGCGGCGGCACCGCTTCCAAGCTCAGCGAACTCTCCAGCAAGGAAGGCTTCGGCGGCGCGTTCCTGCATGGCATGTTCACGACGCTGCTCGGCACCTCCTGCACGGCGCCTTTCCTCGGCGCGGTCCTCGGCTTCGCTTTCGTCGCCCCTTCCCATATCGTCTTTCTTATCTTCATCGCGATCGCGACCGGCATGAGCCTCCCCTATTTCCTGCTTACCGCGAATCCCGCTTGGCTGCGCTTCCTGCCGAAGCCCGGCCTGTGGATGGAGCGGCTCAAGCAGCTCATGGGTTTCATCATGCTCGGGGTCGTCGTCTGGCTGCTCGGGGTTCTCGGGCAAAGCCGCGGCATCGATCCCCTCATCGCCGTAAGCAGTTTCCTGCTCGTGCTCGGCGTCGCCTGCTGGGTCTATGGCGTGCTGGCCGGCCGCGCCGTTTCGTGGCTGCTCATCATCGCGCTCCTGGCCGGCGGCTATTTCCTTTTCCTGAACGGCAAACTCAACGCCGCTCCCAAAGCCGCGACCACGGCCACCGGCGCCACCGAACCGGGTGGACTCACCTGGCTGCCGTGGACTGCCGAGCGCGTGGCCGAAGCCACGAAGAAAGGCCAGCCAGTCTTCATCGACTTCACTGCCGACTGGTGCCTGAACTGCAAATACAACGAAAAGTTCGTCATCAATACCGAACCCGTCCGCGCCGTACTCCGGCAAAAAAACGTCCTGACGCTCAAGGCCGATTGGACCAATGGCGAGGAGGACATCACCGCCATCCTGAAGAAGTTTGGCCGCGCGGGCGTGCCGGTTTATCTGCTCTATCCGGGGGACAACGCGGAGCCCGTCCTGCTCCCCGAAATCCTCACGCAAGCCGCCGTCCTGGCCGAGCTCAACAAGCTCAAGAACTAGAAACCGCTGGAAAGCGACGCGGCCAGGATGGGCAAATGCCGCCCGCCCGCCCTCGCGACAAACTCCTGCAGCTTCGCCAGCGGCGCTTTCGCGGTCATCGTGTAGATCACATCGCCCGTGCTCCACGCGGCAAAGCTCCATCCGCTCATCTCGCGGAATTGTGGCGTCGCCGGCGGCACGTCCTTGAAATCGCTCCGCTTCGCGACCAGCAGATGCACCAGCGAGCCGTCATCGACTCCCGGTTTCTTCTCCGTCCAAAAGCACGTGAGATAAGCCGGGCGACCGTGCACATCCACCACCTGGCAGCCGAAGCTCTTGAGCGGCCGCAGCTTCGCCGGGATCTGAAAATCCGTCGGCGCGCCCTGCGCCAGCAGCCACGTCCGCAATTCCTCGGGATTCTGGGAGCGCTTCGGCAATTCTGGCGGCGTGCCAAAGAACTCCACCACCCGCGGCGCAAAGGACGCGTAGGAAACCGCCGCCCGCCCCGGCATCCAAAACCACATCCCGCCCGCCAGCACAACAATGGAAGCCGCCATCGCCCAAGCCACCCGCCACATCGCCGCCCGTCGCATCGGCAGCGCAATCACCTTCTCTCCACCCTCCGCCGCCGCCCGGCCTTCCGCGAGGATAGCCTCCAGCTTCGCCGGCGGCAGCGCCTGCGCGTCGTAGTGCTTTTGGATTTGTTGGCGGAGTTCGGACATCGCTCAGAAGAAAGAAACGAATAACAGCAGCCACTGATTGCACTGAGTTTTGCCATCGGCTGGCACCGCGGCCTCGCGCAGTTTGGCGATGGCCCGATGCAGGAGGCTCAACACCGTCCCGCGCGGCTGGCGGGTGATCTGCCCGATCTCCTCCGCCGTGCGGCCCTCGTAGTAGTGCAGGAAGATCGCCTCACGTTCCATCGGCCGCAGGATCGCCAGCAGCGCGCCCACATCGCCCTGCAGTCCCGGTTGATTCTCCGCGAGCTCGGGCACGTCCGGCGCCTCCGGCACATCGAGCGATTCAAACTGTACGATCTTCTTCCGCCGGCACTGGTCGACGAACAGGTTCCGCACCGCCGTGAACAGCACCGCATTCGTCTCCACGCGCCCGTAGCGGCGCGACAGGTTCAGCCATGCCTCGTGCACCAGGTCCTGCGCGTCCTCCAGGTGATGCGTCAGCGCCAGTGCATAGCGGTAGCCTTTTTGCAGCCGCTCGGCGTCGGTGAGAATGGGAGATTCGCTGGATGCGTCCAAAGTGAAAGTCGGTGCGCAGGAATGATCGCGACCCGGTTTAGCCGTCGCACGCTTGTCACGCAATTCCTACTTCCCGTCCGGCGCCCGATCTCCTAGCATGCATGCCCCTCGGTTGTGTCGCTTTTCCCCCATGCGCGAAAAAACTTTTGGTCTGTGCAATCAAACGCCATGGGCGTTCGTCGACCTGAGCAACACCTTGCCATGAACACGCACCCTCTCGTTGCCCGCGCCAGTGCCGCCTACGCCCTGCTCATTCGCGGCGCGTCCTATTTGCAATCGCCCTTCCTGCTCCTCGTGCGACTCTACTGGGGCTGGTCCTTCTTTCAGACGGGCAAAGGCAAACTCAGCGATCTGAGCAAACCGACGGAATACTTCGCCAGCCTTCACATTCCATTGCCCGCGCTCAATGCCGTGCTGGCCGGCGCCACCGAATGCTTCGGCGGCCTGCTGCTCCTCGTCGTCTCGGCTCGCGCCTCATTTCCATTCCACTCACCTTCCTCCTCTGTGTCGCCTATGTCACGGCGGACAACGAAGCGCTCCGTGCCATCTTCAGCGATCCCGACAAATTCCTGAATGCCGCTGAATTTCAATTCCTCTTCGCCGTCCTGCTCGTGCTGATCTTCGGCCCGGGCGTCTTCTCCCTCGATTACCTCCTGGGCAAAAAGTTCGGCCCGCCTGCGTCCGAACCCACGTCGCCATCCGCATAAGAACGCAACCACTTTTGCCGGCGCCGGGTCGCGAGTCTTCGCGATTCGGCAAACGCGAAAACCAGAAACCAGAGCCGGGCGCCCGCGAGACAATCGAGGGCGCACGGCGATAAACCAAAAACCAGAAACCAGACCACTATGAAAAATCAACTCACCAGCAAGACCATCCTCGCCGGCGCCGCTATCGCGGGCCTGATCTCCGGGGGCCTCACCGCCCAACTCCATGCCGCGACCACCGCCGCCAAGAGCGGCGCACCCTCCGCCGGCGTCCTCGCCGACGAGAAGAAGGGCGAAACCCATGACTGCGCAGGCAAGAATTCCTGCAAGGGCAAGGGCGGCTGCAAAACCGGCGACAACGGCTGCGCCGGCAAGAACTCCTGCAAGGGCAAGGGCGGCTGCGCCACCAAGGACGGCAAGCCCACCAAGTAAGCGCTAGCGATCCTCTCCGGGGCTCCGGCCATGGAAGTGGCCGGAGCCCCGCATCTCATTAACATTTCAGATTTGGCATTGAGCATTTTGACGTACCGCGTGGGATCTGCCGGCGGCGAAAATTCCCAATATTCAATGATAACTCCTAAATCCTAAATCGCTCTCATGCCCGCGAACCGCTTCAACGCCCACACCGAATACGGGATCGGCATCGGTCTGCGCATCCCGCACTACGGGCATATCCTCGGTGAAAAACCGGTCGTCGACTGGTTCGAGATCATTTCGGAAAATTACATGGTCGAGGGCGGCCGGGCGTTGCAGGTGCTCGACCAGATCCTCGAGCAGTACCGCGTCGTTCAGCACGGCGTCTCCATGTATTTCGGCAACGCCGCGCGGCCGAATCGCGACCATCTCCGCAAGCTCAAGCGCCTCGTCAAGCGCACCGGCACCCCGTGGCTCAGCGATCACCTTTGCTGGGGCAGCGTCGACGGCCGCTTCACCCACGATCTTCTCCCCATGCCCTATACTTGGGAGGCCGTCGAATGGGCCGCGCGCAATATCCGCGAAGTCCAGGACACGGTCGGCATCCCCGTCGCCGTCGAGAACGTCAGCAGCTACGCCGAGTTTCACGACTCGGAAATGACCGAGTGGGAATTCCTCAGCGAAGTCGTCGAGCGCGCCGACTGCGGCATCCTGCTCGACGTGAACAACATTTACGTCTCCTCGAAGAACCACACCTTCGACCCCTACATCTACCTCGACGCCGTCCCCGCCGATCGCGTTGCGCAGATCCACATCGCCGGCCACACCCAGTACGAGCGCTACATCCTCGACACGCACGATCACCCCCGTGCTCGACCCCGTCTGGAAAATGTACGCCCACGCCATCGCCCGCATCGGCCGCACCGCCACGCTCCTCGAGTGGGACGATCGCATCCCGAGCTTCGACGAAGTCCACGCCGAGGCCCTCAAGGCCAACCGCTTTCTTCCCCATGCCGACACCATCGCCGCGTGACAGCGTTTCCCGAAGGTCGCCGCGCTCCTCCTTGCGTGTCATGTTGAGCGGAGTGTAACGGAGTCGAAACATCCCGTCGCTTTGCCATAGACGATCGCTGGTTGCTCCACGGGATCCTTCGACTCCGTTACACTCCGCTCAGGATGACACCGTGATAGTACCGCAAAATACCGCCCGCCCGCGCAGTACCGGATGAAACCAAACCTCAAACCTCAAGCTTCAAACATCCGACCCACCGCCTCTCTCGCCCAATTCCAGCAAGCGATCACCGGCGCCCTCTTCCGTCCGCTCAAGCCCGACGAAACGATGCAGCCCTCCAACACCGCCGTCGCCGAGCGCTTCATCAAGCCCAACGACCGCCTCACCGCCTTCGAGCGCCTGCAGATCTACAACCAGCAGTACTGGTGGCGGCTGCTCGGCGCGTTCGGCGAAGACTTCCGCGGGGTGCGCGCGGTCCTGGGCGAAGGCCAATTCGACCGGCTCGCCGTCGCCTACCTCGAAGCCTGCGGTTCCCACTCCTGGAACCTGCGCGACATCGGCTCGCAGCTCGTCGCCTTCCTGGATGCCCATCCCGAGTTCACCCGCCCGCGCAGCGACCTCGCCCTTGACGTCGCCCGCGTCGAATGGGCGCGCGTGCTGGCCTTCGACGACCCGGACAAGCCCGTGCTCACCGCGAAGCAGATCGCCAAACTTCCGCCCGACCGCCTGCACCTCGGCCTCCAGCCCTACATCTCCCTGCTCGAGCTTCACCACCCGGTGGATGAAATGATGCGCACCCTGAAGCGCACCGAAATCTCCGCCATGAGCAACGCCGTCTCCGCCACCCACACCCGCCAGCGCAAAGTTCTTACTGCCCGCCGCAGCCGCACCCCCATCCATCTCGCCGTCCACCGGGTCAACTTCGCCGTCTATTACAAGCGCCTCGATCCCGAAGCGTATCACCTCCTGCTCGCCCTCCGCTCCGGTGCCACGCTCGAAGAAGCCTGCGCCCGCGCCTTCGCCGGCAGCCAGGAATTGCCCGGGCAAAGCGCCGCGCGCATCCAGGAATGGTTCGCCCGCTGGATGGAATTCGGCTGGTTCTGCAAGCCGTAGGACCGCCGCTTTCCCACCGTCACCTCAGGAGGGCGCTGCTCCGTCAGCGCCCAAATTCGAGAGCGACGCGCCCCGCCATCTCATCTCTTCGCATCTCCACTGCCACCCTTGTTACGTTTATTTCGCGCACTTCCTAGCGCACAATCTGTCCGATTGGCTCGCTGCCCTCGGGGCACAGCGCGAGACGGCCATTCTGCTCGGCGATATGCTCGATGGCCGGTAGCTCCTCTCCAAGGAAGCGTGCTCCGTGGGTGGCGAAGCGCGCGGCGTCGCCGCTGGAGAGCACGCGCAAGCGCCCATGGCCCGCCGGTGCGAAGCCGGGATGCCGCTCGCGCCAGGCGCGGAACCGCTCGGCGACTTCGGGAGCGGGGTTGAGCACGGTAACCTCCGGAGGCGCGAGCTCATGGAACGCGCGCTCCAGCAGCGGGTAGTGCGTGCAGCCGAGTACCAGCGTATCGACGCCATCGAACTTCGCGAGATAGCGTTGCACTGCCAGCCGGGCAATCTCGGTTTCCTCCCAGCCTTCCTCCACGATCGGCGCGAGCAGCGGTGCGGCCACTTCGGTGATCCGCACCTCGGAGTTCAGCTTGCGCACCTCGGTGCGGAAAGTGTGCGAGGCCACCGTCCGCGCCGTGCCGACGAAGCCGATCTGCCCGCGCGTCCGCCGCACCGCGGCCTCCGCGGCGGGAATCGTGACGCCGAGGATGCGCCGCTCCGCCGAGCCGTAGCGATGCTGCAAGTGCCGCAGCGCGACACACGACACCGTATGGCAGGCCACCAGGATCACGCGGCAGCCTTCGGCGAAGAGGCGCTCGACGCATTGCTCGGAAAAATCGAGGATTGTATCGACGTCGCGTCCTCCATAAGGCGCGCGCCCGGAGTCGCCCAGATAGAGGTAGTCCAATTCCGGCAAGGTGCGCCGCAGTTGCCGCAGCACGGTCAGCCCGCCGTAACCGCTATCGTAGACTCCGACGGGGGAACTCATACTTCGCGGCGGTGCCCCTCCATTGGATGTTGGATGTGGGGTGTTCAAAACTCTTTCACCATTGGATCGCCTTGATCCGCCGCGCGACTTCCTCCGCATTCGCCCGCGAATTGAAGGCGCTGATCCGGAAGTAGCCCTCGCCCATCGCGCCGAAGCCGCTGCCTGGGGTGATGACGACATTGGCCTCGTTCAGCATGCGGTCGAACATCTGCCAGCTCGTGGTCCCCGCCGGTGTGGAGACCCAAATGTACGGTGCATTCACGCCGCCGTAGACGCGCCAGCCTACGCTCGCCGCCGCCTCGCGGAGAATCTTCGCATTGCCCATATAGTGCGCGACGAGCGCGGCGATCTGCGCCTGGCCCTCCGGCGAATACAGTGCCTCGGCGCCACGCTGCACGATGTAGGAGACGCCGTTGAACTTGGTGGAATGCCGGCGCGACCAGAGGGGATGGAGGGGCTTGCGCTCGCCGCTCGCGGTCGAGGCCAGCAGCGTCTTCGGCACCACGATGAAGGCGCAGCGCGTCCCGGTGAAACCGCCATTCTTCGAGAAGCTGCGGAATTCAATAGCCACTTCGCGCGCCCCGGCGATCTCGTAGATCGAGTGCGGCACCGCGGGATCGCTGATGTAAGCTTCGTAGGCCGCATCGTAGAGAATCACCGACTGGTGCTCCTGCGCGTAGGCCACCCACGCTTCGAGCTGCGCCCGCGTCGCCACGGCGCCGGTCGGGTTGTTCGGGAAGCAGAGGTAGATGACGTCCACGTGCTCCGCGGGCGGCGCGGCCACGAAGCCATTTTCCGCCGTGCACTTCAGGTAGACCAGGCCCGCGTAGGCGCCGCTCTCATCGGCGTCCCCGGTGTGCCCGGCCATCACGTTGGTATCCACGTAAACCGGATATACCGGATCGGTGATGGCCAGCTTGTTCCGGTCGCCGAGGATATCGAGGATGTTGCCGCAATCGCACTTCGAGCCGTCGCTGACGAAGACCTCGTCGTCGGCGACTTCGATCCCCTTCGCGCGATAGTCATTCTCCGCAATCGCGTGCCGCAGCCACTCGTAGCCCTGCTCCGGCCCGTAGCCGTGGAAACCTTCACGCGTGGCCATGTCATCCACCGCCCGGTGCATCGCCGCCGTCACCGCCGCAGGCAGCGGCTCGGTCACATCGCCGATGCCGCAGCGGATGATGTGCCGGGCGGCATCCGGGTTCGCTTCGCCGAATACCTTCACGCGCCGCGCGATCTCGGGGAAGAGATAACCGGCCTTGAGCTTGAAATAGTTGTCGTTGAGGAAAGCCATAGGAGCGGGACGGTGTAGCGCACCCGCGCCCGGGGCTCAATGGTGAATCGCAGAGGTCGACCCTCCGCTGGGACGTCCCAGTTTCCGCCACCGGAAGTGAGTGCCACGGAAACGCACGCGCGTTCATCCCTTGCGTTGACAACCGGCCTCCCTCGCGAAACATTCCCCGCGTCTTATGGTCCCCCATCTCCGCATCTCCTGTCTCAGCCTCGCTCTCGCCTGCGGGATGGTGGCTGCCCAGGACCGGGCGCAGGCGACGTTGATCGCTTTGGATAATTTCGAGACGACGCCCACTGGGACCGGCGGCTTCTACTTTGCGGGCAACATCAACGGGCAGACTTCCACCAATGGCACCGTCGGCTACTACACGGGAACGGCGGTCCCCGGCCAGGTGGCGGGCTGGCCATCCGGCACGGGTGCATTTGTCGCCCAGGTGGGCGGCCTCACCAATCCCCTGCTGGTGAATCCGGCGACCAGCAACGACGGCAGCCTTCTCGCCGCAGGCAACGCCAATCCCCGACTCCAGTACCGCGATCTTGCTTCCAAAAGCGCTCCGGCCTCGACGGACTACTATTTCAGTATGCTGCTCTCCGAATCGGTGAATTCCTACACCGGTTCGGTTTACGCAGGGCTCGGGTTGTCGCGCAGCGCCAATGCCAATGCCACCGTCCCCACGACCGGCTTCAATATCGGCTTCAACAACGGCGCGCTCTCGCTCTTCTACAACAACGGCGGCGCGGCCTACGCCGTCGAATCCCTGCTCGCCACTCCCGCGGTGAACCAAAGCTTCATGGTGGAAATCCACCTTTCCCTCTCCGGCACGGCGGCGACTTTTACGCCCTTGGTCTACGACAACACCGGAACCTTGGTGAATACTCCGGCCTCGCAAGCGGTCACCGGAATCATTGATTCCACCACGGATCTGGGTGCCTTTCAGAGTTTCATCTCGGGTCAATTCAACAATCAGTTACCCTCCAAGGTGGTCTTCGACGAGTTTCGCTTTGGCACTGCCGAGTCCGATGTCATTAGCGTGCCGGAACCAGGCTCAGTTGGGCTGATGGCCATGGGCGCACTGGGGGTATGGGGGAACGGGCGGCGCCGAAAGAAAGTCTGAAGATTTTCTGAACTCTGCCGGGGCGGCGCGCCATAAAGGTGCAGCGCCGCATGTCACCCGCCCCCACCGAGCCTAGTGCCGATCTCCTCGCCCTCGCGCGCGGTGGAGATGTCGCGGCCTTCTCGCAGCTCATGGAGGAACTTCAGCCGCGTCTTCTCGGACAGGCCCTCGCTTTTTGCGGCGATCGCCATCGCGCGCAGGACCTCGTCCAGGAGACGATGATCGCGGCATGGAAAGGTCTGCCCCGCTTCGATGGCTCGTGCCGCTTCTTCACCTGGCTCTATGTCATCCTGCTGCGGCAACATCGGCGGGCCTTGGGCTGGTTTTCCCGGCGGCTGCCGCTGGCCACCTTGGAACAGCAGGCGGCGGCCGGGCGATTCGAGCCGGATACCGCCGGTGAGCCGCAAGATGACGGAGCGGTCGAGGCGGAGCTGCTGCGGGCGATGCTCACCGCCCTGCCCGCGCGGCATCGCGAGGTCGTGCGCCTGCGCTTTTACGCCGAGGCGAGCGAAGCGGAGATCGCCGCCGCGCTCGGGATCTCGCCGGGCACAGTGAAGAGCCGTCTCCACCATGCGCTGACCAAGCTGCGCCGCATGAAAGAAAAAGTGAACCAACTGCGCGGCGCCGCGCATTCACCCACCGACACCAAGGTATGAAGACCCCGACGCCCGATAACGACCAGTCGATGCGCGACGCCTTGCAGCGCGACGCGGCGCGAGTGCCCGCACCTGCTTTCGACGCGGCCTTGCACTACACGACGATGCGCCGCGTGCGTGCTCTGGCGGATGCGAAATCCACCACCCCGCGGCTTCGCCTGGCGCCAGCACTTGCAGCGGCCGGTGTCCTGGCGTTGTGCGCGATCATCACGCTCTGGCCTCCGGAAGCGTTGCTTCGAACCCCGCGGAACAAACCAGGCAGCCCTCTCCCCCCGCAGGCCGCCGCACCGCGGGCCTCCCTGCTCGCCTATCAAGCCGCCGCCAATGAGGGCGAGGCCGCTCTTTTCACCATGCTCGATCGCGATGCCACGGCACTTCTGCCCGCGTCGTCTCCCATCTTCAACGTCACCCTTCCCGGAACGACCGCCCCTGACTTATGAAAACCACTCTGCTTACTCTCGCCTTCGCGACTTTCACCTTCGCGCCCGGACTGCGGGCCGAAGATGCCAAACCGACGAATCCCGCGCTGCTCTACTGGCAGGCCGCGGCGATCCTGCCGCAGCTTACGCCCGGGCAGGCCAAGGAAGTGCGCGACGTCGCCTACGGCCGGAAGCCTTTCGATGCCGCCGCAGCGGCCACGATACTATCCGACAGCAAAAGCAGCCTGCGCCTCGCGATGAAAGCGGCGAATTCTCCCGTGCCCTGCGACTGGGGCCTGCCCACGGAGGACGGCCCGTTCATGGCGCTGCCGCACGTCTCCAAGCTGCAAGAAATGGCCAGTATCGCCATCTTGCAGGCGGAAACTCTCTTCGCCGACGGCAAGGTCAAGGAAGGCCCTCGATTGGTTGATCTTTACCCATCGCCTGGCGCGGCACGCCGGCGCCGGGAATCTGCTCATCTGCAATCTCGTCCAGTTTGCCATCGAGACGAACGCCCTGCGCGCCGCCGCCCGGCATTGCCTCGCCTGGGATGCGGACACCCGGCGATCCTACGCCGCCCTGCTCGCGACGTTGCCACCCTTGCACACCACCCAGGCGGCCTTCGGCGGGGAACGCATTCTCATGGATTGGCTGGATCAATTTAGCACTGCGGGCGCGTCCCACGAGCAGGTCGACGAGATGCTGAAAACCATCGCCGCATCGGACAATTCCGTAGATCGGGAAGCTCTAGCCGCGCAACTAAAACCCGGCGCCATCAAGGATGCCGTCACGGAAATGCGCGCCCTCCAGGTCCGCGCCCAAGCCGCACTTGGCGAACCGTGGCCTCAATGCCAGGCCGCGCTGAAAACCATCGGCGACGAAGCGCTGCACAGCACCCACTACCTGGTACGCAGTAATTTTCCAGCCACCGTCAGCATCGGAGAAAAGCAGTTCAGCGTCGCCACCCTGCACATCATGCTCGACGCCGCGCTCGCCCACGGCCCGCAACTCGATGAAGCAGCGGCGGCCACCTATCACGATGCCTTCGGAGGCGACCCACTGCGGTTGACGAAGAGCGCCGGCGGCACGCTGACCCTGCTCACCGCCCAGCAGCATCCCGTGGGCAAGGATCTCAGCCTCCCACTCGGCAAGTAAGAGACGGGGCCTCCAGGCGGCTTAATTTTCTACCTTAGTTGGGCGATCTGTGCCTCGACATCGGCCCGCTGCTGCTGCAAGGCTTTGAATTGCTGGAAGAGTGTGGCCGCCTGGGGCGACTTTTTCGCGGCGGCCTCCCAATTGCCGTACCGATTGCTCACCGCTCCGAGGGTTTGAGCCACCTGCTCAGTCTGCTGAATAATCAGTGCTTTCTTTCTCAGGAGTTCAGCCCGGATGCTCGCATTGGCGTTTTGCGGAGTGGGAGTGGGAGCAACGCGCAAACTCGCGGAGGAGTTGGCAGCCGGTGTCGTGGTGGCGGTGGTGGCCGTCCAGCGCTGCTGGATCGCCGCCTGATTCTTCTGCTCCTGAGCCGCCAGGCGGCGCGCGACCGCCAGATCGTTCGTCACCTGATCCGGACGCAGAGTCACTTGACTATTATCGGCCAGATAAACGCCCGATCGAACCTCGCGCAACGGTTGTCCCGGTTTGAGGCCCAGAATCCCATCCGACGTTTCCACCGAGACGGCGGTGACCAGATAGAATACACCGGGAGGAGCCAATTCCGGCGCAGGAGTCGACGGATGCGACAGCAGCGGCGGTGTCGTGATGACCAGAGGCTTCAGCGCCGGGGTCGCCGGCGTAGGGGCCGGTGTCGCCGCCGGCGGTTCTTCCGGGGGCGGCTCTTCCGTGGCGACCTGCTTTTTGCAACCGCCAAAGCCAATCAGCGAACCCAACACCAAGGCACTACTCAGTGCCCACACGTATTTTTTCCAAGCACACGGGGGACCCATAACGCACGGCATTTGAGCACTGCGGCCGGCAAATAGGCAAGGAAGAAAAAAGCGGCGATTTCTTGTCATTTTCGCCACTTTTCACCAACCCAGCCCATCCAATAGGAAGCGCCGCACCGGTGGGACCAGTGCGGCGCTGAGAGTGGAGCGGAAACGGCGAAACGCTACTTGAGCGCCGCGAGGTAATTTTCCTCCGCCTGGGCCCAGTTGATCACCGTCCAGATGGACTTGAGGTAATCGGGACGGCGATTCTGGTAATGGAGGTAATAGGCGTGTTCCCACACGTCCACCCCGAGAACCGGTGTGCCTTCGATGCCGGCCACCGCCTTGCCCATGATGGGGCTATCCTGGTTGGCCGTGGAGCCGATCTCGAGCTTGCCGCCATTGACGAGCAGCCAGGCCCAGCCGGAGCCGAAGCGACCGACGCCCGCCGCGTTGAACTTCTCCTGGAATTGCGCGAAGTCGCCAAAAGTGCTCTTGATCGCCTCGGCGAGCTTGCCCACGGGCGCGCCCTCGGCCTTGGGCTTGAGGAGCTTCCAGAAAAAGCTGTGGTTCACGTGGCCGCCGCCGTTGTTACGCACCGGGCCGCGGATCGCGTCGGGCACCGCGGAAAGATCCTTGATCAGGTCTTCCGCGCTCTTGCTCGCGAGATCGGGCGCGCTTTCGAGAGCCTTGTTGAGGTTGGTGACGTACGCCTGGTGATGCTTGGAGTAGTGAATTTCCGCGGTCGCCGCATCGATCGTGGGTTCGAGGTCGGTATAAGCGAAGGGAAGTTTTGGTAATTCGTAGGCCATAATAGGTTCGGGTTGTGGTTTCCGCGTGGGAAACCGGTTTCACAGTATCGTGCAGATGATGGGAAGCGGATGCCTGCTTGGCAAGCGGCGCGTGTGTCACCGCGTGCCGAAGTTCGCTAGCGGATCGTAAAATCGTGCCGTTTTCGGGGTGGAACTGAAAGTATTTACGCGTGCGTATCATTCGTTCCTTGAGCTTGAGCCCGATTCGCTTCATTCATCTCGCCCGTCATGGACACCACGATCAAATCACTAGGGCCGTGTGAAATCACCTCGCCATTGCGCCACGTCGGAGGAGGAGTCGAGGTAAACTTCCGCTCCGACCAGGAACGCGTGCTTTTCAGCCACACTCTGGATCGCGACGAGGGACCGCAAGTCGATACCAGCCAGTTCAGCTTCGAGGCGGCGGGACCACGCGAAAAGATCTTCTTCAGTCCAGCCAAAACCACCGCGGCCATCGTCACCTGCGGCGGCCTCTGCCCGGGGCTGAACGACATGATTCGCGGGATCGTCTCGCAGCTCCATTACCGCTACGCCGTGACCAAGGTCTTCGGGTTCCGCTACGGTTACGAAGGCCTCATCCCCCGCTACGGGCACACCCCGATGTTGCTCAAGCCGGAGTCGGTCTCGCAGATTCACAACTTCGGCGGCACCATCCTCGGCAGCTCGCGCGGACCGCAGAAAATCGGCGAGATGGTCGACCTGCTCGAGGAAATGAACATCGATATTTTCTTCGTGGTCGGCGGCGACGGCACGCTGCGCGGCGCGGCGGAGATCTCCGCGGAATGCGAACGGCGCGGTCTCATGAAAGCCGTCATCGGCATCCCGAAGACGATCGACAACGACATCATGTATCTCGACAAGTCGTTCGGCTTTGAGACGGCGTTCGCCCACGCCGTGCAGGCGGTGAAGTGCGGCTACGTGGAGGCCACCGGCGCGGTCAATGGCGTCGGCCTGATCAAGCTCATGGGCCGCGATTCCGGTTTCATTTCCTGCTATGCCGCGCTGGCGGGCGGCAATGTGGATTTCGTGCTGATCCCCGAGGTGCCGTTTTCGCTCGAAGGGGAACGCGGGCTCCTAGAAGCCTTGCGCTACAAGCTGGCCAAGAAGAAGCACGCCGTCATGATCGTCTCGGAAGGAGCCGGCCAGGACTTGATGCCCAGCGGCGGCGGCGCCGACGCCAGTGGCAACCGGAAATACGGGGACATCGGGCTTTTCCTCAAGGAGCGGATCGGCGCTTTCTTCAAGGAGCGCCGCGCGGAGTGCAATCTCAAGTATTTCGACCCGAGCTACATCATCCGCAGCGTGCCGGCGAACGCCCAGGACAACGTCTACTGCTCGCAGCTCGCCCAACACGCGGTTCACGCGGCGATGTCGGGGAAAACCGCCATGCTGGTAGGCCGCTGGCACGGCGCATTCGTGCACCTGCCCATCGCCCTGGCCACGCAGGGCCGGCGCAAGGTCGACCCGCAGAGCGAGCTTTGGCATTCGGTGCTGGAAAGTACGGGCCAACCGGCGCGAATGATGTAAACCATCGTCTCATCAAACAATGAGACACGGGTTTGCAGGGTGGCGGTTTTGCCAGCTGGCGGTTTCGATCGCCATGGGATCGCTGATCGTCGCCACTTTTGACCGAGGCGCACGGCGGTCGATCTTCGGACCGCCTGCAAGCGGATTTTACGTGCGGGTTTGGGGCAGGTAGAAAGGCGCCCGGCCTTTTCTCACCGCTACGCGAGCAAGGCCTGCACGTGAGCCGTGGCCGCACTGGCGAGTCCCGAAAGACGGTAGCCACCTTCCAGCGATGACACGACCCGGCTGCCGGCATGCTGGTCCGCAATTTCTCGCACGAGCTTCGTGAGATCGGCGAAATCGGTGTCGGTGAGGAGGAAATCGCCGAGCGGATCGCTGGCCCGCGAATCGAATCCCGCGGAAATGAGCACGAATTCCGGACGGAACTTTTCCATCGCCGGCCGAAGTTGCCGCTCAAACGCGGCGAAGATCTCCGCCCGCCCCGAGCCCGCCGGCAGCGGACAATTGAGCGTCGTCCCCTGCCCCGCACCCGCACCGGTTTCCGGCGCGCGGCCCGTGCCCGGATACCACGGCGACTGGTGCGTGCTGAAGAAGAAGACCGAGCCATCCTCGTAGAAAATATCCTGCGTGCCGTTGCCGTGATGCACGTCCCAATCGACGATGAGCACACGTTCGATCCCGTGCCGCCGCTGCGCGTGCCGGGCGGCGATCGCGATATTGTTCAGCACGCAAAAGCCCATGCCGCGATCCGCCGTGGCATGATGTCCGGGAGGCCGCACCGCGCAAAAGGCATTCGCGGCCTTTCCTTCGATCACCGCATCGACTGCCGCCAGCACGCAGCCGACCGCGAGCCTAGCCGCTTCCCACGAAGCCTCACAGACCGAGGTGTCCCCGGTGCCGAGCTGAGAGGCGCCGGACAGAATATCGTGCTCCGCCCGGCGCAGATAGCCGGCGTCGTGGGCGAGAGCGAGATCGTCGCCCGTGACCGTCCGCGGCTCGAGACGCGTGAGCTTCTCCAGCAGGCCGGCACCGTTCAGCCCCTCCATCACGGCGGCGAAGCGCGCCGGAGATTCGGGATGGCCGTCGCCTGTGACATGGTGCTGACAGCCAGCGTCGGCGACGAGCGCGGTCATGATAGATTCAGGCGTTGTACGCGGTAGCTCTCCGCGAGCCCGCGGCGGCTGATCTTGCCGCGTTCATTGGTCGGTATTTCGCCGACCAGCCACACATCGCGCGGCACCTGCCAGGCGCTGAGCTTTTCCTGGCAAAAGCGCAGGATCGCTTCGCGCCCGAGATCGTCGCCCGCAATGCAGGCCACCGGCTCCTCGCCCCGCAACGGCGATTCCACCCCGAACACCACGGCTTGCCTTACCCCTGGGAATTCGGCGAGCCGCGCCTCGACCTCGAGCGGGTTCAACTTGCGCCCCGCCACATTGATAACCTCGGAAGTGCGCCCCACGAGGTAGAGCCCGCGCCCGGCACGCTGCACCACATCCGCCGGCACAAAGCGACCGCCCCCGAGCGTATCCCGATCCTCCGTGGGGAAGTACCCGTCACCGACCGCCGCGCTGCGCACTTGGATCGGCCCCGCCTCTTCCGAGCCGTGCTCGATCTCCACTCCCTTCAGCGGCGTCCCTACGAATCCGTCCTCGTAGTGCCGCTCCTCGGTCGCATCGTAAGCGATGCCGCCGCACTCCGACGAACCATAGAACGTGTGGATCTTCACCCCGAATTTCGCGCTAAACATCCCGGCGGCTTGTTTCGTGAGCGGCGCACCCGCCGAAATGCACCGCCGCAGCGACGGCAACTCCGGCGCGTGGGCAAGGTCCGCCAGCTTTTGGAAAAAGACCGGCGTCGCCGGAAACACGGTCGCATGGGTATTGGCCAGTCCATCGAGGATCGCGCGCGGCATGCGGTCCTTGCTCACGATGAGCCGCACCCCCCGCACCAGCAGCGGCGTGATGAGATTGCTGAACCCGTAGCTGTGCGAAAACGGAATGACCCCGAAATTCGTGTCGAGATCGGTCAACCCCATCGTCGTGCAGATATTCTCGCCATCGGCAAGCAGTTGGCTGGCTTGGAAACGCACCGCCCGCGGCGCGCTCGTGGTCCCGGAGGTCAGCTTGAGAAACTGCGGCTCGCGCCCCGGCCAGCGCACCGCCTCCTCCGAAACAGGCCGGCGGTGGACAATCAGCGGGCCGCCGTGGTTCGTCACCAGCGCCGCCGCGCGGCAGGTGCCGAGGGCATAGGCCAGTTCCGTCGGGCTCATGTCGCCCAGCGGCAGCGGAATCAACCGGTGCCGCCACAAGGCGAGCAGCAGTTCCGGCCAGAGCTCGCTGTTGCCGATCTGCACGCCCACCACGGAATGCGGCGGAAGGCGTTCGAAGAGCCGTCCTATTTTTAGCGCCTCGAGGCCGATTTGCACAAAGGTGCGGAGCACGGAGCCGGTCGGGCAAAGGATCGCCGGATGCGGGCCGAAGCGGGCGAGCGTATTTTGCCACGCGGCGAGAATCGGGTTTTCGGGGAAATGATCGGTCACTAAAATATTACAGAGTTTTTCGTTGCGGAGCAGAGTTTCAGGCGTAGTCTCCTACTCCCTTTTCCGAGCCATGAAAGCAGATATTCATCCTGATTACCAAGAGACCACGATCTCGTGCGCCTGCGGCACCACCTATCATACGCGTTCCACCAAGCGCGACATCAAAGTCGGCATCTGCGCGGCCTGCCACCCGTTCTTCACCGGTGAGCAGAAATTCGTCGATACCGCCGGCCGGATCGAGAAATTCTCGCGCCGTTACGCAGGCGCCCAGAGCCGCAAGAAGAGCGCCTAGCTTTCCATCTGAAACCTTGAGAAACGGTGAAGGTGCCACGTGCATCTTCACCGTTTTGTTTTGTCGAATCTTACCGCGTGACCGGAGTTTTAAGTGTTCAAGTTTTAAGTTTTAAGAACGCTGCGCCAGAGCGTCGGTGCAGTCATGCGGCTGCTTAAAACTTAATCTTAAAACTTAAAGCTTTAGAAAAATGGACTTCGCTCCCCTCATTGCCAGAAAAGCAGAACGCTTTCGCGAACTCGAAGCGGAGATTTCCTCCTCCCATCTCTACGACGATCCGCGCAAAGCGCGCGAAACCTTGCGCGAACATACCCGGCTCAAGGAATTGCTGGCCAGTTGGGAGACACTGAAAAAGACCCGCGCCCAACTCGCGGAAAACCAGGGTCTGGTGAACGCCGAAGACAAGGATCTGGCCGAGATGGCGGCGGCGGAGATTCCGGACTTGGAAAAGGTGATCGCCGACTCCGAGCGGGCGGTGCAGTTTTCACTCCTGCCGCCCGATCCGAATGAAGATCGCGATGCCATCGTCGAAATCCGCGGCGGCACGGGCGGCGATGAAGCCGCCCTCTTCGCGGCCGATCTCTATCGCATGTACACCCGCTTTGCGGAAACCCACGGCTTCAAGCTGGAGCCTCTGGAGATCAGCGCCGGCGAACTCGGCGGCATGAAGGAAGTCATCTTCAAAGTCACCGGCGACCAGGTCTTCCGCACCCTGCGCTACGAGAGCGGCGTCCACCGCGTGCAGCGCGTGCCCGCCACCGAGGCCCAGGGGCGCATCCACACCAGCACCGCCACCGTGGCCGTGCTGCCCGAAGCCGAGGAAGTCGACCTCGAGCTCAAGCCCGATGAGATCCGCATCGAAGTTTGCCGCGCCGGCGGTCCCGGCGGCCAGGGCGTGAACACCACGGATTCTGCCGTGCAGGTCATGCACATCCCCACCGGCACCATCGTCCGCTGCCAGGATGGCCGCTCCCAGCAGAAGAACAAGGAGAAGGCCCTCACCATCCTTCGCTCCCGCTTGCTCGAGGTAAAGCAACGCGAAGAGGCGGAGAAATACGCCGCCCAGCGCAAGGGCCAGATCGGCACCGGCGACCGCAGCGAGAAAATCCGCACCTACAATTTCCCGCAGAACCGGGTGACCGACCACCGGATCAACCTCACGCTCTACAATCTCGACCGCTTCATCGGCGGCGATATTGACGAGATGATCGCCAGTCTCCAGGCCGCCGACGTGGCCAGCCGCCTCGAGGAAGCCCAAAGCAGCGCCGCCGCGTAAGCGCTACCGCAGAGATTTGCACAGAAGGAAACGAAGGAAGCGAAGATCGGAAAGCCCTTTGCTTCCTCTGCTGCGTTCTGTTCCAACAGTGAATCCGGCCCGCCCGCTCCGCATCTGCGCACCTTCCCAAGAACGCATCTGCCGGAATCGGACGGGCCGAATCACGAAGTTACAACCGACAATCAATCAGGGATAGAACGGCGACCAGAAGTCGCTCGGCGCGACGTCCGAAAGCTTCTGGAAGCTCGTCACCTTCAACTTCGGAATCGAGTCGACGGAGAACGAGCCGGAGCTGTAAAGATTGCCCAGCAAATCCGCGCCGCCCGAATTGTAGAGGACCGAACCTTTCTTGAGGTAGACCTGGATATCCGCCCACTGGACCGTGGCCCCGCCAGACTTGTTGTTTTCGATAGCGTATTGGTCGATCGCCGAGTCAATGATGCGGAGATCCTCAAGAATCCGCGTCGCTTGGGAACGTTTGCGGGCGCGGAGGAAGTTTGGCACCGCGATCGAGGCGAGCAGGGCAATGATCGCCACAACGATCATAATTTCAACGAGCGTAAACGCTCCGGTATATTTGGAAGAATGTCTCATATATACCGTAGCCTACAAGCAAACTTCCGACCGTAGACCGACGTAAGTTTCTAACTTGGAGCGTAGTGCTTAACGCTACGTATTTTTACCGAATCCCTATTGGGGCTTCTCCAGAGTAAACATACCTTGTTGCACACAGTTGGAGGCGTAGTGCTGCAGTTGTGTACCGTTGCGTAAACCGAGCTTTTCTTTGATACGTGTTCTATACGTATCCACCGTGGTCATGCCGAGATTGAGAATTTCCGCAATTTCGCGAGTCGTGCGCCCGGCGCCGATCAACTGGAAAACCTCCAGTTCGCGGTCGGTCAGCCGCTTCATGGCCGAGGCATTCACATCCTGGCCGCTGATCTTCTTGAGCAGATTGTCCGTCATCTGCTGGCTCAGGTAGACTTTTCCGGCCAGCACCTGGCGCATGGCGCCGAGGAGGGTCTCCGAGTTTTCGTGCTTGGTGATGTACCCCTTCGCCCCGGCCGCCAGCACGCGTTCGGCATACAAGGTCTCCTCGTGCATCGAGAGGATCAGCACCGGCAGGTTGATCTCCAGCGCCTTGAGGTCCTTCAGGAATTCCAACCCGTTGGAGCCTTTGACGGTGATATCGACCAGCGCGAGGTCCGGCTCCGCCGAACGAGCCAGCTCCAGCGCTTCGCGAATGTTGTCCGTCTGGCCACAGATCGACATGCCAAAATCCTCGGCGATCAGGTGCGCCAGGCGTTCGCGAAACATCGCGTGGTCTTCCACCAAAAGGACCTTGGGTTTTTTCTCAGGGATTTCCGTCGTCATGGGTTGTGGAGTTCGGTACTGTCTGGTGGAAGGAACAGGCAACGATCGTGCCACCTTCCGGCCGCGGTGCAACTTCCAGTTGCCCGCCGATCATTCGCGCGCGGTACTGCATCACGCTCAGGCCCATGCCGCGCGATCCCGGCACGGCCTGCGCGATGCCGGTGCCGTTGTCTTCGATGGAGAGCTTGATGGCCTCCCCCGCGCTGCTGAGGCGGATGAGGACCGTCGAGGCTTTCCCATGGCGGTTCGCATTGTTGATCGATTCCTGCACGATACGATAGAGATGATTGGCACGATTGTTGTCGAAGATGGCCACAGGCCCGTCGCAGATCAATCGGCAATCGATCTCCAGCAGCTTGCTGGTGGTGAGCGCGAGATCCTCCAGGGCGAATTGCAGCCCTCCCTCCTCGTTTTCCACGGGGGAAAGTCCCCGCGCCAGACTGCGCGCCTGGCTCACGCCTTTCATGATCAGTTCCTCGATCTCCGCGGCGGATTTGGCCGCCGGCGAGCCCTGCTTTTCGAGCGTACACTTCAAGGAACCCGCCGCACATCCGATGGCCGCGTAGTATTGGCAGAGTCCATCGTGCAAATCCTGGCCGATGCGCCTTTGCTCGCGCTCGCTGATGCGGATGATCTCCCGTTCCAGTTGCCGGGAATGCTCCAGCAGTTCGATCCGGGATTTCACCGCCGTTCCACCGACCACGAAGAAGAGGAAGTAGCCAAGCCGCACGATCGTCTCCCAGATCTGATGCCAGCCCTGCGTGTAGGGATGCCCGGACGCCTCGTCCGCCCACCACCACACGAGCGCGCACAGGAGCGCCATCAGGATCGCCGAAAACCGGTCGGCGAACCACACCATCAGCAAAATCGGCAGCGAGTAAAAAAGCACCACGCTGATCTCCCAGCCCGTGCCGTAGTCGATGCAGCCCACCAGCAGCGCCAGCAGGACAGCTTCCACCCACAGCCAGTGTCTCGACTGGTGTTCGAGGAAGTCCAGCACGCGGGATTTCATGATGAACAAGGTGGACCGATTTCCATTTTGCGCCATTGATCTGCCCGCATCACGAGCGAGAATCAAGTCACTCTGGCACCAACTGCCGATGATCGCCATTGCCACCGGCTACCCTTCGTGGCCTATTTCCACGATGCGCCTCCGCGTTCCACTCCTTCCGGCTTTGCTCCTGGCCACGGCTTTCACCGCCGCCCTCGCCGCCGATGGCCCCGACGGCTGGTCCGTCGCCAACAATGGCGACAATCTTACCGTCTACACCCGCCCGCACGAAGGCTCCTCCATCCGCGAGTGCAAGGCCGTGGGGATGATCGACGTCGAGCCCATCGTCGTGAAGCGCGTCCTGGACGACACGGCGGAGTACCCGAAGTTCATGCCCTACGTGGTGGAGTGCAAGACCCTGTCCCGCACCGCCGATGGCCGCGTGGGCTATCAGCGCATCTCCCCGCCCATCGTCGGCGAGCGCGACTACACCGTGCGCGTGAAGTGCGAGAGCCGGGCCTGCCCCTCCGGCGGCACCATCTACTGCAACCGCTGGGAAGCCGCCAACGAACTCGGCCCGGCGGAGGTCAAGGGCGTCACGCGGGTGAAGATCACCCAGGGTTCCTGGCTCCTCGAACCCGCCCCCGGCGGCAAGACCAAGGCCACCTACTCCATTTACTCGGATTCCGGCGGCGGCATCCCCACCTTCCTCCTCAACAGCGCGAACAAGACCGCCATCCCGAAGCTCTTCGACGCCGTCCGCAAACAGTGCGGCCTGCCGAAATACCAGGGCAAATGACCTTCCCGCCGCGCTGCATCCCCACGCCGGGGTAAGGGAAAAACGCCGAGGCTTGGCGCGGCGGAACCGCCACCGAAGAGGGGTCCACGAAAAACACGAAAGAGCACGAAAAGGCGATCGGAGGAGCAGTCCGCGAATCACACCAATCACTCGAATCATCCCATTCGTGTCATTGGCGTGATTCGCGGGCTCACCATCCCTCCGGAAACCTTTCGTGCCTTTTCGTGTTTTTCGTGGACCCCTCTTCGGTTGCGCCTCTGCGTTTTAATTCCCATCCCCCGGAGATCGTTTGCGCAACCCTCTTGCGCCCATTAGAAGAGGCGGCCCCATGAAAACCGTGCTCGAGGTCATCCAGGCGACGACCGCTTATTTCCAGAAGAGCGGCGTGGAGAGCCCGCGGCTCAATATCGAGCATCTGCTGGCGCATGTGCTGGGGAAGAAGCGCATGGATCTCTATATGGAGTTCGACCGGCCGCTCAGCGAGCCGCAGCTCGAGCCGCTGCGCGCACTGGTCAAGCGGCGCGCGGCGGGCGAACCGTTGCAGCATCTCCTCGGCACCGCGGAATTTCATGGACGCACCTTTCTCAGCGATCCGCGCGGGCTCGTACCCCGTCCCGAGACGGAGCAACTCTGCGAACTCGTGCTCGCGGGCGGCGCCGCCACCCGGGTGCTCGACGTGGGCACCGGCAGCGGCGTGATCGCGCTCACTCTCGCTGCGTCCTGGCCGGAGGCGCGGGTCGAGGCGGTCGACCTCTCCCCCGATGCCCTCGCGCTGGCCCGCGAAAATGCCACCCGGCTGGGCCTGGCCGGCCGCGTGCAGTTTCTGGCCGGCGATCTGCTCGCGAATGTGACCGGGGAGTACGATCTCATCGTGGCGAATCTCCCTTACATCGCCCGCGGCGAGATCCCCACTCTCTCCCGGGAGGTGCAGCACGATCCCCTCCCCGCCCTCGATGGCGGCCCGGACGGCCTCGACATCTTCCGGCGCTTCGTGCCGCAAGCGGCGCAGCATCTCCGCGGCCGGCTCGCCCTCGAGATCGGCCACCACCAGTCCCAGCCTCTCGCCGAACTGCTGGCTGCGCACAATTTTCAAGACATCCGCCCCCAAACCGATTACCAAGGCCACGACCGATACCTCTTCGCAACTTATGGATAAAATCCTCGTTCACGGTGGCGCCAGCCTTAGCGGCAACGTCAAGATCAGCGGCTCGAAAAATTCCGCTCTCCCCATCCTCGCGGCCACGCTGCTTACCAAGGAGCCTTGCGTCATCCATCACGTGCCCGACTTGAGCGACATCCATTACATGCTCCAGATCCTCTCTCACCTCGGGGCGCAGGTGGAGCGCGCCAGCGGCGTCGTGACCGTGCAGGCGGAGAAAATCATCACCGAGGCGCCTTACGAGATCGTGCGCAAGATGCGTGCGTCCGTCTGCGTGCTCGGCCCGCTGCTCGGGCGCGAAAAGGAAGCGACCGTCTCGCTGCCCGGTGGCTGCGTCATCGGCGACCGTCCCATCGACCTGCACCTCAAGGGCTTCGAAGCCCTCGGCGCGATGCACCGGATCGAAAATGGCAACGTCAAAATCTTCGCCAGCGAACTCAAGGGCAGTTCCATGAGCCTGCGCGGCAAACAAGGCCCCACCGTGCTCGGCACGGACAACGTGATGATGGCCGCCGTCCTCGCCGATGGCACCACGGTGATCGATAGCGCCGCCGCCGAACCCGAGGTCGTCGACCTCGCCAACTTTCTGAACAAGATGGGCGCCAAGATCGAAGGCGCCGGCACCCGCCGCATCGTCATCGAAGGCGTGAAGGAACTCCACGGCGCCGAGCACAGCGTGATCCCCGATCGCATCGAGGCGGGCACCTTCCTCGTCGCCGGAGCGATCGCCGGCAAGGGCGTGACCCTCAAGCGCGTCGATCCCTCGCACCTCACCGCCGTCACCGAGGCGCTCACCCGCGCCGGCTTCATCCTCAAGATCGACGGCGATACCATCACCATCTCGCCCAACGGCGTGTGGAAGCCCCTTGAGCTCACGACGAATCCCTACCCCGATTTCCCGACCGACATGCAGGCGCAAATGTGCGCGCTGCTCGCCAAGACGCCCGGCATCTCCGTCATCACCGAGACCATCTTCCCGCAGCGCTACATGCACGTCTCCGAGATGAAACGCATGGGCGCGGATATCTCGCTGAACGGCCCGACCGCCGTCATCAAGGGCGTCGAGCGCTTGAGCGGCGCCCCCGTCATGGCCAGCGACCTGCGCGCCAGCGCCGCGCTCGTCCTCGCCGGGCTGCAAAGCGAAGGCATCACCGAAGTCAACCGCGTGTATCACATCGACCGCGGCTACGAGCTGATCGACGAGAAGCTGAACGGCCTCGGCGCGCATATCGAGCGGGTGAAAGCGTAGGGCGACTGCCTTTGTCATTCTGAGCGGAGTGTAACGGAGTCGAAGAACCCCGCCGCATAACCAGCGATAATGGTGGTGGAGCGACGGGATCCTTCGACTTCGCTGCCAATGACACGTTTCGTAAGTTGTTGGAAATCAGGGAATGTTTTGGACAGCCAACATCGGCGCCGCCACGGCGTGGACGATCGCCAGCGTGCTGCGCTACCCCAAACTGGACGCGAAGCTGGCGGTGCGCTTCGAGGGACACGGCGAAATTGTCTCCCCGCATGTGGTGCGGGAACGTGGTGGGCGGTGGGACGACCGATCTGTCTCGCGAGCGGGGCTGGCTGGCCACCGCCACTTTTCCACACACCCAAAAGTGGGAACCCGGCGGCGCGGCTTCCCTACCGGGTTTGGCTTTTCGGCGCTCGCGCTGCGTGCGGAACGGGCTTTGTAGTCGGGTCATGGGGTGCGTGGGAGTAGAAGGGGTGTGTTCCGACCAAACGCGGTAGGGAAGCCGCGCCGCGGGTTCCCACGCATGTGGTGCGGGAATGTGGCGGGTGGTGGGACGACCCATCTGTCTGGCGACTTCCATCTGCTGCGTGGTGAAATAGCTGGCGGAAAGATTCAGCATGTCGAGCCCGGCGACGCTGAGCGCGACGATATCGAGTCCGGGCGGATCGAGCGCGCTGACGAAGCCCGGCACGCGCGCACACAGCCAGCGGCGCCTCCCACCGAGGGCCGTGCGATCGAGCAACGCGCGCACCTCACCGAGGAACGCGGTCATGCGCCGCTGCCCAATATCTGGAGGAAACGGCGGCGAGGGAGCATCCCTTTCGATTTATCCGACCACCCGCCAAATGCGCGAAAAAAGAATGCCACCGGGCCTAACTCGCGGCATGATAGAGCCCATGCCGTCCCTCCCCCGCTGGTCTCGCTTCGGCCTGCTCCTGCTGGCCACGACTTCGCTGGCCGCACCGCCGGCGGTCGCGCCTTTGACCCACTGCGAAATCCTGGGGCGCATGTCCCCCGAGTTGCTCCACTATCATGGCGCCCTGACCGATGCGCCCGATCCGGCCGATGCGGCCTACGAACTGGGTGCGGCCATGAAACTGGCGGTCGCCGCCGCCCACGGCGATGAAGCCATGGCGGACTATTGCTGGCAGGCGGTGGACGCGGCCTTTGCCAAACAGACGAAGGCCGGCGGTTTCGGCGGCTCGCCCGACGGCGAAGCGGTCTGGCTGGGCGAACTGTGCCGCAGTCTGCTCGTGATCCGCCAATCGCCGCTCGCGGATCATTTCAAGGCTCGGATCGAGGCGCTGCAGCCGGCGCTCGGCAAGGCCATGCGCTGGCTCACCAAGCAACGCGACCGTCTCTTCTTTGAAGATCGCGCGGCGCCTGATCGCCTCTTTGCCGAGGCCGAGGCGTTCCTGTTTTCCGGCCGCCTGCTCGGCGACGACGCGCTGCTTAAGATCGGCCACGGTTTCCTGGACAGCGGCCTGAAGACGTATCGACCCGCTGACGGGGCGTTCCTGGAAAACAATGGCACCGACAGCGGTTTCCAGGCGGCGAGCCTGGTGCGGCTGCAGGAGATCCTGCTGAACTTCCCGGAGGTGCGGCTCGAAGAGCCCGTGGCCAAGGGCGTGCAGTGGGAGCTGGGGCACATCGACGCGGACGGCGCGGTGCGCTCCGATGTGAAACCGAACTTTCTGACCCGCAGCAAAATGATCATGGGCAAAGAGAAGCCGGTCAACGTGGGTGAGATCAGCCTGGCGCTGCTCTACTACCATGAGCGCACGGGAAACCCGGCGGCGCTCGCCGCGGTCGAGCGCTTGCAGCGGCATTACGCGCCGGCCGCGGAGACGGCTATTTCACGACCATCGAAGTGAACGGCGGGATATAGGCCTGGAGATAAACGAAGATGCCCATGAGCACGGCGAGGGCGAGGCTGTGCCAGAAGACATAGCGCAGGATCGCGCCTTCGTGGCCGTACCAATTCGTCGCCGTGCTCGCGACCACGATGCTTTGCGCGTCGACCATTTTGCCCATCACGCCGCCCGCGCTGTTGGCCGCGCCCATGAGGATGGGGCTGAGGCCGAGCTGTTGCGCGGTGATTTTTTGCAGGCTGCCGAAGAGGACATTCGAGGCGGTATCGGACCCCGTGAGCGCGACGCCGAGCCAGCCGAGCAGCGTGCCGAAAAAGGGATACAGCGTGCCCGTGCGCGCGAGGGCCAGGCCGAGTGTAGCGTCGGTGCCCGCGTACTTGGTGACGTTGCCGAGCGCGAGCATGGCCGCGATCGTGAGCAGCGAAAAGCGCACGCGCCAGATCGTCTTTCCGTAAGCGCGGACCATGGCGCCGGGGGTGAAGCCCATGGTGAAGCCCGCGACGATGGCCGCGAGGAGAATGCCAGTGCCGGTCGCGGAGAGAAAGTTGAACTTGAACTCGGCGGACTCCGCCGGGGTATTCGCCGGCACCACGGGCGGCATGCGCTGCACGCGCAGGTGCAGGTGCGGCATGGTGAATTTCGGCGAGGTGATCTTGTCGAGCGCGGTCTTGGTTTGCGGCAGGCCCCAGCAAAGAATGAAAGCGGTGAGAATCGCCCACGGCATCCACGCCTGGAGCACTTTTCTTTTGTCAAGCGACACATCGGCCGTGGCGATCGAGCCGCCAGTGCCGTCCGCCGGCCGATCGAGGCGCATGATTTCCCGGGGCTGCCAGACGCGGAGAAGGAGAATCGTCGCCACAATGGCCGACGCCCCGGCGATGATGTCCACCAGCCACGGACCATGAAAATTCGAGACGAGGAACTGCGGCACGGCAAAGGCGAGTCCGGCAGTCAGTGCCGCCGGCCAGACGCCCTTCAGTCCGCGCCAGCCCGCAAACGCGACGACGATCCAGAAGGGAATGAGAAAAGAAAAGAAGGGTAACTGCCGCCCAACCATCGCGGAAACGAGGCGGGCATCGAGACCGGTGACTTGCTCCAGCGTGGTGATCGGGATGCCGAGCGAGCCGAAAGCGACGGGCGCGGTATTCGCGATGAGCGCGAGACCGGAGGCGTGCAGCGGCTTGAAGCCGAGCTGAATGAGAATCGCCGCCGTGATCGCCACCGGCGTGCCGAAGCCGGCCATGCCTTCCACGAAAGCGCCGAAGGCAAACGCGATGAGGATGAGCTGGATGCGGGCGTCCGGCGCCACCCGCGCGAGACTGTCGCGCAGGACGTCGAAGAGCCCGCGCTGCACGGTAAGCTGATAGAGAAAGATGACGTTGAGAATGATCCAGCCAATCGGGAACAGGCCGAACGCCGCGCCATAGACCGTGGTCGCGGCGGCGATATCCGCCGGCATGCGATAGATGCCGATCGCCAGGCCGAGCGCGACCAGCAAGCCGCCGAGCGCCGCGACGTGAATGCGGACATGAAACAGCGCGACCGTGCCGAGCAGCAGGACGACGGGAAGCGCCGCGACCAGCGTGGACAACAGGGCGTTGCCGAACGGATCGTAGTTCTGGGGCCAGGGCATCATTCCACCCGATCCCTATTTCCCGAAGGTCTTGACCGCGGCCTCGGTAAAGGCTGGCTGGATCTTCTTGCCGTCGTCATTCCGCCAGCCGGCATTTTGCACCATGAAGACGAGCACCAGGCCAAGCTGCGGATCGACGGAGATATTCGTGCTGTAAGCGCCGCCATGGCCGAAGGTGGCGCCATTGACCGCGTAACCGAAGCCGTAGCTTTCCTTCAGCGCCGCCGGCGTCTGGCGGCTGGTCATCTGCTTTACCGACGCTTCGGAGAGATAGCGTTTGCCATCGTATTCGCCGCTGCGCAGGAGCATCTGGCCGAAGCGCGCGACATCCGCGGCGCTGGAGAAAAGTCCGCCGGCCGGCATGGGGAAACGGTTCTGGTGGTCATCGAGCGGATACAGGAGCTGCCCGACGGGTGTCTCTTCGATGTCCGATTTGTCTTTGTTGCCCTTGTAGGATTTCGCGATGCGCGCGATTTGCCCGGCATCGGGCCAGAACGTGGTATCCTTCATTCCGAGCGGCCGGAAGAGGCGCTCATCGAGGAAGTCCTCATACTTCTTTCCGCTGACGACTTCGATGATGCGGCCGACGGTGTTGATGCCTTCGTTGGCGTATTGATATTTGGTCTCGGGCTCGAATTGCAGCGGCTGCGACGCGTAGCTGCGGACGCGCGTGGCCAGCGGAAAAAGGTCGAGCGTGGGCACCTCGATGGGCGACTTGAAGGCGAGGCCGCTCGTGTGGCTCATGATGTTCCGAATCAAGATCGGGTGCTTCGGCTTGCGTAGCAGCACGTGCGACTCGTCCTGTTCGGCGATGACCATCTGGCCCTTGAATTCCGGCAGGTATTTTTCCACCGGGTCATCGACCTTCACCTTGCCTTCATCCACCAGCATCATGAAAGCCGCCGTGGTGATCGGCTTCGACATTGAGGCGATCCAGAAAAGCGCATCCGGCGCCATCGGCTTCTTCGCCGCGACATCGGCGAAGCCCACGGCTTCCAGGTCGAGCACCTTGTCGCGCGAGGCCACGAGCGTGACGGCGCCGGCGAGGACGCGGTTATCCACGAAGGGTTGCAACCGGGCGGCGATCGGCTTCGGTGCGGGATCTTCCGCCGATACCTGCAACGTCAAAATCGGCAGCGCCGTGAGGAGAGCAGCGGCCAGGGAGGGGCGGAGGGAAATAGACATGGGAAACAAGGGTGAGGAGCGTAGGGGTATGGAGCAAAAGCCGCGAGCCCTTCCTTTCTTTGAGCAAGAGCCGCGGGCGTGTGATTTATTTGTCTCTGCGACGATTCCCGATTCAAGACACGCGGTAACTTCCGCGCGATTACTGCGAAAACTTGATGACAGGGCGCGGAGTCGGCGCCGGACGATCCACGGGATAAAGCGCATCGGCTTCCACGCTATCGGCCATGCCATTCTTGAAGGCCACAGCCTTCACGGTCATCCCCGGTCGCGCGCTGATCACTCCGCAATAGACATAGCCATTGGTGCGCGTCGGCGTCGTGCCATCGAGCGTATAGCGAAACCACGCGCCCGGTGTCGTCGACGACAACGTAATCGGCGTGACCTCCTTGATCGCGCGCGCGGTCGGCGAAAACACCGGCTCGCCCGTGGGCGACTTTCCTTCCTCGAAGATACCGCAATCGGGATAATTCTGGATGACATCCCACGCGAGCCGCTGCATCGCCGTCGTCTGTGCGGGGGTCAGACTCGTGCCGACGGGCAGCATTTTGCCCTCGGGCGATTCGTGGTAAAACGCCGCGTACCAGGTAAGGTCTACGAGATAAGCCCCGATGACGCTGGGATGCACGGTGTCGCGAAAGAGCAGCGGATAGAAGTCCGTCGGCTTCGTATCGGGAAATTCGCCGTGTTCGATGCGGTTGCGGATCCAGCCCATGGCGAGGTTCGTAGGCAGCACGCGCACGCGCCTGGCGCCTTTGTCCGTCTCCACGATGGCCCGCCGCAAATCCTCCACATAGAGCAGCATCGCGCCCATGGACTCCTCCCAGGTCAGCGCGGGAAAGACCTTCGCCATCTGGCTGCTCGGCACCTCGCCCCGGTCGCTCGGGCGCAGACGCTCCTTCTCCACCCACTCGGCGAAAAGCCACGGCTGGACCTCGGGAGTCTTGGTGCGCACGAGGTCGATAAATTGGCGGTCGTACTGCGCCTCCTCCGCGATGTTGAAATCCCGCGGCTGCAAGGTCAGGTGATCGATACGCTGCAAGATTTCCCAATCCACTCCCCATTCCCTTTTCCGGGATGTCGTATGCTCGTTCCAGAGCTGGTTCGTCCAGGCGCCGGGGATGGTGTAAGTGCGATAGGTATGCTCGCGTCCGGTCGTACGCACGAAAATCGGAAACTGGGCGGTGATATCCGTCAGGGTATTGCCGATGTGCAGCGAGCTCAGGCCCGGCGGCACGTCGTCGCCGATGAGAAAGGTGCCGATCAAAGGCGGACTCGGCGCCCAGCCCTCGACGAAGGCCGCCGCCATGATCGTCGTCGTTTTCTCCAGCTGGATCGGTTTCTTGTAGATCTCACCCGTGGTCGCCGTGGGCATGGAGCCATCGAGCGTATAGCGCACCGTCGCGTACGGCGTGAGCTCGTTGAGTTCCACCGAGAGCGGCTTGTCCACCCCGCTCGGCGGCGGCAGAAACTTCGGCGAACGCGCGGTCGCCTGCTCGACGAGATCGAGCCCCACGTATTGCCCGTCGGCCTCTTCCATCTCCACCCAGGTCTTCGGGTCGCCATCGAAGGCGAAACGCCAGCCGCGTCCTTTTGAATCACCGATCGATCCGTTGCGATACCCATCCACCTTGCGCGGCCCGGAATAAAATTCCAGCTCGGCGAGACAGCCGTGCGAACCCGGCGGCGCATCGTAACGCAGCCAGCGATACAGTTTGTTGTTCGGAAAAAACAGATCGGTCCATTCCTGTTCGCGGGGCTTCTCCTTGATCTCCGCCAACTCGTGAAAGCCCTCGGTCGCCGACACGTTCGATCCGCTGAACTTTCCCCCGACCATATTACCCTCGCGCGAGGGCGCCGGAAAAAAGCGAACGTGATTAAACACCGGCGCACCCATCGGCGGGACCACCTCCGCTGCGGGCAGCGGCAGAGTCGACATCAAGAAAGCGGCGGCGAAGGGGAAGCGAAACGACAACACCCCGCATTTCTCGCGTGGCTCCGCGCGCAACGCCAGTCCCGACTTCTTACACCACGACGAGATCCACATCCGGCAATTCCTGCAGAAGCACTTCGTAGAGGTTGGGCTGAAAGTAGTTCCGCAGACGTCTCCGCCCGGGACGGCCGACGACGATATGCGTGATGCCATATTCGCGGGCAAAGGACACGAGCGCCTTGGCCACACTCTCGCCTTTCATCGAGAAGACCAGGCCGCCCATTTTCTGCGCGGTCTCCAGCGTGTCATTCACCCGCCGCTGGGCCTCCGCATCGATCCGCACCGCGGATTCCGCGGGCGTGCGCACATAGACCGCGTACCACTGGGCATTGAGCTGCGCAGCGAGACGCGCGGTCTTGCGCAGGAGCCGCCCCGGATCGGGCCCCTGGCTGCTGATCGCGACCATGACCTGGCCCAGGGCGCTGACGTTTTGATCGTTCTCGCTATCGCGCTGCTGGCGATCGAGGAAATTAGCCGTCTCCGTGAGCGTCATCTCCCGCAGACGCGTCAGGTTTTTCTGGGTGAAGAAATTCGCGAGCGCGGCCTCGATGCGTTCCTGGGGGTAAATCTTGCCGGCCTGGAGGCGCTCCTGCAGATCCTCGGCCGGCAGGTCGATGTTGACGATCTGGTCGGCCTTGGTGAGGACTTCATCGGGCACCCGCTCCTTCACGCGCACCCCCGTGGCCTCCTCCACGAAGTTATAGAGCGACTCGAGGTGCTGGATATTGACCGTGCTGATGACACTGATCCCTGCGCGCAGCAGGTCTTCCACGTCCTCGTAGCGTTTGCGATTCTTGCTGTCCGGCGCATTCGTATGCGCCAGTTCATCCACCAGCGCCACGGTGGGATGCCGCGCGATGACCGCGTCGACATCCATTTCGTGGAGCGCAATCCCGTGATAACTCGTGAGACGCGGCGGGATGATCTCGAGGTCGCCGATCTGCGCGCTGGTCTCCGGCCGCTCGTGGGGCTCGACATAGCCGATCACCACATCGACTCCGCGCTTTTTCAAGCGGTTGCCCTCCACGAGCATGGAGTAAGTCTTGCCCACCCCGGGGCACGGGCCGAGATAGATCTTCAGCTTGCCGGCCTGCTGCCGCCGGATGATCGCCAGGAAATCATCGGCGCTCGGGCGTACGCTGGGTTCCTCGGCAGCCATGATTCAGCCGGTCCGCGAAGCGGTGCCGTGGCGGGTTTTGAGTTTCTTGTTCTTCACACGAAGCTGCGGGAATTCCTTCTTGTCCTTGTGAAAATAGCACGTCTCGACCAGTGTCGGCCAGAGTTCAAGTGAGGCCTGGATCACACTGACCACGTCATCGACGATCCGCGTGACGTTCTGTTGAAAGAAATCCGGCTCGAACCCGTAGAAGGAACGGGCGAGGTTCTCGGCGAAAAGGCTGAGCGCTTCGCGCCGCTGCGCGTCTTTCGTTCTTCCCGCGGCTTCCACGACCCTTCGATTCACGGCGGTGATCTTGTCGAGAATCTCCTGCGTGTCCTGGAACGTTACCTCGCCGTTGTAACCAAAGCGAATCGTGAGGTCTTCGAGTTTGGTGACACTGTCTTTGATCTTTTTCTTGAGCAGGGTGCAGATTTCCTCGTTGAACACATCCATGGCCAGCGGATTGCGCATGTAGTTGTTCTTGATGTGCGTTTGCACCGCATCGACATGGGCGGCCGCGATCCCCGGCTGTTGGATCCACAATCGATAAATGAAGTCTTCAAAACGCAGGCGGGTCGGAAAGAAGGGTGGCAGCCCGAGCCGATTGTCATAGCCCGCCACGCCGCAGTCCATGCGCCAATTTTTCTTGGTGGCCACCGGACGGAAATTCACCAGGACGTAGAGATCGTTGAAATCGTGCAGGTTCGCGTGATGCTGCGCTTCGTCCCGGAGATACATCTGGACATAGTCGAGCGCGTCGATGTCGTTTGTGCCGGTGCGAAAGGTCTGCGCCATTTTTACCACCGCGCTCTTGGAGACGGGACCACGCTTCAGGATCAGCGAGTTATCGCCGGCAAAATCATTCGACACGTTCGTCTCCAAGTCCATGGCCGTATCGTCGATCAACTCGCCTTTCTCGTAGTTACCGGGAAGATCGCTGACCTGGCGACCGAGCACATCCTTGAAGGCCATGAGCAGGTCGAACGACTTTTGCACGAATCCCCCGCCGTCCGCTTTCATCAGCTTGCCGCGGCTGATTTCCTCGGAGTTTAACGATTCGGGACTGCTTTCGATCAGCGCATGCGGACGCATGTCGTCATCGGCGCTGATCAGATAGGCGCCCAGCGAATACATCAGGGTGAAGTTGCGGTTTCCGCCGTAACTCGGGCGGAAAAGATTACGAACCAGCGATTCGAGTTTCTTATCGCGCAGTTTCCGGTTGAGAAAGCCCAGGAACTGCTCCTTTTCCCGAGGCCCGACATAGTACAAATCGTTGACGGTCCTGGTTTGTTCCAGCAACGCGTAGTATTTCTGGTGGTTCGCGAGGCTGGAATCGTCGAAGACCATCATCTTCACCGCGTGCCCATTCCTGGCAAAATGTTCGTCGTAGATTTCTATCGTCTCGGCAACATCGCGCAGGCGATAGGTGGGAATGGTGAAAATGAGGGGAGCTTCTTTCATGAAAGTCAATGTCGGCGCCCGCGGGCGCGCTCGATAACATGCTGCAATTCGTGGGCGCGCGTGGTGCCCAAGCGGAGGCGCTGGCCATTCCGGCACTGGATCACAATCGCCAGTGCGCCACCGCGATGGAAACGCCATCCGCGAACGCTGCGTCGGAATCCCCATCCATAAGCGAACGGACTCATGACGATCTGGGTCGTGGCGACCCATAACACATGGGCTGGCTCATTTCGTAGCGAGCTTATCGAGGGCGACGTTGAGCGTCAGGACGTTGACGCCGGCGTCGCCGAAGATGCCCAGCGAAGGACCGGCCGTAGCCTTGGCGATCTCGCCCTTTACTACGTCTTCGTTCAGTCCGCGTTCCTTGGCCACGCGGGCCGCCTGGAGAAGCGCGTTCTTCACACTGATGTGGGGGTCGAGGCCGCTGCCGCTGGAGGTCACGGCGTCTCCGGGGACGAGCACGTCCGCCGCGACGCCGTTGTCCTTGCGGTATTGCTCGACCGCGGCCTTCACCGAGTCATAGAGCTTCTGCGAAGTCGGCCCGAGGTTCGTGCCGCTGGAGTTAGCCGCATCGTAACCCGTGCCGGCGGCCGAGGGGCGCGGGTGAAAATACTTCGCACTGGTGAAGTTCTGCCCGAGCCATGCGGAGCCGACGATCTTGCGGTCGGCACTTTCGATCAGGCTGCCATTGGCCTGGTGCGGGAAGAGCAACTGACCCGCCCCCCAGACGACCAGTGGATACAGGCCGCACAGAATCAGCGCGAATACGATGGTGGCCAGGATGGAGACAATGGTTTCTTTGACGATGGTATTCATGGAATTAAACGAGATGGAGAGCGGCAATCACGACATCGATTGCCTTGATGCCAACAAAGGGGATGATGACACCGCCGACACCGTAGATCAGCAGATTGCGCTGCAGGATCCTGGCCGCACCGAGCGGGCGGAATTTCACCCCCTTGAGCGCCAGCGGAATCAGCAGAATGATGATTACCGCGTTGAAGATCACCGCGCTGAGGATGGCGCTTGTGGGCGACACGAGCTTCATGACGTTCAGCGGCGCAATTTGCGGAAAGGTGCCCAGTAACATCGCCGGAATGATGGCAAAGTATTTCGCGACATCGTTGGCGATGCTAAAGGTGGTGAGCGCACCGCGCGTGATCAGGAGCTGCTTCCCGATCTCGACGATCTCCAGGAGCTTGGTCGGGTTGGAATCGAGATCGACCATGTTACCTGCTTCCTTGGCCGCCTGGGTGCCGGTGTTCATGGCCACGCCGACGTCTGCCTGGGCGAGCGCCGGGGCATCGTTCGTGCCGTCACCCGTCATCGCCACGAGGTGTCCCGCCTCCTGTTCCTGGCGGATGAGCGCGAGTTTATCCTCCGGTTTCGCTTCCGCGAGGAAGTCGTCGACGCCGGCTTCCTTGGCGATGGCCGCCGCGGTGAGTTTGTTATCCCCCGTGATCATCACCGTGCGGATGCCGATCGCGCGGAAACGCTCGAAGCGCTCGGACAGGCCGCCTTTGACGATGTCCTTGAGATAGATCACGCCGAGTGCCTTTTCCTTGGTCGCGACGACGAGAGGCGTGCCACCCTGGCCGGAAATGGCATCCACCTGAAGCTCCACTTCCTTCGGCAACTTACCCAGCCACTCGCGAATCGAACCCGCCGCGCCTTTGCGATAACTGGTCCCATCGATGTCCACTCCGCTCATGCGGGTCTGGGCTGTGAAGGGCACGAATTTCGCCGCCGGCATTTCCTGCAACTCCACCCCGCGGAGCGCATGCTTCGTTTTGGCGAGCACGACAATACTGCGTCCCTCCGGCGTTTCGTCCGCCAGCGAGGAAAGCTGCGCGGCTTCCGCCAGTTGCCTCTCCGTAACACCGGGAGCCGGGATGAATTCCACCGCCTGGCGATTGCCGAGCGTGATCGTACCCGTCTTGTCGAGCAACAGCACATCCACGTCGCCCGCCGCTTCGACGGCGCGTCCGCTCATGGCCAGCACATTCTTCTGCACCAGCCGGTCGATGCCGGCGATGCCAATCGCGCTGAGCAAACCGCCGATCGTCGTGGGAATCAGGCAGACCAGCAGCGCGACCAGCACGGTGATCGGAAAGCTCACGCTCTGGTAGAGGCCGTAGGCCTTCAGCGCGATCAACACCACGAGAAAGATGATCGTCAACGCCGACAGGAGGATGGTGAGCGCTATTTCATTCGGCGTCTTTTGGCGTTTGGCGCCCTCGACCAGTCCGATCATGCGATCGAGGAATGTTTCGCCGGGATTCGAGGTGATCCGCACCTTGATGATATCGGAAAGCACCCGCGTGCCACCGGTCACGGCACTGCGATCGCCACCCGCTTCCCGGACCACCGGCGCGGACTCACCCGTAATCGCGGATTCATCGACCGTCGCCGCGCCTTCGATGATTTCGCCATCGCCGGGGATGAACTCCCCAGCCTTGACGATCACGATGTCATCCTTGCGCAATTCCTCGGAAGTGACCTTTTCCGTGATGCCATCGTGCAGGATATTGGCAAAGGTCTGAGTGCGGGCGTTGCGCAGCGCATCCGCCTGGGCCTTGCCGCGGCCCTCGGCCATGGCTTCCGCGAAATTCGCAAAAAGCACGGTGAACCACAGCCAGAGCGTGATTTGCAAAAGGAAGCCGAAGGGCGCGCCCTGATTGCCGGCGAAAAGCAACACCGTGGTCACCAGCGCTCCGACCTCGGTGACAAACATCACCGGATTTCGGGCGAGGGTCGCCGGGTTGAGTTTTTTGAAGGATTCGCCGATCGCCGGCACGATGATCGCCGGGTCGAAGATGGAATGAGATTGAGCAGCCATAGTAGAGTGGAAGGTGGTGAGAGGTGCTTAGAACCGGTTGCCGGCATGCATGAGGAAGTGCTCGACGATCGGACCGAGCGTGAGAGCCGGGAAGAAATTGAGGGCTCCGACAATGAGCACCGTGCCGATGAGCAGCGCGGTGAAGAGCGGCCCGGACACCGGGAACGTCCCGACGCTCTCCGGCACGAGTTTTTTTCGCGCCAGCGAACCTGCCAGGGCGAGAATGGGGATGATCATCGCGAAGCGGCCGAATAGCATGGCGAAAGCAAGCGTGGTGTTATACCAGGGCGTATTGACCCCGATCCCCGCGAAGGCGCTGCCGTTATTCGCCGTGGCCGAGCTATAGGCATAGAGGATTTCGCTGAAGCCGTGCGGTCCGTTGTTGTTGGTGCCATCCGTCATCTGATGCGTCACCGGGTCGGGCACGCCCCATTTGTTCAGGCAGGCCCACGCGGAGAATCCCAGGATGGACCACGCACAGATGAGAATGACAAAGGATGCCATCTTGACATCGTATGGCTCGATCTTCTTGCCCAGTAGCTCCGGCGTGCGGCCCACCATGAGACCCGCAATGAAGACGGCCAGCACGACGAAGACAAACATGCCGTAGAGTCCGGCGCCCACCCCGCCGAAGACCACCTCGCCAAGGTGCATGTTCAGGAGTGGGATGAGGCCACCCATCGGCGTAAAGGAATCGTGCATCGCATTGACCGCACCGCACGAAGCATCGGTGGTAATGGTCGCGACAAACGCGGAATTGAAGATCCCGAAGCGCACCTCCTTGCCTTCCATATTGCCATCGGCGGGATCCACGCCCAGCGCGGTGAAGTTCGGGTTGCCCGCCGCTTCGTAGTGCCAGCAGACGAGGGCACCGGCGAGAAAGATGGCGAGCATCGCCGCCCAGACCGCCCAGCCATGTCCCTGGTGCATCACGGACCGGCCCAGATAGTAAGTCAGCGCGCTCGGAATCGCGAAGATCGAGAGCATCTGCAGGAAGTTCGAGAGGGGCGTGGGATTTTCAAACGGATGCGAGGCATTGGCGTTGACGTAGCCGCCGCCATTCGTCCCGAGCATCTTGATGGCCATTTGCGAAGCGATCGGTCCTTGCACGATCGTCTGCGTATCGACCTTCTGGTCGACCATCGCGGGCTTCCCGTCCGGCCCATTCACGGCGTTGCCCTTATCATCGACCTTCGGCACCTGGATGGTAAACGGATCGATGAGGCTGGCGGAGTCGTAAGGCTTGAAGTTCTGCACGCTGCCTTGCGAAATCAGCACCAGCGCATAAATGACGCAGATCGGCAGAAACAAATAGTAAGTGCTTCTGGTCACATCGACCCAAAAGTTGCCGACCGTCTTGGTGCTATGCCGGGCGATGCCCCGCACGACCACGGCGGCAATGGCAATGCCCACCGCCGCGGAAAAGAAGTTATGGATTGTCAGCGCGACCATCTGCGAGAGATAGCTCATCGTCGATTCCCCCCCGTAGCTCTGCCAGTTGGTATTGGTGGTGAAGCTGGCCGCGGTATTGAAGGCGAGATGCTCACTGAGCGCCGCCATCTTCTGCGGGTTGAGCGGCAAAACCGCCTGCAGACGCAGCAGGGCATAAGTGAAAAGCATCGACATCAGGCTGAAGATCAGCATCGCGATGCCGTACTGCTTCCAGTCCTGTTCTTTCCTCGGATCGACGCCGATGACCTTGTAGGTGATTCTTTCGAGCGGCTGGAAAAGCCGGTCGAGAAAGGTTTTGCCGTTCACGTCCAATACCTGGCAGAGGTAAAGGCCGAGCGGTTTGGTGATGGCCACCAGGACGACGACGTAAAAGATGAGTTGAATCCAGCCTGAACTATTCATTGATGTATAAGTTAAAATTTCTCCGGGCGCACGATCGTGAAGAGGAGATAGACGATCAGGGCGAGGGCGATGATTCCGACAACGGCATTTTCCATTTGATCTGGATCGGTTAGATTTTCTCGCAGGCCAGCATGAAGACGATCATCAGGGCGAAGAAACTCACCGCGGCGAGGACGAATAGGATATCGGGCATATTAGTGTAATTGGTTGATTGATAGGATGGGATAGGGAGAAGGACGGGGATTATTCATCTCCCATGGCCAGCGGTTCCTTGCTGGAGCCAAAGTGGAATAACTCAAAAATGCGCCGCATGTTTTGCTGGGCCGGCTCGTAGTAAGGGCCGTACTTGATCGCCTGTCCGTAGAGCTTGCGGGCGCGATCGTAGTCTTCCTGCATTTCAAAGAAGACGCCGGCCAGGTTCAGGACGTCCGGGGATTTGGAGTTGAGCTCCAACACCCGCGCCAGGTAGGTCCAGGCGGTTTCGAAGACCTGCAAATTGAGGAGGCGTTTGGCTTCCGCAAGCTGGCTGGCAAAATCCTCCCCCACAGGCGGTTTTACCTTGATATCCCCCTCCGGGACATGCCGCCCCAGGATCTCCGCCACCACGTTGCGCAGCGCCACCGGGGTGAGCGGCTTCTGCAGGAAATCGATGGCCCCGAGTTGCATGGCGCGAACCGCATGCGGGATATCCCCATAGGCCGTGATGATCACCGCCGGTGTCTTGCAGCCACGCCGGCGCATCTCCGCCAGCAAATCGAGGCCATCCATCTCCGGCATCCGCATGTCCAGGACCGCCAGGTCGAAATGATCGCTCGCCAATTGCGCCAGCGCCTTGGCCGCGCTGTCTGCCTCCCGCACAGCCAGACCTTCCGTCTCCAATGTCATGCGATAACTCAGCCGCACATTCGGCTCATCGTCTACAATCAGGATTCGTTTGCTCATGTTGGCCCCTCGTTGGAAATAGCCGGCAGATCGAAATAGAATTCGCTGCCCCCGCCGGGCACGCTCTGCACCCCGATCGTCCCTCCCTGGGCGAGGACGATCTCTTTGGCAATGGCGAGGCCCAATCCCGCACCACTGCTTTCAGAGCCGGGAACGCGGAAGAAGCGATCGAAAATCTGGGCCTGAAATTGCGGCGGAATTCCCGGGCCGTGATCGGCGACCGAAAAACGCACTTGCCCCTCCTGGTTCTTCGCGCGGAGCACGATCTCCCCGCCCGGCTCCGCATGCTTGACCGCGTTCGACACAAAATTCGAGAAGACATGCGCAATCTGCCGGGCGTCCACCGAGACCTTCGGCAGACCGGGCGTCACTTTCGCGACCAGCTTCGACCCGCGTGACTCGACCAAGACCCGCAAGTCCTCCTGCGCATGGTCGATTAACTCCCGGGGGTCCGTCGCCTGGCTCGGCGAGGCGGTCCGGCCCGACTCGAGTTTCGCCAGGTCGAGAAGATCATTGAGCATGCGCAGCAGCCGCTCCGAGTCTTCGCGCGCCGCGAGGAGCAACTCCGTCTGCTTGGCATTGAGTGTTCCGATGCGCTCCTCGAGCAGCAGGTGGAGGCCCATGCGCACACTGGTCAGCGGGGTCTTCAGCTCGTGACTCACCGTCGACACGAGGTTCGTTTTTACCTCATCCAGCAGGCGCAGCCGGGTCACATCCTGCAACACCACGGCCGCCCCGAAAATGTTACCCGTTTCATCGCGCATGCCGATCACCCGCGGCAACACAAAGACCTCGTGTTCATCCATCCGAAACACGATGACACGGTCGAAACTCGTCGGCAGGTAATCCGGCGCGCCCTTGATCACGCGCTCCACTTCCTCCTGCACGCTGGGCGGCAGCCCATCCTTCATGCCCAGCTTGAAGAGAAAGGTATTGGCCGCCGGATTCGCGAAGCTCACGCGTCGGTCCGCCGCGAGAACGACAATCGGATCGGGGAAGGCGGAAAACGTGATCTCCGTCATCTGCCGCGCCTGGAGGATCTGGTCGCCCATGACCTGCCGATAGGCCCGCAGCTTGGTCGCCATCTTGTTGAAAGCATCGGCCAACTGGCCCAGTTCATCCTGCGACATGACGGGCACGACCTGGTCGAGCTGCCCCTCGCCCAATTCCTTCGACACCGCTGTGAGGGCGTGAATCGGCTCGAGAATCGAGCGCTGCAGCCGCACGGCGAAAAACGCGGCGCCCGCGATGCCGGCCAGGAGGGCAAAGATCATGTAACGCGTGGATTTTTCGCTAAGCGTGCGGGCCTCGCGGTCGGCCTCCACCATGTTGACCTCATTGAGACGGATGATCTCCTGCGCGGTGTCCTTCACCTCGGTGAAGGTCGGCAGCATCTCGTCGAAATAGATCCGGCGCCGCGTCTCGACGGACGGTGTCTGCCAAAAGAATTCCGCGCGCTGCCGGTACTGGTCGTGCAGCCGCTGGATTTTTTTCGCGAGTTCCTGTTCGTGCGGCAGCGTGATGTTATGCAACTCCGCATTCAGGTTCTCCCGGAACTCCGGCACGTTCTGCGCGTACATTTTCTGCGCCCGCTCCTCCTCGCCGACCAGCGAGAAGAAGAGGGCGGAATCCATGCGTTCGGCGGTTTCTTTCATTTGCTGACCAGCGACCACGCTGCGGAAATTTTCACGGAGAATGACATCGACGCTGTTGCCGAGTTTGGTGAAGAGCGAGACGGCGTAGGCGCCCATGGCGATGAGCAGGAGGAAGAGCGGGGCAAGACCGAGAAAGATGCGTTGCTTCATGCCGCTCAGCCTGCGCGCCAGGGGCCCGTCTGGCTAGTTCGCGAACTCCAGGTTGACCCGACCGAAGTCGACGACGCGTAATTGAATTTTCATGCCCGCTCCTTTAGCTTCCGCCATGCCACGCTGCCGCGACTGTGACTTTATATATTGAGCAAGAACGACTTACATCTATAATACCCAACACCACATGACAGGCCAACCATGCAACGTGCACGATTCGCCCGTCAGCGAGGTTGCAATTTGCACGATGCTTTACGCGGTCGCTCTCACAGCTTCTTTCGTTTCCGATAGAGCGTCGCCGGATCGATGCCGAGCACCGCGGCCGCGTCCTCCAGGGTGCGCGTGTTAGCCACCACCCGGCGGATATGCTCCGCCTCGATCTCTTCGGCGGTGAATTTGCCGCCGAGCCGGATTTCCGAACCCCGCTGAATGCTATCCACCAGGTCCGCCGCCTCGATCGACTCGCCGCTGCACAAAATGACCGCCCGCTCGATGACATTGCGCATCTCGCGGAGGTTGCCCGGCCACGCATACTGCCGCATGGCCTCCAGCGCCGCGGGTGAAAAGCCGCGGACATTCTTGCCCGAATGCCCCGCGAGGAAGCGCAGATGGAGCAGCGCGATGCGCTCGATATCATTCACCCGCTCGCGCAGCGGCGGCAGCCGCAGCGAGATGACATTCAGCCGGTAAAGCAGATCCTCGCGAAACTTCCCCGCCGCGACCGCCTGCGTGAGATCGCGATTGGTCGCCGAGATCACGCGCACATTGGCGCGGCGCGGTTTCGTCTCCCCTACCCGCTCGTATTCGCGCTCCTGGAGCAGGCGCAGCAGCTTCGCCTGGATCTCCACCGGCAGCTCGCCGATCTCATCGAGAAAGAGCGTGCCGCCATCCGCCGCGGCGACCTTGCCCACGGTATCCGCATGCGCACCGGTGAAAGCGCCCTTCACATGGCCGAACAAATCGCTCTCCAGCAATTCGCGCGACAGGCTCGGGCAGCTCACCGTGACGAAGGCTCCCGCCCGGCGCGGGCTGCGCTGATGCATCGCCCGGGCCAGCACGCTCTTGCCCGTGCCGCTCTCGCCGAGCAAGAGCACCGTGGCCTCGCTATCCGCCCGCCTTGAAAGCCACCTCGAGCGTCTTCTGCATCGCGACCGATTGCGAGGTGAGGTCGATCTCCGGCCCTTCCGTGCCGAGCCGCGATTCCAGCTCGGCCACCCGCCGCTCGAGCTTCCGCGTCTTCTCCACCCGCGCCAGCACCTGCCGCACCTGGTCCGGCGTACAGGGCTTGGGCAGGTAGTCGAATGCCCCGCGCCGCATCGCCTCGACCGCTGTTTCCACGGAAGCGTACGCCGTCACCATCACCACGGCGATCTGCGGCGCCACGCGCAGGATTTCCTCGAGCACATCGAGCCCGCTCTCCTGGCTGAGCCGCAGGTCGAGCAGCACGACGTCGTAAGGCCGCGCCTTCAATTCCGCGAGGGCCAGCGCGCTATTCGAAGCACAGGCCACCTCGTGGTCCATCGACTCCAGAGCCAGCGTGAGCGCGCGGCGGATATTCTTCTCGTCGTCGACGATGAGGATGCGCATTTCCCGCGAGCACAAGGCAAGTGACGGGAGATTTCCATATAAAAAGGCAGAACATCCAACGCCCAACATCGAACACCCAACATCCAATGGCTCCCTCGCGGCGCGCTCCCATAAGGAGAGCGTTTGATTTCAGGACAGCTATCTATTGGATGTTCGATGTTGGGCGTCGGATGTTGGATGTTCTGCCTTTCCCACCGTTCTGCCTTTGACACCCCCGCTCCCCTCCCACTAGCCTCGCGCGCTATTTTTATGAAGAAAGTCATCGCCACTACCGAAGCGCCCGCCGCCGTCGGCCCCTATTCCCAAGCCATCGCCCTCGGCGATCTGCTTTTCGCCGCCGGCCAGATTCCCCTCGACCCCTCGACCGGCGAAATCGTCGGCACCGATGTCACGGCGCAGACCGAGCGCGTGTGCCAGAACATCGCGGCCGTGCTGAAGGCCAATGGCATGACCTTCAGCAATGTCGTCAAGACCACCGTCTTCCTCGTCGACCTCGCCAATTTCGCGGCGATGAATGCCGTCTACTCGAAATATTTCAGCGAGCCTTATCCGGCGCGTTCCACCATCCAGGTCGCCGGCCTTCCGCGCGGCTCGCAGGTCGAGATCGAGATCATCGCCTACGCTTCCTGAGTGCCATGAAAAGCGCCGAACTCCTCGAACTCTTCCGCTCCACCAATGCCCTGCTCGACGGCCATTTCGTCCTGCGCAGCGGGCTGCATTCGCGCCAGTACTTCCAGTGCGCCCTGCTCCTCCAGCACACGCAGATCGCAGCGCGCGTCTGCGGCGCTCTCGCGGAGAAACTGCGCAACATCGAGGCCGAGCGCGTCATCTCCCCGGCCCTCGGCGGCATCATCGTGGGCCACGAAATCGCGCGCGCCCTCGGCAAGCCACACATCTTCGCGGAAAAGGAAGAGGGCAAGCTGGTCCTGCGCCGCGGCTTTGAGATCAAGCCCGGCAGCCGTTTCATCGTCGCCGAGGACGTCGTCACCCGTGGCGGTCGCGTGCAGGAAACCATCGATATCGTCCGCGCCCATGGCGGCATCGTCACCGCCGTCGCCGCCGTCGTCGACCGCAGCGGCGGTCTGCTGCCCGACTTCGGCTGTCCCTTCATCTCCCTCACCCAACTCAACGTCGAGACCTACGAGCCGAACAAGCTTCCGCCCGACCTCGCCGCGCTGCCGGTGACGAAGCCCGGCAGCAAGTAGGCTTTGGGCAGCCGCCTTCACCGGCGCATGGCCATGATCATTTCGTGGCCTGAAGTTCGAGGCGCTTTTGCTCGGCCGCCAGCACCCGTTCCGCGGCGCGCAGTGCATCGATCTGTGCCGCATTGCCCGAGGCCACCTGTCGATCGATCGATGCCTTCTTTTTCTGTTCGATAGCCACGATCCGCTCCTGCCAGGCGATCTGTTCAGCACGGCTCTTCGCGGAATCGCGGTGGAGCACATCCAGATCGAGCGTCGCATTCAGAAGCTGCTCTTCGGTGGCCTCGCCCACATCGTACTGCTTCCTCGTGTATTCGATGATCTGCGTCAGGACGGCGATCCGTTGTTTGACGAGGTCGTCGATACTGGCGGCCGTCGATGGAGCATCTTCCGCGAACAGCGCTGAAATCTGCCCGAGGAGAAGTGCGAGGAAGATTACAGTTTTCATCGTTTGCGTCTTTGCATGGTGTTGGCCGGACTACCGCAGGGGGCACAAGGGGGCGAATTTGACGCCGGTAAGGTTCGGCCTTGATTATAATTTCAACCAGCCGGAAAACTCAACTGCGAACGACCTCCCGTTCTGCCTCCGATCCAGAGCGGTCTTGATCGATCGTGCCTAATCCTAGGTGGAGAAAATTCCGGATCCCTGCGACTGTGACACCTTGTCACCCCACGCGGCGCTGGAATGCCAGATTACACATAAAGCGCGGCTGCCCAACATTCAGCCACACGTAGCTTGCGCCAGCCCGGCTCCCGCCTTATGTCTAACGCCCCTAAAAAACCGCCCACATGATCAATTGGATCCTGAAGAAAATCGTCGGCTCGAAAAACATGCGCCTCGTCAAGAGTCTGCGACCTCTCGTCGCGCGCATTAACGAGTTGGAAATCCAATATCAAAGCCTGAGCGACGACGAACTGCGCGCCAAGGTGGCGGGATGGAAAGAACGCCTCGCCAAGATCGAGGACGAGAACGAGCAGCAGGTCGTGCTGAACGAGATCCTGCCCGATGCGTTCGCCGCCGTGAAGAGCGCGGCGCGCCGCATGACCGAGCGCAAGGCCACTTTCAACGTCTGCGACCAGCCCTACACCTGGGCGATGGTGCACTTCGACGTGCAGCTCGTCGGCGGCATCTGCCTCCATCGCGGGATGATCGCGGAAATGGCCACGGGCGAAGGCAAGACGCTGGTCGCCACCCTGCCGCTCTTCCTCAATGCCCTCACCGCAAGGGCGCACACCTCGTCACCACGAACGATTACCTCGCCCGCCGCGACGGCGAGACGATGGGCCAGCTCTACGGTTTCCCTCGGCCTCACGACCGGCATCCTGCAGCACGACCAGTATCCCACCGAGCGCCGCGCGCAGTACTAACTGCGACATCACCTACGGGATGAACTCGGAGTTCGGCTTCGACTACCTGCGGGACAATGGCATGGCCACGAGCAAGGAGCAGCAGGTGCAGCGCGACTATCACTTTGCCATCGTTGACGAAGTCGACTCGATCCTCATCGACGAGCGCGCACGCCGCTCATCATCAGCGGCCCGGCCACCGTCTCCACGCACCAGTACGACAAGTTCAAGCCGCTGGTCGAGCAGCTCGTCAATAAAGCAGACGATGCTCTGCAACCGCCTCGTCTCCGACGCCGAGGAGCTTTTCAAGGCGGGCAAAAACGAGGAAGCCGCCCGGCTCATGGTGAAAGTGAAACTCGGCCAGCCGCGCAACAAGGGCTTCCTGCGCATGATGGAGGACCACGAGCGCCGCCGGGCGATCGACAAGATGGAGCTTTCCTTCTACGGCGACACGCGCAAGGAAGAGTTTTTCGCGCTGAGGAAGAACTCTTCTTCACTATGGACGAGCGCGCGCACGAGGCCGACCTCAGCGAGCAGGGCCGCCTGTTCATGAATCCGGAAGATCCCGATACCTTCGTGCTGCCGGATCTGATTACGCAATTTGCCGAGATCGACCAGACGCCGGGCCTCACCGACGCGCAGAAGCTCGAGGAAAAGCAGAAGCGCCAGGCCTACTGCGACCACCAGAGCGAGCGCATTCATAATATCTCGCAGCTCCTGCGCGCCTACTGCCTCTTCGAGAAGGACGTGCAGTACGTCGTCGAGGAAGGCAAGGTCGTCATCGTCGACGAGTTTACCGGACGCAAGATGACGGGCCGCCGCTGGAGCGATGGCCTGCACGGCGCCGTCGAGGCCAAGGAAAACGTGACCATCGAGCGAGAGACGCAGACGCTGGCCACGATCACCATCCAGAATTACTTCCGCCTCTACTACAAGCTCGCGGGCATGACCGGCACGGCGGAGACCGAGGCCAACGAATTCAGCGACGTCTACAAGCTCGATGTCGCCGTCATCCCGACGAACCAGCCTTGCATCCGCAAGGACATGAACGATTTTCATCTACAAGACGCGCCGCGAAAAGTTCAACTCGGTGGTCAAGGAGATCGTCAATGCGCACGCGCGGCAGCAGCCGGTGCTCGTGGGCACCGTGAGCGTGGAAGCCAGCGAGGTGCTGAGCCGCATGCTCAAGCGGGAAAAAGTGCCGCACGCCGTCCTGAACGCGAAGTATCACATGCAGGAAGCCGAGATCATCTCGCGCGCCGGCCAGCCGGGCAGCGTGACCATCTCGACGAACATGGCGGGCCGCGGCACGGACATTAAGCTCGGGCCCGGTGTCACGGAAGTCGGCGGGTTGTATGTCATCGGCACGGAGCGGCACGAGTCGCGGCGGATCGATCGCCAGTTGCGCGGCCGTTGCGCGCGCCAGGGCGACCCCGGTTTGTCCCGCTTCTACGTCAGCTTTGAGGATGATCTCATGCGCAATTCGGCGCCGCCGATCGCATGACGAAGATGATGGAACGCTTCGGCCTGGAGGAAGGTCAGGAGCTCGAGCATCCCTGGCTCAACAAGTCCGTCGAGACCGCGCAGAAGCGCGTGGAGCAGCGCAATTACATGATCCGCAAGCGGTCGCTGGATTTGATGACGTGATGAACAAGCAGCGCGAAGTGGTCTACGCCTTCCGCAACGACGCCATCAATTCCGACGATCCGCGCCCCCTGCTCTATGAAGTGATCGAAGAAGCCATCCCCGCCAAGGTGATGCTCTTCCTGCCCGAGGACGGAGAGGATCATAACCCGAGCGGCTTGCTCCACTGGTGAACACGACGTTCCCCATGGGGCTGACCGCGGAAGCGGCGGCCCTGGACAAGAAAAACGCCCGCGGAGGTCGGCGAGTATCTCGTGGCGCTCATCAAGAAGACTTACGAACTCAAGTGCGCGCACGAGCCGCCGGAAGCGGTGCGCTATCTCGAGCGGAATATCATTCTCAATGCCGTGGACCGGCTCTGGCAGGAACATCTCTACGCCACCGATGCCCTCCGCGAAGCCGTGTATCTTCGCGCCTATGGGCAGAAGGATCCGCTCGTGGAATACAAGACCGAGGCGTATGACATGTTCACGGAATTGATGTCCAACATCAAAACCGAGATCGCGCAGAATCTCTTCCGTTCGACAGCCAACCTCGAAGCCTTCGGAGCGTTTCTGCAAAACCTGCCCCAGTTCCTGATCAGTTCCGATGAAACCGGCACGCAGCAGACCGAGAGCACCGGCGCCACGCGCCCGGCAGGAGTCCGCCAGAATCCCGCCACGCCGGCCACGCGGGCCCTGGAGCCGAACGGCGCCTCCGAACCTTCGATGGATGAGGCGCTCGTCGCCAAACGCACCCCGGTGCGCGATGCGAGCAAGGTCGGGCGCAACGATCCCTGCCCCTGCGGCAGCGGGAAAAAATACAAGAATTGCTGCGGACGGACAGCGTAATACTACGCAGTAACTCCGTCGGGTAACACGCGGGGAGTTACCGCGAGAGGACGGGGAAAATTGTTACGTCCTCGTATCAAATTGTTACGTCCTCGTATTATTTTCCCTTGCGCGTATTAGTCGATGGACTAATTAATGCCAATGTCCAACTCCTCACCTCGTACTGTCCGTCTCAAATCGTTGCTCGCGCTGGAGGAAAGGCGCACAGCCTTGCAACAGCAGATGGACGAAATTCATGACCAGATTTCGGCCCTTCGCGGTCAAATCTTCGAGCAGGCCCCCTCGGTGGTTGCCAAGGCTGTTCGCAAGGTCATCTCCAAAGGTCGTACCCAGCGAGGCGCGCTGAAAGCCCAGATCCTGTCCGCTCTCGAGACCGCCGGCCACACCGGTGTGGCGCGTCACCGAGCTGGCGGAAAGCCTCGGCACCAAGGCGGCGAATCTGCACGCCTGGTTTCACGCCACGTCGAAGCGTATGCCCAGCATCATCAAAGTCGCCGGCGGCCACTACCGCCTGAACGGCCACAACGGCAACGGCAACGGCCACAAGCCCGCACCCGCCGCTCCCGCGCCGGCCAAGGCGGCAAAAGCCGCCAAGGCTCCCAAAGCCAGGGGCCGCAAGCCCGGCAAAGCAAAGCGCGGCGCGCTGTCGGAAAACATCCTCGCGGTGTTGAGCGACGCGGGCAGCAGCGGCGTCTCGATCAAGGACCTTTCGGCAAAGGTCAACAGCAACTATCGCAACGTCGCGGTGTGGTTCGCCACCACCGGCAAGAAGAACTCCAAGATCAAGAAGGTCGCCCCCGCCACCTATAAGCTCGCGGCTTAAGGGCAGCCTTCTCAACTAGCAAAATCTCCATGGGGATGTCGGCGGCGCCGGCATCCCCTTTTGGCGGTGTACGGGAAACGACGCAGCCCGCGACCGCCGCGCCAGCGGCTCGCCCCTGTCATCCTGAGGGGTCACAAAACGCGGGCATTATTATTGGTTCGGGGATGACGCCATTGGATGTTGGGGTGTTCGATGTTGGATGTTGGATGTTCAAAACATTCCTTGATTCCCAACAACTTACGAAACGTGTCATTGGCAGCTTGCCGAAGGACCTCCAATATCCTTCTTCATCAATAGCTTGGTCCAAGATTGCGCCACGACGACCGATGACAGCACGCGCAGGATGCCAGAGGTGAAATTGGAGGGCCTTCGGCAAGCTCAGGATGACAGAGTTTTTCGGGCGCCTGGAGGGCCGCTCCCTTGATCGCCCTTAATAGACGTACGGTTCAGGCAGCTTGAAAGCGTCCTTGATGATATGCAACGACGGCACGTCACCTTCGAAGACGATCTCGACGATATCGAAGCGGAAAAGGATCTCGGGATTACCCAACAACTCGAGCCACGCCAGGGCGCCGCGGGCGATGAGCTTCTGCTTCTCCCGTGTAACTGCTTCGCCGGGCGCGCCAAAGGCCAGGCTGCGCCGCGTCTTCACCTCCACGAAGACCAGCGTGTCGCACGACTTATCGCGGCAGACCAGATCCACTTCTCCACCATGCGGTGCGCGAAAATTGCGATACAGGATGCGGTAGCCGCGGCGGTTGAGATGGCGCGCCGCGAGCCGCTCCCCTTCCCGGCCGAGCCAGTGGTCGGGATTCTCTTCCTCCTCAGGCGAAAGGGAGCTCCGCCTGCTGGACAGGGAGAAAAGATCGGCGATGAATCGGACAAGGCCCATGTTGCTTGAGTTTAGCCAGGTGCAGCTCAGTGCCATAGCCTTTATGCTGCGCAAATTCGTAGCCCGGGTGCCGCCGATCCATTTCCACCATGATGCGGTCCCGGGTGACTTTGGCGATAACGCTCGCCGCCGCGATGCTGAAACTCAGGGCATCGCCCCCGCCCAGCGCAGTCTGCGGAATAGGGAACGGCCGCACCGGGAGACCATCGATCAAGACATGATCCGGCGCCTTGCTCAGCGCGGATACCGCGCGGCGCATCGCCTCATGGGTGGCCCGCAGGATATTGATGCGGTCGATCTCCTCGTGATCGACCACCGCCACCGTCCAGCAAATCCCCGCGTGAACGGTCAACTCCGCATAGATGCGCTCGCGCCGCTCGGCGGAAAGCTTCTTGGAATCGTCCAATGACGCATGGCGAAAACGTTCCGGCAGAATCACCGCCGCAGCCACGACGGGACCCGCCAGCGGCCCGCGTCCGGCTTCATCGATGCCGGCGATGAGTACACAGCCGCTCGCCCGCAGTTTGCGTTCGTGGCGCAGGCCGCAAGGCATCGCGGCGGAAACAAACCTGGAGTTTAAGCCGCGGTCGTCGCGGCCTTTTCACGGACGGCCATGGCCGCCTTGCCGGTGCGCTTGCGCAGATAGTTCAGCTTGGCCCGGCGGGCGGTGCCGGCGGTCTCCACTTCCACCTTCGCGATGCGGGGCGAGTGAACCGGGAAAACGCGCTCGACGCCCTCGCCGTAGCTGATGCGGCGGACGGTGAACGTCTGGTTGATGTCGCGGCCTTTACGGCCGATGACGATACCCGTAAAGATCTGGACGCGCTCTTTGTCGCCTTCCTTGACGATGGTGTGCACGCGCACGCTGTCGCCCACGTTGAACTTCGCGGTCTCTTTCTTGAGTTGCTCCTGATTGATTTTGTCGATGATGGTGGGCATGGCAGTGGCTCCAGTATGGATGGTGGAAAAAGGGACGGGAGTAATAGCTTGATTCCGGCGCAGCGCAACCCAATTTTCACGCCTTCTTCACCTCCCGCCCCAACCCGCGCCTTCTCACATGGATGACATCATCGATCTCCACAGCGATACCTACTTCATGGGCGAGGCCCTGCGGCAGGCCCGGCGCGCCTGGGAACAGGACGAAGTCCCCATCGGGGCCATCATCGTGCACCAGGGGCAGATCATCGCCCGCGCCTGCAATCAGGTCGAGGTTTTGAAAGACGCCACGGCCCACGCCGAGATGCTGGCCATCACCCAGGCCGAGAGCGTCATCGGCGACTGGCGGCTCACCGAATGCGACCTCTACGTGACAAAGGAACCCTGCCCCATGTGTGCCGGGGCGCTCGTCCACGTGCGCATGAAGCGCGTCATCTTCGGCTGCCCCTCCCCGAAGGACGGGGCCGGCGGCAGCCTCCTCCAGCTCCTCCAGCACCCCCAGCTCAATCACTCCTGCGAGATCACCGCCGGTGTCCGGCAGGACGAATGTGCCGCGATGCTCCAGGCCTTCTTCCGCGAGCGGCGCGCTTGAGGGGCCTCTCACCTTTTGTGCCGCCGCTGCCAGCAGTAGCGCAGGAACGCGCCCAAGCCGGCAAAGCGGAAACCCGGATCGACGTAGTGCTCGATCACATAAAAGGCGAAATAGTAAAATCGGCAGAAACTCCAGATGGCAATCGCCAGGAGTGCGGCCGTGCGAATGGTCGGCGCCTCGATTAGGAGCAGCGTGGCCGCCAGCACCCCGGCCACGAAGAACAACGCCCCCTTTAGTTTGATCACCTTCGGATTGGTCAAATCGGCCATGCTAAATGGTGACAGAGGTTATCCACGATGCTGTGATTTCTCCAAGAAGACGAAGTGAAGAAACGTCGCCCGCCATGCGCTGATCCAACTCATCCCCCGTTTCCACCATCCCGGTTCCTGCCCTCGGCAATTCCCGCATGGATCAAAGCCAGCGATCCCCAACCAATTCCCTATCCTGCGGCGGACACGGAAGGTTGGGGATCTCGCTGGACTGAGATATCGACTTACTTGACGTGTCCAGAGACGAGCTTGGTCATCTCGAACATAGTCACGCTCTTCTTGCCATTGAAGACGGCCTTCAACGCATCGTCGGCGTTGATCTGGGTGCGTTTCTTGGCGTCCTGGAGCTTGTTCTTCTTGATGTAATCCCAAAGCTTCTTGGTCAGATCGGTTCGGGGCAGGGGCTTGGAACCAACGACTTTCGCGAGAGCCTCATCCGGTTGAACGGGCTTGAGGAAGGCGGCGTTAGCTTTGCGAGCGGGAGCTTTCTTTTTGGTAGGCATGGCGCGATAATATGATCCGCCCCCGAGAGCGCAATCCCTGAATGCGACATTCGCGTTAAGTTATACATTTGACTGATGGCCCTTATTCCATCAGTAGTTTGCCATCTATGTCCACAACCCCATCGATCGATCAACTCAAACGAGCCATCACCATTTCCGAAGAGATCCAAAAACTGGAATCGGAACTGGCGGCGATTCTCGGTGCGAGTGCCAAAGTATCGGCGCCCGTAAAAGTGGCGGCGGCGGCCGCGGCGGCCGTCAAAACCGTCAAGGCCAAACGTGGCTTATCCGCGGAAGGCCGGGCGCGCATTGCCGCCGCCCAGAAGGCCAGGTGGGCGAAGGTGAAAGTCACACCCGCCGCGGCGGCAGCAGCAGCTCCGGCAGCGGCCGCAGCACCGAAGACCGGCAAGCGCAAAGGCAAACGCAACTTGAGCCCCGAGGCACGTGCGCGCATCGTCGCTGCCGTCAAGCGCCGCTGGGCCAAAGCCAAGAAGGCCAAGTAAGCGCGCTCGCCGAGCGAGTCAGCCATAAATATCGTCATTCGCTTGTATCAAGCTGGCGACTTGAAAGCTTTGCGGCGTCCCGCCGCAGGCTTCAGAACGGAGACTCCGGCCGGCGCGCCGGAGTATCTTCACCGGGAAGGCATGGCTGGTGTTAACCATGGCCGGCAAAGTCGGAGGTGAACCCGTTTTTGCCGCTCTTGCGCCTTGGCTGATATCGAACGACAGATCCCCTTTGGTATCCCATGGTGAACCCCAACAAGCACTCGCTGAAAATCCTGTTTCCGGCTCTCGCACTGATCCTCGCGGCCCTGCTGGCGGGCTGCGCCCACGAGGAGGAAAGACCGTGGCATAAGAAGGAATCCAAATGGTACCAAAGTGATATGGATTCCGAAGATCGCTCGTTCTTTATCGACTCCTTCTTCGACCGGGGCACGCGCTAGAGCGTGTCTGGAACTGTTCCTAATTAGTGATGCGTGAAGGGGTCGCCTTCCGTGAGAAAAATGGCGCTTTGCTTGACGGGTTCGGTCAGGGGGAGGAAGCGAAAACCCTTTCATCCTGAGCTTGCCGCAGGACCTCCAATATCCGCCTTTCTTCACCCGCTTGGCAGAAGGCGGCGCCATGTTTCTTCTGCGTGCGAAGCGTAAGAGGCCGGAGGGGATATTGGAGATCCTTCGGCAAGCTCAGCCGTAACGATGCCGTTGGAAATGGGGAGCGCACGCGCCCTCGCGTGCTGTTTCCGGCGCCCCGCCGGAAACGTTCGGCCGATTTGCGCACAGCCTGCGGGGAGTCTGCTCCTGGTGCTTCCCAGACTGCCCGGCGGGGGCGACGGACAGAGCTCGCGAGGGCGCGTGCGCTCCCCATTTTCCCTCCGCGAACGGCATCGAGACGGCTCAGGATGACAGAGTTTATTGCCAACCGCCGCCACCCAATCCACCGGAAGAACGCCTCCGGTCTTTCGCCACGCGACTGGGATGTCACCGCTCCCCAGGCTTCCCATGAAATAGGCGCGGAAATGGACTGACACGCTCTCCCTGGCTGGAGCAAACTTTCCCTTACCCCCCATGAAACAAATCCTCCTCGTCACTTTCGCCTGCCTCCTTGCCCTCGTCGCGGGTTGCAACAAGACGGAAACCACCGACGGCACGTCGTCACCCCCATCGCCCGCGAATGCCGAAAGCAAGGGTAGCATCGGCGTTTCGCTGCTCACGCTCGACAATCCCTTTTTCAAGGTCATCGGCGATCACATCGCCTCGGAAGGCCGGAAGCGCGGCTATGAGGTGATGGTGGTGAGCGGCGACAAGGACGTCGCGAAGCAGAGCAATCAGATCAAGGATTTCATCGTCAAGAAAGTAAGCGCCATCGTGCTCAGCCCATGCGATTCAAAATCGATCGTACCGGTAATCCAGGAGGCCAATGCCGCCGGCATCCCGGTCTTCACCGTGGATATCCCGTGCAACGAGCCTGGGGTCAAGATCGCGACGCAAATCGCGACGGATAACTATGGCGGTGGCAAGGAAGCCGCCAACGCCATGATCGAGGCGCTGGGCGAGGCCGGGGGGCAAGGTGGGCCGTCCTGCACTTCAAGCAAGCCGAGTCCTGCCAGCTCCGCGTGAAAGGTTTTCGCGAGGTCATCGACGCGCACAATGCGGAAGGCAAAGCGAAGATCGAGATCGTGGCCGAACTCGAGAGCGGCGGCGCGAAGGACCAGGGCTACAAGGCCGCCGAGGATACCTTGCAAGCAAACCCCGACCTGCGCGGCATCTTCGCGATCAATGATCCCGCGGCCCTCGGCGCCCGCGCGGCGCTGGAGAAAGCGGGCAAGGCCGGGCAGATCATGATCGTGGGTTTCGATGGCCAGCCCGAAGGCAAGCAAGCTATCAAGGAAGGAAAAATCTACGCGGACCCGATTCAATTCCCCGACAAGATGGGTGCGCAAATCGTGGACTCCATCATCCAGCAATCGAAGGGCGAAACCCTGCCGCCGCAGATTCTCATTCCGACCAGCCTCTACAAGAAAGCCGACGGCGAGAAGGATCCCGATCTCAAATAACCCAGCCGGGTATCTCATGGCCACGACCCAGAATTTTCTTCACGAACTCGTCGGCTCGATGTCACAGGGCGCCGCGGGCAATCCCACCGTCGCCGTCATGGAGGCCGCCTTTGCCCACCAGGGGCTCCACTGGCGCTACGTGAATATGGAAGTGACGCCCGCCGATCTCGCGGATGCCGTGCGCGGGGCAAAGGCGATGGGGTTTCGCGGATTCAATTGCAGCCTGCCGCACAAGGTCGCGGTCATTCCGCATCTCGATGGACTCGGCGAATCCGCGGGCATCATGGGCGCGGTCAATTGCGTCGTCCGCCGCGGCGACCAGCTCATTGGCGAAAATACCGATGGCAAGGGCTTCCTGAAATCGCTCGCCTCGGTGATCGACCCGCAGGGCAAGTCCGTGGTGCTCTTCGGCGCCGGGGGCGCGGCGCGGGCCATCGCCGTGGAGCTCGGCCTCGCCGGAATCCAGAAGATCATTGTCGTGAATCGCGCGGAGGCGCGCGGGGCCGAGTTAGTCGCACTCCTTCGCGACCAGTTGCAGCTCGACGCAGAGCTGGCTCTCTGGACGGGCGACTACGCGGTACCGCCGGCGATCGACGTCGTCATCAATGGCACGTCCATCGGCCTTTATGATGGGGAGGCCCGCATCGCGGCAGACACAAATACACTCCGCCCCGGCATGGTCGTTGCGGATGTTATCTTCAATCCCCCGCGGACGCGCCTCCTGCGCGATGCCGAAGCGCGCGGCTGCACGGTGCTCGACGGTCTCGGCAATGTTGGTGAACCAGGGCATCGTCGCCGTGCAATTGTGGACGGGCATTACCCCGGATGCGGATGTGATGCGCCTCGCCTTGGAAAAAGCTCTCGGTCTATGACTGCCGCCGCACCGCCGCTCCTCGCCATGCGCGGTATCGTGAAGTCATTTCCCGGGGTGCGCGCCCTCCGCGGCGTCGATCTCACGCTCCAGCCCGGAGAGGTTCTCGCCTTGCTTGGCGAAAATGGCGCCGGCAAGAGCACGCTCATGAAGATCCTCGGCGGCGCCCATCGCGCGGATGCCGGCACCATCACCCTCGCCGGCCAGGAAACCCAGTTTCACTCCCCCCAGGATTCCCGACAGGCCGGGGTTGCCGTCATTTACCAGGAGTTCAATCTCGTACCGGGCCTCACCGCCGGAGAGAATATTTTCCTCGGCCAGGAGAGAACCCGTGCCGGTTTCATCAAGCGAAAATACGAGCGCACGCGGGCCACCGAACTCTTCCGGCGGCTCGGCGTCCGGATCGATCTCGACGCGCCGTGCCGCCGGCTTACCACGGCGCAACAGCAACTGGTCGAAATCGCCAGAGCCCTCGCCTTCGACGCCCGCGTCATCGTCATGGACGAGCCCAGCGCGGCGCTCACCTCGCATGAGGTCGAGCGCCTTTTCGAGATCATCCGCGACCTCCGTCGGCAAGGCATCGGCATCATCTATATTAGTCATCGGCTCGACGAGATCTTCGCCATCGCCGATCGCGTCACCGTCCTGCGCGATGGCACCAACGTCGGCGAGCGCCCCATCGGCGAGCTTACCCGTCGGCAAATGATCGAGATGATGGTCGGGCGCGAACTGAAGGACGAGTTCCCCAGGCGTTCCCGGACGGTCGGGCCACCACGACTGAAAGTAACTGGACTGAAACGCGGAAGCGCGGTGCGCGATGTTTCCTTCGAAGTGCGGCGTGGTGAAATCCTCGCCCTCACCGGGCTCATCGGCGCCGGGCGCACGGAAGTCGTCCGGCTCATCTTCGGCGCCGACCCGCGCGAGGCCGGCGACATCCAGCTCGATGGCCGGACGCTCGCGATCCGCACGCCGCGCGACGCCATTGCCGCGCGCATCGGCTTGCTCACCGAAGACCGCAAACTCCAGGGCCTCATTCTCGGCCACTCCATTCGCGAAAACTTCGGCCTGCCCAATCTCCATTGGCTCGCCCCCCATGGCGTCGTAAATTTTGCGCCGCGAACGCGAGGAATTCGGGCGCTACCTCGACACGCTCCGGATCAAAGTCCCGCACCAGGAACAGCAGGCGCGCAATCTCTCCGGGGGCAATCAGCAAAAGGTCGTGCTCGCCAAGTGGCTCGCGCGCGATTGCGAGGTACTGATCTTCGATGAACCGACGCGCGGCATCGATGTCGGCGCCAAATACGAAATCTACCGGTTGCTCAACGAGCTCGCGGCCCAAGGCAAAGCCATCCTCATGATCAGCTCGGAAATGCCGGAGGTTCTCGGCATGGCCGACCGCATCCTCGTGATGCACGACGGCCGCGTGACCGGCGAAATCACCGACGTCGCCCACGCCACGCAAGAACAGATGATGCAGCTCGCTGTCGCCTGATCGATTTAGAGCAATTAAAAGAATGTCGTAGCCGTTTTAAACGCAGAGAGCGCAGAGAAGACAGAGGTCCGCAGAGGAAGAAACAACCCTCCTTTCCTCTCTCCAGCACCTCCGCGTCCTCTGCGTTTTGTTTGGCTACGCTGCGGTTTGATGGATGGCTACAGTTCAGCTTAAACCGCTCTAAGTTTTAAGTGTTTAGTTTTAAGCTCCCGCAGTGGCGCGCTTTCTTACTTAAAACTTCATCCTTAAAACTTAAAACCTCCCCCAATGCCCCCCAGCCTATCTCGTATCCTTTCCGACTACGGCATGGTCTTCGTGCTGCTCGTTCTTTGCGCCTTTTTCAGCGCGATGACGCTCACCGAGCAAAATCCCACGGGTGAAGCCGCCGCCCGCCAGCTCGCTTCGGAGCTCCAGCGCACACCCGGAAAGGGCGGAAGAGTGCTCATCGCCGTGCGTCCGCAGGCGGATGACGCGGTCTTTGCCCACCAGCTCGAGCAAACACTCACTGCCGCCGGCCTCCAGGTCACCGTCGTGACCGGCGAGCCGCGTGACGCTCGCGAGGCGCTGCAAAAACTGGCCGCGGCCAACCGCCCGCTCGATGCCATCGCCGGGAACCAGGTTACCGCCTCCTGGCTCGTCTTCGCCGATATCCCCACCGACTTCCCCGCGCTCGGCCATCCCCGCATCGTCAAACCGCGCAGCTATCGCTGGCCGAATTTTCTGAAATCGGAAAATCTGCTCAACATTGCCAATCAGATCGCCGTCATCGCCATTATCGCCATCGGCATGACCATGGTCATCATTACCGCGGGCATCGATCTTTCCGTCGGCAGTCTTATCGCGCTCTCGGCCGTGCTCGCCTCGCGGTTCATTCGGGACTACGCGGGCGCCGTCCACGCCACCACTGCGGGCATGACGCTGGCCAGCCTCGCCGCCATTCTGCTCTGCGGCCTCGTCGGCGCTTTCTCCGGGGGCATGATCACCCTCTTCCGCATTCCGTCTTTCATCGTCACGCTGGCCATGATGCTCGTCGGCAGCGGCCTCGCCTACCTGCTCGCGCAGGGCCAGTCGATCTACCAGCTTCCCGACTCCTTCGTCTGGCTCGGCCGTGGGGCGGACCTCTGGCACATCCCCAATGCCGTCCTGCTCATGATCGTGCTCTACGTGCTGGCTCACCTCCTCATGTCACGAATGCGCCTCGGGCGTTACCTCTACGCCGTGGGCGGCAATCGCGAGGCCGCCCGGCTCTCCGGCGTGCCCGTGCAGCGCGTGCTGCTCTTCGCCTACGCGGCCAGCGGCCTGCTCGCCGGGCTCGGCGGGGTGATCATGGCGTCGCAGTTGAAAAGCGGCTCGCCCACTTACGGCAATATGTACGAACTCTATATCATCGCCGCGGTGGTCGTCGGTGGGAACGAGCCTTTCCGGCGGCGAAGGCCGCATGCTCGGCACGCTCGTCGGCGCGTTCACCATCGCGGTGATCCAGAACGGCATGAAACCTGACCAACGTCGAGAGTTATACGCAGGAAGGTCGTGCTCGGCCTCGTCATCCTCGGCGCCGTGTTGCTCGATACGCTTCGTCATCGCCGGTTCGGGGCATGGCGGGGCGGCGGATTGACGAAATTCACAGAATTGCCACGCTGTCTCCCCCGGTTTGAAACATCGGCTCGGCATGAGTCTTCACCGGAAGGATGAACAACGCCGAAGGCTGTTGGTCCCGCTTTCAAATGAACGAGTCAAAAGCATTTTGCGGGTCGCTGTTCTTTTCATCGCGGGGGCCGCGCTTATCCTCATCGCCGCGAGCCCGTCGCCCAGGCTCGCTCACGCAGCCCAAAAGGCGGCGCCGGCCACCATCGCAAACTCCCACGGCCCGGCGGAGTCGACCAAGGGAACGGTCGTCGTCAGTGGTTCGCTGAACGGCAGCCTCGCGCCGCCGGAAGAAGCGCCCTGGCGGCATTGGCTTCGCTAGCGTCTATAAAATGAGCATGCAATCGCCGTAAACTATAGAAACGGTAGCGCTGGGCGATGGCTTCCGCATACGCGCGGAGGACAAACTCACGCCCGGCCAGGGCGCTGACCAGCATGAGCAGCGTGCTCTTGGGCAGATGAAAATTCGTGAGCAACGCCCCCACGGCCCGCGACCGATAGGGCGGATGGATGAAGATATCCGTGCTGCTTTCACAGGAGGCGATCGGCAATCCCTGCGACTCGAGCACACGGGCGGTCGTCGTGCCCACCGCCACCAGGCGCTGCGCGGCATTGATTGCGCGCGCACTTTCTTCACTAATGCGGAACCGCTCGGCGTGCATCCGATGCTCCGCCAGATCCTCCACCTGCACGGACGAAAAGTGCCGACCCCGACGTGCAATGTCACAAAGGTATGCGGCACCTGCGCGAGGATTTCCGGCGTGAAATGCAGTCCCGCCGTCGGCGCCGCCACCGCACCCCGCTCCCGCGCAAAGACCGTCTGGTAACGCTCCGCGTCCGCGGGTTCGACTTCGCGCGCGAAGTAAGGCGGGCAGCGGAAGTTCGCCCGCTGCGTCCAGATCGACCGGACCGCCAAACGCGATGACGCGCTCGCCATCCGGCAGAATCTCTTCGACGACTCCTACCACGCCACGCACCTCCACCGTGGCCCCGATCCGCATCTTGCGCCCCGGCTTCACCAGACACTTCCAGACGTTCTCTCGGACCGCTTCCAGAAACAGTAATTCGATCTTCCCACCGTCAGCAAAGACCCGCGCCGGGATCACGCGCGTATCGTTGAGCACCACCAGATCGCCTTTGCGCAGAAAGCTCGGAAACTCGCGAAACCAGCGATGCTCGATGCGTTCTCCGTCGCGATGCAAGACCATCATGCGCGAGTCCTCGCGACGCGCGAGCGGATGCCGGGCGATGAGATCGTCGGGCAGGGTGTAGTCGTAGTCGCGGGTGCGCAGCATGGAAAGTGCGTAGTCCTTGGTTCTTAGTTCTTAGTGGAGAGTTGCGTCGGATACCAGGCACTCCGCACTAGGAACTAGGAACTCACTTCGGCGCCACCTTGCTCGCCGCACCGAAGACCCGCATCAATTCGCAACTCTGCGCCGCGTGAATGACGAGATCCGCGACGCGACGCTTGAGACGTCGTGCCCGCAATCCAAATGAACCGAGCAGCAAAACATAAAGCCCCCACAACCAGTAATCGGAGTGCTGCGCGAACGCCGCCCGATAGAGCAGCACGGCGAGGATGAGCGCATTGATCAGGTACGTCGTGGCCACCGCGTGATACAACAGCCGGACGCGCGTCAGGCACTTCGGCCCGCCATGGTATTCCGTCACCGTCCGCACGCTGATGCTCCAGAATTGGTTGCCATAAATCTGGATGTCCCAGTCCTTCCAGCCGGTATCGGAGGAATAGTTCCAGCCTTCATCCTCGAGCAGTGAAAGACCTCGGTAAGCAATTGCTCCCTCCCCTTCCCCGTCTCGTTCCAGAAATCGAGCTTCGAGATACTGCCCTTGAGGGCGACGGCGGTCAACCCCGCCTCTGGTCGCGCAATCACTCGCGTCGGCGTCACCTTGTATTTCAGCCACGTAAAGTACCGCGCCCAGCCGCGGCCGAGCGGCTGCATGAAAGCGAGAAACGCCACGATCAGGCGCGCGGGAATGGTATCGAACTTCGCCTCGATGCGCGCATGGATCATGTAACTCAGCGCCACGAGGAAAGTGCCGAGAAACATGAGCAACGGCACCATGCGCAGCTTCTCCAGCGGCCATCCCAGCACGGCAATAAAGCCGGTGAGCACCACCCATTCGATGCTGCTGAGATAGGCGGCCAGTTCGCTTTGGGGCGTGGGATAGATCGACTGGAAAAGTCCGTGCCCAAAGACGCCATGATAAATAATCGGCTTGTTAAAGAGCCAGGTGAAGCGCGGCGCCCCGTAGATCTGCCCCTTCCACTTCGCGGTGCCCGTCGGGCCGAAAAAGATCAGGTGCTTGAACCGCAGCATCGACTCCGCCTCGCCGTAACCCTCCTGCTGCTTGCGAAAGGCCTGCAACGTGAAGCGCCGGTAATGCCACACGATGGCGCTCGGCGAGAAGGCGATGACGCCGCCGTTCGTCTGCAAACGCCAGCAAAAATCCACGTCGTCACCGGCCTTGCGATACTCCGTGTCAAAGCCCACCACGCTGTGAAAAGCCGCGCGGTGAAAAGCCATGTTACAGCCGGGAATGTGCTCCGCGACCACATCGGTGAGCAGGACATGGCTTGGCCCGCCCGGCGCCGCCGAGACGGCGGCCTGGATCCAGTTGACGGCCGGGGGCGAAATGTTCGGGCCGCCCACGCCTACGTAATCCCCGCTGATCAGCGTCCCGATCATGTAATAGAGCCAGTCGGGATCCGCCATGCAGTCGCTTGTCCGTGTAGGCGAAAACCTCGCCGGTCGCGGCATGCGCGCCGGCATTGCGGGCATAACTCAGCCCCATATTGGGCTGCACGATCCAGATGAAATCCGGCAGTTTGCCGCCGCCACTATAAGCCTCCACGCGCGCCTCGTGATGCTGGCCGGTCACCTTCGCGGCGGTCTCGTCGTCCTGGCGCACATCGCCGCACCGCGACCGCCGTTTCTCCAGCCATGCTTTCACCAGAGCCTGCGAATCATCCTTCGACCCATCGTCGACCAGCACGATCTCGAAATCCGGATACGTCACTTCGTCGAGCGATTCGAGGCAGTCTTTCAGCGTCTTGCCACCGTTGTAACTGCACACGATCACGCTCGTTCGCGGATAACGCTCGAGCTTCACCCGCCCCGTGATCGAGCCATCGTAGCGCAGATATTTCTGCAAGGCGTAGAAGGCTTTCTTGGGTTCGCGCTCGCGTGTCACGAGACCGAAGGCCCAGTCCGTGATGTCATGGCCGCCGGTGAACCACTCATCCGTCCACGCAAAAAGATCGTCCCCGCGGCGCCCCCGCGCACCACGCTCTCGAGATGCCAGGAGAGCACATCGGCCTGCTCTGCTCGCCCTTGCGAATGGTATCGAGCCCAAATTCGCCAAAGATCAGCGGCTTGTCCTCCGCCAGGTTTTTGCAAGCGCGCGAGATACTTCTCAAAGTCGCGCTGCCGCTCGAGATAGACGTTGTAAGAAACGAAATCGACATTGCTCGCAGCAGATACTCCGTGGGCGGATAAGCCGCGTAGCTATAGAGCGGACGCGGGTCCGCCTCGCGGGCGATGCGGATGAGCTTCTCGACAAACTCGATGACCCGTCGCGCCCCCAGCCAGCGCACCATGGCATACGGGATTTCATTCCCCACGTAGTAGCCGAAAATGGCCTCGTGCCCCTTGTTCTTCGCCACCCCCTCACGGATCGTCTGCTCGACGAGCCGGCGAATCTTCGCGTTGTTCAGGAATTCGACATGCTCGGCCCACGGGATCGAGATGAGCACGCGCAACCGGAACTCCTTCGCGAGATCGAGAAACCAGCGCGGCGGAATATGATAGATGCGCAGCAGGTTGATCCCCATCGCCTGCATCAGCGTGAAATCGCGCCGCGCCTTTTCCGGGTCGCCGACGAAATCCCCCGCCGCATCCGGCGAAAACGGCCCATAGGTCACCCCTTTGATAAACCACTTCTTGTCCCCCTCGAAAAAGAACTTCGCACGAACGCGAATCTGTTCAAAGGGAGCAGCGGAGATGCGGGAGGAGCACTGGGCTCAAGGACTTCGGGCATGGAAAGGGGGCCTTTCTTAACGTGATAGCACGGACTCGGCAAGCGGAGGGTGGGAAATGAAGAAGGATCGTGCGGCGGCGGGAAACGAAGACGCAAGCGCCCCTGGCGATATTCATCCCGCGTAATTTGCGGCTTCCTTCCTCACCCCCCATTTTCCATTTTCCCTCTCCAATACCCCGTTTTCCATTTTCGGTCCCCATCTTCCGTTTTCCATTTTCGCTCTCCTATTTCCTTTTGCCTTCCATGCCTCCCATCCTCAGTGTCAGCCATCTCACCGTCCGCCGCGGCGATACGCACATCCTCGACGACCTCTCCTGGACGGTCCAGCGCGGCGAGCACTGGGTCATCCTCGGTGCCAATGGCTCCGGCAAGACCTCGCTGCTCAGTTCCCTCATCGGCTACCTTTCCCCGACCAGCGGCGTGGTCTCCGTGCTCGGGCAGACCTTTGGCGAAAGCGACTGGCGCGACCTGCGCCTTCACATCGGCATCGTCAGCTCCAGGTGTGCGCCAGATGCGGTGCTCAATCGCATCATCACGCTCAAGGACACCTGGGCGAAGGAAGCGCACAAGGGGTAGACGACCGTCGCGCTGCCCCCGGCGCCCGGCCCTACTTCAGATAGCGGGTGCGATCGCCCAATCGCGGGCCATCATCGCGCCCCTCCAGATCGTCGTGCTGCTGGAAGGGCCGGGGTGGCGGCGGCGCGGGCGGCATGTTCATGCGCTCGCGAGCCAGCCGGTCCATGGCGGAATCCTCGGTGCACGCCCAGACGAGGGCCACGACCCAGCCGAAGAACGTCCAGCCGAGAAACAGATTGAGCACGAAAATCGCAAAGGCATTCGTCTTGTGCCGCCCGATGATCGTGGGGAGGAAATAGAGGAAGAGACTTAAGATGACAATGATCACGAAGAACGCCCCAGCCATGGTCACTTTCTGATGCTTCGCGACGACCCGCTGCATCTCGGCCCTGGCAGCCGCGAATTTCTTTCCCTCTTCTTCGCGCAGCCGCGTTTGCTCCGCTTGCCGTCGCGTCTGTTCCGCCTGCAACCGTTGCTCTTCCGCCTCGGCGGCGGCGATCTGCCGCTGGCGGCGATCCTCCTCGGCCTTGGCGGCGGCGGCTACTTCGGCCGCGTGCTTTGCCTCCGCCGCCTGCTCCCGGTAGGCCGCTATCTTCGCGGGATCGAAGTATTGCTTTTGCAGCGACGCCGGAAGTTTCTCGTAGGGGATTCGGGCCGCCCCATCCTGGTGGCTCACGCGGAGCGCATCCACCTCGACCTGCGTGATCGTGCACTCCCGGTAGGTCTTCCCGTCGGTCGTGGTGATATCGAGCGCCAGGGCAATGCGCGCGACGAGTTGCAGCACGAGCAGAATCCCTCCGGCACGCGAGAGAAGTCTCCATCGCCGGCCGGCGAGCGGGCTCACCAGGGCGGCGCGACTCCGGGGAGAAGAACTTCTGCGGCTTGCATCGGCGGCAACCTATTTCGCTCTGCCCGCGCTTCAAAGACAAAATCGAGCGACACGGCAGAGGCCGGCGCTCTTTCGACAAGATCGGTGTGGCGTGGGCCTCGCGACCGGCGTATTGCTCCGGCCCAGAATGTTCCCCCGCGCTCTTTTGTCGTTTCTCTCCGTCTTCGCCGCCACCCTGCTCCACGGCGAAGATTTCCAGGGCTCCACCCATCCCGTCCCGTACGACGACGAAGTGATCTTCTATTCGAATGCCACCCCGGCCGATCCCGTGGCGGAATTGCAGGGGAAGATCACGCGCGGCGAGGTCAAGCTGGCCTACGACAACGAGCGCGGTTACCTGCCGGCCTTGCTGGATTATTTCAAGATCCCCGCCTCCTCGCAAATGCTCGTCTTCTCGAAGACCTCGCTCCAGCGCACGCTCATTTCGCCCAAGACTCCGCGCGCCCTTTACTTCAACGACGACGTCTACATCGGCTTCATTCCCGGGGCGCCCGTGTTGGAAGTGAGTGCCGTCGATCCGAAGCTCGGCGGCACGTTCTACCATTTCGAGCAGGACAAGGTGCGCCATCCGAAATTCGTCCGCGATGGAGATTGCCTGCGCTGTCATTCCGGACCGCGCACCATGGGCGTACCCGGCCACTTGATGCGTTCCATCGGCACGGACCTGGACGGCGAACTGGATGCGCCGAGCGAAGTGAGCCAGATCACCCACTGCACCCCTTTCGAAGACCGGTGGGCCGGATGGTATGTGACCGGCACCCACGGCCAGCAGACGCATCGGGGAAACCTCATCGGCCCGAAGCGCTGGCGCAACGCCTGGAGCGCCCCAATGCGCAAGGCAACCTGACGAGCCTCGAAGGATTCTTCGACACCCAGCCGTACCCCGAACCGGGCAGCGACATCGTGGCCCTCATGGTGCTCGAGCACCAGGCGCACATGCACAATTACATCACGCGGCTGAACTACGAGACGCAGATCATGCTCTCCCGCTACGGGCACATCCGCTACCTCGGCCAGCAAGAGACCGCCTTCCTGCGCTACCTGCTCTTCACCGAGGAAAACGCGACTCACCGATCCGGTGGCCGGCACGTCCACCTACACCCAGGATTTTCCGAAGATGGGACCGCGCGATGCGCAGGGAAGATCCTTGCGGGACTTCGATCTGAAGAATCGGCTCTTCAAATATCCGTGCAGTTTCCTGATCTATTCGCCGGCGTTCGATGCCCTGCCGGAGACGATGCACTCGCAACTCCTGCAGCGACTTTACGACATCCTGACCGGAAAGGACGCCGGCCCGGAATGGGCCTCCCTTTCGGCCGAAGACCGGCGCGCGGTCCTGGAAATCCTGCGCGAGACGAAGCCGAATCTGCCCGCGTATTGGCGAGAAAAAGCGGAAAAAGTGCGGGAGAATTGATACATAGCCAATGCAGCCCGCCTATCTCGGTGCAGCCGGCGTAGCCAATGGAGCCGGCGCCGCCGGCGGGTCGACCCGCACCGCGCGCTTCAGGAGCATCGCGAAGTTTGGCTTGCTCGAAAATTTAGCGACCTCCTGGCCGTCCTGCTTGAAGGTGGCACCATGCGAGTGGACGGCGGAGGAAAAAAGTGACGGCGCAATGGTACGCTGCCATACAGCAAAATCCGGTGATCATTTCGCAGGGGATGCGTAGCCGGGTTACGTAGTTGGCCCTACGTTGATGACAGGGAAACAAACAGAAAGGGCCTCATGAATAACTATGTAATCTTACTCGCGACGGACGATTCCGCCGTGGAAGCAGTGGTCAAAGCATCGGGGGAAAAAAGCCGATTGTGAATTGAAGTGCGTCAAGACCAGCCGCGAAATCACGTCCATGATCATGGACGGCGCTTTGCGCGGGAGTCTGGGGGTCGTGGACCTCGACGTGAAAGATGGAGCTCGCGCGATCTTGAGTACCATGGGGGGCGCGATTCCCGTCATCGCCCTGACTCCCAAGGTCGGCCCCTGGCTGTCATCGATGCTCGGTCACCACCGGATTGAAGCGGCCCTCATCAAACCGTGTCTCCCGAAAAAATGAGGGACGTGCTCGTGCGGGTACGGAGCAAGGTCACAGCGGAGGCGTCGCATGCCAACTAAGCCCGAATCGATGCAGATGGAAAAGGGAAGCACGGCATCGATACGGCCAAGCGAACCGGCGCAAAAACTGATTCTCTGCCAGCGAAGCGGATGGTGATATGACGGAGTTGGCCACTGACTTTGTGACAAGACTCCCGGTCCGGCACCCTGTGCGGACACACGCGGGCGTGGCCGGCGAACGACCAAACCAGCGGACTTCAATGCCAGATTTCTCGAAACCCAAACCCCATCTCCCACCGACAAATCTGCCGCCGATCACCGCCGTGGCCCGCCTCTGTCTTTCCGCCGGTCTGCTCCTCCTGCAAACCGGCGCGAGCGGACGCATGGTGCATGAAGCAATCAAGGAAATCGCCAACGCGCTCGGTTGCGACTCGGTGGAAGTATTCTGCCAGCACGCCGCCATCCTGGTCACGATCCGCCGGGGAGACGAATCGCTGATGCAGATGAGCAAGGCGGGCGAACACGGGGTGAATTTCCGGCGGGACGAAGCCGTTCGGGAGATCATTCACCAGTTAATGGCCGGGAAACTGAACTGCGCCCAGGCCCAGGAGGCCATCGAGCAAGTTCCGGTCACCACCCCGAAATATCCGGTCTGGTTCGTCTGCCTGAGCACCGGCCTCGCTTGCAGCGCCTTCGGCCGATTGCTCGGTTCGGATTGGCAATCGTTTTTGCCCACGTTGATCGGGAGTGCCGGCGGGCAGTGGCTGCGTCATACCCTGTTTCATCGGCGCCACAATATTTTCGTCATTGCGGCCGTCGTCAGCTTCGTCGCCGCCTTCGTCGCCGCCCTGGGCGCACGGTTGAGCGGCAGCAGCCATGCCCCGGTGGCCACCGTTGCGGCCGTCCTCTTGCTCGTTCCCGGCGTCGCCGTGCTCAACGCCCAGGTCGACATTCTCGAGGGCAAAACCCAATCTCGCCGCCGCCCGTGCCTTGCGCGTCTTTTATTTGCTCACCTTTATGGCCCTCGGGCTCGCCCTCGCCCAGGCTCTGGTCCTGCCACCTCCATGATGACATCCCTGCTGCATCTGCTTCACCAGGCGTTCTTCGGCGGGGTCGCCGCGATGGGATTCGCCGTCCTCTTCAACTGTCGCCCACGCATGTTGCCGCATTGCTTTGCGGCCGGCGCCCTCGCCCTGGCCACCCGCACCATCGGACAGGAAAACGGCCTCTCGCTGGCGGGCGCCTCCTTCTTTTCCGCCCTGTTGCTGGCGATTGTGGACAAGGTCTGGCGGGACTCTCCATCGTCCCGCGGTTCCATCCTCGCGGTCGTCGGCTCGATTCCCATGATCCCCGGCAGTCTCGCCGCCAAAGCGCTCATCAGCGTCTTTGCCTTTTTGCGTTCCGGACAAAGCCAGGGACCGGCTGTCGTCATCGCCACCTGGGACAATCTGATCATGCTTTTCTCCACCCTGGCCGCCATCGGGACGGCCCTGGCTTTGCCTTCATTGATTCCCGTAGTGAGGAGCCCCGATGAAGTTTGAGATATCCAGGCCTGTCCGCCGGGCGATGCTGCTCTTATCGGTCGCCGGCTTGGGGGCGCTCGCCGGCGAACCGCCCGCGCCTTCGCCCGAGGCCGCCAAACCGCAATGCGCCGACCTCACCTTTGCGAACTTCTTTTCCCAAGGGTGGGACGGTCCCTGGACGAAGCGATCGCGCGGCGATGCCACGCCGGACATGTCGTTGCTGCGGGTGCAAACCAACTTCGTGACCGAGGTCTTCCGGCTGGACTATGCCTACCAGCGAAACCTGGCCGCCGCCGGCGTCCGAGGCACCGATGGCCTCACCGGCACATTCGAGTTCCCCTTCAACCGCCGCATCGAGCTGGGCATCGTCGGCTACTATAACTGGGTCGATTCCCGGCAGGGAGAGGATATCCACGGCGGGACCGAGGGAGCGTTCGTCCGGCTCGCCTGGATCGATACCGCCACCAGTTCCCTGGCGACCAACATTCGAGTCGCCTTTCCCAATCACGATCTCGGTGGAAAAGATACCACGATCAGTGCCGCCCTCACCGGCTGGCAGGACCTGGCGCCGTGGGATTGAAAGGAGTAGGACTTTACGGTCATCTCCAGGAAGAGACTCTCGCCGGGCCGGATGCCGCCGGCAACCGGAGGAACGATCTGACCTATGATATCTCCCTCGCCAAGACCTGGACCAAACCGGACGACTTTCTGGGCAACGCGACGACTTTCATCGAAGCTTACGGGGGTGACCGATCTCGATGGCGATCACCGCGGCCACACCGACATTACGCTCACGCCGGCGTTCCGCGCCACGATCGCGAAACGGCATATTTTCATGGCCGGCGTGGATTTTCCGCTGACCCAACCGAACCTCTTCGAACGCATCTACCGCTTCACCTACATCTATTGCTTCTGACCGTTCGCAACACCCCGCGCGGGTGGAATACCCCAACCGCCGGAGAAGCCGCCCACGATTGAGAGCCACATTCATTACCACGACCAAACCGACCGAACCATGAATACCAACATCCATCAAATCGACCTCGCGCCCTACGGCCTTACCGTGGGCGCCGTCCATCGCAACCTGTCACCGGCACACCTCTACGAGCACTCCATCCGTTATGAGCCAGGTTCGTCCATCGCCGACGCGGGCGCACTCATTGCCTACTCCGGCGAAAAGACCGGCCGCTCCCCGCGGGACAAGCGCGTCGTCAAGCATCCCGACTCCGAAAATGACGTGTGGTGGGGACCCGTCAATTTCCCGATGGACGAGCAGCACTTTCACGTGAACCGCGAGCGCGCCATCGACTACCTGAACACCTGCGAAAGACTCTACGTCATCGACGCCTTTGCCGGCTGGCACCCGCGGCACCGGCTGAAGATTCGCGTCATCTGCTCGCGCCCGTATCACGCCCTCTTCATGCACACCATGCTGATCCGCCCCACGGAAGCGGAACTCGCGGAGTTTGGAGAACCGGACTACGTGATCTTCAACGCGGGGCGCTTCCCGGCGAACCGGCTCACCGCCGGCATGACGTCGAAGACCTCGATCGATCTTTCGTTCGAGGGGAAACAGATGGTCATCCTCGGCAGCGAATACGCGGGGGAAATGAAGAAGGGCGTCTTCACGATCATGAACTACCTCATGCCGAAGCAGGGCCTGCTCTCCATGCACTGCTCCGCCACCGCCGACCCGAAGAGCCCGCATTCGTCCGTCCTCTTCGGCCTCTCCGGCACGGGCAAGACCACCCTCTCGGCGGATCCCAAGCGCCTGCTCATCGGCGACGACGAGCACGTGTGGGGCGACGACGGCATCTTCAACATCGAAGGCGGCTGCTATGCGAAGGCCATCGACCTCACCCCGGAAAACGAGCCCGACATCTTCCAGGCGCTCCGCTTCGGCAGCGTGCTGGAGAATGTGGTGTTCGACGACGAGGGACACGTCGATTTCCACGACACCAGCATCACGCAGAATACGCGCGGCGCCTACCCCATCGAGTTCATCAAGAACGCCAAGGTACCCTGCGTCGCGGGCCATCCGACCGAGGTGATCTTCCTCACCTGCGATGCGTTCGGCGTCCTGCCGCCCGTTTCGAAGCTCACGCCGGAACAGGCGATGTATCACTTCATCTCCGGTTACACCGCCAAGGTCGCGGGCACCGAGATGGGAGTCACCGAGCCGTCGGCCACCTTCAGTACGTGCTTCGGCGCGCCCTTCATGGTCTGGCATCCGGCGAAATACGCCGAGCTGCTGGCGGAGAAACTGAAGAAGCACCAGGTCAACGTCTGGCTGGTCAATACGGGCTGGAGCGGCGGCAGCTACGGCGTCGGCTCGCGGATCAAGCTCAAGTTCACCCGCGCAATTGTCGATGCGATCCATGACGGCGCCCTGGCCAGTGCGCCGACGCAAGCCGATCCGATCTTCGGTTTCGACATCGTGACCTCGGTGCCGAATGTGCCGGCGGAAATCCTCGTTCCCGAACTCACTTGGGCGGACAAGGAAGCCTTCACCGCGACCGCGCAGGAAACTGGCCGGGGTTGTTTGTCGAGAACTTCAAGAAGTCGAAGCAGGCGCCTCCGCCGAAGTGAAAGCCGCCGGACCGAAAGCCCCAGCGGCCTCGGCGGCCTGAACCGCCCTCAGGGCGGCGCCAGCGATTTTGACTTCCCGGTCAGTTTTCGAATCACGACGTAAAAAACCGGCGTGAGGAACAAACCGAAACCGGTGACACCCAGCATGCCATAGAAGACCGCGGTCCCGAGCGCCTGGCGCATCTCGGCGCCGGCTCCCTTGCTAATGACCAGCGGCACCACGCCGAGAATGAACGCGAAGGAAGTCATCAGGATCGGCCGCAGACGGAGCCGGCAGGCTTCTACGGCGGCGGCGATGGCGTCCTTGCCGTCGCGGTGCTGGATTTGCTGGGCAAACTCGACGATCAGGATGGCGTTCTTGCAAGCCAGGCCGACGAGGACGACGAAGCCGATCTGCGTGAAGATGTTGTTGTCCATGTCGCGGAGCCACACACCGCCAATGGCGCTGAGCAGGCACATCGGAACGATGAGAATGATGGCCAGGGGCAAGGCCAGCTCTCGTACTGCGCGGAGAGCACCAGGAAGACAAAGAGCACACACAGCGGGAAAATGTAGATCGCACTGTTGCCGGCCAGTTTCTGCTGGAGGGTCAGCTCCGTCCATTCCGTGGAGAAAGCGCGCGGCAGATTTTCCTTCGCGAGGTTTCTCGACCGCGGCGACGGCCTGGCCGGTGCTGATGCCCAGGGCCGGCTGGCCGCTCAGTTCGGCCGCGGGGAACATGTTATAGCGCACGATCTTATCCGCGCCGTTCGTCTCCCGCACCGTGCAGACGCTGCCGAGCGGCACCATTTTGCCGATGCTATTCCGCGTCTTCAACAGCGCGATATCCTCGGGGCTGGAGGCGGAACTTCGCGTCGGCCTGGGCGGTGACGCGATAAGTGCGGCCGAACAGGTTGAAGTCATTGACATAGGCGCTGCCCAGATAGGTTTGCAGGGTGTCGAAGACATTGCTCAGGGGCACGCCCATGGCCTTCGCCTTGACGCGATCGATGTCGAGGTAGAGCTGGGGAACGGTCGCGCGAAAAGTGGTGAGGTTGCCGGTGAGTTCGGGCGTGGCGTTGGCCTTCATCATCAGGCCGAACGATTGCTTTTGCAGCTCGTCCAGGCCGGCGTTGCCACGGTCCTGAATCATGAGCTTGTAGCCACCGGCATTGCCGATGCCGCTCACCGGCGGTGGCGGAAAGACGGCGACGAATCCTTCCGGCACTTCGGCGATATAGCGCTGCTGGAGGTGATTCAGGATACCCAGGGCATCCAGTCCCGGTTTCTCGCGCTGCGAGTATTCATTGAGCGGGATGAACATGGTGCCGGTGTTCGTCTGGTTGCCACCCAGCAGGTTGAAGCCGGCGAACTCCACCGTATCGGCCACCCCGGCGGTCTCCCGCGCGATCTTCGCCATGCGATCCAGCACGGCCGTGGTGCGTTCCAGCGAGGAGGCATCGGGCAATTGAACGAAAGCGATGATGTAGCCTTTGTCCTGGGTGGGGATGAATCCACCCGGCACGACGTTGAAGCCCACCGCTGTAAGCGCGAGCAGCCCGCCGTAAAAGATCAGCACCACGAAGGCGAAGCGGCATAGGCGACCCACTCCATTTCCGTAGTGGCCACTGCCCCACGAAAAGACGCGATTGAAAAGCCGGAAGAACCAGCCCAGCACTCCGTCGAGGATCTTTTGAAACCAATCGCGGGCGGCTCCACGCTTGGGCAGGAGGAGCGAGGCGAGAGCCGGCGAAAGAGTGAGCGAATTGAAGGCCGAGATCACCGTCGAGACCGCAATGGTGAGCGCAAATTGCCGATAGAACTGTCCCGTGATGCCGCTCACGAAAGCGGTGGGAATGAAGACCGCGCACAAGACGAGCGCGACCGCCACGACCGGACCGCTGACTTCATCCATGGCTTTGCGCGCCGCCTCGCGAGGTTCCTCGCCGTTCTCCAGGTGATGCTCGACGTTTTCCACCACCACGATGGCATCGTCGACCACGATGCCGATGGCCAGGACCAGCCCGAAGAGCGAGAGATTGTTGAGCGAAAAGCCAAACGCGGCCAGCGCGGCGAAGGTGCCGATGAGCGAAACCGGCACCGCGACCAAGGGAATGATCGTGGCCCGCCAGGTCTGCAAAAATACGAGGACGACGAGCACGACCAGCACGATGGCTTCGAAGAGAGTTTTTTCCACCTCGTGGATCGACTCGCGCACGGAAATCGTGGGGTCGTAGACGATGGCGTACTCGAGGCCCGGCGGGAAACGCTGCTTCAATTCCTCCATCTTCGCGCGGACGGCATCGGAAGTCGCCAGGGCGTTGGACCCCGGCCGTTGGAAGAGCACGAGGGCCGTGGCGGGCTTGCCGCTGAGCTTGGAGTTCACGGTGTAATCCAGGGCGGCCAGTTCCACCCGGCCGACATCGCGGATGCGCGTGATCTCACCGCGGTCGCCGCTCTTGACCACGATGTCGCCGAACTCGTCGGCGTCGGTGAGCCGCCCTTGCGTATTGACCGTGAATTGAAAGGCCGCCGCGCCCGGCGGCGCGGGAGGCGCGCCGATGATCCCGGCCGCGACTTGCAAATTCTGCTCCTGGATGGCCCTGACCACATCGGCCGAAGTCAGATTGCGCGCGGAAACGCGCTCGGGGTCGAGCCACACCCGCATGGAGTATTCCCGGGCGCCGAAGACGTTGATGTCGCCGACGCCATCGATGCGGGCCAGCTCATCCCGCACCTGCAGCAGCGCATAGTTGCTCGTATAGAGCGAATCCAGGGAGCCATCCGGCGAGACCAGATGGACGACCATGGTGATGTCGGGCGATTGTTTTTTGACGATGACGCCGGTGCGGCGCACGTCCTCGGGCAGGCGCGGCGTCGCGATCGCCACCCGGTTCTGGACCAGCACCTGCGCGATATCGAGATCCGTGCCCAGCTTGAAGGTCACGGTGAGGGTCATCACGCCGTCGCTAGTGGATTGGGACGACATGTAGAGCATGCCCTCCACGCCGTTGACCTCCTGCTCGATGGGCGTCGCCACAGTCTCCGCCACCACCTTCGCATTGGCGCCCGGGTAGGTCGCCGTCACCGCAATGGTGGGCGGCGCGATCTCCGGGTATTGGGCGAGCGGCAGCGCGGTAATGGCGATGGCGCCGACCAGCGTGATGATGATCGACAGCACGCCGGCAAAAATCGGCCGGTCGATGAAGAAGTGCGAAAAATTCATCCGGATTACTTCGCGGCCACGATCGGTTGCACCTTCATTCCCGGCTGCAGCATCATGAGGCGCGAAGCGACCACCTGCTCCCCATCTTTCAGGCCCGCGTGCACCACCCGCTGGCCGTCGACCACGGAACCGATCTGGATGTTCCGCCGCTCCACCGTCCCATCGGGCCGCACCACGAAGACATATTTTTGCCCCTGGTCGCTGCTCACGACCTTGTCATCGATCAGCACCGCCTTGCCGGAAGGGCCGCCGGAAATGCGGCAGCGCACGAAAAGACCCGGGGTCAAAAAGGGATTCCACGATTTGAAGGTCGCTCGCGCCCGGAGCGTGCCGGTGTTGGGATCGAGCCGGTTGTCGATGAAGTCGACCACGCCGACGTGCGGAAAATCCGTTTCATTGCCGAGGGAAACATAGGCTGGGATCGGCACACGCCGCCCGGTCGGGCGTTTCCCTTCCTCGTCGAGCTTGATGTATTTCAGGACGCGGTTTTCATCGATGTCGACGTAGACCTGGATGGGATCGACGGAGACGACGGTGGTGAGGATGCTCTCCGGCCCGGCGCCAGGCTGGACGAGGTTGCCGGCTTTGACTCGCTCGTCGCTGATCCGGCCGTCGATCGGCGAGCGGATCTCCGTGAATTCCAGGTTCAATTTCGCGGCCGCGTAGGCCGCCCTGGCCACGCCGACCGCCGCCTGGGCCTGCTTCTGCGCCGCGACCTTTTGGTCGTATTCGCTGGTGGAAATGGTGTTTTTCGCGCGCAAGTCGGTGGCGCGTTTGAAATCCAACTCTCCCAACTGCAGCCCCGCCTGGGCGCGCTCGAGTTCCCCCGCGGCCCGATCCATCTCCGCCTGGTAGGGGCGCGGGTCGATGATGAAGAGCAGGTCATTCTTTTTGACGAGGGTGTTCGTGCCCGGGGTAAACTTGAGCTCCTGGATGTATCCCGTCACGCGCGGCCGAATGTCGACCGACTCCGCCGCCTCCATGCGCCCGGTAAAGGTGTCCCACTCGACGACTTCCTTTTCCACTGCCACGACCACATTGACGGGGAGCGGCCCTTGGGTCGCCGCGGCCGGCTTTTTGTGACAGCCGGTCAGCCCCACTCCCAGGATGAATACGAACGTGAACGCTTTGATAGTGCCCATTCGTGTGGGGAGTAGAGCCGAACTCAAAACCCATGGAGAGTACAAAAGTGCGGGATTAGCGAATTTCTCAAGAAACGTGTCGCGGCCGGCGCGGAGGGCTAAAGCATTGTAAAATAAACCGTGGTCATAGGCAGTGCATGCGAGGCCGTGGGAGGTCTGGGGAGCGCACTCCTCCCGAGTGCTGGTTTTGGCGTCTCGCCGAAACGAGCTTTTTCTCTGGTTCGGCGGGATTTTCCAAGTTCGCGCAGGCGGGGACGCCTTCGCCAGCACCCGGGACGGGTGCGCTCCCCAGAGGCGCTACGCGCGACCCGATTCGAAGCCACCCTATTAGTTAAATGCTCTACACTGGCAGGGAAGCCGCGCCGCCGTCCCGCCACTGCGGGATCGCATGTGGTGCGGGAACGGGGTGGGTGGGACGACTCATCTGTTTGGCGAGGCGGGCTGGCCTGCCGCCGCCGCTTTTCCGCCCACCCTAAAGTGGGAACCCGGCGGCGCGGCTTCCCTCCCTCGGTTTTGGTGGGGCACGCGCTTATAGGTAACCAAGCGCGACCGTATTTGACAAAGCGGCGGGGACTTCCCAGCTTCCCCGCGCATGAATTCCACGGAGGCCAGCATTGCGCTCAATATGGTACCCGGCGTTGGGCCGGTCCGGTTGCGGCGTTTGCTGGAGGTCTTTGAGACGCCCGAGCAGGTGCTCCTGGCGCGGGCCGCCCAGTTGCGCGCCGTGGATGGAATTGGGCAGGAGGTGGCGGAGGCGATCGCGCACTGGCAGGATAAGGTGGATCTCGCGGCGGAGCTGAAGCGGGTCGCGGATTTTGGGGCGAAGGTGATCACGACGGAATCGGCGGAGTATCCGCGGATGCTGCGGGAGATTTCGAACCCACCCATCGTGCTCTATGTGTGGGGCGAATTGATCGAGCGGGACCAGCATGCCCTCGGCGTCGTGGGCTCGCGGCAGACGAGCCACTACGGGCTGGAGTGCGCGAAGAAGCTTTCCTATCAGCTCGCCTATGCGGGGCTCACGGTGGTGAGCGGGCTGGCGCGCGGGATCGATACGGCGGCGCACCAGGGGGCGCTCGCCGCCCAAGGGCGGACGGTGGCGGTGATCGGGTCGGGACTGATGGATCTGTATCCGCCCGAGAACCAGGGGCTGGCGGAAAAGATCGCGGCGTCCGGCGCGGTCGTGTCGGAGTTTCCCATGACCTTGCCGCCCAGCACGCAGACCTTTCCCTATCGGAATCGCATTGTGGCCGGCTGGGGCAGCGGATTGCTGGTGGTCGAGGCCGGGCAGAAGAGCGGGGCGCTCATTACCGCCACCCAGGCGCTCGAACATGGCCGGCTCGTTTACGCGGTGCCGGGGCAGATCGATCGGCCGACATCGGCGGGTTCGAACCGGCTTATTCAGCAAGGCGCCAAGCTGGTGACCGGGGCCGCCGACATCCTCGACGACCTGAGTATTCTCTTCCACGAACCGTCCAAAAAGGGGCCGCCCGCCACCGCCCCTACCCTGTCTTCCGAGGAGCAAACCATCCTCTCCACGATCGACGCCGCGGAGACCCCTCTGGACTGGATCGTTACAAAATCGGGCTTGCCGATGCCCAAAGTGGCGTCCACGTTGCTCGCCCTCGAAATGAAAAGGCTGGTGAAACAACTCCCCGGCCAGCAGTTCGTAAAGATTTAATCCTCCCCCGTCAGCATGTCTAAAACCCTCGTCATCGCGGAAAAGCCCAGTGTCGCCAGCGATCTGGCCAAGGCGCTCGGGGTGAAGAAGGATGGCGATTGGTTTGAGAACGACCGCTACGTGATCTCGTCGGCGGTGGGCCATTTGCTCGAGCTGGCGGTGCCGGAGGAGCATGAGATCAAGCGCGGCAAGTGGACGATGGAGAAGCTGCCGCACCTGCCGCCGGAGTTCGCGCTGGCCCCGATCGAGAAGAACGCCAATCGGCTCGCTTTGCTGCGGCGCTTGATCAAGCGCAAGGACGTCAGCGAGATCATCAATGCGTGCGACGCCGGGCGCGAAGGGGAGCTGATTTTCCGCAATATCATCAAGGCCACCGGCGCGAAGCAGCCGAGCAAGCGACTGTGGCTGCAATCGATGACGACCGAGGCCATTCGCGGCGCTTTCGCGCAATTGCGCAGCGATGCGGACATGCAGCCGCTGGCCGATGCCGCCGTGTCGCGCAGCGAATCCGACTGGCTGGTGGGGATCAATTCCACGCGCGCCCTGACCGCGTTCAATTCGCAGGGCGGAGGCTTTTCCAAGACGACCGCCGGGCGGGTGCAGACGCCGACACTGGCCATTCTCGTCGAGCGTGAAGAAAAGATCCGCGCCTTCGAGCCGCGCGCGTATTGGGAAGTGTTCGGCGATTTCGGCGTGGCCGCCGGGAGCTATCGGGGACGCTGGTTCGACGCCGCTTTTAAGAAAGCGGGCGAAGAAGAAGCCCGCGCCGAGCGCATCTGGGACAAGGCAAAGGCCGACGCGATCAAGGCCAAGTGCGAGGGCCAGCCGGGGACGGTCGAAGAGGAAAAGAAGCCGACCACCCAGGCGCCTCCCCTGCTCTACGATCTCACCACGCTCCAGCGCGAGGCCAATGGGCGCCACGGTTTTCCCGCGAAGATGACGCTGCAAATCGCGCAGGCCCTTTACGAGAAGCACAAGGCGCTCACCTATCCGCGAACCGATTCGCGTTACCTGCCGGAGGATCACATCGCCACGGCGAAGAACGTGATGGGCAGCTTCGAGGACCGCACCCTTTCGGTGCACGCCGAAAAGGCGCTCCGGCAGGGCTACGTCCATCCGAACAAGCGCATCTTCAATAACGCGAAGGTCAGCGATCACTTTGCCATCGTCCCCACCGGAACCGTGCCGCACGGGTTGAGCGAGACGGAGCAGAAGATTTACGACCTCGTGGCGCGGCGCTTCATCGCGGTGTTTTATCCGGCGGCGCAGTTTGAGGTCACGACGCGCATCACCACCGTCGTAGGCGAGAAATTCAAGACCGATGGGAAGATCATCGTCGATCCAGGCTGGCTCGCGGTCTACGGCAGGCAGGCCGAAGGCGAAGGCGAAAATGACAAGGCGATCTGTGCGATCACGCCCGGCGAGACGGCGAAGACCGAGGCGATCGAGGTGAAGGAGAACGTCACCAAGCCGCCACCCCGCTACAACGAAGGCACGCTGCTCAGCGCCATGGAAGGCGCGGGAAAACTCGTCGATGACGAGGAACTGCGCGAAGCCATGGCCGAACGCGGCCTCGGCACCCCCGCCACGCGCGCGCAGACCATCGAAGGCCTCATCTTCGAGGGCTATCTGCTCCGCCAGGGCCGCGACCTCATCGTCACGGCCAAGGGCATTTCGCTCATCACCCTGCTGCGCAGCCTGCACGCCGAGGCTCTCACCAAGCCGGAGTTGACCGGTGAATGGGAACACAAACTCCGCCTTATGGAGCGCGGCCAGCTTTCGCGCCCGGCCTTCATGAACGAAATCCGCGGCCTGACCACGGAACTCGTGAGCAAGGTGCGCGGCAATATGGGCAAGACCGTCGAGGGCCGTTTCAAGGATCTCGAGGTAAAGTGCCCGAAGTGCGGGACCGGCCCCTTCAAGGAAAGCTTCAAGGCCTACGAGTGCGTCAATCCGGAGTGCAAGCTCATCGTCTGGAAAAGCATGAGTGGGCGGGAATTCGAGCGCGACGAAGTAGTCAAGCTGCTGACCGCCGGGCGCGTGGGACCGCTGGAAGGATTCCGCAGCAAACTGGGACGCGCTTTCTCCGCGGAGATCATCCTCAGCGAGAAGACGGAGTGGAAACAGAAGTTCGATTTCGAGGACGACAAGGACGGCGAAGGCAACGCCAAGGCGGTCGACCTCTCGCAGGCGAAGCAACTGGGCGAGACCGCGCAGGGCACCGTCTACGAAACGGAAAATGCGTTTCTTTGTGTGCCCGCCGGGGACGGCAAAAAACCGGTGCGCATGGGGAAGAACATTTGTCAGCGGGCCATCCCGCCGGAGCAGGCGCTGAAGATTTTCCGCGACGGAAAGAGCGATCTGTTGCCGCGCTTCATCTCGAAGAAGGGCAAGCCGTTCTCGGCTTACCTCAAACTCGAAGGCCCCAAGGTCACCTTCGAATTCGAGCCACGGCAGAAGAAGGCTCCGGCCGCAAAAAAAGCTCCCGCCAAGGCGGAAAGCTGAAAGGCGGCGTGATTCGCGGGCAAAAAAATTTGCAGACCTGCGCAGATGGCAATGCGGAAAGTAGGGCTTTCGGCTACCTCCGCTCTCGCTACTTCGCTGGTGCCGTGAGGCTCTGCACGATGAAGTCCCAGATGTCCTTGTACTTCTCTGTGGGGTGATCGGGGGTACTTGTTATAGACCGTGGCGCCGACGGATTCCGCCAACTTGTGGAAGCCCAGGCCCCAGGCGGGTGAGTGGACTTTGTAGTTGGCTTCGGTGAAGTCGGCGGGCTGGGTCAGGCCCCACTCGTTTTCAAAGTAGATCGGCGCCGCATCCTTGTTGAGCAGCCAGTCGGGCGACCATTTCTGGATGAACGGCAGCAATTCTTGGCGGCGCTTGAGCGACTCCTCGAAAGCCACTCCAAACGCCGGTGCACCCCACGCCACGCCCGGCACCCACTCCTGCATGCGTTTCGGGTCGATCGTAGGCTGGCTGCGATAGGCGGCGACGCAGACCACCCTCGAGGAAGTCTGCTCCACGGGATCTTTCGAATTCGCATCGGCGTGCTCACCGGAGCAACCGACATACAGCGCCGGCAAGGTCCCCTGCGAACCGCCGCCCACGGCGATTCTCTGCGGATCGAGATTCCACTTAGCCGCATTCAGACGAATGAATTGCACGGCGCGGCAGGCGTCGTTCATGGGATACGAAATCGGCGGATTCGCCTTCTCCTGCATGCCGTCGGTCAACGTCCGCGACTCCACCGCGACGACCGCGATATGCGACGGGAAAAAGCGCCCGAGATCGACCGCATGTTTGCTCGGCTGCCAGAGGCCGCCGTACCAGAGCAGCACCGGGCAGGGCTCCTTGCTGTCCGGCGGCACGTAGATGTCGAGGATCTGGTGCGGATGGGGGCCGTAGGGAACGTCGGCGGCGGTGGGCGTGCGCGGTGCGGGCTTCGGTGGGACGGGCTTTTCCTCGGCGGAGAGCAGGGTGGCGGAAATGCTGAGGAGGAGCGCAGTGGTGCGAAGGATGGGAAGCGTCATGGGGAGACGGGATGCTACGGTGATGAACACGCTGACGGACGGAAACGTTAGGCGTCTTCGCGAACGAAACATGGAATGCCCGACGGTGTCGCTCGCAGGGTCTCTTAATCTTAATCCCTCCCATGAACCGGGCGGATGGAGAGTAAGATTAAGATTAAGATTAAGACCTGCCGCTCCACCCCGGCCCTACGGCCGGATCGGCTTGCCCAGATACCCCAGCCGCAAGGTCGTCACCTTGTCCTCTTCAAAGCCAATGACCAGCGTACCGCGCGTGCCTGTCGTGGCATCCACCACCTTGTCCACGTAACCCAACTCGGTGCCCTCGCGATACGTCGCATTCGGCGGGCCGAGCAGCTTGACCACGTCGGACATCGATTTCCGCTTCAGCAGCGGCGCCAGATCCTCGGGCGTCGCCCAGCCATCGGAGAACTTCTTGAGCGCGTCGCGTTCGACCGCGCGGGGGTCGATCGCCACGGCACGAGCGCGCGCCTCCCGCGGCGCGGACACACTGAGTTCGGTGATCGCGCGGTTGGCATCCGCCACCAGCGGGCTGGCCGGAAAGCTGGCCACGAACTGCCGGTAACGATCGAGGGACGAGGTATTCAAGTTCTGCTGGTGCAGCTTGCTGGCCTCGGCATAGACAAAGGCGTCGCGCTTCTTCATTTCCGCGATCTCACCTTCCAGGGCGTGAATGCGCGCATCCTTGCCGGCGACGATCTGATCCTTGTCCGCCAGTTCTCTTTTTGCCTTCTCCACGTCCTCCTTGGCCAAAGTCACGGCGTCATCCTTTGCCGCGCTGTCCTTCTCCGCGGCGGCGAGCTTTTTCTTGGTGCGATCGAGTTCCGTACTCATCTGCAGGCCTTCCACTTGAGACTCCGGCGACGGCCCACTGTCCTGATGGCACCCCACGAGGAGCCCGCCGAGGGCGAGCAGCAAAACGACAGACGCGTAAGGGAAACGGCGGCAGTGCATTCGGCGTTACTCATCGCCGAAGTGGGCGCATCGTGAAAGGGAAAAGCGCGGTATTCCGTCCCCCGAGGTGGCCCCCGCCCGGGTTCCTACTTCTTTTTCATTGCCTGGGCGTCTTCGATCTCTTTGCGCATCTGGCGGGCCTCCTTCACCTTGGGCGCATCGGCGCCCATGATCTGCGTGAGCTGGGCTTCGGCGCGGTGGATGACGTCGAGGGCGTCGGCGTATTTCTTCTCGGCCTTGAGCGTCGCGGCGAGATTGAGCAGGGCGAGGGCGACTTCGGGGTGGGTCTTCCCGACGATTTGCTCGAGCGACTCCAGGGTGCTGCGCTGCTCCTTTTCCGCTTCGCCGTAACGCCCCAGCGCGAGCAGCGGTTTCACGAGGTTGGTGCGATTGAGCAGGATGGCGGGATCGTTCGGAGGCAGCTTCCTTTCGAGGATGGGTTGGGCCGCGCGCAGCAGTTGCTCCGCCTCGCGGAATTCGCCGGTGTCGTTGAGCACGCTGCCCAGATTGCTGCGGGCGCGCGCGGTCATCACGTCCTCCAAGCCGTAGACGCGCTCGCGCACGGCGAGGATCTTCCGGAACTCCCGCACCGCCTCGGTATTGCGCCCTTCCCGCGCGAAAGTGCTGGCCAGAATCTCGCGAAACTCGAGGACGTCCTTGTTCTCGGGGCCGAGAATGCCGCTCTCGAGATCGATGGCTTCCTGCAGGACGCTTTCCGCGCCGGAGTAGTCGCCCTCCACCCCGAGGACGATGGCCAGATTCTTTCGGTCCTGCAAAGTGTCCGGGTGGTCGAGGCCGCGGGTCTTCTCGTCGAAATCCAGGAGCGCACGGAACTCCGCCTCGGCTTCCTTGAAGTTATTCTTCCCGAAGAGCTGCATGGCGTGCTTGACCTTTTCGTTGTGGTCATCGGCGACCGCTTTCTCGGCCGTTTTTTCAGCGGCGAAAAGATGCGCACCGCCGCCGAGGCAGACGCTACCGAGGCTCAAGACGAGAAGATGCTTTTTCCAAAAACGTGACATGGCGTTCCCTTTAGCGCCGCCGGGCGATGCTGGCTACTGCGGAAATGAAATTCCCCATCAATCCCGAAAGACGATCGCCCGCTGGCCGTGGAGCAGGACGCGGTCCGCCAGGTGCCAGCGGACGCTCCGGGCGAGGGCCAGCCGCTCGCAATCGCGCCCGAGGCGCATCAGGTCGTCCGGCGTGTGGAAGTGCTCCACGCGGATCACTTCCTGGTCGATGATCGGGCCGGCATCCAGCTCGGGGGTCACGTAGTGGCAGGTCGCGCCGATGAGCTTCACCCCGCGCTGCCAGGCGCGCTGGTAGGGGTTCGCCCCCACGAAGCTGGGCAGGAAGGAGTGGTGGATATTGATGACGCGTCCCGCGAACTCCGCACAGAGCTCCGGCGGCACGACTTGCATGTAGCGCGCGAGAATGATCAGATCCGGCTGCACGAAGCGGAACAGCTCCGCCATCCTGGCGAAGGCCGCCGGCTTGTCCTGCGGGTCGACCGGCACATGGCAAAATTCCAGCCCCTCCCGCTCGACCATCGGCCGCAGGTTCTCGTGATTCGAAATGACCGCGGCAATCTCGAAGTCCAGCTCCCCCGAGTGCCAGCGCCACAGCAGGTCCGCGAGGCAATGGCCGAGCTTGCTGACCATCACGATGACCTTCCGCCGCGCCTCGGCCGCGCGAATGGTCCACTCCGCCTCCAGCCCCGCCGCCACGGGCGCAAACGCCTGGCGCAACGCCGGCAGGTCGACTGTCAGCGTCCGCGTATCGACTTCCATGCGGGTGAAAAACCAGCCCGCCGGATCGGTATACTGGTGCACCTCGATGAGATTCCCGCCGTGTTGCGCGACGAAATTCGAGATCAGGGCGAGCAATCCCACGCGATCGGGGCAGGAAAGGCGAAGGAGAGTGCTCATCGGGGGATTTTCGATTTTCGATTCGGCATGGGCGAATTACAGTTACTGCCAAGCGCGACGCGCAATCGGAAGCCCCAAATCCTCAATCCACCATCTCCCAATCCTCCATTCCTATGGCTGTCTCCTCTACCATGCTCGACCTCGGCACCGCGGCACCCGGCTTTTCGCTCCCCGATGTGGCCTCCGGAAAGACGGTCACGCTCGCCGATTTTGCCGAGAAGAAAGCGCTGCTCGTCATGTTCGTGTGCGCCCACTGTCCCTATGTGGTCCACGTGCAGCCGGAGCTGGCGCGGCTGGCGCGCGACTACGCGGACCAGAGCGTGGGCTTCGTAGCCATCACAGCCAACGACGTGGGCCAGTATCCCCAGGACGCGCCTCAGCCCAGCGCCGCGATGGCCCGCGCCGCTGGATGGACCTTTCCCTTCCTCTACGATGAATCGCAGGCCGTGGCGAAGGCCTATACGGCAGCCTGCACTCCGGACTTCTTCCTCTTCGATGCGGCGCGCCAGCTTGTCTATCGCGGTCAGCTCGATAGCTCCCGCCCCGGCCGCGGGCCCGACCGCCCCGGCGCCGGCGTCCTCAATGGTGCCGATCTCCGCGCGGCTATCGACGCCGTGCTGGCCGGCCAGCCCGTCAACCCGCAGCAAATGCCCAGCATCGGCTGCAACATCAAGTGGAAGCCCGGCCACGAGCCCGCCTACTACTAAGTACCGCCGGAGATTTCCGGGGAACGCGCCCGTCCCGAGCGCTGGTTTCTCTCACCATTCACCGAACTCTTGGGCTCAAAGAAGGAAACCACGAAATAAACGAAAGAGACGAAAAGGCCTTCTGTCAGCCTCTTTCGTTTGGTTCGTTTATTTCGTGGTTCCTCCCCTTTTTCCCCTCAGTCCCCCAACGCAGCCTTAAGGGCACCTCTGGAAACCCACATTTCTTCAGAGAAAGCTTTTGCCGGGGAAAAATGGAGGAGAGGGTGAAGTATGAAGCGTTACCGCCAGAGCACCGGAGGAGGATTGTTTGCCGCGATTGAACACGAACAAGCTGTGGCCAGTAAAACGACGGGGATTTTGAAACTGCGGGAGGTGATCGATTGGGAAAGGTTCCGACCGTTGTTAGAGGAGTTAAGCGGTTACGCCCAGCGGGACTGGAGCAAGGGCGGCAAACCACCGTTTGATCCGGTGCTGATGTTCAAAGTGCTGGTGCTGCAAAAGTTTCACGGGCTGAGCGATGATGCCACCGAAGAGCAAATCTTCGATCGGACGAGTTTCAAGAGCTTCCTTGGGCTGCGGATCGGCGACGCCATTCCCGACGCCAAGACGCTGTGGGACTTCAAGCAGCGCATCGAAGCCGAAGGACGCGCGGGCAGTCGGCGGTTGTTTGAGGCCTTTGGGGCGATGCTGGAGGGCGAAGGACTCATCGCGCGCGCCGGCAGCATCGTGGACGCCAGTTTTGTGGAAGCGCCCCGGCAGCGCAATGACCGGGAGCAGAACCGGCGGATCAAAGAGGGCGAACGTCCCGAAGAGTTCGATCGCCAGCCGGCGGTGGGGCGGCAGAAAGACCGCGAGGCACGCTGGACCAAGAAGAACGAGGAAGTGCACTACGGGTGGAAGAACCATGTGAAAGCCGATGCGCAAACCAAGCTCATTCTGCGCGCGGTGACGACTCCGGCCAACGTGCATGACAGCCAGGTATTCAAAGAGTTGGTGGATGCCCAGGACCGGGCGGTGCTGGCCGACTCGGCCTACCACAGCGAGGAGCACGAAGCGCATTTGCTGGCGTTGGACGCGGAGGAATTCCTGCTGCGCAAAGCCCCCCGAGGCCAGGCCCTGAGTGCGGCCGAGCAAAAGAGCAACCACACCATCAGCCGGATGCGGGTGCGGGTAGAGCACATCTTTGCACGGATGGCGCAGATGGGAGCCAACTTTTGCCGGAGCATCGGGTTGGCTCGAGCCACGGCCCACAACCACCTCTGCAACTTGGTGTATAATATGGATCGCTACGCCTGCTTGCGAAAATGAGCGCGGCGCCGACCGCCCGGCCAGGCTAAAGAAGGCCGGGAGCCAACTCCAGAACGAGCGGAGCCGTGGTCGTTGACCGCCTTGCTTGATCGACCAACCTTTTCGAGCGGGAAAATCCCCCGCCAACCACCCCGGTTTCCTCCCAAAACTCCAACGCGACCTTTCCAGAGGTGCTCTTAAATCGACCGCTGCGAAAAAAATAAACTTCGATTAGGTTCGATTACCTTCGAATCAAAGAACCGCCCTTACCCCCGCCGCGCCTTCCAATGTTCCTCCTTTGCCGCGAGGATGTTGGCATAAATAAGTCCATAAGTCAAGTGGAAAGACCCCGGCCGATTCCACTGGCATGCGAACGCATTATATGTTCTCTTGAACATATGTTCCAGCCAAAAGCAGTCGCGCCGGGCGGGCGTGGTTCGGCCACGAATCCGCACAATCGCTTCGAGAAACTCGCCATCGAGCTGGAGCCCGAGGCGCTGGTCGATGAAGACGGCCAGCCCATCCGGCCGCGCACCCAATTCCTGCGTGACGACTCGCAATCGATCGTTTCCTACAACAACTCGCCCGATATCCCCTTCGCCGCCGGACTGAATCCCTACCGCGGATGCGAACACGGCTGCGCCTACTGCTTCGCCCGGCCCTTCCACGAATACCTCGGCTTCTCCTCCGGACTCGATTTCGAGACGAAGATCGTGGTGAAGGAGAACGCACCCGAGCTACTGCGTGCCGAGCTTTCGCGCAAGAAATGGGTGCCGCAGGTCCTGACCATGAGCGCGATCAGCGACGCCTATCAGCCGGTCGAACGCCGCTTGCAATTAACCCGGCGCTGCCTCGCCGTCCTCGCCGAGTTCCGCAATCCCGTCGGCATCATCACCAAGAACCACCTCGTCACCCGCGACATCGACTACCTCTCCGAACTGGCCCGCTACCACGCGGCCACGGTTTCCATCTCGATCACGTCCCTCGACCCTGAACTCGCGAAAACCCTGGAGCCCAGGGCCTCCCCACCCAGCCGGCGCCTCGCCGCGATCGAGGAGCTCAGCGCCGCCGGCATCCCGGTGAACGCCATGACCGCCCCGATCATTCCCGGCCTGAACGATCACGAGCTGCCCGACCTGCTCGCCGCCGCCGCCCAGGCTGGAGCGCGCTCCGCCGGCTTCACCGTCCTGCGCCTCCCCTACGCCGTCGCCCCCCTCTTCGTGGAGTGGCTTGAGCGCCACGCCCCCGGCCACAAGGACAAAGTCCTCAGCCGCATCTGCTCCATGCGCGGCGGCAAACTCTACGACGCCAAATGGGGCGCGCGCATGAAAGGCGAAGGCTTCTTCGCCGAACAAATCAAAGCCCTCTTCCACCTCGGCTACCGCAAAGCCGGCTTCCGCGGCGAAATCCCGGAATACGATGTGTCCCACTTCCGCGTCCGATCAGCTTTCCCTCTTCGCGGACTGAGTGATGATCCCGTTGTAAATGATGGTCCACGAAAAGCACGAAAGAGCACGAAAAGAAGGCAGCCCCTTTCGTGTCTTTTCGTGTATTTCGTGGACCAATCTCCTATGCTTGGATTTCCGCAGTGCATCCAGCAGTGTAAAGAGCGAGGCGTGAGCGACCGGTAAGTCGGCGGGGGTTTCGGTGAGCTGGGCGGCGCTTTGGACGTAGCGGCCGGGGGTGAGCTCTTCGGCGGAGACATGGGCGAGATCCGCGACGTTGACAGCGCCCATTTCGAGGTGGAATTGCAGGCCGACAATGCGGTCGCCCCAGATGAAGGCCTGGCGGGGGCAGCCGGCGCTGTCGGCCACCAAGCGGGAGCCGGGCGGGAGGTCGAAGGTGTCGCCGTGCCAGTGCCATCACGTTCATCGTCTCTGGGGAATTGGGCGAAGAGGCCGGTGCGGTCGCGAAAGGTCACGGGAAACCAGCCGATCTCTCTTCTCTGGATTTTGGTAGACCTTGCCACCGAGTACGTCGGCCAGGAGTTGCGCGCCGAGGCAGATGCCGAGGATGGGTTTGCCGGCGTCGATGGCGCGCCGCAGGAACTCTTTTTCCGGCACCAGCCACGGATGGTCGCGGTGCTGGTAGATATTCATCCCGCCGCCCATGACCACGAGCAGGTCGAAGGCGTCGAGAGCTGGCGTCGCTTCGTCGGCGTAGAGCGCGGTGCGGTTTAAGGTGTGCCCACGGGCGGCGGCCCAGTCGCCGATCTTGGCGGGGCCTTCGGCGGGTTTGATGTTACGAGCGAGTGGATGCGCATGGAGACGGAGTGTCGGAGAGACTGGCTAAAAAGTGAACTCTCTCCTCGCGGAGTCATCCTGAGCGAAGTCGAAGGATCCCGTCGCTCTGCCGAAGACGCCGCTGGTTGTTCAACGAGGTCCTTCGACTTCGTTACACTCCGCTCAGGATGACACCGCGAGGAATCCGCGCACCATTTCCCGTCTTTGATGTCTTTCCGCCGGCACGCAAAAGAACCGAAGCCGAATGGGACGGTAACAATTTCATAACACGAGGGGGCGAAGGTTTCCACATCGGCCATGCATGTCGCAGCGGCCACCAAAAGTCAGAAACCAGAAAGATCCCCAGCATGAACAAGTCCAGAATTCACGAGGCCTTCACGCTCATCGAGATGCTCGTCGTCATTTCGATCATCGGCATCCTGGCCAGCTTCGCCATACCTGCCTACCAGCGGGCCATGAAGAACGGTAAAATGACCACCGCCATGAACAGCGCCCGGCAAATCGGCCTGGCCTTGCGCATGTATTCCAATGACAACGACGGCGCCTATCCGGTGAAGAAGAACAGCTACGACGAGGACATCGTCACTTCCAACGATGCTTTTCGCAGCTTGATCCCCACCTATCTGGACACCGAGAAAGTCTTCACCGTCGCCGGTTCGAAGGCGGGGCCGTCGGCGGACGAGCAAATCCAGGACGCCGCCCACATCCTGCAGGCCGGGGAGAACCACTGGGCTTTCATCTCCGGGCTGACCACGACTTCCAAGTCGAACTGGCCGCTCATCGTCGATCACACCGATGGCTCGGGCACTTACACCACCCAAGAGGGAAAATATGGCGGCACCTGGGGTGGCACCCAGGCGGTGGTCATCTACACTGACGGGAGCGCGCACATTCTCGCCCTGGCGGGCACCGGCGATCAGCGTTTCCTCCCCCGCCCCGACGACAAGACCAAGAATGCGCTCACGGTCAGCGACTACATGGGCGACGACGCAAAACTGCTCGAACCGGCGCATTGACCCGCGGTGGCGGCGAAGCCCGGAGACGGATGATCTTCGGGCTTCGCGCGGCATCGTTTTTGCAGCAAAACAATTCCCTCCTCCCCCATGAGCATTCACGAGATCAGCCCCAAGCAGTTGCGTACCCTGCTGCTGTTGCTCGTGCTCGTGCCCTTCATCCCGCTGGTCCTCATGCTGCGGTTTATGACCGATGCACTCGAGGGGGAGCGTGATGCCGCGCGGGAACGTCTGGGCAACAATACCCAGCGCACCCTGAGCAGTGCGACGATCTCGGTGGACAAACATCTCGTCGCCCGAACCAATCTCGCGCAGCCCGAGGAACTGCGGCGTCTTTGCCTCGAGGCTTTCGACCGCACGATCGATATCTCCATCCACAATCTCGATGGAGATCTCCTGGCGGGGCGCGCGCATCCGCCCGGCAAGCTCATGGCGCAGAGTTCGATCAAGTATCTCGACCAGACCTGGTCCGCCCGCGCCTGGCTGGTGGACGAGTCGGCGCTCCGGGACGAAGTGCGCGATCAGTTCAAGATCTACGCCTGGACGGCCCTCATCGCCGCCGTGGCCATCTGCGCCATCGCCGCCGCCGCGGGGCTCACCGTCAACCAGCAGCTGCGCCTGCACGAGCTCAAGAATACCTCAGTCGCCCTCGTGGCCCACGAGCTGCGAACGCCACTAGCCACGATGCGCGTGCTCGTCGATACTCTCCGCGAAGGCCGCTATCGCAACCCCGGGCAACTCCGCGAATACCTCGATCTGTTGTCTGCGGAAAACCTGCGCCTGAGCCGGCTGACGGAGCATTTCCTTACACACTCGCGGCTGGCCCGTGGCCAATATCAGTTCGCTTTTGCCTCGGTGGACGTGGAGTCCGTCATCGATCCCGCGATCACCGCTATGCAGACCAGGCTGGCCGCACCCGGTTGCACCTTCACCGTCGACCTCGCCAAACCGTTGCCGGAGATGATGGCCGACCGCGACAGCCTCGTTATCGTGCTCATCAACCTCCTCGAAAACGCGCTCAAGTACAGCGGCGACGAAAAGCGCATCACCCTCCGCGCCCGTCGCGACGAACGGGCGCTCGTCTTCGTCGTGGAAGACAATGGCCTGGGTCTCACCGCCGCACAACGCACGCAGGTCTTCGAGCCTTTTTACCAGGCGGACCAAAAGCTCTCGCGTTCACGCGCGGGCTGCGGCCTCGGCTTGAGCATCGTGCGAGCCATCATCACGGCACATCGCGGCCGCATCGAGATCGCCAGCGAACCAGGGGCCGGCGCCGCTTTCTCCATCCACATTCCCCTCGCCCCCGCATGAACACCCACCCGGAAACCATCCTGATCATCGAGGACGACCCCGTGATGCTGCGCGGGCTCAAGGACAACTTCGAATTCGAGGGGTATCCCGTGCAAACGGCCAACGACGGCGATGCCGGGCTCAAGCTGGCGCTCTCCCTGCAGCCCGCGCTCATCGTGCTCGACCTCATGCTGCCCAAGGTGAACGGTTACGAAATCTGCCGCTTCCTGCGCGAGGAGAAGCTCGAGATGCCGATCATCATGCTCACCGCCAAGGGCCAGGAATCCGATATCGTGCTCGGCCTCAAACTGGGCGCCGATGACTACGTGACGAAGCCATTCAGCATCAAGGAACTGCTCGCCCGCGTGGAAGCCTTCCTGCGCCGCCAGCGTCCGCGTAATGGAAGCGTCATTGCCTTCGGCGACTGCCGTCTCGACACCGCCGCGCGCCTGCTCGTCCGCGCCGGGCAGGACGTGCCGCTCTCGCCCAAGGAATTCGAATTGCTGACGTTCCTCGCCACGAATGCCGGGCGCGCCCTGAGTCGCGACCGCATCATGAGCAGTGTGTGGGGGTATGATTGCCGCGTCACTCCGCGCAGCATCGACCGGTTCGTCAATGCGCTGCGGAACAAGATCGAGTCCGATCCGGCGGAACCCCGCATCCTCAAGACCGTGCGGGAGTTTGGGTACCAAATTCGATCTACCTCCTCTTTCAATCCCTGAGCGGAGTGTAACGAAGTCGAAGGACCCCCCGTCGCTCTACCAAAGACGACCGCCGGTGATTCGACGGGATCTTTCGACTCCGTTACACTCCGCTCAAGATGACAGCGGCAGACGTCGCCCTGGTTCACACGATCCAATTCCGCAGCGCGAAATCCGGCCCGACCAACGCAAACTGAATGGGCGCGGACTCGGGATAGCATTCGAGTTCGATGCCGTGCTGGATCACCTTCACCTGGAAGGCCAGCGAGCCATCGCCCTTCACGCCCAGCTCTGCCAGGGGCACGCCCACCTGGACGAAGGTGCCCTTCGCTTCCCCGAGGGCGATGCTCACCCGCCGCTCTATGGGCTGATGAAATTGCACGATCAACTCCGCGACCACGCGCTTGCGCAGGTCGACGCGGATGAAGAACGTTTCCTCGTTGTTGCCAAACCGGATGCGTTGGATGAGCCGTTCCCCGCGATACATCGCGCCTTGCTCGCTGCCCGGCGAGTAGCTGCCCGCACCGAGCCAGTCGAAGAAGGATTCCCCGCCATCCAGCGAGGGCGAGATCAGGCGTTCGGGCACGGAATAGAGCGGCTGGGTGCGCCGGCTGGAGATGGGTACGTCGAGTGCCGCGGGAGCCACGGCTCCGCAGAGCGTGTAGACATTGCGCAGGTGCAGGCGGAACAGGGAATCGAAGAGCCCGTCATTCTCCGTGGTGAAATCGGGGCCGTACCACCAGAACCAATCGCTGCCCTCAGCCGCGTAGATCTCGCGCAGGGCCGTGGCATGCTGCGCGGGCGTGAGCGCGCCGGCTTCGATCTTTTGCTGGAGAAAGGCGCGCGCCTCGCCGAGCAGGTTCCACGCACGGTTTTCCTCGTCTTCGCCGATCCAGATGTCGAAGTTGCTCCCGATCCAGGAACCGGTGTGCAGGGTGGTGAGCTGCTTGCGGGGCGGATGATGCCCCAGGTAATCCTCGATGGTGCAACTGTGCAGGCGGCCGCTGTCGTTCTCGATGCCGGCGTAGACCGCGCGCAGAAATCCCTCGCCGCCATCGCAAAGGTCTCCCAGGCATTCTCGCCGTCGAGGATGAGCGGGATCACGCCGGTGTCTTTCGGCACCAGTTCGGCGATGTGGCGCAGGTGGAATAGCAAATGGGTCGCCGCCGCGTGCGGATCATTCTTCGCCGCCATGAAGCCGATGAAGTCCGAGAGCGGTTTTTCGCGGAAGACGGCGTTCACCGCCGCGCCGTCGTAGGCCACGCGCCAGCCCTGGAAGAGCTCGAGATGATCGACGGGCCGCCCTTGATAGGCGGGGTCGCGCTTGAGCGAGTTGAAGAGATTCTCCTCGTCGCTGCAAAAATACTCGATGCCGCTGCGCTGCATGAGCGGGATGAGTTCCGGCGCGATCGAGCCTTCGCTGGGCCACAGCCCCCGCGGCGGCTTGCCAAACAACCCGGCGTGCTGCTCGACCGCCAGCGTGAGTTGCGCCGCCGCATCCTCGGGCCAGTGAAAGCGCTGCGGAAATTTCCGTCCGGGCAGGCTGCGCTCGGCGAAGGACGAGTTCGTAGATGAGCGGCAGGATCGGATGGAAGAAGGGCGTCGTCGTCAGCTCCACCTGTCCGCGCTCCTCCGCCGCCCGGTATTTGCCGATCAGCGAGCCAAGATTTCCAGGTGGATATCGAGGACGCGTTGCTTTTCCTCCTCGGTGAAGTTCCGGCCTTTGCGTTTCAGGGCGGCGAGTTCGGGATAGAGCCGCTCCGCGGTATAACCGCACCAGGCGAGGTTGAACCACGTCTGGAGATCGAGGAATTCCTGGGTGGAGAAGTAGCGCAGCCCGCGCCGCACGTCATCGGGGTAGAAAGTGAGGCCGCGCTTGTTGAGCAGTTCCCGGTAGCGGGGAAAGGGCTTCACCAGGTTGTCCCAATGGATTTTGAAGAAGTTCTCCAGCAACGCGAATTTCGTCTCGTCGTCGAGGGCGACGGCGGGCATCCGCGACCAATCGAGCCAGAGGTCGCGGATCTTGCCTTCGTTCAATTCCTTGATCTGGAGCAGCAGGACGGGCGTGAGATTGAAATTCGCCCGCACGTGGGGGAAGTCCTCGATCACGGAGATCATGTCGAGATAACCCTTCACGGCGTGCAGGCGCACCCAGGGCATCGTCGCGACCCGCGCGGCGGGGTCGACGTAGTACGGCTGGTGCATGTGCCAGAGAAAGACGACGTTGGCCATGACCCAGTGTGCCTAGGAGGAAAGCGCCGCGCGAGCAATCCCCGAGTGCGGCGCAGTGGCGCGCGGGCCGCTTTCTCTGCCCGGACCGGCTCTTTTAGTGACGCTTGCTATCGGACGGCCGCTGGTCGAGAGCACTCCCCTTGAGGCCCGGCAGCAAGACCGAAGGCGGAACGGTGGAGGCCGGCGCGCTTCCCGACGGCCGGCCATTCAGCGGACTGCTCGAGACGGCGGTGGGTGGCTGATACGAAGGAGCCGGTCCACTTTCCGTAGCCACCTTCTGCGCGAGCAGCATCGGCCAGTCGGTACCGGTGAGAAAGGCGGGGTCCGATGTTTTCTTATCGTTATAGAGTTCGAGGAACCGCCGATTGAACGGCGAATTGGGCACGGCGAGTGCGGGATACATGGCCTTGGCCCGGGCCACGGAATCGCCGGCCGGGTTGGGAGTCGCCATGTGCGGGCCGGGAGTCTGCGTTGCCGGGGTCTCTTCCGGCTCTTCCTTCGGCCCGAATCGCGCCGAGATCTTGTCGCGATTGACCCAGCCGACACCACCCAGCCCGATCAATAACAGCAGAAAAAGCCATTTGTTCATACGAGGGAAAATCCTCCCGCGTTGAACCGCAATTTCACGCACCTGTCAATGCGGTTAATTTGGTCCGGCCCGCGCGTCCACACTTCCCCACCGCGGCCAGTCGTTCGTAAGCTCCAGCCTCCTTATGCCGGTCTCGCTTCACACCTCCGCGCTCGCCTCCACGGCCCACGAGGAGATCTTTGCGCCCTGGCTGAAAAGCGTCGCCGCGCCAGCCGCCACTTCCCGGCGCCTGACCGCCGTGCTCATCCCGCACCGGGCCGATGCCTACTATCTCAAGTCGCTCGCTCTCTCCAGCGGCACGGGACTTTGGAACCTGCGATTTCTCACTCCCAGCGACCTGCGCAATCACCTCACGCAACACCTTCCCACGGCCCGGCAAATCCCGCTGCGGGAGCATCTGCGCCTGCTTCTCGCCACGGCGGCGGAACGGGTGGCGGCGTCCGCCAATACTGAGGCCAGCGCCTCAGTGACAGCGGCGCCGGACCAGCTGCTGAAGGCCATCGACCTGATCGGCCAGGCGGGCTGGGATTTCACCACGGCCGGCCCCCGCCAGTTGCAGCCCATCGTCGCGGAATTCCGCCGCCTGCTGGCGGATGCGGGATTCCAATTGGTCCACGATGCCGACCGGGCGGTGCTCGCCGGCGCCCGCCGGGCGGAACCGCTCTTCGAGCACTTGTTCGTCATCGGCTTTCATGCCTTTCACTGGCCCCTGTGGCCCTTGCTGGAGGCCGCGGTCCGCCTGGCGGAGAGCGCCACGGTCTGCCTCACCGAGCCGCGCCAGGAGGCGGGAGAACTCGACTCTGCGTGGATCGGCACATGGGAGGAGGCGTTCGGCGTCGCCCAGCCGATTGCCGCCGGGATCATCCCCTCTCCCTTGGCCGAAGCACTGGTCCTGCCGGACTCGGCCGCGGCCCGCGCCCAACGGGTTTCCGCGCCGGTGCAGGAGATCGAATTCCTCGTGGGCCTCGACACCGGCGGGCAGGCCCGCGCCATCGCCGCGCGAGCGCTGCAATATCTCGCCGATCCTGCTTGCGAACGGCTCGGCATCCTCTTCCCTGCCCCAGGCGCGCTGTCGCGCCAGGTCGCCGCCCTGCTCGCGGAAGCGGAGGTCGCCCACGACGATGGGCTGGCCTATCATTCTCCCGGGCCGCTGGAAAAGGATGCGGACTGGGAAGCCTGGCAGGCCCTGCAGGAACATCCGCGGGTGCCGGTGCTGCTGCGCTTTCTCCAGGCTCGCGGGGATGCTCCCTTTGCCGGACTTTCTTTCGACGAAGCCGCTTACGAATTGCCCCGCGCGTTCCAGGAATTGCTCATCGATGACCTCGGCGTGCTCGCGGAATATCTGGCGCGGCATCCCCGTGAACGCTCCCGCGCTTTGGCGGAAGCATTGCGCACGCTGCCGCTCTTGCCGGAACGCGCCACGCTCGGCGAATTTATCGAGGAGACGGACCGGATTTTTCGCGAATGCGGCTGGAGCACCCGCGCCGAAGCCTTGCCGCGGGTGACGGCCGATTGGCGCTACAGCCTCGACCTCCGCGTCTCCCGCCGTAGCTGGCTGCGCTGGCTGCAGGAAACGCTCGTCTCGTGGCAGACACGCCGCGCGGAAATGGGCAGCCACCCCTACAGCCGCCTGCACCTGCTGCCTTTTGCCCAGGCGGATTCGCAGGCGTGGACGCATCTCATCGCCGCCGGGCTCAATGAAGGCCAGTGGCCGCCTCCGCTCGATGAGGCCGGCTTTCTGGGCGAAGAGGAAATCGCCGCGCTCAATCACCAGGTTCGCATGCTCAATACGCGCGCCTCCGTCCAAGGGAGCCAGGGGGAAGGCCACGTGGCCGTCCAGCCGGGCCGCGCGCTGTGCCTCGGTCCGGTGGAGAAACGCGCGATCTTCGAGCGGCAGTTTCTCAATACGCTGGAATCGGTGACCGGAGGGGTCACCGCGACGATGCAACTGCACGACGAGGCGGCGCCGGAGCGTGCGCTCAATCCGAGCGAATTTTTCACGCGGCTGCACTTCTGTGCGCGCGGCCGCGCGGTGTCGCAGCCCACACTGGCGGCGTTGCAAACCGAGACGACGCGCTGGCTGGAGTCGGCCACGCTATGGAAAGCGCCCGCATCCGATCCCCATTCCGCGCGACAGACCCGCATCGCCTTCGACGCCCGGCGCGCGGGCGGCCAGCCTTTCGGCGAATATGAGTTTGCCCTGCGCGGCACTCCTCCGCGCCCCTTGCGCCTCGCGGCCACCGAATGGGAGAATGCCTTCGCCGCTCCCGCGCAGCGCTTTCTCGCCTCTGTGCTCGGAGTGAAAGGCGGCAACAGCGATGAAGAAACCCCGTGGACGCTGGCTCAAGGGAGTTGGGTGCATCGCTGGTTAAGTGTCCTGACCGGCAGCGCCGCGCCGCGTACGCTCGCTCCCTTGCCTGCTCCCGCGGAATTGCGCGATCGCGTGCGCGGGGCGGCGGAGACGTTCCGAACCCGCGTGAGCGCGGCGCTCTCCGCGCAACGCCGGCCCGTGCCGGACTGGTGGCAATCCGCCTGGCAACAGGCTCACAGCATGGCCACGCAACTCGCCGCGAATGTCTCCACCGTCCAGGGCCACACGCACGCGGGCACCGAATGGCCAATCGACAATACCGCGTTGCCGCTGGAGAGCGGAGCGCTGTATGTGCGCGGCCGCATCGATCTGCTTCTCAGCACCTCGGAGTCGCTGGCCGACGTCTGGCTGGTGGACTACAAAACCGGCAACCGCAAGGCGCTGAAAATCAAAGATCTTCTCGCCGGCAACGGCATCCAGCTCGCGCTCTATGCCCTGGCCTTGCGGGCCACGGGAGCGCAGCAGGTCGGCCTGAGCTTGTTGGGACCCGACGCCGTGCTCGACACCCCACAAATCCTCCTCGCCGAAGTCGAAGGCCTTACCGGGCTCTGGCACGGCTTGTGGCAGATGCAGGAGACCGGGGTCTTCGGCATGATCGGCTCCTTGCGCGACGAATTCGGCTACGGGCAGGACTATCCGCTGGCCACGCTCGCCATCGACGAGGAAATCCTCGCGGACAAGTGGGCCCTCACTCATCCCGACTTTTCACCCGTGGAGGAGGAATCGTGAGCGCCCCGCACGATCAATCGGCCCGCGATCGTTTCACGGGCGAGTTGGAGAGCAATTTCTCCGTCGTCGCCTCCGCCGGCAGCGGCAAGACCCGCGCGATCACCGACCGCATCGTCGCCCTTACGCAGCACGCACACGCCGTCGACTGGCTCCCGTCGCTCGTCGTGGTCACCTACACGAACCGCGCCGCGGCAGAGATGCAGCAGCGCGCGCGGCAGAGCATCCTCGAGTCCGGCGTGAAGCTGGAGGTGCTCAATGCGTTCAACCGCGCGTTCTTCGGCACCATCCACAGCCTGTGTCTCAAGCTGCTCCGCCAGCATGGCCACTACCTCGGCCTGCCCGCGCAGCTCGAGCATCTCGACGAGAATAACGACGCGGCGCTGTGGACGGAATTCGTGCAAAGCTCCACCGCCATCGGCACGCAGCTCGACGCCGCGCAGCGTCACGCCTTGCTGCGGCTCACGCCGGCGCCCAAGCTGCTCGATCTCGGACGGTGGGGGCATGTGCCCGAGACAGTTCCATCGCCGGGGCCCTTTCCCGCTTTCGATTTCCGCGCGGTCTACACCTTCGCTCCCGACAAACGTTCGCTCGCCGCCGCCGGTCGTTCGCAGGAAGCACTGCGCCGCTGGGAAGCGGCCTGGAAGGGAGACGGCTTCGTCGGCCCGCTGCCCGAATGCAGTTCCACTCCCCTGCGCGCCACCTGGGAGGCAGCCCTCGAACCGATCACGAAGTGGCGGCAGCGGGCCGCCCTGGGCGTGGCCGCGGAGATTTCGCAGTCGTACCGCAAGTTCCGACTCAGCCGCGGCGTGATGACCTTCGGCGATCAGGTCGCGCTCGCCGCGGAACTGCTGCGGCAACCGGAAGCGGCCCGCCGCATTCGCGCCAAACAGTACCGCGTGATCCTCGACGAGGCGCAGGATACCGATCCCTCGCAATTCGACGTCCTCCTCGAAATCGCCCGCCCGCCCGAGGCCGCCGGTTCGTGGCCGCGGGAGGAATCGGCACCACCCCGCCCCGGACACTTCTGCATGGTCGGCGATTTCCAGCAATCGATCTACGGGGCGCGCGCCGACCTCGCGCACTATCGCCGCATCCACGACGCATTCCTGCGTACCGGCGCGGGCGAAGAGCTCACCTTCTCCGTCACCTTTCGCCTCGATGAAGCAGCCATCGCCTTCGCCAACGCCGTCTTTCCGCTCGTCCTCCATGGCGAGGAACGGCAAGTGGGATTCGTGCATCTCCATCCACGGCCCACGGTGTTTCCCGGTCAGATCGTGCGCTTCGATCCGGCCCCCAAGGCCGAAGACATCGCCGGCCGGAAGAACTGGCAGAAGATGTATTGGGAGGCAGACCGGCTCGCCCGCTGGCTGAAGGATGCGGGGCTCGAGAAGCTGCGCGCCTCCTCGTGGCGCGAGGTCGCCGTGCTCTGCCCGCGCACCCGCTGGCTGGCGCCGATTCGCAGTGCCCTGCGTAGCGCGGGGCTGGAGGCGCAGGTGCAATCCGAGCGCGCCATCAAGGGCGACAGCCCGGCTTACGCGTGGTTCGCGGCGCTCGTCACCATCCTCGCCGAGCCGCGCAACAGCTACGAAATCGTCGGCGTGCTCCGCGAGGTGTTCGGACTTTCCGATCATGATCTGGCGATGTTCTCCGAGGGATATGGCGGCCGCTTCCATCTCCACGCACCAACCGTCCGCACCGGCCCGGTCGCGGAAAAGATCAATCTGCTCGCCGCGCTCCGCGAGCAGATCCGGTCCCTGCCGCTTTTCTCCGCGCTGACGGAAATGGTGCGCGCCACGCAGTTGCGCGAGCGTCTGCGTTCTCTCCCGGCGGACCAATTCGAGGGCCTCGATCATGAGCTCGATGAACTGCTGACCCAAGCCGCTGCGGCCGAGGCCAAGAAGGCGACGCTGGAGAGCTTCGCCACGGAGTTGCAGACCGGATTTCTCTCGGCCCGCGACGTTCGCAGCGCCCGGCCCGATGCCGTGCAGATCATCTCCGGACACAAATCGAAAGGCTCGGAATGGGAAGCCGTGATCGTGCCCTATTTCGCGCGCGGCATCACCGTTCGGCGTCCGCCGTACCCGCGCCTCCTGCGCGATCCCCGGACGGCAGCGATGACCGCCGCGCTCGATGGCAGCGATATCGACGCCGACCTCAAGACCGTGCTCGATATCCAGGACCAGCAGGAGCTCGAGCGCCTCCTCTATGTGGCGCTGACGCGGGCCAAGCACACCCTCGTGATCGTCGACGACCGCACCCTTTTCGCCGGCAAGACGGGCCTGCAGGCGAAGGCCCAGGCCCGGCTCCTCCGATGTGCGAGTGGCGATCTCAATGCCGCCGCCTTCGAGCGTCTGCCCACCGCGCTGACGCCGTGCCCGACGACAGCGAAAAGCCACGCCGACAAGGCGGCCCTGCGATCGCAGGAAGCGATCCTGCCGCTGGAAAAGTTCGCCACGAAAACCCTGTCCCGCTCCCGGGAACGTGCAGCGCTTTTCCTGAAGCGCAATCCGAGCGCCCTCGCCGAAGCGGCCCTGGCGGAAGCCGACCCCGCGGCCTTTGCCGAACTCGCCCGCCGCGCCACCGGGGCGCCCAATGCCGGCCAGCTCTATGGCACCTGGTGGCATGGTTTCGTCGAAGTGCTCGACTGGTCCGCCTCCGCCGCCGATTGGGATGCGACCTTTCAAGCTCACGTCGCCGGTTCGCCCGATCCCGTACGCTCGTGCCGCGAATGGGCGCTGCTGCGCACCCAACTGGCCAAGGACTCCGCTCTCCGCCCTTTCCTGACCGCGCCGGGCATCCTCGCCCACGCCGAGATGCCATTCCTCTGGGCGATGAGCGAGCGGGAATGCCTCGATGGCATCATCGACCTCGCCACCTACGATCGCACGGCGCATCGCTGGACGATCCTCGACTGGAAGACCAATCGCGTCCCCTCGGGCAGTCCGCTTTCGTTGCGCGCCCACTATCGGCCGCAGCTCAGCGCCTATTGGAAAGCGGCGTCTGAAATGTTGCAGGCGCCCGTGGCCGCGGGCCTCTATTCCACGGAGACCGGCCAGTGGCTGCCCTATGCGGAAGACGAACTCGCGGAGGCTTGGGAAAAGCTGCGTCACAACTCCGCCGCTCTCTCGCAGGCCCTCGAGGACGATCGCGGAGATTGAGGCCTTCATCACCGTCGGCGGACAGGCATTGCCAAACGGCGCGTCCTCGCGTTCCATTCGCGGCATGACTGATGAAATGATCCTGGTGGTGCGCCGCGCGCTTTTCGACGAGCTGGGCGCCTTCCAGGGGTTGAACTTTGAAATCGACCGTTACCTCCCCGCGCTGCTCGCCCGCGAAAACAACTTCTTCACGCCGCGCCCGCCGGCCGAGACCGATCCCTCGCTGAAGCAGATCATTCCCTACGTGCTCCTCGTTCACGAGGGCCGCGTGCTCCATTATGTGCGCGGCAAAAAGGCCGGCGAGCAGCGTCTCGTGGCCAAGGGCAGCCTGGGCATCGGCGGGCATATGAACGATCATGATGAAGGACTCTTCGCTCTCGACCGCGCGGCCTACGACGCCGCCGTGCAGCGCGAAGTGGGCGAGGAACTGAAGCTCGGCGCGCGCTATACCAATCACGCGGTGGCCCTGCTCAATGACGACTCGAACGAAGTGGGCAAAGTGCATCTCGGCGTGGTCCACGTCTTTCAGCTCGAAACTCCCGACGTCCAGAAGGGCGAAGCGATGATCACCGAGCTGCAATTCCTCGACCGCGCGCAACTGGCCGCCCGCCGCGACTCCATGGAAACCTGGTCGCAAATCTGTTTCGATCACCTCGACGAATTGCTTGCGGCCGCCGAGCGCTGACCCCCGGTTTATGGAAGTCTTTTCCCGTATTCTGCAAGGCGCCGTCTCCGCCGGAGCCTCCGACGTGCATCTCAAGGTGAACAGCCCCGTCGTCTTCCGCCTCTCCGGCGAACTCGTCCCCGTGGAGGCGCCCCTGCCCACCACCGGGTGGTTCGACACCATCCTGGCGCAGATCGTGCCGGAGAGCGCGCGCCCGCAGTTGGAAAAGGACCACGAAGTCGATTTCGCCTACACGCTGCCCGGAGTCGGGCGGTTCCGCGTGAACGTCTTCCAGCAGCGCAGCAGCTACGTCATGGCCCTGCGCGCGGTCAAAGCCCAGGTGCGGCTTTTTCAGGAGCTGCACCTTCCGCCGATCTTCGCCCGGATCGCCGAGGCTCCCCATGGCATCGTGCTGGTCACCGGCGCCACCGGCTCCGGCAAATCGACCACCCTGGCCGCGATGGTCGAGCACATCAATATCACCGCGAAGAAGCACATCATCACACTCGAAGACCCCATCGAGTACCTTTTCGATGACAAGCAATCGGTGATCGAACAGCGCGAGGTCGGCATCGACACGACCAGCTTCGCTTCCGGCCTGAAAAACGTCCTCCGCCAGGATCCCGATGTCATCGTCATCGGCGAAATGCGCGACAGCGCCAGCGTGATGGCGGCGATCAGCGCGGCCAATATCGGCCACCTGGTGGTCGCCACGCTGCACACCGTCGACGCCGCCAAATCGGTCCAGCGCATCCTGGAATTCTTCCCCGGCACCGACCGCGAGCCGACCCGCCAGCAGTTGGCCACCACGCTGCACGCCGTCATCTGCCAGCGCCTGGTGCGCACGCCCGCGGCCACGATCATTCCCGCGGTGGAAGTGATGCTGAACACCGCCGCCGTCTCCAAGCTCATCCATGGCGGCAATCTCGAAAAACTGCCGGCCGCCATCGAACTGGGCGCCGGCGACGGCATGCAAACCTTCGACCAGGCGCTCTACGACATGGCCAAAAGCGGCACGATCACGCAGGAAGAAGCCATGGCCAATTCCCCCACGCCGGAAGCGCTCAAGATGCGCTTCCAGGGCGTCGTCCTGAGTGAAAGCCGCCGCATTCTCAGCGCCCGCGGTTAACCACTATGCTGCACCACCTTTCCTTCGCCGTCGCCGACCTCGCCCGTTCCAGCGCCTTCTACGATGCCGCGCTGGGCACGTTGGGCTACAGCCGCGTCTGGGAGGACGAGACCGCGATCGGCTATGGCCGCCCCGAAGGCGGTGACAGATTCGCCATCCGGCTCCGGCCAGACAGAGCGGCTCCGCCCGGCGAGGGCTTCCATGTCGCCTTCGCCGCGCCTTCGCGTGATGCGGTCGCCGCATTTTATAGAGTGGCCCTGGAGCTGGGGGGAACAGACAACGGTGGATCGGGACCGCACCCCGAATACGGAAAAAACTACTTCGCCGCCTTCGTGTTCGATCCGGATGGCTATCGGATAGAAGCGGTAATCAATAAAGACGTCTGAACCGCGACCCATGTTTCCGCAGCCTCACCGGCGGAATCTCGCTTCCGCCTACGCCACCGCCCGGTCACTGCCCGATGCCTTCCGCTCGGTGGAGAGGTCCACGTCCATGCCGTGGGCGCGCAGGGCGGCCAGGCAGATGGCCACGGGAGCGGATTTCGAACTGGATTCGTCCCGGTCGCCGAAGGCGGCGTACCACAGGCCCCCCTGGCAGCGCACGTGCATCGGCTCGACCTGGGGGCTGATGCGCTCCACCACCTCCCAAGCCAGGGCGAGCTCCGAGGAGTAGGCCCGGAATTCCTGCACTTCCTTCAGCGCCGTATTGGCCCGCGCGTCCTCGGGGATAAACAGTTGAAAATACGGGTCACGCATCGCCTCGAGCGCCTCCTCGATCGACTCGAAACGCAAGCACGCGTGTTCCTCCTCCCAGAAAACCTGGGGGGTTTCCTTGGTCAAATACTTCCCGACCAAAGCATCCAGTTCCTTCAAGCTCGCCACGCGCAGCTTGAGATGGGCGTCATCTTTCCTCATGGGCGATATCTCCTTTGCGTTTCATCGCTTAAACTGACCAAAGCAATAATTCAAAAGAAAAAATCAGGTGACAGAGGTTTCTTAGCGCCGGCTCATCCGCAAAAACAGCCAGCTCCCGAAGCCGATGCACAGGATATTCGGCACCCACATGAGGTATTCCGGATACCAATGCGGATTTTCGCGGACACTGTTGGCGATGATGATGAAAAAGAAATAGGTCACCGCCACGCCGAGGCTGAGCAGGAAGCCGATGGAGGTTTCCTTGCGGTGCGCGGTGATGGCCAGGGGCACGCCGATCAAGGCAAACGCGAATGACGCAAGGGAGAAGGAGTAGCGTTTGCTCATTTCCGTCCGCGTCGCGGATCTCTCCTCGATGCGGTCCTTTTCGGTCATGTGCGCCTGTTTCTCCTCATTTTTCAACCGTTCCAGCAGTTCGCCACTGGTCATGCCGCTCATGCCGTGCCCCAACTTCTTGCCGTGCAATTCCTCGAGCGAGATGGGCAGCGTGCTCTCCTGCATGGTGATGCCCTGCTTGACCTTGAACAAATTGTCGACGTCGTCGTCGTCGCGCGCCTCATATCGGGCGTCGAAAATGTGCAGCAGCAGTTCCTTCTTCTCGCGGTCCGTCTCCAGCAGGCCGCGATGGGCGAAAATCACTTTCATGAGCTGGTTGTCCTCGGCGAGTTCATAGACGAGCAGATTGGAAAGCTCCGGCCCCTTGCTGCTCTCGACATAGATCTTCTTGCTCGGAAAAGAGTCGATGATCCGATCGGCGCCAAACATCGCCATCGGATTATTCGTGGCGATGTTGTAGAGGGCCTCCTTCATCTTTTTCTGCGCCCGGGGGGCGACGTCGATGTTGATCCAGAAGCAAGTTCCCACGCAAATCATCGCCAGAACGACCACCGGATAGCAGAGACGCGGGATGCTCACGCCATTGGCGCGGAAGGCGATCAATTCGTTTTCGGCCGACAGCCGGCCAAAGACCAGCAAGACGGAAGTGAGAAATCCCCACGGGATGGTAAAGGCGAGCGAAAACGGGAGGATGTAGGCGAGGAAACTGAGGATCAACTCCAGGGGGGTGTCGTTCTTGACCAGCAACTCCAGCAACTGCTTGAAGATATTGCCCAGCACCAGCACGATACTGAGCACGGTCACGGCGAGTAAGGAGGAAACCAGCAGTTGCCCGCCGACGTAACGATCGATTAATTTCACAGACAATTGATTCTTTGTGGCGATAACCCCGATGGCAAGCAGTTTGCCCCGCCGGGTTCGACCGCCACGCTCCGCATCACGCCACGGCTAGGCGAATCCGGCCACGCCCGCGGCGGAGCTGGTGCTAAACTGATCGGCTTCCACCTTCATCTTCTGGAGCATCTGGACGAAGAGATTGCACAGCGGCGTGTTATCCCTGGCGTCGAAGGCGAGGTGCTGGCCATGGCGGAAGCCCCCGCCGGCGAGCAGGATCGGGAGATTGTGCCAGTCGTGGCTGTTGGCGTTGCCCAGATTGCTGCCGAAGAGGACCATCGTATTGTCCATCAGCGGCGCGCCGCCCTCGGTCTTCTGCTTCAGCGCGGTGAAGAGCTTGTTCAAGGCGCCCATCTGCGCGGTCTCGATCAATTCCAGTTGCCGGATCTTGTCCGGATCCTGGCCGTGATGCGAAAGATTGTGGTGATCCATGGAGACTCCAGGGATGGGCGGAACGTCGCCGCGCCCCTGGACGAGGATGGTGATGAGCCGGGTGCTGTCGGTTTGCAACGCGAGCGGTACCAGTTCGAAGAGCAGTTGCATGCGACCGATCAGGTCCGACTCTTCCTTGATGTCCACCGGCGGTGGCGCGTCGATTTTCGGCTTGGGCTTCTGCGCCCAGTCCTCGGTCTTGGCCAGGCGCTGTTCCATCTCGCGGACCGACGTGAAGTATTCGTCCAGTTTGTCCCGGTCGGCGGCGCCGACACGGGAACTGAAGCGTTTGGCCTCCTCACTCACCGTGTCCATGATGCTGCGCCCTTCCTTGAGCTTGCGCATCTGCTGCTGCACCTCCCACGGCTGCCCCTGGATGAAGAGCTTGGCGAAAACCTTGGACGGCGTGGCCTCGGCTGGAATCATCACGCCGCTGCGGGTGTGGCTCTGGCTGGTGTAACTGGTGCCGAGCGTGAGCGACGGATAACGCGTCTCGACGCCGATTTTCTCCGCGGCGAATTGATCGAGGGAGATCGTGTTGCGGAAGCCCCCGAGACCCGGATGGCGGGCGGCGGTCAGCCAGGTCATCTCGGAGGAATGCCCGTCCGCGCCGGCCTGGTCGGGATGGCTGAGACCGGAGAAAACGGTGAAATCGTTGCGGTGGTCCTTGATCAGGTCGAGGTACGGCGTGGAGGTGTAGTCGCGACCCGTCTCGGTGGGAAAGAGCGCCGGCCCATAGATGCCGAGACTCGTGCACACAGCCACGAGGCGCTTCGGCGCTGCTGCTTCCGCCGCGCCCGTCCGCAGGGGCCACATGGCATCCAGGAAAGGCAGGGCGAGGGCCACGCCGGTGCCGCGCAGAAAGGCCCGGCGGGAAATCGGCGCGGAGGCGATGGAGGGCGAGGTGGGGATCATTTGTTCAGGAAGAGCGGGCTTTGGACGATTTGGTGAATCATGGTGCGCAGACCCCCACCCTCTTTCCGGGTGCTGGCCGCAATCTCCTCCACCGTAAAGCGATCGGCAAATCCAATCCCTGCGCCGGTCGAGTAGGTAATCAAGTTACCCGCGAGGGCCTCGCCGATTTGGTTGGGATTCGTGAGAAGCAGCTTTTTGAAATCCTGAATGCCGGCAAAGGCGCGGCCGTCGGCCAGCTCACCATCGGTTTGCACCGGGAGGCCGAGGTGCGCGTAGAGCCGGTGATCGCCGCTATTCTTCAGCGTGACCAGTTCGCCCTTGTCCTGCTGGCGGTAGCGCTCGCGGAAGCCGCCGATGACGTCGAAACATTCCAACGCAAAGCCCGGCGGATCGATGTGGCTGTGGCAACCCGCGCAGGTCTCGGCGGTGCGATGTTTGGCCAATTGCTCGCGGACGGTAGTGGCGCCGCGCGTGTCGGGCTCGATGGCTGCCACACCCGCGGGCGGAGGCGGCGGCGGATCGCCGAGCAACTTTTTCATCACCCAGGCGCCCCGGCGCACGGGTGAGGTCGTGGTGCCGTTGGCCGTCACCTTGAGCACGCTGGCCTGCGTGAGCACACCGCCGCGCACGCTGTCGGGCGGCAGCTTCACCTTGCGAATCGTCTCCCCCTCGACTCCCGGCACGCCGTAGTGCAGCGCGAGACGGCTGTTAAGCATGGCAAAGTCCGATTGGACGAAATCCGTGACCGGCAGATCCTCTTGCAATACGTCCGTGAAAAAGCTCTCCGTCTCCTCCACCATGGAATGGATGAGCAGTTCGTCTGCTTCCGGATAGAGCCGCTTGTCCGGCGAGGTGGCGTCGATGTTCCGCAAGTCGAGCCATTGGCCGGTAAAATCCCGCACGAACGCCTGGGAGCGGGTGTCCTTCAGCATGCGCTCGACTTGCGCATGGAGCACCGCCGGCTGGGAAAGCGTGTGATTGGCGGCCAGGCTGAGCAGTTCATCATCCGGCAACGTGCTCCACAGGAAATAGGACAGGCGCGAGGCGAGGGCGTAATCGTCGAGTTTTCCCGGGTGTTCCTCGAAGAGCAGGAATTGCGGCGCGGCGAGGATGGCCCGCAGCCCCACTCGCATCGCCTCGACGAACTTGACGCCGCTATCGAGCTCATCGGTCGTGAGCTGGACGAAGCGATCGCTTCTCCCGGTTCCAGCGGCCGGCGAAAAGCGCGCGCGGCGAAGCTTTCCAAGGCCTGGCGAGCGGCGGCCTTGGAATCCTCCGGCGTCAGTTCATAAGCGATCTTCTTGTCGTGGTTTTTCTTTTCGTCGATCTTCGCCACCGGGTATCGCCAAAGACTTTGTGCAGGCTGGCCGGCGGCCAGTCCTCGGCGATGGGGCCCCTCCATTTCGACCCACATCAGCGCCAGCCCAGGTGCCTTCAACTCCTTCGGCCCGATATTGTAGACGTTCTGGCCCCTTTCATCGATGCCGGTATTGCTCGGCTCGATACGGATGTGCTCGTTGGCCGAGAGCTGCGCGGTCACCTCGACCACACGCGGCTGATCCGGCGTCATGTCGTACCAGCCGATCAATTGCTTCTCCCGGTAATTGTCGCGATAGACCCGCATCGGGATGGCTTTGCCGCCGCTCTGGTAGCCATAGGCGCTGATGCGCAGCTTGAAGAGGCCGGCCGGATGCCCGCCCGTCTCGACTTTGGCCGAGGGATAGCCCCGATCGAAATAGACCACCGCGTCCGGCAGTTCCAGCAGGAGCACGTGGTGGCCGCTCTTCGGGTCCTTCGGGTTGGAAAGCTGGCCCACCGGCGTATCGAGGTTCTTGCGAATGTCTTTGTCCTCCCTGGCCACCCAGCGGGCGCTCTTCCGCTCCGGCTGCGGACCGAGATTGATCGCGGCATCGAGCGCCACATCCGCGGCTTCCAGGTATTTTTCCATCTGCAACATGGAGAGACGCAAGCCTTCCGCCACGGTGTCGAAACCTTGCGACGGCGTATCGGCCGGCAGAATGGCGGCCAGCGGCGTCTTGATTCCCAAAAGATCCTGCACGGTCTGCTCGTACTCCACGCGATTGAGCCGGCGCAGCACGGTGCGCCCGCGGGACGCTTCCCGGGCGGAATCGAAGGTCCGCAGGTCGCCTCCCAGGCTGGCGACGAAGGCCTGCGCTTCCTCGGGCTTCGGCTGGGTCTTCTTTTTGGGCGGCATCTCGCCGCGAGCGACGCGCCGGTAGATCTTGGCCCATTCGTCGAATTGGCCGGTTGATCGAGGTGCCACGCCAGCGCGTCGAGGTTCAGGCCGCCTTTCTTCGTTTCCGCATCGTGGCAATCGGCGCAGTAGCTTTCCAGGAACTCGCGGCGTGCCGTATCCGCGCGGGTCGCGGCACCCGCGCACAGAAAAATGCCAATGGCAACGAGGGGCAGAACTCTTCGGAGCAAGGGCATGATGATGACAGGCGAATTTGCTCGGGGTGGCCGACAACGCCAATGCAATTATCTGTTTTCACCGGCGTCGTCCGGGAATCGCGCGGACGACACAAATGGGTTTACTTCTTCGTTGGATCGGCCGGATTGGCGGGTGCATTTTGATTTTGCCGCGGCCATGGGGCGGTTCTCCCGAATTATTCGATTGCGCCCGCGCGCCCTCCGCTTGATCTTCCGCCTCCCATCCGATGCGTCTGCTCCTCCCTTTTTTATGCCTGCTTTGTGCGGTGCCGGTTTTCGCCAGTGAACCGCCCGATCTCACCCCCGTCAAAAAGTGGCTCACGAAGCAGGATGATCTTCACACGGTGCAGGCGGATTTCACCCAGACCCGCGCCCTGCGCGCCCTGCGCAGCCCGATCGCCACACCGGGCCATATCTGGTTTGGCGGGTCGGATACGCTGCGCTGGGAATTGGGCGAGCCGGCCAAGACCATCGTGATCCGCAAGGGAGACACCTACTTTCTCATTCAGCCAGTCAAAAAAGAAAGTCGAACGCTATAAGGCCGACAGCATCGCCAAAAATGGCGGGGCGATGGGCTTCGCCATGATGAATTTTCCGATCGCCAGGGACTTCGCGGATTTCAACCGCCAGTTCGAGACGCTCGCGGTCAGCGTGGCGGACAATCGCTGCCACCTCGAAATCCTCCCGCGCGACGCGCAGGCGAAGAAGTTGCTCGAGGCCATCAAGATCGACTTCGAAACCGTTAGCGGACATCTCCTCTCCTTCGAGTTGGCCACGCGGGACGGCTCCTCCATGCGCAGCGATTTCACGAATGTGCGCTTGAACCCAGAAGATCGACCGGCACGTGTTCGATTACGATTTCACCGGTTACGAGATCGTCGATGGAAAGAACTAGGCTTCGCTGGATCGGGATCGTCGTCGCGCTGGTGTTGTTCACCGGCGCGGGGGCTGTCGCACATCAGCTTCAACGTCGACATCCTGAAGCTGCTGCCCACGCACCTGCCGCAGGTGAAAGGGCTGTCGCTCTTCCTCAAGCACTTCGCCCAGCCGAATGAGCTGATCGTCACCATCGAAGCAGCCACTCCGGAGGCAGCGGATACGGCGGCGGATGCGCTCTCCGAGGCCTTCGGGAAACGCCCCGACCTGGTGCAGCGGGCCGTCGCGCGCGCGCCGTGGGAAAAGCGCCCCGCGGATCTTTCCGAACTCCTCGCTTACCTGGTCCTCAATCAGCCGCCCGAGAAAATCCGCGCGCTCGTGGCCAGTCTTTCGTCAGACCAGGCGGACGCCACGCTCCAGGCCAGCGTGGAAAAGCTGGGTGAATCCATCTCGCCGCAGGAGGTCGCGCTGCTCAGTTACGATCCCTACAATCTCGCCGGCGTGCTCAATGAGTCGGGCTTTCTCTCCGGCAACGGCCAGCAATCCGAGTTCTCGTCCGCCGATGGCACCTTCCGCATCGTTTACGTCGTCTCCCCGCACGGCTTCGTGAACTACAAGGCGGCCATCGCCTGGGTAAAACAGATCCGGCAACTCGCCCACGGCACCGTCCGGGATCCGGCCATCCACCTTGGCTTCACGGGCGAGCCGGCCTTCGTCGCGGACATCTCCGGCAGCATGGAGTGGGACATGATGTCGTCGGGGTTCGTGACCCTGCTCGTCATCGCGCTCATCTTCTGGCTCTGCTATCGCCGGGCGCGTCCGTTGTTCGATCTCCAGGCGATGCTCGTCCTCATCTTCACGCTGAGTCTTGCCGCGGCCGGTCTCTTTCTCAACCAGCTCACCGTCATCGGCGTGGGTTGTGCCGCGATCATGATCGGGCTGAGCGTCGACTACGGCTACTTCGTCTACCAGCGCTCGATCAGCCACCACGGCACGGTGGGCGAATTGCAACGGCAATGCGTGCGCAACATCGCCTGGACTTCGGGCACGACGGCGGCGGTTTTCTTCGCGCTCAACTTCAGCAGCCTGCCCGGCTTGTCGCAGCTCGGGAATCTGGTGGGCATCGGCGTGGTCATCGGCGCGATCGTCATGCTCACCGTCTACGCACGGCTCACCATGCGTTTCCACCGCCGGGAGGAGGCGCGTCCGCCATCCGTGGTCGAGCGGCTCTTTGCCACGCCCGGTTTTTGGCAAAAGGGCGCGGTGCTCGCCACAGCCATCGTGATCTTCCTGCTCGGTGCCCTCCTCGTGAAGGGACCGCCGCCGCCGGATTTCTCCGCGCGCACCTTGCGTCCGCGCAACAGCGAAGCCTACACCGCGCTGGATCGCATCTACGCCCGTCTCACCGACGATCGCGACATGCTCAGCCTCGTCATCGCCGGCAAAGACGAGGGCGAGGCCCTCAAGCGTCTGCGCACCGCCGAGGCCAGCCTCGCCGCGGCCGAGGCCCATGGCGATGTGAAGAGCTTCCGCACCGCCCTGCCCCTCTGGCCGGTTGCGATCAACCAGCGCGCCAATCTCCCGCTGCTCGCCCCGCTGGCCGGGGAAATTTCGCGCTTGCGCGAACGCGCCATCGCCGGCGGGTTCAAGGACGAAGCGTTCGTTCTCGACGAAGCGATCTTCCGCCAATGGGCCGCGTGGGCCACAGCACCGACCCCGATCTGGCCGGACAACGAAACCAGCCGGTGGATCTTCCGCCGCGTGGCCAGCAAGGCCGACGGACAATTCCTCGCCCTCGGCATGGTCACGCCGATGCCCGGGCATGAGGACGAACTCACCGCCCGCGTGCAAAGCGATGGCACCTGGCTGGTGAGTTGGAACCAACTCGGGCGCGAATTGCGCCACGTCATCCCCCGGGAATTCAAGCACGTCATCATGGCCCTCAGCGGGATCGTCATCGTGCTGCTCGCCCTCGCCTTCCGCAGCCTGCGGGCGGTAGGGCTTTTCGTCGTGACCACGGCGCTGGTCCTCGCCTGCCTGGCGGGGGCGATGTCGCTGCTCGGCATGAGCTGGAATTTCTTTAATCTCGCCGCGCTGCTCCTGCTCCTCGGCACCGGCACCGATTACAGCATCCTCCTGCTCCTCGCCCTGACGCGCAACGGCGGCAACGCCCCGGCCGCCCAGCGGGAACTCGGTCTTGTCATCTGCCTCTGCGCCTGTTCCGCGTCCTCCGGATTCGGCACCATCAGTTGGGCCAACCACGTCGGCCTCGCCAGCCTCGGCCAGACCTGCGCGCTGGGCCTGATCATCGACGCCCTCATTTCGCTCTTCCTGCTGCCAAAGGTTTGGACGCTGATACACAAACGCACGGCTGGATAGGACAGAGATATTTTATCGGCGTACTTCCACGAGACGATGACCGGCGGCCAAACGCGCCAACGCCGGCGGCAATTACGCATCCACCAGAAAGCGCATTTACGAGGTCACCAGGATGGGATGATCAAGATAGCTGGCAGCGTACGCGAGGCAGGCACGGATGTCCTCGATCTCCAAGTCGGGATAGTCCTCCAGGATTTCCGCCTCGCTGGCTCCTCCGGCCAGCATGTCCGAGAACGTCTTTGACGCGAATACGCATTCCACGAATACAAGGGCGCCCGCCGCACTGCGCAGGATTGATCGTAATTCTATCCATGCTCGAATGCTACACGACGGATATCCGCTTTGCACCGTTCATTTTCCAAGCATTCGAAGGTGTGAGCGATTGGAGCGCAACGACGGAGGCGAGTGCTCACGCGCGCAGGATGAAGAGATAGCTGTTGAATGGCGTGCGGCCCCAGAGGGGGCGGACTTCGCAGGTGAAGCCGCGGGAGCGAAAGGGAGCCACAATGTCTTCGATCGTGGGATAATGGATGGCGCCGGATTTCATCCAGAGGGTGGCGCGGAGAAGGAACTCCTGCGCTTGCGTAAACCGGAAGCGCCAGTTGGTGTCGCGCAGAGTGGGCGCGGATGAGGCAAAGGGCGCCGGGGGCGACGTGCTCGGCGAGTTGTTCGAGGAGCGCGGTCTGGCGGGTGGCGGGCAGGTAGTGGAGCACATCGAAAAGGACGACGTGGCCGCGGAAATCGCCGGGGGCGAGAGCGTCACCGACGCTGAACGTGATGTCGCCGTAGGTGCGCCCGGCGATGAGTTGGGCCTTGGCGATTTTCGCCGCATCGAAATCAACGCCAACCAACGGCGGAAGAAAGCCTCTCTCGCGCAGATAGAACTCAAATAGCCCGACGCCGCAGCCGACATCGAGCACGGGCAGCGGCGAATCCTTCAGCAGATCGAAGGCGGCGGCAAAGACCGGATCACGCCGGAGGTTTGCCACGGGCGTAACAGCGCAGCCACGGACCGGAATAATGGCGGGCGATCCGTTCAATCACGGGTCGATGCGGTGGCCATCCATCGGTGCGGTCAGCGGATGGCCAGTTCCATCGGATTCGCTTTCCAGGTGCCATGGCGGGTCATGAATTTGACAACGCTGCGCGGATAGATCGCGGAGGTCGTCGCTCCCGACGCCATGAGCGCGATGAGGCGGTTGAAATACGTCTTGATCCCCTCGCTGATTTTCCCCGGATAGGTCTGCTCGAAATACGCGCCGGTGTGATACATGGCAAACATCCGTCCGTCGTAGAAGTATTGGATCAGGTCCATCCAGGACTTGATGAGCTTGCGCATCTCGCGGGTGTAGGCGGGAAGGTTGTCGAGGTTTTCGCTCAGGATCTCGGCTGAACGCAGTGCCAGCCACATGCCGGGCGAAAGCATGGGATCGACGAACCCGAAGGCATCGCCAGTCATGACCCAGCCGGGGCCGTGACCGCGTTCGGAGACGAGCTGGTAATTCGTGTAAACGGCCACCTCGCTGATGCGCCGCCGATTCTGGCCGGCGGCGGAGAGTCGCGAATCGCGGGCGATGGCGGCTTCGAGCCGCTCCTCGGGAGTAGCGCCGAGCGGCGTGGCCTCGTCCTTGTTCAAGACGATGCCGACGGACAGGCAATCGCGCAGCGGAATGCGCCAGCTCCAGCCCGCGTGATCCATGCGACCGATGACGACCTGCCCGCGGATCGGGTGATCGATGAAACCTTCGTAGTGCGCGAAGTAGGCAACATCTTTGCGCGGGCCGACCTCGGCAGGAATCTCCAGAGTCCGCGCGAAGAGCCGCGTACGCCCGGTGGAATCGACGAGCAAATCGGCTGTCGTCCCCCCAGCCATGGCGCTTCGGCGAGCGTCTCGGCGGCGAGTTGGACACCGTCCCGGCCCACCCGCTCGATTTTCGCCCGCACCTTCGCGCGCCTGGCCCCGAGTTCATCCGCGCGCTCTTCAAAGAGACGGTCGAAGGCGGGGCGCGGCGAATTGTAGGCGTAGGGAGGGAGGACACCGTCGACGGATTGAAAACAGAACTCGACCTCCTCATCGCACCCGAAAGTGAAGGTGACTCCAGGCTTGATCTGGCAGATCGCCGCGGCGCGGTCTTCGAGGTCGAGCCTGCGCAACACGGGCACAATCGCTGGAATCAAGGATTCGCCCACAATGAGGTCGGGACGGCGGCCATCGTCGAAGATGGTCACCTCGATTCCTTTCTGCGCCAGGAGACACGCGAGGGTCGCGCCCGCAGGGCCGCTGCCAATGATACCGACAGTTTTGATCTGCTTTTTCATCTCTGGATTTTGCCGCTGGGCGTGAGCGGCACGCTCTCCACCAGCTTGAATTCGACCGGTACCTTATATCGGGCGAGGGCGCCGCGGCAATACGCCGCCAGTGCGGATATTTTCGGCGGGTGGGCCGGATCGCGCGGCACGATCTCCGCCACGGGAACCGCGCCGAAGCGGGCGTTGGGCTTGCCCACAACGCGGGCGCGCTGCACCTCGGGCAACTCACACAGGACGGCCTCGATCTCTTCCGGGAAACATTTCAACCCGGCAACGTTGATCACCGAATGGCTGCGCCCGAGCAAATGGATGTCGCCATCTTCGTCGAGGCGCGCGAGGTCTCCGGTGTGGAACCATGCCCCCTCCAGCACTTCCGCGCGGGGGCGCCACGGGTGGAGATAAGCGTCGAACATCCCGGGACCGCGGAGAAAGAGTTCGCCTTCGCCGCGCACCTCCGCGGCGTAGTCGGGCAAGGGGCGGCCTACGGAGGTGGGCTTTTCGCGGGAACGTTGCAGGTTCAAGAGCGGCAGCCCGACCTCAATGATGCCGAGACCTTGAGCCAGGGGCACACCGTAGCGCTGATCGAAAGCCTGGGCCGTCGCCAGCGGCAAGGTGGCCGCCGTGGAAACCGCCAGACGCAACTTCGGCCACGCGCGGCCGGAACCTTCCGACGCGAGCAAGGCATGATGAAACGGCGCGCCGTAAAGCACCGTGCCGCCGTGCGCGGTCGCCGCATTCAGGACATCCTCCGCAAGATGGGAATTCTCGATGATCGTCGTCGCCCCATGCAGGAGATAGAGCATGATCGACACGGCGAAATGGTGAGCCATGGGCAGGATCCACACGACGCGATCCGCCGGGCCGATGCCCAGACCCCGATTCGCGGCCGTTACCCGGGCGAGCAAACTTTCGTGCGAGAGGACGATGCCCTTGCTGGTGCCGGTGGTCCCCGAGCTGAAGCGGATGAACGCGGGATTGAGCGCCGTAAGCGCCTTCTGGTCGAAACCGGGTTCACCCGCGACCGGCATCTCGCGAACCTCTCCGTGGCCATCGACGATGGCACCGACACCCGTTTCCCGAATGACACGCTCGCGCTCGCGCGGGGATAGCTCGCTGGCCAGGGGCACCAGGCATTTCCCGGCACGGACGATGGCCAGCGCGAGGACGACATGGGCGACACCGTTCGGGCAATCGAGCCCCACTTGAGCCACCCGCAACGGGGCCAGGCGCGCAGCGGCCGCATCCGCCTGTTCGATCAGGCTCCCGTAAGTGACTTCCTGTCCCTCACTGACCAATGCGATGGCCGACCGGTCGGCGTCGCGAAAAATCCTTTCAACAATGTTCATGCGCAATCTTTTCGCGCGCGGCATTCACCGCCGCCGCAGCGCCGTCACCGTGGAGAACTTTCAGCGCGGCGGCAAGTCCGGCGGCTTCGCCCGTCGCGAGGCAGGTGCCAATCACCCGGATCGAGGCCTGCGCTTCGTGGCTGCACGATATGCAACGGCCCGCCATGAATAGCGCCTCGTCATCGCGCGCCCGCAGCGCGCGCAGCGGAATCCCGCACGGCTCTTCCGCCGTCGGAAAACGCAGGCGCGGGGCCGGTGGCCGTCTCGCGCAATTCCATGGGCCACGCGGCGTAGGCCACGCTGTCTTCAAACTGCGCTCCCCGCTCGAGATCTTCCGCCTCGAGACGATAGCGCCCGACGATCCGCCGGCTCTCGCGCACCCCCGCCCGCGCCGGCCAGGCCGCGACGTAGCTGCCCGCAAAGCCCTCGACTTCGCGACGCAAGAACTCCGCGAGCCGCATCGCCAGCTCCCGCCCTTCCATTTCCAATCGGGAGAGACACGCGGCGTCCAGAGGATTGAAATTTTCACCACCGTCGAGGTCGATCGTGACGAATGCTTCCCCCGCCTGGGCACTCGCACGCAAATGAGCCCCCAGCGCGGCCGCGGGGAGCACACCGCCCTTCACAGCCTGTGAAATCTGCCGCGCGATTCGCAGGCGGGCGTCGTCGCCCAGCTTCCCGTTCTCGACTCCACCCAGAGCAAAAATATACGCTGGCCGTTGCAGTCGCGCAGTCTCCATCTCGCAGGCCGCCCCGCGCAGCGCCGCCAGGACGGCATCCCCCGGTCGCATCGACGAATACCTTTGCTGCAATTTTCCCGATCCACCCGGCCCAGCTCAGCGTGATCGACCCGGCATCCGCCGCCACGATTTCCGAATGCCGGCGGACCAGCAAATGGGGAGTTTCTTGCGCCAGGGCATCGCACAACTGCGCAAACGCCACCGGCCGCTGCAACAGCACTTCCACGCGCCCCATGCGCACCGGCCCGCTGGCTCCGCCCGCGCCGAGCAAGCGCGCCGCGAATTCCGCGGCGAATCCCCCATTCGCCAGCACGGGCGCGGCATGGCCATTCGGCAAGCGGTAGAGCCCGCAGATCGAGTGGACCAGCGCCGCCGAGGCCATGCCGCCCAGCAGCCCATAGCGCTCGACGAGCAAGGTCCGCGCACCGAGCCGCGCCGACGCGACCGCTGCCGCCAGACCGGCGCTGCCCCCACCCGCGACGACGACGTCAAAGTCCATGGAGCAAATCGGGCCGGGGTTCACCGAATAGGTCCTCCATCGTCTGCCCGAGCAGCAGTGCGAGTTCCTCCTCCGAAAGACAGCCCTCGCGCCACGTCACGGTGATGTTCACCTGTCCGCCCCGTTCACAAAAAAACAGGCCCGTCCCGGGCGGCGTCCCCAGGCACGGCAGATGATAGGCGTTGGTGATCCGCGCGCCGGCAAACTCGGTCATCTCCGGCGCGAAGGCGCCGGTGTGCGAGTGGAAGAAGGAGCAAATCTCTCCTTTGAACTGCCAGCGCACCACGCGCATGAACATCCAGGACGGCAACCGCATCATCAGTTCGAGCACGGTCAGGAAAGACTCCTCCAGCTTGCCCCGGGTCATCTCCGCGAATTGCTGTTTCATCGAGGCCGTCGCCGCCTCGATGGAGCCGAGCACCTCCCGCACGGCGCTGAAAAAGAAGATCGACACCTGGTTGTGAAAGAGCGGCCCCCGCGCTCCGCGTTTGCGCGTCTGCACCGGCACGCTCACCACATAGCCCTTCGGTTCACGACCACGATGACGAAAGACACGGTCGTGCGCCCGCGCGGCACAGGCGACGTAAAAGGTCATCGGGAACAGCGCCCCGGCCAGGCCTTCCACCCGCGCGGTGAGCTTCGCCGAGTCTTCGGGATTCAGGGTGATCACCTGATAGTAACCGCGGCCCCGGCGGGGACGTGGCCCCGACAAAGACGGCGCGCCGATCTTGGCCAGATCCTCCAGTCGGTAGACGGCCGCTTTCGTCTTTTTGATCTTCTCCTGGAAAGTCAGTTCCGGCCTCACCGGTTCCTTGGTCTCGCACGGCACGTCCACGCCATCGCACAGCCGGCCGATCTCGGCGAGCAGCAACTCCGCGCCTTTGCCATCGATCAGGAGATGCGACCACGAAAGCGCCACCCGGCAGCGACCGCCTGGCGTCTCCACCACATCGAGCCGGGCCTTGAATTCAATACCGTCGACCGCCAGCGGCTCTGTCATGATGTGCTGGAGCAACTCCATCGTGTCCTCGACGTCCGTCGCCTCGGTTAGCAATCCGGCCGAGCCGCGCTCCCGCCACACCCTCAGCGGCAGGCCGCGCGATGGCGCCGGTGGCACTTCCCAATACGGCAGCCAGGTCCGCCAGTCGCGGCGCAAGCGTCCCGCCAGCAGCGGATGCTTTTGCACGAGACGCTCCAGCGCGGGACGCAGGCGCGCCAGATCGGGCACACCATCGAGTTCGATAATCGACTGGCTGACATGCCGTCCCTGCCGGGTCCGGCGCATGAAATCGTCGTGGGCCAGCAGAAAGCAATCGGCCACGCGGACCGCTTCCCGCGTCAAGCCAGGAGCCGCGGCAGCCATCAGCCCTCGGCGGAGGGCGCGGTGCGGGCACGAATGAGGCCGGCCACACTGCGCACAGTGCTGAAGTTCTGCCGGGTCAATTCGCTCTCGGGCAAGGCCACGCCGTATTCTTCTTCGATGAGAATGAGCAACTGCATGATCGCCATGGAATCCAGTCCCGAGTCGTAGAGATTGCTGTCCGCGTCGAAGCCGGGCTGGGTCTCGAGGAGACGTTCGCTGACGAGTTGGACGAGTTGTTGTTCCAGGGACTCCTGCTGTGGAATGGGTTGGGTGGCCATCAGTTGCGCGCGGTGCTTAATGGATGCGTTTCCACGCGTCAAGACGCCAGTTCGCTTAAGGTCGACCGATTTTGTTCCACAGTCGCCGCGCCGATCTCCACACAGCCCGCACCGGTTTTAGCGGGGTTCCACAAACTGGGACGGGGCGAGAGCGTCCGTAAAACTACGAGCTTCTTCCCCGCGCGCCGCGCGAGGTCCATTTTCAGGCGTAGCAATTCGTCACAGATAATCTGATGCGAGAGGTTGACGGCATGCGACATCCGTCGAGGACGCCCGCCCTGGCGCACCGCGAGTTCCTGCGGATTGGCGACGATATGCAACAGGATCGTGTCGATCTCCCGGTCGTCGATCCATTGATCGAACGGCAGTGCATTGGCGACACCGCCGTCCCAAAACCACCGGTCTTCCACTGGCCGGCTCGCAAAGACGCCGGGAAAAGCGCCGCTGGCCAGAATGAGATCGGCCAAAGGGCCGGACGTCACCGCTTCACTGCGGGCGTCCGAGAGATTGGTCACCGAAAGCGCCAGCCGCGGCGCGGTGCAATCTTCGATACGGCGGGCGCCCAGCTTCGCTCGCAGCAGCGCGGCGGCCCGCTCTCCGCTGATCGCCCCGGTATGTCCCGGCAGATTCAAGAGGGTGGCAAATCCGCGCCAGGGCGCGCCCGGCTCACGAAAGACCTTCCGTAATTCCGGCGAGACGAAAAGCTGGAGCATCTCCTCCGGCGGGATTCCCGCGGCAAAAAGCCCCGCCACCAACGCGCCCGCCGAAGCCCCACTGACAGCCACCGGTCGCACCTCCATCGCCAGCAAGGCCCGCAGGAATCCGGCATGGGCGAAGTAGCCAAGAAACGACGAATTGAGGCAGAGCGCGACGCGGCTAGACATACGCGGCCACCTCCTGACTCAGGGCCCGCAGCGCAAGCGTAATTTCTTCCGCCATGGCGGCGCGGGCCGTGAGGCGATCGGGCTCGACTCGCGGCTGAATCAACTCACCGAAAGCCACGGCCCACCGTGTGCGCGCGCCCGGCAGCCAGCTCGTCCAGTGCCGAAACTTCCCGGCGCCGAGAACCACGCAAGGCAGCACCGGCACTCCCGCCAGTTGCGCCAGCTTGCAGATACCCGATTCAATCGCCCCGGACTGCAGAACGGAATTCTCGTTGGCCCGCACCCCGCCTTCCGGGAAAATGCCGACTACCCGCCCCGCCTTGAGCAATCGCGTCAGCTTGCGAACCGTGAGCGTATCGGCCTTGCTCCGGTCGAGCGGCAACGCGCCAAACGCCATCATGAACCAGCGCGAAAGTGGGTGGCGGAATAATTCCACGATGCTCAGCCAATGGATCATGCGTGGATTCACCGCGATCAGCAGCGGCGCGTCGTAGGCGCAGGTGTGATTGGCCGCGAGCAGGTAGGCGCCATGGCGCGGCGCGCGCTCCGCGTGCAACACCCGTGGGGCGGAGGCGAGGAAAAAGATGGCGCTGCCGATGGTGCGCACCGTGCGATAGAAAAGCTCACTCATTACGGCAGGATCGAGTCCTCCAGTCCGTACTCGCGCCGCAGCCGGGCGTAAAGCTCGACCATCGCCCGTTCGATCCGCGCGGCCATCTCGGCGCGCGCCGCGCGACGGTTTGGGCCATGAACCGGCTCGATGAATTCGCCGCAGGCGATCCAAAAACGCCCGCGCCGGGCGGGCAGCCACGGATCGATCGTATTCAGCTTGTCCGTGCCGAGGATCACGCAGGGGAGCACGGGGCAATCCGCCCGCGCCGCGAGCAGGCATACCCCGCGCTTGATCTCCGCGCCGCGCAGGGCGGATTCATGGCCTCCTTTGATTTCGCCCTCCGGAAAAACGCCGACGACTTCGCCATTCTTCAGACGTTCCAGCGCAGTCTTGATCGCGCTCACCGGCACGCCCTGTCGATTCACGGGAAAGGCCTGCACCGATGCGAGCAGGGCGCGCGTCCAACGGCGGCGGTAAAATTCGATCCGGGCCATCCAGTTGATTTTACGCGGCAGTTGCGAGCCGATGCAAAAGGGATCGAGGTGACTCACATGACTGCACGCCAGCAGCCAGCCGCCCGGCCGCCGCGCCGCCTCGAGCCCGAGAGCCCGGATGCGCAAGGTGTGAAAGAAAATGCAGCGGAGGAGAAACCGCACGATCCAATACCGCACGACTAGACCAGTTGCTCGTCCGCCGGGATGACGAACGAGTAGCCCCGTTCCTGCAAATCGTCGATCACCCGGAGGATGGCTTCATTGCTGCGCGCGCGGCCTTCGTGCAACAGCACGATGGCCCCCGGCGACACCCGTTCTCCCACCCGGCGCGCCACGGCCTCCGGCTCGCAGGTCACGCCGTCTTTTCCCCGCACGCTCCAACCCACATAGCGCATCCCGCGCCGCAGGAGCGTCGGCTCGAGGAAGACGTTTTTCAGTCCCACCGGAGAGCGAAACCAGCGAAAGGCCGTCACCCCGGCGCTGTGCAGCGCCTCGTTGCAAGCATCGATCTCCTGCCGCAGCCGGCCTGGGCGCAGCCACCAAAACAGGTGCGCCGGATGCGTCTGCGTGTGATTCGCCAGCGAATGCCCCGCCGCCACCAGCGCCGCGCCGACTTCCGGCTGCCGCGCCAGGTTCCGCCCTTTGACAAAGAACGTCGCCTGCACGCCGCGCCGCGACATCTCTTCGCTCAGCCGTAAGCTGGCCTCGCCATCCGGCCCGTCGTCGATCGTCAGCCACACTTCGCTGCCTTGGGCGTGAAAGCGCGTGGCCACCCGCACCAGCCAGCCGCACGAAGGTGTCACGATCGCATAAAAAAAGCACCCATGGATCACCACGGCGGCGGCGATGAGCCACGGATATTGAAAATGCGTGGCAAACAGGGCCAGCGGCGCCGAATAATTCGCGAGCAGCAGAAACGGACGAATCCAGGACTTGGGTGTGGCAGGAACGGGCACGGCGCGCGGAGCATAGACGGGGCGTTGTCTCCCGTGCCACGATTTCTTTTGTGCGGTCGACTCGGCCTTAAGAAGCTCCGCTTCGGGCGCACGTTCCCATTGAGCAACGCCGCGCGACGTGTACTCTGCCACCTCCTCATGAGCGAAATCTACGACGTTGCGATCATCGGTGGCGGCCCGGCGGGCAGCACCGCTGGCTGCCTTTTGCCCTCGCCTGACGCTCCCTCCCGCACCTCTCGCCTCCCCCACTCCTTCTCCGACTGCCACGACATGCGTTCCTTGATTCTTGCCAGCGCCCTCGCGTTGACCCTGCTTTTCACCGGCTGCCAGACGCCAAAGTCCTTCCCCACGCCCGACTCCACATGGAAAGCGCACGTGGGCCAATTGAAGTTTTCCAACCGCAAGCGCACGCTCATCGGCGATGTCGTGGTGCAACAGCGCGGCCGGGATGAGTTCCAGCTCGATTTCATCAAGGGGGGCGGCCTGCCGCTCATCTCGGTGCGGCAGGATGCCGCCACCTCCCGCGCGGAAGGCATCCTCGTTCACGGCTCCTGGCAGGGTGCGCCGGGTTCCGCTCCCCACGCCTTGCGTCCGTGGCTGAAACTGCGCGAGTCTTTCGCGCCGTCGGGTTCGAAAAAGGCCAATACCGAAGCCCAATACAGTGGCGGCCAGCTCAGCATGTTGTTCGTAGCCTTCCCGGACGAAGATCAACGCTTTGTATTCCAGTTCAGCCGCTAGCGCAGATCAGGTTTGCGCATGAGTCTGGACCGCACGTTAGCCCGCATCGTCACGCACCATCGCCTCGCGCTCAGCGTCGGCGTGCTCGGGCTGATGGTGGGCGCCATTCTCACCATCGTCTTCGGCGTCCACTTCGCTTCCGACGTGCTGGACCTGCTGCCTCAGCATTTCGAGGCGGTGAAAGCCTTCAAGACCTTCGATCGCGAATTCAGCCAGGCGCGGGAATTGACCATCGGCCTGCTCGACGAGACTCATGAGGTGGACCTCGACGCCTTCTCCGAGCACTTTGCGTCCAAGCTTCGAGAGGAACCCTGGATCGAGCGCGTGATGGATCGCTCGCCCCTGGAATCCGCCGGGGGATTGGAAGCCGCGCGCATCCTCACCCTGCCCCTGCTGCTCAATCTCGACACCGCCGATTTCGACCGGGCCGTCCACGTCATCGCGCCGGAGGGAAATCGCCGCCCGGTTAAAAAAGCTGCACGCGGAATTGGAAGCGGGATCGCCCACCGCCACCATCCAACTCGATTCCGACCCCTTGGGAATCATTGCGCCGGTCATTAAATCGTTGGGCGGCTCCTTCTCCGTCGAGCAAACGCGCCCCCTCGCCTCGCCCGATGGCACGCTGCGGATCGTCCTCGCCAAGACGAACCAGACCGATCTCGGCGCCCACGCCTGCCAGGCCATCATGGACCGGATGGAGGACTTCAAGCGGCGCGTTCTCGCCGATTGGACCGGGCCCGCCCCGCAGATTCTCGTCACCGGCCGCACCCCCTTACGTGGGTGAACTTTCCCGCACCATGGGGCGGGGACGTCGTCTCAACCGTCGTCGGCTCGGTGCTGCTCGTGACCACGGTCTTTCTCATCGGCTTCCGGCGCATCCGGCCGCTGCTCGCCATCATGGCGGTCCTCGCGCTTTGTTGCGTGGTCGCCGTCGCCCTCGGCGCGCTCGTCTTTCGCGAACTGAACATGATCACCATCGGCCTTTGCTCGATTCTCATCGGGCTCGGAGTCGATTTCGGCATGATGCTCTACGCCGTGTACGAGCGGGAACGCGAGACGGGCGCCGATCACGAAAGCGCGGTCGCCGCCGCCATCCGCAGCCAGGGCAAGGGCGTGCTTTTCGGCTCGCTCACCACCGCCACCGCCTTCCTGTGCTTTCTGCGCAGTCAATCCACCGGCTTCGCGCAACTCGGCGTCCTGATCGCTTTCGGCATCCTCGTCGCCGGGCTTTTCATGGCCACGATCTTCTTCGCCTTCATCGGCCAGAAGTTCCGGCGCAAAGGCCACGACTGGCTCTGGATCGCCAGCGGCCACTTCGTGAGCTTTGTCTACCGGTCACCTCGCGGCTTTTTCATCGTGGTTGCCCTTCTCCTCGCCCTCTGTGCCACGGTGGCGTTCCTGCCGGTGGGCCGGGTGCAGTTCGACTCCAATCCCAAGTCCCTCGAGCCGAAAGATAGCCGCGCAGGGATCGCCTTGCGGACGATTCAAGCGAAAATGCCCATTGCCGCCGAGCCCGTCATCGTCCTGCTCCAGAACGCCGATCCCGAGCAGTTCCACCAGGGTTGGGCGAAACTGCAAGCGTCCTGGACTCAATTGGTCGCCGAGAAAAAGATCCGCTCGGCCGCCTCACCAGCCGCCCTCGCGCTCTCGCCGGCCCGCCTTTCCGCCAACGCCACCCGCCTGCAATCCATCGACTTCGCCGCCTCGCGCCGCGGCCCTCGCCAGCACCATTGGCACCGAGGGTCTCAGCGCCGACGCCTTTCAGCCAGCCTTTGCCTTGCTCGATGCCCTCAAAGCCATCGCCGATGGCAATCGCACCTCGCTCGATTGGCGGCACGCCCTGCCTGCCGATTCCAGTTGGTGGTTCGTGCTCGATCGGTTTTTCTCCCGCAGTCCCAATCTTGCCGCTGCCTATATCACGCCCACGCACACTCTCTCGACCTTTGCGGAAAAGGAACAGCTCCGCACGGAAATCGAAGCCGCGCAGGTTCCCGTGCAGATTTCCGGCTGGAGCTACACCCTGCAGGACCTCGTTCCGTGGGCGAAAGGCAAGCTCACCGAACTCTCGGCCATCATGATCTTTTTCAATGTGGTACTGCTGCTTTTCCTCTATCGCCGGGCCTTCCCGCTCTTCATCCTCATGCTCAGCCTCGCGCTTTCCATCGCCGCGCTCGTGACGACGCTCAAGGTTTTTGCCATACCCCTCAATATGTTCAATGTCCTCGCCTTCCCGCTCGTCCTCGGAGTGGGGGTGGACTATGGCATCTACATCGTCATCGCCATGCGGCAGGAGGGCGACCAGCGGCAAAATCTGGCCACCGTCGTCAAGCCCGTGCTCTTGAGTGGACTGTGCACCACGTGCGGCTTCGGCTCGCTGGCCTTCGCGGCCAATCCCGCCTTGCGCAGTCTCGGTTCCGTGTGCTCTATCGGTGTCGCGTGGTGTCTCCTGGCGACGCTCTGCTTTGTCCTGCCGGCCTACGCCTGGCGGGGGGCAAAATAGCCTCCCCCCATGCGAGATTCGCTCTACACCATCGGCGGTTTCAAGTTTGCCTTTGCCCTCGCGCATCTGCTTCCGCGCGCCGTCAACGCCCGGCTCGCCACGCGGATCGGGCTGTCGGCTTATTACCGAAGCCCCGAGGCGCAAGCGGCTTTGCGTTCCAATCTCCATCTGGTCACCGGTCTCGAGGGGGCGGCCCTGGATGCGCTGTGCGCCGAGAACGTGGGGAACTTCAGTCGCATGCTCGCGGATTACTTCCTTTGCGCCGGGCCGAACGCCGCCGCACATGCCGCTTCCCTGCTGCACCACGATGGCGGCGAACAGCACCTCGCCGCGGCCCGGGCGCCCGGCAAGGGCATCATCATCGTCACGGGCCATCTCGGCCACTGGGAACTCGGCGGGCTCATGCTCGCGCTGCTCGGCCTTCCGCTCACCGTGGTGACTCTCGAAGAACCGAGTTCGGAACTTACCCGCTGGCGGGAAGCCTGCCGCCGGCAGCTCGGCATCAAAACCATCGCCGTGGGACCCGGTCATCCTTTTGCCTTCGTGGAAATGATGCAGACACTGCGCCGCAATGAATTGGTCGCCATGCTGGTCGATCGCCCCTACGAAGGCACCGGCGCTTGCGTGGAACTCTTCGGCCACAAGACGGAATTCTCCACCGCCGCCGCCTTGCTCGCGCAACACACCGGCGCGACCGTTCTTCCGGCATTCGTCATCCATGATGGGAAGGGCGGCTATTGCACCATGGCCGAGCCTCCGGTTCCCATGGATACCGAGGGTGATTCGCGCCTGACCATTCCGGCGAATACCCAGCGCATCGCCACGGTCTTCGAAGGGATCATCCGCCGGCATCCCGAGCAATGGTTCAACTACGTGCCCATCTGGCGGGAAAACGGCAAGACCTCTGCTCCAGGCACTCCCGAACCCAGGGAGGCAGCCTGAGCGCGAGGGACCAAACACTTCTGCCTTTTTCGCCCTTGCTCTCCCACACTCTCTTCCGCCCAATGCACGCTCTCCCGCCTCTGACGACCCTCATGCGCCCTGTCCTCGCCCTATTTTTCATCCTCTGCACACTCGCCGTCCGCGCCACCGAGTTGACGCCTGCGGAGGCGCAAGCCCTCCTCAAAAACCTGCAGGAACATCGCGCGAAATACCCTTCGCTCTCCGCCGACTTCGTCGAGGAACGCACCTCCCACCTGCTCAACAAGCCGATCACCAGCGAGGGACGATCGCCTTTCAAGTCCCCAACAAGTTCCGCCGCGAAGTCATCGGCAAAAGCCCCAGTATCACCGTGAGTAACGGCCAGAAGCTTTGGATCTACTATCCGAACTTCAAGGAAGCGGAACTCTACACCCTCGGCCAGAAAGCGTTCTTCGACGACTCGATTGCCGCTCTCACGGCGGGACTCAATTTCCAGCGTGTCGATCAATTCTACACGATCAAGGCGGCCCACGAGACGCAGGGCTACCGCCTCGCCCTCACGCCGCGGGGCAGCGGTCTCAAGCGCATGGTCAAGGAACTCACCGTGTGGGTGGGCGACGACTTCAAAATCGACCGCAGCGAAACCGTCCTGCCCAAAGGCGACAGTATCGTCACGACCTACAAGAATCAGCGCCCCACCCCGCTGGCTTCGAGCATCTTCGATTTCACTCCGCCTGCCGAAGCCCACATCTCCCAGCCACTCGGCAAGTAGATGGAGGGACGCGCTCCCGCACGTTCCCCATATCAGGAAAGCCGGAAGTTTGGGAGCGCGCAGGAGCGCGTCCCTCCGCTGACATCCCGTCGCGATAATCGCCACCGGTTTTCTCATTCAAGCCTGATCGATGAGCGAGGGAAACTCCTGACCGATTGCATCCTGCTCCGCGTTCGAAGTTTGTGTATGAAAACACCATGCAAAACTGCTTTCCCTCGCCCTCGCTTTCAGTAGTGCCCTGAGTCTCTCGGTTCTGGCCCAAGCCGGAGGCGGTGCGGCTGGCGCCGGCGGCGCAGGCGCAACGGGCGGATCGACAGGAACTGGCGCCGGTTCGCCCGGCACCAGTCCCGGGGCTCCCGTGAATCCCACCAATCCAGCAGCTCATCCCTGGGAATTCCAAGCCCGGCAATCCCAATCCCACTCTGCCTCCTCCGGGAAACAGCCCAAGTGCCACGCCCGGCGCAACGCAACCCGGCAATCATCTCGGAACGCCCGCTCCCGGCGTCCCGCACATCCCGGGTGCCGCTCAGCCGGTTGAGACCCGTTCCCGGCCGCTAACCGGGAGCCTCGCCACCTTGTGGCGAGCCGCGTAGCCGTCTGCCTCAACGGTTTCGTCCGAACGACTCAGGATCTCGACCTGCTGGTCGAAGCGTCACCGGCCGATCTCAGCCGCTCTCATCGACGGCGCTACGAACCCGCAGGTCGTCGATCTCGTCGAACTAACGCCACCCGCTGACGCAACATCCGAGGAACCGCATTGCTAGGAGCGTCGCCCTTGAAGGCGCCAGCAGCCGGCGAGATGCTTTTCGGCGGCTAGGCGATCCGGGAGGTGAGCCCGCCGTCGATCGTGAGGGTATCGCCGGTGATGTAATCGTTTTTAACGAGCATCAGGATCGCATCCGCAACCTGCTCCGGCGTGCCTTCGCGATGGAGCGGGATGCGCTGTTCGAGGTTCAGCTTCTTTTGCTCCGCGCTCATGTGCTCGTGGAATTTCGTGCGGATGACGCCCGGCGCGATGCAATTCACGCGGATGTTATCGTTGGCCAATTCGCGAGCGAGAGCGCGGGTAAACTGCGGCAGAGCACCCTTGACGGTTTGATAAGCGAGGTTGCCCATCACCCCGAGTTTGCCCGCGGTGGAAGAAATGAGAATAATGGCGCCTTCGTGACCCTGCCGCATGTGGGGGACGGCAGCACGAGAAAGATGATAGACCGCATGGACATGCACATCGAAGGCGGCATGCCACGCCTCGGGCGTCACTTCCATCAACCCGCCACCCACTGCTCCGCCCGCCGCGTGGACGAGCACGTCGAGCCCGCCGAGGGCCGCGGCGGCTTGCGCGACCAGTCGCACACAGTCCGCGGCCTGGCCGCAGTCCGCGACGATCGTTTCACAGCGAACTCCGAGCGCTTCGATCTCACTCTTCACGCGCTGCGCATCGGCATCGGCGTGCCGTGAGGAAATGGCGACATTCGCGCCCTCCCGGGCGAAAGCGAGGGCGGGTGGCGGCGCCGATGCCGCGGGTGCCGCCGGTGACGAGAGCTGTCTTGCGATGGAGTTGCATGGGTAAGTCGGTAAAGGAGCCGCAGGGTGGAAAGCGCCCAATCACTGGATGCCCGAACGGGCATGGCTGCCTCACAAGGACTCGAACCTTGACAAAGCGATTCAGAGTCGCTTGTGCTACCATTACACCATGAGGCAAGATGCGCGGGGCGGGAAAAGTATGACACCGAGCCCGGTTGTAAATCAATTTTTAGCGCGAATCTGCCCAACCGGCAACTTGCGGGTGCACGTCGCCCCACCGCGCAGTTCCCTTGCGGCCTCCATGGACGACTCGGGTGCCGCTCGCGATCCCGGCATTTCGCGCTAGATTCAGGTCAGCGCCATGCCGAAACCTACTCCCGTTCACTGCCCGATCTGTCAGAAGGAAAACGATTTCTTCGCCGAGCCGATGGGCACCTTCTGCTCCGAGCGCTGCAAGTTGGTCGACCTGGGCAAATGGCTCGGCGAGGAATATCGCGTGAGCGAGCCTCTGCGTCCCGACCACTTCGCCGGCTACGAGGACGCCCCGGAGGACGAATTGGACCGGCCGGAGTGATCCGTCAGTCGATCGGAGTTCCCCGCCAGAACCGCTTTTTTCCTTCGGTCGGCGGCGCTGCGACCACTGGCGCTGTGACTGTCGCCGGTGCAGCTTCCACCGGCTTCTCCGCCAGCAAAGGCGGCAGGGACGCTACCTGGTCATTCAGTCGATTGAGCGCCACATTCGTCGCCATCTTGAGCGCGGGGTAATTCACGGTATCCGCCGTCAGGATTCCCAGAAAACATTGGGCCGTGCGACGGCAGACAAACCAATGGCCCTCGAACTTCAGGACGAGGTCGCCCAGAGAGGGCCACCTGGAGCGCGATCGCTTCGTAGACGCCCACGAGGCGACGGCCCATCTCCGGATAAATTTCGTCCGGATAAATCGACGGCATTTCGCGGGAGACCAGCGTTCCCTTGTCGTTCAGCACGAAGCTGCCAACGACGCCGGGGGATATCTTTCAGTGCGGAGAGGACGTGTTGCATGGGATCAAGCGAGTTTCTTGGCGAGGGCGGGGAAAATTGGCCTTGGGGGTGGTGACGAGCACAGTGGTGCTTTTCTCATCCACCAGGCAGAGTGCCTTTTGCTCGGGGGCGAGGAGATTGATTTCCTTCAGGTTCTCCGCGCCGAGGCTCGTCCACATGGCGGAGGAGCTGGACGGACGTAGGCAAAGGTGCATTGCAAGCTCTCGGGGATCTTCACCCTTGCTGGCGAGCAGCGTGCCGTCCTCGGTAAAATGCGCGGCAAGGACGACTTCGGAATCGTTAAAGGCTTCGTTCATAAGATCGGCGGTGGACTTCGGTGGAGGTAGCGGAACGACAGAGCCCGGGAGTGGTGACCTGCATGCCCTCATCCGCATGATGCGCGGCTTCGAGCAAAAGATTGTGCCAGTCGCGCTGGATGCTCTCCTCGATCGGCCGCACCCCTTCCTCGATCGTGAAGCTGCCCGTGGCCCAGCGCAGCATCTCGAAAAGCGCCACTTCCCCCTTCATCTCGCCCACTTCGGCATGCACCACCTGGCCGCCGGTAAAAAACAAACGCCCGCTGGTCCCCTCTCCGGCCACCCGCACGGCACGGGTGCTGAGGGCCAGACATTTCCATTTGGATGAGATCGGCGAGAGTCGCACCTTGAATGACTCCGTCGAATCCTTTGTGAGCGAGCATGGCGGCAGATTGCATAATGTGTGGGGTGAAGTTCGCGGGAAACGCGCACGCAAATCCGGTGCAGACCGCGGTCTCATTGCAGTGGGCGTAACCGTAAAAACCCTGTGTTGTTCATTAGCACCACTCATGCCAACGGAGCGTTCCGGCCGAAACTCGCCGAGCATTATCGTGGCAAATACCTGTTTCCCAGAGACATGACACGAAATGCAAGGGTTGCGACGAGCGCTCCCTCGGCTCCGAAACCGTCTCATTCTCCCGAGTCACTTCTCATTTCCCATGAAGGTCGAGTACGGCAATCGTCACCCCGTGATTGCATTTTCACGCCTTCCCACTCCACCATCCGCCACCATCATGCCCACCCCCGACGCCTCACTTCCGCGCCGCCGTTTCCTCCAAACTCTCGCCGCCGCTGGCGCGGTCAATCTGCTCCCCCATCCCATGCCCGCCGCCGAATCCACCCCGTCCTCGAACGCGCGCAAACTCAAGCTCGGCTTCGACAACTTTTCATCCGCGGCTTCCGCTGGAAGGCTCCTCGCCAGATCGAATACGCCGCGACGCTCAAGATCGATGTCCTCTTCATCTCGGACCTCGGATTCCTACGAATCGCTCGAAGACGGCTACCTGCGCGACCAGGCGAAAAAGGCGCAACGATCTGGGCCTGGAAATCTATGCCGGCGGCTGGAGCATTTGTCCCACTTCGAAAAACTTCCGCAACAAGTGGGGCACGGCTGAAGAGCACCTCGCGCTCGGCATCCGCGTGGCGCAAGCCGTAGCTCGCCGGTTTTCCGCTGCATCCTGGGCAAGGGCGACGATCGCAAGACCGAAGGCGGAATTGACGCCCGGATCGAGGACACCGTGAAAGTCCTGAAATCGCAACGCAGCCGCGCCATGGACGCCGGGGTGAAGATCGCGATCGAAAACCACGCGGGGCGACATGCAGGCGTGGGAACTGGTCCGGCTCATCGAGGAAGCCCGGTCCCGAATACGTCGGCGCCACGATGGATTCCGGCAATACCACCTGGACGCTGGAGGGACCCGCGGCAGGCGCTCGAACTCCTCGGGCCGCACGCCCTGGTCTGCGGTCTGCGCGATTCCATGATCTGGGAAAATGCCGAAGGGGCGGTCGTCCAATGGACGGCGCCGGGGGGACGGACTCATCGACTGCAGGATTACGCCAAACGCTTCGGCGAGTTGTGCCCGAACACGCCTTTCACTGTTCGAGGATCATCTCCGGCTTCGCCCGCCCCATGCCGTACCTTCAACCCGATTTCTGGCAGCCGTATCCCCAAGCCCGCGCCGCGGACTTCGCCGCGTTCCTCGCGCTGGCGAAGCGTGGACACGCCATCGACCCCTTCAAAGCACCCGCAGGATCCGAGCCGGTGGTCGCCGAACAGGAATACCAAAAGGGGCAACTCGAGCGCGCGATCACCTATCTGCGCGACAAGATCGGGCTTGGATTGAAAGCGTAGGAGCCGCCGGTAGCGGCGGTCTCTGACCGTCGGACTTCCCGACGCTCGGAGAGCGCCGCTACAGTCTTTGAGCTATTGCTTGCTCCGCGCGCAACGAATCCCAAGTCAGAACAAGCATACGCTGGTGCGACTTTCCGCCGGGCGCTGGGCCGGTAACCGGCGCCATTGCTTTCACTGCTGAGATACGATCCACCGCGGGCCACGCGCTTCGGGGACAGAGGGTTCATCGGGATCGCTGCTCGCTTCCGGCCCTGGCGGATTGGCATGCGGGCTCTTGTTATAGTACGTGGCACTGTACCAATCCGCGCACCATTCCCACACGTTGCCCGCCATGTCCGCGAGCCCGAAGTCGTTTGTGCGAAAGCGACCCACCGGCGCCAGCCCGGCAAAGCCATCCTCGGCCGTATCTTCGAGCGGAAACCGCCCTGCCAGACATTCCCGTTCCACCGCCCGCCGGGCTTCAACTCATTGCCCCAGATGAAAGGAGCATGCTGCGTCCCGCCGCGCGCGGCATATTCCCACTCCGCTTCCGTCGGCAGGCGTTTTCCCGGTCCAGCGCGCAAACGCGGTGGCGTCGTCCCAGCAGACTTGCACCACGGGAAATTTTTCCCGCCCCTCGATGCTCGACGCCGGACCTTCGGGATGCCGCCAGTTTGCTCCCGGCACATAGCGCCAGATCTCGTTCGCGGTCTCCGATGTCTTCGGCGGCGTAAAGACCCACGCGCCAGCTTCCCTCCGCTCGGGCGGCACCGACGCGCCTGCGGCAATCTCCGGCTTGCGCTCCGCCACGGTCATGTAACCCGTTTCCTTCACAAAGCGGGTGAACTGCTCATTGGTCACCTCGGTCTTGTCCATCCAGAATCCGCGCACGCGCACATCGTGCATCTTCTGTTCGTCGGGCGCGCCGTCGATCGCGCCCATCGTCATCTTCCCCTCGGGAATCCACACCATCTCGCCGCTCGAAGTCTGGCTGTTCAGCGCTTTCGTCTGCTCGCGCTCATGCTTGATGCGCTGCGCTTCGTGCAACACGCCGAAGACCGCCAGCAGGATGAACGCAAAAAATAGACCGCCAATGATCAATGCCGAGCGGGCGGCGGGCGAAAGTGGAATAACGGGCGTACGGGCTTCAGTCACGGCGGCGAACGGTGCGCGCGCCAGGCGACGGATGGCAAGCACGGCGGCGCGCTTCCTTTACTGGAGCACCGGTCGCAGCACCACCCCGCCGCAAATCCATCACTGCCGCCCCGACCTTGCTCTGCGGCTTTACCGCCAGCGTCTGCCTGCCTTCGCCCAAGTCTACGACGCCGACCACGCGCTGGGCAAAGCTCTGGAAGTTACCCGTCGCATCGACCGTGAATTTCACCGCCTGGCCCGCGACTTCCACCACCACCTCCGAGCCTCCGGAACTGCCGCATCCCTGCTGCACTTCCACTTCATACTTGCCCGCCTTCGCGACTTCGAAATCCCAGCTCACCCAATCCTCCGGCTTCGTCCAAAACCCGATCGTGTTCTTGTAGGGGAGCGGCTCGTAGCGTGCCGTTGCCCCGTGCACCGTGGCGTCCTGGGCAAAGAGCCGAAATGTCGCCCGCTCGGCGGCGTGACCCGCGGCTTGTGGCCTTTGATCGCGGCGTCCATGCCATCGCGCCAGGCCAGCAACTTCGCGCGCAGTTCCGCGGAACTCGGCCCGGGCTCCAGGCGCGTCGTATCGATGTCTTCATAGAGTCGCCGGTGATAAGCGGCATCGAAATCCGGGTTCGGCGTTCCCATCTGTGCGCCGATCGCCTTCCGCCACGCCGCCAGTTTCCCCTGCAGCTCGGACACCTGCGCCGACTCGCTCTTCGCGAGATCGCTCTTCTCCCCCGGATCGGCCACGACGTTGTACAGCTCGAGGTTTCCGGTTTCATCGTCTGGATCAATTTCCATTCCCCGTCGCGCACCGCACCCGCCGGCTTGCTGCCTTGATTCGTATAATTCGGAAAATGCCAGTAGAGCGTGCGCGGCGGCAGCGTTCCGCCGGTGAGCAGGGGCAGAATGTTCACGCCATCAAGCGGCCCCACCGTATGCGCCACATCCAGACCGGCCGCCGTCATCAGCGTCGGCATGAAATCGTAGAGCATCACCGGCGTCTCATTCGTCACGCCGGCCTTGATCTTCCCTGGCCAGCGCACGATGAGCGGCTCGCGCAAGCCGCCTTCCTCGAGATACCCTTTGCCGGCGCGAAAAGGCGCATTGTAGGTGGCCGGTGTGTTCGGCAATTCCGCCACGTGCAGTCCGCCGTTGTCACTGGTGAAGATGAAGATGGTCCGTTCCGCGAGACCGAGCGCATCGACGACCTTCGCGATCACGCGGCCTACGGAATCGTCGAGCGTTTCCATCATCGCCGCGTAAAAGGGATTCCACGCGTCCTTGTGCTTCTCGATCAGTTCCGGCTTGGCGGCGAGCGGCACGTGCGGGCAGTTGTGCGCGAGGTACAGGAAGAAGGGATGGTCCTTGTTTTCCTCGATCCACTTCTCGGCCGCGGCCGTCAACTCATACTCGCCCTTGCCGCCTTCCGTGGCACTCGGCGTCGTATTCGCATGCCCGGCAAAGGCAAAGTCGAAGCCTTGATTCCCGGGCAAAAAGCCGGGGCCGCCAAGGTGCCATTTCCAATGCACGCCGAAACATAACCCGCCCCATGCAAGGCCTTCGCGATCGTCACTTCCTCGAGCGGGAGTTGGCCCTCGATCTCCGGCTGCAAGAGCTTTTGCGAAACCGCGTCCGCGCGGCCGAAGGAAAATTGGTGATGTGCAGCCGGCCCGCGCCTTGCCGGTCATGATCGATGCCCGCGAAGCCGAGCAGATCGGCGAGGCACAATAGGCGCAGGGTGAAACGCATCCCCTGCGTCGCCAGTCGGTCGAGATTCGGCGTCGGCTGGTCCTTGCGTCCGTAGCACGAGAGATCGTTCGCCCCGAGATCGTCGCAGAGGGATGAAAACGATGTTGGGCTTGGGCTCTTCGGCGAAGACCGTGACGGAGAAGCAGATAGCAGAGGAGAATGCGGGGGAACATGGCGGTCGCGCTAAAGATTCAATTTCAAATATCACTGTCATCCTGAGCTTGTCGAAGGACCCCGTCGAATGACCAGCGATAATCTTTGGTAAAGCGCCGGGGGTTCTTCGACTCCGTTACACTCCGCTCAGAATGACAATGTGTTTGGAGTTGAGCCCATGGCGATGCCGGTGATTCTTCCCCCATGTCCTCCCCACACTCGACGCACCGCTATCAAGGCCGCCGCCGTGGCCGCCCTCAGCTTCACCGCCCGCGCACAGAGCCCGGATACGCCACTCATCGCGCCCGTCTCCGCGGCGACCGGTCTCTTCCGCGTGAAAAATGGCCGCATCAAGCAATCGGTCGTCCCATGGTGCTTCAATCCCATGCCACCGGAGGAACTCGTCCGCCACAGCGCGGCGCTCGGGCTCGCCTCGGTGGAGCTCATCGATCCCAAGCACTGGCCGCTCATCAAGGAACTCGGCATGACCATCGCCATCGCCAGCTCGCATGGCTTCGCGAAGGGCTTCGCGCACCGCGAGGAATGGGCCGAGTGCCAGGCGAAGCTCCGCGAACGGATCGAACAATGCGCCGCCGCCGGGGTCGAACGCGTGATCACTTTCTCCGGCTTCCGTCGCGGCCTGAGCGACGACGAAGGCATCGCCAATATGGTCGCCGGCCTCAAGGAACTCATCCCGCTCGCCGAGGAAAAGAAAGTCACGCTCTGCATCGAGATGCTCAATTCGCGCGTCGATGTGACTATGAAAGGCCACCCCGATTACTTCTGCGACTCCATGGAACGCACCATCGAGATTTGCCGCCAGATCGGTTCGCCCCGCTGCAAGGTGCTCTTCGATCTCTACCATGTGCAGATCATGCACGGCGACGTCATCAGCCGCATCCATCAGCACAAGGATTACATCGCCCACGTCCACACCGCCGGCGTCCCCGGCCGCAACGAAATCGACGGCACGCAGGAACTCAACTACCCCGCACTCATGCAAGCGCTGCTCGACATCGGCTACACCGGCTTCGTCGGTCAGGAATTCATCCCCGTGCACGAGAACAAGGTCGCTTCGCTCGCCGACGGCGTGCGCATCTGCGACGTCTGATCTTCACCCTTCCTGGCGGCGAGACCCGAGGCTCAAGCGGCTTGACACTTTCCACGCCCCACCCCTTCACTTCCGGACGTT